>MEDJ01000020.1 GCA_001724025.1 Acidobacteria bacterium SCN 69-37 | reverse complement strand
TTTTCACCTGTTGTCGAAGCTGTACGAGCACACCAGCGTGATCATCACCACGAACCTGGTCTTTGCCGAATGGGCGAGCGTCTTCGGGGATCCGAAAATGACCACGGCACTGCTCGACCGGCTCACGCATCACTGCCATATCGTGGAGACGGGCAACGAGTCCTATCGCTTCCGGCACAGCAGCCACACGGCCAAAGCCCGCATCAAATCGCGTGAGCAGGCCCGACGCAAAGCACAGGAGGACGCCACCGATCCCGAATGACCGGAGTAGAATCACCGCCGGCGGACTGACCCGCCGGCGTCGTGCCCTGGTCAATTTTCACCGAGCAGAGATGGTCAGTTTTCGGTGAGCGTCAACAGTCTTGTAGATCAGGTTGTAGTTCTGGTCCGACTTGAACGGCGGATCGAGGTAGATCAGGTCGACGCTCTTGCTCGGGATCTTCTCCCTCATGATCGTCAGGTTGTCGCCGTAGAACAGGGTGTTCTGGAGGGGCATCGGCTCAGAGTTTCGGCCGATGGTGGGTGAAGGTTTACCTTCTGCACACTCCTGCACGGCTGGCACGGTGCTACCCATGCCCGTATGTACGATGGGCACGGGCTACCCGTTGCCCCTGCCCGGAGGGACTGTCAGACCGTCTGAGGCCCCGCCAGCGACCCGGCACGGCCCCTGCACCCACGTCCGGGCATGTGGATGCCGCCGATTGAACTGATGCTGCTAGACTCGACTCGCCATGCACCACAAACGACGCCGCGCCAGGAACCAGCGGGGAGCCAAGATGCTCCGCTACAGCCCGCACAAGGTCGCAGGTCGGGGCCGGACCGCCCGGTTCAAAGGGCTGCGGGCACCCCGCCGACTGGCCGATCTCGACTCCGGCTTGTAAAGGGCTAGTCATCGTGGGTCTGCGAAAGGCCTAATTCCCTCGCCCCTTGATTTTCGCTTTTTCTTTGCATATAGTCCGGAGCCATCTGGAGGGGCTCTGGTGCAACCGCTCACGAAACGCCAACGCGAGATCCTCGACTACCTGCAGGACTTCATTCAGCGGCACGGCTACGCGCCGAGCCTCGAGGAAATCGGCAAGCGCTTCAACCTCTCGTCGCTCGCGACCGTCCACAAGCACCTCACGAACCTCGTCGACAAGGGGTTCATCAGGCGTTCGTGGAATCGCAGCCGGTCGGTGGAACTGCTGGCCGCGCCCACGGCACAGCGTGCGCTCGAACTGCCGCTGCTCGGCTACGTCGCCGCCGGCGTCCCCATCGAGGCGGTCCCGTCGAACGACACGATTGCCGTGCCGGAGGATTTCGCCGGCAAGCGCGACAGCTACGTCCTGCGCGTGAAGGGCGATTCGATGATCGACGAACAGATCCGCGACGGCGATTTCGTGGTCGTGGAGGACCGGCGCACGGCCGACAACGGCGAGATGGTCATCGCCCTCGTAGGCGGACAGGACGTCACGCTGAAGAAGTTCTATCGCGAAAACGGCCGCGTCCGGCTCCAGCCGGCCAACCCGACCATGCAGCCGATGTTCTACGATCCCTCCGCGGTCCAGGTGCAGGGCGTCGTCGTCGGGATGATGCGCAAGTACTGAGGGCCGCGGAGACCGCATGAGCACCAAACCGATCAACTTCACGATCCTGCCGGACGAACCAGCCGACGGCACGGCTGCGCGCCGCGACTACGCGAACTTCTGCGCGGTGGCGCACACGCCGTTCGATATGACCCTCACCTTCTGTGACGTGCGGCCGCTCTCGGACCGCGATGTCCAGTCGGCCGAGACCTCGCACACGATCAAGGCGCCGGTCATCGCGCGCATTGCGCTGCCCTTCGGCGTCATTCCCGGCCTGATTGCCGCGCTCCAGGAGCAGGTTCGTGCGGTACAGGAAGCGGCCGCGGCCGCCGAACCGCCGGCCGCCTGGTCGAAGGGACCGCTGCACTGAGTCGAGGCGTCTCCATGAGTCCGCGTCGCCGTACGTCAGTGCCGAACCAGGCATCGGGCCGGTCGCCGAAGCCGCTGCCCCAGACGTCGGCCGGCCTGCCCCCGGCGCTCGTGACCTCGATCTTCGATCGGCTCGACGCCATGCACCCGGATGCCGACACGGAACTCGTCTACCGAACGCCGTTCGAACTGCTGGCGGCCACGATCCTGTCGGCGCAGTGCACCGACGCGCGTGTCAACAGCGTCACGCCGGCACTGTTTGCCGCCTACCCCGATGCCCGCGCGCTGGCGGCCGCCGACTCCGCCGACCTCGAGCCGCTCGTCCAGCCCACGGGCTTCTTCCGGATGAAGGCGCGCGCGCTGTCGGGCATGGCTCGCGCGCTCGTCGCCGAGCACGACGGCGAGGTGCCGGCGTCGATGGAGGCGCTCGTCGCGCTGCCGGGCGTGGGGCGCAAGACCGCCAACGTGGTCCTGGGCCACGCGCTTGGCATTCCCGGTCTGCCCGTCGATCGTCACGTACTCCGCGTGGCCAACCGGATCGGCCTGGTGCACACCGACGATGCCGTGCGTGCCGAGGCGGCGCTCTGTGCGCTGCTGCCCGCCGAACGCTGGACGCGGGCGTCCGACACGCTCATCCTGCACGGCCGCCGCATCTGCAAGCCGAAGCCGCTGTGCGACCGCTGTCAGTTGCGGCCGGACTGCGCCTATTACGCGGCGCTCTCACCTGCGGCGCCCCGGACGCGCCGCACGGGACGATCGTGACCCGCGCAGCGTTCCTGCGCCTGGTCGACGAGGCCCTCGACTCCATTCCCGAGGCGTTCCGGGACGCGCTCGTGAACATCGCGATCGTCGTCGAAGACGAGCCGTCGGACGCGCAACTCGTGTCGGTGGACATCGAACCGCCCGACACGCTGCTCGGGCTGTACGAAGGGACGCCGCTCACCGAGCGTGAGTGGGCGCACGGCAATGCCCTGCCCGACAAGGTGACGCTGTTCCAGGGGCCGATCGAGGACGCGAGCGACGATGACGACGATGTGGTCGTGGCCATCGGCGAGACCCTGATTCACGAAATCGGTCACTATTTCGGCCTGTCCGAGGAAGAAATCGAGGCCATCGAAGACCAGTACTGGCACGGACACGACGAGCCCGATGCGGAACAGTGACCGCCGTGCCTGAACACCGCACGCGCCTGATCGCAGCGCTCGCGCTGGCCCTGTGCCTGATCGCGGGATCGGCGCCGCGACTGGTCGGCGACGGTGCCGAGTACCTGGCACAGGCGCTGAACTTCGCCAGTCTCAATCGGCCCTCGCTGGGCCGGCAGGCGATCGGGGCCATCGAGCGGCGCGTCGGGACAATCGATCCGGCGCTGGCCGCATGGAGCATCGAGCAGACCTCCGTGGCCGGGGCCGATCGTCGGCGCGACTTCCTGCACTTCTGGTTCTACGCGCTGCTGGCCACGCCGTTCGTGTGGATGGCGGACGTCATCGGCATCTCGCCGCTGAACGGTTTCACCGCGCTCAATCTGCTGCTCGTCGGCCTGGCATTGCACCTGGTGCTGCCACGCGCGGGCGCGGCGGCGACCACGCTGCTCGTTGCCAGTCCGCTCGTCTGGTGGCTCGACAAGGCGCACACGGAGGTGTTCACCGTCGCGCTGCTCGCGATCGCCATCGTCTCGCTGCGCGAGCGCCCGTGGTGGGCGCTCGTCGCCTCCGGCGCAGCCGCCACACAGAATCCACCGCTCACGATTGTGGCATTACTCGTCGGCGTGGCCGTACTTGTCGAACGCGGATGGGCGTTCTTCACCGATCGACGCCTGCTCGCCGCGGCCGTCGTCGGTGGCGGACTGGCCGTACTGCAACCGATCTACACCTACGTGCGGCACGGCACGCCGTCGCTGCTGCTCTACGCCACCCGGCCCGGGTTTCCGACAGGGACCGAACTGGCGGCCAGCGTCTTCGATCCCTCGATCGGCCTGATCGGCAACTTCCCGATCTTCCTGATTGCGACGGCCACTGCGGCCGTCTGGCTGGCTGTCCGCCACCCGCGCACACTCACCAGCGCCACGAGCGCCGTGGCCGTCGCGTCGGCGGCCGTGTTCCTCTACGCCTTCGCACAGACGAGCAATCCGCACCACGGCGGCACCCCGAGCCTGACGCGCTACGCGTTGTGGTTCATTCCGCTGTCGCTGGCGGTCTGGATGCCGTGGCGACAGGTGTCGGGTCGTCTCGGCCAGCGCGTGCTCGCCGTCGCCGCTGTCGTCTCGGCGTTCGGCAGTCTCATCGCCTTTCACCCCGGCGTGCCGCAGAACGCGCGTGAGCCGACGCGGCTCGCTTCGTGGCTCTGGACGCAGCACGCGGCGTGGAACAATCCGCTGCCCGAGGTCTTTGCCGAAACCCTGGCGCACGTCGAGGGCACCAGGGTGCCGATGACGTCGGCAGGCTGCGCGAAGATTCTCCTCGCGTCCCGCGGAGCCGGCGAGCCCGTGTGGCCCATCCCGTGCCTGCCCGCGCCGCTCCCGCCGCAGTGCCAGGTGACAGGTACGCTGTGCTACGCGAACCGTCGCGGCGGTACGTATGACTTCGTCGTGGCCCCGGGACGCGACGTCGCGGTGATTCACGACGATGACGCGGCCTGGCCCGCAGCGGCCGAGGCACACGTGCGTCGCGTGTATCTCGACACGGACTGGCCGGCGCTCGTCGCACGTCCGGCCGGGGCCGTGACCCTCGTCCGCGCGTGGCACGATCTCCGGGCGACGACGTTCGGCGACGATGATCGGTTCCTGCTCGTGATCCATCCGACGGGCGAAGCGCCCATGATTCACCTGCGATCGACGGCGCCGCTGCGCGGGGCGTTCATCGCGCCGACCACGGGGACGATCCTGGCGTCGCTCGCGTTTGACGGCGACGACGAGAACCTGTGGCATATTGCGGTGCCCGGCGTGCCGGGTGAGATCGTCCTCCTGACCATGCAGCAGCACACTGGAACAGCCACCGAATGACGTCGTCGCGCCCACCTCACCGGGCACCTGCCACGCGCCGGCCGCGCGTCCCCCGGGCCGCGGCGTCGAAACCGCGGCCCCGCAAGCGCTTCGGCCAGCACTTCCTGCTGCCACCGTGGGCGCGCAAGGTCGTGGAGGCCATCGCGCCGGAGCCCGGCGACGTGTTCCTCGAGATCGGTCCGGGCACTGGCGCCCTGACGCTGCCGCTGGCCGCCACCGGCGCGCCGATTCTGGCCGTGGAGGTCGATCGCGATCTCGTGGCGGCCCTCGCCGGCTCCGTCCCGCGCAACGTCACCGTGATGACGGGTGACGTGCTGACCGCGGACGTGTTTCCGGTGCTCACCGGCCTCGAACCGCAGCGGCCGCCCGATGCCGCGGCAGCCGACAGACCCGCACGGCGGTTCCGCATCGTCGGCAACCTGCCGTACTACATCGCGTCGCCCATCCTGGTCCGCCTGATCGACTGGCACAGACGTGAGGGGGCGTTCGCCGACGCCACGGTGATGGTGCAGCGAGAAATGGCCGACAGGCTCGTGGCCAGGCCCGGCACGAAGGACTACGGCGTGCTGACGGTGCTGCTCGGCCAGCACGCGCGGATCACCCGGCGGCTCGATCTGCCGTCCACGGCCTTCAAGCCCGCGCCGAAGGTGCGGTCGTCGGTCATCCACCTCGCGTTCGGTCCGCCGGCCGTGCGCGTGGTCGACGAGGCACTGTTCGAACGGATGGTGAAGGCGATGTTCGGGCAGCGCCGGAAGACGCTGACCAACGCGCTCAAGGGGTTCGACCCGACGGCCCCGGCCGTGCTGGCCCTGGCCGGGATTGATGGCCGCCGGCGGCCGGAAACGCTCGAACCGGCCGAAATGGCGCGACTGGCCGACCTGTTCCACGACGTGCGTACGCCCCGCATGTTATAGTCCTCGTCGTTTCCTGCCTGTCCCGGGTCTCTCCCAGCGATCCACCAGGCCGGACGAATCATCCTGTCCGACGACGCGCCCGCGTCGTGGGTCGACCGGCGGCCGCGGATTCGCGGCCCGTACGGGAGTCGTCCGGATTCGTGGAGTGTTCCGTTTGTTCGATCGTGAGCATCCGACAGGGCCGTCGCCGGCCGTCGACATCATTCCGCTTGGCGGGCTCGGCGAGTTCGGCATGAACATGCTGCTCGTCGCCTGCGGCGAGACCGCGCTGCTCGTCGACGCCGGCGTGATGTTCCCCGAGCCCGAGTTGTTCGGGGTCGACCTGGTCATTCCCGACATCTCGGCGCTCGAGCGGTACGACGTGCGCGCGCTCGTGCTCACGCACGGTCACGAGGATCACATCGGGGCGGTGCCGCACATCTTCACGCGGTTCCAGGGGCCGATTTACGGCACGCCGTTCACGCTGGCGCTCGTCCGCCCGAAGCTCGAGGAGCACGGGCTGGATCCCGGCGATCGGCTGCACACCATCCAGCCGAGGCAGATCGTCGAGGTCGGCCCGCTGCGCGTCGAATTCCTGCGCGTGACGCACAGCATGCCCGACTGCGTGGCGCTGGCCATCCACACGCCGGCCGGCGTCATCGTGCACACGGGCGACTTCAAGATCGACCAGACGCCGCTCGACGGCCAGCCCTTCGACATGCACCGGCTCGCCGAACTCGGCGCGCAGGGCGTGCTCGCGCTGCTCTCGGACAGTACGAACGCCGACCGCGAGGGCTTCACTGGATCCGAGCGGACGGTCATCGACGGCTTCGAGGAAGTCTTCAGCAACGCGCCGGGGCGGATCATCGTCGCCGCGTTCTCGTCGAGTGTGTACCGGCTGCAGGTCCTCGTCGACCTGGCCGAGCAGTTCGAGCGGCGGGTAGCGTTCGTCGGCCGCGGCATGCAGCACATGTCGCAGACGGCCGAGCGGCTCGGGTACCTGCGGATCCCCGCCGGGCTCCAGATCCGCGACAGCGACGTCCGCGACCATGCGCCGGAGGACGTCCTGTGCCTCTGCACGGGGTCGCAGGGCGAGCCGATGGCGGCGCTGCCCCGCATGGCCATCGACGACCACCGCCACATCCACATCGAGTCCGATGACACGGTCGTCTTCTCGGCCCGCGTCATCCCGGGGAACGAGAAAGCCGTGGGCCGCGTGATGAACCACCTCGCGCGCCGGGGGGCCCATATTGTGTCGGATGACCAGAAACGCGTCCATGTTTCGGGTCATGGCAGCGGCGAAGAGTTGAAACTGGTACTTTCGCTGGTGCAGCCGCGCTTTTTCGTCCCGATACACGGGGAGTACCGGCAACAGGCCCGTCATGCGCGCATGGCGCGGCTCGTGGCGCCGGCGGCGACGGTGCTGATGGCCCAGGATGGCGACGTGATCCGGTTCGACGACGAGGGCGGCCGGATTGCCGACCGGGTTCACACGGGTCGTGTCCTGATCGACGGGACGCGGTCTGGCGAAATCGTCGACGAGGTGCTGCGCGACAGGCGGCACCTGGCCGGCGACGGCCTGGTCGTGCCGGTGGTCGTCATCGACGGCCAGTCGGGCGAGATCGAGTCGATGCCCGAGATCATCACGCGTGGCCTGGCCGTCGATCCGAAGCACGACGACGTGCTGCGTGACCTGCCGGGCGTCCTGACGCGGGCGCTGGCCGCCGCACCGGCCGAAGAGCGCACGGATCCGGGCCTGCTGAAGGAACGCGTGCGCCAGGAACTCCAGCGGGTGTTCCGGCGTCGCGTGGGCCGCCGGCCGCTGATTCTGCCGGTCGTGATGGAGGTTTGAGGAGATCCCGTGGCCGAAGCAGCCCTCTCTCGTCGTGTCAGTGAATTCGCCGGCGTGGCGCTGTTCGCCGGCGCGCTGCTGTGGATCCTAGCCCTCGTCACCTACGATCCGGCCGATCCCGTCTGGTTCTTCAACGACGTCGCTTCGTCGGAGGTCGCCAACTTCGCGGGCCGCTTCGGTGCGTTCCTCGCCATGGCCTCGCTGCAGCTCTTCGGGTACACGGCCTATCTCGTGCCGCTGGCGGTCGGGTTCGTGGCCTGGCATTACTTCTGGTGCACGGACATCGACGCGGGCTACACCAAGCTCGCCGGCGTGGCGCTGTTCATGACGTGCGTGGCCGGTCTGCTCTCGCTGGCGTTCGGCGCGATCGACCCGGGCAGCGAGGCCGGGGCCGGTGGCCTGCTGGGCACGGTTGCGTCGACGGTGCTTTCGGCCTATCTCAACCGCACGGGCGCCACGGTCCTGCTGCTGACGCTCATCGCGCTGTCCGTGTTGCTGGCGACCCACGTTTCGCTGGGACGCGCCGCGTCGGGTCTCGCTCAGCGCCTGCGTCTCGAGCGTGGGCTGATGGCGCGCTGGAAGGACTGGCGCGAGGAGCGCCGACGCGACAAGGCCCGCCAGCAGATCGTCGAGAAGCAGGTGAAGAAGGCCGGACGCGACCGGGCGCCGGAGATCGAGACGAAGGCCGCTGACGCGGCCGAGAAGGTCCGGGCCGCGCGCGCCGCGCGCCTCAAGACCCGCGACGACGAGGACGCGGACGAAGAGGTCGACGACGAGGACGAGAGGCCGGCCGCGCGTGCCGCACGTCCGCCCGCGATCCGTCGGCCGCAGCCCGCGCCGGTTCCACAGCCGCTGCCGCTTGGCGAGACCGAAACGCGCAGTCCCGTGGAGCGTCGCCAGGGCGGCTATCAGCTGCCGCCCATGACGCTGCTCGACGCACCGAAGGAACAGCAGAAGATCGACGAGCGCGACCTGATGGAGGCCGCGCGGCTGCTCGAGGAAAAGTGCCGCGAGTTCTCCGTAGCTGGATCCGTCGTCCAGATCCATCCGGGGCCCGTGGTCACGACCTACGAGTTCAAGCCCGACGCGGGCGTGAAGTACAGCCGGATCACCGGCCTGGCCGACGATCTGTGTCTCGCGATGCAGGCCGAGTCCGTGCTCATCGATCGCATTCCCGGCAAGTCGACCGTCGGCATCCAGATCCCGAATGCGCGGCGCGAGGCCATCACGCTGCGGGAGTTGCTCGAGTCCGACGTCTTCGCGCGGTCGGCGTCGCGGCTGACACTGACGCTCGGCAAGACGATCCACGGCGAACCGTTCGTCAGCGATCTGGCGACGATGCCGCACCTGCTGATTGCCGGATCGACAGGCGCCGGCAAGTCGGTGAGCGTGAACGCGATGATCAGCAGTGTCCTGTTCCGGTCCACGCCGGACGAAGTCCGCTTCATCATGATCGACCCGAAGCGGCTCGAGCTGGGCATGTACGAGGACATCCCCCACCTGCTGACGCCGGTCGTCGTCGATCCGAAGCAGGCGGCCAATGCGCTGCGCTG
This sequence comes from Acidobacteria bacterium SCN 69-37, assembly GCA_001724025.1. GTDB lineage: Bacteria > Acidobacteriota > Vicinamibacteria > Vicinamibacterales > SCN-69-37 > SCN-69-37. The sequence continues at coordinate 262,120 of MEDJ01000020.1, read as the reverse complement.
GGCCGTGCGGGAAATGGAAGAGCGCTACAAGCTGCTCGCCGCGCACGGCGTGCGCAACATCGAGCAGTTCAACCGCAACGTCCGCGCGGCGCTCACCGAGGACGCCGAGGCCAAGGGGCCGGACGGCAAGCCGGTGACCACCCTGCCCTTCGTGGTGGTCATCATCGACGAGCTGGCGGACCTGATGATGGTGGCCGGCAAGGAGGTCGAGGAATCGATCTGCCGCCTGGCGCAGATGGCGCGTGCCGTCGGGATCCACCTGATCCTCGCCACGCAGCGGCCGTCGGTCGACGTCATCACGGGTGTCATCAAGGCCAACCTGCCGGCCCGCATCGCGTTCCGGGTGGCGTCACGTATCGACTCTCGAACGATCCTCGACGGCAACGGCGCGGAACAGCTGCTCGGCAAGGGCGACATGCTTTACATGCCGCCGGCTTCGTCGCGCGCGGTCCGCATCCACGGGCCGTACATCTCCGAGCAGGAGACGGCGCGGCTCTGCAGCTTCCTGCGCAAGCAGGGCAAACCGGTGTACGACTCGACGATCACGGCCGAGGAAAAGGCCGGGCCGGACAAGCTGGAGTTCGAGAAGGACGAGTTGTACGACGAGGCCGCACGCATCGTCGTGTCCACGGGCCAGGCCTCGATTTCCTACCTGCAGCGCCGCCTGCGCGTCGGCTTCAGCCGTGCCGCCCGCCTCATCGACATGATGGAGATGGACGGCGTCGTCTCGGCGGCCGCGGGCGGGAAGCGCGAGGTTCTCGTCGATCAGAGCTATTTCGAAGAAGTCGACGCACAAGTGAGATGACCATGCCTACGCGACTGCTTGCCTCACTCGGAACCACGATCGTCGCCGCCGTCGTGCTGTCGGCCGGCGTGCTCGTCGCGACGCCTGCCCAGGCCCAGACGGCCCAGGTACGGTACGAACGGGCGCTCGCGCGCGAACACGCGGCGCGGCGACAGGCCAATGTGACAGTGGCATCGTTGCGCTCGATCGCCGTGGCGTACGAACAGATCGTCAGGCGCTATCCGCGCAGCGGCTACTCGGACAATGCGCTGTATCAGGGCGCCGGCGTGCTGCAGCTCGCCTGGGAACGCGGGGGCCAGACGCGGGATCGCGACCAGGCCCTGAAGATGCTCGACTGGCTGCGCCGCGAATACCCGTCGAGTTCGCTCGTGTCCGCGAGCCGGACCCGGACGACGGCCTTGAACCGGCCGCGGACGACGACGCCCGCGCGCAATGCCAGCGCGGCCCCCGCACGTCCGCGACCGCAGCCGATGCCCCTGCCGGCGTCGGCACGTGCCGCGGAACCGCCGCCGGAAGCGGTGACGCCAGCGGCCGCGCCCGTGACGCCACCCGCCGCGACGCCCACAGTGGCGGCCCAGACACCGGCGCGCGCGGCTGCCGACGACAATGATGACGACACGTCGGCGCGATCGACGTCCGCGCTCGTGGCCGCCCTCGCGGCCCGACGTGCCGCGGCCGCAGAAGAGGCGGCGGCGACGCCGCCACCTCCCGCGCGTCCCGCGGCGACGCCTGCCGCGTCACCTGCGACGTCCAGGGCGCCGTCGTCGTCGGCCGCGCCGGCCGAGCGCCGCGCCGAACCGATCGCGCTGCGCGGCCTGAGCCACACGCCCCTGCCCCGCGGCGACAGGCTCACGCTCGAGCTGAGCGACGAAACCACGTTCGCCATCTCGCCAGCGTCGAACGACACGCTGGTGCTGACCGTGGCCGAGGCCAGGGCTGCGGCGGCCATCCTCGACGCGGCCGCATCCGTGCGAGGCTCGCTGATCGAGTCGCTGAAGCTCAGCAACGCCAGCGACGGTCTGCACCTGACCGTCTCGCTCACCGATCGGAATGGGCAGGTGCGGCACAGCGCGTTCCCGCTTTACGGGCCGACGCGCCTGGTCTTCGATTTCGAATCGTCCACCCTCGAGACGACGCCGCAGACGGTGTCCTCGTCAGCTCCCGCGCCGGTCGTTCTGGCTGACGCGGCCCGCGGCCCGTCGGCGCCTGTCCCAGCAGCGCCGGCGGCCGCGACTCCCACGCCGCGCACGACCGAGACGGCTGCCGCTATGGAAGCGCCGGCGAGCGATGAGCCCGCCGCACCGACGCCGGCGCCTCCGGCCAGCATCCGCGGCGGCTATTCGCTGGCCCGCCAGCTCGGACTCGGCGTCTCGCGCATCGTCATCGATCCCGGTCACGGCGGTTCCGATCCCGGGGCTTCGGCCAACGGCGTGACCGAGTCGGCGCTGGTGCTCGACATTGCCCTGCGGCTCGAGAAGCTGCTGCTCGATCAACCAGGATTCGAGGTGGTGCTCACGCGGAGGACGAACGAGGCCGTACCGCTGGCACGCCGCACGGCCATCGCGAACGAGGAGAGCGCGGATCTCTTCCTCTCGATCCACGCGAACTCCAGCCCGCGCCGCGAGACGGCGGGCGTCGAGACCTACTTCCTGAACCTGGCGACAACGCCGCAGGCCGAGGCCGTGGCCGCGCGCGAGAACGCGTCGAGCGCCGAGGCCATGCGCACGCTGCCACAGCTCGTCCGCGCCATCACGACGAACAACAAGCTCGCCGAGTCGCGCGAACTGGCCGGCATGGTGCAGTCGTCACTCGTCCGGCAGCTGCGTTCGAGGAACCGGACATTCCAGGATCTCGGGGTGAAGCAGGCTCCGTTCATGGTGCTGATCGGGGCCCAGATGCCGAGCGTCCTGGCCGAGGTGGCCTTCCTCACCAACAAGACGGAGTCGACGCTGCTCAAGCAGAACGCCTACAAGCAGCGCATCGCGCAGGCGCTGTTCGACGCCGTCCTGCAGTACCGGAGCTCGTTGAAAAAGGTGTCGCCGGTAGCGACGACGGCGGAGGGGCGCTAGACTGGTCCGAGGGAGGCCCCGGTGCAATCTTCACTCGCGCACCCGTACGTCGTCACCGTCATCCCCGACAAGCCGGCCGAGGCCAAGGTCACGACGGTCTCGGATCTCCTCATCGGATCGGTGAGCATGGCCGCTGCCTTGCTCGTCGTGGCGCTGGTGCTCGGCGCCGCGTTCGGCGGCGTCCGCGTGGCTCTGAGGCGCTTCCGGTCGTCGGATCCCGATCGCCTGCCGCCGGTCAGTCCGTCGTAGCCGCGCGTATCCCCGAGGCTGAAGCCTCCGGGCTCCGAAAATGGTCGGCGACCGACGACCGGCCGCGGACGAATGCGTCTTCGGAGCCCTGGGCGTCTTCGGTGCCTCGGGGCTTCAGCCCCAGGCGGCGGACGTCGCTCGGGCGCGGGGCCAGATCTACCCGAGGCGTCTTCGGAGCCCTGGGGCTTCGGCCCCAAGGAACACTGCTGCCTGCGACCTCGATCAACGTCCTGACGCCGGCGCCGGTGGCGCCTTTCGGTTGATACGGCTGCTTCGACTCGGCCCACGCGGTGCCGGCGATATCGAGGTGGGCCCAGGGCAGGCCGCCCGTGAACTCGCGCAGGAACGCCGCCGCGGTGATCGCCCCGCCGGCCCGGCCGCCGACGTTCGTCATGTCGGCAATCTCGCTGCGCAGCTGATCGAACGCTTCCTCGTAGATCGGCAGCGGCCACACCCGCTCGCCGGCCCGATCGGCGGCGGCGCGCACCTGCTCGCGCCAGTCGTCCGGCGTCCCGAGCAGGCCGGACACGGTCTGGCCGAGCCCGATGATGCAGTGTCCGGTCAGCGTGGCGATGTCGACGAGGTGCGTGGCGCCCTGCTGCCCCGCGTACCAGAGCGCGTCGGCGAGCACGAGCCGCCCCTCGGCATCGGTGTTGAGCACCTCGACCGTGCGGCCGTTGGCGCCGGTCAGGACGTCGCCCGGCCTGTACGCCCGCCCACCCACCATGTTCTCAGCCATCGGGATGAGACCGATGACACGCTGCCTTACTCCCAGTGTGGCAATCGCCCACATGGCGGCGGCCACGGCAGCGCCACCGCCCATGTCGGCCTTCATGCGGTCCATGTTCTCGGACGGCTTGATTGAAACCCCGCCGGTGTCGAACGTCACGCCCTTCCCGACGAGCGCGACGACCGGTCCCTCGGGCACCCCGTCGGGTTCATGCCTCAGGACCACGAGACGCGGCGGTTCCGCCGATCCACGCGCAACCGCCAGGTGCAGCCCCATCCCGAGTCGCTGCAACTGCGCCTCGTCGAGCACGTCGACCGCGAGATCCGTGTCCGCGACCAGCGCCTCGACGCGCGAGGCGAACACGGCAGGCGTCAGCACGTTGGCCGGCTCGTTGGCCAGGTCGCGGGCCGCGTTCACCGCGCGTCCGATCACGCGGCCGCGCGCCACGGCGCCGGCCAGGACCGTCGCCTCGGTGCCCGGTGCCGCCACGATGTCGATGTCGGTCGGATAGACAGGCCGCGCGTCCTCGCGGGTTCGATAGCGCCCGCCATCGAACTCGGCAGCCGACAGGCCGTCCGCCGCCGCGCCTGCCACGGCCGCGACGTCGACACCCCGGCGCACGACCCAGGCGCAGGTGGCCACACGCCGCTGCCGGGCGATGTAGCCGCACGCAGCCGCCACGCGGCGCCAACGGACGTCGTCCGCGTCCTCGCGCTCGCCCACGCCGATGAAGCAGACGTGCGTCGCGCGATAGCCGGAGACGACGCGCCCGATGGTCGTCGCGTAGGGTTTGCGGCCGAACGTGCCGGCGGCGCAGGCGCGACGCCACTCCCCGCCCACGGCCGCATCGACGCCCGGCAGATCGTCGAGCAGATCATCAGGGCCGAAGACGGGCACGAACAGCAGGTCGGTGGTCACGGCGTCGATCGGGGTGACGGCCGTCCTGAAGGCGGAATGGGGCGAACGCGGCGATGGCATGCGGTGGGAGCGGCTCCTGCGGCCCCAGCGGACCGCGGGCCGGCCTGCGGATCATACTTCAGCCGTCGCCGGCTGCCCTGTCACTGGTGCACAACCGTGCAGGCCACGCCCGGCCGTCTTCGATGACGAATCCCCGCACCCGCGGCCGCCCCGCCAGGCTGACGATGACGTGCAGCCAGCCGCGGTAGTGCGCCTCGGCAATATCGGTAGGTGACGGCCGTGACGGGCCTGTTGGATGTGAGTGATATACACCAACGATCGAGAGCGCTGGCGTGGCGCGCAGCGCGCGCTGCAGGGCGATGTGCGCGCGGTCGTCGATGCGGAACCGCGTGGGGCTCTCGACGACGTTCCGCATCGGCACGAGACTCATGACGCGCCGCCCGACGCCGACGAGCAGGCCGCAGCACTCGATCGGGGCCGCGGCACGGGCGTGCGCCACCATCGCCTGCCGCAGCGCGGACGGCAGGACGAACGGTGCGGTCCTCAGGCGCGCGGCGTCGTGTCGTTCCGCAGGCGACGCCATCGATCCCGCGCGGCGGCCGAGCGCTCGAGGGCGTCGTGCAGCCACGCGCCGTCGGCCAGCCCCACCCCGTCCGGCAACTGCGCAAGGAACGTGCGCAGCGCCTCGGCCACGTAATCCGCGTTCTCCGCGCAGATGCCGCGCCACATTGCTGCCGGACTCGACGCCAGGCGCGTCATCTCGGCGAATGCGTTGCCGGCAACACCCGGCCCCGTCGTGGCCACGGCCTGTTCCGCCGTGTTCATCAAGGCCGCGGCCAGTACCTGCGGCAGGTGGCTGACGTAGGCCACCGTGCGATCGTGCACGTCGGCCGGCATCCAGTCGACCACCGCCCCGAGCGCACGTGCGAAGGTCTCGAGTCGGACACCGGCGTCACGCGGGGCCGTGCCTTCGACCAGCAACCACGGCCGGCCGACGAAGAGATCGGCGCGCGCCTCCCGCGCCCCCGGCCGCTCACCGCCGGCCATCGGGTGTCCGCCAACGAACGTGGTGAGGCCCGCCTCGCGCGCCGCGGCCATCACGCCCCGCTTCGTCGATCCGACATCCGTGACGATCGCGGATGTTCCGGCGCGTGCGATGGCCGCCATCATGGCGGGCATGATCGTGACGGGCACGCACAGCACCACGAGATCCGAGGCCCGGGCCACGGCGACGATGTCGGATTCGAGACGATCGAGCATGCCGTCGGGCAGCGGACCGCCGCGTGACGGTGTGCCGATCACGCGCACGCCGGGCCACGTGTGCCGTGCGGCCAGCGCGATCGATCCCCCGATCAGCCCGGTACCGATGATGCCGATGCGTTCGAACGGAGGAGGCTGCTGCTCTGCCAACGTCTCGTCTCCCGGGCGCTGCGCGATCACGCGTCCGACTTCAGCCAGCGCACCAACGCCTCGACGGCTGCCGCGACGTCCCCGCCGGCCGCTGCCGTGTCCGCGATGACCTGCACGATGGCACTGCCCACCACGGCGGCGTCCGCGTACGTCACCACCTCGCGCACGTGCTCCGGACGCGAGATCCCGAAGCCCAGCGCGACGGGCAGCGACGTCACCTCGCGAATGCGCGAGACGAGCGGCCGCGCCGATGCGGCCACCGCGGTGCGGGTGCCCGTGACACCGAGCCGCGAAATCGCATACAGGAAGCCGCGACCGAGCGACGCGGCCGTCCGCAGCCGCGCCTCCGTCGTCGTCGGGCTGATCAGGAAGATCGGATCGAGCCCTCCCGCGTCGAGTGCGGCACGCACGCCGGCCGACTCCTCGATCGGAATGTCGAGCAGGAGCACGCCGTCGACGCCGGCGGCCGCGGCACGCGCGACGAACGGCTCGAGCCCCAGGCGCAGCACGGGATTGACGTAGGTGAACACGACAATCGGCACCTCGATCTCGCGCCGTACGTCCTCGATCAGATCCAGCGTGGTGGCGAGCGTCCCGCCAGCCGCCAGCGCGCGCTCCGAGGCCCGCTGGTTGACGGGGCCGTCGGCAATCGGATCGGAGAACGGCACGCCGACCTCGATGACGTCCGCGCCACCACGCGCGAGCGCCAGCAGGACCTCGCGGGATCGCTGGCGATCGGGATCCCCGCCCGTGACGTAGGTGACGAGCTTCGGCGCGCCCGTCGGCTCGAACGCATGAGCCAGGCGGCTCATGACTGCCCTCCCGCCGTGGTCTCGCGCTGCTCGAGGATCGTCCGTACCGTTTCCACGTCCTTGTCCCCGCGGCCCGACAGGTTCAACAGCACGAGGGTGCCCGGTGTGAGTGTCGGCAACTGTCGCTGCACCCAGGCCACGGCGTGCGACGACTCGAGCGCCGGCAGGATGCCTTCGGTACGCGCCAGCCAGCCGAATCCCTCGAGCGCAGCGTCGTCATCGATCCAGCAGTACTCGGCGCGTCCGAGCGACGCGAGCCATGCGTGCTCGGGGCCGATCGACGGATAGTCCAGGCCGGCCGACACGGAGTGCGTCGGCAGGATGTTGCCGTTCGGGTCCTGGAGCAGGAGACTGCGCGTGCCGTGCAGCACGCCCGGCTGTCCGCCGGCAAATCGCGCGGCGTGCTGACCCGGCTCGATTGCGCGTCCGCCGGCTTCCACGCCGACCAGGCGCACGGATCGATCGTCGACGAACGCATCGAACAGGCCCATCGCGTTGCTGCCGCCGCCCACACAGGCCACGGCCACATCCGGCAACCGTCCGGCCTGCACGAGGATGTCGGCGCGGGCCTCCTGGCCGATGACCGATTGGAACTCGCGCACCATCAGCGGATACGGGTGCGGCCCGAGTGCCGATCCGAGCGAGTAGTAGGTCGTGTCGACATTCGCCACCCAGTCGCGCATCGCCTCGTTGATCGCATCCTTCAGCGTGCGAGTGCCGGCGTCGACCGACTGCACGGTGGCGCCAAGCTGCCGCATGCGGAACACGTTGAGCGCCTGCCGCACCATGTCGTCCGCACCCATGTAGACGACGCAGTCGACGCCGAGGAGTGCGCAGGCCGTGGCCGTGGCCACCCCGTGCTGACCGGCGCCGGTTTCGGCCACTACGCGGCGCTTGCCCATGCGCCGCGCCAGCAGCACCTGACCGAGCGCATTGTTGATCTTGTGCGCGCCTGTGTGAGCCAGGTCCTCGCGCTTGATGAACAGCCGGACGTCCGTGCCCGCCGTGGCCCGCCGTGCTTCGTAGAGCGGCGTGGGTCGGCCGACGTAGTGACGCAACAGCCCCATCAACTCGTCCACGAACGTCGCGTCCTGCCGGGCGGCCAGGTACGCCGTCGTCAATTCCTCGATCGGCGCGACGAGCGTCTCGGGAACGAAGCGTCCGCCGAACTCGCCGAAGTAGCCGCGTGCATCCGGATCCCGCCGGCCGAACACCGGCCCCGGACTCTCTGCTCTCGTGCTCACGATTCCCCCCGCGACGCCGCCGCGAGGCGCGTGAAGAACGCCTCGAGCCTTGCCGCACTCTTGATGCCGGGCGCGTCTTCCACGCCCGATGACACATCGACACCCCACGGCCGCACGCGGGCGATGGCGTCCCCCACGTTGTCGGCCACCAGGCCACCGGCCAGCATGATCGGTCGCGCGCCGGCCACGCGGGCCGCCAGGGCCCAGTCGGCCAGGCGTCCCGTGCCGCCGCGCTTCTCGCGATCGATCGCGTCGACGAGCGGCGTCACGTGCGACGGCCACGCGATCACGCGATCGACGTCCGCGTCCGATGCCAGCGTGGCCACGCGCATCACGCGCGCCTCGAGGCCGGCGAAGGCCTCGATCGGCTCATCGCCGTGCAGTTGGACGACGTCGAGTCCTGCCGCGCGTACGGTGGCCGCCACCTCCGCCGGCGAGGCATCGACGAACACACCGACGCGACTGACGAGCACCGGGAGCCTCTCGTGCACGGCGCGCGCGGCCTCCGGGGCAATTGCGCGCGGACTGCGCGACCAGAAAATGAAGCCGAGCGCGTCGGCGCCAAGCGCGACAGCCAGCGCGGCATCCTCGCGCCGCGTGATCCCGCACACCTTCACCCGTGGCCGTGTCGTCACGCCGGCACCTGCGAGAGCAGATCCGCCAGCGCGGCACCGGGTTCGGGCGACGTCATGAAGCGCTCGCCGATCAGGAAGGCGTCGTAGCGCACCGCGGCGAGTCGTCGCAGATCGTCGGCCGTGCGCAGGCCGCTCTCGGCCACGGCCACGACACCGCGCGGCATCCGCGGACCGAGATGGTCGAGCAGATCGGTCGAGACGGCCAGCGTGCGGAGGTTGCGGCTGTTCACGCCGACGATATCGGCACCGGCCGCGATCGCGCGATCGAGTTCCTCGCCGTCGTGGACCTCGACCAGGGCGTCCAGTCCGCACGCGCGCGCCTCGGCACCCAGTGCGACGAGCGCGCGGTCGTCGAGCGCCGCCACGATCAGCAGCACCGCATCGGCCCCGGCCGCGGCCGCCTCGACGATCTGGTAGGGCGTGACGATGAAGTCCTTGCGCAGGATCGGCAGGGACACGGCCGCGCGGACCTGTCGCAGGTGATCGAGCGAGCCGTCGAAGAACGCCGGCTCGGTCAGCACCGAAATCGCCGCGGCGCCGGCAGCGGCATATCCGCGCGCGATGGCCACGGGATCGTACGTCTCGCGCAGGATGCCCTTCGAGGGCGAACGTCGCTTGCACTCGGCAATCACCCGGACGCCGGGCGCGGCCAGCGACGCGCGGAACCCGATTGCTGCGCGCGGCCTGTCGGCGAGCTGCGCCTCGAGCGTGTGTCTCGAAATCTGCTGCTCACGCTCGAGCGCCGAGCGCCGCGCCGCGGCCACGATGGCGTCCAGGACACTGGCACTCATGACCGCGAGACCTCCACCATGCGATCGAGCGCGGCGACCGCCAGGCCGCGATCCAGGCTCTCGGTCGCGCGTGCCATGCCGTCGGTCAGCGACGAGGCGCGGCCGGCCACGAGCAGCGCGGCCGCGGCATTGAACAGGACGACATCCCGCCGCGCGCCGCGTTCACCTTCGAGCAGCCGTCGCGCCATCGCCGCGTTCTCTTCCCCCGAGCCACCGGCCAGATCCGCGATCGTGGCCGTCGAGATCCCCACATCCGCCGGGTGGACGTAGAACGTGTTCACCGTGCCGTCGCGCACCTCGGACACCTTCGTGTGGCCGAGCGTCGATAACTCATCGAGCCCGCCGGCGCCGTGCACCACCCACGCGCGTTCGGTCCCGAGCGCCAGGAGCGTGCGGGCCACGAGTTCCGTGTGCTCGGGCCGCGACACGCCAACGACCTGCCGCCGCGCCCCGGCCGGATTGGTCAGCGGCCCCAGCAGGTTGAAGGCCGTGCGCACGCCCAGTTCCCGGCGCGTCGGTCCGGCGTGCCGCATGGACGGGTGCCACGCGGGGGCAAAGAAGAACGCGATGCCGGCCTCGACCAGGGACCGGTGTACCACGGCCGGCGCCGCGTCCAGGTTCACGCCGAGCGATTCGAACACGTCCGCACTGCCCGATCGGCTCGACACCGCGCGATTGCCGTGCTTGGCCACGCGCACCCCGGCCCCGGCCAGCACGATGGCCGCCGTGGTCGAGACGTTGAACGTGTGGGCACCGTCGCCGCCGGTCCCGCACGTGTCGAACACGTCGCCGGCCGGCCCGGGCAGCGGCGTGGCGCGCGCGCGCATGGCCCTGGCAAACCCGACCATCTCGGAGGGCCGCTCGCCCTTCAGGGCCAGGGCCATCAGCAGGCCGGCAATCTGCGCGGGCGGCACGCGGCCATCCATGATCTCGCCCATCACCTCGGCGGCCTGATCGCTCGTCAGGTCTTCGTGACGACGGAGTTGATCGAGCAGTGCGGGAAAGGGAGTCATGCCACGTCCAGGAAGTTGCGGAGCACCTGATGGCCCACGGCGGTCAGGACCGACTCGGGGTGGAACTGGACGCCGAAGGTCGGGAACCGTTCGTGCCGGATGCCCATGATCGTCTCGTCGGCCTCGACGCGCGCCGTCACGACGAATCCCTCGGGCACGGCCGTCGGATCGATGACCAGGGAATGATAGCGGCCCGCGTCGAACGGCGACGCCACGCCGGCAAACACGCCCGTGCCATCGTGGACCACCGGCGAGATCTTGCCGTGCATGGGCGCCGATGCCCTGATGACGCGGCCGCCGAAGGCCACGCCGAGCGCCTGGTGCCCGAGGCACACGCCGAGCACCGGCAGGTGACCGACGAAGCGCCGCAGCGCGTCGATCGTGACGCCCGCCGTCTCCGGCCGTCCGGGCCCCGGCGAAATCACGAGACGATCGGGCGCCAGCCGTTCGATCCCGGCCACGGTGATCGCATCGTTGCGAATCACCGTGACCTCGGCGCCAAGCTCTCCCAGCCGATGCGCGAGGTTGAAGGTGAACGAATCGTAATTATCAATCAGCAGGACCACGGGGATCTCCGACTACCGACTACCGACTACTGGCCACCTGTAGGGGCGACGCATGCGTCGCCCCCGCGATTACAGACCGCGGTTCGCCATTTCGAGCGCCTGCAGCATCGCCCGGGCCTTGTCGCGCGTTTCCTCGTATTCGGCGGCCGGCTTCGAGTCGGCCACGATGCCTGCCCCGGCCTGCACCGAGGCCTGGCCGTCGCGCATCGTGATGGTGCGGATGGCGATGCAGAAGTCGAGGTTGCCCGCGAAATCCAGATAGCCGACAGCGCCGCCGTAGAGGCCACGCCGCGTGGGCTCGAGCGCGCCGACGATCTGCATCGCGCGAATTTTCGGGGCCCCGCTGAGCGTGCCGGCCGGGAACGTGGCCACGAGCGCGTCGAGCCTGTCGGCGCCCTCGGCCAGCTCCCCTTCCACGCGCGAGACCAGGTGCATCACGTGCGAGTAGCGCTCCACGGCCATGTACTGCGGCACGCGGACCGATCCGATCGACGACACGCGGCCGAGATCGTTGCGACCGAGATCGACGAGCATCACGTGCTCGGCCCGCTCCTTGTCGTCGGCCGCCATCTCTTCGGCCAGCCGCCGATCGTCCTCCGGCGACGTGCCGCGGCGGCGCGTGCCGGCAATCGGGTGGGTCTGGAGCTTCCGCCCCTCCACCCGCACCAGCATCTCGGGCGACGCCCCGACGATGGCCTCGCGACCGAGTCGGATGAAGAACATGTAGGGCGACGGGTTGATGTGCCGCGCGGCCCGGTACACGTCGAAGGGCGAGGCCGTGGTCGTCGTATCGAACCGCTGCGAGAGCACGGCCTGGTAGATCTCGCCGGCCGCGATGTCCTCCTGGATGGCGCGCACCGACGTTTCGAACTGCTCGCGTGTCTGGTTCGGCGTCACCGTGAGCGGCACCCCGGGCGTTCGCGTCGGCTTCGAGACCGTCCGCTCGAGCTCGCGCTCCAGGAACTCGATCTTCGCGCACGCGAAGTCGTACAGCGTGCGCAGATCCTCGCCGGGCCGCACGCGGGCGTTGGCAATCGCCAGGATGCGGTGCTTCACGTGATCGAACGCCAGGATGGTGTCGAACACCATGAACGTCGCCTTGTCGCGATCGGCCTGCGGCTGCGCCAGGCGCACCGCCGGCTCGAACCACTCGGCTGCGTCGTAGTCGAAGTAACCAACGGCGCCGCCGGTGAAGCGCGGAAGTCCCGGCACGAACGGCGCGGTGAACTCGGCCATCAACTCGCGCAGCACGTCGACGAACGGCTCGTACCGCTCGGTGCGCACGCCTGCCTGATCGATCGAGACCTGTCCGTCGCGGCCGCGGATCACGAGGAACGGATCCTTGCCGAGGAACGAGTAGCGCGCGACCTGCTCGCCGCCCTCGACGCTCTCGAGCAGGAACGCGTAGTCGGAGTGCTCGGCGATCTTCAGGAACGCCGACACGGGCGTCAGCAGGTCCGCCATGATCTCGCGACACACGGGCACGAACGTGCCGCGCGTCGCCAGGTCGGTGAATTGTTCGAACGTCGTCTGCGTCATACGTCTGCCCGCTTGCTCTCCAGGAACCGCCGCGCGGCCCCGGCCATCACGTCACGCGGCGCCGGCTGTCCCGTCCACCACTCGAACTGGTGGCAGGCCTGGCCGACGAGCATCTCGAGGCCCCCGATCGCCTCGGCACCCTGCGCGCGGGCCACGGCCAGCAGCCCGGTCTCTTCCGGGTTGTAGATGAGGTCGTAGACCATGCGGCCGCGAACGGCGTCGGCCTGGATCGGCAAGGCGTCGACGTCGGGCCACGTGCCGACGGGCGTGGTGTTGACGAGCAGATCCCACCCGGCCGCGGGCGGCCACGTCGAGGCGGTCACGCCGAACTCGGCCGCCAGGGCGCGTGCCCGGTCCATCCGGCGCGCCGCCACCTCGACCCGCGCGCCCCGCGCGCCAAGGGCCCAGAGCGCCGTCCGCGCCGCCCCGCCCGCGCCCAGGACGACCGCGCGCCGGCCGCGCAGGTTCTCGTCGCGTCGCACGAACGGCGACAGGAACCCGGCCACGTCGTAGTTGCGGCCTTCCCAGCCGTGGGCATCGCGACGCAGCGTATTGAGCGCGCCAATGGTCGCCGACAGGTCATCGCGCCGCGGCACGCGCGCGAACACGCCGGTCTTGAGCGGCGCCGTGACACTCGCGCCGCGCAGGCCCAACGCCTCGCCCACCTCCAGCAACTCCGCCGCGTCATCGGTCTCGAGCACCACATAGACCGCATCGAGTCCCAGGGCCGCGAACGCGGCGTTGTGCATCGCGGGTGAGGCCGAGTGTGCCAGTGGCGCGCCGGCCACGGCATAGAGCGCCGTCGTCGCCGATTGCCTGCCCACGCGGTACACGTCGACGAGATCCGACGCAGACGTCTGCCCCGGCGCGGCCACGCCGCCATACGTCCACCGCGACCCGAACAGCGCCGGCGCCGTGCGCGTGACCTGGCCCATCGGGCCCATGGCGATGGCGACGTGCGGGAGGTCGAGGCGCATCGTCTCGCGCAGGGTCAGGCAGTCGCGCAGCCGTGTGGGCGTCACCGCCACCTTGACGATCGCGCCCGGCTCGGCCGCCATCGTCCGCACGAGGCCGGGCAGATCCGCCGGCATGCCCGAAAAGTCGTGGTGCGACAACACCAGCGTCGTGCGCGGGTTCGACGGCAGCCCGCGCCTGTCGGCCTTCCACTCGACGTCGACGTACTCCGCGCCCAGCTCGATGGCCCGGGCCAGCACGCCCAGACGCGTGGCCTCGTCGCCGGCAAACCGGCCGCCCTCCCACGACGCGCGGCACGTCACGATCACCGGCGTGCGGCGGTCGGCCAGCGCCCCGGCCACGTCGATGTCCGTCAGGTAATCGAGCCGCAGTTCGACGATGTCGCCCACGGTCGCGTCGCGCCGGGCGCGCAACTCGGCCGTGGTGGCGGCGGTGATGGTGTCGACAACGGCAGGGGGCATGAGGAATCCGGGCATCGAGCGCGCACGAAAAAGGGCCTCTTCAGCGGTCGGCTGAAGAGGCCCTCGAATGTCTCACCATGCGCGGATCAACGCACGCGGCCCCCTTCAGCCTTCGGGACGTACCACCACCACGCCGACCAAGAGGTCTGGACCATCGTCCGAAGCGTGTGCGGCCGGGCCATGATGCCGGCGAGCGTAACAGACCGCACGGGAATCGGTCAATGCGCGGCAGGCTGCACGGCGGCTGGCAGCATGGCTGCGCGGCGGCGGACGGACTCGGTCACGCGTGTTATAACCGTCTCGGAGTCCTCACGTTTTTCTCATGCGCCTCCCGCTGTTCAGTCTGGCTCTCGCCGTCGCGTTGGCCGTGTCGCTCGTCGCCGCGCCGCAGGTCACCCGCACGATGCCCGTCGAGGAGATCCGCCCCGGCATGACCGGCGTGGGCCGGACGGTCTATGCCGGCAGCGATCTCGAAGAATTCCGCGTCACCATCCTGGGCGTCATGCCGAACATCGTCGGGCCGCGGCGGAACCTGATTCTGGCGCGGCTCGAGGGCGGCCCGCTCGCCAATACGGGCGTCATCCAGGGCATGAGCGGCAGTCCGGTCTACGTCGACGGCCGGCTCGTCGGTGCGGTGTCGTACTCGCTGGGCACGTTCCCGAAAGAACCGATTGCCGGCATCACGCCGATTGCCGAGATGATCGAGGACATCGAGTCGCGCGCCCCGCGCAGCGCCAGCGCCGCACCGCCGATGACCTGGCCGGCGACCCCGGCGCAGGTGTTCGATGCCATCGCCACCATCGCGCGTCGCGCCGCCGCCCCGCTCGGCGCCACCCCGTCCGTCACCGGCATCGTCGGTCCGGCCGCTATCGCGGAGTTCGCCCCCCGCCTGCGCCCGATCGGCGCGGCCATCACCATCGGCGGCTTCACGCCGGATCTGACCACGCGCCTGGGCGACGCCCTGCAGAGCTCGACGCCGCAGGCCCCGGCGCGCGAGGCCGACACGACGACGCCGCGCCCAACGCTCCGGCCCGGCGATCCGGTCGGCATGAGCCTCGTGCGGGGCGACTTCGAGATGGGGGCCACGGGCACGGTCACGCACGTCGACGGCGATCGCGTCTACGCCTTCGGGCACCCGTTCCTGAACCTCGGGCCCACCCAGGTGGCGATGACCGAGGCGCACGTCGTGACCGTCCTGCCGAGCCTCGACAGCTCGATGAAAATCGCGAGTCTCGGGCGCGTCATCGGCACCGTGACGCAGGATCGCGCCACGGCCGTCGGCGGCCGGCTCGGCGCGGGGCCCACCGAACTGCGCGTGCAGATGACGCTGCGGTCGGCCGCCAGTGCACCGCAGACGTTCGAGTTCTTCGTCCTGCACGATCCCGCGCTGACGCCGCTCTTCACCTACGCGTCGCTGCTGAACGCGCTGGCTGCGTGGGAACGACAGATGGGTGTGCTCTCTCTGTCCGTGCACGCGTCGCTCTCGCTTGGGCCCGACGGCACGATCGAGTTCCGCGACGAGTTTTCGGGCGACGGCGCCCTGGCGTCTGCCGCGTCGGCCGTGGCCAGCCCGCTCGGGACGCTCATGCCGAACCCGTTCGGGCCGATCACGCCCGAGGCGCTCACCGTCGAGATCGACACGAGCGAGGTCGAGCGCTACGCCACGATCGAGCGCGCATGGCTCGACACCGTGCGTCCGCGGGCCGGCGGCACCTGCACCGTCTCCGTGCAGCTGCGCGACTACCGCGGCGGCACGCGCGTGGTCGAGATTCCCGTGACCATGCCGTCACGCACCGGCGGGCCCCTCACGCTGCTCGTGTCTGACGGGTCCACGCTCCAGGGGCTCGAGCGGCGTGAACTCCAGCCGGCCACCCCGACGTCGCTGGCCGGCCTGCTCGCGCGCGAGCGCCAGGTGCGCCGCAACAACAGGCTCTACGTCAGGCTCCTCGATGACGCGACCGGCACGGTCCTCGGCGGCAACGTGCTGCCGACGCTCCCGGCCTCCGTGCAGTCGGCCGTCCAGGCCGACGCCTCCACCGCCCGCGCGGCCGTCAGCCGCGCTGTCGTCGGCGCGTGGGAGGCCCCGTTCGATCGCCTCGTTCGCGGATCCCGCGAGATTGCCATCACGCTCGATACGACCCGCTGATCGCCGACCGACTCCTCATGCTGCGCTCCCGATCCCCGTTCCGTTCCCTGCGCCTGCCGTTCGCCGTGCTCGTCGCGGCGGCGCTCGCGCTGCCCGTCGCCGCCAAGGGCCCCGCCTTCTGGACCGTCGCCACGTCCGCTGATCTGCTCCAGGGCACGTCCGAGGGCGTCTTCGTCAGCCTCGGCGGTGTCCTCACGCCGGGACCGGCGCTGACGAATCGCCTCACGACCACGCCCGCGCAGATCTGGAGCCTGGCACGCGCGGCCGACGGCACGCTCTGGGCCGGCACCGGCAGCGACGGTCGCGTCGTCCGGCTCCGTCCGGGCCAGGCGACGGAAGAGACGGTGTACGACACGCCCGAAGCGAACGTCTTCGCCGTCGCAGTCTCCGGGCCCCGCGTCTACGCCGCCTCGTCGCCAGACGGCAAGGTCTACGTCATCGAGGGCAACACCCCGGCCCGCGTGTTCTTCGATCCGTCCGAAACCTACATCTGGGCGCTGGCCGTCGACCGCACCGGCCACCTGTGGGTGGGTGCCGGCAATCCGGCGGTCATCTATCGTGTGGCCGCCGACGGCACGAGCCAGGTCGTCGCACGACCACCGGCCACCCATGTCGTCTCGCTCGCGCTCGATGGCAGCGGCCGCATGCTCGCCGGCACGGAATCGCCAGGCCGCCTGTATCGCTTCGACGAAAACGACCGTCCGTTCGTGCTGCTCGATACGGGCCTCGCCGAACTGCGATCGATGATCGCGACCAGCGACAACACCATCTTCGCCGCGGGCGTGGCCAAGGCCGACGAGGCCTCGGGGAACGAGACGACGTCCGTGGCGGTGACGCTGGCCGCGACGACAACCAAGGGGACCGCGGCCGCCTCGAGCAGCGGCTCGACGCGCCGGTCGGTGATCTACCGGATCGATCCCACGGGCACGTGGGAGGAAATCTGGGAGACGGCGGATCTGGTCTACGACCTCGCGCCGCGCGCCGGCGGCGGTGTGCTGCTGGCCACGGGACCGGACGGGCGACTCTACGAAATCACGTCGGATCTCGACGTCCGCCTCTTCACCGGCGTGGACGCGCGGCAGATCACGCGGTTCGCCAGCAGCGGCACCGACGTGGCCGCGTTTGCCACGGCCAATCCCGGACGCGTCATGGCTGTCGGTCCCGGCGTGCAGACGCCGGCGCGGTACCTGTCGCGCGTGCTCGACACGAAGAGTCCGTCGACCTGGGGTGCGATTCGCTGGGACGGGACGCCGGGCGTCGAACTGTCGACGCGTTCGGGGAACACCGAGCAGCCCGACGATTCGTGGAGCGACTGGTCGCCGGCGTACCGGCAGGCCGCTGGCGAGCCGGTCACGAGCCCCACGGCGCGCTTCGTCCAGTGGCGCGCGGTCCTCACCCGCGCCGACGCGACCCCGTCGCCATCGCTCTCGTCGGTCACGCTCGCCTATCTGCCGCGCAACACCCGCCCCGTGGTCTCGTCGATCACGCTCTATCCGCCGGGGGTCGTCTTCCAGCGACCGTTCGTCAACGACGATTCGGCCATTGCCGGCCTCGACGATCTGTCGATCGAGGCGCGACGTCCGGCGGGCGAGGAACCGCCGGCCGCGCCCGCGCTCAACCGGCGGATGACGCAGAAGGGCCTGCAGACGATGGCCTGGAAGGGCGAGGACGCCGACGGCGATCTGCTGACCTACGCGGTGCACTACCGGCGCGACGGCAGCGAGACGTGGCACCTGCTGCGCGAGGGGATCAGCGGGACGATCTTCGTGTGGGACACGTCGGCCGTACCCGACGGACGCTATTTCGTGCGCGTCCGCGCGACAGACGCGGCATCGAACGCAGAAGACCGTGCACTGCTGGGCGCTCGCGAGAGCACGCCGATCGAGGTGGACAACACACCACCCGTGCTCGACATCACCGTCACGAATCCATCGTCACTGCAGGTCGTCGCCCGCGATGCCCACAGTCCGATTGCGCAGCTGGAGTATGCGGTGCGCGGCGGTGCCTGGCAGACCGTGCACCCGGATGACGGCCTCGCAGATGCACGCGAGGAGCACTACACGCTGACGCTGCCAGCCGGCGTGACGGCAGCCGACGTGGTCATTCGTGTGACGGATCAGGCGCAGAACGTCACGTCGCGCCAGGCAACGCCCGCGCCGTAGCCGGGCGGGACGTCCTTCGGTTCCTGCTGCCGTTGTCGTCGCGGTGATGCGCCGGCCAGTGTGCGCGACTGAATCGATCAGGAACGCTTTGCCGATACGACGGTGCCGGTGACCAGTCGCACTTCGTGCACCTGGAACGAGCGCGGCGTCGAGGCCAGCTGCCGCGATCGCAGGCGGGTGATCTCGTCGAGCAGCGCCTCGGCCACCAGCCGCTGTTCGTGCGTGAGCAGGTCGAGCGACACGACGCGTCCGTGCCGGGTGACCAGTTCCTGGAACCGCTCGACCAGTTCCGCCTCGCTCACCGACTGGTGTTCGCGCGAGACGACGAGTTCCGAGACGAGCGGCGGCGCGGCCGGCCGGCCGTTGGCGACCTGCACCATCACCACGTCCTCGTCGGGCCCACCCGTTGGCGAGGCGTAGACGAAGAAGAAACCGGCGGGCGACGCCAGGCTGGTCGTCATGGCCGACAGCGAATCCTCGCGCGGCGTGGGACCGAACGCGAGCATGACCGACAGCAGTGATGTCGAGACGAACGTGGCCGCGATCGCGCCGCCGCCGACGAGTGCCCAGTGCCAGTCGTCGAAACCGCGCGAGAACGTGGCGCGCCACGACATGGCCGACTCGGCGCGCGCGCGGCTGACGACCGCGCCGGCGAGCCCGTCGAACACGGCGCGGGGCGGGTCGGCCGGCGCGTAGTCGCGCAGCGTCCGACCCACGGTGCCGATGTCCTCGAGCGTCGACGCGCACTCGGGACAGGTTTCGAGATGGCGCGACACGCGGAGCATGCGCGTCCCGTCGAGTTCGCCGTCGAGGAACGGTCCCAGGTCCGGGCCGAAGGCGTCGCAGCCGCCGGCCATTACTGGGCCTCCGCGGCGGGATCGCGCAGGGCCCCGCGCAGATTGAGCCGCGCGCGCGCCAGGCGGGACTTGACGGTGCCCACGGCAATGCCGAGCGACTCGGCGATTTCCTCGTAGCTCAGTCCGTCGATTTCACGCAGCACCACGGCCGCGCGCTGATCGAACGGCAGTTCGGCCAGCGCCGCCCAGACGCGCGCCGCGGTCTCGTTCTGCTGCAGGACGCGATCGGGCATGGCAAAACTGCGCGATTCCGGCAGCTCCCCATGGTTCTCGACGTGCTCATCGAGCGGCACCTGGTGCGAACGGAACCGTCGCCGCCACCAGCGCTGCCGGTTCGACGCCTGATTCAGGACGATGCGATAGATCCAGGTGCGCAGGCTGGACTGGCCGCGGAACTGCGGCAGCGTGCGGAAGACGCGCAGGAAGACTTCCTGCGACAGATCCATCGCCTCCTGCGCGTCCCCGAGCAGGTGCAGGGCCAGCTGATACACCATCCGCTGGTAATCGGTGACCAGCCGGGCGCAGGCCTGTTCATCTCCGGCCGTGCACTGCTGGACCAGATCCCAGTCAGTCGTGCCCGCGTCGGACCACGTAAACGCGCGAACTGGTTTCACGGTTGTACCCGTGAGTATCGTAGCACCGGTTCCCATGGTGTCCCCGTAAAGTTAGACCCCACCCCCCGCCCGGCGGTTCCCGCGGGCCGGCCGGCGTAGAATCGAGCCCATGCGCCGCACGGTGCTCCTGCTGCTCGGGGCGCTGGCCGCGATGGTCGGGGTCGTCCTCCTCGGCCGCCTGGATCACGACCGGCGATATCGCACGCTGATGACCGACGGCGACGCGGCCCTGGTCCACAACCAGCCGTATCGCGCCGTCGAGGCGTTCTCCGGCGCCCTGGCCATCCGCGGCGACGCCATGGCCGCGTACTATCGCCGCGGCGAGGCCTACGCCACTCTCGGCCAGGATTTCCAGGCCGAGCGGGACCTTCGGCAGGCGCACACCCTGGCTCCCGACGCCCCGGAACCGTTCGAAGCGCTCGGCCGACTCGCCGAGCGGCGCAGCGACTGGCCGGCGGCGGCCGACGCCTACGCGCACGCCGCCGATCGGCTGCGCGACACCGACGCCAGGCTCCTCTACACCCTCGGCCTGGCGCACTACCGCACCGGCGCGCTGCCGGCGGCCTCCGACGCCCTGCGTCGCGCCCTGGCTGTCGACGACGCCTCGGCAGAGGCGCACTATCTGCAGGGCCTCATCGCCCGCGACCTGGGCAATACGCGCGAGGCCCTCGCGGCGCTCGAACAGGCCATCCGGCTGCGGCCGTCATTCTCCGCGGCCCGGCAGGAACTGGCTGCCTTGTACCGGACGCTGGGCCGCACGGGCGACGAGATCGCCCAGATGAAGACGCTGGCCGCCCAGGACGGGAGTCTCGACCGCCACCTGGCGCTGGCCGACAGCCAGGTGGCGGCCGGCCAGCCGTCGGCCGCGCTCGACACCCTGGCCGCGGCCGAGACGCAGGCGCCCGGCAATTCCCGGATCGCCCTGGCCGTGGGACGCGCCCGCCTCGCGCAGGTGGAACAGGGCGATCCGCAGGCGCTCGCCCCGGCGCTCCAGGCGCTCGAACGCGCGCTCGGCGGCACGGCGCCGCGCGGCCAGGGGCTGGCGCTCTACGGGCGCGCCCTCCATCTGTCGGGCGACACGGCTGGCGCCGAGCGGCTGCTCCTCGACGCCATCAGGACCTCGCCCACCGACACGCACGCGTTCGGCTACCTCGCCGACGCCGCCGAACGGCTCGATCACGCGATCATCGCGCGCGACGCGCTGATCGCGCTCGACGCGCTGGAAGGCGGCACCGCCGGTCCGTCAGTGCGCGCGGCCCGCGCGCGCCGGATCGGCGCCCTCTCACTGACGGGCCACGACCCGGCCACGGCCGTGCACTACCTCACGCTCGCGACGACCGCCGGCGACCAGACACCGGCCACCCGCGCCCTGCTCGCCGACGCGCAGGCGCAGGCGGCCGATGCGGCAACCGCCTCGCGGCGCTGACGCGCCTCACGCCGCCGTCTCGTCGAGCTGAAGGCGGCGGATGATCTTCGCCAGTCCCTGGCGCGTCAGCCCGAGTTCGCGCGCGGCGGCCGTCCGTCGGCCGGCGTGACGCGCCAGCGCCGCGGCCACCATCTGTCGCTCGCACGCCCGGCGGGCGCGCTCGAGCGACATCGGCGGCATGCGGGGACCGGCGCCGGCGGCGTCGAGCACCACCTCGACATGTCGTGCCGACACCCGTCCACGGGCCGGCGCCACCAGGGCCAGGCCGGCGACGACGTTCTGGAGTTCGCGGACGTTGCCGGGCCAGTGGTGCCGCGCCAGGCGGGCCAGCGCGTCGGCCCCAATCACCGCGCGCTTCTCCACCTCGCGCATCGTCCGGCTCCAGAACGCCCGCGCGATCGGGGCGATGTCCTCGGCACGCTCGCGCAGTGCCGGCAGCGGGAGGCGGATCACGGCCAGGCGGAAACGCAGGTCGTCACGGAACTGCCCGGCGGCGCAGGCCTCGGCCAGGGGCCGATTGGTCGCGGCCACGACGCGCACGTCGATCGGCCGTGCCTGGTTCTCGCCCACCCGCCGCACCTCGCGCTCCTGGAGGGCACGCAGCAGCTTCGCCTGCGCGCGCGGCGACAATTCGGCCACCTCGTCGAGGAACAGCGTGCCGCCGTGCGCATCCTCGAACAGGCCCGTTCGTGGGGCCACGGCCCCGGTGAACGCGCCGCGGCTGTGCCCGAAGAGCTCGGCTTCGATCAGTTCCTCCGACAGCGCGGCACAGTTGACCGCGACGAACCGGCGATCCCGCCGCGGACTCAGTCGATGGAGGGCGCGTGCGATCAGTTCCTTGCCCGTGCCGCTCTCGCCCTCGACGAGCACGGCGAAGGGGGTGGCCGCCGCACGTGCCACGGCCTCGCGAACGGCGGCCATCGCCGGACTGTCGCCGACGATCTCCGGCAGCGAGGTCCGGCTCCGTGTCCCGGCCGCGAGCTGATCGAGCCGGGTCCGGAGGGCCGCCCCACACAGCAGGGCCAGCGTGGCTGCGGCCTCGTGCACGCTGCCGGCGAGTTCGGGGGCGCCGAGCACGAGGACGCTGCCAATCCGCGTGCCGGCCTGCCGCACGGGCGCGATGGTCAGCGTGTGCGGACCGCGCGCGTGCTGCTCGGGCGACGCGGCCCGCACGGCGAGCAGCCGGTCCCCGACCGACGGCCCGCCGCTGCCCCATCCGACACCCGCCGCCACCTGCCCGTCGTCGCCCCCGACGAAGGCCACGGCGCGCGCGGGCGCGTGCGCCATCGTCCAGGACGCGGCCGCCCGCAGGGCACACAGATCGTCATCGGCGTCAGCCATCGACTGGAGAAGCACGGGAACGTCGGACAACAGGAACATGGTGGGAGCTCCGGGAATGACGCGGCCGATGACGGCCGCCAGGCGCCGGCGCGAACCGGCATGCCGAATGCGATGACAGGCCGCAACCGCCGCCTCGGGCTGTCGCTGCCACAGGCGGCACCACACCGCGATCCGCTGCGTGTTGTCGCGCAGGCGGCGGCCGAGCAGATCCGCTTCGACGCGCAGCGCGGCCAGCCACGCCTCGGCCCGATCGTGCTGCCGTTCGGCGACGAGCCGTGCGAGCCGGACGTCATCGTCGGCCGCACGGCATCCGGGCGGCGCCGCCCGCGTGTGCGGCGAGGCACGGGCACGCCGTTCCCCTGTCGCATCAGCAAAGAGGAGCACGAGGTGCCCACGCGGACTCACACGTGCGAGCTGCTTTACCAGGGCGGCCGCCACGACCGGCTCCCCTGGCCCCGTCACCATCACTGCCACATGACGATGGGCAATCGCCTTCACGAACGACGGATCAGTAGAAGACGACGAGGGGCGAACGGGCAGGAAACCGGCCGTGCGAACGATCTCGGTGGCCGCGTCCCCGGCCGCCGACCAGTCCATCGGGACGGTCACCAGGCGGGGGCCCATGCGGCCATCGTCCATCGCGTGGCGGAGACGCGTCGTCACGGCGCGCACGTCGAAAATCTGCGGGGCAGGCACGATGCGGTGCGGAGTTGCAAGAGCCGGGCCCGGTGAGGGATCCGTGCGGAGGATGTTCGAACGACGGTAGAATGGCCGGCTGATGCTTCGGTTCCTGACAGCTGGTGAATCCCACGGCCCTGCGCTGGTCGTGATCGTCGATGGTGTCCCGGCCGGTCTGTACCTCGGCCCTGCCGATCTCACGCCCGACCTGGCTCGTCGCCAGCTCGGCTACGGGCGCGGCCGGCGCATGGCCATCGAGACGGATCGGGCCGAGGTGCTCTCGGGCGTCCGGCACGGCCAGACGATCGGCAGCCCGATCGCCCTCCAGATCAAAAACAAGGACTGGACGAACTGGCAGCACACGATGAGCGTCGACGCGAATCCCGACGCCTCGCTGCCCGGGGCGCGGCGCGCCGCGGTCACGCGGCCCCGGCCGGGTCACGCCGACCTGTCCGCCGGTCTGAAATACGAGCGCACCGACCTGCGCGACATCCTCGAGCGCGCCAGCGCGCGCGAGACGGCCGCCCGGGTGGCGGCCGGTGCCGTCGCGCGAGCCCTGCTGCGCCAGCTCGGGATCGAGGTCACGAGCCACGTGACCGGCATCGGCCCCGTCTTGCTGGCGCCCGACCGCACCGTGACCTTCGACGAGGCCGCGGCGCTGGCCGCCGACGACGACCTGCGCTGCGTCGACGGCAGCCTGGCGGCCGGCATGCGCGCGGCCATCGACGACGCCAAGGCGAAGGGCGACACGGTCGGGGGCAGCTTCGAGGTAATCGCGCGCGGTGTGCCGCCCGGCCTCGGCAGCCACACGCAGTGGGATCGCAAGCTCGACGGCCGCCTCGCGCAGGCGCTGATGTCCATCCAGGCGATCAAGGCCGTCGGTGTCGGGCTCGGTCCAGCGGTCGGTCACCTGCCCGGATCGGCGGTCCACGACGAAATCCTGCCGGGCCCCGCGGGCGGATCCGGCACGACGCCCGGCATCATCAGGCCGACCAACCACGCGGGCGGGTTCGAGGGCGGCGTGACCAACGGCGAAGACGTGCGCGTCAGCGCGTGGATGAAACCGATCTCGACGCTGATGAAGCCGCTGCGGTCCGTCGATCTCGTCACGCTCGACGATTCGCCGGCGGCGATCGAGCGCAGCGACACGTGCGCGGTGCCCGCGGCCTCGGTCGTGGGCGAGGCCATGCTGTGCCTGGTGCTGGCCGACGCCATGCTCGAGAAGTTCGGCGCCGACACGATGACCGCGATCGACGCGGCCTGCCGCCAGTACGCGGCCACGCTGCGGCAGCGCCTGATGCCGCCCGGACCGCGCGCCTGATGCTGTATCCGATCGTCAAATACGGCGCCGCGGGCCTCTCGACGCCGGCCCGCCCCGTCGAGACGATGACGCCGGAGATCGATCGCCTGATCGACGACATGTTCGCCACCATGTACGCGGCTCCAGGCATCGGCCTGGCGGCCCCGCAGATTGGCGTGCCGCTGCGGCTCGCCGTCATCGATCTGAGCGTGGGCAAGCGCGACGCCGAGTTGATCACCCTCGTCAACCCGGAGATCGTCGAGCGCGACGGCCTCCAGGTCGAAGACGAAGGGTGCCTGAGCGTGCCGGGCTTCACGGCTGCTGTCGCGCGTCCCGGGCGCGTGGTCGTGCGTGCGCTCGACCGGCAGGGACAACCGTTCACGATCGAAGGCACCGACCTGCTGGCGCGCGCGCTGCAGCACGAAATCGATCACCTCGAGGGGACGCTGTTCATCGACAGGCTCCGCGGCGTGAAACGCGATCTGATCGTCAGGAAGATCCGCAAACTCGAGAAGGCCGGGCGCTGGTGAGGGGCTGACATGCGTGTAGCTTTCTTCGGCACGCCGACCTTTGCGGTTCCCACGCTCGACGCCATCGCGGCCTCGTCGCACACGATCGCCGGGGTGATCACCCAGCCCGACCGCGCGCGCGGCCGCGGCCAGCAGGTGACGCTCGCACCGGTGAAGGCGCGCGCCCTCGCTCTGGGCGTGCCGGTGCTGCAGCCGGATCGGCTCAAGGACGAGGGGTTTCTCGAGGCGTTCGACCGGCTCGGCGCCGACATCGGTGTCGTGGCCGCGTACGGCCGCCTCCTGCCGCAGGTGCTGCTCGATCGCCCGCGGCTCGGCCTGGTCAACGTCCACGCCTCGCTCCTGCCCCGCTGGCGTGGTGCCGCACCGATTCACCGCGCCGTGATCGCCGGAGATCGCGAGGCAGGCATCACGATCATGCGCGTGGTGCTCGCGCTCGATGCCGGCGCCATGCTCGCGACAGCGGCCACCCTCATCGATCCGGACGAAACGAGCATGGCCCTCGAGGCACGGCTGGCCACGATGGGGGCCACGCGGCTCGTCGAGGTGCTCGACCGGCTCGCGCGCGGCCCCGTGACGGAGACGCCGCAGGACGAGGCGCGCGTCACGTACGCGCACCGGCTCGAACGCGCCGACGGCGATCTCGACTGGGCGCGCCCGGCACGCGAGGTCCACGACCGCATCCGCGGCCTGCACCCGTGGCCGCACGCGGCGGCCAGGCTCGGCGATCGTCGCGTCCTGCTGATCGAGTCGCGCGTCGCGCACGAAACCCCGACGGACCAGGAGCCCGGCACGGTCATCGTGTCGGGCGCCGACGGCCTCGTGGTCGCGACAGCGCCGGGGGCCGTGCGCCTGCTGCGGCTGCAGCCCGAGGGACGCCCGGTCATGGCCGTGCGCGACTTCCTCAATGGCCGGCCCGTCCATGTCGGCGATCGCTTCACGCCGCCAATCCGCCCCGCATGATCGACGTCCGCCAGGCCGCTGCGCGCGTGCTGCTGGCCGTGGACGGACGCGAGGCGACGCTCGCCTCCGCCCTCGACGCCATCCGTGACGAGGTCCGCCCGGCCGATCGCGGTCTGCTCGTCGAGCTCGCCACGGGCGTCTGTCGGTGGCGCAACGCGCTCGATGCGGTGATTGCGGCCGCCGCGCGGCGCTCCGTGCGGACGATCGACGCGCCCGTCCTCGCCGTGCTGCGCGTCGGCGTCTATCAACTGCGCCACCTCGACCGCGTGCCGTCGCACGCCGTCGTCGATACGGCTGTCGCGGCCGTGCGGGGCCTGCGCCTGACGAGCGCGTCATCGTTCGTCAATGCCACGCTGCGCGCCGTCGTCCGTCGCGGGCCGGCCATTGCGCTGCCGCCGCGTCCCGGTCCCGACGGCCATCTCGATGCGCAGGTCAACTACCTCGCGACCACCCTGTCGCACCCCGGGTGGCTCGTGCGGCGATGGATCGCGCGCATGGGCTTCGACGCGGCCGAGGCGTGGTGCCGCTTCAATCTCACGACGCCCGACGTGACCGTGCGGAGTCTCGACGGCCAGGCACCTGACGATCTCCTGGCCCGCCTGCACGCGCTCGACCTGCCCGCCACGCCGGCGCGGTTCGTCGACGATGCGGTGACGCTGCCGGCGGGCACGTTCGGCCGCCTGCCGGCCGAGTTGCGCGCCCGGCTCTGGGCACAGGACGAAGCGGCGCAACTCGTGGCGCGATACGCTGCCGCGCGGCCCGGCGAGCGCGTGCTCGATCTCTGCGCGTCGCCCGGCGGCAAGACGCTCGTCATGGCCAGCGACATGCGCACCGACGACGGCACGGGCGCCGGCGCCATCGTCGCGTGCGACCATCGGCCGGGCCGCGTCGGACTTCTCGCGCACACACTCCGGCACGCGCACGTGCCGGCGGCCATCGTCCGCCTCGATGCCCACCTGTCACTCCCCTTCGGCCCGGTCTTCGATTGCGTCCTGCTCGACGCGCCCTGCTCGGGCCTCGGTACGGTGCGGCGCGAGGCCGACGTGAAGTGGTCGCGCAGCGCTGCGGCGCTCCCCGCGCTGGCCGCGATCCAGCAGCAGATGCTCCGCGTGGCCGCCGATGTCGTCACGCAGGGCGGACGCATCGTCTACGCGACGTGTTCGAATGAACCTGAAGAGAACGACGAGGTCGTCGACGCCTTTCTGGCCGCCGATCCGCGCTTCGAGCCCGGGCCTGCGGGACCAATCGCCGCCGACCTGCTCGACGCCCGGGGCCGCCTGGTGACCCGTCCCGATCGCCACGGCCTCGAGGCGTTCTACGCGGCGGTGCTGGTGCGCGGTCAGGCGTAGCTGTGCGGCCGCCGCCAGGGCGCCGCACACGTCATCCGGCCAACATCGCCACGACCATCGCGGCGAAGCCGCTGATCATGAGGCCGGCAATCCATCGGAACTGGACAGTCATGTCTCGTTGCAGACCGTCGAACCGCTGAACGAGCGCAGCCAGCTTCGCATCGAACTGCTCGAAACGCGCGTCGACGAGCGCAAAGCGCGCATCGACCTGTGCAAATCGCGCGTCGATTTGTGCGAAACGTTCGTCGACCTGCGCGAACCGTTCATCGATCCGCGCGAAGCGTTCGTCGATCCGCGCGAACTGCGCATCGATATGCGCGAAATGGGCGGTCACGTCCGCCCGGAACTGCTGCATGTCGGTCTGCAGACTCGAGAACAACCGTTGAAGTGTGTCCACGCGAACCTCGACCATCCTTACGCGTTCGTCAACACTCGCCACATCGCGCCTCCTCACCGTAGCGTCGTCACCATGACGATGCAAGTGTGGTGAGAAGAGCACGGATCGTACCCGGCCCCGAGGCGGGAAAAGGCCAGTAATTCCGCTTCGGATCGCAGAAAGTGCGTACCGCCCGGCCGACGGACATTGCAGGAACTGCAACGTCCCGGGGCGTCCGACCTGCCCGGACAGATCGCCCGACCTGCCGGACGACACACGTGTCTCACCTCAACAGGTCGTCGGCCCCACTGCAACGGGTCACCCGCGTCACTGCAACGGGTCGCCGGAGGCCCCTCAACGGGTTGCCGGGGTCACCTGGCGGGTGACCCGACTCACGGGAACGGATCGCGCGCATCGCCGATCGACACGCGTACCTCGGGTCTCCGGTGCGCGTGACCCACAGCGACCGGGCACGTGCATCACGTCCACGGTGGCGCGGCATCACCTGGACCGGTCGCGTGACCTGCAGAACCTCGAGGCGTACCCCCTCCGCTATGTCCTTTTCATTCAAGACGTTGCGGTGTCGTTTCGCCGGAATGCCGCTCACGTGGGTCGTCGGAGTGACACACGCGACTCGTCGATGTGATGCACGCAGGTCGTGCAGGTGACACACGCGACCCGTCGCAGCGACGCAGAAGCACCGGACACACGCCCACGTCCTCGTCTCACCAGGGCACGCGCCTCGTCGACCTGCGCACGCGGTCCGTCAGGATGACGCACGAACGTCGTCGCAGCGACGCACGCGGCCCGGGAGAGCGACGCGAACGAGTCGTCGTGGTCGGGCTGATGCGTCCGAACCCTTCGAATTCCCCAAGAAAACCACGCCAGCGGGCGCCGCCGCCACTGGATCCGCGCGCGCGGGGCGTAGTACACTTTCGCGACTCGATGCCATCCGTGCGGCCCACTTCCCGCCAGTCCTCGCGCACGACCGCGGCACCGCTCCGCGCGCGCGTCTGGGGCGCCGGGCGCATGCTCGTCCTCGGCATCGGCCTGGCGGCCACGTTCGGGACGTTCTTTCTGACCGGCATGCGCGTCGCCAACAGGGCGCGCGACGTGGCGGTGCCCGACCTGATGGGGCTGACGCTCGTCGAAGCCACCCAGCGATCGCGGACTGCCGGCCTGGAGTTGCGACTCGAAGCCCGGCGGCCCGATCCCGCAGTCCCCCGCGATCACATCCTGGCCCAGGAACCCGAAGCCGGATCGACGCTCAGGCGCCAGCGCACCATCCGCATCCGCGTGAGCGACGGGCACCAGGCCCCGGTCGTGCCGGTGGTCGTCGGCCAGAACGAACGGACGGCCGAGATGGTGCTGACCCAGGAACAAATCGAAGTGACGCGCCGCGTGGACATCCGCACCAGCGCCTATGCCACGGGCGTCGTCGTGGCGCAGGATCCGCCGGCCTCGCAGCAGGCCGCGCAGGTGGCGCTGCTCGTCAATCGCGGCGAGAGCGGCGCGGGCTTCGTCATGCCGGACGTCATCGGCGTCAGGGGCGACCGCGTGGTCGACCTGCTGCGTCGCCGCGGATTCCGCGTGACGATCGGCGCCGCGGTGCCCTACCCGGGCCTGCCAGCCGGCGTGGTCATCCGCCAGACGCCGCAGGCCGGCTTCCAGATCGGCTACGGCGACGCCATCGTCCTCGAGGTCAGCCAGTGAGCGTCAGCATCGCCCCGTCCATCCTGGCCGCGGACTTCACCCGCCTGGGCGCCGAGATCGCGCGCGTGGAAGCCGTTGCCGTCGAGTACATCCACGTCGATGTGATGGACGGGCACTTCGTGCCGAACATCACGTTCGGTCCGCCCGTCGTGCGCGCGCTGCGCCAGATCACGAACGTGCCGCTCGACGTGCACCTGATGATTGCGGACCCGGATCGCTACCTGGAAGCGTTCGTCGAGGCCGGCGCGGCCAGCCTGACCGTGCACGCCGAGGTCACGCCCCACCTGCACCGGACGGTGCAGCGGATTCACGCCCTGGGCGCCCGTG
The DNA here is from genome assembly GCA_001724025.1 of Acidobacteria bacterium SCN 69-37. Lineage (GTDB taxonomy): Bacteria > Acidobacteriota > Vicinamibacteria > Vicinamibacterales > SCN-69-37 > SCN-69-37. Next base: position 232,124 of record MEDJ01000020.1, on the reverse strand, counting down.
CCGGCGTGGCCATCAACCCGGCGACCCCTGTGCACGTGCTCGAGGAGATCGTGGACGACCTCGACCTGGTGCTCGTGATGTCGGTGAATCCGGGCTTCACCGGACAGGCGTTCCTGCCGATGGCGGTGCGGAAGATCGAGGCCACGCGCGCGTTGATTGCCGCGCGCGGCGGGCGGGCGACGATCGAGGTGGACGGCGGGATCGACGCGTCCAACATTGCGCAGGTGGCGCACGCTGGAGCCCGGCTGATCGTCGCCGGGGCGTCCGTCTTCCACACTCCCGACCCGGCGGCTGCCGTTGCCGCGCTGCGTCAGGCAGCCGTCGACCGGTGACCGCGCCCCCGTCCGCCCGGTCGACCACGTCGATCCGCGTCCGGTATGCGGAGACCGACGCGATGGCCGTGGCCTACTACGCCAACTATTTCGTCTGGTTCGAGGTGGCGCGGACCGATCTGATCCGGACCCTTGGCTGGAGCTATCGGGCGATGGAAGAGGCCGGCGTCCTGCTGCCCGTGATCGAGGCCGACTGTCGCTACCGGCGTCCTGCGCGTTACGATGATGCGCTGGAAATCCGGACGGAGGGACGGCTGATGTCCCCGATCCGGCTCGAATTCCACTACGAGGTGTATGTGAAGGGACAGGACGAACTGCTGGCCTCCGGGCGCACGGCGCATGCCGCGCTCGGCCCCAACGGACGCCCGTGCCGGCTGCCGGCACGCGTCGTGGAGGCGTTCTCGTGAAAGCCCTGGTCACCGGCGCGGCCGGCTTCATTGGATCCACCCTGGCCACCGCCCTCGTCGATCGCGGGGCCGAGGTCGTCGGCATCGATTGCTTCACCGACTACTACGCCCGCGAAATCAAGGAATCCAACCTCGCCGCCCTGCGCGAGCGGTCGTCATACAGGTTCGTGGACGCCCGGCTCCAGGACGTGGACTTCGGCCCGCTGCTCGACGGCGTCACCCACGTCTTCCACCTGGCCGCCCAAGCCGGCGTCCGCGGGAGCTGGGGTGATCAATTTCTCAGCTATACCTCGAACAACGTCGACGCCACGCAGCGCCTGCTCGAGGCCCTGAAGGGCCACCCGCTGACGCGCCTGGTCTACGCCTCGAGCTCGTCGGTCTATGGCGACGTGGCGACCATCCCGATGCAGGAAACGGCGTACCTGCAGCCGCTCTCGCCCTACGGCGTGACCAAGCTCGCCGCCGAGCACCTGTGCCACCTCTATTGCGTCAATCACGGCGTCCCGACCGTCTCGCTGCGCTATTTCACGGTCTACGGGCCGAGGCAGCGCCCGGACATGGGGTTCCACCGGTTCATCAGGGCGGCGCTGACGGGCGAGCCGATCACATTGTTCGGTGACGGCGAGCAGACGCGCGATTTCACCTTCGTGGACGACATCGTCGCCGCCACGATCGCGGCCGGCGAACGCGGCCGGCCGGGCGGCATCTACAACATCGGCGGGGGCAGCCGCGTGACGATCAACCAGGTGCTGGCCATGATCGCGCGCGTCACCGGGCGCCCGCTCGACATCCGCCGCCTGCCCGCCGAGAAGGGCGACATGCGGGACACGTTCGCCGATTCGTCCCGCGCACAGGCCGATCTGGGCTTTTCACCGTCTCATTCGCTCGAGGACGGGCTGAAGGCCGAATGTCAGTGGCTGGCCGCGCTCCTCGGACGTCCGCTCACAGCCTGATGATGCCTTCCGTCGCTTCTGTCTCGCGCCTGATCCCGATCCTCGCGCTCGTCGTCCTCGGCGGCCTGGCCAGTGCCTGCGCCTCCAGTGGCGGCCTGACGCAGAACCCGCCGCCCGACGTCGAGCCCGACCAGTTCCTGTTCGACAGGGGCTCCCAGGCCCTCACGGACCACCGGTGGCTGACCGCCCGCGAGTACTTCCGCCGGCTCGTCGACACCTATCCGACCAGCCGCTTCCGCCAGGACGCCCGGCTCGGTATCGGCGACTCGTATCTCGGGGACAACCGGATCGATTCCGACATCCTGGCCGCCGGCGAGTTCCGCGAGTTCCTGCGGTTCTATCCGCTTGCCGACCGGGCCGACTACGCCCAGTACCGGCTGGCCCTCTCGCAGGTCCGCCAGATGCTGGCGCCCGAACGCGACCAGACCGCCACGCGGGACGCCCTGCGCGAACTGCAGATCTTCCTGGACAACTACCCGAGCAGCCAGTACCTGCCCGAGGTCGTGGCGCTGCAGCGGCAGGCTCGCGACAGGCTGTCCGAGAGCGAATTCCGCGTCGGCCGTCACTACTACCGCACCCGGTGGTATCCAGGCGCCATCACGCGTCTCGAGGCGCTGCTCGAGACGGATCCGGAGTACACGGGCCGCGACGGCGCCTACTTCTTCCTCGCGGAGGCCTACGCCAGGATGAACCGCACGGCCGACGCGCGCACCTATTATCAGAAGCTGCTCGAGGAATTCGCCGTCAGCGAGTATCTGGACGATGCGCGCAAGCGGCTGCGGGATCTGCCGGAGACCCCGCCGGCCGCTGCCCCGGCCACGGCCGACACGCCGGCGCCGACAGCGCCATCGTCGGGGACGGCGTCGACACCCGCGTCCCCGTCGCCCGACGGGGCTGCTGCGAACCGCCCCCCGGCGGCGTCGTAGCGCGAGGCGCACGTTTCAGAACGCTCTCATCGAGCGCAGGGGCTTCAGACGCTCTTCTCTTCGGAGCCCCGAGGCTTCAGCCTCGGGCGATGTCCCCCTGGGGCTGAAGCCCCAGGGCTCCGACAGGCTTCTGTCAGGAGACACTAGGCGCTGACGCGCCCGCGGGAGGGGCGGGCTGCGTCGTCGGGAGCAGTCACTCCGCTGACGGGGCCGCTCGTTGGCCGAGTCCCCAGGACGACGTTGAACCGCCGCGTATAGTCGATCGCCGACAGCAGCGCGGCACCGGTCGCCACCCACAGGGCGGCCTGGCCGAGCACGAAGAACACGTCGATGTGCCCCGGGCCGAGGATCAGCAGCAGGATGGCCGTGACCTGCGCCACCATTTTCGTTTTGCCGATGCTCGAGGCCGGCATCGTCTGGCCGCGGGCGTAGATGAAACTGCGCAGGACCGTGACGGCCAGTTCGCGGCCCAGGATGACGGCCACCATCCACGCGGGCGCCCGACCGAGTTGCACGAGTGAGATCAGGGCCGCCGTGATCAGCAGCTTGTCAGCCAGGGGATCCATCCACTCGCCGAATCCCGTGACCTGCCCGTGCCGCCGCGCGAGGAATCCGTCGAGCCAGTCGGTGAACGACGCCAACGCGAAAATCGCCGCGCCGAGAACCTCGTTGCTGACCCCGAGGACCTCGCGCCCGTCGAAGCTGGTCAGCAGCACGACGACCAGCAGCGGGACGAGAAAGATGCGCCCGATCGTAAGCGTGTTGGGAAGATTCACGGTCTCAGATTTGATGTTATGGCACACCGGTGCCGGAGACGCAACAGACCGCGGCGGATGGTCGCGCACCGCTGCCGGTAGCCTTGCCGTCGCGAGCCCTGTAAGATTCGTCCCGACATGAAGGCCATCCTGCTCGCCGGCGGCAAAGGCACCCGGCTTCGTCCCCTCACGCTGCACACGCCGAAACCGATCGTGCCCATTTTCGATCGTCCGTTCCTGCAGTACCAGATCGATCTGCTGCGGCAGGTCCCCGAGATCGACGAGATCGTGCTGAGCCTCAACTATCAGCCGCGTCGCATCGAGGAAGTGTTCGGTGACGGCTCCGATCTCGGTGTGCACATCACCTACGTCGTCGAACCGCAGCCGCTCGGGACGGGTGGCGCGATCAAGTTCGCGGCCGGGGAATACACGGGCGAACCGCTCGTCGTCTTCAACGGCGACGTGTTCACGTCCGTCGACCTGCCGGCCGTGCTGGCGCTGCACCGCGAGCGCCGGGCCAAGGCGACCATCGTGCTGACGCCCGTCGACAACCCCACCGCCTACGGCCTGGTCGAGACCGACGAGGCGGGCAACGTGCGCGCGTTCCTGGAGAAGCCGTCGGCCGACGAGATCACGTGCGACACGATCAACGCCGGCATCTACGTGCTCGAGCCCGATTCGCTCGATCGGATTCCGGCCGACACGGTCTTCTCGATCGAACGCGGGTACTTCCCGTCGCTCGTGGCCGATCGCGAGACGTTCGTGGCCTCCGTCTACCGTGGCTACTGGATCGACATCGGGACGCCCGAGAAATACCGGCAGGCGCACCGCGACATCATGGACGGCCGCTTCCCGGCCCGCCCGTTCGTCAAGAAGGCCGGACAGGCGCTGGTCTCGCCCGCGGCGAAGATCGAGGATGGCGCCATCATCGAGGGGCCCTGCTTCATCGACGCCGGCGCCACGGTCAAGGCCGGCGCCCGCATCGCGGCCTACAGCGTGATCGGATCGCACTGCCACGTCGGCGAGGGCGCGACGATCACCGGCTCGATCCTGTGGCCCAACACCTGGGTCGACGCCGGCGCCGTCGTCACCGGGGCGGTGACCGGCCGCCATTGCCACCTCGGCCGTCACACGACGGTCGGCGAGGGCACCCTGCTCGGCGACAAGTCGGTCGTGACCGACTATTCGCACCTGTGAACGCGCACGCCCACGAGGAGACTGATTCGTGACGATACCTGCATCCATCTTCAAGGCCTACGACGTCCGCGCGCTGTATCCGTCGGAATTGAACGAGGTGGGCGCGCGCGCCATCGGGCGGGCGTTCGTCGCGTATCTCGGCGCGGCGCGCATCGCCGTGTCGCGCGACATGCGCGTGTCGTCCCCGTCGATCGCGGCGGCCTTCATTGAGGGCGCGCTCGAGCAGGGCGCCGATGTGGTCGACTACGGCATGTGCGCCACCGACATGCTCTACTTCGGGGTCGTGCGCGACGGACTGGATGGCGGCGCGCAGATCACGGCGTCGCACAATCCCGGCGAATACAACGGCATCAAAATGGTGCGCAAGGAGGCCTTCCCCCTGTCGGGGGATGCCGGCATCGGCGAGATCCGCGACATGGTCGTCAACGACCGGATTCCGGCGCCCACGCGGCCGGCCGGCCGGCGCGTGTCCGTCGATCTCCTCGATGACTACGTCGCCAAGGTCATGAGCTTCATCGACCCGTCGGTGATCAAGCCGTTCAACGTGGTGCTCGACGCCGGCAGCGGCATGGCCGGTCTCGTCGCCCCGAGACTCTTCGCGCAGCTCCCCTGCCGCACGACCCGGCTCTGTTTCGAGATCGACGGTCGGTTCCCGAACCACGAAGCGAACCCGCTCATCGAGGAGAACCGCGCCGACATCACCGCGCGCGTCATCGAGGAAAAGGCCGACATCGGCATTGCCTGGGACGGCGACGCCGACCGCTGCTTCTTCATCGATGGCCAGGGTGAGTTCATCGCCGGCGACTTCGTGACGGCCCTGCTGGCCGAGGCCGCGCTCAGCAAGTCGCCCGGCGAGAAGGTGATCTACGACGTGCGCGCCAGCTATGCGGTGAAGGACACCGTGGCGAAGTACGACGGGACGGCGCTCATGAACCGCGTCGGACACGCGTTCATCAAGCGCCGCATGCGCGAGGAGAACGCGATTTTCGGGGGCGAGGTCACGGGCCACTACTACTTCCGGGACTTCTCCTACGCCGACAACGGGTTCATCCCGGCGCTGCTCATCCTGGAGCTGATGTCGCGCCGGAACCTGACGCTGGCGCAGCTGCTCGAGCCGCTCCGCGCGAAGTACTTCATCTCGGGCGAGATCAACACGCGGGTCAGCGACGTGTCCGTGGTCCCGCAGCGGCTCGCCGACCTGGCCGAGCGCTACAAGGACGGCCACACCTACACCATGGACGGCTTCTCGGCCGAGTTCCCGGACTGGCACTTCAACGTCCGCGGCTCGAACACCGAACCGCTGCTCCGCCTGAACCTCGAGGCGCTCACGCCGGAGTTGATGGCGCAGAAGCGGGATGAAGTGCTGGCGGTGATCAGAAAGTAGGCAACGGGCCGCCGTCTGGCGCGGCGTCAGGGCTTCGGAATCCGGATCGTGCTGATCATCGCGCTGCCGCTGAGCACGTAGACGAGCGCGAACGGGTGCAGCGTGGCCGGGCCGATCCGTACGTGCCCGAACCACATGTCCGCCTGCACGTGGCCGAGCGACAGCGCCACGGCCAGCATGCCGACAATCAGGATGCTGGTCGGAATGGGCGTGCCCTCGAAGTAGCGCACCTTGCCGGTGGCCGAGTCCGTCAGCGTCGATGACGTGACGTTGAAGCGTGCCAGGCGGCTGACGCCGCACACGACGAAATAGACGAGACAGACGACGTCCCAGCCGCCGCGCAGCCCGAGGGTGTACCCGAGCGCGGCCGGCGCCACGCCGAACGAGATCACGTCGGCGAGCGAGTCGAGATCGGCCCCGAGCAGCGACGGGCGCGTGCGGTGCAGCCGCGCCACGTACCCGTCGAGCGCATCGAACAGCAGGGCCAGCGGCAGGAGGCTGATCGCGATCCAGACACGGCGCACGTCGCCGAACGCCAGGTAATCGATACAGAGGAACAGGCAGAGGGTGCCGCAGCTCGCGTTGCCGATGGTCAACGTGTCGGCCCACGTGTACGATCGGATCATCGACAGCGGCCGACGCGGCGGCGTGGACATGCCGACAGCATAGCGCGTGAAGAATGACGACGTGGCGATGGAGCGGGCTACGGGAATCGAACCCGTCTAGCTGGCTTGGGAAGCCAGAGCATTACCACTATGCTAAGCCCGCGTTCCGGAAGGCGCTGACGATTGTAGCGCACCGCCCGCACACCCGCCACAATTTCCTGACGCGTTCGACGTATGCTCTGAGGGCCACGGCAGCCCCCAACGGTGGCAGGAGGCCTTATGGACACCACGGAGACGCTCACCCCGGTTGCGACGATCAGCCCGGAGCACCGCTCGCTGGCGGCGCTCACCCATCTGTCCGGTCTGGCCAGCTACCTGATTCCGTTCGCCGGCATCATCGTGCCCATCGCCATCTGGATGGTGAAGAAGGACGTCCCCGCCATCGCGTCGATCGCCAAGCAGACGATTGCCCTCAACGTCATCGTCTTCGTCGTGGTGCTGCTCTCGGCCGTGCTGATGCTGACGGTGATCCTGATTCCCGTCGTCCTGCTGTTCTGGCTCGCGCTGGCCGTCGTCTGCCTCATCCTCCCGATCGTGGGCGCGGTCAAGGCAAACGACGGCGTGCTGTACCGCTACCCCGTCATCGGGGCGATGCTGGACTGATCGTCTCCAGATCCGTCTGGAGCCGCCCGACGATGGCCCATACCTGGTCGGCCTGCTCCTGCGTCACGTCCACGCCGAGGCTGGCGATCACCGATCCCTGACGGACGTTGCGCGCCCCGACGATGCAGCCCGTGAGCCCGGGCGTGCGCAGCAGGACGCCGACACAGAGTTGCGGGCAGCTGAGGCCCCACGACGCGGCCAGCGCCTTCAACTCGTCGAGGGCGTCCAGGTGCCGCTGGAACCGCGCCCCCGAGTAGTCCTTGTGCGCGGACCGCGTGTCGTCGGACGGGAACGTCTTGTCGCGCCCCCACGTGCCGAACAGCATCCCGCGCAGCAGCGGCGAGTAGGCGATCACGCCCACGTCGTGCGTCGCGCACCATGGCAGCTGCTCAGACGCCACGGCCGGCCGCAGCACGCTGAAGGGCGACTGCAGCGTGTGGAGCGGCACGCCCGTCGCGCGCCACGCCTCGAGTTGCGCGACGCTGAAGTTCGACACGCCGATCGTCCGGATCTTGCCGGCCGCCAGCAGGTCCGCGCAGGCCCGGGCCGTCTCCTCGACGGGCTGATCGACGGGCCAGTGCAGCTGATACAGATCGATCCGATCGACGCCGAGCCGCTGGAGGCTGGCGTCGCACTCGGCCAGGACCTCGGCGCGCGAGGCCGACCGCGTGGGATGATCGCTGTCCTGCCCCAACCCGAATTTCGTGAACACGAGCGGCCGGCGCGAGGCTGGCAGCGTCTTCAGCGCCCGTCCGACGATGACCTCCGAGTGGCCGGATCCGTAGATTGGCGCCGTGTCGATCCAGTTCACGCCGTGATCGACGGCCGCCGCGATCGCCTCGAGGCTCGCCGCATCGTCCTGCCCGCCCCACATCGCCCCGCCAATCGCCCACGATCCCAGCCCGATCGTGGAAATCTCGAATCCCGTCGTTCCCAGCACTCTCCGTCTCACCGCATCCTCCCTCATCCGGCCGCGTCGTCGCTGCCTCGCCTGGTGTCGCGTGCTGCCGATCCTATCCGTCGGTGACGGGACGCGCCAGTCACCCGCGCGTCCTGCGCCTCACATCCGGAAAAATCCCGCGACTTCGCAGAAAATCCGGCCGCACCCCGACCGGGCGTATCTGCCGGTGGTAGGGTGGAGGGAGTCCCCCGGTGGCACGCGACGTGCTGTGGTCCACGCGGCGGCTGCCCCGGGGAGCGGCCCTCCGAGGAGTACGAGCATGATTGCCATCAAAGAGATCGTGGTTGCGACCGACTTCGGCGATCCGGCCGGCGTGGCGCTGGTCTACGGCCGCAACTTCGCACGCGCCTTCTCGGCCACCCTGCACCTGGTCCACGTGGTCAACGACCTGGCGACATCGGCGCCCGTCAGCGAGATTCCCATGGACCTGACGAAGATCCAGGCGCAGCTCAACGCCGAGGCTGCCGCCTCGCTCGCCGCGCTCGTCACCGACGATGACAAGCGGACGCTGACCGTCAGGCCGATGCTGCTCACCTCGTCGACACCGGCGCGCGCCATCCTCGACTACGCCGCCGAGGTCCGCGCCGACATCATCATCGTCGGCACGCACGGTCGCGGCGGGCTGGCCGAGTTCTTCCTCGGCAGCGTCGCGCAGAAGGTCGTGCGATCGGCCCCGTGCCCCGTGCTGACCGTCAGGGCCCACGAACGCGAGTTCGTCGCACCAGACGCCCTGACCGTCGTCGCCGACACCGGATCGTCGTCGGTGCCGGGTGCGTCCGGCCACTGAGTGCCGCGCGGTGCCGTCAGTCGGCCAGCGTCCGCAGCGGCAGGACCACGCGCGCCGACGCTCCGCCGCCGTCGCGATCGTGCACGCTGATCTCGCCGTGGTGCGCCTCCACGATCCGGCGCGCCGTGGGCAGGCCCAGCCCGGCCCCCCGCGTCTTCGTCGTGAAGAACGGCTCGAAGGCGCGCGCCAGCGCCTCGGGTGGCAGACCGGGGCCGTCGTCGCTCACCGTGACCACGCACGCACCGTCCCCCTGCGTCGCCTCGATCCACACGTGTCCCGTGGCACCGGCGGCCTGGGCGGCATTGATCGCGAGGTTCGTGAATAGCAGACGGAGTTGATCGACGTCAGCCAGCAGGGTCACCGACTCGGGCGCGCGCACCTGCCACGTCACGCCCGTCAGCGCCTTGTCGTACTGCAACGACTTGACGACGTCGGATATCAGGACGGTGACGTCGACCGGCCCCATCCGCGGCTCGCGCAGCCGTGCGAATTCGAGCAGATCGGTGATGGCCACGTTCAGCGAGTCGATCCGATCGCAGATCGCGCGCACGAACTCGTGGGCCTCCGCCGGCTCGGCGGGCAGGTACGACTCGAGCAACTGCACGCCGCCCCGGATGCCGGCCAGCGGATTCCGCACCTCGTGCGCCACCACCGCCGCCATCTCGCCGAGGCTCGCCAGCGTCGCCTGTTCGCGCAGCCGCTGTTCGTTCCGCTTGCGATCGGTGATGTCGTAGCGGATGGCCATGTATTGCCACGGCCGGCCGCCCTCGTCGAGGAACGGCACGATCGTCGTATCGACCCAGTAGAACGTGCCGTGCTTCGTCCGGTTGCGGAGTTCACCGCGCCAGACCTGGCCGCGGGCAATCGTCTGCCACAGATCGCGAATGAAGGCCCGGCCGTGATAGCCCGAGTTCACCACGCGATGATCGCGGCCGAGCAGTTCCTCGCGCGTGTAGCCGGAAATCTGGCAGAACTTGTCGTTGACGTACGTGATCCGGCCGCGGACGTCCGTCGTGGCGACGATCGCGGACTGATCGAGCGCGTAGCGGATGTGCTCGAGCTCGTTCGTGGACGGCAGGGGCGCGTCGCGTGCGCGCGAATCGTCGATCATCATGGGCTGACGGCCTGCCGCCGCCCGCATCGGGCCGTTGCCCGGCAGGGGCACCAGCGCCGATACTACCTCAGGACCCGCCCGGTCCCGTTCGACTCATGGCACACGAAACCCTGCTCGTCATCGACGATGAACTCCTGATCCGGCGATCGATTGCCCGGCGCCTCCAGGCCGCCGGCTACGAGGTCGTCGAGGCCGAAGACGGCCGGAGCGGCCTGGCCGAGGCCGCCGCCGGTATCGACCTCGCCATCGTCGACTTCCGCCTGCCCGATATCGACGGCATCCAGGTCCTGACGCAGCTCAAGCAGAGCTACCCGGACATCATCGTCATCCTGCTGACGGCCTATGCCAGCGTCGACACGGCCGTGCAGGCGATGAAGCTCGGCGCGTATCACTTCGCGAACAAGCCGTTCGATCTCGAGGCCCTCGTTGTCATGGTCGAGCAGGCGCTCGAGACGACCCGGCTGCGCCGCGAGGTGCGGCGCCTGCACCAGTCGCAGGCGGCGCCGTACCGGCTCGATCACCTGGTCGGCGACGCGCGGGAAATGCGCGAGTTCAAGGCGCTGCTGGCGCGTATCGCCGCGAGTCCCGCATCGACGGTCCTGCTCACCGGCGAGAGCGGCACGGGCAAGGATCTGACGGCGAAGATCCTCCACTACACGAGCAGCCGCGCCTCGAAGCCGTTCGTGAACATCACCTGCTCGGCGCTCCCCGAGACGCTCCTCGAGAGCGAACTGTTCGGCTACGAACGCGGCGCCTTCACGGACGCACGGCAGCAGAAGCGCGGGCTGTTCGAACAGGCCGACGGCGGGACCGTGTTCCTGGACGAAATCGGCGAGATGACCCCGCCGCTCCAGGCCAAGATCCTCCGCTTCCTCGAAGAAAAGGCCTTCCGCCGCGTGGGCGGCAGCGCCGACATCCGCGTCGACGTGCGCGTCGTGGCCGCCACCAACCGGACGCTCGAGGACGAGGTGAGCGCGGGGCGCTTCCGCGAGGACCTCTTCTATCGTCTCAACGTGCTGCCGCTGCGCCTGCCGCCGCTGCGCGCGCACCTCGAGGACGTCGAGGCGCTCGTCAGGTTCTACATCGATACCTTCAACCGCGAGTTCAAGAAGAACATCGCGGGCATCTCACCCGCCGCCCTCACGCTGCTGCGCAGCCACAGCTGGCCCGGCAACGTCCGCGAATTGCGCAACGTCGTCGAACGCGCGATGCTGCTCGCCACCGGCGACCTGCTCGAGCCCATCGACTTCCCCATGGCGCACGCGCGCAGCGGCACCCAGGGATTCCAGTTGCCGGCCGACGGCGTGGTCCTCGAGCAGGTCGAGCGCGACCTCGTCCGCCAGGCGCTCGATCGCGTGGACTGGAACCGGACGCGCGCCGCGAAGCTCCTGGGCCTGAACCGCGATCAGATCAACTACCGCATCGAGAAGTTCAAGCTGCAGCAGTAGCCGCGATCACGGCCCGTGCGCGGCGTGGTGTTCCGTCACCGGCCCGGGCGCATCGTCGCCGTGCACGTGCCCGACACCGAGCCCTCGCCCGATCAGCAGCAGTCCCACCAGCCCCACGGCGATCGGCGTGACGACGTGCAGCCGCCGGCGCAGGCTCGCCGGGACGAACGTCACCGAGTACCACGCCAGCACGATGGCCGGCAGCGTCCCGATCCCGAAGAGGATCATCGTCGGCACCGCCATCGCGATCGAGCCCGTCGACACCGCCACCAGCGCGGCCGCATAGACGAGGCCACACGGCAGCAGACCGTTGACCGCGCCGAGGCCGAGAGCTGCCAGCCACGGTCGTCGTCGCCCCCGTGCACTCACCCGCCCGACCACACGGCCGAGGCGCGACGTCACGGCCCGCCCGAACATGGCCGACGCCACGGGCAGCCGACCGAACGCCGACAGCAGCATCACGATTCCGGCAGCGACCGCGAGCCACCGTCCTGCGCCTGACAACACGGCCAGCCGACCGGCCAGGCCCGCCAGCGCACCGATGGCCGCGTAGACGCCAATCCGGCCAGCCTGATACCACGCGATCGTCGGTCCTCGTCCGAGCGATGGCGACACCGCGGCCACGAGTGGTCCGCACATCGCGAGGCAGTGCAGGCTGCCGGCCAGGCCCAGCAGCCCGCCGGTCAGCAGCGACGTCACGGCGTCACCGTCACGACCTGTTCGAAGTGGTACGGCTGTCCGTCCACCTCCCACGCCACCTGGACGCGCCAGCGGCCGGCCGCCACGCCTGTCAGCGGCAGGCGCTGGTTCCCGTCGCCGTCGACGTCGAGCGGGATCTGCCGATCGGACGTCGCATCCGAGGGCCGGTACCAGGTGATGTGGCCGGTGCTCCGGCCGTGGTGCGCCGCCGGCAGATGCAGCGTGGCCACGAGCGCGCCCGACGCCTCTCGTCCCACCTGCAGCGAGGCGGCCACCGCGCGCGCGTTGGCCGTGGCCGCGATGCGTTGATCGTGGCGGAGTGCCTGCTGATAGTAGTCGTCGCTGACCAGCGCGGCCGGGTGCGCGACGGCGAACACCACGAATCCGACGGTCGCCGCCGCAAACGCGGTATAGACGAGCGCCACGGCCAGGCCCCAGTGCAGTCGCAGCTTCATCACTGTCCCCCGCTCCCGCTCGTGCCGCGCGTGCCGTTCCGCGTGGGCGGACCGACGAACGCCGACGACAGCGTCTGAATCACGGTCCCGCCCGTGCGCACCTCGAAGCGAACGGGCACGCTCTGGTGCCCCTCGAGCGAGGCCAGCGGCAGGGCGACGAGGACGCGGCCCTCGAGCAGCGCGTGCGGCCCGATCTCGGCCGTCAGCCCGAGCGGCGTCACCGACGCGCCCGCCGGCTCGAGCGCATGAATCTCGAACGGCCGGAGATCGCCTGTGCGGTTGAACACCTGCACGTTGTAGAAATTGCCGACGCGGCCGTCACCGAGATCCGCATAGAGCGTGCCCGGCTGCCGCAGCGTCGTGACATCGAGCGCGGACCGCGACGCCACGATCCACGTCACCGCCGTCATCAGCCCCACCCACACGACCGCATACGCGGCTGATCGCGGCGTGAGCCAGCGCAGCCGACCGTCGACGACCGCCTCGTGCGACGTGAGCCGGATCAGGCCGCGCGGCCGCTGGACGCGGTCCATGACGGCATCGCACGCATCGATGCACGCCGTGCAGTTCACGCACTCGAGCTGGACGCCGTTGCGGATGTCGATGCCCGTCGGGCACACGGTCACGCACTGGTGGCAGTCGATGCAGTCGCCGGCGTCGGGCACCGCCGCCGCGCCCTTCACCAGCCGCGCGCGAGGTTCCCCGCGCGCGAAGTCGTATGTCACGGTGATCGTCTGCCGATCGATGAGCGACGACATCACCCGCCCGTACGGACAGGCCAGCACGCAGGCCTGCTCGCGGAAGCGCGCGAACACCAGGAAGAACACGAAGCTGAAAATCACGATGACCGTCAGCCCGACGACGTGCTGCGAGGGCGGATCCGTGATGATCGCCCACAGCGCGTCCGATCCGATGATGTAGGCCAGGAAGACGTTGGCGATCGCGAACGAGAGCACGTAGAAGATCGTCAGCTTGGTGCCGGTCCGGACGACCCGCCCGGCCGTCCACGGCCCGCGCGATCGCCGCAGCTGCTGTTCGGCCGACCCGTCGATCAGGTATTCGATCTTCCGGAACAGCATTTCCATGAAGATGGTCTGCGGGCAGAGCCAGCCGCACCAGACGCGCCCCACCGTGACGGTCGAGAGCATGAGCGTGACGAGCACGGCCAGCGCGACGAGCACCACCATGTAGAAGTCCTGCGGCCAGAACAGCAGGCCGAAGAACACGAACTTCCGCTCGATCACGTTGAACATGAGCAGCGGCAGGCCGTTGACGCGCACGAACGGCGCGAGGACCAGGAACGCGAGCAGGCCCCAGCTCAGCCACGACCGCCAGCGATAGAAGCGGCCCGACGGCTGGCGGGCGTAGATCCATCGCCGCCGGCCGTCCGGCGCCACGCTCGCCAGTTCGTTCCGGAACAGGTCGTGCTCGTCGTCGACGGTCGTCTCGATCGACAGCGGCCGCCGCGCGGCTTCCGCGGATGTCATGGACATGGCGCATCCCGTGCCGGATCGGGCGCCTTGGCATCGGCGGGCGCGCTGCCGCCGCGCGACAGGATGTAGCTCGCCAACTGCAGGACCTGCTCGTCATTCAGCGGTGGCCCGCCGCCGAACGGCAGCATGCCCTGGAGCGGGAACCCGGTCTTGATCGACGTGACGACGTCGTCGATGGCGCAGCCGTGGAGCCACTGGGCATCGGTCAGGTTCGGGCCGACGAGCCCGCCGAGATCCGGCTTGTGGCACGCCGCGCACGGGTGCGTGGCGCTCTCGTAGATCTCCCGGCCCTTGTCGAGACTGCCCGCGTCGGTCAGCAGAACGATCTCCACGGCGCCACCTGGCGCCGACGCATTGGCCGCGGCGCGGCTCGCCTTCATCTCGGCGGCAGCGGCCATCTCGGCCTCGTATTCGGCCTGGATGTTCGCCGGTCCGATGACAGGCGACGGCAGCACGTGGAAGTTCACGAAGTACGCCACGGAGAGTGCGATCGTGAAGTAGAAGCCGTACAGCCACCAGCGTGGCATGTCGTTGTCGAACTCGCGGATGCCGTCGGCCTCGTGTTCGAGCAGTTCGTCGCGTTTGCGGGTCATGCGCGCCTCCCCTGAGTGTCGCGATCGGCCGGGTCGGACGGCAGCGGCGCAGCCTCGGAGAACGGCAGCGTGGCATGCCGCGCGAGCCGGCCCCGGTCCGCGCGCGCGGCCCAGATCAGCACCACGGCGAACACCGCGACGAATACCACCAGCGAGATGATCGGGAAGATACCGATCCCGTCGATACTGCGCAGAATCTCGGTATACATCACTGTCCTCCCGCCGTGATCAGATTCGCCTGCGCGGGCCCGGCCGTCGACACGTCCGTGCCGAGACGCTGGAGGTACGCGATGAGCGCGACGATCTCCTCGTTGTCCTCGACCTCGAAGCCGCTGCCGCGCAGCCCTTCCGCGATCCCGGTGGCCTGCGCCTGCAGGTGCGTCACGGCCTCGCGTTCGAACCCGTCGGCATACGGCACGCCCAGGCGCCGCAGCGTGATGATCTTGCCCTCGGTGTGCCGCGTATCGAGCGCACGGCCGTAGAGCCACGGATAGCCCGGCATCAGCGACCCGGGCGACGTCGACCGCGGCTCGCGCATGTGCAGGAAGTGCCACGAGTCGGGGTACTTGCGGCCCACGCGGTGCAGGTCGGGGCCGGTCCGCTTCGATCCCCACAGGAACGGCCGGTCGTAGACGAACTCCCCGGCCTTCGAGTAGTCACCGTAGCGTTCCGTCTCGGCTCGCAGCGGACGGATCATCTGCGAGTGGCAGCCCACGCAGCCGTCGCGGATGTAGATGTCGCGTCCCTCGAGTTCGAGCGGCGTGTAGGGCTTGACCGCCGCAATCGTCGGGACGTTCGCCCGAATCAGCGCGGTGGGCACGAATTCGACGACGCCGCCGATGAGCACCGCCACGAACGTGAGGACGGAGAACTGGATCGGCTTCGACTCCAGCGCGCGGTGCCACGGACCGGCCGCGTGCGTCGCAGGGACGGGCGGCAGCGGCGGGGCCTGCACCACTTCGTTGGCAATCAGGCGCCCCTGCTTCGCGGTCCGGTAGAGGTTGTACACCGCGGCCAGGCCGCCGAGCAGGAACAGCGTGCCGCCGAAGGCGCGCAGCGCATACATCGGCACGATCCGGATGACCGTCTCGAGGAAGTTCGGATACCGGAGGAGTCCGTCGGCCGTGAACTCCCGCCACATCAGGCTCTGCGTGATGCCGCCGATGTACAGCGGGATCGCATAGAAGACGATGCCGAGCGTCGCCAGCCAGAAGTGCAGGTTGGCCAGCCCGCGCGAGTACAGCGTCGTGCCGTACAGACGCGGCACGATGTAGTACAGCATCGCGAACGACAGCCCGCCGTTCCACGCCAGCGCGCCGAGGTGGACGTGGCCGATGATGTAGTCCGTGTAGTGCGTCAGCGCACTGACGCCGCGGAACGACAGCATCGGCCCCTCGAACGTCGCCATGCCGTAGGCCGTGACGCCGACCACCAGGAACTTCAGCACCGGATCCTCGCGCACCCGGTCCCACGCGCCGCGCAGCGTCAGCAGCCCGTTGACCATGCCGCCCCACGACGGGGCAATCAGCATCAGGGAGAACACGGTACCGAGCGACTGCGCCCAGTCGGGCAGCGCCGTGTAGAGCAGGTGGTGCGGTCCGGCCCAGATGTAGATGAAGATCAGCGACCAGAAGTGCACGATCGACAGCCGGTACGAGTACACCGGCCGATTGGCAGCCTTCGGGATGAAGTAATACATGACGCCCAGGAACGGCGTCGTCAGGACGAAAGCCACCGCGTTGTGGCCGTACCACCACTGCACCAGCGCGTCCTGGACGCCGGCATACATCGAGTAGCTCTTGAGCAGGCTCACGGGCAGGCCCAGCGAGTTCACCACGTGCAGCAGCGCCACGGTGATGAACGTCGCGAGGTAGAACCAGATCGACACGTACATGTGCCGTTCGCGCCGCTTCAGGATGGTGCCGATCATGTTCGCGCCAAAGGCCACCCAGACGATCGTGATCAGGATGTCGATGGGCCACTCGAGTTCGGCGTATTCCTTGCTCGTCGTGAAACCGAGCGGCAGCGTCAGCGCGGCGAGCACGATGATGAACTGCCAGCCCCAGAAGTGCAGCTTGCTCAGCACGTCGCTGTACATGCGCGTCTTGCAGAGCCGCTGCAGCGAGTAGTACACGCCCACGAAGATGGCGTTGCCGGCAAAGGCGAAGATCGCGGCATTCGTGTGCAGCGGCCGCAGCCGGCCGTACGACAGCTCCGCCATGCCACCGAGGAACTCGGGGAAGATCAGCTTCAACGCCACGACCAGGCCGACGATGAACGCGACCACGCCCCAGGCGGCAGTGGCCACGGCAAACAGCATCGTCGTGCGATTGTCGTAGGCGAAGGTTTCCAGCGTGCTGGCGGAGCCCCCGCCGCCCGCGCCAGGATCGTGCGTCTCAACCACCGGACTGCCCATGTCGTGTCCCCTCCGGACCGGATGAAGGCCGCGGCGCATCGCGCTCGTCGACCAGGATGCGCACGGGCGGGGTGCCCGTGTCGTCGAACTGGCCGCTCCGCACGGCCCAGATGAATGCCGCGAGAAACCCGAGCGCCACCACGCCGCCCGCGGCGATGAGGAGCACCATGGCGCTCATGCCGGCACCCGCCGGCCCTGCCAGCGCGTGAGCCCCACGCTCGTGCCCACGACGGTCAGTGAACTGACGGGCATCAGGATGGCGGCCACGAGCGGCGACAGGAGACCGGCCAGCGCCAGCGACAGCCCGATGACGTTGTAGACCAGCGAAACGACGAAGGCGACGATCACGACCGCACGCGCGTCCCGCGCGAACGCGAGTACGCGCGGCAGCGCGGCCAGCCGTGCGCCGGTCACCACCACATCGCAGGCCGGCACGAGGCACGCGGTCTCGTCCGACACGGCCACGCCGACATCGGCCGCTTCGAACGCCCCGGCGTCGTTCAGGCCATCGCCCACCATCAGTACGTGCTCGCCGGCGGCACGCAGCGCGGCCACGCGGTCGCGCTTCTCCCCTGCCGAGAGGCCGAACACCGCGCGGTCGCCGAACAGGCCGGACCAGCGATCGTCGCCCGCGTCGCGATCGCCCGAGAGCAGGGCCACGCGTCCCGACGCCGCCAGCGCCGCGACCGCCGTTTCGACGCCATCACGCGCGGGCGCCGTCGTCACGACCGCCCCGCGCACCTTGCCGTCGATGGCCACGACCGTCCCACGCCCGGGCATCGCGCCGCGGGCGCCCGTGGCGTTGATGAACGCGGCCGATCCAATCGCCACGTCATGACCGTCGACCGTCCCGCGCAGGCCGCCGCCCACCGTCTCGACGCGCGAGACCACGGGCGCCGTGACCGCGGCACCGGCAGCCAGCGCGCGGCTGACCGGGTGTACCGATCCCGCGGCCAGCGCACGCACCAGTGCCAGGTCGTCGACTGTCAGATCGATCGTGTCGACAGCCGCCCGTCCCGTGGCCGTCAACGTGCCCGTCTTGTCGAAGACGACGCTGTCGATCCGGCTGAGGTCGAGCACCGTTGCCGGATCCTTCAGATACCAGCCCCGGCGACCGAGCATCGTCATGGCCGTGCCGAGCGCGATCGGTGCAGCCAGGGTGAGCGCGCACGGGCACGCGATGATCAGCACCGCCGTGGCCACGTCGAGCGCACGCGAGGTGTCGGGCCACCACCAGAGGAATCCGCCGGCCGCCAGCGCGAAGGCGACCACGACGAACCACCCGCCGAATTGCGCCGCCACCGTCGTCAGCCAATGCGCCTTGACCACGCGCTCGCCGGGCCGCGCCCAGAGCGCCGCCAGTTCGCTGTGCTGGACCTCGCGCACGACGTCGAACTGCGCGTCGGCGCGAAGCAGTCGGCCGCCGGCCCGCACGACGCTGCCGCGCTCGACGGCCACGGCGTCCCGTTCGCCCGTCAGGAAGGCGTAATCGACGAGGGCCGCGTCGTCGATGAGCGTGGCATCGACCGGCACGACTTCTTCGGGACGGAGCACGATGCGATCCCCGGGTCGCAGCCGCTCGATCGCCGTTGGCACCGGCGGGCCGCCATCGCGGGGCCGGACCAGGACCGACAGCGGGAAGAAGGATCGGAACGTCCTGTCGAAGCCGATCCAGTCGAAGGCCTGCTGCTGGAACAGCCGGCCGATCAGCAGGAAGAAGACGAGTCCGGCAAACGAGTCGAGATAGCCTTCGCCGCGGCCTGTGCCGATATCGACCAGGCTGCGCGTCACCAGCGTCAACAGGCCGATGACGATCGGAATGTCGAGGCTGACGGTGCGATGGCGCACGGCCTGCCACGCGCCCTTGAAGAAGTCCGCGGCACTGTAGAACAGCACCGGCAGCGCCAGCGCCACGTTGAGCACGTCGAACAGCCGCTGGAAGCCGTCCTCGATCGGCACGCCGTTGGCGTACCGCGGGATGCTGAACAGCATGATGTTGCCCGCGGCAAAGCCGGCGACGCCCATCTGCGCGTAGAGGCGCCGCCGTCGTGCGGTGACGGGCGCAGGACGCTCACCGACCAGCAGCGGTTCGTAGCCCACGCGCGCCATGGCCGCGGCCACCTCGCTCAGCCGGATGCGCGACGCGTCGAAGGCGACGGTCACGGTGCGGCGCAGCAGGTCGACTTCCGTCCGCCCGATGCGGGAATCCACACGGCCCAGCCGTTCGATCAGCCACACGCACGAGGCGCAGTGGAGCGCCGGCACGGCAAAGCGCGCTACGGCCCGCGTGCCGTGCTCGGACACGAGGAACCGCTGGCGCGTCGTGGCATCGTCGAGGACGACGAACCGGGCTGGATCGCGCGTGTCGGCGCCCTGCTGCGAGACGCCCGCGCCGTCACCCTCGGCATAGAACGCCTCGAGCCCGCTCTCCTGGAGCAACGCGTGGACCGAGTCACACCCGGCGCAACAGAACACGCCGGCCTCGGTCGTGACCCGGTCGGCCACGCACGGATCGCCGCAGTGCAGGCAGGTCGTCCGGCTGGCGGATGGCGCCGGCCATGACGCGGTCAGGATGTCGGACTCCGGGGGTGCAACGGACATACACACGGTTCCCGGACCGGACGCGGTGGGAACTGCCCGTCACCCTGTGCAAGTTGGCTGCCCGATCGGACAATACCGTGACACGCGCGTTTTGCGCCGGAAAGTGCCCGATCGCACCCCTCGGCGCGGAATATCCCGCGGCCGTTCGGATTTTCGGGCCGGACCGACACCGCTGGAGCGGCGGTTGATAATGAACGCCGATGTCCTCCCGATCGATCCGCCTGTCGGTCGTCCTCGGCCTGGTGCTGCTGTTCGCGATCCCCACGTACGCGCCGGCCCAACAGGTCGATCCGCAGCACCGCTTCCGCACGCGGCGGACACCGCACTTCGCCGTGCACTACCACCAAGGCGCCGACGACCTGGCCGCGACCCTGGCGCGCGTGGCCGAAGCGACGTGGCGGCAGATCGCCGATCGGTCCGGTGCCCGGCTGCCAGCCATGACGCACGTCGTGTTGTCGGATCAGACCGAGGCGGCCAATGGGTTCGCCACGCCGCTGCCGCGCAACACGATCGTCCTGTACGTAGCCGCCCCGGCGCCGACCGATCTCCTTGGATCGGGCGACTGGCTCAGGACGGTGTTCGTCCACGAGTTCGCGCACATCGTGCACCTCGATCGCGCCGGCGGCTGGGCACGCGTGGCCCGTGCGGTGTCGGGACGCGCCCCGTGGACGTTCCCCAACCTGCTCCTGCCCACGTGGCAGATCGAGGGGCTGGCGACATGGGCGGAAAGCCGCGTTCCCGGGAGCGACGCCCACGGCCGGCTGCACGCGGGCGATTTCCTCGCAATCACGCGCGAGGCGGCGCGTGCCGGCGCGTTCGCGCCGATCGATCGCGTCGGCGGCGGTCTCACCGACTGGCCGGGCGGCCTGGCGCCGTACGCGTACGGTGCGGCCTTCCACGCCTGGCTGGCCGACAGCCGGGGCGCGGACACGCTCGATGCACTTGCCGAGGCCACGGCGCGAAGTCTCCCGTGGCTTGGCACGCGCGCATTCGATCGCGTGTATGGCCAATCGATCGAGACCCTCTGGCGAGAGTACGCGTCAGCAGCCGTTACCGATGCCCGCGCGGCCGGCGCGCCGGCGCCGCAACCTGCGCGGCGGCTGACGACGGACGGCTTTCAGGCGAGCGCTCCCCGCTACCTGCCTCGCGCGTGCGCTGACTGTGCGGATGCCGTGGTCTACACGCGTCGCACCCGGCACGATCGCCCGGGCCTTTACGTCGTCCAACTCGACACGCTCGAGACGCGTCGCCTGACGACCCGATATCCCGGCGGCACGACCGCCGTCGCGGCCAATGGCCGGATCTACTTCGATCAGCCCGAACGCCGCAGGAACGCCGGGCTCTACGCCGATCTCTACGTGCACGATCCTGACGCGTCGCACACGCAGCCGCTGACGTCTGGCGCGCGGCTGATGGATCCCGACGTCTCCCCTGTGTCGGAGATCCTCGCGGCCGTCCAGCATCGCCACCCGGGCCAGCGCGATCTGGTGCTCGTGAAGCCCGGGACCGGGAGCGCGTCGACGGAGGTCATCACGCTCGTTGCCGAGCCGGAGACGCAGTTCAACACCCCGCGCTGGTCGCCCGACGGGCGCACGCTCGTCGTGGCTCGTCAGCGCGGCGACGCGCCGGCGGATCTCGTGCTGGTCGACGTCGACGACGGACGTGTCCGCGCCCTGACCACGACACCCGACATGCGGTGGGCCACGCCAGCCTGGCGGCCGGACAGCCAGGCCATCGTAGCGGCTGGGGCTGCGGGCGACGCCCCGCCCGATCTCTACGAAATCACGCTCGACGACGGCCAGATGCGACGAATCACCGAGCATCCGGGGGGCGCCACGTGGCCCGACGTCGCACCTGACGGTCGCACGATCGTGTACGTCGGCTATTCGATCGAGGGATTCGATTTGTACGAGATTCCGTACGACGTCGCGCGCCCCGGCGCTCGGAGCCTCGAGGCGTCCGTGTCCCGGAGCGCTGAAGCGCCCACCTCTCGGAGCCCTGGAGCGTCCACCGCTCCGAGCCCCGAGGCGTCCATCTCTCGGAGCCCCGAGCCGTCCACCGCTCGGCCCCCCGAAGCGTCCACCGCTCGGAACCCTGAGGCGTCCATCCCTCAGAGCCCCGAGGCGTCCAGCGCTCGGAGCCCTGAGGCTTCAGCCTCAGGGGATCTCCCCTCGTCTCCCTATCGGCCCTGGTCGACGCTGCTGCCGACGTCCTGGACGCCCGTGCTCACGACGTCGCGCGAGCAGGTGCGTGCCGGGATTGCCGCAGGCGGACGCGACGTGCTCGGGTATCACGCGTGGACCGCGTCGCTCGCCTGGCCCGTCGTCGATCGCATGGAGACCAATGCCGCAGGTGGCGATGCCGACTGGGACGTGTCGTACGTCTACGGCCGCTGGCGGCCGCACGTCTGGGGCGCGCTCAGGCGAGAGACGACGTTCGTGCCTGTCGAGCAGACCGATGAATCGCGGGCACCGGCGACGATCGTGGAGCGGCTGACGGAGATCGGCGTGCAGGTCCCGATCCTGCACCTCCGCTCAGCACAGACCGTCCAGGTCTCGATCGTGCGCGCGACCGACCGCGTCACCATCGACGAGACCACCGGGCAGCGCGATCGGTCAGGCGTCCGCGCGGCGTGGCGCTATGCGAACGCGCAGGCCCCTGCCTATGGCGTGAGCCTGGAGCGCGGCATCAGCGTCGGCGTGGCGACCGAGTTCGTCGCGCCGGCGCTCGGCGCCTCGGCCCGCGGCGGCACCGTGACCGTCGACGCCCGCGCCTATCTGCCCGGGCTGCGACGGCACGATGTCGTCGCCATCCGGGCGAGTCGCGCGGCCACCTGGGGCAATGGCGCCATCGGCCGCCTGTTCGTGCTCGGGGGCGGCGATGCCAGCCCGGGTCCCGGCACGATCGGGAGCGACGGCCTGCACCTGCTCCGCGGGTTCCCGGCCAGCACGTTTGTCGGACGCCAGGCGGCGATCGTCAACCTCGACTACCGGTTTCCGATCGCGCGTCCGCAACGCGGTCTCGGGGCGTGGCCCTTCTTCCTGCACACGGTACACGGTGCGATCGTGGCCGACGCGGGGCACGCGTGGAACGCCACGTTCGATGCCCACGCGGTGAAACTGTCTGTCGGCGCCGAACTGTCGGCCAACGTCGTGCTCGGCTACGGCCTGCCGCTGACGATGACCGCCGGCGCGGCGCGCGGGTGGGATCGCGCGCACCAGGCGGCCGGCGGAACGACCGCGTATGTCCGCATCGGCTACGCGTTCTGACTGTGGCGCGGTCCGTCGAGACGGCTGCGGAGTTTTGCCCGATGTCGCGAACGATCGCGGAATCCCCCGCGTGACGGCCGTCTGCCAGCGTGCCGCGAACATGCCTGGCGCCCCCGGCCGGTGGCTCGCGAGTTGCACGATGGACCACGGAGGCTCGTGATGATCGAGATTCAACGGATTCTCTGCCCTGTCGATCGCTCACTGACGTCGGGCCGCGCGCTCGATTACGGTCTGATGCTGGCCGGCTGGTACGAGGCCGCACTCACGGCGTTCGAAGTGGCCTGGATCAACGCGCCGCCGGCGACGATCGCCTCGCCACCCGGCCTGTCGCCCGCGCAGCTGCAGGATTTCGAGGCCGACCTCCGGCTGTTCGTCGATCGCCATGCGCCGGCGGGGGCGGCCGTCACGACCAAAGTGGCCCACGGGGCCGCCGCCGTCACGGCCATCGTGGAAGAGGCCCGGGCGTGGCCTGCCGATCTGATCGTCATCGGCACGCACGGGCACAGCGGCTTCGAACGGTTCCTGCTGGGGTCGGTCGCGGAAAAGACGCTGCGCAAGGCGCCGTGTCCGGTGCTCACGATTCCGCCGTCGGCGCCCGGAGCGCCGGCCCAGCCGCAGCCCTTCACGTCGATCCTGTGCGCCGTCGACTTCTCGCCCGCGTCGTCGAGGGCGCTCGAGTACGGTCTGCAGCTGGCACAGGAATCGGGTCGCCGGCTGACGCTGCTGCACGTCTTCGACTGGGACGAGGATCGTCTCCTGCCCGCGCAGTTCGATCAGGCCACGCGGCAGATTCGCGACGAACACCGCGAGGCCGTCCACGATCGCCTCGCGGCCCTGGTACCGGAGACGGCCCGCACCTGGTGCGATGTCCGGGTCATGACCGCAACGGGCCGCCCGCACGAGGAGGTCGTGCGCATCGCCGCCCAGGAAGGCGCGGACCTGATCGTCCTCGGGGCTCACGGACGACGGACCCTCGATCTGATCTTCTTCGGATCGACGACCAACCAGGTGGTGCGGTCCGCCACGTGCCCGGTGCTGACCGTCCGTGCCTGACGCGTCAGACGGCAGGCAGCAGCTGTCATGAAGTTCTCGGTGCTCGCCCTCGACTTCGACGGCACGATCGCGCGCCACGACCGGCTCGACGACGCGGTGCGCGAGGCGATTGCCGACGTCAGGGCGCGCGGTGTGGTCGTCATCCTCGTCACCGGCAGGATTCTCGAGGACCTGCGCCGCGTGACAGGCGGCCTGCACTTCGTCGACGCCGTGGTGGCCGAAAACGGTGCCGTGGTCGAGTTCCCGGCCAGCGGCTATACAACGCGGAACGGATCGCCGCCGGCACCCGCCTTCCTCGACGCGCTCGGGCAGGCAGGCGTCCGCGTCGATACCGGCACTGTCGTCGTCGAGGCCGACGCGAGCCAGGCGCCAGCCATCCTGGACGTCATCCGGCGGCTCGAGTTGCCGTTGTCGATCGTCTTCAACCGCAGCCGGCTGATGGTGCTGCCGCAGACGATCAGCAAGGCGTCCGGGCTGCGGCAGGCGCTCGCCGTACTGCGGTTGTCGCCGCGCAACGCGCTCGGCATCGGCGATGCCGAGAACGATCACGACCTGCTCCAGGTGTGTGAAGTGGGGGTGGCGGTGGGCTGGGGCAGCGCCGCCCTGCAGGCCGCGGCCGACGACGTCCTGCCGGGGACCGGTCCGGCTGCGGTGGCGGACTACATCCGTCGCCTGGCCGTGGATCGCCTGCTCCCGGTGCCGACTCGCACGCGTCGTCGTCTGCGGCTCGGCCACGACGCGACGGGGACGCCGTTCGAACTCGCCGTGCGCGGCCGGAACGTGCTCGTTGCCGGGGCCCCGAAATCGGGCAAGTCGTGGGTGGCGGGCCTGCTCTGCGAGCAGCTCATCCTGCACGGCTATTCCCTCTGCATCCTCGATCCCGAGGGCGACTACGTGGCGCTCGAGGCGCTGCCGGGCGTGACCGTGCTCGGCGGCGCCGATCCCCTGCCGCGCCCCGCCGACGTCGTCCGCGCGCTGCGGCACGCCGACGTGAGCGTGGTCATCGACCTGTCGCGCGTCGCGCACGATCCGAAGGTTGCGTACATGCGCAATCTGCTGCCGGCGCTCAACGTGCTCCGTCGCCACACGGGCATCCCCCATCGCATCATCGTGGACGAGGCGCACTACTTCCTGTATGACACCGACGTCCCCGAGTTGCTCGATCTCGAGATCAACGGGTACACGCTCGTGTCCTACCGCGCATCGAAGCTCCACCCGGCGGCGCTCGCCTCGACACAGGTCATCGTGGTCACGCGCGAGTCGGACCCGTACGAGGCCGACGCGCTGCTGACGCTGTGTCCCACGTGCGCCGGGCGTCCCGTGGCGTCGACATGGCGTCATCTGCTCGGGGGACTCGACATCGACGAGGCCGCCATCCTGCCGGTCACGGAGGAAACGCAGGGCGGGGTCAGACGCATCCGCCTGGCCCCGCGCCTGACGCCGCATGTCAGACACCAGGCGAAATACATCGACGTGCCGATTGGGGAATCGCTCGGGTTCGTCGTGTGGCACGACGGGGCGCCGACCACTCACCGGATTCGCACGCTCCGCGAGTTCGTGACCGTCATCGAGTCCACGCGAACGGCGCGGCTGCACGGTCACCTCGTGCGGAACGACTTCTCTCGCTGGATCGCGGACGTATTCGGCGATTTCGTCCTGGCCGAGACCATCCGGGCTGCGGAAACCGACTACCGGCGCGGCCAACTCGCCGAGCCGATGGCCGTCATGGCGCAGGCCGTCCGGTCACGCTATGAGTTCGTCGACGGCCCCTGGTGGTGAGGCCTGAGAGGCTCGGAACCGTGCCGGCCTGTCCTGCCGGCCGGAGCCTGAGGCATCTCCTGCTGTGCGGAGTCCTGAAGCTTCCCCTGCCGTTCGGAGCCCTGAGGTTCCATCCGCCGGAGCCCTGAGGCTTCAGCCTCAGGGAAGCCCCACGCTCACGCCGACGTCTGCCGGTCGCCGAACCAATCGCGACGCCCGGAACTCGTCGCGCGTCTGCTCTTTCGTCGGTTCCACCGCACCGAACTGCAGGAGCGCCTGGCGCCGCGCCTCGTCCGGCGCCATCCCCGCGCGCACGTTCTTCCCCGTTTGCTGCTCGATGTGGAACAGCAGCTCGTCGTCCAAACCGTGCTCGATGTCGGTACGTCGGACAAGGGACCGAAGGCGGCGCCAGGCGTTGATGATCCAGGTCATTGATGTGTTCGCAGGGGCTGAAGCCCCTGCGCTCCGTTTCGGGTACACGCAGGGGCGGACATTGTGTCCGCCCGATCCTCGTGTCCGCCTCTGTCCCCCTGTAGGGGCGACGCATGCGTCGCCCCTACAGGGCACCCGCCCGTCGCCGCGCAGTAGCCTCGCGGCCGCGTGGCCCCGTAGTCCCCTGTCATTCCACCTTCAACGCCACTACCGGATCGACGCGCGTCGCGCGCCGCGAAGGCATCCACGCAGCTACCAATGCCACGCCGCACAAGATCGTCGTCACCGCCACGAGCGTCACGACGTCAGCGGGCTCCACACCGAACAGGAACGACTGCAATGCGCGCGTCGCGGCCAACGCCGTAACGAGTCCGACTACGGCTCCAACGACCACCACACCAGTCACCTCGCTCAGCACCATGCCCACGACGTCGCCGGTCTGCGCGCCGAGTGCGATCCGCACGCCGATCTCCCTCGTGCGTCGACGTACGGCCTGCGCCACGACGCCATACACACCAAGGGCGCCGAGAAACAGGGAGACGACCGCGCCGAACAACAGCAGCACGGCGAGAAACGTCTCCGTGGCCGTCGAGGCGGCAACAATGGCCGAGAGCGGCCGAATGCGGGCGATACTCAGTGCCGGATCGAGATCTTCGATGACCTGTCGCACTGATGCGGCAATCGTGAACGGCTCACCAGCGGTGCGGATGGCGAGCGTCATGTTGACGGGAACAATGGACCGTTCGACCGCCGGCTCGATGAGCGGAATGTAGACGATCTCGCTCGGCCCTTGTCGCAGGGAATCCTCCGCCACGTCGGCGACCACGCCGGCAATCGTGAACGGCGGAACCACAGACGCGCCACGTGCGCGATCGAACATCGTGACTTCCGCGCCGTTGGACTCGAGACGTCGGATCTGCCGGCCGACGGCGCTCTCGCCGCGAAAGAGACGACGTGCCAGCGCCGCGCTCACCCACACCGGTTGAGGTACGTCGACGTCGCCACGTGGCCCGAAGTCGATGCCTTCCAGGATCCGCGTGCCCATGACCTGGAAGTAGTCAGGCATGACGAACTTCAACGGCACCGGCGTCTCGACGTTTGCCGACGGCTGCCCCGCCACGCCAACCTGGACCGGGAACACATGCAGGGCACCCGCAAGTGGAACGAAACTCGCAGCCGTGGCGCTGCGAACACCGGGAAGTGCGCGCACGCGATTGAGCAGTTCCCCGTAGGTGGCTCGATATCGATTGGCACGGTTGCCCGGCATCCCCACTTCGATCGTCAGCACGTTGTCCGGCGCGAAGCCAGGCTCGACGTGCGTCAGCCGCCAGAAGCTCTGCGCCATGAGCGCGGAGCCCGCGAGCAACGCGAGCGCGAACGCCACCTGCGCGGCCACGAGCGCGTTACGCACGCGTCCCGATCCGCGTCCGGTCGTCGTGGTGCGAAGACCTCGGGCCAGATTCGATCGTTCCGCTGTGCTGCCGGTCCGGCGTCGCAGCGACAAGCCGCCGAACACGAGCGCGCTCAGCGCGGCCACCGTCAGGGTGAACGCGAAGGCGCGCCCGTCCAGCCGCACTTCACCAAGACGCGGCAACCCGATGGGCGCGAACGCGATCAGACTCGACACGGCCCACGTCGCGAGCAACCATCCGGCCACCGCCCCACCTGCCGCCAGGACGAACGCTTCTCCCGACAGCAGACGGGCAATGGCGGCACGACCGGCGCCCAACGCCTTCCGCACGGCAATCTCACGGTCGCGATGTTCGGCACGCACGAGAAACAGATTCGCGACGTTGGCACATGCGACGAGCAACACGAACGCCATCCCACCGAACAGAACCCAGAGCGTCGGGCCGGCGCGGCCGACCACGTCGTCCAAGAGCGGCGTGACGAACGGCGTAAGTTGCAGTTCGGCGAGCCGTTCAGTCGTGGCGTCCGGATACGTCCCTGCGATGCGCGGCAGAATGGCCGTCAACTCTGCGGAGGCCGCCGCCGGCGTGACGTCGGATCGCAGACGGGCGATCGCACCATAGGACAACGACCCCGCAAGACGTGCGAGGTCCTTCGACGGCATGGAGAGCACCCAGATCTGTGTGTCAGGCCGCGGAAACGCAAAGCCTTCGGGCAACACACCCAGGATCACCCGAGGGGTTTCGTCGAGGGTGATCACTCGCCCGGCGATGCCGGGGTCGCCGCCGTACCGGCTCTGCCAGAAGTCATGGCTGATCAAGACGGGCACCGTCCACGTCATGTCCATGAACCCGCGCGCACCGTCTTCCCGCGTGAAGAGACGACCAAGCGCGGGCCTCACGCGCAGCACTTCGAACAACTCGGGCCCCGCGTAGGTCAGGTGCGCCCGTTCGGTGCCGCGGTCGTCGCCGCCAACATTCCCAACGCTTTCCTGATAGACCGCGAGCCCCTGGAACGAGCGTGTGTGTTCCGCGTAATGGAAGTACGTGCCGGCCGATAGACCTGCGTCCTCGAGGCCCAGTCCAGGCGCGTGATGCTTCACGGAAACGAGTCGCTCGGACTCGGGATACGGCAGCGGCCTGAGCAGAATGCTGTTGACGAGTGAGAACACTGCGGTCGTCGCGCCGATCCCGATGGCCAGCGTTAACACCGCGACGAACGTGAAACCTGGTGTCCGACCGAGCCGTCGCACGGCATACCGCACATCGCGCCACAGATCTTCGAGGTGCGACGCCCGGAACTCGTCGCGCGTCTGCTCTTTCGTTCGCTCCACCGCACCGAACTGCAGGAGCGCCTGGCGCCGCGCTTCGTCGGTCGCCATGCCGGCGCGCACGTTCTTCGCGGTCTGCTGCTCGACGTGAAACAGCAGCTCGTCGTCGAGACCGTGCTCGATGTCAGCGCGTCGGCGAAGCCGTCGTCCCCACCGCCAGATCCGTGCCGGCCAGTCCATCAGTCCCCCGCGCTTCTTCTTTCGATGAGCGAGGGGGACAGTACACAATCCTTCTTTCGACTGTCAACAGGACTCGCGGTGTCCCGCGCGCGGCGGCCAACGCGTCGCGCGCCTACGGCGTGGCGACGTCGCGCACGCGGAAGACGTGGATTCTGGGCTTGACGTTGTCGCCGTGGTTCTCCGCGATGAAGATCCGGCCAGTAGCTTCGTCGACGGTTACGCCGCCGATGCCGGCCTGCCTGACGGCCGATGGCAGTCGCCAGGTCGCGTACGGCTTCAGATCCCAGGGGCGTTTGCGGCCCCGGCGCACGGCCGCGAGATCGTGGGCGTCGTAGGCCCAGACGTGCGGTTCGTATGGATAGGCGTGCGTCCCCTTGCCGCTGTCGGCCGGATCGCCACAGTCCACCGCTTCGCCGTAGCAGTACTTGCCCATCCCGTGCCGGCCGAAGAACAGCACCGTGGCCGTGTGCGCGGGCAGCAGCACGCCACGCATGATCGTCGTGCCGTTGAACAACGGGCCTGTCGACTCCCACGGCGCCAGCGCGCGGCGCGCGTCCGGATAGCCCACGAGCATGGTCACGGACGCGCGGGTGCGCGCGGCCAGCAGGTCGGCGGGATTGACGGACGAGACGGACGGCCCGTACGACGTCCGGCTGATCACGCTGAGGCAGCACTGCCCGACGAGCAGCGCCCCGCCCAGCGCATCCTGCCATTCCGGCGGAATCGGCGCCATGTAGCCGCCGTAGAACGCCGGATTTTCGCGGCCGATCCGCCACGGCCCCTGCAGATCGTCCTCGCCGAGATTGACGGACCGCACGAACTGCGACGCAACGGCCGACCCGGCACCGTCATAGAAGGAATACGCCGTCAGCAGCAGGCGGTCGCCGGCGACGTGCATGCCGCCAATCTTCTTGCTGTTGGTATCGGAGGGGTTGATCTGATTGAGCCGGCCACCGAGCGCGTCGGTCGGCGGTTGGAGAACGGTCGCCTCGCCCCCGAGATCAGGAATCCGGATCTCGGCCACCGTCTGTGTCCAGTCGTGACAGACGAGAAACAGCGACTCGTGCGCCGGATTGAACGCGATGACGCCCTGCGTGTACTCGCACGGCAGGCGGTCGCCCGACGCGTCGCGCATCGCCGGAATGGTGAAACTTCCCTGGTGGACGAGATCGTCGGCCTGGAGCAGGCGCGTGGGCAGGGACTCCTGACCGTGCAGCGAAGCCATCAGCCACACGAACGCCGCACCCGCGAACGTGAGTCGCCCTGGCAACAGGCGGTTCAGGCGCATGATCGTCTCCCGTCCCGGCGATCGGCACGAGCAACGTGCGCCCGGCGACGGACGTCTCGCGCCGATACACGCCGTGGCCCTGCGGAAAATTGGTCGGGATGACTGGATTCGAACCAGCGACCCCTTGACCCCCAGTCACAGATCGTCGCCTTTCGCCCGACTTCGTCGCGTTTCACCATTCAGCCGTAACCCTCACAATCGCCTACGTTTACCGGCTATTTCTGCTATCATCCCCTTGCGGCGCATTTCAGCCGAGCGCAGGCCAAAGTGTTACCCCGGTGTTACCCCGGCGGAATCCGTGACCTAATGTGAAGGGACACCACACATGCAGAAAAAGCTGACCGCGCGCGACGTCGAGACCCTGCAACCCGAGCCGGGCAAGCGCGTCGAGGTCTTCGACACGGTCATCAAGGGCCTCGCGCTGCGGATCACCGAGTCCGGACACAAGTCCTGGTCGGTCCACTACCGCGTCGACGGCAAGCTCCGGCGCCACACCATCGGGACCGTCGACAAGTTCTCCCTCGCCAAAGCCCGCGAGAAGGCGTATGAGGCCAGCCGGGATGCCGCGACGACGGGCACGGATGCCGGCGCCGAAAAACGCGCCAAACGCCAACAGGCCACGCAGGGCGAGACCGTCGCCGATCTGGTGAAGACCTACCTCGAAAAACACGCGAAACGGCACAAGCGGAGCTGGAAGGACGACGACCGCATGTTCAACGCCGAAGTCCTGCCAAAATGGCGACATCGCAAGGCGAAAGATATCACCCGGCGCGACGTGCGGACGCTCATCGAGGCCATCGCCGACCGCGGCTCCCCGATCACCGCCAACCGCTGCCTGGCGCTGGTCCGCAAGATGCTGAACTTCGGGATTCAGCAGGACTGGATCGACGCCAACCCCGCCGCCCTCCTGAAGAAGCCCGGCGTCGAAGCCTCACGCGACCGCGTCCTGACCGATGACGAGGTCCGGCTCGTCTGGAAGGCGACCGACGCCGAACGGCCGGCCATGCGGGCGCTGGTCCGGCTCCGGCTCATCACGGCCCAGCGTGGCGGCGAACTCGTCGCCATACGCTGGTCTGACATCAGCGGGGACTGGCTCACGCTGCCGCCGACGATCACGAAGAACAAGACCGAGCATCGTGTCTGGTTGTCCGATCTGGCTCACGAGGCGCTGGCGCTGGTCCCGCGCGTCGTCGACGACGAGGGCAACGTCGACGAGCGCGTGTTCCCCGCCCGCATCGGCAAGGGCACCATGACCGACTTGAAGCAGGCCGGCCGGCGCATCGCCAAGCACGTGCTGGCTGCACTCCAGAAGACCGATCCGAAGGTCGAGGCGTTCGACTTCCGGGCCCACGACCTGCGGCGCACGGCCGCCACGAAGATGGCCGAGGCCGGCGTCGACCCGACGCACATCAGTCTCGTGTTGAACCACGTCGACGGCCGCCCACGCGCCACGAAGATCTACGACCGATTCAACTACGACCCGCAGAAGCAGGCCGCGCTGGCGACGTGGGCGCGGCGCCTGCGGGCGATCCTCGACGAGAAGCCGGCCGACAACGTCGTGCCGATGACGCGGAAAGGGGCGTAGCACATGGCCAAGTCCACGCGCGTGCAAAGCGACGGCATCACCCGCACGGAGCAGACGACCTACTCGCTCCAAGGACAGTCGCGTGAAGAAGGCGTTGAGATGCTGTCCGATGTGAAGGCACACGTCCGGGCGTCGTCCTTCGTCGACACCATCGCCGATCTCGAAGCCACCTGCCGACGCGTCCTCGACTGGAATACCGAGGCCAAACAACAGGAGTACGGTTCGGGCGCATGGTACGCCGCCACGCTGATCGAGCGTATCGAAGGCGCCCGCGACGTGTTGCGTCGACTGCTTGTCGTGGCGGACCTATCTCCCGACGCCCGCGCGTTCGTCAACCTCGCCGCCGCGCAGGCAATGGCCATCGGTCGACTACACGCCGAGGCGACCGCGAAGCGATGGGACGTGGTTCGCATCGGCCAGAAGCGTCGAGCGCAGGTCGTGGCGTACCAGAAGAAGGGCGTCGAAGCGCGCAGGCGGGCAGACTCACCAGAACTCGCGCGGGCCGTGGCAGCCTACCAGAAGAAGAAACCGCACAGCAGCCACGCCGAGATCGCGCGCTTCCTACATCGGGACTTCGGTCGAGGGCGCAGCGTCGACAGTCTGCGTACCGCAATCTCCCGCATCGCCGTGAAATAGTCGGACATCCCCTCATATCGTCCGGGCACGGCGCGCGACTATCGCGTTGTGGCGCACGACCATTCATCCCATCGCATTCTGCGACGGCCGGCCGTCATCGCTCGGACCGGCCTCAGCGACACCACCATCTGGCGCATGTATCGCCGCGGCGAGTTTCCGCGGCCGGTGCAGCTGTCCGCTAACGCCGTCGGCTGGCGCGAGTCCGACGTGGACGCCTGGCTCGCGCAGCGGCAGGAGGTCCAGTCCCGTGGCTGACCGCACCACGCCACCGCACGTCGACGAGATCCCGTGGGGCGACCCCGCCCCGCACCCGGTCGACATCCTGTCGATGACGCCGGACCTGGCGCTCGCGGAGGCGTACGACCAGACCGTCCGGTACCGCCGCATGGTGCAGGCGCTGGTGGACGCGCTGAGCGACGTGATCACCGCCCGCGATGCCGCGCGAGCCGACCGCGACGTGCTGCGAGCCGAGGTGCGACGCCTGACGCAGGAGTCCGCGTGACCGAGCGTCGTCTGACGTTGAGCGAGTGCGGCAAACGCGAGTTCACGGTGGTGTCCCCTGGCGTGGCCTACCGGTACACGAGCGCCGTCGGCCTGACGTTCGAGTTCGATCGACTCCGCTGGAAGTGGGACGAACTGCACTGCGAGTTGACCGTGCGCTGCGACCTGGCCGGCGCCGGCACCGTCAACGGCGACGTCGTGTCCGTCGCCAGCTTCAACATCAGTTCCGACCGGTCCCGTTCCGAACGCGCCACGCGCATCGTCAAGGCCGCTGCGCTGCCGGACGTCCCCGTCGACCGCCTGCTCGAGGAAGCCTGCCAGCGCGTCCTGACCGCCGACCGCCAGTCGTCCGCGTCGATCTCGTTGCACGACGTGCCCGACGAGGACGAGACGTGCTCGACGTTCACCGTCGACGGCATCACGCTCGACCTGACGCAGATCAACATGTTCTTCGGCCTGCCGGGCTCCGGAAAGTCACTGGAAGCTGAGCGGTTCGCGCTCGAAATGAAACGCAGCGGGCGCCAGATCGGATACATCGACTTCGAATGGGCGGCCGGCCCGCATCGGAAGCGAGCACGCCAGATGTACGGCCCGCAGTTTCCCGACATCCGGTACCTGCGACTCGACCGGCCGCTGGCGTCCGAGGTCGACGGCCTGCAACGGACGATCGTGCGCGAGGGCTGGGACTTCGCCGTCATCGACAGCGTGTCGTTCGGCGTGACCGGCGCCCCGGAGTCAGCCGAGGTCGCGTCCGAGTTCATGCGGTGCTGCCGCCAACTGCGCATCGGCCTGCTGCTCGTGGCCCACCAGAGCAAGGCCGAAGGCGGCGACAAGCACCCGTTCGGCAGCATCATGTGGACGGCCGGCAGCCGGTCGATCTACCACTTCCGCCGCAGCAACAGCGATGACGTCACGGACAGTCTGGTGACAGCTGTCACGCATCGCAAGTCGAACGCGGGCCCGCTCTCCCCGCCCATCGCCATCGAGTACAGCTTCGCCGCCGACCGCATCGACGTCCGCCGCATCAACCCGGCCAGCGTCGAGGACATCGCCCCCACGCTCTCCATCCGTCACCGGCTCCGTCACGCGCTCCAAGCTGGACCGCGGCCCATCGAGGCCCTGGCCACCGAACTGGACGTGAAGGCCAACAGCATCCTGCAGACCATCATCCGCGACGAGGCGAAGCCCGACGAGAAGCGGCTGTTCCGTCGTCTGCCTGATGCCCACATCGCCCTGCTCTCACAGGCTGGTGACACATGTCACTGACACTTTCTGACATCTGTCACGCCTCAGCGATGACAGTCAGTGACACTCCCTTTCGTCCCCCCGTAGGGGGGACGAAGGTGTCACCTGTCACGCAGGCCGGACCCAGCACATGCCCGACGTCCTCCCGTTCCTCTGCCGGCAGCCTGGCTGCCAGACACGCGTGCACGCCGGCTACTGCCCGGCTCATCAGCAGCAGCGTCCCCGGCGTCAGCACGACCGCGAGCGTGGCAACAGCACGCAGCGCGGCTACACCTACCGCTGGCAGCAGTACCGCCTGCGTCGGCTTCGCGAGACCCCGTACTGCGAGGACTGCGACGCCGCCGGCTTCGTGGCGCTCGCGACCGAGGTGCACCACGTCGTCAAGCTGCGTGACCGTCCCGACTTGCAGTTCGTCGACGCCAACACGCGCTGTCTCTGCCAGCCGTGCCACAGCCGGCGCACCGCGCACGGCGAGTGACCGCAGCGACAGGGGGGCCGAGATCACGGCCGCTGAGGCGCTTCTAGACCGCCGCCCGGCTTTTTCCGGAATTACTTCTAGGTCAGGTGCCCAATGGGCCTGAGAGGACCGCGCGCCCGCGTCAAGGCACTTCGGTATCAATTGATACCGAAGTCGAAGACGAGAGGACCGCGCGCCCGCGTCAAGGCCGCCCCGAAGCGGACACGCCGCCCCGCCTGGCAGAAGCCGGGCCTCTCGCGGGCCGAGCGCGTGATTGCGTTCATCGAGTCGTTGCCGGTCACCAAAGGCATCCGAGCCGGCAAGACGATGACGCTGCTGCCGTATCAGCGCGCGTTCATCGAGGCCGTCTACGGCGAGCAGTCATCTGTCAGGCTCGCGATTCAGAGCATTCCCCGCGGCAACGGAAAAACCGGGTTGCAGGCCGGCATCTGTCTCGCGCACCTGCTGGGTCCCGAGGCGGAACCCCGTGGCGAAGTCTACGCCGCCGCCATCGACCGTCAGCAGGCCGGGCTGCTGTTCAACGAGATCGTCGCCATCATCGAAGCCGTCCCGGAGTTCGACGCCGCGTGCAACATCCAGCGGTTCAAGAAACTCGTCGAGGTGCTCGACGGCCCGAGCAAGGGCAGCGTGTTCGAGACGCTATCGGCCGACGTCCGCCGCGGACATGGCCTGAGTCCGACGCTGTTCGTGTACGACGAGTTCGCGCAGGCGCGCACCGGCGACCTGCTCGATACGCTCATCACGGCGCAGGGCAAGCGGACGCGGTCGCTCGGCATGGTCATCTCGACGCAGGCCGCCGACGACCTGCACCCGCTGTCCGTGCTCATCGACGACGCGCAGCGCGGCCTCGATCCGAGCCTGTACTGCCAGTTGATTGCGGCGCCAGTCGACGCCGATCCGTTCGACGAGGCCACTTGGCGCGCGTGCAACCCGGCGCTCGATTCCTTCCTCGACGCCAATGAGCTGCGGACGCAAGCGGAACGAGCGCAACGCGTCCCGACGTTCGCCGCCAAGTTCAAGAACTTGCGACTGAACTTGCGTATCGCCACCGAAGAACGCTGGCTGCCGATTGACGCGTGGCAGGCGTGCGCGGGCACCGTCGATCTCGACGCGCTGGCCGGCGCGCGGTGCTTCGGCGGACTCGACCTGGGCTCGACGCGCGACCTGACGTCGTTCGCCTTGTTCTGGCCCGAAGCGGGCTCGCTGGCCGTCTGGTCGTGGTGCCCGGCTGAGACGCTGACCGAGCGCGAGCAGAGCGATCGGGCGCCGTTCCGCGTGTGGGCACAGCAGGGACACATCGAGGCGACGCCGGGCCGGGCGACCGACAAGCGGCGTGTGGCGCTGCGACTCGGCGAACTGTGCGCGCGATTTCAGCCGACGGCCATCGCGTTCGACCGGTGGGGCATCGCGGAGTTGGCGCGGGTGCTCGGCGACGAGGGCATCACGCTGCCGCTCCGCGAGTTCGGTCAGGGCTTCAAAGACATGGCGCCTGCGACCGCCGCGTTCGAGACGCGCGTGCTGAACGGCGCGATCACGCACGACAGCAATCCGCTCGTGACGTGGTCACTCGGCAACGTCGCCCTCGAACGCGACGCAGCCGGGAACGCGAAGCCACACAAGCGCAAGAGCACCGAGCGCATCGATCCCATCGTCGCCGCGATTATGGCCGTCGGCCTCGCGGCGCAAGAGCCACCCCCGCCGCGGTCGGTCTACGCCGATCGCGGGCTGGTGTTCGTATGACCGCGCGAGTCTCGCCGAGTCCGCGCCTTGTTGCCCTGATGAGTCTCCGACTCCACGGGCGTTCACGTTCCGAGAGTTGAGGTTCATCATGGAAATCACCCAGTTCATCGCCGACACCGCTAAAGCCCCGATGGCCCTGGCCGAACTCACCACGATCGCCGCGACGCGCGCCGCCCACGGCGACGACGTGCTCGCCGCGTTCACCACGCAGATTGAGCACCGCAGCCGCGCCGCACAGGCCGTGCTCGACGCGGCACAGGCCGCCGGCCGCGACACCCTGCTCGCGTCCGAACAGCGTTCGTACGACGCCGCGATGCGCGAGCGCGACAGCATCCTCTCCTTGCAGCGCGCCGTCGAGGCCCGCACCGCGCAGCAGTCCTACGTGCCACCGTCGCAGGCCACCGCGACCGAGACGCGCACGGCCGGCGACGTGGACGTCGTGCTCGGCAAGGAGCAGCGCGCCGCCGACTGGTTGCAGAAGCGCGGCGGCTACCTGTACGCCGGCGAGCAGGGCGTCGACTCGATGCGATTCGGCCGCGTCGTTCGGGCGCTGGCGACCGGCAACAAGACGGGCCTGTCCGCGCTCGAGCTTCGGGCGCTGTCGGAGGGCAGCGACGGGAGCGGCGGCTACACCGTGCCCGAGGTGTTGAGCGCGCGGTTCATCGACCGGACACGGAACGCGATGGTCGTCCAGCGGGCCGGCGCGCAGATCGTGCCGATGACGTCCGACACCTTGCACATCGCGCGGCTCGGTCAGCCCGAGGCCGTGTCGCCGCACATCACCACGGCGCAGTGGAAACAGGAAAACGCGGACATCACCGAGACGGATCTCCTGCTCGAACGTGTCACGTTCACGGCGCGCACGCTGCCCGTGCTGCTCAAGATGAGCGTCGAGCTCTCGGAGGACTCGGTCAACATCGACGAGGCCATCGAGCGCGAGTTGTCGCAGCAGTTGGCGCAGGAACTGGATCGCGTGGCGCTGCTCGGCAGCGGTTCGGCGCCAGAACCGCGTGGCGTCCTGAACCAGTCGGGTGTCGACGTCGCCGCGCTGAACGACAGCATCGACTACGACCATCTGATCGATCTGGTGTCGGCCGTCGCCGCTCGGAACCACACCGCCAACGGCCGCCTGTACAACACGCAGATCGCCGCGTCGCTCGCGAAGCTGCGGAGCGTGCCCACGGGCGAGTACCTGCGGCAGCCGGCCTATCTGGACAGCGTGACGCCGTACGTCACGAATCAGATCCCGATGGCGGGCGGCTCGCCGAACAGCACCACCGTGTTCGTCGGCGACTGGTCGCAGCTGCTGATCGGCCTGCGGTCGTCGTTCCGCCTGGAGGTGTCGCGCACGGCGGGCACGGCGTTCGAGAAGCTCCAGATCTGGATTCGGGCCTATCTCCGCGCCGACGTCCAACTGGCGCATCCCGACGCGTTCGTCGTACGGACGAGCGTCGGACTGTAGTCACGCGTTCCTCGGCGGCCGTCCATCCGCCGAGAAGACAGCGCTGGGCCGTGGCGCTGGCGTGAGCGCGCCGGTGGGGTTCTTTGCCCTGTCGGCCGCACACGGCCACTTTCAGAGGTTCATATGAGTGACATCGAGTACGTCGACAAGGACATCCGCTGCGTGTCGTGTGGCCAGACGTTCACGCACAGCGCGACCGCCCAGCGGTTCTACGCAGCACAGTGGTTCAAAGACCCCCGGCACTGCCGGTCGTGCCGGGAGCAGCGGAAGGCGCAGCGTGAGGCCGAGCTCCAACAGGTGGCGTCGTGATCTGGCCGTTCTCGCTGCTTGAGCGGCGCCAGCGGCTCTCGCAGCTGCAGTCCTGGGCCGATCTCGGGCTCGGCAGTGGCCCGACGGCCGCCGGCATCACCGTCACGCCGGAGAAGGCGCTGTCGGTCCCGGCCGTCTACGCCTGTTGCAGCGTGCTCGCGCAGGACGTCGCGAAGACGCCACTCCGCTTGCGACGGAAGGTGGCTGCGGACACGTTCACCGATGCGACCGATCATCCGCTGTACGAGATCGTGCACGACCTGGCGAATCCTGAAACGACAGCCTTCTCGTTCAAGCATCAGCTGATGATGGACCTCCTCACGCACGAGCGGGCCTACGCCGAGATCGTCCGCGTCGAGGGACGCGTCGTGGCGTTGTGGCGGCTCGACCCGACGCTCGTGCACGTCGACCGTGACGAGCAGCGGCGCAAGCGGTACCGCGTGACGCTCGCCAACGGGCAGCAGCAGACATGGCTGTTCGACCCAAGCCGGCCGCCGATCTTCGAGCTGACGCACCCATCACCGATCCGCCAATGCCGCGAGGTGATCGGCACGGCGCTCGCACTCCAGCAATACGTCGGCAAGTTCTTCGCGAATGGCGCACGGCTCGGCGGCATCCTGCAAACCGACAAGTATCTCGGCGAGGAAATCGTCTCGCGCTTGCGGAAACACTTCGACAGCTGGCAGGCCGGCTCAGAGAACGCGTTCCGCGTGGCTGTCTTGGAAGACGGCCTCACGTGGCAGGCCGTCGCCGCGCCGAACTCAGACGCGCAGTTGAACGAGACGTTGCTGTCCATTAACACGCAGATCGCGGGCGCCTTCCGCGTGCCCACGTGGAAGATCGGCGACCTGAGCAAAGCGAACTATTCGAACATGGAGGCCGGCGAGAACGCGTACGTCAACAGCACGCTCGACCCGTTCTTCGTCGCGTGGGAACACGCCATCCGGCGTGACCTGCTCACGACCCGGCAATACGGGCAGTTCGACGTCAGCTTCGACCGCTCGACGTTGATCCGCAACGACGTGAAGTCGCTGCACGAGGCGCTGGCCCGTGGCCGCGACGCCGGCATCTACTCGGTCAACGACGCGCGCAAGGCGCTGGGTTTGAATCCGATCTCGGCCGCCGACGGCGGCGACCGCTACCTCGTGAACGGCAACATGGTGCCCGTCACCGAGGCCGGCAACCGACAGGAGAACGCCGCATGAGACCGCGCGGTCGCCTTGACTCGATGTTGTCCATTCGACTGCCGGCCGAGCTGCACGACAAACTGATCCAAGAGGCGCAGCGGCGTCGGGTCGACGTGTCGCACGTTATCCGGCAGCGACTGTGGACCCCGGAGCGCGTCGAGGCCCTGCGACGCTCCGAGATTCACGACCGCGCCAAGCACCGACGCCGGAACGGCGGGCTCGCATGAGGCGCAGCCCGTCAGCCGGCGCCCTGTACGGCCGGCGCAAGCGCCCCCGAGACCCGCACGCCCCGATTCGCACGTGCCCGATCTGCGGGTACGCGTGGCCCTATTGCCGTCGTGACCCGGCGGTCCCCATCCGTGACACACGCGTGCGCTGCCCGCACTGCCACTCAAACACCGGAAGGATCATTCCATGCTGACTCTCGACCTTGAACGCCGCGCGTCGCGCATCGCGCACGACGGCACCACCATCACCGGACGCGCCATCGTCTTCGGCAGCCTGTCGGAAGACCTGGGCGGCTTCCGGGAAATCATCGAACCGTCGGCCGTCGACCGCACGTTCACCGAGGGCATCGACGTCCGGGCCCTCGTCGATCACGAGCCGGGCAAGATCATCGGCCGGCTGTCGGCTGGCACGCTGGCACTCGAGAAGCGCAACGACGGACTGCACGTCCGCATCGTGCCCCCGGACACCACGGTCGGCAGGGACATCCTGGAGTCCGTGAAGCGTGGCGATGTCACCGGCATGTCGTTCACGTTTGGCGTCGTCCGGCCGGGCGGCGACCGGTTCGAGCAGCGGGCCGATGGGCTCGTCCGCTACGTGTCCGACATGCGCATCCGCGAGGTGTCGCTGGTCACGTTCCCCGCGTACGAGTCCACGGACGCCAGCGTGGCCCAGCGCAGCGTGCAGGCGTTCCAACGCGAGCATGGGCAGCGCATCGACTGGCTGCGCCGACGTCTGGTAGCGTAACCGTCGGAGGCTCCCCACCATGGCACAGAGAGAAGACATCCTGCGCGAGAAGACGTACAAGGGCGACGCGGAGACGGTCTACCAGCGCGTCTATTACACGATCACGGAACCGAGGACGGGCCCGGCCAGCAGCGCCGACGACCACATGCGCCGGCACCGTATGAGCGTTGCTGTCGCCCGGCTATTCGAGCGGCTGCACGAGAAGGGCGTAATCTCGTCCGAGGATCTCGACGACATTCTCTTTGAAGTCGTGATGTAGACACGAAGGGCCGGCTGTGGTGGCCGGCCCGATCTTGTTACCCCTGAGTTACCCCAGCGAGTGATTTGGTCGGGATGACTGGATTCGAACCAGCGACCCCTTGACCCCCAGTCAAGTGCGCTACCAGGCTGCGCTACATCCCGACATGCTGCGGTCACACCCGAGGTGGCGGACCGGCGTGCTGCTGTTCGCCCGGGTGACGACGGTGGGGGCCATCGTCCGGCTGACGCGAACACGACATCTTACCGTTTCTTGGCGCGCGATGCAGCCTTTGTCCCGGTGGCCGGCCTGGCCTTCTTCGCGGCCGGCGCCTCGACGAACGGGGAGGCTGGCACGCCCGCGTCGGCCAGGACCCCGAGAATCCACTGCAGGCCGCGCCGCACCTCGCGCAACTGCTGCTGGACGGCCCCGTCCATCAACGCCGCCACGTCCGCATCGGTCACCGCCTCGGCCGTGGCCGGCTGTTCCTCGCCGAGTTGGCGACGCGCGCCGGCCAGGGTGAGACCGTCGTTGAGGATGAGGTGTTTGATGCGCAGCACGCGCTCGACATCCGCGCGCCGATAGACACGCGGGCCGTTGGGCGTTTTCGCGACACCGAGATCCGGAAACTCGGACTCCCAGGTCCGCAGCACGTACGGCTGCACCTGAGCGATCTCGCAGACTTCCTGCGCGCGAAACGCGGGTCGATTGGGGATCTCTACGCTCGTCACCGTGGCACACCGACTGGGGCGTGGCCGCAGTATAGCAGGCTACTCGCGCGCCTTCCCCGTCGACTTGCGCTCGCGGCGCCGGATCGTCAGGCGGATCGGCGTCCCCTCGAACCCGAACGACTCGCGGATGCGGTTGACGAGGAACCGCTCGTACGAGAAGTGCAGCTCCGTGGCCACGTTCGTGAACAGCACGAACGTCGGCGGCGCCACGGCCGTCTGCGCGCCGTAGAGAATCCGGACGTCGCGGCGGCTCTTGCTGACGGGCGGGTGCGAGGCCGTCACCGCCTCGAGGAACCGGTTCAGATCCGAGGTCGGCACGCGGAACCGCCGCGCGGTGGCCACGCGATCGATCACCTCGAGCAGCCGCGGCGTCCGTTCGCCGGTCAGCGCCGACACATGGACGAGCGGCGCATAGTCGAGGAACTTCAACTGGAACCGCAGCTTGTCGTCGAACGCCTTGACCCAGTCCTGCCCCTGGCCGCGCACCAGGTCCCACTTGTTGACCGCGATCACGACGCCGCACCCGGCTTCGGCCGCCTCGCCGGCAATGGCGCCCTCGCGATCGCCGGCGCCCTCTTCCGCGTCGACCACGAGCACCACCACGTCGGCGCGCGCCATCGCCCGCTTGGCCAGCACGACGCTGACCGCCTCGATTTGTCCCGCGGACGCCACCCTGCCCGGACGCCGCATGCCCGGGGTGTCGAGGATGCGCAGCCGCCGCTTCTTCCAGTTGAGGACGACGTCGATCGTGTCGCGCGTGGTGCCGGGCAACTCGCTGACCATCACCCGTTCCTCGCGCAGCAGCCGGTTGACGAGCGACGACTTGCCGACGTTCGGCCGTCCGACGAACGCGATCCGCGTCTCTTCTTCCTCGTCGACCGATGGCGCCCCCACTCTCGGCAGCCTGTCGAGGATCGCGTCGAGCAGTTCGTAGACGCCGGTGCCGTGCTCGGCCGCCACGTCGATCGCCGTCTCGAATCCCAGGCGATAGAACTCGATCGCCCGCGTGCGCGACCGCTTGTCGTCGGTCTTGTTGATGGCCACGAGGACGGGCCGGCCAGCCCGGTGCAGCCGACGCGCAATTTCCTCGTCACCGGTGACGAGTCCTTCCTGGGCATCGACCACGAACACGAGGACGTCGGCCGTCTCGATCGCCTTCAACCCGTGCTCGACGACCATCGCGTGCAGCGGATCGGACGTGGCCCCGAACAGGCCGCCCGTGTCGACGAGCGTGAACGCCGCGTCCTTCCACGCCGCCGGCGCCGCAATCACGTCGCGCGTCGTCCCGGCGATGGGCGCGACGATC
Source organism: Acidobacteria bacterium SCN 69-37 (assembly GCA_001724025.1). Lineage (GTDB taxonomy): Bacteria > Acidobacteriota > Vicinamibacteria > Vicinamibacterales > SCN-69-37 > SCN-69-37. Next base: position 189,225 of record MEDJ01000020.1, on the reverse strand, counting down.
GATCGCCGCGTCCCGGTGATGCGGTTGAACAGGGTGGACTTGCCGACGTTGGGCCGTCCGACCAGCACCACCGTCGGAGACGACTGACGAGACATGCGGAGGACTATAGCAAGGCGGGAAGCCCCGGCCGTCCGGTCTCCGCCCCCGGCTGCCGTCTTTCCATGTCCCTTGACAGTCCTAAGTCCGTTGATTATCGTAACTTACAGCCACACGCAAAGTGCCAGTCATGATCAAAGTCGACATCGTCAACGAAGTTTCGAAGCTCGCGGACATCACCAAAGTCAAAGCCGAGCAGGCGGTCGACGCGGTGTTCGACGCCATGCGGGCATCGATGATGCGCGGCGAACGGATCGAACTCCGGGGCTTCGGGGTATTCCAGGTCAAGCCGCGGAAACGCGGAATCGGCCGCAATCCACGGACGGGGAAAGAGGTCCGCATTCCCCCCGGCCGGACGATCCGCTTCAAACCCGGCAAGGAACTCCAGAACATCACCGGTCAGTCCGAGTGACCGATCACGTCCCTCCCCGCTTCCCCGCGGCCTATACCTCGGCGCCGGCCGGATGGCCCGAGACGGTGGCGTGGCCCCCGGTGCCTGTGCGCCGGCGGTTCCAGCACCGGTGGTCGCGGCACCTTTTGCTGTTCGTCCTGACGTTCCTCACCACGACTTTCGCCGAGTCGCAGGCGTTCCTCACGGTCCCGCTGGCCGTGCTGTCGAACCTGTGGACCGGCGACTGGGCCATCAATCCGCTGATGGGCTTCACGTGGGCGGCCTTCGAGCGCGGCCTCTGGTATTCCCTGCCGCTGCTCACGATCCTGAGCGCCCACGAGTTCGGTCACTACTTCGCGTGCCGCTATCACCAGGTCGATGCCACGCTGCCCTACTTCATCCCGGCGCCGATGCCGCTGACAGGCACGCTGGGCGCCGTCATCCGGATCCGCGAGCCGTTTCCCTCGAAGAAGGCACTCTTCGACATCGGCGTGGCCGGTCCGATCGCGGGATTCGTCGCGCTGGTGCCGTTCCTGTTCTGGGGGATGGCGCACGCGACGATTGGCCCGGTCCCCGATGATCCGGGATTGATCTATTTCGGCGAGCCGCTGCTCTGGAAGTTTGCCGAGATGCTGCGATTCGGCACCATTCCCGCCGGCTACGACACGTTCCTCCAGCCAATGGGGTTCGCCGCCTGGTGGGGCATGCTGGCCACGGCGCTCAACCTGCTGCCGTTCGGTCAGCTCGATGGCGGCCACATCATGTACGCGGCCCTGGGCCGCCGCGCGGCCTGGGTCTCGGCCGCGACGCTGGCCCTGGTGGTACTGCTGAACATCGGCTCGGCGAGCTGGGCGTTCTTCGCCCTGATGTTGATCGTGATGACGTTCCTCTTCGGCTTCCGCCACCCGCGGATCCACGACGAACACGTGCCGCTCGATCCCCGACGACGCATCGTCGCGGTCATCGCCGTCATTATCTTCGTGCTCTGCTTCACGCCGGTGCCCATCGATACGACGGGCGGCGGCAGCGGCACAGACACGCCAGCGGCCGAGGCCATCCAGGTGCGGCGGTAGGTCGGCGGCGATTCCCCGGGGCTGAAGCCCCGGGGCTCCGAAGAAGGTCGCCCTCTTACCCCACCGACACCGGGTCCACGTCCACCGTGGTGCGGCGCCGCAGGTCGGGCCGCTCGGCCAGCGCGGCGAGCAGGGCATCGCGCATGGGACGGCGCTGGCGGCCTTTCAGGAAGAACTGCACGCGATACTCGTCCTTGAGGCGCGCCAGCGCGGCAGGCGCCGGACCGAGGATGCGCGCGGGCACCCGCCGATGACGGATCCGCGCCACGAGATCGGCGGCATCCGCCATCGCGCGATCGAGCGACCGATGGCGCACAACGACGTTCACCATCGCAATCGTCGGTGGATACGCCATCGCCTGGCGGAACTCCATTTCGCGCGCATAAAACGTCGCGTAGTCCTGCGCGGCGGCGGCCTGCACGCTGTAGTGTTCCGGGTGCAGCGTCTGCACGATCGCCTCGCCCGGCATTTCGCCGCGTCCGGCTCGCCCCACGACCTGCGTGAGCAGCTGGAACGTGCGCTCTCCCGCACGGAAGTCGGCCAGCCCCAGCCCGACATCCGCGGCCACGACGCCCACCAGCGTCACGGCCGGGAAATCGTGCCCCTTCGCGATCATCTGCGTCCCGACGACGATGTCGAGATCGCCACGAGCCACGGCCGACAGCACGCGCGTGATGGCCCCGCGTCGCCGGATCGTGTCGCGATCCACGCGAGCGACTCTGGCGTGCGGGAACCGCTCGCGCACCTCGGCCTCGAGCCGCTCGGTGCCGACGCCCGAGTGCTCGAGGAACGCGCCGCCGCACTCGCCACAGGCCCGCGGCACGTGCGTGGCGTAGTTGCAGTAGTGACATCGTACGCGGCGCGCCGCGCGATGATAGGTCAGCGTGACGCTGCAGTGCGGGCACTCGAGTGACGCGCCACACTCGCGGCAGAAGATGACCGTGGCGAACCCGCGGCGATTGAGCAGGACCAGGCTCTGCTCCCCCTGCGCCAGTCGCTGGCCCAGCGCCTCGACGAGCGGCGCGCTCAGCGCGGTTTCCGCCCCCGTCGCCGCGATTTCGCGACGCATGTCGATCAGCCGGACGCTCGCCAGCGGACGGTCGAGCACGCGTCGCGTCATGCGGATCACCCCGTAGCGCCCGGCTTCGGCGTTCGTCGCCGATTCGAGCGACGGCGTCGCCGATCCGAGCACGATGAGCGCGCGGTCCATGCGCGCGCGCACCACCGCCACGTCGCGCCCGTGATAGCGCGGCGTTTCGTCCTGCTTGTACGACGCCTCGTGCTCCTCGTCGACGATCACCAGGCCCACGCCCTCGAGCGGCGCGAACACCGCCGACCGCGTCCCGACGACGATGTCGACGACGCCGCGACGGATCCGGTGCCACTGATCGTGGCGCTCGCCTTCCGACAGCCCGCTGTGCTGCACCGCGACACGTTCGCCGAACGTGGCCCGGAACAGACCGGCCAGGGCGGGCGTCAGCGCAATCTCCGGCACCAGCACGAGCACGCGCCGCCCGTGCGCGATGACGTGGCGCGCCAGCCGCAGATAGACCTCGGTCTTGCCGCTGCCCGTCACGCCGTGCAGGAGCACCGGACGGAACTCGCGCGCGTCGGCCGCGGTCGTCAAGGTCTCGAGCGCCGCGCGTTGTTCGTCGGTCAATGGCCGCGCGTCGACCGCCGTGGACGAGACCGCCCATCCACCTTCGCCGGCGGCAAACGGATCGCGCTCGTCGACCTCCTCGCTGAGCCGCACCAGCCCGGCAACTGCTGCGCGCCGCACCACGTCCGGTGTAATCCCCGACGCGGCCAGCGCCGATTGCAGGACCCCGTCGGCGTGACCGTCGAGTGCCGCCAGCAGCGCGCGTTGCCGGGCGCCGCGCGGCGGCGTGTCGGGCGTCTGACCGGGGAACACGCGCACGCGCAGCCGGAACGCGTCGCTTTCGCCCCGGCGCGCCGCGGGCGGCATGGCCACGGTCAGCGCGTCGCCGGGTCCGCACGCGTAGAACTCGCCTACCCACAGCGCCAGATCGACGACGTCAGCCGGCAGGAATGGTTCGGTGTCGAGGACCGCAGCCACGTCACGCAGTTCGGCGCCCTCGGGCGCTGTCGCATGCCGTTCGACGACGCAGCCAACCACCCGGCGCGACCCGAGCGGCACCACCACGCGCGCACCCCTGGGGGGCGGCGGTGTCCCGGCGGGCAGTCGATACGTCAGCAGGCCGAGCCCGGGAACCGGGACGGCCACGCCGACGGCATCAGTGGGAGTCGGCGAGGAGGGCACGGACAATCTTCATGTCTTCCCAGACCTCGCGCTTCTTCTCGGGACTCCGATGAGGCAGGAGGTAGGCGGGGTGATACGTCGGCATGATCCGAATGCCGTGGCGATACTCGTGCAGGCGCCCACGCAGCCGCGAGATCGGCGCGTCGGTGCCGAGCAATGTGTGCGCGGCGAATTTGCCCAGTGCCACGACGACCTTCGGACGCACGACGTCGATCTGCCGCAGCAGGAACGGGCTGCACGTCTCGACCTCGGGAGGCTCGGGGTTCCGGTTGTTCGGTGGGCGGCACTTGACGATGTTCGCGATGTAGACATCGGCCCGCGACAGGCCGATGGCCTCGATGATCTTCGTCAGCAACTGACCGGCCTCGCCGACGAACGGCTCGCCCTCGCGGTCCTCGGTCTCTCCGGGCGCCTCGCCCACGAACATCAGATCCGCATCCGGGTTCCCGACGCCGAACACCACCTGATGACGGCCCAGCGCGTGCAGCGCGCAGCGCGTGCAATCGCCGATCTCCTCGCGCAGCGCCGCCAGCGCTACAGCGCGATCCGTCCCCATCTCCGCGACCGGGGTTTCCGCGGCATCACCAGCCATGTCGTCGGTCCAGTCGTCGCCTGCGGATGCGTGCGCCACGGCGGCCGGGTTCTCTTCACGCTGGCGCCACGCCTGATCGCGTGAGCATCCGCTGATGCCGAGATCGACGAACACCCGGAGGTGATCGGCCAGTTCCTGCCTGGTGCTCATTGCGGCGCGACGGCGGTGACGGGCGATGCAGCCAGCAGCGCCTCGACGCGATCGAGGAGATGGCGCGCCACGTCGGTCTTGGCCTGGAGCGGCAGGGCGTCGCTGCCCTCGCGCGAGACGAGCGTGACGCGATTCGTCTCGACGTCGAAGCCTGCGCCGGGCTCGGTGACGTCGTTGGCGACGATCAGATCCACCTGCTTCTCGAGCAGCTTGCGCCGGGCGGCCGGCACCGGATCCCCCGTCTGCGCGGCAAAGCCGATCAGCACGGGCGTCGTCTTCGCCCCGCGCGTCCGGCCGAGATCGGCCAGGATGTCCCGCGTTCGGTCGAGGTGCAGCGTCAGCGCTCCACCTTTTTCGATCTTCGTGGGCGAAGGGCCCGCGGCCGGCGTGTAGTCGGCCACCGCAGCGGCCATGATCACGGCGTCCGTGCCGGGCAGGGCGGCCATCACGGCCGCGTGCATCTCGGCGGCGCTGCGCACGCGGATCACCGTGATGCCCGCGGGCGGGTCGACGCTCGTCGGCCCCAAGACGAGCACCACGTCCGCGCCGCGTGCAGCCGCCTCGGCGGCGACGGCCATGCCCATGCGGCCGCTCGATCGATTGCCGATGAACCGGACCGCGTCGAGATCCTCGAGGGTCGGGCCGGCGGTGACGAGCACGCGGCGTCCGGCCAGCGTCCGCGCGGTCCCCGCGAGTACGCGTTCGACAGCCGCGGCAATCACGTCGGGATCCGCCAGCCGTCCGGCCCCGACCCAGCCGCAGGCCAGGTAGCCATCGCCCGGATCGACGAACCGCACGCCGCGTCGCCGCAGCGTGGCCACGTTGGCCTGAACGGCCGCGTGCTCCCACATGTGGGTGTTCATGGCCGGCGCCAGCAGGACGGGCGCGCGGGTCGCCAGGTAGAGGGACGACAGGAAATCGTCCGCAATGCCGCCGGCGAACTTGCCGATGATGTTGGCCGTGGCCGGCGCCACGACGAGGACGTCCACACCGGAGGCGAGCGCGATGTGCTCGATCCCGGTATTGAGTCCCGACGCGAACTGGGTGGTGATGACCGGCTCGCGCGTGATGGCCTCGAACGTGAGCGGCCCGACGAATCGCCGGGCCGTCCGGGTCATGGCCACCTGCACGCGATGCCCGCGCTTTTGCAGGAGCCGCGTCAGCTCGACGGCCTTGTACGCGCCGATGCCGCCGGTGACCCCGAGGCCCACGAAAGCCATGCGTCGTTCCTAGTCGGCGGACGACGTCTCGGCAGCCGCGTCGTCGGTCGTCTCATCCGCGCGCTTGACCGCGCCGACGACCACTTCCTGCAACGCCCGGCGCGCCGGCTTGGGTGATCCTTCCACGCGGGGCACGCAGCCTTCGAGCAACTGGCGTGCGCGCGCGGCGGCAATGGTGACGAACTCGAACGAATTGGCCGGCCGTGTGGTCGGCCGCGGGGTCTCGGTCATGACTGCTCTGCTCCCTGTCCTGGCTTACGCCTGCTTGAACGTCGCGACGATCGGCGCGATCGAGGTCCGCTGCCGGACCAGCTTCGCGCGCTCGGCCACGATGATGGCCGCGATGTCGCACACACACCGCTCGAGGTCGTCGTTGACGACCACGTAATCGTACTCGTCCACGGCCCCGACCTCACGACTGGCCGTGGCCAGCCGCTGGACGATGGCCTCTTCCGGATCCTTGTTGCGCCCCCGGAGTCTCGCCGCCAGCACGTCGAACGACGGCGGCAGCACGAAGATCTCGATGGCCTGTCCCGGCAGCCGCTCGCGCACCTGCCTGGCGCCCTGAACATCGATCACCAGCACCAGATCCGCACCGGCGGCCAGCGCCGCCTCGGTCGTCTCACGTCCGGTGCCATAGAGATTCCCGAAGATGTCGGCCCACTCGAGGAACGCGTCCGCGCGAACCATCGCCTCGAACCGATCGCGGCTGATGAAATTATAGTCGACGCCCTCGATCTCGCCCGATCGGCGGGCCCGGCTCGTGTACGACCGCGACCGGATCAGCCGGGGCATCCGCTCCATCAGCCGATCGATGACCGTGGTCTTGCCCGTGCCGGACGGCGCCGAAACGACAAAGAGCTGGCCGGGCGGCGACGAGTCACTCGACATTCTGGACCTGCTCCTTGATGCGCTCGAGTTCGGCCTTGGCTTCGATGACGATCTCCGTGCCGCGCGAGCCCTCCACCTTGGACCCGATCGTGTTGATCTCGCGGTTCATCTCCTGCACCAGGAAATCGAGCTTCCGGCCGCACGGCTCGGCGCCGCCGGCCAGGCCGTGCCAGTGCTCGAGGTGGCCGCGGAGCCTGACGATCTCCTCGTCGACGTCGGATCGCGCCACGACGCGCACGATTTCCTGCGCGAGCGCCGCCGGATCGCCCTGGAGGTCCGGCGGCAGTTGCGCCACGCGCTCGCGCAGACGTGCCTCGAGCTGGCGCTGTCCGTCGCCGGACTCGCGCGCCAGCGTCTCGACGTAGCCTGCCATCGTCTGGAGCCGGCCGTCGAGATCGGCGGCCAGGAACCGCCCCTCGGTCTCGCGCATCACGATCAGGGCGTCGAGCGCCTCGGTGACAGCCAGATCCACGAGCGCCGCCAGCGAGGCCGGCACGTCCCCGCCGGTCTCGGCCGGACGCGTCCGGATCTCGAGCACCTGCGGCAACCGCACGAGATCCGAGGGCGTGAGCGGACCCGCCACCACGCCCTTCTCCCGCGCCCGCTCGATGACCGCCACGATCTGATCGAGCAGCGCCTCGTCGAGCACCACCTCGCGTTCCGGCGGCGTGGTGACCTCGGCGGCCACCTGCAGTTCCACCCGCCCGCGCGAGAGCCGCTGCTGCACGATCGCCCGCACGCGTTGATCGAGTGGAGCCAGAGCCTGCGGCAGCTTCACGGCCACGTCGAGAAACCGGTGATTCACCGATTTCATCGTGATGTGCACCCGGTCGCCGGCGGCCTCGCGGCTGACCGACGCAAATCCCGTCATCGAACGAATCACGCGCGTCCCTCTCTCCCGGTCGCCATCGTCACCTCGGCCACCTCGTCGTTGCCAATTGCCTGCAGCGCGTAGAGACGGGCGTACACGCCGCCCTCACGCGCCATCAACTCGTCGTGCGTCCCGATTTCCACGATCCGGCCGCTCTCGAGCGCCAAGATCATGTCCGCGCGGCGCACCGTCGACAACCGGTGCGCAATCACGAACGTCGTCCTGTTGCGCATCAGGTTCCCGAGCGCCTCCTGGACGAGCTGTTCGGACTCGGCGTCGAGTGCCGACGTGGCCTCGTCGAGCACGAGGATCGGACAGTCCTTCAGGATGGCGCGCGCAATCGCGATCCGCTGCCGCTGCCCGCCCGACAGCCGCTGCCCGCGCTCGCCGATGCAGGTGTCGTAGCCTCGCTCGAGCGCCACGATGAACGCGTGCGCGTGCGCGGCCCGCGCCGCCTGCTCGATCGCCTCGCGTGTCGCGCCGGGCGCCCCGTAGGCGATGTTGGCCGCAATCGTGTCGTCGAAAAGGACGGTCTCCTGCGTGACGAGCGCGATCTGGCCGCGCAGCGACGCCAGGGTCACGCTGCGGATGTCGACCCCGTCGATCGTCACCGCGCCCTCGGTGACGTCGAAGAAGCGTGGAATGAGATTCGAGAGCGTCGTCTTGCCGGCGCCGCTCAGGCCGACCATCGCGACGACCTGGCCGGCCGTCACGTGAAACGACGCGTGGCGCAGCACGAAATGATCGGGCCTGTCGGCATACGCGAACCCGACGTCCCGGAACGCGACCGACTCGCGCATGCGCGGCAGCGCCGGCGCCCCGGGCGGCTCGCGGACCTCGGTGCGCGTCCCGAGCATGTCGAAGATCCGCTCGGCAGCCGCGATCGCCTGCTGGATGCTGGCGTTCACGCGGCTCAGCTTCTTGATCGGCCCGTACATCATGAACGCGGCGCCGAGGAACGTGGTGAACTCCCCCGGCGACAGCGCCCCGGCGGCGATCTGGCGGACGCCATACCAGAGGACGGCAATGGCCGCCAATCCGCCGATGAACTCCATCAGCGGCGGCAGGGCCGCCACGGCGCTCGTGACCTTCAGATTGGTCCGGTAGAGCCGCTCGGTGGCCGAGGCGAACCGACTCCCCTCGCGCCGTTCGGCGCCGAACGCCTTGACGATGCGGTGTCCGCTGAACGCCTCGGTCGCGATGTGCGTGACCGTCTCCAGTTGCTCCTGTCCGCGCCGCGTCGTTCGACGCACGCGCTGGCCGAGTCGCGTGAGCGGATAGGCGACGAGCGGTACCGCCGTCACCACGACCACCGCCAGATGCCAGTCGAGGTAGAACAGCAGCCCGGCGTACGCCACGACGGCCAGCGTCTCGCGCGACAGGTCCGCGATCGTCTCCGACACCACCGTCTGCACCTGGCCCACGTCGTTCGTGATCCGCGACACGAGTTGGCCCGACGTGTGGCCGCTGAAGAACGCTGCGGACTGGCCGAGGATGTGGTCGAAGAGCCGGTTCCGCAGATCGCGGACGACACGCTGCCCGACGTCGGCCATCAGGAAGGTCGACAGGTAGCTGCCGGCGCCCTTGAGGAAGTACGCCAGGAGGATCAGCAGTGCGATCCACCCGATGTCAGCCTCTGTGACGTTCGTCAGGCTGTCGGTGAACGGCTGCAGGGTGGAAGGAACGGCCACCGGCGCGGACGCCAGCGGCTTGACGCTGGTCAGGCCGTCGACGATCGGCTGCAGCAGCCAGGCGAGCATTCCCGATCCGGCCGCATAGACCACCATCGCGGCAAGCGCCGCCATGATGCGACCCCGGTAGGCTCGCGCGGCTCGAAGCAACTGCGAGAGTTCGCGCACTCGTTCCTGGATCTCCTGCGGACCGCGTTCGGTCCCCGCGCCCGGCAGCAGGTCCGGGCGCCGCCGCATCATGTCACGAGTCGACCGGTTTCGCGCCGCCGTAGCCGTCTGGATGAGCCGTATGCCACGCCCAGGCGGTCTGGACGATGGCATCGAGGCCGAATCGCGGCGTCCACTGCAGCTCACGCGCGGCCAGGCCGCTCGACGCCACGAGGCGCGCCGGATCACCCGCGCGCCGGGGCCCGATCGTGTGCGGGACGGGCCGGCCGACCACGCGGCCAACCGCGTCGAGAATCTGGCGGACCGTCATGCCGGTCCCGCTGCCGAGGTTGAAGCGGCCCGACGGACCGCCGGCCTCGAGGCGCCGCAGCGCGGCGACGTGCGCGGCCGCAAGATCGCACACGTGGACGTAGTCGCGCACGCAGGTGCCGTCGTGCGTCGGATAGTCGTCGCCGAAAATCGCCAGTCCCTCCCCGCCGCGCGCAGCCGCGATCGCGCGGGGAATCAGGTGTTCTTCGGGACGATGGTCCTCGCCGATCAGCCCGTCGGGATCGGCGCCCGACGCGTTGAAATAGCGCAGCGCCACCGACCGGATTCCCGTGGCCGTCTCGAGGTGCGGGAGGGCGCGTTCAACGGCCAGTTTCGTCTCGCCGTACGCATTGATCGGGTGCTGCGGGTGGCTCTCGTCGAGGGCAGGGGTGCGCGGCTCGCCGAACGTCGCGCACGTCGACGAAAAGACGAAGTGCTTCACCCCGGCCGCGGCCATGGCCTCGAGGACGGTCATCGTCCCGACGACGTTGTTCCGGTAGTAGGCGAACGGATCGTGGACCGACCCGACCACCGAGAGCAGGGCCGCGAAGTGCAGCACGGCCGAGGCGCCCGTCGTCTCGAGGGTCTCGCGCACGCGCGTCCCGTCGAGGATGTCGCCCTGCACGAAGGTGATACGCCGCTCGGGAAACGCGGCGACCAGCCGATCGACGGCTTCCCGGTGTCCGGCCCGCAGGTTGTCGTACACGACGACGTCGTAGGCAGCCTCGGCCAGGGCCTTCACCGTGTGGCTGCCGACGTAGCCGGCACCACCCGCCACGAGCACCGTGCTCACGGACGCCCCATCGACGCGTAGGTGAACCCGAGTTCGCGCAACTGCTTCGGCTCGAAGATATTGCGGCCATCGATGACGATGGGCGTGCGCATCGCCCGCCGCATGCGCGCGAAGTCCGGCTCGCGGAACTCGTTCCACTCGGTGACCACGAGCAGCGCGTCGGCACCCTTCAGCGCGTCGTAGGCGTTACGTGCGTACGTAATCTTGCGGCCAAAGATCGCCTTCGCCGACTCGCGCGCCTCCGGATCGAAGGCCCGGACCTTCGCGCCCCTGGCGAGCAGGCCTTCGATGGTGGGCACCGACGGCGCCTCGCGCATGTCGTCGGTCCGCGGCTTGAACGCCAGTCCCCAGACCGCGATGGTCTTGCCCGTGAGGTTCTTGCCGACGAGTCGATCCAGACGCGCCAGCAGCTTGAGCTTCTGCCTGTCGTTGACCTGCTCGACGGCCTCGAGGATGCGGAAGCGGTAGCGGCGCTCGCCCGAGAACCGGATGATCGCCTTGACGTCCTTGGGAAAGCACGATCCCCCGTAGCCGCAGCCGGCAAACAGGAAGGCCGATCCGATGCGCCTGTCGGCGGCAATCGCCTGTCGCACCCGATCGACATCGGCGCCGAACGCCTCGCAGACATTCGCAATCTCATTCATGAACGAGATGCGCGTCGCGAGCATGGCGTTGGCCGCGTACTTGCTCAGTTCCGCGCTGACCGGATCCATCACCAGGATGGGCGCCCCCGTGCGCGTAAACGGCCGGTAGAGCTCGCGCATCAGGTCAGCGGCCCGCGGATCATCGGTCCCGACGACCACACGGTCCGGCTTGAGGAAGTCCTCGATCGCCGCACCCTCCTTCAGGAATTCCGGGTTGCTGACCACCGCAAAGGGGTGCGCCGTGTGCTGCGCGATCACTTGCCGCACCAGTTCCGCCGTCCCCACGGGAACCGTGCTCTTGTCGACAATGACCTTGTAGCCGTCGAGCGCCCGGCCAATCTCACCGGCGGCGTCGAGGACGTACTGGAGATCGGCGGCCCCGTCTTCACCCGTCGGCGTGCCGACGGCGATGAAGACGACATCGGACTTCCGGACGGCATCCGGCAATGCCCGCGTGAACGTCAGGCGCTTTTCCTGCCGGTTGCGCCTGACAATCTCCTCCAGGCCCGGCTCGAAGATCGGAATCCGCCCCTGGTTGAGGAGACGAATCTTCCGGGCGTCCTTGTCGACGCAGATCACCTGATTGCCGGCTTCCGCAAAACAGGTGCCGGCCACGAGACCGACATACCCCGTACCGATGACTGCAATCTTCATGACGCCGCTGGCCTCCGCCCTCTCGAAAACTCCCCAAACTAGCACGCACCCGATCCCCAGTCAATCGACTGACGTGCAAGGAGTTGCGGGGTTCACAGCGTGGCGCGGAACGTCGCGTGATAGCATCCGCGACATTCTGCCGTGCGGATTCTGCTCGACTACCGTCCCGCCTTGCGCCAGCCGACGGGCGTCGGGGCCTACATCCACGAGACGGCCCGGGCCCTCGTCGACACGGCCCCACCCGACGAGACCGTCGTCCTCTTCAGCGCGTCGTGGCGGGATCGCCTGGCGCCGGACGTCGTGCCGCCGCTCCGCACCATCGACAGACGCATCTCCGTGCGGCTGCTGAACCTGGCCTGGCACCGGCTCGAGTGGCCGACGGTCGAACGCCTGACCGGTGATCGGTTCGATGTGGTGCAGGCGGCGCATCCGCTGCTCCTGCCCTCGCGCCACGCCGCGCGCCTGGTCACCGTGCACGACCTCGACTTCCTCGATCACCCCGAACGGACGACGGCGGAGATTCGCCGCGACTACCCGCGCCTGGCCGCCACGCACGCGCGCCGTGCCGATCAGGTGGTCGTCGTTTCGACCGAGACCGCCCGCGAGGTCGAACACCGCCTCGGCGTGCCGTCGTCGCACATCACCGTGTGTCCGCTCGGAGCGCCCGCCTGGGTGCCGCGCGAGGGCCCGCCGGTGCGGGACGGGTGCCTGCTCTTCCTGGGGACGCTCGAACCGCGCAAGAATCTCGACGTGCTGCTCGATGCGTACAGCCGGATGCTCGCCGCCGACCCCACCATCCCGCCGCTGGTTCTGGCCGGCGGCGCGGGTCCCGCGGCAGACGGGATCTGTGCGCGGGCACGCCGGCCGCCGCTGGCCGGTCACGTGGAACTGCCCGGCTACGTGTCCGAGGCCGGCAAGCGCGCCCTGTTCGATCGCGCGCTCGTCTTCGTCCTGCCGTCACACGCCGAGGGCTTCGGGATGCCGGCCGTGGAAGCCATGACCGCGGGCGTCCCGGTGGTGGCCGCCAATCGCGGGGCCCTGCCCACCACCGTCGGTCCGGCCGGCGCCCTGTTCGAACCCGACGACGACGCCGGGCTGGCCCAGTTGCTGACCAGCATCCTGGCGTCGCCGGCGCGACAGCAGGCCATGCGCGATGCCGGCCTGCGGCAGGCGGCCGGGTTCACGTGGCGCCAGACGGCCGCGCGCCTGCGCGACGCGTGGCACTTGGCGCAGGCGCACCGGGCGGCCCGTGGTTGATCGCGCGCTGCGGATCGGCGTCGACGGTCGCGAACTGACCGGTCGGGCGACAGGTGTGGGTCGCTACATCAGCGAAGTCCTCGCCGCGTGGACCGCCGATCCGGCTTTTCCCCACCGTCTCACGATCTTCACGCCGACCGATCCGCCCCCGACTCTGACCGCACGCCTCGGCCCACGCGCCGCGTGGGTCGTGACCGGCGGCGGCCGGGGCACGGTCTGGGAACAGTGGACGCTGCCGCGCGCGACCAGGCGACAGGCGCTCGACGTGTTTTTTGCCGGGGCGTACACGGCACCCATCCTGCTCGGCTGCCCCTCGGTCATCGCGCTGCACGACGTGTCGTACTTCGCGCACCCCGAGTGGTTCGGCTGGCGCGAGGGCCTGCGTCGCCGCTGGCTGACGCGGCTTTCGGCGCGACGGGCGCACGCGATCCTGACGCTATCGGCGTTCTCGGCGCAGGAGATCCTCGCGCATCTCGGGCTGCCGCCGGCCCGCGTGCAGGTGGTGCCCGCCGGTGCCCCGCCCGCACGCGAGACCGATGGCGCGGGGGCCGCCAGCGCGACGGTGCTGTATGTCGGATCCCTGTTCAATCGGCGGTCGATTCCCGACCTCATCGCGGGCTTCGCCGACGCCGCGGCCCACGTCCCGGCCGCACGCCTGATTCTCGTCGGCGAGAACCGCACGCACCCGCACGTCGATCCGCGCCAGGTGGCGGCCGACCTGGGCGTGCGCGATCGCGTGGACTGGCGCGACTACGTCACCGACGCCGAACTCGACACGCTGTATGCCACCGCACGCGTCTTTGCCTTCCTCTCGTCGTACGAGGGCTTCGCGCTGACGCCGTTCGAGGCCATGGCGCACGGCGTCCCGCCCGTGCTCCTCGACACCCCGGTGGCGCGCGAAGTCTACGCCGAGGCCGCGTGGTTCGTGCCGCGCGACCGCGGGGCCATCGCGCACGCCCTGCGCACGCTGCTCGAGGACGCGACCGCGCACCGCACTCTCGTCGAGGCGGGCCATGCACGACTCGCGCAGTTCTCGTGGACGCGCACGGCCGCGGCCGTCAGAACGGCGCTCGAACGTGCCGCCGGGGCCCGACGATGACGCCGACCATCGACATCCTGATCGTCAACTACAACAACCGGGAAGATCTCGCCGGCTGCCTCGCCTCGCTCGAGGCGGCCCGGCCGGCGGCGCTCGGCCGGATCATCGTGGCCGACAACGGCTCAACGGACGACAGCGTGGCGTACGTGACGGCGACGTGGCCGCACGTCGAGGTCCTCGCGCTGGGACGGAACCTCGGATTTGCGGCGGCCAACAACGCCGCGATCCGCGCCGCCACCGCGCCACTGGTCCTGCTGCTCAACAGCGACACGATCGCCCCGGCCGGGGCGATCGACGGGCTCGCGGCTCGGCTCGAGGCCACCGGCGCCGTGGCCGCCGGGCCACTGCTGGTCGACGGCGACGGCCACCCGGAGGTGTCGTTCGGCCCGATGCTGTCGCCGCTCGCCGAGCTCTGCCAGAGCCTGCGCGTGAGGCTGGCTCGAAGCGACGCGGCCATCGCGCGTCGCTGGATCGGCAGGCTCGTCGGCCGCGAGCGGACCGTCGACTGGATCAGCGGCGGCTGCCTGCTCGTGCGTCGCCAGGCGGCCCTCGACGCGGGCCTGCTCGACGAACGGTATTTCCTCTACGAGGAGGACGTCGATTTCTGCGAGGCCCTACGCCGCCAGGGCGGCCGGATCCTGTTCACGCCCCGGGCGCGCATCATCCACCTGCGCGGCCGGTCGGTCCGTCGGACGGGCACCAGGCCCACGGCCCACTACGATCGCAGCCACCTGCTGTTCTACGACAAGCACCTGCCGCGCTGGGCGCCGGTACTGCGCTGGTGGCTGCGGGTTCGCGGCCGGAACGTCCGATAAGATCGTTCGGACCACTGTGCGCATCGCGATCGACGCCCGCAAACTCCACGACTACGGTATCGGGACGTACGTCCGGAACCTCGTCCACTGGCTGTCCAAGCTCGAGGACCGGCACACGTACGTCCTGCTCTGCCGGCCCGACGACGTCGAGGCCCTGCGCGGGCTCGGCCCGCGCTTCGAGCCGCTGCCCGAGCGGGCCGGGAACTACTCGGTCCGCGAACAGCTCTCGATTCCTCTGGTGCTCGCCCGCGCCCGCGTCGACCTCTTCCACGCCCCGCACTACGTCGTCTCGCCGCTGACGCGGGTGCCGTTCGTCGTGACCATCCACGACTGCATCCACCTGCGGTTCCCGCAGTACCTGCCGAACCGGGCCGCCGTGCGGTACGCGCGGACGATGATGGCGTCGAGCGCGCGCCGGTCGCGCCGCATCCTGACGGTGTCCCAGGCGTCGAAGCAGGACATCCAGAACTACCTGCGCGTGCCGGCCGACAAGGTCGAGGTCATCTACAACGCCCTCGACGAGCGGCTGGCCACGCCGCCGACCGAGGCCGAGATGACGCGGGTGCGCCAGCGCTATCAGCTCGACGCGCCCTTCATCCTCTATACCGGCAACATCAAGCCGCACAAGAATCTCGATCGCCTGATCGAGGCCTATGCCCTGATGCGCCGCCAGGGCGTCGTCGACGCCAAGCTGCTGCTGATCGGCGACGAGGTCTCGAAGTATCCGAACCTGCGTCGCCTCGTCCACCGGTACCAGCTCCATCCGCACGTCCGGTTCTTCGGGTTCGTCTCCGACGAGATGCTCGCGATTCTCTACCGGCTGGCGACCGTGTTCGTGTTCCCCTCGCTCTACGAGGGCTTCGGTCTGCCGCCGCTCGAAGCCATGGCGGCCGGTACGCCCGTCATCACCTCGAACGTCTCGTCGCTGCCCGAAGTGGTGGGCGACGCGGCCGTCCTCATCGACCCGCACGACGCCGGGGCGCTGGCCCACGCGATGGCCCGGGTGATTGGCGATCCGGGGCTGCGGGCGGATCTCGTCGCCCGTGGCCACCAGCGCGTGCAGGCGTTCTCGTGGCAGCGGTCGGTCGCGCGCGTCCGGGAAGTCTACGAGGAACTGGCGGGTCCGCGACGTGGGTGATCGCGTGCGGACGTCAGACGAGTCGGCGGTGGCGCCGCTCGATGTCGGCGGCCGGCGGGTGGTGCTGGTGCACGACTGGCTGACGGGCCTGCGCGGCGGCGAGAAGGTGCTTGAGTCGCTCTGCCGCCTGTTCCCGACGGCCGACCTGCTCACGCTGGTCCACGTGCCGGGTTCCACGTCCCCGCTCATCGAGCGTCGCCGCGTCCGCCCGTCGTTCGTCCAGCACCTGCCGCGGCCGGCCCGCTTCTATCGCCACTACCTGCCGCTGTTCCCGATGGCCATCGAAGGCTTCGACCTCGAGGACGTGGATCTCGTGGTGTCGACGAGCCACTGCGCGGCCAAGGCGGTGGTGCCCGATGGGCGTGCGATTCACGTCTGCTACTGCCACTCGCCCATGCGGTATGCCTGGGATCAGTTCCCGGCGTATTTCGGGCCGGAGCGGCTCGGCCGGATCGGATCGGCCGCAGCGCGGCCGGTCCTGGCATGGCTCGCGCGATGGGATCGGGCCACGGCGCACCGGGTCACGCACTTCGTGGCCAACTCGCGCTTCGTTGCGGGGCGGATCGGTCGGTACTATAATCGGGAAGCGTCGGTGCTCCATCCGCCGGTGGATACGCAGTTTTTCACGCCCGGCCACAGCTCCCCGCAGCCGTATTTTCTCGTGGTGTCCGCCCTGGTCCCGTACAAGCGCCTCGACGTGGCGATTCGCGCCGCCACGCGGCTCGGGGTCCCGCTGAAAATTGTGGGTACGGGCCCGGACCTGGCACGTCTGCGCGACCTGGCCGGCCCGGAGACCGCGTTCCTCGGCGGGGTCGACGGCCCGACGCTGCGCGATCTCTACCGCCACGCCCAGGCGCTGGTGTTGCCGGCCGAAGAGGATTTCGGGATCGCGCCTGTCGAGGCGATGGCGTCGGGTCGTCCCGTCGTCGCGCTTGCCCGCGGTGGTGCGACCGAGACCGTGGTCGCGGGCGAGACGGGCCTGCTCGTCGACGATCAGGACGAGACCGCCTTTGCCGCCGCCATGGACCGCGTCCGCCAGACGACGTGGGACACGGCCGCACTGGCGCGACACGCCGCCCGCTTTTCTCCCGCACGGTTCGATCAGGGCCTGCGCGAGACGCTGACCCGCGCCCTGACCGGGCCGTCGCCATGCTGAGACGCCACAATCGCCTGCTCGTCGTGATGTTCGTCCTCGCCGACTTCGTCGCGGCGTTCGTGGCCTTTGGCGTCTCGTATCTCGTCCGATTCAACACCGGCCTCATGCCGCTCGATCAGCCACCGCCGCCGTTCGGGCGGTACCTGGCGATCGCGCCGTTCATCGCCATCCTCGTCGTGGCTGCCTTCCAGGTCCAGGGGCTCTACCGGCTGCGGCGTGGCCGCACGCGCGTCGACGACTTCTTCGGCGTGCTGGTCGGCAGTCTGCTCGGCACGCTCCTTGGCGTGCTCGGCACCCTGTACGTGCAGACCTACCATCTCGGCGAGGCCTTGAAAGTCCAGGGCTACCTCGAGATCTCACGCTGGGTCTGGGTGCTCTTCCTCGTCTTCACGGTGCTGTTCACGTACGCGTCGCGCGAGGCGGCGCGCGATCTGCTGCGCCGGCGGTGGCGCGCCGGCGTCGGGTTGAAACGCGTGCTCGTCGTCGGCGTCGGCGATCTCGGCCGGATGGTGGCCGACCGCATCCTGGAACACGCCGAACTCGGCTTCCGCATCATCGGCTTCGTCGACGACCGCGCGGCGGCCACGGATGCGATCGGCTACCGCGGACTGCCGCTGCTGGGCACGATCGCGAACCTGTCGGAGATCTGCCCGCAGGAGAGGGTCGACGAGATCTACGTCGCCCTGCCCATCGACGAGCACATCAAGATGCTCGGCGTCGTCGAGTACGCCAGCCGCGAGTGCATCGACGTCCACGTCGTTCCCGACCTGCTGCAGTTCATCGCCCTGCGGGCGCGCCTCGAGGACCTCGACGGCCTGCCGCTCATCAGCATCAACGACGTGCCGCTGCGCGGCTTCAACAGCGCCCTGAAGCGCATCGTCGACGTGGCCCTCTCCTCGGCCGTGATCGTGGTCGGCGCGCTGCCGGCGCTGATCGTCGCCCTGCTGATCAAGCGCAGTTCCCCCGGGCCGGTCTTCTACACGCAGGAGCGGATGGGGCTCGACGGCAAGGCCTTCACCGTCTACAAGTTCCGATCGATGCCCGTCGACGCCGAGGACGCCAGTGGCCCGATCTGGGCCCGCGACAACGATCCGCGGGCCACGTCGGTCGGCCGCTGGCTGCGCCGGTGGGACCTCGACGAGTTGCCGCAGTTCTGGAACGTCCTGCGCGGCGACATGTCGATCGTCGGCCCGCGGCCCGAGCGCCCGTTCTTCGTCGAGCAGTTCAAGCACCGCATTCCGCAGTACATGCTGCGCCACAAGGTCAAGGCCGGTATCACCGGCTGGGCCCAGGTCAACGGCTGGCGCGGCAACACCTCGCTCGAGAAGCGGATCGAGTTCGACCTCTACTACATCGAGAACTGGTCGCTGTCGCTCGACTTCAAGATCATGTGGCTGACCGTGCTCCGGAACCGCGAACGGCTGCACGAAGCCTGAGTCCATACAAGGAATCCCCCGCATGCGCATCGTCATCACCGGCGCCGCCGGCTTCATCGGATCGCACCTCTCTGAAACCCTGCTCGATCGCGGCCACTCGGTCATCGGCATCGACAACCTGCTCACCGGCGACCTGGCGAACATCGCGCACCTGGCCGGGCGGGACTTCGTCTTCGTCAAACACGACGTGACGAACTTCATCCACGTCGACGGTCCCGTCGACATCGTGTTCCACTGGGCCAGCCCTGCCAGTCCGATCGACTACCTCGAGTGGCCGATCCCGACGCTGAAGGTCGGCGCGCTCGGCACGCACAAGGCGCTGGGCCTGGCGAAAGCCAAGGGGGCGAAGTTTGTGCTGGCGTCGACCTCCGAGGTCTACGGCGACCCGCTCGAGCACCCGCAGCGCGAGACCTACTGGGGCAACGTCAACCCCGTCGGCCCGCGCGGCGTCTACGACGAAGCCAAGCGGTTTGCCGAGGCCATGGCCATGGCCTATCACCGCTACCACGGCGTCGATGTGAAGATCGTGCGGATCTTCAATACGTATGGGCCGCGCATGCGCGTCAACGACGGCCGGGCCGTTCCGAACTTCGTCTCGCAGGCGCTGCGGGGCGAGGACGTCACCATCTTCGGGAACGGGAGCCAGACACGCAGCTTCTGCTACGTGGCCGATCTCGTCGACGGCATCCTGCGGCTGGCCGCGTCGGCGACGAACGAGCCGGTGAACATCGGCAATCCGCACGAGATGTCGATCGAGGCCATGGCGCACCTGATCATCCGGATGACCGGATCGTCGAGCCGTGTCGTCTACAAGGCGCTGCCGACCGACGACCCGAAGGTCCGTCAGCCCGACATCACCCGTGCCCGCACCCTGCTCGGCTGGGAACCCACGGTGCCGCTCGAAGAGGGCCTGACGTCGACGATCGCGTATTTCCGTCAGAAGATGGGCGTGGCGTAGACGCTACGACGTGCGCGATTCCTGCGTGGCGTCGTCGACGTCCTGCGCGAAGCCGCGGAGGATCAGCACGACGTAGTGCAGGCTCGAGGCAAGGGTCAGCGCCAGCGATACATACACGCACCAGGTCACGAACGCGAGCGTCGTCCCGAGATAGTTCGCATACAACGCGGCCAACCCGGTCACGACGTAGACGAGCGTGGCGGCCTTGCCGAGAATCGACGGCCGGAACGTCCGCCGCGCCACGGCCAGGTTGACCACCGTCACCGTGGCGACGATGACGATGTCCCGGCTGAGCACCAGGACGGTCAGCCACAGCGGCAGGCGCTGCGGCAGCCCGAGCCCGGGCACGGTCAGCATCACGAACATCGTGGCGACCAGTAGCTTGTCGGCCATCGGATCGAGCCAGGCGCCGATCGTCGTGACCTGTCCCGTTCGCCGCGCGATCAGGCCGTCGAGCGCGTCTGTCAGGCCCGCGACCGAGAACGTGACGAGCGCCCACCCGGCCTGGCCGTACAGCATGAACAGCACGAAGACCGGCACCAGCAGGATGCGCAGCAGCGTCAGCTGGTTGGCGGCGGTGAGGACCGAGGACATCGGCTCGATTCTACGTCGAGGCCGGGCGTTCCCCGCGGGCACCGTCAGCGGCCGGCGATCGCGGCCACGCGCCTGACGGCCTCGTCGAGTTCCGCACCGGTCGCCGGACGTGTCGGATCGAATCGCCCGGTGCCGTCCGGCACGATCACGCCAGCAGCAGCCGACAGCGCCGCGGCCTCGTAGAACACGTGCGACGCCGGCAGGTCACTGAAGCGCGGGCGCGCCGCGCGCCACTTGGCCAGTTCGGCCTGACGCGTGGTGCTGGCCAGCGGAATCAGCACGGACATGACCGTGGCCAGGTCGGCGCGTCGCACCACCGCGGCCGGCTGGAACGTGTGATTCGGGAACACGCTCATGATGCCCGCGCGCGTGACTGGCAAAATCCACGCCGCCGCCCAATGCCCCCGGATGTCGGTCGCCACCGTCGTCGCGCGCACCGGCGCCGTCTCGACGAGATCGCGCAGGTGGATGCCGACGAAGGCCGCAACATCGGCGCGCGTGATGGTCGAGGCCGTGGTGATGGCGCGGAACGTCCCGGGCAGCGTCGCGAGTTCCGTGCGCTCGCGCAGGTCACGGAGACGTGTGCGCCAGGCCTCGGACGGTTCGAGTGCGTCGGCCCGCTCGTACGCCGCTGTCGCGTCGCGCAGTTGTCCACGCGCCTCGAGCACGTCGCCAAGCAGCGCCTGCCAGTCGGCCTCGCGGGGCTCGAGTTGCACCGCGCGGCGCGCGTGCGTCTCGGCCTCGGTGAGTTGTCCCGCGGCGACCTCGGCGCGCGCCAGTTCGCTCAGGATCATGGTGCTGTCGGGCGACTGGGCCAGCGCGCGCGTGAACGCCGCCACCGCGTCGGCGTGACGGCCGGCGACGCGCGCCTGCTGCCCGGCGGCCAGGGCCGACTGGACCAGCCGGAATCGCAGCAGTTCGAGCCGCGTGGTCACGTTCTCCCGGGTGGGGTCGAGGGCCTGCACCCGTTCGAGCGCCGCGATCGCATCGGCGTCCCGGCCCAGCGACACGAGTGCTTCCGCACGGCCCACCCAGGCCGGCAGATACGCGGCATCGACGTTCGTCGCCGCGGCGAACAGCGGTTCGGCGGCCTCGACGTCTCGCCCGGCGAGCAAGGCAAAGCCCAGGCCGACCTCGGCCGGGTACAGCGACGGATCCTGCTTCAGGATCGCGGTGAATTCCCGCGCTGCGGTCCGGGGATCGCCCGCCTGCAGACGCGCCCAGGCCGCCTCGTGCCGACGACGGACGGTGTCGGACACCGTGAGACCCGACGGGATGTCCGGCGGCGGATACTCCGCAAACGCCGGGGCGGCGGGCAGGCCCGTCGACGACGCGGGCGGCGTGGTGGCGCATGCGGCCAGCCCCAGTGTCACCATCAGTGCCAGCCCGAGCGTGGCCAGTCGTTTCATGCAGTCCTCGTCATGGTCGCGAAGCGCGACAGCAGGCGTCGCGGCACGTCCGCCACGATCTCGATCCGCTCGTCTCCGCAATCGTGTTCGTCAATCACCCGCGCATGGCGATACAGGTCGGCGAGCCGGCTGCGATCCGCGGCATCCGCCCTGTCGAAGTGCAGCGTGGTGCGGACGGTGTCGAGGGCCAGCCGCTCGACGACGCTCGCGAGCAGATCGGCAACGCCCTCGCCCTCCGCCGCTGACACGACGACCGCGCCGGTCCGTGCCAGGCCGCGCCGCTCGTGCGGCTGGAGGCGATCCGCCTTGTTGAACACGTCCAGGCGCGGCACCGTCTCCGCTCCGACCTCGGCCAGCACGCGTTCGACCGCCAGGGCGTGCCTGTCTCGGTCTGGAGCCGACGCGTCGATCACGTGCAGCAGCAGGTCGGCCGACGCGACCTCCTCGAGCGTGGCATGGAAGGCGGCCACGAGCTGGTGCGGCAGCCGATCGATGAATCCCACGGTGTCGGCCAGCACGATCTGTCGGGCGTCGGGCAGTTTCACGCGGCGCATGAGGGGATCGAGCGTCACGAACAGCGCATCCGACGCGACGGCCCCTGCGCCGGTGAGGCGATTGAACAGTGTGGTCTTGCCCGCGTTCGTGTAGCCGACGAGGGCTGCGACGGGCACGTCCGACCGCCGGCGCCGCGCGCGCAAATAGCCGCGGCGACGCTGCACGGTCGCGATGTCGGCCTCGAGCACGGCGATGCGGTGGCGGATTCGTCGCCTGTCGGTCTCGAGCTTCGTCTCGCCGGGGCCGCGCGTTCCGATACCGCCGCCGAGCCGCGACAGGGCCGCGCTCGAGCCGGCCAGCCGCGGCAACGTATAGCGCAGCTGCGCGAGTTCGACCTGCAACTGCCCTTCCCGCGTCCGGGCCCGTCGCGCGAAGATGTCGAGGATCAGCGCCGTCCTGTCGATCACACGACAGCCGGTCACCTCGGTGAGATTGCGTGTCTGCGCGGGGGTCAGTTCGTTGTCGACGATGACCAGGCTGGCGTCGAGTTCGGTCGCCGCGCGCCCCAGTTGCTCGGCCTTGCCGCGCCCGATGAGCGTCGCCGGATCGGCCGCGTCGCGCTCCTGCGCCAGGCGCAGGACCACCTCGGCGCCGGCGGCCCGGGCCAGTCCCTCGAGCTCGTCGAGCGCGAGTTCCGGCTCGACATGTCTGAGTACTGGTGTCGTGAGCCTGACGATCGCCACGCGCTCGCGGGGGCCGTCGGCGGTCGTGTGGGCGGCGTGCGTCATCCCGGCCGCGATCGTAACACGCGGCTGCGCGGGCGCGGACCGCCCGGCCGTGCCGCGGCGATCGGTTCAGATGCGGATCAGTTCGACGTCGGCGCCGACCTGCACGGTCAGATGCTGGGCCGCGTGCCTGGCGCGCATTGCGACCTCCAGGTGATCGGTGCTCCCGAACAGGGCGGCGATCTCTTCGGGCCCGATATCGCTGTATGTGGAGACGATGCGGTCGATCACGTGCCCATCGACGGTCAGACGCAGCACGCCGACGCCCTCGGTCAGCCGTTCGCACGACTTGCGGTCGAGGTTCGTGATGATATTGCCGAAGCGATCGATCCGGGCCACGACGCCAACCAGCCGCGTCTCCTCCACGCGCGGAGCCGGCAGATCGAGCAGCGTGTAGTCGCTGATCGGCCGGCCGAGCGCGGTGACGTGCACGCCCTTCGACAGCCAGGCGGCCGCCGGGGCAAACCGATCGCGTCCCTCGAACGTGCGGCTGACGGTCGGTCGCGCGTACCGGCGCTCGGTGAGTTCGACGACCTTGCGCGGTGCCTGATCCTGGAACACGCCTGTCAGCACGCCGTTGTCGGGCGCCACGAACTTCCACTCACCCGCCTCGGCGGCGATGCCGCGACGCGCGGTGCCCACGCCCGGATCGATGACGACAAGGAAGACGGTTCCGGCCGGAAAGTAGCGATAGGTGGACGCCAGCTCGTGCGCGGCGGCGGCAATGTCGTGCGGGGGCACGTCGTGCGTCAGGTCGACGAGCGTCACCTCGGGATTGATCCCGAGGATCACGCCCTTCATCACGCCGACATAGTGATCGCGCGTACCGAAGTCACTGAGCAGTGCAATGGGAGCCTTGGCCATGATGACGACACCTGAACGGGAGGCGTCCGGCTGCGTGCCGGCACGTCGGCGGCGCGAACGGCCGCGTCAGGCCGGCTTGCGGAACATCGTCTCGCGCGCGTTGCTCTTGAGCAAGACGGATTCTGCCACAACCAGCCCTTCGAACATACGGTTGACGTCGCGCGTGACGAGGACGTTGCGCGCCGTCGGCGTGGCCGGTGCCGGTCGCAGCGTCATGCGATCCCGGCCCTCGACGATGAAGCGGTGGTAGTGCCCCAGTGTCTCCGCCTTCTGCCCGAAGAACGCGTACAGTACCCCGCCGGGCTTGAGGAGCGTCACCAGGGCCGTGGCGAGTTTCGGGGCACTCTGCTTGTCGAGGTAATCGAACAGATCCCAGCAGAGGATGCCGTCGATCGATCCGGGCTCCCGGCTCAGCCGCGACAGCACGGCGTCGCCGGCCAGCTCACGCGTGCCGGCGCGTGCGTGCGTCTCGACAATTGCGAACAGGTCCTCGACGAAGATGCGACAGGCCAGTTCCTCGCCGAAGAAGGAAATATTGCTGCCGACGACCGGGCCCAGATCCATGAGGATCGGCGCCTCGACGTGCGCCAGCGTTGCCAGCACCTTCGGCAGGACCTTCGATGACGCCGGGGTGGCGACGGCCGCAGTGGCCTCGTGGGCCGACGATGGAGACGGGGTGGCAGAGGACGGGGATGATTTCCGTCCTCCCCACCCGAACAGGGATGCCACGTCGTGTACGTCTGGCGATCGCGGGTGGACCCGCGATCGCGCTACTTGACCGCGGCCGCCGCTGCCTTCGGCGCCTCGGCCGGTTTCGCCTCACCGGGCTTCGTCGTCCGCTGCATGTCGATGCTGCCGCGGAAGTGCGCGCCGTCGGCAATCGCAATGCGGGGCGATGCCAGATCGCCGTCGACCGACCCGTTGTCCCGGATGTCGATGCGCTCGGTGGCCGTGATGTTCCCGGTCACCTCGCCCTGCACAATGACGATCTTGGCGAAAATCTGCGCCTTGATTTTGCCGTTGGCCCCGATCGTCAGCACGTTCTGACGCAGTTCGATCTTGCCCTCGACCTGGCCCTCGATCGTCAGATCTTCGCTGCCCGACAGATCGCCCTTGATGATGACGCTCTTCCCAATGTTCACGGTGCCCCTCTCCTGTTGCCGTGTCGCCTCTGCTGGACGAGCCGCCTCCTGCTGCAGGACAGGCGCTGCCGGACTGGGTGCTGCTGGTTGAGGCGGTCGGACGGCCTCGTCACGCTTCCACATATCTGATCTCCAAGTCTGAAACACTCCTGGAGGCAGCCGGCCCGGGCACACACAGGGCCGACTGGGCGGAGTTGGAGACGCTCCATCCTGCGAGGCGTCCCCCTGTCGAGTCTTTACCCTATATCGGCAAGTCAGGGAGGGTACTTACCGCTTTTGTTGCCTCGCGCCGGGGTCGGTTGTCCGACACCACGGCCCGGGACGACACTTCGGACACGGGCATGCCGATCGACCCGCAATGCTACCATGAGCAGATGCGGATCTACCTCGACTACAACGCGACGGCGCCCCCGTTGCCCGAGGTCGTCGCCGCCGTCAACCAGGCCATGACGACGACGATCGGCAACGCGTCGTCCGTCCACACGTTCGGGCAGCAGGCCAAGGCCGAACTCGACACCGCCCGCACGTCGGTGGCCGCCCTGCTCGGCGCCGAGTCGAGCGAGATCGTCTTCACCGCCGGCGGGACCGAGAGCGACAACCTGGCCGTCCGCGGGGCGGCCGAGGCCCTCGAGCCAGCCGGCCGGCGCCATCTCATCACGACCACCATCGAACACGAGGCCATCCTGAACACGGTGCGCGCGCTCGAACGGCGCGGCTGGGCCGTCACCTCCCTGCCCGTCGACACGACGGGCCTCGTCGATCCCGACGCGCTGCGCGCGGCGCTCCGTCCGGAGACGGCGCTCGTGTCCGTGATGCACGCCAACAACGAGATCGGGACGATTCAGCCGATTGCCGACCTGGCCGCGATCGCGCGTGCCGCCGGCGTGCTCTTCCACACCGACGCCGTCCAGTCGGCCGGCAAGATTCCTGTGGACGTCAAGGCGCTCGGCGTCGATCTGCTGTCGCTCTCGGCGCACAAGTTCGGCGGGCCAAAGGGCGCGGGCGCGCTGTGGATTCGCCGCGGCGTGCGGCTTGTGTCCTACCTCACCGGCGGACGCCAGGAGCGCAGCCGCCGGGCCGGCACCGAGAATGTTCCGGGCCTGGCCGGCCTGGGCGTGGCCGCCCGCCTGGCGATCGAGACGCTGCCGCATCGCGAGGCCGTTGCGGCCCTGCGCGATCGTCTCGAGACGAACATTCTCGCGAGCGTTCCGGGCACGGTCGTCAACGGCGATCCGGCGCGGCGCGTACCGAATACCAGCAACATCTCGTTCGAAGGGATCGAGGCCGAGTCGCTCCTGATTGCCCTCGATCTCGAGGGTGTGGCCATCTCCACCGGATCGGCCTGCTCGTCGGGATCGCTCGAGCCGTCGCACGTGCTGCGGGCCATGGGCCTGCCCACGGCCCGCGCGCGCAACTCGCTGCGGTTCAGCCTCGGCTCGGCCACCACGGCCGACGAGATCGACGTCGTCGTAAACGTCCTTCCCCGCCTCGTCAGCCGGCTGCGTCAGCTCGGCAGGCCGTCGGCGGCGGTGCGCTGACCGTGCGTATCGTCGTGGCGATGTCGGGTGGCGTCGATTCGTCGGTCGCGGCCGCGCGGCTGGTCGAGGCCGGCCACGACGTGATCGGCCTGTCGATGCAGCTCTACGATCAGCGCCATGGCGCCGAGTCGTTCGGATCGTGCTGCAGCCTGGACGATCTCCACGATGCCAGGCGCGTGGCCACCGCGCTCGGCATCCCCCACTACATCGTCAACTTCGAACACGAGTTCCGCGAGACGGTCGTGCGGAACTTCGTCGACGAGTACGCACAGGGGCGCACGCCCATTCCGTGCGTGCACTGCAATTCGACACTCAAGTTCGCGCACCTCGTCGATCGCGCGGCCGGACTCGATGCCGCCGCCGTCGCAACGGGACACTACGCCCGCGTCGTCTTCGACGAGGACCGGCGCCGGTACGTCCTGCGGCGCGGTGTGGACGCCGCCAAGGATCAGTCGTACTTCCTGTTCGGCCTGACGCAGGATCAGCTGGCGCACGCGACTTTCCCCGTCGGGCACCTGACGAAGTCCGAGGTGCGCGCCTACGCAGATCGCCTGCAGTTGGCCGTCGCCCGCAAGCCCGACAGCCACGAGATCTGCTTCATCCCCAACGGCCGGACCGCCGACTTCGTCGAAGCCGAGATGCTCCGGAGCCGAGAAGGCAGCGATCTTCGGAAAACGGACGCTGAAGATCTTCGGAGTCCCGAGGCTTCAGCCTCGGGGAGACACCCCGACGAGGGCGACATCGTCGACAGCGCGGGCACGGTGATCGGCCGTCATCACGGCCTGCACCGCTTCACCGTCGGCCAGCGCAAGGGCATCGGCGTGACGAAGCCCCAGCCGCTGTACGTGCTGCGTCTCGACCCGGCCGATCGTCGCGTCGTCGTGGGATCGAAGCAGGAGCTCGGCGCGCGCGACCTGCAGGCCACCGGTGTGAACTGGATTGCAGGTGTGCCGCCCGCGGGGCCCACGCGCGTGACCGCGCGCATCCGCCATCGCCACGCCGACGCACCGGCCACGGTCATCAGCGACGGCGATGGGCTGGCGTCGCTCGTGTTCGACGAGCCGCAGCTCGCCATCGCGCCGGGCCAAGCCGTGGTCTTCTACGACGGAGACGACGTGCTTGGCGGCGGATGGATTGCTAACCGTGCTCGATGAACTTTTCGGCGTCGAGCGCGGCCATGCAGCCTGAGCCGGCGGCCGTGATGGCCTGGCGGTAGACCGGATCCTGTACGTCGCCGCAGGCGAACACGCCCGGCACGTTCGTCTTCATGCCGTCGCGCGTGATCAGGTAGCCGTTGGCGTCCATCTCGAGCTGGCCCGAGAACAGCGAGGTATTCGGCGTGTGGCCGATGGCCACGAACAGCCCATCGATCGGCAGATCCTTCTCCGCGCCGGTCTTGACGTGGCGGAGGCGAGCCGCCGTCACCGCCCCCTGCCCGCCGTCCATCACATCGACGACTTCGCTGTCCCATTCGAACGTGATCTTCGGGTTGGCGAACGCCTTGTCCTGCATCACCTTCGAGGCTCGCAGCGCGTCACGCCGGTGAATGACCGTCACACTCGAGGCGAACCGCGTCAGGAACGTCGCCTCCTCGAGGGCTGAGTCGCCGCCGCCGACGACGGCAATCGGACGACCACGGAAGAAGAAGCCATCGCAGGTTGCGCACGTCGAGACCCCGTGCCCGATCAGCCGACGTTCCGACGGCAGTCCGAGCAATCGCGCCGACGCCCCGGTCGAGATGATGATCGTGTGCGCACGTACCACCTCGGCCTCGCCGATGGTCACCTCGAACGGTCGGACCTGCAGGTTCACCTTCGTCACCTGCCCCGTGCGCAGCTCGGCGCCGAACCGCTGAGCCTGCCCGCGCATGTTGGCCATCAGATCGGGCCCCATCACGCCGTCGGTGAATCCTGGAAAGTTCTCGACGGCGGTGGTGAGCATCAGTTGCCCGCCAGCTTCGAGCCCCTCGATGACGATCGGCGCCAGATTGGCGCGGGCGGTATAGAGAGCGGCTGTCAGTCCGGCAGGACCGGACCCGATGATGACGACGTTACGGACGGAATCGGACATGGGAGGAGAGAACGAAGATGAACTGAGAAGTTGGAAGTCAGAAGTTGGAGGTTTCGGGAACTCAGAAGTCAGAAGTTCGAACTTCGAAGTCCGGCCTTCTGGATTTTCCGCACTTCTAACTTCGAACTTCCAACTTCTCAGTTGCTCTTACAGGTGCTTGTCGACCATCTGCTTGAGCGCGCTCTTGTCCACGAGCCCGACCACCTGGTCGACGACTTCACCGTTCTTGAAGAGAATGACGGTCGGGATGCCGCGAACGAAATATTTCTGCGTGATGGCCGGGTTGTCGTCGACGTTCAGCTTGCCGACGCTGATCTTGCCCACGTAGTCTTCGGCGACGGCGGTGATGGCCGGCGCCAGCGCACGGCAGGGGCCGCACCATTCCGCCCAGAAGTCGACCAGGACGGGGGTCGACGCCTTCAGCACATCGCTGTCGAAGTTGCCATCGGTGAACGTCAGGGTGTGTTCGGATGCCATTGCGTGTCTTTTATCCTTTCACACGGCCCGCCAGCCGCTCCCACGGACGGGGGCCAGCTGCCGGGCACGTCTGTACACTCTGACATATTCCCGGGCGGACGTCTGCCATGAGTGTTCGGCCCTCATGCCCCGCTCCATGAGCGGCACCCAGATGTCCTTGTCGTGATACAGCCGGATGGCCTGCGTCAGGGTCCGGATGAGCGTTGGGACCGACTGGTCGCGGAACTTGAAGCCGTTGGCGTGCCGGGCGCGCGCGGTGTAAGGCTGCACCGTGTCGTCGAGCCCGCCCACGGCCGTGACCATCGGCACGGTGCCATAGCGGAGGCTGTACATCTGGTTCAGGCCGCAAGGCTCGAAGACCGAGGGCATCAGGAACATGTCCGCTCCGGCCTCCACCAGATGAGCCAGCGGCTCATCGAAGCCGATGTGCACGCCGATTCGCGCCGGATACCGGGCCGCCAGCGCGCGGAGGCCGTCTTCGTACTGCAACTCCCCCGTCCCGACGAACACCCAGGTCGCGTCGAGATCCGCCAGTTCATCGGCCGCGTCCAGGACGAGTCCCAGGCCCTTCTGCGATACTAGGCGGCTGACCATCGCCACCAGTGGCCGCGCCAGCGCGTCGTCACCGACGGGCAGGTTGAAACGCTCGAGGACGGCCCGCTTGCAGGCGAGCTTGCCGGCCAGATCCCCGGCGCGGAACGACGCGGGCAGATGCGGATCGCTGGCCGGATCCCAGAGATCCGTGTCGATCCCGTTCAGGATGCCGACATACCGATCGCCCACGGTTCCGAGCACCCCGTCGAACCCGACGCCGAATTCGGGTGTGAGGGTCTCGCGCGCATACTGCGGACTGACGGTCGTGACGAGATCGGCGGCCGTGACAGCCGCCTTCAGGAAACTGAAGCGTCCCCAGAACTCGCCGGTGTCGATGCGGAACGCCGACCAGGGCAGCCCGAACCGCGGCACGACCTCGCGATCGAACGTCCCCTGATACGCCAGGTTGTGGATCGTCATCACGAGTCCGGCCTGCGCGAATCGTTCGCGATAGCGCTCGTCGGTCCGGACCAGGACCGGCGCAAGCCCTGCCTGCCAGTCATGCGCGTGAATCACATCGACGGCAGGCCAGGTCCGATCACGCGTGGCATGCTCGAGCGCGGCGGCCGCGAGCACGGCGTAGCGCTCGGCGTTGTCGTCGAACTCCCCCGGCCCCAAGCCGTAGATGCCGGGCCTGTCGAACAGCGCCGGCACGTCGACGAATACGACGCGCTGCCGCTCGCCCACCGCAAGGACGTGCAGGTCCACATCGTGACGCACCGAACCAATCGCGATCGTCCGCGTCACCGACGCGGCACCGGCCACGTCAACACCGCGATAGCGCGGCAGGACCGTGGTCACGCGGTGCCCCAGCCGTGCGAGCGCTTCCGGCAGGGCCGCGACCACGTCGGCCAGGCCACCGGTTTTCGCCCAGGGCCACGCTTCCGAGGCCACCATCAGGATGTGCAGAGGAGACATTCGACGGGACGATCCGCGCACGGGCGGTCAGTCTAAGGGGTTGCCCGGCAGCAGAGCAACCCCCGATTCGAGGCGAGCCGGCGCTAGGGCCGCGACGCGAGATCGACTGGCGGGACGCCCGTCAGCAGGCCGGTCGTGCGCACGACGGCCCAGTTGAACAGGTTGCGGGCCTCGGCAAAGCGCAGCGCACTGTTGGCCGCGCCCAGGACGACGACCGCCAGTTGCGAGCCCTGCGGCACCTGGAGCAGCGTGGCCAGGCAATAACCGGCCTTGCTGATGAAGCCGGTCTTGCCGCCCACGACGTCGACGTCGGTGCCGAGCAGCCGGTTCGTGTTCCGGATCCGGAACGTGCGCTTGCCGGACTTAATCGTGGCATCGCTCGAGCGCATGATCGGCCCGAGCGTGGGATGCGACGTCGCGTACGCGATCAGGTGCGAGAGGTCGTACGCCGTCGACACGTTCCGGGCGTCCAGGCCCGACGGATCCGCGTAGTGCGTGTTGGTCAGCCCCATGGCCAGGGCCGTCTCGTTCATCCGTCCGATGAACGCCGCGGTGCTGCCGGGCGAGACACGCGCCAGGACCCGGGCCGCCGCGTTGTCCGAGGCGATCAGCGTCAGCCGCAGCACGTTCCCCAGCGTCACCTGTTCGCCCGCGCGCAGGTAGGTGACCGAGGCGCGGGTGACGTCGGCCCGCTGCACGACCACGACCCGCGACAGATCGGGATCGTCCGCCACGAATGTCACGGCGGTCATGATTTTTGTCAGACTCGCAATCGATCGCTGGTCGTGGGAGTTGTTCTCCCACAGCACGTCGCCTGTCTGCGGGTTGTAGATGATGGCCGCGGCCGACCGGATGTGCGGCACGAGGTCGTCGACCGCCTGGGCCGTCGCCTGGACCTCCCGGGAGACCTGAGCCATCGCAGACACAGGGAGCGCGCAGGCCAGCACGAAGGCCAGGCCACACGCCGACCAGCGCAGATTCAAACGGGGGGTTCCTTGCAACCTTGCCTCCACCACGGATGTCGATGCGTGTCGGGACCGGACGCTCTCCGCGCGAGCGCGCGAATCCGGTGCGGCATCGTAACATCTCAACTTGTTGACCTGCAAGGGGTACAGTCCGGCGATCCGCAGCCGGAACCGTCCCGCCGCGCCGCCCCACCCGTGACGGGTGTCCGTACGGTCCGGATGTTCCGATCATCGGCCGATCCGGTCGTCGGCATGAATCCGCGCTCCCGGATCTCGGCACCCCGACGACGCCAGAGGCCATGCGACGGGCCGGGACGAATCCAAACACGCGCCCGCGCCGATCCAAAACGGCCGGGATGACCCGCTGCGACAACGCGGGGGCGCCACGCACCCAACGCCCTTGACCCGCCAATTGAGGCGCAGATTCGCCAAACTCGTCGACCAGGCGCGGCCACGCCAAACGGGTACTTCGTTTGCATAGCCGGCGGCCGGGAGAGTACACGATGAGTCTGGTTCGGCTGCTCGGGTTCAGGACGCTGACATGCGGATGCGTCTCCGGGCGTTACTGGGAGATCGCGGTCCGGCGCGAGGTGCAGTACATCGAAGAAAAGGGCGTCTCGTGCGCCGACATCGGGCACCAGCGCAACCAGCCCATCAGTCCCGCGCGCGCCGCGCACGGCTTCGGCGCCACGCGCGCGTCCTGACGGCCCGCTCAGGGACGCGCGGGCCGCGCCGGCCCTGTACTCGGCCGCGCGATCGGCCGACAAGACAGTCACGATGGCACTGGCCCTTGTCTCCCCGCACGCCTTCCCCCTCGTCCCCCGCGCGCAGTTGACCGTCGGACGAGCCACCCTCCGGTTCTACCTCGGCGACTGTCTCACGGTCCTGCCCCGGCTCGAGCCGGCCTCGATCGGAACCGTGGTCACGTCGCCGCCGTACAACATCGGCATCAAATACCGGAGCTATCAGGACGACCTGCCCCGCAAGGACTACCTGAACTGGAGCGACAGCTGGCTGCGCGCCGTCTCGCACGTGATGCAGCCCGAGGCGTCCCTCTTCCTCAATGTCGGGGCCAAGCCGACGGACCCGTGGGTCCCGCTCGAAGTGGCCCAGGTCGCACGCCGCTTCTTCAAGCTCCAGAACACCATTCACTGGGTCAAGTCGATTGCCATCGACCGCGAGGCTGCCGGCCAGGGCGCCGGACTCGACAGGGACGTGGCCGTGGGCCACTACAAGCCGATCAACAGCGATCGGTTCGTCAACGACTGCCACGAGTTCATCTTCCAC
This sequence comes from Acidobacteria bacterium SCN 69-37, assembly GCA_001724025.1. Classification (GTDB taxonomy): domain Bacteria; phylum Acidobacteriota; class Vicinamibacteria; order Vicinamibacterales; family SCN-69-37; genus SCN-69-37. The sequence goes on along the minus strand of MEDJ01000020.1, from coordinate 156,404 downwards.
TTCACGCCCGGCGGGCGGACGCGGCTCGACAGACGAGCGGTCGGCGTACCGTATCAGGATCGATCGAACATCAAGCGGTGGGCGTCGGCCGGCGAGGGGCTCCGGTGCCGTGGAAACACGTGGTTCATCCCGTACGACACCATCCAGAGCCGCGATCGGGACCGGCCGCACCCGGCCTCGTTCCCGCCCCGCGTGCCGGATCAGTGCCTGCGCCTGCACGGCCTCGACCGCGCCGGTGTGGTGCTCGATCCCTTCATGGGCCTGGGCTCGACGGCCATTGCCGCCGCCCGGCTCGGCCTCGACTTCGTCGGGATCGAGATGGACCCCCACTACCTGCAGGAAGCGGTCGAGCGGGTCAAGGCGTCTGTCGACGCCTGACCCGGCCGATTTCGGCGGCCCGACTTACTTGTTGTTCGTGGTGTTCGTGCGCGGGGGCCGCGGCAGCGTGTACTCGGACCGGTAATTGGGCTCCTGCAGACCGGCTCGCGTGATCTCGACCTTGATGAACCGCCGCAGCTTCGTCGGATCGGGGTTACTCGAGACGTATCCGATCTGGTAGAAGTCGCTGGTCTCCGAGTCGATGCGCCGGATCCCCCCGTCGAAGTCGTTCGAGTTGACGAGGGCGAACCCGCCGGTTTCCTCGGCTAGCACCTGCAGCGTGCTGATCTGCGTCATCACGAAATCCCGGAAATCCGCGTAGGAAATCTGCGCGCGCGTCGAGGCGTCAGTGCCCGTCGCAATCAGCCCGCGTGGATCGATCGTGTAGAACGCCACGTTGGCGCGCTGCGCCGCCCGCGTCAATTGCGCGACTTCGTTGACCAGATCGGCCGTCGAAAACGCCGTGCGCTGGTAGAACTCGGATCCGCGGATCGAGTCCTGCGTCTGCGACGGATCCTGCGTCCTCTCTTCCTCGGTCAGCCCTTCGTCGAGCACACTGTAGAATTCCTTGATCTTCGCCAGGCGCGACTCCGCGAACGGGTTGAAGTGGTAGCCGCCGCTGACGTAAACAAACGCCTTGCGGCGCTCGGTCACCTGTGCCAACTGATCGAGCAGATCGGATGCGGTCTTGAACGCGACGTGTGCGTTGTACCGGACCTGCTGCGGCCCCTGCGCCCCCTCCGTCAAGGCCGCCTCGATGAATTCGTCGGCGCTCGGGGCCGATCCCATCACTTTCTCGATCGCCTCGTTGAATCGACGATGGCCGTAGTCGTAGGACGGATCGATCTGGATGCTCGACGTCCCCGTCGACACGAACCCGACGAGGTCGTTGTCGTGCACCAGGGTGTCGCGCACCTTCTTGAGCAGGTCCTTGACGCGCGGCGTCTCAGACGGCTGCAGGTGCAGGTCGTCGATGAAAATGATGAACAGGCGGCCCGAGGCATCCTGCTTCGGGCGGACCGTGGGCAGGATCAGGCCTTCGACGGCCGGCGCCGCCGGACCGGCGCTGCTGGCCGACGCCAGGTTGCCCAGAGCGCGGCCGCCAATCCAGGGGGTGAACAGCGTGATGTTCTGCAGCACGCCGTCCTCGTAGACGCGGAATTCGTCCACTTTCAGATCGGGAACGAATCGTTCCTGCCGATCTTTGACGATGACGTCAGTCCGGACGAAATTCGTCGTCGCCCGGAACGTGGTGTTCTGCTGCCCTGTCGTCGGCGCCTGCCCGATCGCCACCGGCGTCAGCGCCAGGACCGCCAGCAGGATCAGCATCAGCCGGGTCCAGATCGTACTGCCGTTCATCAACGTCTCCCTCACCCGCCATTATGTCAGAGGGATCGGCCTCGTCTGCCCCGCGATCCGCGCCATCGTCGGAGCCGGGCGTGTCTGCCCCGCCCTCCCGGCGTCGTCCCCCGCGACGGCCGCGACGCCGTGCTGGCAACTCGGCCGCCACCGCGTCCCATTCCTGTTCGATGGTCTCCGCGTGCGCCCGAATCGCCTCGGCATCCGGCCAGTCGTCAGGATTGAGACGCTGCGCCGCCTCCGTCAGCCTGTCGCGTTCTTCCGGCGTCCGGGCCCGGCGCACGATCCGCTGGAGCAGATCGCGATAGCGCGTCCGGAACCGGGCAGCCGTCTCGCTGCCCAGCGCCCGGCCGAGCGGCGATTGATCGTCGACCGCCGCGGACGTTGACGACGACGCCGGACGGGCACTGCGCGCGCCGCCACGCCGGGCGCGGCCCGGCTCGCGGTCCTCGACGACGCGCACGGACTCGGACTCGCGACCGAGCACCGTCCAGTCGAAGCTCAAATCGGGATGCGTGTGCTCGAGCGCCTCGCGCGCTTCCTCGTCGAGCGGCCGGCGGCCCATCCGCACGTGCGAGGGCGAGCGGAACAGGTACAGCACACGCGTGCGCTGTGGCCCCTGCACGGGCCGGTACCCGTGCATGACGTAGGTGGTTTCATAGCCGCGCTTGTCGCGCGTGTAGCGAATGAAGGGCACGACGAGCTACCGGCTCCTGCGGGCGCCGGCTGTCTTCTTGCCCCGGGCCGCCTTGGTCGCCGCACGCGCGGGCCGGACCACGCGTTTCGCAGCCGCTGGCTTGGCCGCGGACTTCGCCGTCGCCGGTTTGGATCGAGTCGCCGGGCTCGCCTTGGTCGCCTTCTTGACCGCTCTGACCGGCCGTGCCGGTCTGCTGGTCCGTGTCCGCGGTTCCGGCTTCGCCGGCCTGGCCGCCACCTTCCGGGGCGTCGCCGTTCCAGCCTTCGTGCCCCCTGCCTTCGCGGCCGCGGTGCGTGCGGCCCGAACCTCCTGCAACGCCGGGTCGGCAAACATCCGGACGAGGTCGAATCCCTCCATGGCCGGCCGATAGGTCCAGATCTCCGCCGCTTTCACGCGATGGGCCTCGACCAGCCGTAGCGCCGCCTCGTACCCCTGGACCGGCACGTAGAGATGGAACGGGACACGCGCCTTCGAGAACGGGACCCACTTCGCCATCGTCTCGAGGTTGTTGACCGAGGCGGCGGTCTCAATCTCGACGACACCGGCCGGCCGCTTGTCTTCGTGGAGGACCAGGTCGGGAAAGTGCGTCACGGCCGCGATCTTCAGCGGAGCCACGCGCTCATCGCCCGGGTTGGCCAAGGCCTCGAACCGGTGGCTGTACTTTTCCTGGAGGAACCGGATCAGGCGATCGTGCTCGGCCTGCTCCCGCTCAGGTCGAACGTAGATGGGCGACACACTACCTCCTGCCGATTAGGGTGCCCGCCCGAGCAGGCGACGGCGGCCCGTGCCATAGCGACGTCATCCTAACACTAACCTGGGCGCTTTCGACCGGACACGCCGGCGATTTCAGGGCCAAAGTGCCATAATCCGCGCATGGCTGTCACAGTGCCGGCACTCGTCCACGTCATCGGGGTGCCGCTGGACCTGGGCGGCGGGCGGCGGGGCGTCGACATGGGCCCCTCGGCCGTCCGCATCGCGGGCCTGGGCGAACGCCTGACCGCGATGGGTATCCGCGTGGTCGACCGCGGCGACCTCGACAGCCCCATTCCCGAGACTCGAGTCCCTCGTCACCCGCAGAAGAAATATATCCGGGAGATTGCCCGGGTGGCCCAGCGGCTCTATACCCGGGTCCGACAGGCCCACGACGAGGGAGCGTTCCCTGTCGTCCTGGGCGGCGATCACTCGCTGGCGGCCGGATCGGTGGGCGCATCGGCCGACGTAGCCGCGGCCCGGGGTCGTGACATCGGGCTGGTCTGGGTCGACGCCCACGGCGACATGAACACCCCCGCGACAACGGCGAGCGGGAACGTGCACGGGATGCCGCTGGCCGCCCTGCTCGGGCCCGACCCGTCCGAGTTGTCGCGTATCGGCGGCCGGTCGCCCAAGGTGCGCGCCGAGAAGGCGGTCCTGATCGGCGTGCGCGACCTGGATGATCCGGAAAAGGCCCGGATCCGCGAGTCGCGCGTGCACCTGTTCACGATGAAGGACATCGACCGCCACGGCATCGCCGCCGTAATGGAACGCGCGCTGGCGATCGCGGGACAGGACACGCTGGGGATTCACGTCTCCTTCGACCTCGACGCGTGCGACCCGTCCATTGCCCCGGGAGTCGGCACGCCGGTCAAGGGCGGCTTCGACTACCGCGAGGCGCACATGGTGATGGAACTGCTGGCCGACTCCGGCCTGCTCATGGGCCTGGACCTGGTCGAGGTGAATCCCATTCTCGATGTCCAGAACGAGACAGCGGTTCTCGGCGCCGAACTCGTGGCCTCGGCGCTGGGGCGGCGGATTATCTGAAGAAGGCTGGGAGGAGGCTGGAAGGCCGGGAGGCCGAAACCGATGACGCCCCCTGACCGTGTGTGGCCTGCCAACCGAAGCCGCGAGCGCAGCGAGCGGTGGGCGAAGGTTGGTGGGCCGCGCTGGAATCGAACCAGCGACCCTCTGGTTAAAAGCCAGGTGCTCTACCCCTGAGCTAGCGGCCCTTCGGGACGTTCACATCCTACAGCACGAGTCCCCGAGCCGATCAGGTTCGTTGCCGACGGACGTCTGAAGACGGCCCGACGGACGGGGCGTGCCCCCTCACACCGTGCTGAGGCTCCGATAGCGGTCGGCATACGCGGGCAGATCCTCGGCAGCCATCGGCAGACCGAAGTAATAGCCCTGTCCCGCGTCGCAGCCCAGGGCCAGCAGCCGTTCGGCCTGCTCCTGGTTCTCGATGCCCTCGGCCACGATGTCGAGCGACATCAGTTCGCCGAGGCTGACGACGGTCCGGGCCAGCGCGGTGGCGTGTTCGTCGGACGCAATGGCGTCGACGAACGTGCGATCGATTTTGAGGATGTCGATCGGCAGTCGCTGCAGGTGACTGAGTGACGAGTAGCCCGTGCCGAAGTCGTCGATCGCCAGCGCGATCCCGAGCGACTTGAGCCGCACCATCAGGTCCATCGACCGATCCTTGTGCTGGAGCAGCATCCGCTCGGTCAGTTCGAGCACGACGGCGCCCGGCACGATCCCTGATTCACGGATGGCCTCGGCCACGTGATTGTAGAGATCCGCCTCCGGCAACTGGCGGCTCGACAGGTTGATCCAGACGCGCAGCGGCAACGGCCCGGACGGCCGCGATCGCCACGCCTGCGCATCCCGGCACGCGGTCCGCAGCACCCAGTGGCCGATCGTCACCATCAGGCCCGCTTCTTCCGCGATCGGGACGAACGTCGACGGGGGGATGGGGCCCCGGGTGGGGTGGACCCAGCGCAGCAGTGCCTCGGCGCCAATCATCGCCTGGGTGTCGAGCGCGTGAATCGGATGGTAGACGAGCGAGAGTTCGCGGCGCTCGAGCGCGTGCGTCAGGTCGCGCTGCAGTTCCGCCCGTGTCGTGGCGGCCGCGTGCATCGCCGGCTCGAAGAGCATCGCGCGGCCACGCCCATCCTTCTTCGCGATGTACATCGCCAAATCCGCGTTCCGCAGCAGTTCGTCGGCCCCCTGGCCCGGCACGGCGAGCGCCACGCCCACGCTGGCCGACGTCTCGACTTCGCGCCCGTCGATGACGAACGGCTCGCGGAAGGCCCGCGCCACCCGCTCGGCCACCTGCATCACCTCGTCGTGGCGCGGGATGTCGTCGATCAGGACGGCAAACTCGTCCCCGCCCAGACGCGCGGCGGTGTCGAATGCCCGCAGCCCGCTCACGAGCCGATGCGCCGCCGCCCGCAGCAGCGCATCGCCGGCCGCGTGGCCCATCGCGTCGTTGACCGGCTTGAAACGATCGAGGTCCAGGAACACCACGCCCATCCGGCCGCTGTCGCTCCGGCGACGGGCCAGCGCGTGCCGTACGCGGTCCTCGAACAGCGCGCGGTTGGCCAGTCCCGTCAATGGATCGTGGAAGGCCTGATGGGCCAATTGCGCCTCGAGAGCCTGCCGTTCCGAGACGTCACGCGCGACGAGCACAACGCCCCGGATGTGCTCGTCACGCAGCAGATTCGTGCACACCGTCTCGGTGAAAATGAACGTCTGGTCGCTGCGCCGCAGGCGCCACCGCCCCCGCATGGGCCGTCCGTCGGCGAGACACTCGCGGAGCCGGCCGGCGGCGTCAGGCACTTCTTCCGGATGCACGAGATCGAGCACCGAGGCGCCGACCAGGTGTCCCGCCCGATACCCCAGCGCGGCCGACACCGACGGGCTCGCGAACGTGACCACCCACGTGGCGTCCACCACGATGATCATGTCGGCGGCCTGTTCGACGAGCGATCGGAACCGCGCGTCGTTGGCGAGCAGCGTCCGTTCGCGACGCAGGCGGGCCATGTCGCGCTGCGTCAGCCACATGCGGCCGATCGAAACGCCGGCCAGGCCCAGGGCCGCCACCGCCAGGCCCACCAACCCTGGTCCACCGCGTGCCGCACCGACCACCAGCACCAGCGCCGCCGCGGCGATGCTAACGTGCGGCAGCCAGTACACCGGCCGGACCTCGGCCACGTCGTCACGCCGGGACGCCGTGGCCAGGCGATGCCGTTCGATCAAGGCGGTGGTGATGAGCAGCCCGATGAAGAGCCCGCGGCCCGGGTGGTAGAGTGCCGCCCCCGGCCACTGCCCCACCACCGACGCGTCGGCGAGGACGAGCGCACCAAGAGCGGCCGCCAGCACGCCATACGACAGGCGGCGCTCGTCGGCGGGCCGCCGCAGCAGCAGGCTGGCGATGCCGGCCAGGATGGCCAGGTCGGCCAGAGCCAGGACGGGCATGATGACCCGGAAAGGAGCCGCCGCCTCGAGCCAGAGGACTGGCCTGAGCGACAGTTCCCAGAAGACCATCGAGGCCCCGACCGTCACCAGCGCCACATCCAGCAGGTGCGCCACGCGATCGCCCGACTCGGCGACTCCCGGTGGCATCCGGAACAGTCCGACAACCGCCAGTGCACACGGCAGGACGACGACCATGTAGGCCACGGTCAACTGGGCCGGGCCCTGCCCGGCGAGGAAAAACAGGAGCACGTCGCCGGCCGCGAACAGGCCGGCCGAGGACGCCATCCACTGCCATGCGCGTGCGCCGCCGTCGCGCCGCGGTGTCCGCGCCACGCGTCGCAGGAGAAAAGCCGCCGCCGTCGCCGCCAGCGCCTGCAGGAGGAACACGGGTGTGCCCGCCTGCGGTCCCGGGCGGCCGAGGGCCAGCCACCAGGCCCCGATCAGGGCGACGGCCGTCAGGCCTGCGACACCGGTACCGACGTCGACTCGCGACCGGTCCTGTGCCGATCTGTCCGAACCTTCGGTCACCAGGTCAACTCCTCCACGCCTGTCTCCGGTCTCCGTCAGGTAGGCGCCGTGGTCCAGGCCTCAAGATGTGGCACCGACCGTCCGGCAGGGTCTCCCGTCTCACGCGCGGCTCTGGTACAGCGCGGCAAGCGCCGCGCCAATCGACTGCGACAGATCTCCGAGGGCTGCCGGCACGATGGTGATCTGCGCACGCTGCGCCGGCCACAGATACGGCATCGCAGACTCACGAATGATCGTCAGGTACCGCTCCCGGAACACCTCGGTCGTCGCTTCCGGATCCATCAGCCCGCCGCCGATCACCACGAAACCCGGATCGAGCGCCATCGCGAGCGACGCCACGTGCAGGCCCAGCGCCCTGGCCTGGAAATCGAAGATGGCCAGCGCAAGGGGATCGCCCTGCTGTGCCAATCCGCGCAGCGCGAACGCGCGCTCGCGCATCGGGGCGCTCGATCGGGCCAGTTCGTGCTCCGGGAAATCAGGCAGCCGCTCCTCGAGCAGGTACGGCAGGCCCGACAGCGTCGTGTAGACCTCGACACACCCCCACTCGCGCCCACACCCGCACCGATACGGCCTGGCGCCCAGCAGGTGCAGCGGCGCGGGCATGTGCGCCGCTTCCATGCCGGCCAGCGTGTCGCCATCGAGCGGCAGGCCGTGGCTGTCGACGAAGGCGCAGCCCAGGCCCGATCCCGGCGCCAGCATCACGACCGACGCGTGCGACGCGCCGCGCGCACGCGCCGCTTCCGCCACCCCACCATAGTTGCCGTCGTTGCCGACGACGAGCGGCACGGCACGCCCGGACGCCGCGGCCAGTGCGCTGGCATACGCGGTGTAGACATCGAATCCCACGAACGAGTCGGGCAGGTTGGGCGACTTGTCGAACACGCCGTACCGCTGGAACGGACCGGGGATCGACAACCCGACGCCCTCGACCTGATCCCACGTCAATTGATTCAAGGTCAGGTATTCGCGGACGCTGTTGACCCACCCTTCGATCACCGCATCGGGTCCCTCGGCCGACCGTGTCGGCCGCTGCAGAAGCCGCGTCGACACCACCGTGCCGTCGTGCCACACCGCGCCGACCTTCGAGGTCGTCGCGCCGCCATCCGTTCCGATATACACGTGCTGCTCTGACGCCATATCACCTGCTTTACCGACCAGACGGGCCGGATATCAGCGCATCATACGCGAATCCTCACGCCGCTCGCGGCCCTGCCCGATGCCCGGCGGGAGTGTTGTGCCGCGACGGCTGGGGTCCTACAATGCCCCCGTTCTTCATGACACCTTCATTGCCTCGCCACTTCCGGAGTGCGATCGTGCGCCGCGCCGCCGCGATCCTGCTCACCACCGTTCCCACCGTCGTCGTCTCCTTCGTCGCGCTCAGTGCGCAGGAGCCGCGGCCGCTGCCCCCCTCGTGGGCCTACGGGCTGCCACCGGTGCCGCCGGGGGAATATCCGCCGCAGGCGCCGCCAATCCTGCCGCCGACGGAGTTCGTGCCGCCGCCACGACCGGCGACATCGCCCGATCAGCTGCGACAGGCCGAAGGGTCAACGCTTCGTTTCACGACGCAGCAGGTCGGCTATCGCCACGGGCCGGCCGACTGGTTTCCCGATGATCACCCGGTGATGCCCGAGATCGTCGCGCACGGCAAGAACCCCGAGGTTCGCGCCTGCGCGATGTGCCATCTCCCCAACGGACGCGGCCGTCCGGAGAACGCCCCGGTGCAGGGGCTGTCGTTCGAGTACATCGTCCAGCAGCTGCGCGACTTCCGCGGCGGCCTGCGTGTCAGCGCGGAACCGCGCAAGGACAACACCTCCGAGATGGAGCAGATCGCCAAGGCCCTGACGGAAGAGGAGATCGAAGCGGCTGCGCGCTACTTCTCGTCGATGCCGTGGACGCAGTACATCCGTGTCGTCGAGACCGACACGATTCCGAAGATGCAGTTGCGTGGCCACATCTTCTGGCGGGCCGAGGGTAACGACACCGAACCGCTCGGGATGCGCATCGTCGAAACGCCCGAGGACACCGCGCAGGCGCAGCTGCGCAACCCACACTCCGGCTGGATTGCCTACGTGCCTCCCGGCAGCGTGACGCGCGGGGAGGCTCTCGCCACCACCGGCGGCAACGGCCGGACGATTGCCTGCGCCACCTGCCACGGTGTCGGTCTGAAAGGCGTCGGGCCGATTCCGAACCTTGCCGGCCGCTCGCCGAGCTACCTCGCGCGGCAGATGTTCGACTTCAAGTTCGGCACGCGGCACGGCACGATGGCGTCGCTGATGACGCCCGTCGTCGCCAACCTGTCCGACAACGACGTCGTCGATCTGATCGCGTACGTGTCGTCGCTCGAGCCGTAGTCGTTCTGCACTCGGAGTTCTGCAGTCGGAGCCCCGAGGCTTCAGCCTCGGGGAGACAGTCTCCGGCGGCTGAAGCCCCCGGGCTCCGGGTAGTCGGCAGTCGGCAGCCTTAGTCGGTAGTCGACCGTCGCCAAAGTGTGACTTGCGTCGGCCCGTCCGGTCCCCAAGAATGTGCCGATGATGCTCCGGTTGCGGCGTACGGCCGCCGCGCTGCTGCTCGTCACGCTCGCCGGCTGCACGTCTACCGGATCGACGCGTCTGCCGGCCGCGTCCGCCGCGCTCGTCGACATCCAGATCCTCGCGTTCAACGATTTTCACGGCAACCTCGAGCCGCCCGCGGGGTCCAACGGTCGATGGGAGGACGTCGCGGTGGGCGGCATCGAGTATTTCGCCACGCACCTCGCCCGCCTGCGCGCCACGAACCCGAACACGATCGTCGTCGCGGCCGGTGACAACATCGGCGCATCGCCGCTCATCTCTTCTCTCTTCCACGATGAACCGACGATCAGGGCGCTCGGCGCGATCCGGCTGGAATTCTCGTCAGTCGGCAATCATGAGTTCGACGAGGGCTGGCAGGAACTGTTGCGGATGCAGCACGGCGGCTGTCACCCGGTCGACGGCTGTCGCGTCACGCCGACCTTCGACGGGGCGTCGTTCCAGTATCTGTCGGCCAACGTCCGCGTCGATGCCCGCAACGACACGCTCTTCCCCGCCACGGCGCTGCACGAGGTGGGCGGGATTCCGGTCGGGCTCATCGGCCTGGTCCTGAAGGGCACGCCGAATCTGGTCTCGCCAGCCGCCATCGACGGACTCACGTTCCTGCCCGAGGCAGCCACGGCCAATGCCGCTGCTGACGAACTGCGGCGTCAGGGCGCGCAGGTCATCGTCGTCCTCATCCACGAGGGCGGCTTTCCCGCCCCGGATGACGACGAGGCGTGCGGACGGATGAGCGGCGATCTCGTGGGGATCGTGCGCGCGCTCTCGCCGGCGATCGACGTGGTGGTCACCGGTCACACCAATCGCAGCTACATCTGCCACATGGACGGACACCTGGTGACGAGTACCGCATCTTTCAGCCGCCAGATCACGGACATCGATCTCACTGTCGATCGCCGCCGCGGGCGGATCGTCTCGGCGCGGGCTGTCAACGTGCCTGTGACGCGCGACGTGGCCGCGGATCCGGCGATGACGCGCCTGCTCGATGCATATCGACCTATTGCCGAGGAGGTCGGCCGCCGGCCCGTAGGTTCGGTTTCGGGAACGTTCACACGGGCGCAGAACGCCTCGGGCGAATCCACCATGGGGGATGCGGTGGCAGATGCGTATCTCGCGGCCGCGCGCGACCCGGCACGCGGCGGTGCCCGCATTGCCCTCACGAACTGGGGCGGGGTGCGGGCGGACCTCGCGCACACGACTGGCGCCGGCGCTGTCACGCCTGTCGCCTATGGCGACGCGTTCCGCACGCTGCCGTTCGGCAACGTCGTGGTCGTGCAGACGATGACGGGCGCGCAGTTGGCGGCGCTGCTCGAGCAGCAGTTCGCGGCCGACGATCGATCGACATGGAAGGTACTGCAGATCTCGCGGAATCTCCGCTACACGTGGAGTGCGGATCGCCCGGCCGGATCGCGGGTCGATCGTGCGTCCATTCGCATCGACGACGAGCCGCTGAATCCGGACGCACGGTACCGCATCGCGATGCCGGACTTCCTGTGGGCCGGCGGCGACGGCTTCTCGACCGCGATGCTCGGAACCGACCCGGTAGCCGTCGGTCCCGACGTCGATGTGTTCGTCGAGTACCTGCGCAGCCACTCACCACTCGCCCCACTCCCGCTCGAACGAATCACGCGGCAGGACTGACGTCGAGGTCGTGCAGGGACGGGCCTGTGCCCGCCCCTGCCGTCATCTCCTAGAATCCAACGCCGGCCAGCACCGCAAACGAGTGCACGTTGAGCTTGACCGCGTTGTCGAAGTCGAACTTGTTCACGCGGCGCAGGCCGCGCGTATAGCGCCCCTCGACCAGGATGTGTGCGAACTGGACGCCGGCACCTGCCACCAGCCCGACGTCGTAGTTCCTGAAGACATCGTCGTCGGTCAGATCGAGATCTCCGATCGAGTCCCCGACGCGCACATCGATGGACGGTCCGACGATGCCGTAGACACGCGCGCCGTTGTTGCCGCCGCTGATACGCAGCAGGACGGGCACCTGGAGATAGGTGGCGCTGAGGTCGACGTTCTGCAGCCCGACCAGTCTCGCGCGCTTCTGGATGATGTTGAGCTCGCCGAGGATCCCGACGGGACCGCCGGCGCCCACGAACAGACCGGCCTGCCAGCCCGTCCGCTTGTCGAACTTCACGGCATCGGCGCTGAAGTCCGCGAACACCGCGCCGCCCTTGACGCCGAAGCTCTGGGCCGATGCCTCGCGGGCGGCCGCGGTCATGATGAGAGCTACCGCAAGTACACCGATGAATACCCTACGCATGAATCACCTCTCTGGCTGACGCCGAAGCCGGACAAGAAAGACCGTGCGACCCCGGGTACACCCACTGCTTTGCATGAACCGTTCCACGCCCCGCCTCTGCCCCGCGAAGGGCCGGTCGCAGCGATCAGGCACCATGCGCCACAGGTTGGGCATGCGCCGGCACTTCGACAGCGGGTCATGCTATGAATGCCCCATGTCGTCATATCTGGCCGGTCCCGCATGCCGCGCGCTTGCCGATCTCTGGGATGAAGCGATCGATCACTAACTTCGAACTCTATCCGTGGCACAGCGCGACGGTCACCGCCCGCATACGTCCGGACATCGAGCTCATCGACCGGTTCGTCTGGCGCCAGTCCGCGAACTCCAGGCTCCCGTTTTCGCCTTCGGCGCCGCCTGGCACACCTATCTCGAAGAGATCCCCTCACTCCGCGTCGTCACGCGCCTCGAGCCGAATGACGAACTGTCCCACAAGGTGACCGCACTCACCGATGACCGAGGACTGCTCATTGTGGCCATGAGCCATCGGGGCGGAGCCATGCCTCCCAGGACCGCCTCTGTTGCGCGCCTTCGGGAAGTCATCGCAGGTCGCTGGAACTGAACCACCAGGCCGGTCGACGCGGCCTGGCGCATTCCATCAGGAGAGGGCTCGACCGGCCGGAAGAGTCTGTTAGACTAAGGGGCGCTTCAGGGAACGACGGCCCTCGCAGGGGAGCCTACCTGGCGCCGCGGAGCCGCTCAATCCGTCCCCATCGTCCAGCGGTCAGGACGCAGCCCTTTCAAGGCTGAGACTCGGGTTCGATTCCCGATGGGGACGCCATCCCTTTACCGAACCACTCACGTACTCGCAGGCTTCGGCCGGGCACGCCAGCGAATCGGGCGAGCGCCCGTACGCGCCACGGACCGGTGCATCGCCATCGCTGGCAAGGCATCGGTCCGTGCAGGTCGATACGCGATATCGAACGGCAGGTCAGCCCTTCGATGCCCACCAGGCAATGGCAACGGCCAGCGCCAGCATCAGCCCCATCAGGAGGCGGCCGATCTTCGTACGGCGATCGGTCTCCTCCAGGCGGAACTCCGGTTCGAGCGGATTGTGACGGACTGGGTCCATGACTCGCCCCCTCCCTCGCTGCACAGAACACGGACGGAACGAACGACGCACCGACGGCCGACCTCGCGGACCGAACGCCGGATGATGTGGATTGAACGGACAGGAGTTTTGTACTCCCCTCGGGGTATCGGCGTCAACGACGATCCCATCGTTCGGCGTACCCGCCGCCCGGCCAGCCAGGCGCCGATCACCGCGCCCGCGCCGTGGGTGCCAACGTCGGTCATCGAGGAAAAGCGGCCGTGGCCGTAGACCTGCGTGGCCTCCGTGGCCAGCGACAATGCCAAGGCCAGCAGGCTCGCACGACGCAGCGGCCGTTCACCCGCTGACCGCTGGCTGAACCAGGCAGTACCCGAACGGCCCGTAGAAGAAAACGCGCGGTGGCCGCGATCGGTCAGAACGACGGGAAGAGCGGGCGCGCGGCCGGCATGAACGGCCACGGGATGGTCAGCAGGGTGATCAACAGCGCCAGCCCGAAGAAGATCGCCGTCGTCCGGTGGCGCGCCGCAGGCTCGACGGCCCGCCTCGCGCGGACACGGCCGATGTGTACGAGCGCCACGGCCGCCAGCATGCCGAAGATGTGCTCGACCGCCCAGAATCGCAGCACGCTGTTCCCCATTGCTGCCCCGAAGTCCTGGAACGCAGCCTGCGTCATCGGGCTGAGTCCGACGTAGAGGATCAGGCCGATGAGCACCTGAAGGTCGAAGGCGATCACGAAGAACCTGTTGACCTGCTCGTCGCCCCCCGTCCAGGGCCGACCACCCGACCAGCCACTCACGGCACGCACGAGCGCGACCACGGCCAGCCCCAGCACGACCCAGCGCAACAGCGAGTGGGCAACAACCAGCGCGGTGTACATGCCGCTCATTCTACTGCGTCTCACGTCGCGCGCCCGCGTCAGATCCAGCCGGCCCGGGATGGCCCCGCGCGTGTCGCGAAGTTTACACGGCCTTAACACGGTCGTTTCGAGCCATTCACAGCCGCTGCCTACAGTGACGCTCGAGGGACTGCCCATGAGCGGTGGTCCCATCGAGTCACGTCAATCCCCTGGAGGGGGCATGAGTTTGCGTATTACAGTTCGACGCGTCCTGGCAGCCTTGCTCATCGGCATCCTGCCCGCACTGGTGACGCCGGTCCTCGCTCAGGGCGACGGCCGGTTCACCGGCACCGTCCTCGACGAAACGGGGGCCGTGGTCCCCGGCGCCACCGTCACGATCCGGAACGAACGGACGGGCGAAGAACGTGTGGTCATCTCGAACGAGGCGGGCCGCTATTCTGCCGTCGGCCTCCGCCCGTCGGTCTATACCGTCCGCGCCACGCTTCCCGGGTTCGCCCCGATCGAACACGTCGGCGTGGCCCTGGCTGCGGCCCAGGAGTTCTCGCTCGACCTGTCGCTCCGGCCGAACCTGACCGAAGCGGTGACCGTCGAGGGCACTTCGGTCGCCATTGACATCAGCTCGGCGAGCATCGGCGTCAACGTCAGCGAGCGCGAGATCCTGAACCTGCCGGTCAACGGCCGGCAGATGTCCCAGCTGATGCTGCAGGCGCCCGGCTCGCAGAACGCCGGCACCGGCACCTGGAACGACGTCCGCTTCAGCGGGCGCGCGAACCAGCAGAACGTCATCAAGTTCGACGGCGTGGAAGGCTCGGCCATCATCGACTCGGCGCCGGGCAACATCGCGGGCCAGATCGCGTCGCCGTTCAAGCTCCAGGCGAGTCTCGAGAACGTGCAGGAATTCCGCGTGGAGTCGAACAACTACCCGGCCGAGTACGGCACGGGCACCGGCGGCCAGGTGAGCGTCGTCACCAAGTCGGGCACGAACGCCTTCAGCGGATCGGTGTTCGAGTTCTTCCGCAACGAGGGCCTGGGCGCGCCGAACTACTTCGATGCCACCCGGAATGCCGATGGCAGCATCATCGCGCAGCTGCCGCAATCGAAGCTCGATCAGCACCAGTTCGGCGGCTCGCTCGGCGGTCCGCTCGTCAGGGACCGGGCGTTCTTCTTCGCGGGATACGAGGGCTATCGGCTCGATGCCGGCCTGAACTTCGTCGAGGCCGCACCGAGCGCCGCCGCGTGGGCGCGCGCCGTGCCGGCCATCGCCGCGCTGCGTCCCGGCTTCACCGCCCCGGGCGCGGTGCTCCTGTCCGGCGCATCGACCAACCCCGACTTCGACATCTACCAGCTGCAGGGCGTCGAAGCGGTCCGCGAGAACGCCCTCAGTCTGCGCCTCGACTATCGTCTCAACAACCGGTGGACGTCTTATGTCCGCGTGTTCCACGACCGCGGCACGCAGGTGCGGCCGCAGAACATCAGCGGCAGCATCGCCCGGCTCGAGAACACACCGACCAACGCGATCTTCAATCTCCAGGGCACGTTCGGCAGCGGCATCCTGAACGAGTTCAAGATCGGCTACAACGCGCCGAAGGCCGAAGTCACCGGTCGGGGATCGTCGGCAGGCGGCATCGACTTCAGCAACTTCGCGGTGAACCTGAGCGGCTCGGTGACCAATACCGGCATCGCCGGACAGGGGGCGTCGTCGGGCATCGTCGGCCCCGGCGGCCTGGTGCGCGCCAACAGCGCGACGAATGGCCGCGCACTCATCTACGATCCCTACTCACTCGCATTCTCGGACGCGGTCTCGTGGCTGCACGGCAATCACCTCGTGAAGATCGGCGGGGACGTGCGACTGATCCGCATGACGGCCGATCAGCGGTACGGCACGACGTACGTCTTCCCGAACGTCACCGCGTTCCTGGCCAACCAGCCCCAGTCGATCCAGTACGCCGGCGACATCAGCGCGCCGAGCGTGTTCAACAATGGCGCCACCGGCGCCCGGCACATGAGCCAGCAGTACTTCGTGGTGTTCGCACAGGATCAGTGGCACGCCACGTCGCGTCTGACGCTCAACTACGGCATGCGGTACGAGTACTACACGCCGATGAAAGTGCGCGACAACCTGTTCGTGAAGTTCAACCTCGACACCGGCCAGATCGACACCCCGGCGTCGGTGAATGTCCACGGCGTGCGCAAGGACAACTTCCAGCCGCGCCTGTCGGCCACGTACGCGATCGGGCGCACGGTGCTGCGCACCGGCTTCGGCGTGTTCGTCGGCCCTGGCCAGGGTGAGGATCTGATCCAGCCGGTCGAGAGCGACGTCGTCCGCACCACGATCAGCAGCGGATCGCTGCTCGCCTATCCGCTCGACGAGGCGGCCGTGGTCGCGAACTTCAGCAGCAACCCGAACAACCGGAGCTACCAGCCGCGGGCCTACGCGAAGGAGTACGAGATTCCCGAGAAGGTCTATCAGTACACGGCCTCGGTGCAGCGCGAGCTCGGTCGCGGATTCGCGGCCACGGCCGCCTACGTCGGCAGCCAGGGCCGCAACCTGTTCCTCCGGAGTGTCGCCAACCAGATCGTCGACGTGGTGCCGAATCCGACCAATCCCGCCGGCGCAGCACTGGTGATCCGCGAGTTCTCGCTCGTGCAGCGCGATGACGCGGGACACATCACCGGCGTGCAGCAGCCCTACGCCGAGATCGACTTCAAGACGAGCGGCGGACGCGACGCCTACAACGCGCTCATGCTGTCGCTGACGCGGCGCTCGGTGAGCGGCCTGACCGCCAACCTCCAGTACACGCTCGGCCAGAGCAAGGGCACGTCGGGCGGCTCGAACGAGGCGGACACGGCCGCCAACAACGCGCGGGCGCTCAGCGACTTCGACTACGACTACGGCTACAACAAGTACGATGTGCGTCACACGTTCAGCGCGAGCCTGCTCTACTCGCTGCCCTTCGGGCATGGACGACGGTTCGGCAACGACGCGGGCGCGCTGGCCAACGCGCTGCTGGGTGGCTGGGATCTCGGTGGAATCTTCAGCGCGCGGAGTGGGCTCCCGATTGCCGTGCAGATCACGCGGCCCGACATCCTCTACCGCGATGCGGCCGGCTCGTACTTCGCCAACCCGGCTGCCGACCGCACGCCCGTCATCAACACCCCGGGTGGCGGCGCGTCGCGCAACGTGCGTCGACCGGACCTGGTGCCCGGTGTCGATCCGTACATCAAGGACGGCGGGCTGATCTACCTGAACCCGGCCGCCTTCGCGATACCGCAGCCCGGCACCTGGGGCAACCTCGAGCGCAACTCGATCTACGGCCCCGGCTTCCAGCAGGTCGACTTCTTCTTCGCGAAGCGGTTCGGCCTGGGCGATCGCCGCAGCGTGGAGTTCCGCGGCGAGATCTTCAACCTCTTCAATGCGGTGAACTTCGCGACCCCGAGCGCGACGCTGCCCTCGGTGATCCCGGCAACCACCCTCGGAGGCAACACGCTGCAGCCGGGACAGGCCTACACGCCCGCCACGGCCGGATCGTGGGGACGCCTGACGAGCACCGTCGGCCGCACCGTCGGCCTCGGCACGGCCCGGCAGACGCAGTTCGCGCTGCGCTTCTCGTTCTGACACGCCCGTCGCGCGGGCGGGCCCTCCACGGCCCGTCCCGCGCGGCGACGTCCAGCTCATGGATTTAACGCGTTTGTAACAATCGTGAATCGTCCATGTAACGCACCACCTCTACTCTGGGCTCCGTCGCGGCACGTCTGCCGCCGCACGACGGAGTGCCCGTGTCCCGACCGCTCAGCCTGCTGGCCATGACCACCGCGTTCGCCCTCGGCTCTGCCGGGCCGCTCCACGCCCAGACGGATGAGCCCACGCCGCGCCTGGACGCGGGCGTGGTCGTCTTCTACGACTACACGCTGACGTCGCCGGCGGCCGACGCGTCCGGGTCGGCGACACGTGCGCGCGCGTTCGATGTAACCCGCACCTATCTGAACCTGACAGGCCAGGCCGGATCGTTCGTGCGCTTTCGCGTCACGCCGGACATCGCGGGATGGACGAGCACGGGCAGCAGGCCCGACGCCGGCCTCACGTTCCGCCTCAAGTACGCGTACGCGCACTTCGATCTCGGCACCGTCACCGGCAGGTGGACCGGCACCTGGGTCCGCGCGGGCATCCAGCCCACGCCGTTCATCGGCGACGTCGACGACGTCTATCGCTACCGCTTTCAGGGTACGACCTTTGCCGAGCGCGATGGCGCGCTGATCTCCGCCGACGCGGGTCTCTCGGCCCGCACCGACCTGCCCGGCAGCTACGGCGACGTCCACATCGGCATCTATAACGGCGAAGGTTACGCGCACCGGGAAGTCGACGGCCAGAAGGCCGTCCTGCTTCGTACCACGATCCGGCCCCTCCCCGACGTGCGCGCGTGGCTCCATGGTCTGCGCGTGACGACGTACGTCCATCGGGATCACGTGAAGGCCGGGGCCGAACGGCACCGCGCCATCGGTGCGCTGTGGTTCGAGCACGCGCGACTGAACGCCGGACTCGAATACCTGACGCGCGACGACCGTGCCGAGCCCGACACTCCGCGAGTCACATCGCGCGGGTGGTCGGTCTTCGTCACCCCGTTTCTCGAGACCAAGGGCGACGGTCTCGAACTGCTCTTCCGCTATGACACGTTCACGTCGGACACCTCGACGCCCACCGGCCATCGTCGCGCGATCGCCGGTGCGGCCTACTGGATGCCGCACGCGAGCGGCCGCGGCACGGCCGCGCTGATGCTCGACATCGAGCTCCTGCGGCAACGTCTCGCAACGACAGATCGCCCGAACGAGCGCCGCGTCACCGTGCACGGCCTGATCGCGTTCTGACCACCGACCAGAGGAATCACGACCATGAGATTGCGATTCACCCCCGCTCCGGCCCTGCTCGCCGTCGTCGCCGCTGCGGCGATGTCCGTCGCGTGCGGAGGCGACACCGCCTCGTCGGGCACCGTGCGCATCAACGGCGCGGGAGCCACCTTTCCCTACCCGCTCTACTCGAAGTGGTTCAGCGAATATCATGCGCAGCGCCCGGAGATCCTCATCAACTATCAGTCGATTGGATCGGGTGGCGGCGTCCGGCAACTGCTGAACCAGACGGTCTTCTTCGGCGCGTCGGACTACCCGATGACCGACGTCCAGCTGGCGGAAGCGGCAGTTCCGATCCTGCATCTGCCTACGGTGGTCGGCGCCGTGGTGCCGATCTACAACCTGCCGGGCGTGACGGCCGACGTCCAGTTCACGGGGCCGCTGCTGGCCGATATTTACCTGGGGCGAATTACGCGCTGGAACGATCCGGCGCTGACCGCCATCAATCCCGGCGTGGCACTGCCTGACGAGGCCATCACCGTCGTCCACCGATCCGACGGCAGCGGCACGACGTTCGTGTGGGTGGACTACCTGGCGAAGGTCTCGCCCGCGTGGCGGGAGCAGGTAGGCGTCGCCACGTCCGTCAACTGGCCCGTGGGCCTGGGCGGCAAGGGGAACGAGGGCGTGGCCGGGCTCGTGAAGCTGACGACCGGCGCCTTCGGATACGTCGAGCCGGTCTACGCCACGCAGAACCAGATTCCATTCGGTGCCGTGCAGAACGCCGCCGGCCGCTTCGTCAAGGCCTCCCCCGCGTCGGTGACCGCTGTCGCCGACGGCGCGGCGCCCACGATGCCCGACGACTTTCGCGTCTCGATCACCAACGCCCCCGGCGATGCGTCTTACCCCATCGCGTCGTTCACGTGGCTGCTCTTCCACGAGAACCCGCCGGACACGATGCAGGCGGCCGCGATGGTCGACTTCATGCGGTGGGCCCTCACCGATGGCCAGGCGTTTGCCTCGGACCTCGGCTACTCTCCGCTGCCCGCCTCCGTGGTGGACAGGGAACTGGCGGCCCTGGGCCGGATCCGGACGCAGTGACATGACCGGCCAACGACTGCGCGCGAGCGACAGGATCTTCGGGCTGCTCACCGGCGCGCCGGCACTGCTGCTCGTCCTGATCGTGCTCGCGATCGGCGTGGTGCTGTGGCGGGAGTCGCAGCTGTCGATTGCCGCGTTCGGCTTCGGCTTCTGGAGCAGCAGCGACTGGGATCCGGTCGCGGGCGCGTTCGGCGCCTTTCCGTTCATCTGGGGCACGCTCTATTCATCGGTGCTGGCGCTGCTCATCGCCGCACCGGTCTCGATCGGCATTGCCGTGTTCCTCTCGGACATCTGTCCACACCGGCTGCGACCACCGCTGATCTTCCTGACGGAACTCCTGGCGGCCATCCCGTCCATCGTCTACGGATTGTGGGGCATCTTCGTGCTCGTCCCGCTGGTCCGAACAATCCAGGAGAGCCTCCCCGAGGCCGTGCGGGCCCTGCCGCTCTTCAGCGGCCCGCCCGTCGGGGTCAGCCTGCTGGCGGCGTCGCTGGTGCTGGCCGTGATGGTGATCCCCTACACGTCGTCGATGGCGCGCGAGGTGCTCAGGGCCGTCCCCGGGGCCCAGCGCGCGGCGGCGTACGCGCTGGGCTCCACACGCTGGGAGGCGACGCAGGTGGCACTGCGCTACGCACGCACAGGCATCATCGGCGCCGTCATGCTCGGGTTTGGCCGCGCCATCGGCGAAACCATGGCCGTCACGATGGTGATCGGCAACAACCCGCAGGCGAGCTGGTCGCTGTTCGCCCCGCAGTACACGATGGCCGCGGTCCTCGCCAACGAGTTCAAGGAAGCCGTCGAGACGCTGCACCTGCACGCGCTCGTCGAGATCGGCCTGGTCCTGTTCGTCATCACCCTGGCGGTCAACGGGCTCTCCCGCCTGTTGATCTGGCGGATGACGACGACGCGGCCCCGGCGTGCTCCGCGGCGCCAGGCCGCACGGGAGGCCGCATGATCACCCGCGATACCCGTCGTCGCGCCCTGTCGGCCACCATGACCGGCCTGTCGGTGGCGTCCGTCCTCGTCGCGCTCGTGCCGCTGGCCTTCGTCCTGTTCTTCGTGGTGTCGCAAGGCGTGCAGGCATTGAACGTCGAGTTCTTCACCGAGACGCCCCGGCCCGTCGGCGAGGCCGGCGGCGGCATGGGCAACGCCATCGTCGGGACGCTGATCCTGTGCGGACTGGGCGCACTCGTGGCCATCCCGATCGGCATCCTGAGCGGCGTGTTCGTGGTCGAGTATCCGCAGGCCCGGCTTGCGCCGCTCGTGCGTTTCGCGGCCGACACGCTCAATGGCGTGCCGTCGATCGTCATCGGCGTCTTCGTCTACGCGATCGCTGTACTGCCCTTCGGCCGGTTCTCGGCGATGGCCGGTGGGATCGCCCTGGGCGTGATGATGATCCCGATCATCACGCGCACCACCGAGGAGTTGCTGCGACTGGTGCCGCGATCGCTGCGCGAGGGCGCGCCGGCGCTCGGCGCCACGCGCGGCCGGGCCGTGATGACCGTCGTGCTGCCGGCAGCGCTGCCCGGCATCGTCACCGGCATCATGCTGGCGCTGGCGCGCATTGCCGGCGAGACCGCGCCCCTGCTGTTCACCGCGTTCGGCAACCGCTTCTGGTCGACGGACCTGACGCAGCCGATCGGCGCCCTGACCGTGCAGGTCTACGCGTACGCCATTTCCCCGTACGCGGACTGGCACCGGCAGGCCTGGGCCGGCGCCCTCGTGCTCGTCACGATCATCCTGATCTGCTCTCTGCTGGCCCGTCTCGCCACGCGGCGGCTCGAACGCATGCACCGGCGATGATCCGGTCTGGATCGTTTATTCTGGGAGGCGCGCGCCCCCGGGCGATGCCCGTTCCAGGAGAGTGTTGTTCCATGTCCGACCGCACGAGTGCTTCGCTGGCCATCCTCGACCGCCTGTTGCCCACGCTGGAGGCTCTGCCGCCCGGGATCCATCGCGATCGCATCGTCGAGGAAACCCAGGCGTTGCGCCGCGCCGTCGCCGCCTTCCACATGGAAGCCATCCGCTTCCGCATGTACTCGGTCGACAGGCTGCTCCGCATCGAGGGCGACGAGGGACCGGTCCGACAGATGTTCGAGGACGTCCGCCGGACGCTCGAGGAAGCCGGCTTCCACACGCGGTCGCACACCGCACCTTAGGAAGGCCGGGAGCCCCGTGTCATACTGATCGTTGGAGGTCGTTCATCCATGCCTTATCCCGAATACCTGATTGCCCCGATGCGCGAAGAACTCACGGCCGTTGGCGCGCGTGAATGTCGTACGCCAGAAGACGTCGATGCCGTGGTGAAGGCGCCGGGCGTCACGATGCTGGTGGTCAACTCCGTCTGCGGCTGCGCGGCGGGCAAGGCACGACCGGGTATCGCGATGGCCCTGCAGCACGAGCACACGCCCGACACGCTGGCCACCGTGTTCGCCGGTGCCGACGTCGAGGCCACGGCGCGCGCCCGCGAATACTTCACCGGCTTTGCGCCGTCGTCGCCGTCCATCGCGCTCCTGCGCGACGGACAGGTGCTCTACATGGTGGAGCGCCGCGATATCGAGTCACGGTCGGCCGAGTCGATCGCCGACCTGCTGACGCTGGCCTTCGACAAGTACTGCGCCCCGGCCGGCACGCCAGCCCAGTAAGATCCATCCAGACACACGAAAACGCCAGAAGCCGGACCTCGCGTCCGGCTTCTGGCGTTTCTGGGGGACGTGTCGTCGGCGTCCGGATTCGACCGGCCTACCTGCCCACCTGCTCCGCCTCGAGCCACGTCGCCGCAGGAGACTCGCGCCGCACGATCGTGTGCGCCCTGTCCGACCCCGTCGACACGATCGCGGCCGGCACCTCACAGACCGCCTCGAGACGCGCGATATAGCGCTGCGCCTCGACCGGCAGCCGATCGAACTCGGTGAGACCGGCCGTGGGGGCCGTCCAGCCCGGCAGCGTTTCGTAGATCGGCTCGCAGGCCGCCAGTTGTGCCGTCTCGCCCGGCATCTCGGTCAGGATGCGATCGCCGCACCGATAGCTCGTGCAGATCTGGATCGACTCCAGACCATCGAGCACGTCGAGCTTCGTGATTGCCAGAGCGTCGAGGCCATTGATGCGCGCGGCGTAGCGCACGGCCACTGCATCGAACCAGCCGCACCGCCGCGGCCGTCCCGTCGACGCGCCGTATTCCATCCCGGTCTCGCGCAGGCGCTCGCCCATGGCGTCGAAGAGCTCTGTCGGCAGCGGGCCCTGACCGACACGCGTCGTGTAGGCCTTGGCCACGCCGAGGACCGCCTGAATCGCCCTGGGGGCCACGCCGAGCCCCGTGGACGCGCCACCAGCCGTGGCGTTCGACGACGTGACGAACGGGTAGGTCCCGTGATCGACGTCGAGCAGCGTGCCCTGCGCGCCCTCGAACATCACGCGCTGGCCGTCGCGCATGGCGCGGTGCAGGAACAGCGACGTGTCGGTGATGAGCGGGGCGAGCCGCGGCCAGAACGCCGCCAGTTCCCCGAGCACGGTGTCGGCGCTCATGTGCGAATCGCCAATCAACCGATTGCGCGCAGCCACGTTCTCGCGGACCGCTGTCGAGAGCGGCCCGTCGGCCGACAGATCGGCTAGGTCCCCGACGCGCACGCCGCGCCGCGCAATCTTGTCCTCGTAGGCCGGCCCGATACCGCGCGACGTGGTGCCGATCTTCCGCTCGCCGCGCCGCGCCTCGGACAACACGTCCATCTCGCGGTGGTACGGCAGGATCAGGTGGGCCTTGTCGCTGACGAGCAGCCGGCCCTTCACGTCGATCCCCATGCCGGCCAGCATGTCGATTTCGGCGAAGAGCGCCGCCAGATCGATCACCACCCCGCTGCCGATCACGCAGACGACGCCGTCGTGCAGGATGCCCGACGGAATCAGGTGCAGGACGAACTTGCGTCCGTTCACGAACACCGTATGACCGGCGTTGTGTCCTCCCTGATACCGGGCGACGACCGAGAAATGCGGCGTCAAGAGGTCTACGATTTTCCCTTTACCTTCATCGCCCCACTGGGCGCCGAGCACGCAGAGATTCATGTGACCAGCATGATACCCCGGCCGCTCGGGCCCCACCCATCGATTGACACACAGGGGGTGGTTCTTTAGAGTGACGTCTTCACCGCGCGCTGCCGACGGCGGCAGCGTGTCCTTCACCACAGGCGGATGTCCACGACGGCCTAACACCCGTGATCGTCGAACGCCCTTCCCTCGAACGCCGCGTCATTGCGTCGCTCGACGCCGGCCGCATTCCGGTCCTGCTCGGCGGGTGCGGCAGCGGCCGGACGTCGCTGCTCCTGCGGCTCACCCAGACCTGGGCTCCGGCCGCCAGCCAGTACCTCGATATCAGCGCGGCCGCGACGACGCCCGAACGCTGTCTGGCGTCTGTGCTCGCTGCCAGCCGCCTGACGCCGGCCACGCCGCCCGCGGCGGCGACCGGGACCCGCGAGGCGTTCGATCGGCTGCTCGACGTCTTCGACGGTGTCAGCTCGACAGAGGGCCCTCCCACGTTCCTGCTCGACGAATTCCTCGACGTGCGGACGTTCGAGAACTTCCCCGGTCTGCGCCACGTGCAGCGCGAGCTGATCGCGCGCCTGGCCGTCAGCCCGAGCCGCTTCGTCCTGGCCTCGCGGTTCACGGCCCGCGTGCACCGCCTGCTGCGTGACGCGCCGGCGCGGTTCGAGGTGATGCATATGCCCCCGCTCGACGCGGCCGAGGTCGAGTCGATGGCACACCTGTTCGTCGGCGGCCGCCGCGACTGGGCCGCCAGCGTGGCTCCCGCTGTCGCGGCGCTGGTCGCCGGCTCGCCGGCCGCCGCTCACCTGCTGCTCGCCGGACTCGGGTCGATGGGGCCTGCCACCGATCCGGTGGCGGCGCTGGCCGCGGCGATCGCGCCCGACGGGCCGCTGACCGCGCATTGCCGTCACTGCTACGAACTGCGGCTGCACCGGGCCCGCGGCTACGGCGCCCTCAAGGCCATCCTCGGCGTGCTCGCCGACGCCGAGCCGCTCAACCTGACCGAGATCGCACAGCGGCTCCAGCGCACGCCCGGCTCGACGAAGGACTACCTGTCGTGGCTGGAAGACGTCGACCTGATCACGATGCGCGGCAAGCGCTACGCCTTCACCGATCCGCTGCTGCGGCTCTACGTCCGACTCTACGGCCGGCCGGTCCCGCCCGGCGATGGCGACATCGTCCGCGAGGTCGGCGCCTATGCGCGGACGCGGCTGCTGCCCGCCGCGCCCGCCGATCGGCCTGTGACCACATCGGCGACGCGGCCCGAACCGGAGTCCTCGTCGCGCTCAGGCATCATCGAGATCGACTGACGGTGCACCCGCCTCCGGGGGCGTCGTCGAGTCGGCGGCCGGACGCAGGCGTCTGAGGGCCTCGCGCGCAGCCAACTGCTCGGCTTCCTTCTTCGCGCGGCCTTCCCCGTTCGCCACCACTTCCCCGCCCACCAGCAGGTCGACGACGAATCGCTTGCGGTGATCGGGACCGTCGGCCGACGCGAGCCTATAGGTCGGCAGGCCGCGGCCCTCGGCCTGCAGCCACTCCTGCAGGGCCGATTTCCAGTCAGCCGTGAACGAGGCCTCGGCCGCCTGCTCACCGGCCAGGACGATCAGCGGATCCATCCGCGAAACGATGAACTCGCGTGCGGCCTCGATGCCGCCGTCCAGGTACACCGCGGCAATGACGGCTTCGAATCCGTCCGCAAGAATGGCCTGCTTGTGGCGCCCGCCCGTCTTCTCCTCGCCGCGTCCCAGCAGGATGAAACGGCCCAGGTCGATTTCCTCGGCCAGCCGTGCCAGCGACGCGGCCGAGACAATGCCGGCCTTGACCTTGGACTTGTAGCCCTCGCTGTGCGTCGGGAAACGCGTGAACAGCAGGTCGGCCACGACGAACCCGAGTACCGCGTCCCCGAGGAACTCGAGCGACTCGTTGTCGATCACGCCGCCCGAGGCGTCCTCGTGCGCGCGCGACCTGTGCGTCAGCGCATGCTCGAGCAGGCCGAGATCGCGAAACGCGTAGCCGAGCGTCTTCTCGAGCGGCCCGAGCGTCTCGCTGAGACGCCGGACCTCGGCAGCCGCCACCTCGTCGAGATGGCCGGCAATCACGTCCCTGGCCCGCGTGGCCAGGCCGGCGACCACGCTCACGCGGAACTCGGCCTGACCGAACGCCAGCGGGAACACGCTCGGTGAGAGTGCGGACGACACGATCGAATCGATCCGATGCGCGGCCAGCAGCCCGCGGACGACGGCCACTTCGATCGACGCATGCGATCGAAAGACCTCCACGAGTGGGTGGTCCCCGGTCTCTGCCATCACGCCTCGTCTGCCTCGACCACCCGCATCACCACCATCGTCATATCGTCGTGCGCGTCGGCGCCGTCGACGAACGCCGTCACGTCGCGGACCACGCGTTCGCGGATACCGGCCGCGCTCAGTTCGCGGTTGGCCGCCACGACGTCCGCCAGCGCCTCGTCGCCGAACAGCCGGCCGTCGGGACTCGTCGCGTCGCTGACGCCGTCAGTGTAGAGCACGAGCACGTCGCCGGCCACGAGCGGTCGCCGTTGCTCCTCGAGCACGGCCTCGAATTTCTCCGCGGCGCCGGGCACGCGCAGGCCCAAGACGATCCCCTCGGGCAGCACGACGTCGGTCGTCGTGCCCGACACGTGGATCAACGGTGTGTGTCCGGCCCTGGCCAGGGTCAGGTCACGACGCTCCAGATCGATGACCGCGTAAGTCATCGTGATGAAGCTGCGGTTGTCGAGGTGATCGGCCAACAGCCGGTTCACCTCGAGGAGCACGCCGCGCGGCGACCGTCCGGCGCGGCTGAGCGCGAGCATGATGCCCTTGAGCTCGGCCATGTAGAGCGCGGCCGACGTGCCCTTGCCCGACACGTCGGCGACCAGCACGCCGACCTGTCGCGCGCCGATCGGGAAGAAGTCGTAGTAATCGCCCCCCACCTCGCGCGCCGGTTCGCAGTAGTCCGCAATATCGAGTCCCGCAACGACCGGCGGCCGCACCGGCAGCAGGGACTTCTGGATCTCGCGTGCGATCCGCAGCTCGTCGTCGAGCCGCTGCTTCTCGCGCTGCACGTGCAGCAGCCGCTCGATGCTCTCGCTCATCCTGTTGAACGATCCGGCCAGCGCCCCGAGCTGATCGCCCGATTCGATGCGGATGCGGTGGGCGAAATCGCCGAGCCGCACGCGCTCGGTTCCCTCGAACAGCTCGTGGACCGCCGACGTGATCGACTTCGCGAGCAGCGCGCCCATCACGATGGCCGACGCCTGGATGATCAGGAACAGCACGCCGAGCAGCCAGAGCAGCTGCAGCAGCACCGAGGCCCAGTTGGCCGGCGAGCCGGCGTCGGGCGACAGGTTGAAAGCGGCCAGGTTCGCGTAGAGATCGCGTACGGGAGCCACCAGGTCCACCGACACGCGCCCGACCTCGCCCGTCGACCACGCCGTGCAGTCGAAGAACGCGACCGTCTCGCGAAACAGCGTACTGCCGTCGCCCGCTGCGGCCGTCGGTTCGACAGGCCCGGCCTGTTCACCCGTCTCGCAGCCGGCGGTCGAGACGCCGGCGACCGTCATGCCGGTTTCGGCCTTGAGCGCCGCCACGAACCTCTCGTCGACGGGCAGATCCACAACGGCCACGCGCGTCCGATCGGTTGTCGGCACGACGGCCCTGATGACCAGCCGCGGCCCGGCCGCGGCTCCGGCGGGCAGGACGATGGTCGTGGCCAGACCGTCGCGCCCCGTCACCCATGCCGGCAGTACGGCTGGCGCGGCCGCGTGCGCCCAGGCTCCGGCCGTCAGTACCTCGGCGCCGGTTACAGCGCCTGGCCCTGGCAACAGTGCGAGCGAGAGTCCCGGATACCGGTTCCGCAGGTTGTCGTAGCGACGCGCGAGCCCGGCGGCGAGCGCCGGCGTCCGGCTGCTCTCGATCGCCGTGGTCTCGGCAATGTCGCGGACCACGCGCGTCGTGTCCGCGTAGTTCTCGAGGAAGACGTACTTCGCGACGGTGACGTAGAGCAGCACGGACGCGGCCAGGCCGAAGGCCAGCACCAACGCGACGGGCACGACGCCGAAGAAGACGTACGAGAGGAGCAGCTTGCGGCGCACGCGCCACAGCAGCGCGTGGCGATTGCGGATCAGGACGAGCCCCGCCAGCCAGGCCACGCCCACGAGCCACGAAATCCAGACGATGCGCCGGATGACCTCGAGGCCGTGCGGGAGCGCGACCACGAAGCCGAGCGTCAGCAGGACGGCCAGCGCGACAGAGGCGATGGAGACGAGCCGGCCGGGCCCCGAGCGCCAGAGGGCTCCCAGTTCGAGCGGCGGCGCCGCGGATCCGGCTGGCAGGTCGGCGGGGCCTGCGGGCCGGCCGGGCGACCACCGGGTCGACGAACCTGTCGGTGGAGTCGTCACGCGAGCGTGCGCATCATACCAGAGCGTTCATCACGATTCGGGACGCGGCCCCACGCTCGTCTCCACCCATCGCAGGTAGTCTTCACTCCCGTCGATGACCGGCAGGACGAGGAACTCGGGCGTCTCGTACGGATGACGCGCCCGCACCATCTCCCACAACGAGTCGACCTGCTCGTCCGTGGTCTTGATGACGAGTTGCTGCTCCTGGTCGATCTGCGGGACGCCGTTCCAGGTGTAGACGGATCGGATGCCCGGCAGGATGCTGACGCAGGCGGCCAGGCCCGAGGCCACGACGTCCTGTGCAAGCGCACTGGCGTCGACGTCGCCGGGCAGGGTGGTCATCACGAGCACGACATCGGTCATCGGATCATTTTCTCCTTGTACGGCCGCAGTGAACCTGATACAACAGGACAGTCCATGCCTGATCCCGTTGTCCCGCCGCGTCCCGCCCCTCCACGGGTCCGGGTACGATCGCGCGCGGCCACGACCGACAGCCGCGGCCGCCGTCGTCGGATGTTCACCTGGATCCTCGTCGCCGGCGCCCTCATCCTGCTCGTCAACGCCCTGGTCGGCGAGAACGGCTATCTGGCCACCCTCCGGCTGCAACACAGCGAGGTCGCTCTCCAGCACACCCTGGCCGACCTCCGGTACGAGAACCAGCGCCTGCACGCCGAGCGGCTGCGGCTCGAGTCGGATCCGGACACGATCGAGCGCACGATCCGCGAGGAACTCGGATACATCAAGTCGGGCGAAATCACCGTGGTCGTGCACGACGTGCCGACCGGCGGGGCGCCGTCCCCCGCGCGCTGACCCCACGATCCTGTTGACAACCCGGCCCGTCGCCGTGATAGAAACGCGGAACGTATGCCGTGCGTCCGCTGCTGTTGTCGCCCCGTGACCGCCACGACCCCGTGTCGTTGCGCGTGTAGGGTGCCGACGATCGCGGACGGCCGGACGCTGCCCTGACAGCTGCCCCCGGTTTCCCCGTTCATCGTCGGCCCTCGTCATCGCCTCGACCCGCCTGGGCGCATGCCCGCGGTCTGCGCGTTTCCCTGCTGTTGCACCGTCAGGAGCCTTCATCGTGATCCGTGTCTCGACGTCAGTCTTCGCCCTCGTGTGCGCCGCCCTCCTGGTGGCGTGCGCCCGGAGCGCGCCCGACTCGGCCCCGACGGACATGCTCAACGTGTCGTACGACCCGACGCGCGAGCTGTACGTCGAGGTCGACAAGGCGTTCGCCGCCGACTGGAAGGCGCGCACCGGCCAGGACGTGACCATCCGCCAGTCGCACGGTGGCGCCGGCGCACAGGCACGCGCGGTCATCGACGGCCTGGCGGCTGATGTCGTCACGCTCGCGCTGGCCTACGACATCGATGCGATTGCCGGCACCGGCCTCATCGATCCCGCCTGGCAGACACGCCTGCCTGACAACAGCACGCCCTACACGTCGACCATCGTCTTCCTCGTGCGCAAGGGCAACCCGAAGGGCATCCGCGACTGGGCAGACCTGGGTCAGCCCGGCATCGGCGTCGTCACGCCCAACCCGAAGACGTCGGGCGGCGCGCGGTGGAACTACCTGGCGGCGTGGGGCGCGGCCCTGCGGCAGCCCGGCGGCACCGAGGCCTCGGCCCGCGCGTTCGTCAGCCGGCTCTACGGCAACGTCCTGGTGCTCGATTCCGGCGCGCGCGGGGCCACGACCACGTTCGTGCAGCGCGGGATCGGCGACGTGCTCCTGTCCTGGGAAAACGAAGCGTATCTCGCCATCGAGGAATCGAAGGGCGCGGTCGAGATCGTCGTGCCGACCGTGAGCATCCTCGCCGAGCCACCGGTCGCCGTCGTCGACGATGTCGTCGACCGCCGCGGCTCCCGGCCGCTCGCCGAAGCGTATCTCCAGTATCTCTACACGACCGACGGCCAGCGGATTGCCGCACGCCACCACTATCGACCGCGCCGTCCCGAGATCCTCGCGGAGTTCCCCGGCGCGTTCGCGGATCTCTCGCTCTTCACGATCGACGAGGTCTTCGGCGGCTGGCAGACGGCGCAGCGCACCCACTTCGCCGACGGCGGCATCTTCGATCAGATCTACAGGCCGGGGGGACGCTAGCCACATGGTCCGCACGCGCCGCCATACGGTCCTGCCGGGCTTCCGGCTGACGATGGGCTACACGATCTTCTATCTGGTGCTGATCGTGCTGCTGCCGCTGCTGACGCTGCCGATCCGCTCCTGGGAGCTCGGCTGGTCGGTGTTCCAGGCGACGGTCACCGACCCGCGCGTCCTGGCCTCGTACCGGCTGAGTCTGGGCGCGGCCCTGGCGGCCGCGGCGATCAACGCGGTGTTCGGCCTCGTCGTCGCCTGGGTCCTGACGCGCTACCGGCTGCCGGGCCAGCGGGTCATCGACGCGTTGATCGATCTGCCATTCGCGTTGCCCACGGCTGTCGCCGGCATCACATTGACGACACTCTACGCGCCAGGCGGCTGGCTTGGCCGACACCTCGCCGCGTGGGGCATCACCGTGGCCTTCACCCCGCTCGGGATCACGCTGGCCCTGGTCTTCATCGGCCTGCCGTTCGTGGTCCGCACGCTGCAGCCGGTCATCGACGATCTGGATCTGGAAATCGAGGAAGCCGCCTCGAGCCTCGGTGCCACGCGCTGGCAGGTGCTCGGCCGGGTCGTCCTGCCCTACCTCTCCCCGGCGTGGCTGACGGGCTTCGCGCTCGCCTTTGCCCGATCGGTCGGCGAATACGGATCGGTCGTCTTCATCGCGGGCAACATGCCGATGCGGACGGAGATCACGCCGCTGCTCATCATCACGCAGCTCGAGCAGTTCGATTACGCGCGCGCCACGGCCATTGCCGTCGTGCTGCTGCTGCTCTCGTTCCTCCTGCTGCTGCTCATCAACGGCCTCCAGTCGTGGGCGGGCCGGCGCCTGTCCACCTAGGGAACCGAGACGATGTCCGGAGTTGTTTCGCATCGACGCGCGCGCACATCGGGACGCGTCACCCACCTCACGGAACCGCGATGGCTTCGCTGGAGCCTCGTGACCGTGGCGCTGGCGTTTCTCGTCCTGTTCCTGTTCGTCCCGCTGCTGGCTGTATTCACCGAGGCCCTCCGGTTCGGCTTGGGCGCGTATGCTGCCGCCATCCTCCAGCCCGACGCGCTGTCGGCGCTGCGCCTGACCCTGCTGGCCGCGGCCGTCGCGGTGCCACTCAACCTGGTGTTCGGCGTCTCGGCCGGGTGGGCGATCGCGAAGTTCGACTTCCGCGGCAAGAACATCCTGCTCACGTTGATCGATCTGCCGTTCGCCGTATCCCCCGTCATTGCCGGACTGGTCTTCATCCTGCTCTTCGGTCGCCAGGGCTGGCTCGGCCCCTGGCTGACCGATCACGACATCCGCGTCGTCTTCGCGTTGCCGGGGATCGTGCTGGCCACGGTCTTCGTCTCGTTCCCGTTCGTGGCCCGCGAGATCATTCCGGTCATGCAGGCGATGGGCCGCGAAGAAGAAGAGGCCGCGCGCGTGCTCGGCGCCAGCGGCCTGCAGATCTTCCGGCGCGTGACGCTGCCGAACATCAAGTGGGGCCTGCTCTACGGCGTCCTGCTGTGCAACGCGCGGGCGATGGGCGAATTCGGCGCCGTCTCGGTCGTGTCGGGCAAGATCCGCGGCGAGACGAACACGCTGCCCCTGCACGTCGAGATTCTCTACAACGAGTACCAGTTCCAGGCCGCCTTCGCCGCCGCATCCCTGCTGGCCGGCCTCGCCATCGTCACGCTCGTGCTGAAGGTCGTGATCGAACGACGGCTGCAGCGGGCCATGGCGGTCCCGGGTGATCCCTTATGAGCATCGAAGTCCGGAACCTGAACAAGCGCTTCGGGTCGTTCGTCGCGGTCAGCGACGTGAGCTTCACCGTGGCGAGCGGTGAACTCTTCGCCCTCCTCGGTCCGTCGGGCTGCGGCAAGACGACGCTGCTCCGGATCATCGCGGGCCTCGAAACGCAGGACTCGGGCACCGTGCTCCTCAGCGGCGAGGACGCAACCACGCAGGACGTGCGCCAGCGCGGCGTCGGCTTCGTCTTCCAGCACTATGCCCTCTTCCGACACATGACCGTCTTCGACAACGTCGCGTTCGGCCTCGATGTCCGGCCGCGCGAGCGCCGGCCGTCGAAAGCCGAGATCAGCCGGCGCGTCCACGACCTGCTGGGCCTGGTCCAGCTCGACTACCTGCACGATCGCTATCCGACACAGCTCTCCGGCGGCCAGCGCCAGCGTGTCGCACTCGCCCGCGCCCTGGCCGTGGAGCCGAAGGTCCTGTTGCTCGACGAGCCGTTCGGGGCCCTCGATGCCAACGTCCGCCGCGATCTGCGCCGCTGGCTCCGCCGCCTGCACCATGACATCAAGCTGACGAGCGTGTTCGTCACGCACGATCAGGAGGAGGCCTTCGACCTGGCCGACCGCGTGGTGATCATGAACCGGGGCCAGATCGAACAGGAGGGCCGGCCCGCGGCGGTGGTCGACGATCCGGCCACGCCGTTCGTCATGAATTTCGTCGGCAACGTGAACCGCTTCGTCGGGACCGTGAGTGCCGGCCGCGGACACTTCGGGGATTTCGCCGTCGACTATCCCGCACACACGGCCGCCGACGCGCACGCCGCTGCGGCCTATGCTCGTCCCCATGAACTGCGCGTGAGCCGGACCGACGCGGGCAACGGCTTCTGGACCGCGCTCGCCCACGTCACACCCGCCGGGCCCGTTGTCCGGCTGGAACTGAAGACCGACGATGGCCGGCTGGTGAACGTGGACCTGGCTCGATCGGATTTCGATGACCTCGACGTCCGGCCCGGCGACCGCCTGCACGTCAGCCCGCAGCGCGTGCGCGTCTTCCTGGAGTAGAACGTGTCTCCCCGGGGCTGAAGCCCCAGGGCTCCGAAAAACTTCCCCGCCTTGCGCATACCGTCACGGGTCCGTCATCCTGTTGCACGCATGACTCGACACCCGGTGCTCCCGGCCGGCGACGGACGCGATGCGCGACGCCGCATGCTCGCGCTCGACCAGCGTCATCTGTCCGGGCCGTTCGACATCATCGGCGACCTCCACGGCTGCTTCAACGAACTGAACGCGCTGCTGGCCACGCTCGGCTACACGCGTGACGATCGGGCGATCTGGCGATCACCGACGGGGCGGCTGCCGGTCTTCGTCGGCGACCTGGTCGACCGCGGCCCGGCCAGCGTGGCGGTGGTCGATCTCGTGATGCGGATGGTCGACAACGGCGCGGCAGGCTGCGTCGCCGGCAATCACGACCTGAAGGCCGAGCGCTACCTCGGTGGTGAGGCGCTGCCACTGCTCTACGGACTCGACACGACGGTCGCCGAGTTCGACGCGGAGTCTGCCGAGACGCGCGACCGCGCGCGCGCCTTCCTCGGCGCCCTGCCCGGTCACTATCGCTTCGACGACGGCCGGCTCGTCGTGGCGCACACGGGCCTGCCCGAGCCGCTGCACGGCGTCGACACACCGGACGTCAGGGATCTGGCCGCCAACGGCACGCACGGCGACGGCGTCGACCCGCGCGACGTCGACACGCGGCATCCCTGGATTGCCGACTACACAGGTGCGGCACACGTGGTCTACGGCCACACCCCGGTGCTCGAGGCCACCTGGCGGAACCGCACGATCGGCATCGACACCGGCTGCGTGTTCGGCTGGCGTCTCACGGCGCTGCGCTGGCCCGAGGCCACACTCGTCAGCGTGCCGGCCGAACGCATCTACGCCACGCGTCGCCGCCCCTTCCTCCCCGAACCCGGAACGGTGCCGTCGCGATGACGCCACCGGCGCCGCGTACCGTCGGACCTCCCGGGTTCCTGGAGACGCTCCGAGGCATCGTCGGTGCTGCGCACGTGCACACCGATCCCCAGGCTCTGCTCGCCTACGAGTGTGACGCGCTCTCGCACGCCCGCGCCCTGCCAGGTGTCGTCGTCCTGCCGGCCGAGGCCCGCGAGGTGCAGCGGGTCGTCATCGCCTGCGCGGAAGCCGGCGTGCCGTTCGTGGCGCGTGGGCACGGCACCGGGCTGTCCGGCGGTGCGCAACCTGTCGCGGATGGTGTGGTGATCGTCCTCTCGCGCCTCACCCGAATCCTGCACGTCGATCTGCCCAACCAGCTGATCACGGTCGAACCGGGCGTCACCAATCTCGCCATCACGCAGCACGTCGCGCCGTTCGGCTATTACTACGCCCCGGATCCCTCGAGCCAGCAGGTCTGTTCGATTGGCGGGAACGTCGCGGAGAACTCTGGCGGTGCACACTGCCTGAAGTACGGCTTCACGGTGCACCACGTGGCGGCCGTGCAGGCCGTGCTGCCCGATGGACGACTGGTGGAGATCGGCAGCGATCTCGCCGACGAACCGGGCCCCGGTCTGCTGGCCCTGCTGATCGGATCGGAAGGGACCCTCGCCGTCATCACGCGCGTCACCGTGCGCCTGCTCCGTCGTCCGGCCACGGTCCGCACGCTCCTCGCGGCCTTCGACAGCGTCGATGCCGGCGGGCACGTGGTCTCCGACGTCATCGCCGCGGGCATCGTCCCTGCCGCAATCGAGATGATGGACGCGTTGGCCATCGAAGCCGCCGAGGCGGCCGTGCACCCGGACTTCCCCCGCGCGGCGGCCATCCTGATTGTCGAACTCGACGGACCTGGCGCCGAGGTCGAGGCACACTTCGCGCAGGTGCTCGATCTGTGTCGGCGCCGCGGATCGACACACATCGACGTGGCCGCCGACGACGCGCAGCGCGCGCGGATCTGGAAGGGCCGCAAGGCGGCCTTTGCCGCCATGGGACGCGTTTCGCCGAACTACTACGTGCAGGACGGCGTGGTGCCGCGATCGCGCCTGTCCGAGGTGCTCGGCCGCATCCGCGCGCTGGAGGCCTCGTCGGGCCTGCGCATCGCCAACGTCTTCCACGCCGGTGATGGCAACCTGCACCCGCTCATCTGCTATGACGCCAGCGTGCCCGGCGAGACCGATCGCGCCGCGGCAGTGGCCACCGAGATCCTGGCCTATTGCCTCGAAGCCGGCGGCTCCCTCACGGGCGAACATGGTGTGGGCGTGGACAAAGCCTGTTCGATGCCGAAGATGTTCTCGCCCGACGATCTCGCGGCGATGCAGCGCGTCCGCCGCGCGTTCGATCCGGCCATGCTCTGCAATCCCGGCAAGCTTTTCCCCACGCCGCGACTGTGCGGCGAAGTGCCGGGGCCCTACCGGGCGCACGCGACCGAAATCGCCGGAGTGGCCGACCGATGGTGACGGCTGCCGATCGCCTGCGGGACGCGGCCGGACTCGCCGGCTGCCACGCGAGACCACCGGCGGCGCCTGACGAAATAGACGGCGTGATGCCGGCGGTGGTACTCGAACCGGCAGGCGTCGTCGACGTCGCGGAGGCGCTCCGCTGGGCGTCGTCCACACGGCTCTCGGTCGTGGTGCGCTGCGCGGGCAGCAAGGACGGCTGGGGACGTCCGCCGCGCGATGTCGACGTCCTGCTCCGCACGACGCGACTCGATCGGATCCTGGCGCACGAAGCCGACGATCTCACGGCCACCGTCGAGGCCGGCGCCCGGCTGCACGACGTCAACCGCGCACTCGCCACACGCGGGCAATTCCTCCCGTTCGATCCACCGGACGCACACCTGGCCACGATCGGCGGTGTGCTGGCAACCAACGATGCGGGTCCGTGGCGCCATCGTCACGGCACATCGCGCGATCGGCTCATCGGCATGACCGTCGTCATGCCCGACGGACTCGTCTCGTCGTCAGGCGGCCGCGTCGTCAAGAACGTGGCCGGGTACGACCTGGGACGACTCATGGTGGGATCCCACGGCAGCCTGGCCGTCATCGTGAGCGCGACGTTCAAGCTGTCGCCCGTTCCCCCGGACACGAGGACGCTGCGCATTCGCGCGAACCGGCCGACAGACGTGTCGGCGCTCCTCGATCAACTGCGCCAGCGTCAGTGCGAGCCCGATGCGTTCGAGGCGCACGTCGCACACGGAGCCGCAGACGAGGTGGTCGTACTGGTGCGCTATGGGTCCGTCACGGCAGCGATCGACGATGCCTGTCGCGAGACCCGCGCGTGCGCCGATCTGATTGGCGCCGCCACGGCCACGGCCTCGGGCGACGACGCCGATGCCTGGTGGCGCGCGCACGAGGCCGCGGGCGCGCATCCCGATCGCGTCCAGCTGCGGCTGAGTTGGAAGCCCGCCGCGTTCGCGCAGGCCACCGAATTCCTGACACGCGTGGCCGGTGACATCGCGTTCGACTGGATCGGTCGCGTGGCCGTGGGCTCCGGCGTGCTCAGTCTCGGCGGTGACGACGTCGAGGCCCAGGCACGCATCATTCGCGCGCTGCGCACCAGCGACGTATTCGGACACGTCGTCATCACGCGCGCCGCCGCGTCGCTGCGGCGCCTCGTGGACGTCTGGGCCCCGACGCGGGGCCAGCTCGCGTTGTGGCCGGCGCTGAAGGCCGCATGCGATCCGCACGACACGCTCGGCGCTGGAAGAGGGCCACTGTGACGACGGCGCCGCACACGCACGGCGCCTTTTCTGGCCCGGACGTGCCGGACCGCGCGCTGATCGACGCGTGCGTCCACTGCGGCTTCTGCCTGCCCACCTGCCCCACCTATGCGCTGTGGGCGGAAGAGATGGATTCGCCGCGCGGGCGGATCTACCTCATGAAGGCCGCGCTCGAGGGACGCGCGTCGATCGATGCCACGTTCGTGCGCCACTTCGATCGATGCCTGGGATGCCTGGCCTGTGTCACGGCGTGTCCGTCGGGCGTCCAGTATGGTCCGCTGCTGGAGGCCACGCGCGCGCAGATCGAAACACAGCACACGCGACCACTTGCCGATCGGCTTTTCCGCGGGCTGGCCTTCCGGCTCTTCCCGCATCGCGCACGGATGCGTCTCGCGCTGCTGCCGCTGGTCGTGGCGCAGCCGGTCGTGACCGCGGCCCGCCGGATCGGGTTGCTGTCGCTGCTCCCGCGTCGCCTGCACGCCTTGATGGACGCGGCTCCGTCCGTGACGTTCCGGACGCTCTTCCGGCGCACACCAACTCACACGGCCGCCGCGTCTCCCGCGCGCTGCCGCGTCGGCCTGCTGACCGGGTGCGTGCAGCAGGTGATCTTCCCCGAGACGAACGACGCCTCGGCCCGCGTGCTCGCCGCCGAGGGCTGCGACGTGACCGCGCCGCCACGCCAGGGCTGCTGCGGCGCTCTTGCTCTGCACGTCGGCCGGCTCGACGACGCCCGCGCCTTCGCGCGCGCCACGGTTGCGACGTTCGAGCAGGCGGGGGTCGACATCATCGCAGCCAACGCCGCGGGCTGCGGGTCGGCGATGAAGGAATACGGCCACCTCCTGAAGGACGATCCCACGTGGGCCGACCGTGCGAGGCAGTTCTCGACGCGCGTGCGCGACATCACCGAACTGCTCGACGAACTCGGCCCACCACGCGCCCCACGACATCCGCTGCCGCTGCGCGTGGTCTATCAGGACGCGTGTCACCTGGCGCACGCGCAGGGCGTGCGCCAGGCGCCCCGACGCCTGCTCGCGACCATTCCCGGCGTCGAGCTGGTCGACGGGGGGGACGACATGTGCTGCGGCAGCGCGGGCATCTACAACCTGCTCGAGCCCGAGGCGGCCCGCCCTCTTGGCGTCCGGAAACTGACGGCACTCCAGACGCACGGCCCCGACGTCGTCGTCACCGCCAACCCCGGGTGCCGCCTGCAGATGGCGGCCACCGCCCGCCGCACGGGCCGATCGATCGAGTTCGCACACCCGGTCGAACTGATCGATCGATCCATCCGCGGAGGATAGAAGCAAAGTTCCCCTGGGGCTGAAGCCCCAGGGCTCCGTACGCTCGTCGCCTCCCCTATCGCAAGCTCAGCCGCAGCGTCAGGCCGTAGGCGCGCGGGTCGCCGAGCTGGGCCGTATAGAGGCCGGTGCCGCCGGCGCCGGGCTGGAGCGATTCGTAGTAGTCGCGATCGAGCAGATTACGAGCCCAGATCGACAGACTCCAGCCGTCGGTCCAGCGAAAGCCGACGCGGGCGTTGACGAGCGCGTTGGCCGGCACCACGAGGTACGCCGACGGTGTCGGACTGGACGAGAACGACGACCGGAGGCTCGTGTCGATGGCGCCGAAGACCTCGCCGTCGCGACCGAAGAACCGTCCGCGGCTCTTCACCTCGCCCCCGAGCGATCCGGCCCAGTCCGAGATGCCGGGCAGCGGCCCGCCGGAGATGTCCTTCGACTGCGCCGCGCCGCCGGTTTCCTCGAGCGGGACGGGAGCATCGACGAACCGCACGTATTTCGCGTCCGTCCTGGCCAGTGCCCCATACAGCGTCAGGTGGTCGCCGACGCGCGCACTGCCCTCCAGTTCCATGCCGCGCACACGGACCTCGTCGGCATTGGCCAGGTATCCACGCTGCACGCCATACTGCGCGTTCTGCACCTGCACCTGGTAGTCGTCGATGCCGGTGTTGTAGGCCGACAGGTTCAGGATGACGCCGCGCGCGGGCTCCGTCTTCAGGCCCACCTCGACGTGCTTGACGGCCTCGGGCTTCACGGTGGCCGCGTCGAGCGCCGGGACGCCCGCCGCGTCGTTCGGTACGCCGCCCAGGTTGAGACCGAGCGATTTGAAGCTGGTCGCGTACGTCGCGTACGCGTTCACTCGATCCGTCAGCTTGTAGGCACCCGAGATCTGGCCGGACCAGTTCGTATCGCTGCTGTCGGCGTCGTAGGCCTGCGGCGCATAGATCTGCCGCTGCAGCGCAATCAGCGCCGCGTCGGTCGTCTCGAGGCCGCCGTAGACCGCACGCCGGAAGTCCATCTGCTTGCGGTCGTAGTTGAACCGGATGCCGGGCAGCAGCCGGAAGCGGCTGGTCACGCGCCACTCGAGCTGGCTGAACAACGCGGAGCTCGACGTGTTCAGCGAAAGGACGGTGTCTTCCCCGTAGCCCGCGAGCAGCCCCGGCGTCGCGGCCTGGGCACTCGGGGCGAGCGAATAGCGCCAGGCATCGGCGCCCGCCTCCGTCTTGTGCGTGGGATCGGACTTCAGATCCTGGCCGAACGTGAAGAATCCGATCACGATGCCGAGCGTGCGATGAAGATCGCCCGCGTAGCGGATCTCCTGCGTCCATTGTCTGTGCGTCGAGCTGGCCTGCGACTTCGAGACCACGTCGAGCCCCGTCCAGTCGCGGTCGTTGGCCGGAGCCCAGTTCCAGTAGCGCCAGGCGGTCGTCGAGGTGAGGCGGCCACGGCCAAGATCCCAGTCGATGTTGAGCGAGGTGCCACCGAGATCCTGGTTCGACCGCCACGGGCTGTTCGTATCCGTCACGCGATCGAACGGGTTGTAGCTCGGCGGCGCGTAGTCGAGGTCTGCGGCGATGGCGGGCCACTGACGATTGGCCGCGCGGAGAGTCGGCGCCACGCCGGCCAGAACCTGCGCGTAGCCCTCGGGGCGCTGCCGGGTGTTGTCGGCCGAGAACGTGACGGCCATGTGCTCGGTGGGCGTATACAGGATCTGCCCTTTCAACCCGACGTTGTTCAGGTCGTTCACGTCGTCGCCCGTGGTGACGTTCAGGACCGTGCCGTCGCGCTGCGTGCCGGAGAACGACAGACGGCCAGCCACCTTCGATCCCAGCGGTCCGGTGATCGAGCCCTTCGCCTGCACGAAGCCCTCGTTGCCGTAGCTCAGCTCGACGGCCGTCTCGCGCGTGAAGCTCGGGCGTCGCGTCGTGATCAGGATGGCGCCGGCCGTGGTGTTCTTGCCGAACAGGGTGCCCTGTGGTCCCCGCAGCACCTCGATCTGCGCCACGTCGAGGAAGTCGAGCGTCGTCGATGCGGGCCGGGCATAGAAGACGCCGTCGACATACATGCCCACGCCGGGCTCGATCCCGTCGTTCGTCAGACCGAACGGGGCACCGAGGCCGCGGATGTTGACCGCGGTATTTCGCGGATTGGTGGAGTACAACTGCACGGTCGGCACGAGCTCCTGGACCCGGGCGACGTTGAACGCCCCGGCCTCTGCCGCCAGGTCGCCGCTCACGACGGACACGGGAATCGGCACGTCCTGCACCGCTTCTTCGACACGCCGCGCCGTCACGACCACGCCTTCGGCAAAGCGCGACGGCACGAGCGAGACATCGAACACGGGCGTGCCACCCGGCGCGAGCGTGAAGCGACGCAGGATGGTGTCGAAGCCACTGAGGGTCACCTCGAGTCGATACGGCCCGGGTGGCAGATCGACGACGCGATAGACGCCCTGCGCGTCGGTGACCACGTCGACGGCCGCGTGGCTCGTCTCGTTGACCACGCGGATACTGGCGCCGGGAATCGCGCCGCCAAGAGCATCCCGGACGATACCGGACACGATGCCGGCGCCATCCTGCGCCCGCACCTGAGAGGGACTGACAACGATCATCGCCAGCAGAAGGCTGACGAACACACGACGAACCATGACGATGCTCCTGGCCGGCCGCGCAGACCGGCACTGATACGCCGACACCGAGCCGGC
Source organism: Acidobacteria bacterium SCN 69-37 (assembly GCA_001724025.1). Lineage (GTDB taxonomy): Bacteria > Acidobacteriota > Vicinamibacteria > Vicinamibacterales > SCN-69-37 > SCN-69-37. Next base: position 115,508 of record MEDJ01000020.1, on the reverse strand, counting down.
TGCAGACGAACGGATGAATGAACGGGAAGAAATGCCGCCGAAGGACGCGGCAGGGGGAGGACTACGAGCGGACCGTATCCCTCGTCACCAGCCGGCCGTCGGCGTGATACACGCGTCCCGACACGACACGCATGCACACGGACGGCAACGACACGAGAGGGACGACGTCATTGGGAGGCGTCAGTGCAACGTCCGTTCCACAGTGGATTCGCGGGATGAGATTGGACAGCTGGCGGACCTGCCGTTACAGATCAGCAGATATCACGGAGCAACCATATGTCACGGCAATCAATCACATTTAATGGCTTCTGGGCATGACAGCTCGGCCCCGAACGCACAACAGCCCGGCGCGATGCCGGGCTGTTGTGGCGGAGGCTATCCGCGATGAGGGTGGAGTCCGCTGATCAGCGGACGGTGGGATAGGCAATGCCGAGCTGTTCGAGGTATGTGTCGTACCGGCTCGCATCGAAGTAGAACTTCCGCATCTCGGGCCGGTACCGCTCGAGCAGTTCCTTGTTGATATCGATCGCCGGAGCGTCGTCGGGACCGATGAACGGCTCGTACTTCCGGTCCTTGGTCTGCACATCCCGGAAGTACGTCCACGCCTCGTCGACGAGGACCGGCCGCAGGAGGAAGTCCAGGATGGTCCGGGCCTGCACCTTGGCACCCGCTGTCGTGCCCTTGTGCGCGATCGGTGTGGCCATGGCCACGGCGTTCGCCCAGTGGTGCCCGGGCAGGTTCGGAATGTTGGCCGGGTAACTCAGCGTGGCGGTCGGCACATTCCACGAGACGTCGCCGATGTCATCCGACCCGCCGCCGTAATTCTGGTCGGGCGGGACCGGGTCGCGCAGCGAGGGGATCTCGGTCGGGAGGCCATCGACGGCCACGCCCAGTTCCGTCTGCAGGCCACGCGCCAGGCGCAGATCCGCGTCGTCCCACGTGGGCAGCCCGACGTCCGTCATGTTCGCGTACATCGTCTCGGCGACCGTGCGGTTCATGTGCGCGAGCCACGCCGACCCGGTCAGCCGACTGCTCACGGTCGTGCCGGTCATCGTCGCCGCCCCTTGGGCAATCCGATCCGCAGTCTCGCGCATCTGCTTGATGTGCTCGTAGTCGGTCTCGCGCAGGTAATACCAGACCTGCGCCAGTGACGGCACGACGTTCGGCTGCGCGCCGCCGTTGGTGACGACGTAGTGCGACCGCTGCTGGAGGCGCAGGTGCTCGCGCTGGAAGTTCCACGCCACGTTCATCAACTCGACGGCATCGAGCGCCGATCGCCCGAGCCATGGTTGCCCGGCCGCGTGCGCCGATTCGCCCGCAAACGTGTACTGCACGGCCTGCAGTCCCGTGCCGCGGCCCGATCCCCAGCCGGTCCCGAAATTCGCGCTCACGTGCGCATACAGGGAAATGTCCACGTCCTTGAACAGGCCGGCACGGACGTAGAAGGCCTTGGCGCCCACGACCTCCTCGGCCACGCCGGGCCAGATCTTCAGCGTGCCCGACAGCCCGTCACGCTCCATGATCTGCTTCACGGCCAGGGCCGCCGTGATGTTCAGCGGCACGCCCGAGTTGTGCCCCTCGCCGTGCCCGGGCGCGCCCTCGACCAGCGGCTGGTGGTAGGCGACGCCAGGCGTCTGCGACGAGGCCGGGACGCAGTCGATATCCGATCCCAGCGCGATGACCGGCTTCCCCGATCCCCACGTGGCCACCCACGCGGTCGGGATCCCGGCATAGTTGCGCTCGACGCGGAAGCCGTGCTGCTCGAGGAGATCGGTCAGGTACTTCGACGTTTCGACCTCCTGGAATGCCGGTTCGGCGAAGCTGAAGACCTGGTCCACCATCTGCTGCGTGAAACGCTGGAGGCGATCGACCTCGGCGTCGGTCTCACGCTTGTAGGCCTCGAGCCTGGCGTCGTCGGTCGCGCGCGCCGCCGCGGTGTCCTGCGGTCCGGCCAGAACGGCCGAACCGAGGACAGCCACGAGCGTGGCCGACAGCGTGATCAATCTCGATCGATATGTTCGCATGTTGCGATCCCCCTGATGGCCGTTCACCGGAACTTCGGCGTCAGCCGGCCGTTCTCGATGATGCGCTCCGATCCGGCCGTCAGCGTGGTGTCGCTGAAGAACAGCCACCGCGCGCCGCCGCCCGTCCGGACGTCACCGGCCAGCTCGGTATTGTCGCCAAGGCTCAGCCGGACCACGGCGTCACCGTAGCCATAGTACGGGAGCACGGCGTCGGCGTCGGTCACCGACAGCTTCGGGTTGAGCCCGATCCCCAGTTCCCTGAACGACCGCAGTGACGCGCCCGATGCGAGGAACGCGTCGAGCGCTGCCTGCCCCGTCCCCGCCGTGGCGCGGACAACCTTACCCGCCGTGATCTCCAGACGGACATCCGTTGCGCGCGCATCATCGAGCAGCCGCGCGGCCGGCACGACGAGCACGCCGTTGACCGACGTCTCGATCGGCGCCACGCGAAGAACGCCCGCGGGCAATTCGATCTCGCGGTCGACGCGCGTGCGGGCCTGCTTAGTGCGCGCCAGCGACGCGTCGCCATCCTGCTTGTTGAACGGCCGGTCCCCGACACGGAACCGCAGGTCCGTCCCTGCCGGCGTCGTCACGTGGACTTCCCCGGAGCGGAGCGCCGCGACGACGCGATCCTGGTCGCGCGAGAGCTTGTCGTAATCGATGTCGAGGGCATCGACGTAGCGCCGATCGAGCTCGGCCGAATGTGGCGCGAGCAGACCGTCACGATCGCGCGATCCGCCGTCCCAGTGGAAGTGGATCTGCCTGCCGCGACCGGCGTCGAGCCACTTCGCGAGGATCTCGCGCTGGTCGGCGGGCGTCGTGGCCGTGGGCCCGGCCGGCAGCCAGACGTAGACGTCCGTCCGGTCGAGGTGGCCCTGGAGATCGGCCACCGGACCGTAGTTCAGCGTCTCGACGCGCGCACCCGCGGCCTCCAGTTGCTGGCGCAGGACAGGTTCCAGCGGCCCGAGGTCGTTCGGGTCGTACCGCAGCAGCACGCGTTCCCCCGCAGTCAGGTGCAGTGCCGAGACGATGCGCTGCGCCAGGCGATCGTAGGGAATCGCCGCCGGCGTCTGCGCGGCAGCGCCCGCCGCCACCGTGGCGGCCAGGAATGCAGTCAGGACGAACTCTCGAATACGCATGATGTGAATCACTCCCATGAAGAGGTCGGAACGCGCCGACACTCAGAAGCCGACGCGCACGCTGAAACGGACGAGCCGGCCGTCGAGGTTGCGCGAGATGAAGCCGAGCGTCGGTCCCACGGTCTCGACCTCCGTAATCGACCCGTTGTCGTTGAGCAGGTTGTAGATCTCGATCAGCGGCTCGATGGTGCCGCCCTGACTGCTGCGGAACGACTTGCCGAGGCGCAGATCCCACAGCGTCTGGCCAGGCTTGCGATACGTCCCCGTGGGGGCGAGCAGCACGTTCTGTGATGTCTGCCCCAGTTCCGGCACCAGACCGCGCGTCAGCGCGTAGACACGCCGCAGCGGCTGGCCCCCGTAGTAGGCGACCCGCGTCGACAGCGAGATCCCCGCGGGCAGTTGGTAGATGCCCGAGACGTTGGCGATGACCCGCGAGTCGATCGGGTCGTACCCGCTGGCATTGATGAAGTCGTTCGGATTGGTCCCGGCGCCCGTGCGCGTCTTGTTCCAGCCGACCGTCAGGCCGCCGAACAGTGTCAGCCCCTCGTTGAACCGCCGCGTGACGGTAATCTCGCTGCCGTCGTACTGCTGCGCCAGGTCCTTCGAGTTCAGGAGCACGTTGTCCACGCGTCCGATGCTCGCAGTCGACTGACTGTAGATCGTGAACGGCGATCCGTCGAGCGGATTCGTGATGGCGAGCGGCGTGTAGTCGGCCGGCGACACGGCCATGTTCACGACCGCCGTGAGGTCCTGATACCGGCGACGGAAGTAGCTGAGCGACACCGCCAGGTTGTCGGCCAGCCGCTGCTCGAGACTGACGGTCATCTCCCACTGACGCGGCCGGACGAGATCGTCGGCGATGCGAACCGTGGCGCCCCTGTCGAGACCGCCCTGCCCGGGGCCGATCTCGTCCGGTTGCGGCACCAGGTCGCCGTTACGATCGGACCAGGTCCGCACCTCGGTGTTCTGCCGCATCGGGTTGAACTGATTGACGAGTGACGATCCCTGACGCTGGGTGAACTGGCTCACGCTCGCCTTCACGACCGTGTCGCCCGTGCCGCGCACGTCGTAGGCCACCGACAGCCGCGGGACCAGGTTGTTCCAGACCACGACGCCCGGCTGCGCCTCGAACGATCGTTCCCCCACGAACTGCCCGGCCGGCGCCGACTGGGCATTCAGGCTGCCGACGTGCCGCTCGAAACGCAGGCCCGCATTGACCGTCACACGATTCGCGATCGTCCATGCATCCTGCACGAACGCCGCGAGTTCGAACTGATCGAGGCTGGCGCGCACGGGCGTGTTGTAGACGAGAACCGAGTCCGGCACGCCGTTGCGATACCGCGCGATGAAGTCGCCGTGGCCGAGCGAGTCGAAGTGCTGCTTGTACGGCGCATGCTCGAACTGCACGCCCGTCTTCACCTGGTGACTGCCCCGCCACGTCGGCAGGTGCGACAGCACCGCACTCCACGTCCGCCGCTCCTGCGAGGCGAGCGTCATGGCGGGCGCGGCGGCGCCGGTCAGCGTGGACTGCGTCAGGTCGTTGCGCGCAAAGACGTCAGCCGGCAGATCCCGCTGGTAGTCGAGCGACCAGGGCACGTAGTACCAGGAAAAGCCCGCTTCGAGCAGGGTGCGCTCGCTCAGCGTCGAGTGGAGCTTGATGTTGGCCATCGGACCGCCGAGCGGCGAATAGTTGCTCGCCTCCGGCGAAATGAACTGGTAGTTCGTCGTCGTGGTCCGGCGGTGATCGCGGAGCTTGGCGCCGTAGTCGACGAACGTGGACAGACGATTGGCCTGATTAATCTGCCAGGTCAGCTTGCCGGTGACGTTCCAGATCAGGTTCTCGTCGAGCGCCTGGGCCCCGTCCGGATTGAAGGTGTTGGCCTCGAGCCGATCGATGCGGAATCGACGCAGGCTGCCGTAGTACCAGAGGGCGTTCCGGCGAATCGGACCGCCGATGCCGGCATTGAGATCGTAGAAGACGTCCGTTGCGCTGGGCGCCCGCAGGCCGCGCGTCACCTGATCGGGCGACACGTTGCTGCTCTGCAGGCTGCGGCCCGTGTAGGTGCCGAACAGGCTCCCGCGCACCGTGTTCCCCCCGTCCTTCGTCACCATGTTCACGCTGACGCCGCCCGCACCGACTTCGGCCGGCAGCGCCCGCGTCTGCACGATCACTTCCTGGTACGCGCCCTGGTTCGGATACTGGCCGGACAGGCCGCCGTCGGACGTGTTCGACGTCATGTTGAGCCCGTCCGTGTTCCACACGAGATCGCGTCCCTGCGATCCATGGATCGAGAGCGTCTGCGTCTGACCGGTCTCCGATCCGCCGACGTCGGGCCTCGACGATGTCGCGCCCGGCACGATGAGCACGGCCACGTTCGGCATGCGGCCCACCGGGATCCCCTCCAGCAGTTCCTGCTGGATTGGCTGTTCGGACGTGCCCGATCGCGTATCGATCAGCGTGGCCTGCGCCCGGATCGTCACCTGTTCGCTGATCGAGCCGATGGTCAGCACGGCGTCGACGGTCGCGGTGAACCCGCTCGACAACTGGACGGCGTCCGTGCGGACGCTCTGGAACCCGGACAGGGTGACGGTGACCGAGTACTCGCCCGGTCGGAGATCGACGATGCGATACGTCCCGTCACTTCCCGTGACGGCAACCTTGAAGCGCTCGATGAGCGCGGGCCCCGTGGCCTCCACCGTCGCCCCCGCAATCGGGGCACCCGATGAATCGCGGACGGTGCCGACGATGGCCGCGGCTTGCGACTGCGCGTGCAGCGGTCCGGTGGTGGCCAGTACGAGGCTGAGGAACATGGCGGCCAGCATCGGGCCGCGCCGAATGAGATGGGCGTTCACTGCAACGACTCCTGTCGAATAACGGAACCACGGCCGCCGGGTGGCGCGCGTATGCGCGGCCGCCGAGGCGGACGTCGGAGACGCCCCGCAGGCCGCGCGCGCAAGCGGCGCCTGTCGGGCGTACACGGGTGTCGGTATCGCGGAGCGTGTATCGGCACCCCGGGGATCGGGTGGTGCCACGCGGGTGGTCTGTACGTACAACGGCCCGACGGGGTGTCGGGCCGCTGTCAATCACGAGAGGGAAATCCGGTTGCGGAAGACGTGGAAATCTGACGAACCCGTCCGGGCTACCCCTGCACGTGGCAACGGCCGCGTGGCGATCGACAGCAACAACAACAGAAGAACGGAAGGCGTACCATACGCACGCTATTCGGCCACGCCACCGCGATCGATGCAAGGAAACTTGACAACTCACGCCTCGGAGCGCGGTTCGTGATCCGGCAGCGTCAGCGCATCGAGGCGATTCCTGAACGGAACGACGAGATCGCCCGCGTGCTCGAGCGTGTGGCCGCGCAGCACCTCGTCCGCCACGCGACGCGGCAGCAGCAGGTACGCCTGCCCGCCGAACCACACGAAGAAGAAATCGGCGTCGGGGGCGTTCAGCGTCCACACGTCCCACGACCGGCCGTGCTGCCCGTCGGCCATCCCTCGACCGTCGCACAGCGCCACGATCCAGCCGTTGATCCTGACCGCGCGTTCGCGGAACCCGCCGGCGGCCGGGAGCAGTTCCACGTGCAGCCGCTCGAGTTGCGCCCTGGCCGCCTGGTGCAGCGCGCCGAACACGTCATCGGCGAGCAGACGACGACGGGCCTTGAGCTCACGACAGAGGCGTCGCCGCTCCTGCCCCGTGGGAGCCTCGGGACGATGCGCACGGTGCCATTGGCGCACGCGCTCGCGCGAGACGCCGAATTCCGCCGCAATGCGTGCGAACGACACGCAGGGGCGTTCGAGCAGCGCCAGGAGCCGCTCGAACGAGCCGGGCCCGTAGCGATCCTCCCACAGCGTCGGTGCCGTCTCGACGACCGGTGCGTCGGCACGATCGGTCGATCCCCCGGGATCCTCCCCGTCCGCTGCGTCCGCCGACCGCCCGTGCCCAGTCATCTCGCTGGCGCCCATCCTCTCACGGGCCGCAAGCGCGTCGCGGTTGGCGACCGTCTGCCCTCACGCCGCGGACGGATGAGATCCGGCACCCGAGGTGTAGCGGCCGTGTCATAATCTGGATTTCCTTCCACTATACGAAGACCACGGCCCAGCACATGTCACAGCCAAAGCATCAGCCGCCTCCCCAGCCACTTCCCGAACACCTGATTACCGGCCAGATGCCGTCTCCTGACGACCGGCTCATCGGCGCCGAGACGGGGCTCGCCGCGGTCATGAGCCGTGCGCGCATGGTGTCGCGCAGCAACGCGCCGGTGCTCGTGTTCGGCGAGACCGGCACCGGCAAGGAAGTGATCGCGCGCGCGATTCACGAGGATTCGGCCTTCCGCAAGGGCCCGTTCCGGCGCGTCAACTGCGGCGCCATTTCTCCGGACCTGATCGATTCCGAGCTCTTCGGCCACGAGCCCGGGGCGTTCACCGGCGCCACGGCACGCCGCAGGGGCTGGTTCGAGCAGGCCGACGGCGGCACGCTGTTCCTCGACGAGGTCGGCGAACTCTCACTGCCCGCCCAGGTGCGGCTGTTGCGCGTCGTGCAGGACGGCGAGGTGGTGCGCGTCGGGGGTGAGCGTGCGATCCGCGTCAGCGTCAGGCTGGTGGCCGCCACGCACCGGGACCTGCCGTCGATGGTCGAGGCCGGCACCTTCCGCGAAGATCTGTATTACCGCCTGGCCGTCTATCCGATCGTCATCCCGCCGCTGCGCGATCGCCACGCGGACATCCGCGCATTCGCCGAGTACTTCGCCGCCCGCGCGGCCGATCGGTTCGGCGTCAGACCGGTGCCCGTTTCCGACGAGGACGTGCGGTGGCTCAGCGCCTATCACTGGCCGGGTAACGTCCGGGAAATCGCGGCGGTCATGGACCGGGCCGTGCTCATCGGACAGGGCCGGGCCCTCGAGATCGTGGCGGCCCTCGGTCCCACGACCAGGCCCACGGCCGCCTCGTCGACGCCCCGCCACGGTGCGACGGAGGCCACGACCGACGCCATCGAGTCCCTGGACGCGGCCATGCGCCGCCACATCGAACGTGCCCTCCGGCACACACGCGGCCGGATCGAAGGACGCCAGGGCGCGGCCCGTCTCCTGCAAATCAATCCCCACACCCTGCGCGCCCGCATGCGCAAGCTGCAGGTCGACTGGACGTCGTTCAGGGAGGGAGAGACCGGCGACGGCTGACGTCGGGCACGTAGGGGCGACGCATGCGTCGCCCCTACCACTCGTCGCCTCGTAGCCTTCTTCCTCACTCCCCCAGGTACGCGGCCTTGACGCGCGGATGCGCGGCGATGTCGGACGCGGGGCCTTCCAGGATGACGGCGCCTGTTTCGATCACGTACGCCCTGTCGGAGTGTTTCAACGCGGCGTTCGCATTCTGCTCGACGAGCAGGACCGTGGTGCCGCTCGTCTTGATCGCGTCGATCGTGCTGAAGATCGTCTGGCAGACGATCGGCGCGAGCCCGAGGGATGGCTCGTCGAGCAGCAGCAGCTTCGGCCGCGACATCAGGGCGCGCGCAATGGCCAGCATCTGCTGTTCGCCCCCCGAGAGCGTGCCGGCGTTCTGCTTCGCCCGCTCGCGCAGGCGCGGAAAGAGCGAGAAGCCTCGCTCGAGATCCTCGCGGATCCGGGCCGTGTCCCTCACCAGATAGGCACCCATCTCGAGGTTCTCGAGGACCGTCAGGTTCGCGAACACGCCGCGCCCCTCGGGCGACATCGAGATGCCGCGCGGCACCAACGTGTGCGCGGCCTGCCCGGTGATGACGTCTCCCTCGAACGTGATGGTCCCGCGCGCCGGCGAGAGCAGACCGCAGATCGCGCGCAGCGTCGTCGACTTTCCGGCCCCGTTGGCGCCGATGAGCGTCACCACCTCGCCGCGCCTGACGGTCAGCGACACATCACGCAACGCGTGGATGCCGCCGTAGAACACGTGCAGGCCCTCGATGGCGAGCAGCGCGTCGTCAGCCGACACCGAGGTATGCCTCAATCACGCGGGGATTCGCCTGGATGTCGGCCGGGGACCCGGTGGCAATCGACTCGCCGTGATCGATCACGTGGATGGTCTCGCAGATCCCCATCACGACCTTCATGTTGTGTTCGACCAGGAGGATCGTCAGCGAGAACTCGTCGCGGATCCAGCGGATCGTGTCCATCAGCGCCACCGACTCCTGCGGGTTCATGCCCGCGGCCGGTTCGTCGAGCAGCAGCAGTTTTGGCGACGTCGCCAGCGCCCGCGCGATCTCCAGCCGCCGCTGGCTGCCGTACGGCAGGCTCGTGGCCGGTTCGTCGGCCAGGGCCTCGAGGCCGAAAATCGCGAGCAGATGGCGCGCCCGATCCCGCGTCTCGCGCTCCTCCCGATGGTGCCGGCGCGATCCGATGATCGCATCGCCAATCATCTGCGACGTCCGCAGATGCTGCGCCGTCATCACGTTCTCGAGGACCGTCATGTCGGCGAAGAGGCGGATGTTCTGGAACGTCCGCGCGATGCCGTGCGTGGCAATCTGCCACGGCCGCTGGCCGTGCATCCGGCGGCCGTCGAACCAGATGTCCCCCTCGGATGGCGCGTAGACGCCGGTCAGGAGATTGAACACCGTGGTCTTGCCGGCGCCGTTCGGGCCAATGAGCCCGTAGAGCGTGCCGGCCGCGACCTGCAGGTTCAGGTGCTTGACGGCCGTCAACCCGCCGAACCGGCGCGTGACCTCGCGCACGTCGAGCAGCACGGACGACACGGGACTAGCCATCGCCCTCGTCCCGTGTCGATCGCGTCGCGGTGCCCGCGGTGGCCAGCGGCGCGACACGCGTGCCCGGCTGCCCGGGGCCGCCGCCGCGTCGCCGGAACCAGGCCAGACTCAGCTCACGCCGGCCCATGATGCCGTCGGGCCGGAAGATCATCAGCAGGATCAGCAGCAGCGCGTAGAGCACCATGCGCAGCCCGGGAAACTGCTGATCGAAGGTGCGCAGGGCCTCGGGCAGGATCGTCAGGGTCGTGGCGCCGAGCACGGCCCCGGTGATCGATCCGATGCCGCCGAGCACGATCATCACGATCACTTCGATCGACTTCACGAAGTTGAGGTTCTGCGGGTTGAGCGGATTGGCGAACAACTGGCCCCACAGTCCGCCGGCCACGCCCGCCAGCGCCGCGCTGATGACGAACGCCAGCACCTTGTACCGGGTGGTGGCCACGCCCATGGCTTCGGCGGCAATCTCGTCGCTGCGAATCGCCCCGAGCGCACGACCGAACGTCGACTGCGTGATGTTCCGGACGATGACGATCGTCAGGACGGCGACGGCGTAGATCCAGAAGATGTTCGTAATCGGCAGCGCGGCCGTGAAGCCCGTGGCGCCGCCCACCGCCGGGATGTTCAGGATGATCACGCGAATGATCTCGCCGAACCCGAGCGTGACAATCGCCAGGTAATCGCCCTTGAGTCTGAGTGACGGGATGCCGACCACCAGCCCGGCCAGCCCGGCCGCCACGGCCCCTGTCACCAGGCTGGCGGTCATCACGACCAGGCTGCCCACGCCCTGCATGGGCGTGCCGCCGACGGTCGCGGCAATGGCCGCACCATGGTAGACCGTCAGGTATGTGGCGGCGTACCCGCCGACCGCCATGAACCCGGCGTGGCCGATCGAGAACTGCCCCGCCAGGCCGTTGATCAGGTTCAGGCTGACGGCCAGCGTGATGTTGATGCCGACCAGGCTGATGATGCGCGCGTAGTAGGGATTGATCCGGAAGTCTCCGACGCCATACTCAATGATCTGATTCATGGCCGCGAGTGCGGCCAGCACGATGGCGATCGTCAGCAGTTTCCGCCCGATCGGCATCCGTTACACCTTCTCCACCACGGACGATCCGAAGATGCCGGACGGCCGCACGATCAGGATCAGGATGAGGACGCCGAAAGCCACCGCGTCGCGGTAGGTCGAATAGGCCGTGGCGCTGAGCCCGGTTTCCATCAGGCCGATCAGCACCCCGCCGACCATCGCGCCCGGGATGCTGCCGATGCCGCCGAGCACGGCGGCCACGAACGCCTTGAGCCCGGTCATCAGCCCCATCAGCGGATCGATGCGCGGAATGGCCAGTGCCACCAGGACGCCGCCGGCCGCCGCCAGCGCCGAGCCCAGCGCGAACGTGAAGGCAATCACCCGATCGGTGTTGATGCCCATCAGCTTGGCCACCGACAGGTTGTACGACGTGGCGCGCATGGCCTTGCCGATCCGCGTGCGGTGCACGATGTACTCGAGCCCGAACATCACGATGACGGCCACCACGATGATGAGCAGATTCTGGTTGGTGATCTGGACGCCGCCGAGCGCGTAGGTCCGCGACTCGATCATCTGCGGGAAGAACCGCGGGGTCGCACCGAACACGACCTGGCCGCCGTACTCGAGCAGCAGCGACACGCCGATGGCCGTGATGAGGGCCGTCAGCCGCGGATGGTGCCGCACCGGCTTGTAGGCGAACCGCTCGATCACGACGCCGATGGCCGCACAGATGGCCATGGCGCCGATCGTGACGAGGATGGCCCAGAAGACCGAGGGGTGCCCGTCGAGGCCGAGGGCGTTGGCGAGGAAATAGCCGGCGAAGGCGCCGAGCATGTAGACGTCGCCGTGCGCGAAGTTGATCAGTCGCAGCACGCCGTACACCATCGTGTAGCCGAGGGCGATCAACGCGTAGATGGCGCCGAGTGAGAGCCCGTTGATGATCTGCTGGAGCAGCGTCTCCATGCGTCGGTGTCTGTGGTGCGGTCAGCGACCTCCGGCCGGTCAGTCCGGGTCGATCGTCGTGCGATACACGAATTTCGCCTGGCCGTCGGCGTACGTCACTTCCTGGATGACCGCGGGCTTCGACACGTTCCGCTGCGCGTTCATCGTCAACTGCCCCGTGACGCCGGTGACGTTCGACGACGCCAGCGCGTCGCGGACGGCCGCGCCGTTGGTCGTGCCGGCGCGCGTCAGGGCGTCGGCCAGGACTTTCACCGAATCGTAGGCCAGCGCGGCGATCGAGTCGGGTGCCTTCTTGAACCGGTCCCGATAGGCCGCGACGAAGTGCTGGACGACCGGGGACGGGTTGTCGCCCGAGTAGTGATTCGAGATGAACGTGTTGCGCAGCGCCTCGCGGCCGTTCGACAGCGCATCGCCCACCCAGCCGTCGCCGCCGAGAATCGGCATCTCCATCCCGAGCTCCCGCGCCTGGCGGACGATGACCGCGGCCTCGGTGTAGTAGCCGGTGGCGAAAATCACGTCGGGCTTCTGCGCCCGGATCTGCGTGAGCACGGCGCGGAAATCGGGGTCGCCCGAGCTGTAGCTGACCGGCTCGGACACCTGGCCGCCGAGCGCGGTGAAGTGCGAGACGACCGACTCGGTCAGCCCGACCGAGTAATCCTGCTGGATGTCCTTCAGCACGGCGGCCCGCCGCGCCTTCAGGTCGTTGTACGCGAACTTCGCGAGCACCTCGCCCTGGAAGGGGTCGATGAAGCAGACGCGGAAGATGTAGTCGCCGACCTCGGTGACGCGCGCGTTCGTCGACGCCGGCGTGATCATCGGCACCTGGTAACGCTGCGCCACGGGCGCCGCGGCCAGGGTGCGGCGGCTGGCGACCTCGCCCAGCACGGCCACCACGTGATCCTGGGTAATCAGCTTGGTGACGGCGTTCGACGCCTCCTCAGGGCGGCTCTGGTTGTCCTCGACGAGCAGGCGGATCTGCCGGCCACCGAGCAGGCCGCCGGCCGCGTTGATCTCGTCCACCGCGAGCTCGGTCCCTTCACGCGAGGACTGGCCGAACGACGCGCCATCGCCCGTGAGCGAGGCATACACCCCCACCAGGATGTCTCCCGTCCCGTCGTCGGTCGTCCCGGACGGCCGGCGTTCGCACGCGGCCAGCCCCGTGAGCACGGCGCCCAGAACCATCAACAGTCGGACACAGCTAGACATTCGTCGCACACGTCGCTCCTGAACCGCGAAGGGGCCGATGTCGGCCGTTGGGTGAACGCGCATTTTATCGCCTCCTATCCGCAAAATCCATGAAACGAGCGACAAACGCCCGGCATCCCACGCCAAACTGTGTTATCGATGAAGGGGGCATGACCACCACGATTACCCGCTGGTCCGAACTGGCGGCGGAAAACGAAGCCGAGATGGTCGCGTACCTCGGCACCGCATCGGGCGCCACGAGCCAGCGCGCCACAGACCTCACGTGGGTCGTGACGGGCGTCGATCACGAGACCTACAACGGCGTGCTGTGGACGCGGCTGTCACCGGCCGCCGCCGACATCCAGGTGCCGTTCCTCGTCGAACAGTTCCGCTTCCAGGCGCTGCCGGCCATCTGGCGGATCGACGCGGCCACCGAACCCGCCGACCTCGGCGCGCGGCTCGAAGCCCTGGGCTGCCAGCCGGTGCCCGAGGGGCTCTGCATGGGCGCGCACCTGCCCGGCCTGGCGCGCGAGATGTCGCGGTTCCCCGGGCTCACCGTCGACCGCGTCACGACGCCAGACGAACTCGATGCCTGGCTCGACATCTGGACCACCACCTCGGGAGACGCCCGATTCCCGCGCGGCCACCTCTATGCCAGCCTCGGGTTCGCGGCGCGTCATCCCCTGCACCACTACCTGGCCCGCATCGATGGTGAACCGGCGGGCGTGGCCGAGATGTTCCTCGGCCAGCGCGCGGCCGGACTGTATTCGCTGGCCGTCGCGCCGCAGTTCCGCGGTCGTGGCATCGGCACGGCGCTCGTGCTGACCCCGCTGCTGGTCGCCCGGACCCACGGCTACGACACCGGCGTCGTCAGGCCGCCGCCCGAGAGCCGGATCATGCTCGAGCACCTGGGGTTCGAGGCCGCGACGCAGCCGTCGCTCGGCTATCGGATCGGGTAATCGAGCGCGGCAGGGTCGGCTGTCGGGCGGCGCGCACGTCTCACCCGTTCGGCCTCGAGTTGACCGCAGCCGGCGGCCACGTCGATCCCGCGCCGTTGGCGGATCGTGCACGGAAGTCCGGCGGCCCGCAGCGCGCCCCTGAACGCATCGGCCGCGGCGACAGAGGTGCCCGTCCCATCGAATCCCGCTGTGGGATTCAGGTGAATCAGGTTCACGTGTGCGTCGATGCCCGCGAGCCGGTCGGCCAGCCGGCGCGCGTGCGCCACCGTGTCGTTGACGCCGGCAATGAGCGTCCACGCGAAGAACACGCGACGTCCCGTGCGACCGCTGTAGACGCGACAGGCATCGAGCACATCCCCCAGCGGCCAGCGCGCGCTGACGGGCACGAGCTGCGCGCGTTCGCCCTCCGTGCTCCCGTGCAGGCTCACGCCGAGATGGTAGGGACGATGCTCCTCTGCCATCCGCAGGATGCCCGGGACGACGCCGACCGTGTTGACGGTGATCCGCGACGGGCCGATGCCCGGACCGCGTGGGTCACCGATGATCGCGAGCGCCTTCATGACCGCGTCGTAGTTGTGCAGCGGCTCGCCCATCCCCATCAGGACCAGGTTGCGCACGCGCTCGCCGCGCGCCGCCAGCACGCGGCGCACGTGCTGCACCTGCGCCACGATCTCGCCCGGCGTCAGGTGCCGGGCAAATCCCATCTGCCCGGTGGCGCAGAAGACGCAGCCCATCGCGCACCCCGCCTGGGTGCTGAGGCAGGCTGTGAACCGGCCCGGGTAGCCCATGATGACCGTCTCGATGGCCTGGCCGTCGTGCAGGCGCAGCAGGAACTTCTCGGTGCGGCCGTCGGTGCTGACCGATCGATCCGCCACGTCGAGCGTCGGCAGCGCCTCGGCTGCGACATGCTGGTCCAGCCATCGCCGCGCGGGCGCCGGCAGGTCAGCCACCGCACCCGCGCCGTACCACACGCGCCAGAGCGCCGCCGCGTGCACGGGCCGCACGCCGGCCTCCGCCAGCGCGCGCTCCGTCTCGGCGAACGACAGATCGGCAACCGTCATCATCGGCTTAGAGAATATGGCATCGACCCGCTCCGGAGCCCGAGGCGATCGTCGAAGCCGCGTAGCCTGGTGGCCTCGTGGCACGCCTCAGCGCTCGAAGACGATCTTCGACGCGCCCCCATGCTCTTCGGAGCCCCGAGGCTGAAGCCTCGGGGAGCACTCGCTGTTCCCCGGGGCTGAAGCCCCGGGGCTCCGACAAGTCCGTGGCCTTGTGGCCTTGTAGCCGCGTAGCCGCGTAGCCGCGTAGCCGTGTGTCCTCGTCTCACCATAGCCCCGAGGTCCCGTGGCCTTGTACCCTTCTCTCATGATCCGCATCGGTGCTCACATGTCCGTGGCCGGGGGGCTCTCGCGCGCTGTCGATCGCGCGGTGCTCCACGGCTGCGATACGCTCCAGATCTTCACGAAGAACGCCAGTCAATGGCGCGCGAAGCCGCTCGCAGACGACGACATCCGGCAGTTCCGCGCGGCGGTCGACGCCAGCGGTCTCGCTCCCGTCGTCTCGCACGCCAGCTATCTGATCAACCTGGCCACCACCGATCCGGCGCTGCGCGCGCAATCGATGGCCGCCCTGGCCGACGAACTCGATCGCGCCGATGCGCTCGGCCTGACCGGCGTCGTCCTCCACCCCGGCACCTGTACATCAGGCACGGAAGACGACGCCCTGACGCTGGTGGCCGACGCGATCCGCGAGACGCTCGGCGCGCGCCCCGGCATGCAGACGCGGCTGCTGCTCGAGCACACAGCCGGACAGGGCCGGACGATCGGCTACCGGTTCGAGCACCTCTCGGGCATCATCGCGCGTCTCGACGGCACCGACAGCGTCGGTGTGTGCCTCGACACGTGTCACCTGCTCGCGGCCGGTTATGACATCGCATCCGAGACCGGATTCGCCGCCACGTTCGCGGATTTCGATCGGCACATCGGCTTCGATCGCCTGCGGGTCGTGCACGCCAACGACTCGAAGAAGCCGTGCGGCAGCCGCGTGGATCGCCACGAACACATCGGCGAAGGGTATGTCGGCGAGGCTGCGTTCGCACGCCTGGCCACCGATCCACGCTTCGACGGCCTGCCGCTGATCCTCGAAACCGCGAAGTCGAAGGACGCCGGCAAGCCCAACGCCGTCGTCCTCGATCCCCTCGATATGAAGAACCTCGACACGCTGCGGCGGCTGCGTGGTCTTCCGAGCGACGCGCACGGTGCCAGCGCGCGCTGAGGTCCCCCGGGGCTGAAGCCCCGGGGCTCCGAAGAGCAGCCGTGCAGCCGCGCAGCCGCGTCCGCCCCCGGTCCGCGTCAAGCCCCCAGCGTCTGCACCCATTCCGCGGCCGCATCACCGACTTCCCGCAACACGTCGTCGTTGGTGCGGCCCGATCGTTTCAGCACATGGAAGTCGTGATCGGCGCCCTCGATCCAGTGCATGTGCCAGCGCGCGCCGAGCGGAGCCACCGCCCGCGTCATCAGCGCCGGTGTGCAGAAAGGGTCGCGGGTGCCGCTGAAGGCGATCGTCGGCACCGGGATGCGCGCCAGGTGGTCGACACGCTGCTGCCCCGGCCGGCCCGGCGGGTGCAGTGGATACGCGAGCAGCAACAGGCCGTTGCAGGGCTCGCCGTCCGCCGCCAGCATCGACGCGACACGGCCGCCCATCGATCGCCCGCCGATGATCAGCAGCCGTGGCGCGAGGGTCTCACGCACGCGCTCGAGCACGGCGCGGTGACACGCGAGCAGCCGCGGCATTGGATCTGGAAAGCGCCGCCCCTGCGCACGATAGAGGAAGTCGAAGCGGACCGTGTCGATGCCCCTGTCACGCAGCGCCGCCGTGACAGCTCCGACCGACGCGTCGTCCCGGTGGCCGCCGGCGCCGTGCGCGCAGACGAAGACGACGCCCGTCGTCGATCCCACGGCCTGGTCCCGGACGATGATCGTCGTTTCGTCGCCAACGGTCACCTGATACGTCGACGTCGTCGCCATGTGTCCTTCCACGATCGGGGCACGTCCGGAGCCGGACTCACCACTCGACAATCGTCACGCCTGGGTTCGCGGGATCGAGATGAAACCGGCGGACGGGCGGCAATTGGCGGAGGCGCGCATGGACCGCTGCGCGGATACGACCGCCATGACGTCCGTGAATGATCCGCATGCCCGTCCACCCGTCCCGCAGCGCCGCATCGATCGCCGCCATCGTCCGCTCCAGCGCGTCCTCCACGGTACAACCGTGCAGGTCGATCGCGGCCATCCCGGCCCCCTCGTCTGGTGGGACCTCCGCCTCACGGCGCGCCCCCTCCGACGCCCGGCGCGCGCGGCCGACCCGCGGCTGCAGTTGCACCACATCCGCCTGGGCCAGCACGACGTGGCGATTGCCGATGGTCACGACGACCCGACCCCCGCGCCGGATCTCGGCCACCACGGCCTTGCCAAGCGGCGTCTGCACCTGGTCGCCGACGACGAGGCTGGTCATGCGAGCACACGACGGATGCCGTCAATCGCCATCTGCACGGCCACCATGACGAGGATCATCCCCATCAGCCGCTCGAGCGCCGCCAACCCGCGCTCGCCCAGCACGCGATAGAAGAAGGTCGACCCGAGCAGGATGAGGCCGCTCGCGGCCCACGCGATGGTGACGGCCAGGAAGAGACCGCCGGTCTGCGGCACCGCGGCCTGTTCCAGGAGCAGGAGCGCCGCCAGCGTCGACGGCCCGGCGAACAGCGGCACGGCGAGCGGCACGAAGAACGGCTCCCCCTCGATCGTCTCGCCCATCACGCCCTGCGGCGACGGGAACACCATGCGCAACGCGATCAGGAACAGCACGATGCCGCCCGCAATGCCGATGGTTTCGGGCTCGAGGTGCAGCACCTGCATGATGTAGCGCCCCGACAGGACGAACGCCGCCAGCACGAGGTAGGCGAAGCCGATTTCCCGCAAGAGCACGCGGCGCCGGCGCTCGGCGGGCACGACGCGGAGCACGGACAGGAACAACGGGATGTTCCCGATCGGGTCCATGATCAGGAACAGCGTCAGGATCGACGAGAACAGGTCCATGTCCGTGTCGGCATTCTACGTCGAGGCCTCCCCCGCGGCTGACGCGCGAGACTCCAAGAAGCGGGAGCCGATGGTCGGGAGCCGCCAGCCGCTCCGCTGCCGCGCCGCCTGCCGCCCGCAGCCGTACCGCCCAACCGCCCCCCCGCCGCCGTGCCGCCGCGCCGCCCGCGGCCTCCACCGTGAGCCAACGCGCGGCGTTCCCGCGCATTACCTGACAGGAGAGACTCGATGGCTACTGCGTCGCCGTCCGCTGCATCTTCGCCCCGATTCACGCCAGACGTCCGCATTCAGCGCAATCCGCTCGCACGCATCGAGCGGCGCGTGCTGATCTGGATTGCCAGGCGTCTGCCCGCGTGGATCCACCCGGATCACCTGACCCTGCTCGCGCTCGTCGCCATGGCCGGCGTCGGTGCCGGCTACTGGCTGGCCCACGCCTCGGCGTGGGGCCTGCTGATCGCGTCGGCGGGCCTGATGGTGAACTGGTTCGGCGACAGCCTGGACGGGACCGTTGCGCGCGTCCGCGACTGCCAGCGGCCGCGCTACGGCTACTACGTCGATCACGTGCTGGACGTGGTGGGCGTGACGTGGCTTTTCGGCGGCCTGATGCTCTCGGGCCTGATCCACCCAGGCATCGCGGTGGCCGCACTCGTGACGTATCTCCTCGTCTCGATCGAGGTCTATCTCGCCACGCACAGCCTGGGCGAGTTCCACATGAGCGCATTCGGCATCGGCCCGACCGAACTGCGTCTCCTGCTCATTGGCGGCAACACCGTGCTGTTCCTGCGCCCGACCCGCGACGTTGCCGGCACGGGACTGACCCCCTTCGACATCGCCGGCCTCATCGCCACCGCGGCACTGGCCCTCGTCTTCGTGACATCAGTCGTCCGCCACACGAGACGCCTGCACCGGGCAGGACAATAAGTGCAAGCCAGAAGTCTGGAAGCCAGAAGCCAGAAGTTCCGCGAACTTCGAGGTTCGAACGTCGAAGTTCAAAGTTTCCCGAACTCCTGGCTTCTGGCTTCGAACTTCTGGCTTGCCTTACGGCGTCCAGATTCTCGACGGCGCTCCGCCGGCCAGCGTCAACGTCAAGGTATTGAGTCGCTTGACGAAGGCCGCCGGGTCGTCGAGTTGTCCGCCCTCGGCCAGCGTGGCCTGATCGAACAGGATGTGGCTCCAGTCGCCGAACAGCGACTCGTCCGCCTCCTGCTTCAGTCGCGCGACCACCGGGTGCTCCGGGTTGATCTCGAGCACCGGCTTGTGCGACGGCACGGACTGGCCAGCCGACTTGAGGATGCGCTCCAGGTTCGTGCTCATCCCGTGCGCCTCGCTCACCAGGCACGCCGGCGAGTCGGTGAGCCGTCGCGTCAGCCGCACGTCGCTCGCGCGATCGGCCAGAACCGCCTTCATGCGCGCGACGACGTCCTTGAACTCGCCTTCCTGCTTCTCTTCCTCTTCCCTGGCCGGCGACTCGTCGAGCGCGCCAAGGTCGAGATCGCCCTGTGTGATGGACGTGAACGGCTTGCCCTCGAATTCCGACAGCGACGACATCACCCATTCGTCGATGCGGTCATACATGAGCAGCACTTCGACGCCGAGCTTGCCGAAGCGCTCGAGGTGCGGGCTGTGACGAGCCGCCGCAAATCCGTCGGCCGTGAGGTAGTAGATGGCGGCCTGCCCTTCCTTCATCCGACCGACGTAGTCGGCCAGCGAGACGGTCTGGGCCTCGGTCGCCTCGTGCGTCGAGGCGAATCGCAGCAGCTTCACGAGCCGGTCGCGGTTCGGGACGTCCTCGGCCACGCCCTCTTTGAGCACGCGACCGAACTCCTTCCAGAACGTCGCGTATTTCTCCGGCTCCTTTCCGGCCAGATCCTCGAGCAGGCCGAGCACGCGCTTCACGCACGCCTGCTGCATGGCGGCCACGCCACTCGACTGCTGCAGGATTTCGCGCGAGACGTTCAGCGGCAGATCCGCCGAATCGACGATGCCGCGGACGAAGCGCAGGTAGGCCGGAACGAGCTGCTCGGCGTCGTCCATGATGAACACGCGGCGGACGTAGAGCTTGATGCCGTGCCGGCGATCCCGATCCCACAGATCGAACGGTGCGCGCTGCGGGATGTAGAGCAGCTGCGTGTATTCCTGCCGGCCTTCCACCCGCGCGTGCGCCCACGCCAGGGGATCCTCGAAGTCGTGCGCGACGTGCTTGTAGAACTCGCGATACTGCTCATCCGAGATCTCGGCCTTCGGCCGCGCCCAGAGCGCCGACGCCTGGTTGACCTGTTCGTCCTCGTCGGTCGTCTTCTGCGCCTGCGCCTCGGCGTCCCATGCCTCCTTCTTCATGAGGATCGGCACGGTGATGTGGTCCGAGTACTTGCGCAGGATCGTGCGCAGCGCGTGGCCGGCGAGCAGATCGTCCTCGCCCTCGCGAAGATGAAGGATCACGTCGGTTCCGCGCGTCGCTTTCTCCACCGTCTCGACGGTGTAGCTGCCGTCGCCGGCGCTCTCCCAGCGCACGCCGTCGCCCACCGGCGCCCCGGCCCGGCGCGTGACGAGCGTCACGCGGTCGGCCACGATGAACGACGAGTAGAAGCCGACGCCGAACTGGCCGATCAGCTGGGCGTCCTTCGCGTGATCCGCCGTCAACTGCTGGAAGAACTCGCGCGTGCCCGACTTGGCAATTGTCCCGATGTGATCGATCACCTCCTGCCGCGACATCCCGATGCCGTTGTCCGACACGGTGATCGTGCGGGCGGCCGCGTCGACGGCAATCCGGATCTGCATCTCGGGCTGCGCCTCGAGGAGGGCGCTGTTCGCGATGGACTCGAACCGGAGCTTGTCGCACGCGTCCGACGCGTTCGAGACGAGCTCACGCAGGAAGATCTCCTTGTTGCCGTACAAGGAGTGAATCATCAGGTGCAGGAGCTGGGTGACTTCGGTCTGGAATCCGAGGGTTTCTTTCGATGACGCCGTTGCGCTCATCCGGACATTTTACGTCGGACGCCCACGCGCCTTTTCAGCTCCGCGGCCATCAGTGTCTCGGAGCCGGGCGGTCCGGCCTTTCGGAGCCCCGAGGCTTCGGTCTTTGGGAGCCCCGAGGCTTCGTTTTTTCGGAGCCCCGAGGCTTCAGCCTCGGGGGACAACAGGCGTTGAAGGATCGGCTTGTCCCCTGGGGCTGAAGCCCCAGGGCTCCGACCGGCCACGCACCTCCGACCGCCGCGCGCCTTCTCCGACGGCCGCGCGCAGACCCGAGCGATCCGCGCGGTTGCACGGCAGCCCGGCCATCGGTCTTTCGGAGCCTCGAGGCTTCGTTTTTTCGGAGCCCCGAGGCTTCAGCCTCGGGGGACGGGCGTTGCGGGCGGCAGCGGCAGCGTGAACGAGCCGCACTCCTGGACCGGACCGGGCTCGTCGATCTGCACGGCCATCGGCGGCGTCGAGAGCGTCGTCATCGCGCCGTCGAGCGGCACGCGCACGTCGACGCGCACGCGATGCGTCCCCGGCTCGAGACCACTGCCGTCGGAGAGCGGCACCCACACAGCCGTGCGTTCGCTGACCGCCCATCCCGGCGCCATCCGCACCTGGTGCGCGCCCGCAGGCGGCGTCGACACCAGCAGCCCCGGCGGCACGGCGAACGCCACGGTCTCGGCCTCGCCTTCGATGTCGAACGTGACCGCCACGATCCGGCCGGCCTCCGCGGCAATCGCCACCGGCGTCGAGCCCTCGTTGACGTAGATGGCGCGGACGTCGAAGCCAAGGCGGTAGCCATCGGGCTCGGCGAGGCAGGCGGGCTGTTCGATCAATTCGAGGTGCACGGTCACCGCCGGCGACGCGGCGGCGATGCGGTGCCGTGGCGCTCCGGCGACCACCAGCCCACAGACGATCGCCATCGCCACCCCCCGGTGGCTCCGCACAAGGCTCCAGTTCCTCACGACGACTCCGCCATTTCGCGATACCGACACAGCGCGTTGGCCAGGCGCATCTGCCGCGGCGTTCGGCACTCCGGCGCGAAGAGTCGCGGGCTGGCGACCAGGATGCACAGCCCCTTCGCACGCGATGTCGCCACGTTCAGCCGGTGCGGGTCGTAGAGGAAGTCGAGGCCGCGCGGCGCGTCTTCCGGCCGCGACGTGGCCATCGAGTAGATCACGACAGGTGCCTCCTGGCCCTGGAACCGATCGACGGTCCCTGCCGCGACACCAACAGGGCCGAGGGCGTCGGCCAGCCGCGCCACGTGCGCGTTGTAAGGCGCCACGACCAGGATGTCGTCTGCCGTCATGGGCCGCACCACCTCGTGCCCGTGCGCGTCGGCATCGACCCACTGCACACCGGGCGCCAGTAATTCGTCGACAATCGTCCGCACGACCGCCACTTCTTCATCCGACGCGTTGCGACAGTGGTCGTGCGAGGCCGCCACCACGCGCAGACCCGCGCCGTCGAACCGGCGGCTGCCCGTGAGGCGCCTGGCAGCCGCGTGCGGACGGGCGTGCAGACGCCGCTCGTAGAACACCTCGGACGTGAACGCGCAGATCGCCGGCGCCAGTCGCCACGTGACCGGCAGGAACAGGCCGCGATCGCCGGTGATCGTGGCGTCTGCTCCAATCAGATGCTCGAGCGCCGACACACCGACGCCATCCGGATGACTGCCCTGCTGCGGCTGCTCGAGTTGCTGCGGATCGCCGAGCAGCACCAGACGATCGGCCGCCTGCGACACGGCCACCGCGTTGGCCAGCGACATCTGGCCCGCCTCGTCGACGAATAGCACGTCGACCGACGACGCAAATTCGGGACGCGCCCAGAGCCACGACGTGCCGCCGACGACGTCGACTTGTCCCGAGACCAGCGCCGCAAGCGGCGCCTTGTTGTCGCGATAGAGCGCGATCCCCGTCCCGGCGTCCTCCTCATCGTCGCGCGGCTTCTGACCGAGGCGTACGGGCAGATCTTGCCTCGCGGCCTCGCGCGCCACGGCATCGAGCAGGTTGCGGATGACCTTGTGTCCCGTGGCCGTGACGCCGACCCTGCGTCCCTGCCGCACGAGGTCGCAGATCATGCGCGCGCCGGTGAACGTCTTGCCCGTGCCCGGAGGGCCCTGCAGCGGCAGCACGCCGGGATCGAGCCGCGTGACCACGTCCACGGCCAGGGCACTCTCGTCTGCCGACGCGCGCAGATCTCCGAGAAGCCGTCCGTCGACGCGCGGTGGATCGCGCTGCAGCAATGCCCGCGCCGCCACGTACGGCCCGTCCCCGGACATCCCGTGCGCCGCCACGTGCTCGCCGAGCGCCAGCAGCACATCCGCCATCGGCCCGCCAGGCACCTGATCGTGAGCAAAGACGGCGTCCGGGTGTCGCTCCGCCGCTGACGGTCCCTTCTCGACGTCGAAGGTCCGGGCCGCGCGGTCGACACGCACGACGGTGCCGAACGCGACGCCGTCCTGCGTCTCGAGCTTCATCTTCCGGCGAATCTCGAACTCCTGGAGCGGGTACCGATAGCGGTCCGTCACCGTGCCCGTGGGCCGCCCCGTCCGCTTGTTCACCTTCGTGTCCACGTGCTCGATGCACACGAGCCCGACGACGGCCGCCGGCTCGTCCAGCAGTTCGTCAGGCGCCAGGCCACGCAGGCGGAAATACTCCCACCAGCCGACCTTGTCTTCGCGACGATGCCAGTCGAGCAGATAGGCCAGGCAGCGCGTGGCGTCGCGCTCGGCTGCCTGCATGGCGATCCCAGTCTCGTCGATCCGCGCCAGCAGCCGCGTCCGCAGGTCGAGGACGCCCCGATCGCGGTCCTTGATTTCCGGCTCGACCACCTCGGGCCCGGCCGGCCGCGGGAGGTCGACGCCCGTGTCGATCAGTTCCGCCCGCAGGCGCTCGAGCCACGTGCGCAGCCACGCCGTCGATCGGCAGTCGTCGCAGTTGTACGCCTCGACGGCTCGGCGGGACGCCTCGGAAATCGTCTCGGGATCGCCCGTCTCGAGCGCCAGTTCCACGACACGCCGCTGATCGCCGGCCTCGTCCAGCGCGAGGTCACGCGTGAACGCGTAGAACGGTTCCAGCTTCTTGATCGAATAGCTCTCGACGCCCGCGCGCAGCGATCGCCGTACGACCGCCAGCAGATCGACGAACCGTTCGGCGCGCAACAGGTCGTCGACCTCCACTTCGCGAGTCGCGTGACGGGTCATCAACCGCTTGATGGCCGCCGGCTCGTACGGCGCGAAATGATAGACGTGCGCGTCCGGGGTGTCGGCAATCGCCCCCGTGAGCGTGTCGATGAGCCACTCGAAAAGCGTCCGCTCGTCGGCGTCGGTGAACGCCCAGCGGCAGTCGTACGCGAAGGTGCCATCGGCAGTGACCCGGCCGAGTCCCACCAGATATTCACGACCGCCTTCACGGGCGAAAGGATCGCCCTCGAAGTCCAGGAACAGATCCCCGGCCGAGGGCAGCGGCAACTGTCGCAGGCCGAAGCCCGCGTCAGCGGAGTCGAGCAGTTCGTGGACGGGCCGTTGCCTGTCACGCTGTGCCTTCTGGACCCTCGCCTGGTGATGCAGCTTCTCGTAGGTCTCGCGCGACCCGCGATGCGGCGTGAACGCGACGGCCGATTCGGTCGCCAGACGCTCCAGCGTCTCGACGTCGTGCGACACGAGCTCGTCCTGCTGACTGCGTCCCAATCCCGCGACGAACGACAGGTGATCGTCCTGGCGTCGCCGGCGCGCGCACGCGACCTGCCATCGACAGACGTCGCAGTGATCGGTCGGATCGGGATAGACGTCCGTCTCGTCGACCGTCTGCCGCGCGGACACGAACCGCCCGTAGTCGTCGAGCAGCCGACGATAGAACGCCGCGAAGCTGTCGACGCGATACGTCTCCACGCCGGCGGGCGTCACCACGCGCAGGTTGTCGGGCACACGCCCCTGCAGCGTGCCGAGAATGTGCGCGTACACGCACAACTGCAGGATGGTGCCGCCGCGCGTCTCGCGCGCGAGCTTCGTGTCCTGCGCTTCGTAGTGCCACGCGCCGAGCGCACTGGCGCCCTCCACGCGTCGCAGCACGTCCGCGTAGCCGAACCATCCCTCGTGCGCGAGCGGCGCCTGGACGATGACGTCCGCGCCTGTTCGCATGGCCGCCATCGTCGCAGCCACGGCCTCATCATCGTCAGGGCGGATGTCGTCCGGGCCCGTGGTGAGATCCACGACGTGCAGTCCCTGGGCCCTCAGGGCGTCCACGTAGGCGCGTTCGTGGTCGAGCCCGCGCGCCCGCAGGACGTCGACGAGCGGGTCACTCCACTCGGGACGCGGCAATCGGCCGCGCGCCATCAGCAGATCGCGCTCCGTCTTGTGGCGACAGGCCAGGAAGTTCGCCAGATCCGTTGGCGATGACGTGAGACGGCCGGCGCGCACGCGCATGGGATGCGCCGATTGTAGCGTGCCCGCGCGCCAGCCCCGTCAGTCGGGCAGGAAGCCGCGGAATCGATCGTCCGGATCGACGTGGATGTCCCGGTCCCTGTCACGCCAGCGGAACCGCAGCGTGGCTGCGTGCAGCGCGTGGTGGTCGAGCAGAAGCGCCGCCCGGTCCGCATCCGTCAACGCGCCGGTCACCAGCCGCAGATACCGCCTCTCGTCATCGCCATAGATCTTGTCGCCGACGATCGGGTGGCCGATGTGCGCGAGGTGAATGCGGATCTGGTGCTTGCGTCCGGTCCGCGGCTGCACGCGGACGAGCGAGAACGTCCGGCCGTCGCGCGTGAACGTCCGCGCCATCGTCACGACCGTCTCGGCAGGCGCCCCGTCCGGGCGCACCGCGTCCTTGATGGCCACCGCGCTCGCCTCGTCGCGGCCGAGCGGGGCGGCAATCACCTGCGTGCCCTCGCCCATCGCCCCGTGGACGATCGCCAGGTAGGTCTTTTCGACGCCGCGCGTCGCGAACAGCCGACCCAGCGCACCGGCAACGACCGCGGATTTCGCAATCACGACGAGCCCGCTCGTTTCCCGATCGAGCCGATTGACCAGTCGCCCCTCGCCGTGCCCGAGATACAGACGCACACGACCGATGAGGCTCGACCGCTCGCCGTCCTTGCTCGGGTGCACCACGAGGCCGGCCGGCTTGTCGACCACCAGCAGATCGTCGTCTTCGTACACCACAGCGAACAGCGGCTCGGTGCTCACGTCCAGGACTCCAGCCACGATGAGCGTCTCTTCACGAACATCCCCGAAACACACCAGAAGTCGACCGGACGCGCACCAATTTCCGTGCAAGGCGCGTCGCACTGTCCGCGCGTGCGTTCGTGCGTGTTACGGTCGAACACAGGAGGTGAATCGCGATGATAGGGAACGCTGTCCGGATGGCCCTTCGCGCGTTGCTGCGCAACCGGCTGCGCAGCACGCTCACGGCCCTCGGCATCAGCGTCGGCATTGCAGCGGTGATGTCCACCGTGGCGCTCGGTGCCGGTGGAACCGCGGCGATCGAAGCGCAGCTCGACGCCCTCGGCGAGGACTTCGTCTGGATCATGCCCGGCAGCGCCAACACCGCCGGCGTCCGTGGCGGCTCGAACAGTCGCCGGACGCTGACCGCCGACGATGCGTACGCCGTCGAAGCGGCCGTGCCGGCGATCGGGGCCTGCTCGTCGGTGGTCAACGGACGCGAACAGGTCATCATCGGCAATCGCAACTGGAGAACGCGCTTGGTCGGCATCGCGCCGTCGTACTTCGACATCCGGAAGTGGACTGTCGCCACCGGCACCATCTTTTCAGACTATCAGGTAGCGCAGCGGGCCAAGGTGGCGCTGCTCGGCGCGAACGTGGCCGACGAACTGTTCGGATCGACGGATCCCATCGGCGCGACGGTCCGGATCGGGCTCTTCCCGTTCACGATCATCGGCGTCCTGGCGCGCCGCGGGTCGGATCGGTCCGGCGTCAACCAGGATGACGTGGTCGTCATGCCCTACACGACCGCGCAACGCAGCATCGAGGGACGGACCTACGTCAGCGAGATCATCTGTTCGACCCGTTCGGCGGCCGATACGCTGCTCGCGGAGCACGGCGCGTCCGAGGTCCTGCGCCTGCGGCACGGCATTCCCGTGGGCGGCGACGATGACTTCTACATCCGCCGGCCGCAGGAATCGCTCAACCTCCGGTTGTCGTCCATGGCCACGATGGGACTGATGCTCGCCTCGGTGGCCGCCGTCTCTCTCGTCGTCGGCGGCATCGGCATCATGAACATCATGCTGGTGTCGGTCACCGAACGGACGCGCGAGATCGGCCTGCGCCTGGCGATTGGCGCGCGGGCGCGTGACATCCGCATCCAGTTCCTGATCGAAGCCGTGGTGCTCGGCCTGTTCGGCGCCCTGATCGGCATCGCCATCGGCCTGGTCGCCTCGTCGCTGATGACATCCATGTTCGGGTGGCAGACCATCGTCTCCGTCAACGCCATGGCGACGGCCGTGGCCTTTGCCGTGTCGGCGGGCCTGATTTTCGGCTACTTTCCGGCCAGCCGTGCGGCCGCGCGGACCCCGATCGACGCCCTGCGCGACGAGTGAGGACGGCAGTCCGACGGACGGCGGATCGGACGCGCTCTCCGCTATGATAGCGGCCGGCGATGCAGAACCTCATCTCGTTCGTCGGCATCTTCGTCTTCATCGGCTGTGCCTGGTTGTTGTCGGAGAACCGGCGGGCGTTCCCCTGGCGCGTCGTCGTCTGGGGGCTGGCGCTGCAGTTCGTCTTTGCCGGCCTGGTGCTCTGGTGGGAGCCCGGCTCCCGGCTCTTTCTCAAGCTGAACGACGTCTTCAACGCGCTGCTCGCGTTCAGCCGCGAAGGGACTATCTTCGTGTTCGGCGCCCTCGGCAGCGATGCCGTCGGCCTGACGCCGATGTCGCTCAAGGAGTTCCTGACGCGCCTGGCTGCCGACTCGTCGGACCCGGTCCTGCAAGCCGCGGTGGCCAACGGCACCGTGCCGGGCATGATCCTGGCGCTCCAGGTGCTGACCACGATCATCTTCTTCAGCGCCCTCCTCTCGGTCCTCTACTACTTCGGCGTGATGCAGAAGATCGTCGATCTCTTCGCCCGCATCATGGCGAAGACGATGCGGGTGTCGGGCGCGGAGGCGCTGTCGAACTCCGCCAACATCTTCGTGGGCCAGACCGAGGCGCCGCTCGTCGTCCGGCCGTTCATCCAGTCGATGACGCGATCCGAGCTGATGGCCATCATGGTCGGCGGGTTCGCGAACACGGCCGGCGGCGTGCTCGGCGCCTACGTGCTGATGCTGTCCGGCTACTTCCCGAACATCGCCGCACACCTCATCTCGGCCTCGGTCCTCTCGGCCCCGGCCGCGTTCATCATGGCCAAGGTGATGGTGCCCGAGCGCGAGCAGCCCTCGACGATGGGCAGCGTCAAGATGGACGTGCCGATCGAGGACGCGAACGTCCTCGACGCGGCGGCCAACGGATCGACCGTCGGCTGGCAGTTGACGATCAACGTCACGGCCATGCTGATGGCGTTCATCGCGCTGCTGGCGATGGTGAACATGGGCATCGGCTGGGCGGGCGGTCTGTTCCACGACGGATCGGGTCTGCTGCGTTTCAACCTGCTCGGCCTCGCCGTCCTCCTGGTGGTCGCCGGTGTGCAGCGCTTCGGTCCGCCGCGCGACACGCTCGTGTGGTGGCTGCTGCTCGGCGTCCTGGCGATCGCGGCCGCGGCCGGGACGCTGCTCGTCCCCGCGGCATCGGCGCTCGTCATCGGCATGGCCATTGCGGCGTGGATCACGGCGTTCATGCTCATGGGCCGCACGACGCCGCTGCCGCGCCGGCTGCTCCCGATCCTTGCCGGGGCGGTGGTGGCCGCCGACGCCCTGTTCCTCGCGTTCGGCCCGCTGCCTGCGGGCGAGCCGCTGTCGCTGCAGATGATTCTCGGCTGGCTGCACTGGCCTGTCGCATTCGCCATGGGCACGCCGTTCAAGGACTGCTACGAGGTGGGTCGGCTGCTCGGCGAGAAACTCGTGCTGACCGAGTTCGTCGCCTACGCCGATCTCGCGTCGTATCTCACGGCCGCGACGCGCGGTGACGTGCCGGCCCTCGATCCCCGATCGGTCTTCCTCGTGTCCTACGCGCTCAGCGGCTTCTCGAACTTCGCCTCGATCGCGATTCAGATCGGGGGCATATCACCCATGGCGCCAAGCCGCCGGCGCGACATCGCGAGCCTCGGCCTGAAGGCGATGATCGGCGGCGCGCTCGCCAGCTACGCGCTCGCGTCGGTCGCCGGCATCTTTTACAACGGTACGTCGATGTTGGGACGATGAGGGACAGGCGGCGCGGCGGCGGGCAGCCGGCCGCCCACTCGTAGCGCTGTGGCCTTGTAGCCTTGTAGCCCTCGCCGCCGTGCCGCCATTATCGTTACCCATGCCTTCCCCCCTCCGCGTCGGCCTCAATCCCTACGGTCTCACCTACACGCTCGGTCTTCAGGCGCTGGGCACGCCGCGGGCGAATCCCGAGCCGATCGGGCTCGACGGGTTCATCCGCCTGGCGCGCGAGAGTCGTGCGCGCACGCTCGAACTCGATCTCCGCTGGCTCACCGCGCTCGACGACACACGGCTCGCGCGGATCGCCGATGACGCGGCGTCGGCGGACATGACTATCATCTGCAGCACGTGGCTGCAGCACGAGCCGGGCGAGACGCTGGCAGACGCGCGCCGCGTCGCGCGCGCGCTGCGCTCCGGACTGATCCGCATGCACCTCGCCCCGGTCCTCGAGGGCGCCCGCGCGCGGCTCGGCGAGCGCTGGCCGCCCATCGTGACGCATGCCCGCACGGTTCTCGCGCGCGAGGCCGCGGCCGCACGTGACGAGGGGATCCGCATCGGTCTCGAGGATCACCAGGATTTCGGCAGCGAGGAACTGCTGGCGTTTGCGGCCGAGGCAGGCGACAACGTCGGCATCGTGCTCGACACCGGCAATCCCTTTGCCGTCGGCGAAGATCCGGTGGCGTTCACCGAGCGCGTGGCGTCGCGCCTGTTCCACGTCCACCTGAAGGATTACCGCGCGCAGGCCACGACCGAGGGTTATCGGCTGGTGCGCTGCGCCATCGGTGACGGCTGCGTCCCGTTCGAGGCGATTGTCGACGTCCTCGCACGCCGCGCCGCCTCGTTGCCCGTCACCGCCTCGATCGAGCCCGCGGCGCTCGACGTCCGGCACATCCGCCTGTTCACCGAGGACTGGTGGCGTGGATATCCGGCACGCGACGCCCGCGAACTGGCCGTGGCCCTGGGACGGTTGCGGCACCACCGACTGGGCGATGGAGACGACTGGCGCACACCGTGGGAACGCGAGGCCCCGCACGACGAACTGATCGCGTACGAAGGCGATCAGCTCGCCCGCAGTCTCGCGTTCGTCCACGCGCGAGGGTGGATGGCATAGGGGCGGCGGGCGGCACGGCGGCGGCTGCGGGCCGCGAGCGGCGGGCGGCGCGACCGCGCGACGGGGTACGGAGCCCTGGGGCTTCAGCCCCAGGGAAGACGCGCAGCGGAGAGCGGCCGGCGGCATTCCGGCCCGGGAGACATGATGGATCCGGAATTCTCACTCGAAGGACAGGTGGCGCTGGTCACCGGCTCGGGGCGCGGGCTCGGGCACGCGATGGCGATGCGACTCGCCCAACTCGGCGCTGCGGTCGTGCTTCACGATCAGACGGAGACATCGCCTGCGGAGTACGGCGAATTCACCACGCTCGCAGACTCCGAACGGGTCGTGGCCGCGTTCGGCCGCCCGACGACGGCCGTCACCGGCGATATCGGGGACGAGGCGCAGGTGACGCGCCTGGTGGCCGAGGCCGAGCGCGCGCTCGGCCCACTCACCCTGCTCGTCAACGCCGCGGGCGGTGACATCGCGGCCAGGGGCGGCAAGCCGAATCCCAACACCGCACTCGGCATCAAGATCGAGGACATCCGCGCGCTGATCGATCGCAATCTCGTCGGCACGATGCTGGTCTGCCGCGCGGTCGTGCCCGGCATGATCGCACGCCGGACCGGGGCGGTCGTCAACGTGGCCTCGAGCGCCGGCCACTTCGGCACATCACCCGAGGTCGTCTACTCGTCCATCAAGGCGGGCATCGTGCACTACACGCGGTGCCTGGCGTTCGAGACGCGACCGCACAACGTCCGCGTCAACTGCGTCAGCCCGGGCGCCACGGCCACAGCGCGGTTCAAGCAGACGCGGCAGACCGATCCCGCAATGCTCGTCGAGGACGGCACGCTCGTCCGCTACGGCGCCCCGCGCGACCAGGCCAACACCGTCGCGTTTCTCTGCTCGCCGGCCGCCCGGTTCATTCACGGTCAGTTCATCCGGGTGGACGGCGGCCTGACGCTGTTCTAGGCACTCTCCGCTCGGAGCCCACGGGGGACGGAGGTCTCACACGATCCGTTCGGAGCCCCGGGGCTTCAGCCCCGGGGGACGCGAGTTTCCCTGGGGCTGAAGCCCCAGGGCTCCGTAAAAAAGAAGCGCCCCCCGGGCTCCGTAAGAACGGAAACGAGTGCGCCAGCACTCCGCGCGATCGCGCCGTGGCCTATGCGGGCCCGGCGCCCTGCGTGTTCACGTACAGCGCGTAGATCGACTGACTGGCGGCCATGAACAGGCGATTGCGCTTCGGGCCGCCGAAGCAGAGGTTGCCGCACACCTCGGGCAGGCGGATGCGGCCGATCAGCCGGCCGTCGGGCGCCCACACGGTCACGCCGTTGTAGCCAATGGCCCGTCCCGTGTTGCTCGACGCCCACACATTGCCGTGCAGGTCGCAGCGCACGCCGTCCGGCGCACACCGCACGCCGTCGATCAAACAGTCCGCGAACAGCCGATGATTGGCGAGCCGGTTGTCGGCCGTCACGTCGAACACGTGCAGATCACCGAGCCCGCCACCGTGCGTATCGCCGGGCCCGCGGCCCGTGCTGGTGACATACAAACGCCGATGATCCGGTGAGAACGCGAGGCCGTTCGGGTTCGGCACCTGGTCTTCGGTCGCAACGCGCGTCACGGTGCCTCTGGTGTCGACGCGATAAAGCGCATTCGGCAGTTCGCGACGCATCGAGCCCGACTCGGGAGGCTGCCCGATGCGCGGACGCAGGAGCCCGGCCGGATTCGTCGGTCCACCCGCCTCGTCGGGCTGCCCCTCGAACAGGCTTGCGCCATACGGCGGATCGGTGAACCAGTAACTGCCGTCGGGGTGCGCGACGACGTCGTTGGGAGAACTGAAGCGCCTGCCGTCCCATCGATCGGCAATCACGGTGATCGATCCATCGTGCTCGTACCGCACGACGCGTCGCGTCAGGTGCTCGCACGAGAGTTGCCGCCCCTGGAAGTCGAACGTGTTGCCGTTGCTGTTGTTGGCCGGCGATCGGAACACCGTCACCCGGCCGTCGTCCTCGAGCCAGCGGCACTGGCGGTTGTTCGGAATGTCGCTGACCACGAAGAAGCGGCCGACGCTGTTCCACGCCGGGCCCTCCAGCCAGGTGCCGCCGCGCCACAGCCGCTCGACGGCCGCATTCGGCTGCACGAGCGCGTCGAACGCCGGGTCGACCGTGAGCACGTCCGGATCGGTGAAGTAGATGGGCGGCGGTGCACCCGGCCCGAAATCGCGCGGGGGCGATGAGATCACCGTCGGCGCCTGTGCCGTCCCTTGCGCGGCCGCCAGCGCGGGCGTCAGCGCCGCGGCTCCCGTGGCCACCACTCCCTGAATCACGCGACGCCGCGACACACGGCGATCGTCCGCGCGCCCGCTGCTCCTTCCGGCCATGGCCCCTCCTCGCTTGGAACGTGACGTAGACGTAAATGAACGCAGGCCGGAGAGCGTATCGCAGTCCGAGGTCATTCGATGCGGGTCCGACGTCTGATATTCGTGTCTCTTCTCACCAGTGTCGCGGCATTCGCCGCGCTGCAGTCCGTGCCAGTCTCCGCCCAGCGCCTGACGCCGGCAGATCTCGCGACGGCGTTCAGCGGTCCGTGGCGAATCAATGCCGAGCTCAGCCCGCAGTTCCGTACCGCGCCGGCCGGGGGTCGCGGCTCGGCCGGCCTCCTGGAGATCGCCCCGGACCGTCCTTCACATCGTCCCGTGGCGACGTCGCTCGCGCTGCAGCGTGGCGGCGGACGTGGAGGCGGAGGCGGCGCGGCGACGCCCCCGGCGCCACCGAGTCCGCGCGAGATGGCGGGTCAGCAGGCCATCCGCGCGTATCAGCAGGTGGCCGAGGCCTTCACGCTGGCCGCCACGGCCGAGTCCGTCACCTTCACCGACTCCCGTGGCGAACGAACGTTCGCGGTCGACAACAAAACCTACCGCGCGGACGTGGGCGAGGGCGCCGAGGTCACGACCAAATCGCGCTGGGACGGCCGCGCGCTGAAGCAGGAGTTCATCTACGGCGAGACGAAGGTGTCGCACACCTACGAGCTCGCGCGCGAGGGGAACCGCCTCGAGTTCACGCTGCGCGTCGACAACTTCAGCGGTGGCCCCGGCAGACAGGCCAAGGCCGTCTACGACAAGGTGCAATAACCGACTACCGGCTACCGGCAGCCAGCGGCCCGCCGCCGGTAGCCCGCCGCCGCGCAGCCGTGCCGCCTGCCGCCGTTAATCAGAGCGCTTTCGTCATCAGCACGAAGTGACAGGGCTGCAGGACAGGGCGGTGCACGTACGGCTCGGTGCCGCCGGCGGTGTAGCCAAGTGAGGCGTAGAACCGGATCAGATCGACGCGCAGGTTGACGACCTTGATGTCCATGGCCACGCACCCGCGCTGGCGCACGGTGGCTTCGGCGAACGCGATGAGCGTGCGGCCGATGCCACGGCCCTGCGCATCGGGCCGCACGGCGAGCATGCCGAAATACCCGCGGCCGTCGTCCACCTCGACCTGCACGCACGCGACAACGGCCCCGTCCGCCTCGGCGACGAAACACGAACCGGCCTGCACGAACGTATCGACATCGGCCCGGCTGATGCGATCACCGGCCACGAAGAACGCCTCGGCCCTGTAGGCCTCGTTGACGATCGACACGATCGCATCCGCGTCGCCCTCGCGAGCGACGCGGATGTGGATGGGGTCAGGCGACACGCCCTCTCACTTCTGGCCAGCGAGGAACTCGACGACGTCGCGGATTTCGCGCGGCGTGAGCAGCAGGCCCATGTTCGGCATGGCCGAGATGCCGTTGGTCCGGCTGGCGATGTCGGACACGTCGACGCGCTGCAATCCGCGTGACGGGTCCTCCACGGCGATGGCCGTGGCCGTCTCCTCGCGCAGCGTCCCCTCGAGCTTCTGCCCGTTCTTCAGCGTGATCGACACCTGTCCGAAGCCCGGCGCCAGCCTCGCGCTCGGATCGATCAACGACTCGAGCAACTGCTGGCGGCTCAACCGGCTGCCGACGCCGGCGAGATTCGGGCCGACGTCGGAGGTGCTCGCCCCGATCGCGTGACACCGGCTGCACTGCGCGGCCTCGTGCTGCATTACCACCTGGCGCCCGCGGATGGGCGATCCGCCGGCGGTCAGCGCGGCCGGAAACGCCGTGCCCACGTTGGCGAGATCGCGGCCGACCTTCAGTTGATCGAGACGCTGCTGCAGCGGCTCGGCCTTGGTGGCCTGCAACGCCTCGAGCAGATCGAGTTGCACCGCCGGCGCCACGGCTCCCGTCGTCAGCCCGTCGGCCAGGCGTCCGAGTGCCTGCACCGCCTCTGGACTGGCCACGCCGGCCAGCGCGCGGACGGCGCTCTGCTGCTCGGCCTGGTTGCCCTTCCCCATCACCGCGCCCAGCAGCTCGACCTTTGCCGGCGCCGCGATCGACATCTCCGGCAGCGCGCTGATGGCCGCCGTGCGCACGGTGATGTCCGCATCGGCCATGGCCGCGCGCACGCCCGCCTCGAGTTCGGGCACCGCGAGCCGCTGGAGCCCGTGCAGGGCCGCCACCCGAACCTGCGGGTCGGCATCGGCCTGCAGGCGCGCCAGAATCGCCCCGGCATCCGACGAGGCCCCGATCTTGGCTGCCGCCTCGATCCACGCCACCTTCACCGCCGAAGACGTCGACGCGTCGGTGAGCAGGCCCACGAGTCCGGACACGGCCGTCCGCGCAGCCGATCCGTCGCGCTGCGGCAGCGGCGCGATCCACGATCCGTCGACGCGGTCCATGTTCGACGGGGCACCCCACACGCCCAGGGTCGCAATCGCCTCGATCCGCAGCGGCTCGGGCAATCCGGTCCGGCGTACATAGGCGGCCACGCGCGTCACGGCGGCAGCGTCTCCGATCCGCAGATTGGCGCTGATGGCGCGCCGCACGAGCGGTTCGCCCGTGATCCCCTGGCGGTCGAGCACGCGTGCCAGTGCCGGCAGCGCGTCCACAATCCCGCCCTCGTCATTGATGGCGCCGGCCGCCTCCGTCACCACGAGCGCGTCGGCGTCGTCGAGGAACCGTGCGACGGCCGGGTCGTGCAGGCGGCGCAAGGCGATGACGGCCGCCAGGCGCACGCCGCGTGACGCGTGCGTCGAAAGGCCGGCGAGCGCCTCGCGATCGCCGATGCCCGTCAACGCCACCACGCCGGCGTTGCGCAGGTGCGCGTCCTGTTCATTGTCGGCCGCCAGCATCTCGACGACGGACGGCAGCGCGGGACGATAGCCCAACCGGCCGATCGCGATCGTGGCGAGCGAACGCACACGCGCGCTCTCGTCCTTGATCAGCGGCATCAGCGCCGACGCGGCGTCGGCGCTGCGCGCCAGGCCCAGCGTGCGCGCCACCTGGGCGCGAATCTCCGGATCCGCGTCGGTCAGCAGCGACGTCAGGGCCGAGGCCTGCACCTTCCCGGCGCGCAGCAACTGGCCCAGGCCCCAGATGGCGTGTACGCGCGCCAGCTGATGCTCCCGGTTCGCCGCCGTGGCCGTGAACGCGGCCTGCTCGCCCCGGCGCACCAGTTCGAACTGCGCCTTCAGCCGCACGCGCTGATCCTCGTGCTGCAGCAGCGTGACCAGGCCGGGCACCGGACGCGCCGCGAAGTTCTCCTTCAGCAGGCCGTTGACCTCGCGCCGGATCGCGCTGCCCTTGCCGGCGATCGAATCGAGTTTCCACACGCGCCCCTCGCCCGTCGGGCCCCAGCCGCGCACCCAGTCGGTGAGGTAGATTGCGCCATCCGGACCGATCGCCATGCCCGGGCTCAGCACGCCCTGCATCATCTGCTTCATCTCGCCCAGCGCGAAGCCCGCGCCGTTCGGCGTCAGCGTGAAGCCGAAGAGGCGGGCATTGGCCGCGCCGCCCGTGTAGCTGGTGACGAAGAAGTGATTCTTCCAGCTCGGATCCAGCGCCGTGCCCGGGTTGAACTTGAAGCCCGAGGGGCCGGCCGAGAACGGGGCGATCGGCGGCGTGATGTAGGCAGGCTGTCCGGGGAACCGCACCTTCGACATTCCCTCGTCCATCCACGGGTTGTAGCGATTGTTGTCCGGATCGGTGTACTTGCCGAACTGCCACGTCGATCGCCAGCCCGTGTCCGATCCTTCCGCGATGTAGATGATGCGCTCGTTCTCGCCGGGATAGTCGCCGTCGTTGTCGGCGCTGATCAGGTTGCCGTAGTCGTCGAACGAGATCTCCTGCGGATTGCGCACGCCATACGCGTAGACCTCGAAGTCCGTCCCGTCCGGGTTCGATCGCAGCACCGCCCCCGTGTGCGGGTACGCCCACCGCTTGCCCGTCTTGTCGACGACGTTCATGCCGATTTCGCCGATCTTCCAGTAGATCAGGCCGTCGGGCCCCTGCGTGACGGCCGACATGTCGTGCCCCGAGAACGACGGATGGATCGAGTAGCCGTGGCTGATCGATTCCTTGAAGTCGAGAATGCCGTCGCCGTCGGTATCACGCAGGCGCCACAGGTCGGGCGCAATCGTCGCGTAGATGTCGCCGGTCTCGCGGTGCACCATCAGGCCGCCCAGGATGTCGGCCGCGATGTCCTCGTTGAATCCCTCGAAGATGACCGTCGACTTGTCGGCGATGCCGTCGCCGTCCGTATCCTCGATCTTGAAGATGCGCTCGGGCACCCCCATCAGGTCGCGGTAGTCGCGCACGCCGTCGCCGTTGAAGTCGGTGATCCAGGTGTTCTTGTCGCTCAGCTCGGTCGCCATCTTCTCGCGGAAAAACTGGCGCAGGTCCTCTGTCGTCTTGAGCCGCTGGATCTCCGGGACCCAGTCCGGGTGCTGGCGCGTGTCGAGCCACTGGCTCCCGCGCGGCGTCGATCCGACGTAGACGATGCCGTTCGCGTCGACATCGAGGCCGAGGGCGTCGGCCACCAGGTGCGACGTGGCCCAGACGTCGATCTCGAGCCCCGGCGCCAGGTCGATCGCCATCGACTGCCGCAGTTCCTGCGCGGCGGTCCGCGCCTCGGCGGCGTCGAGCTGCACGACCTCGCCGGGCTTCATCGGTGGATGCGCCGGGGTCTGCACCGACACGACGACCGGCAGCGCGGCCATCGCCGCGACGGCCGCCACCAGCACGGCCAACCGACGACGCCGGCCTGCCGCGGGA
This sequence comes from Acidobacteria bacterium SCN 69-37, assembly GCA_001724025.1. GTDB lineage: Bacteria > Acidobacteriota > Vicinamibacteria > Vicinamibacterales > SCN-69-37 > SCN-69-37. The sequence goes on along the minus strand of MEDJ01000020.1, from coordinate 77,899 downwards.
ACGGACGAACGAAGGGCCTCGGACATGACGACTCTCCTCCTCACTGGTTCACCCCGCTGGCCAGGAAGCCGCCGTCGACACCGAGCGTCTGACCGGTCACGAACGCCGAGGCGTCGGACGCCAGGAACACGGCGGCGCCGACGAGTTCCTCGACCTGGCCGAAGCGTTTCATCGGTGTGCGCAGCAGCAGTTCCTGTCCGCGCGGCTGATCGAGCAGCGCCGAGTTCAGGGCCGTGCGGAACACGCCGGGGGCAATCGCATTGACGGTGACGCCGTACGGCGCCCACTCCACGGCCAGCGCGCGCGTCAGGCCCGCCACCCCGGCCTTCGACGTCGTGTACGCCGCCACCTCGAAGAAGCCCAGGAACGACGTCAGCGACGCGATCGTGATGATGCGGCCGTACCGCTGCTGCACCATCGGGGCCCCGAACACGCGGCACGATCGGAACACGCCCGTGAGATTCGTTTCGATGATGTGCGACCAGTCGGCGTCGGTCATCTCCAGCGACGGCACCCGCTTCGTCTGTCCGGCCGCGGCCACCAGGATGTCGACACGGCCGAGCGACGCGATGACCTGATCGCGCAGGGCCTCGATCGACGTCGTATCCGACACGTCGCACACCTGCCGCAGCGACCGGCGTCCCAGCGCCTCGATGGCGTCGGCCACGTCGTCGACCTGCGCCTGCCGCCGCCCGGTCGCCACGACGTCGGCGCCCGCCTCCGCCAGGCCGACAGCCAGCGCCCGGCCAATCCCGCTCGTTCCTCCCACGACCACCGCCACGCGTCCCGAGAGATCACACTGGTTCCGTACAGTCACGCTGCCCCTCCCACGAGCGGTCATTGTGGATCAAGAACGGCAGGCGCGACCGGCAGACCACCGGCAACGTGACGTCCGCCCCGTATAATCAGCGCCCATGTCCATCGAACAGACTCTCGCCGCCATCGAGGATGCCGGCGTCGTGGCCGTGATTCGCCTCGACGATCCGTCGCGCCTGTCCGACGTGGTCGCGGCCCTCGTCGAGGGTGGCGTCCGCGCACTGGAGGTGACGATGACCGTCCCGGGCGCCGTCGATCACATCCGCCGGCTCGCCGCGAACCTGCCCGACAGGTTCCTGCTCGGCGCCGGCACCGTCACCGATTCCGAGACCGTCGCGCGCGTCGTCGACGCCGGAGCCCGATTCATCGTCTCGCCCGTGTTCCGCCCGGCCATCGTCGAGGCCGCGATCGCGCACGGCGTGCCCGCGGCCCCCGGCTGCTTTTCGCCCACCGAGGTGCTCGATGCCTGGGAGCGCGGGGCGCGCCTCATCAAGATCTTCCCCGCCACGGCGCTCGGCCCCAGCTACCTCAAGGACCTCCGCGGCCCGATGCCCTACCTCAAGCTGATGCCCACCGGCGGTGTGACCGTCGACAATGCCGGCGACTGGATTGCCGCCGGCGCGGTGGCCGTGGGCATCGGCACCTCGCTGCTCGATACGAAGGCGATTGCCGACGGCCGCTTCGAGGTGATCGTCGAAAAGAGCCGGACGATCGTGGCAAACGTGGCGCGCGCGCGGGGGGCGAAGTGAGCGCGCGGCGGCAGAAGGTCGTCACGTTCGGCGAAATCATGCTGCGGCTGAGTCCGCCGGGATTCGAACGCTTCTTCCAATCCCCCGTCCTGGGCGCGACGTTCGGCGGCGGCGAAGCCAACGTGGCCGTGAGCCTCGCCCGCTTCGGCCTCGAGAGCTGGTATGTCACACGCCTGCCCCGCCACACGATCGGCGAGGCCGCAATCCGCGCACTGCGCGCCGAAGGCGTGCGGACCGACGCCATCGCGCGCGGCGGTGACCGCGTCGGCATCTACTTCGCCGAAACCGGCGCCAGTCAGCGCGCCTCGGCCGTCGTCTACGACAGAGCGCACTCGGCCATCAGCGAGATCGGCCCGGACGACGTGGACTGGGCAGGGGTGCTCGACGAGGCCGCGTGGCTGCACGTGACCGGCATCACGCCCGCGCTCGGCCGTCGGGCCGCCGACGCTACGCGCGCAGCCATCGACGCGGCGCGCGCCCGGGGTGCCGCGGTCAGCATCGACCTGAACTACCGCAGGAAGCTCTGGACCGAGGCCGAAGCCCAGGCCGTGATGCGCCCGCTCGTCACCGGCATCGACGTCGTCATCGCCAACGAGGAAGACCTGCAGAGCGTGCTCGGTGTGCAGGTCGCGCACACGGACGTGACGACCGGCGCGCTCGACGCCTCTGCCTACGAAGCCGCGGCGCAACAGGTATGCGATCAGTTCGGGGTCCGCCTGGTGGCCATCACGCAGCGCGAAAGCCGCTCGGCGAGCGACAACGGCTGGAGCGCGCTGCTCTGGGACGCGCACGCGGGCCAGGGCCATCGGAGCCAGCGCTACGACCTGCGAATCGTCGATCGAATCGGCGGCGGCGACAGCTTTGCGGCGGGTTTGATCTACGGCCTCGTCACGGGCCGGACGCCTGACGCCTCACTGCGCTTCGCCGTGGCCGCCAGTGCGCTGAAACACACGATTCCCGGCGACTTCAATCGCGTCTCCGTCGACGAAGTCGACGCCCTCGCGAAGGGCGATGGATCGGGCCGAGTCGTGCGATGACGGATCTCCCCGAGGCTGAAGCCTCGGGGCTCCGAAAACACGCGCGCGGCCGACAGACGTCCTGCGGACTCGCCGGAGCCCGAGGCTTCAGCCTCGGGGAAACCTCGCTACCAATCCCAGAGCGTGCCGTCTTCCTTGCGGTTCACCGGCAGATAGGCGCGCTGGTAGGGATAGCGCTCGGCCAGCGCCTCGTCGAAGTCCACGCCGTGCCCCGGCGCCTCGCCGGGGTGCAGATAGCCGTCCTCGAACCGGTACGCGTGCGGGAAGACCGCGTCGGTCTCGGCCGTGTGCGGCATGTGCTCCTGCAGGCCGAAGTTCGGGATCGAGAGATCGAAATGTAACGCCGCGGCCATCGTGATCGGCGACAGATCGGTGGCGCCGTGGCAGCCGGTCTGGACGTGATACATGTGCGCGAAGGCCGCCGTCTTCTTCATCGGCGTCAATCCGCCGCCGTGCAGCACGGTCATGCGCAGGTAATCGATGAGCTGCTCGCTGATGAGCTGCTTCGCGTCCCACACGCTGTCGAAGATCTCGCCCACCGCGATCGGCGTCGTCGTGTGCTGGCGGATGATCCGGAAGCCGTCCTGCAACTCGGCAGGCGTGGGATCTTCGAGCCAGAACAGGTGATACGGCTCGAGCGCGCGACCGACGCGCGCGGCCTGGATCGGTGTCAGCCTGTGATGTGCGTCGTGCAGCAGGTGTACGTCACCGCCGAACCGCACTCGTAGCGCTTCGAAGAGCGCAGGCACGTGCCGCATGTATTTCTCTGTCGACCAGACGTGCTCGGTCGGCAGCCCGCGCTCGGCCGGCTCGTACGGCTTGCCGTCCCTGGCCACGCCGTAGGTCGAAGCAAGGCCCGGCACACCCGACTGCGCACGGACGGCGCGATATCCCAGTGCCAGGTGCCGGGCGACCTCGTCGGCGGTCTCTTCGATGTCTCGACCGTTGGCGTGGCCGTACGCGGTGACGCCTTCGCGGCACCGACCACCGAGCAGGTTGTAGAGCGGCTGTCCGAGCGCCTTGCCCTTGATGTCCCACAGCGCCACGTCGACGGCCGAAATGGCCGTCATCGCGACGGGCCCCTTCCGCCAGTACGCCCCGCGATAGAGGTACTGCCAGATATCCTCGGTCTGAAACGGATCCCGACCGATGAGGCACGGCAGCACGTGGTCGCGGAGATAGCTCGCCACCGACAGTTCCCGACCATTCAGCGTCGCGTCACCAAGACCGTAGACGCCCTCGTCAGTCGTGATCTTCAGCGTGACGAAGTTCCGGCCGGGCGAGCAGACGAAGACGCGGGCGTCAGTGATTTTCATGGATGCTCCGAACCGCGGAGGGATCTAACCGTGGAGGGATCGAACCGTGGAGGACATGGAGGGCACGGAGCCGATCCCCCGTCTTTGGCCGCAGGCTCGGGCGACGAGCGCATCGGGCCGCGATGCGGCCCGACGGCGACCAACGGTCGCCGTCGGCGGGATCAGGAGAGACCAGAAACAAGCGCGCGGCGTAAGTGATGGCGCGTTTGTTTCTGGTCTCTCCTGATCCCGCCTGCGCGCTCGTCGCCACACAGTAACGCCTCCGTGGTCTCCGTGCCCTCCACGGTCAATTCGACTACTTCCGCTTCCAGCGCGTGCCCGTCGGCGAATCTTCCAGCACGATCCCCCGTGCGTCGAGATCCTTCCGGATCTCGTCGGCGCGCGCGAAATTGCGCGACTGTCGCGCCGCGCGACGCTCTTCGATCAACTGCTCGATCTCCTCCACGGGCACCGGCGGCTGTTCGTCCTCTGCTCTGCGCAGGGACAGCACGCCCAGAACCTGATCGAACCAGGCGAACGTCTCCTGCACAGCCGCCGCGTCGGGCGCACCCAGGGTGCCGGCATCGATCGCGCCATTGACCTCGCGCAGCAGATCGAACACCACGCTCAGGGCGCGCGGCACGTTCAGGTCGTCGGTCATGGCCTCGCGGAACTCGGCGCGCGCACGGTCCAGGCGGGCGGACAGCTCCACAGCGGCCGCCGGCCCCGTCACCCGGCCGAGCCGCGCCACGAAGTCCGACAGGCGCGTCATCGCGGCCTCGGCCTGCTCGAGGATCTCCCAGCTGAACGTCAGCTGCTTGCGGTAGTGCACCGACATCAGCAGGTACCGCAGCGTCGATCCGCGAAAGCCTCTCGCGACGATCTCCGGCACCGTGAAGACGTTCCCGATCGACTTCGACATCTTCTCGCTGTCGAAGTTGAGGAACTCCACGTGGAACCAGCACCGCACGAACGGCACGCCCGTGGCGCCCTCGGCCTGTGCGATCTCGTTCTCGTGGTGCGGGAAGATCAGGTCGATGCCGCCGCCGTGGATATCGATCGGCGGCTGGCCCAGCAGCCGCAGCGCCATGGCCGAGCACTCGATGTGCCAGCCGGGCCGGCCCGGTCCCAGCCCGAGATCCCAGCTCGGCTCCCCCGGTTTCGACGCCTTCCACAGCACGAAGTCGCGCGCGTCCTGCTTCGCGTACTCGTCACTGTCGACGCGCGCCCCGGCCTGCATGCCCTCGTGGTCGAGCCGCGCCAGCTGGCCGTACGACGGCAGCGATGCGATGCGGAAGTACACGGATCCCTCGGATCGATACGTGTGCCCCCGCGCCTCGAGCGCCTCGATCATCTCGACCATCGCCCGCATGTTCTCGTCGTCGGTGGCGCGCGGGTTGGCTTCGACGGGCTCCAGCCCGAGCACCGCCGCATCCTCGCCGAACGCGGCCACGTAGCGGTCCGTGTAGGCACGCAGCGGCTCGTCTGCGGCCGCGGCGGCGGCAATCGTCTTGTCGTCGACGTCCGTGAAGTTCGTGACCTGCTGCACCTCGTACCCTTCGAGGTAGCGCAGCGTCCGACGCAGGACATCGATCGCGACGAACGTCCGGAAATTCCCGACGTGGCCGCGCGCGTAGACCGTGAGGCCGCAGTTGTAGAGCCGGACGGTACGGCCGTCGGCCGGCACGAAGGGTTCTTCCGTCCGTGACAGGGTGTTGTAGAGATTCATGAACGATGGGTCAGGGTCTCGGTTGCGTGGCCGCACGTCACCCGCACATCCACCTGCGCGTCCGTGGTGTCGACGACGACGGTGATGTCGGCGCCGGGGACGGCCAGACGGTCGACGGCCGCCGCGATGGCGGCGATGAACGTCGCGGTCGAGGCCGCCGGCACCGTGTCCGCGATCTTCAAATACGCCTGCATGACGTCAGCGACGAGGCCGCGGAACGGGTCGTCGGCCGGAACGCACAGCGTGAACGCGGTCGAGGGCATGTGCGGAGCGATTCTATCAGGCCCGCTCACAGGGGCAGGCGGTCGAACAGGGTGGCCGCCTGGCGGCAGTCCGCCGCGATTTGCGCGGCCAGGGCCTCGAGGTTCTCGAAGCGCTGCTCGCCGCGCAGCCGCATGACGAACTCGAGCCGCAGCCGCCGGCCGTACAGGTCGTGGTCCCCCTCGAGCAGGAACGTCTCGACGGTCCGGCGGCCGTCGCCGATCGTCGGCCGCACGCCCACGCTCGTCACGGCGCGATGGCACGTCCCGTCGATCGTCGCCATCGTGACGTAGATGCCGTCGGCTACGAGCGTGTCGTTCTCGGCGCGCAGGTTGGCCGTCGGGAACCCGAGCGTGCGCCCACGGCCGTCGCCGTGCACGACCTCGCCATCGACGAAATAGTGGTGCCCGAGCAGGGCCCCGGCCTCGTCCACGCGGCCCTCGGCCAGCAGGTGGCGGATGCGCGTGCTCGAGACGACGAAGTCCTTGTAGAGGACCGGCTCGATTTTCTCGACCCGGAACCCGCGGTCCTCCCCGAGCGCCCGCAGCAGGGTGAACGTCCCAGCCCTGTCGCGGCCGAACAGGAAGTTCGCGCCGACCCACACCTCGGCGGCCTGGAGCCAGTCCACGAGCACGGCCTCGACGAAATACTCCGGCTCCCAGCGCGCCACCTCGCGCGAAAAGCGGACCGCGGCCACGGCGTCGACGCCGGCGCGATCGAAGGCCTCGATCTTCTGATCGAAGGTCATGATCAGCGGGGGGGCCTTGTCCGGCCGCAGCACACGCGGCGGATGCGGCTCGAAGATCAGCACCACGGACGTGCCGGCCTGCTCGGCCGCGCGACGACGGATCTGGTCGACGAGCTGCTGATGGCCGCGGTGCAGCCCGTCGAAGTTCCCGAGCGCCACCACCGGGCGCGGCCACCCCGGCTTCGGGGCATCTGGATAGAAACGGACGATGGACATGGAGGATCCGGACGCGTCCCGGCGCGTCATGGCCGCGGCGGCACCGTCGTGGCCACGCCGGCCGGCACGTCGAGCACCAGGCCGTCGTACGCCAGTGTCAGGCCCGGCGGCAGCGACGCGCAGGTGGCTGCGTGTCCCAGCTCGTGGGCAATGTGGGTGAAATACGTCTGCCGGGCCCCGATCCGTTTCGCCACCGCGATGGCCTCTCCCAGCGAGAAGTGGGTCGGGTGCGGCTTCGGCCGCAGCGCGTCGAGCACGAGCACGTCGAGATCGCGCAGCCGCTCGAACGACGTCTCCGGAATCGCGTTGCAGTCGGTCAGGTACGCGAGCCCGCCGACACGGAAGCCGAGCACGTGCCACGTTCCGTGCCGGATCGGCACGATGTCGACGGCCGTCGTCCCGAAGCAGCACGCGCCCTCGATCGGCCACAGCCGCAGGTTCGGGACACCCCCGCCTGTCGGCGCACCGGCCGCGAAGACGTAGCCGAATGTCCGCCGCAGATGGTCGAGCGTGCGCCGGGAGCCGTAGAGCGGCACCGGCCGCTTCGTCATCATGGTGAAGCGGCGCAGCTCGTCGAGCCCGAAGATGTGATCGGCATGAGCGTGCGTATAGAGCACGGCATCCACGCGCCGGATCCCGGCCCGCAGCGCCTGCGTGCGCAGATCCGTCGTCGTATCCACGAGCAGACAGCCGCCGTCATCGCCCTCCACGTAGATCGACGACCGGAAACGCTGGTCACGGGGATCGGTGGACCGGCAGACGTCGCAGTCGCACCCGATCATGGGCACGCCATGCGACGTCCCGGTGCCCAGGAACGTCACGCGCACAAGCACGAGATGGTACAACACGGCCCCTTGAGGAGACTCTCGGAGCCCCGAGGCTTCAGCCTCGGGGGACGACGGCTCGCCACGCCACGACGCCGGATCCCGGCTCGTCGTCCTGTAGCATCTGTTCGTCATGCCCTCGCGCGTCCGCCCCGCTGCTGCCCGCCGCTCCCCTCACCCGCCCCGCGCCCGTCGTCCACCGAAGCCGGCGCCCGGCCCCGCCTTCGAGCGGCTCGTCGACATCATGGCCACGCTGCGCGCGCCTGACGGGTGCGCCTGGGACCGGCAGCAGACGCACGAGTCGTTGCGTGGGTATCTGCTCGAGGAAACCTACGAAGCCATCGAGGCGATCGATGCGGGTCGGTTCGACGATCTCGAGGGCGAACTCGGCGATGTCCTGCTGCAGTGCGTGTTCCATGCCCAGTTGGCGACCGAAGCCGGGCGATTCGATATCGCCGCCGTCGTCACCGCGATCGGCGACAAGCTGATCCGGCGCCATCCGCACATCTTCGCGCCCGATGGCCGGCGCCTGACCGCGCGCGAACGCCAGCGATACCAGGCGTCGACGCCCGGCGCCGTGCGCGAGCAATGGGCACGGCTCAAGGCCGGCGAGCAGGGGCGTGCCGGCCAGGCGCCGCGCGTCCTCGGCGGCGTCCCCCGCGCGCTGCCGGCCCTGCTGCGCGCGCACAAGATTGGCGCGCGCGTCGCGGCCGTCGGCTTCGACTGGCCATCCACCGAAGACGTCATGGCCAAGATTGACGAGGAGGTCCGCGAACTCCGGGAGGCGCTGCACGAGAGCCCCGCACGCGCCACCGAGGAGTTCGGCGACCTGCTCTTCGCCATCGCCAACCTCGCGCGCAAGCTCGGCATCGATCCGGAGGCCACGCTCTCGGCGGCCAACGACAAGTTCACCAGACGCTTCGATGCCATCGAAGCCCGCCTCCAGGCGCGTGACCGCGACGTGCACGACGCGTCGCTCGACGAACTGGAGGCGGAATGGGCCGCCGTCAAGCTCACGGAGGCGGCCGCGTCACGGCCCGCCACGTCCGCCCGCGCCAGGTCCGCATCCACACCGTCTCGCCGTCGGACTCGATCTTCACCGCCCCGTCCCGGTCGGTCCTGAGCGTCGTCGCCCCGGCAGCGGCGAGGCGATCGAGCACGTCGGGCACCGGGTGGCCGAACGTGTTGTTGCGGCCCACGCCGATGATCGCCGCCCACGGGCGAAAGCGCTCGACGAAGGCGGCGGATGTCGAGGTCCGGCTGCCGTGGTGCGCCACCTTCAACACCCGGATCGCGCCACGTGACGTGTCGTCGAACGACAACGTCCGCTCGACCGCTTCGCTGATGTCCCCGGTGAGCAGCAACTCGAGCGCGCCGTATCGCACGCGCAGGACGATCGAGTCGTCGTTGCGCACGCGCGGCCGCTCCCAGTCCGGCTCGGGCGGGTGCAGCACGGCCAGCTCCGCGCCGCCAATCTCGAGCCTGTCGCCCGCGCGCAGCTGACGCCAGGGCACGCGGCGGGCCTGTGCCACGTCGTACAGCGCGCGCCGGTTGTCGTCGGCAATCACGGGCACGCCTTCCCAGACTTCACGGGCGGCAAATTCACGGACGACGGCAGCAACCCCGCCAATGTGGTCCAGATCCGCGTGTGTGAACGCCACCCAGTCGACGACGCGCGCCCCCAGCGCCCACAACGCGGGTGTGACGATGCGTTCGCCCGTATCGAACGTCTCCCCTGCCGGTCCCGCATCGACGACGAGGACGTGGCCATCGGGAAACTGCACGACGATCGCGTCGCCCTGTCCCGCGTCGAGGATCGTCGCGCGCAGGGTGCCTGCCGCCGGTCGCGCCAGCAGCAGACCCGGCCCCGTGGCCATGACGACGAGCAGGCCTGCGGCAACGAGGCCGGCGGCACGACGCCACCAGGCACGTCCGCGCGTGACGATGACGATCCCGACCGCCACGTAGTAGCCGGCCATTACGATTGGCGACGGCGGCGGCACGCGCCAGGCCAGGGACGGGATCCAGTCGACCAGCCGCGATGAGTCGACCAGCAGTATCGTCGCCAGGTGCGCCACGGCGCCCGCGGCGTGTGCCAGGGCCGGCACCAGCGGCGTGCACACCACCACCAGGACGCCCGCGGCCTGCACGGCCGCCATCGCGGGAATCGCGATGAAGTTCAGGGGCAGGCCAGCCACGCTGACGCGCGAGAACGTCCACGCGCTCACGGGCAGCAGCATGAGTTCGGCCGCCAGCGTGGCGGCCCCGAGCGTGGCGACGACGCGCAGACGTCGCCGCCAGCGTCCCGGTGATGATCCGACCGCGGGCACCATCCACTCGACGAGTCGTCCCACGCACAGGATGATGCCGAGCGTGGCGTCGAACGACAGCCATGCGCCCGGGGCGATGACCATCAGCGGATCCCAGGCGACGACCGCGATGACGACCAGCGCAAAGAGCCGGACCGGGGCGACCCGCAGTCCCAGCACATCGGCGGCCAGCCAGACGACGGCTGCGGTCACGGCGCGCGTGACCGATGGTTCTCCCCCGATCGTCCAGCCGTACATGACCACCGCGAGCAGCGCACCAGCCGACACGAGGCGTGGCGATCGCAGCAGGCGGCGCAGCAGCGCGGCCACGGCCAGCGTGACGAGCGCTATGTTGCCGCCAGAGATGGCGACGACGTGATAGGTGCCGGCGGCGATGAGGCGATCGGTCGTGGCTCTGTCGAGCCCCGCCCGATCGCCAATCAAGATGGCAGTGACGACCGCCGCGGTCACGCGGCGGTCGTCACCGCCCGGCACCGCGGCCGTGCTGCGGCGCACGTGGCGCCGCAGCGCGGCCGCGCGCTCCTGCCACCAGGGCCCGGGCGTCACCGTCACCAGCGCGGCGCTCTTCACCGTCCCGGCCAGCACGTACCCGCGGACGAGCCGCGCGACGATCGGGTGCGGCCCGCCCGGGTTCCGGGGCACGGGCGGCCAGCGCAGTGACGCCGTGACGTCGACCGTCCGGCCCCGCGTCCAGGTGTCGTACACCGCCAGCGCGGCCTCGCCCTGCACGAACAGTCGCACCACGCCGGGGGCCGGCTGCCAGCCGGCCCCCGGCGTCAGCGGCTGCACGGCCGCCACGACGACGACCAGCCGGACCGCACCCGAATCGCCCACGCTGGCGTCCTCGCGCAGGACGCCGCGCAGCCGCAGCGGCTCGGACGCTCCGCGCGCGGCGTTCCCGGATGCCGGCTCGGGCCGCTGTGCGAACCAAATCCCCAGCGGCGGCGCCAGCGTCCTGTCGCGGACATCTGCGGCGTGCGCCGCCGCCAGGGCCGCCAGCGCCGAGACGATGAACCCCTGCCGGCCGCGTCCGGCCGGCAGGGGCACGGCCAGGGCGGCGAGCGCCACGGCCAGCGACAGGGCCAGCGTCGCCGGCACGGGCGCCCGCAGGGCGGCGGCCGTGCCGGCGACGATGGCGGCCGTCAGCAGCAGGAGCGTGGGCACGGCCGTGGCCTGTGCAAGAGCCGGGCACAGTTCGCCGGTCCCGGGCCGGGACCGGCGAACGCGCGGCGGTGTCGGCACGCGCGCCCGGGGACTCGCGGGCCGGCCACGCGAAAATGCGGCCGGAATTCGCGCCGACGCGCCGGTGTCGCGCACCGTCCCGCGGGACCGAGACAGACGTGTCTCAGCGCGTCCTGGGCCGGCGGCGCGCGCGGCGCGACGGCAGAAACTGCGATAGCGGCCGGTCGGTCACGTTGCAGGATCTGCCATGTGCGCCGGCGTCCGGCCCGGCCGGGCGCCGGCACGCGCGGCCTCCGGTAGACTGGGCGTGGGGCCATCCTCCCCTGGTCCCGCTCCATGAAGAGCGTGCTGAAGAACCAGCACCTCGAGTTTGAAGGGAGACGGCATGTCATTCATTCGTCGTGGGAGTGTTGTCCTCGCAGTTCTTCTCCTGTCGCTTACCGCCGTGCCGGCGTTTGCGCAGGGTTCGTCCGACGATGGCCCCGGGGTCGGGGCGCTCGGCATGATTACGCGCGGATCGGTTCGGGCCGATGGGCTCGACGACCTGTTCGACAGCAAGACCGGCTGGGGCGCGGGCCTCTGGTTCGGCGGCAACAAGAACGGCCTGCTCGGTTTCACGGGCGAGCTGATCTACCAGGAACGCAACGTCGATTCGGGCGGCCTCGATTTCAAGACGCAGGCCATCGAAGTTCCGGCGCTGCTGCGGCTCAACATCGGCGCACGGAGTCAGAACGGCCTGACGGTGTACGCCGTGGGCGGTCCCGTGTTCACCTGGAACCTGAAGCAGACGTACGGCGGCGTGAAGCTCGACGACAGTTACCGCAACGGCGACATCGGCATCATGGGCGGCATCGGGGTCGAGATCTTCCGGATCGGTATCGAGGGCCGCGGCAACTGGGGCCAGCGCTCCATCACGGTGGACGGCAACTTCGACGAGGCCAAGAACTTCCAGTTCGAACTCCTCGGCAAGATCCGGTTCAACTGAAGACGACGACCGCCGACCGGCGACCGATTACCGACGACCGACAACCGGCGTTCACGCACGGCAGGGCCATTGGTCCTGCCGTGGTCGTGTCTGCCACGGCTCGTCGTCTGCCTCGAATCGGCCGCGGCCACCAGCGTCGTCGCTTCATACCGCTCTCGGCCTCATGCCCCGCGCAGCACCTCACCAATCGACATCGTCCACGCCGGCAGGACGTCCGAACGGATGGCCGCGTTCGTCGTGTACAGCCGCCGCGTCATGCCGCCCGCTCCGTCGAACGCGATGACGCGCACGTCCCGCCGCTGTGTGTGCACGAGCCAGCACTCGCGCACGCCGCACGCGGCGAACCAGCGGATGTGCTCCTCTGTCCGGCCGATGCGCGGGTTGGGCGACAGCACCTCGATCACCAGATCCGGGGCCCCGCGAACCCGGTCCTGCACGATCCACTCGCGTTCCCTGGCGATGAACATCAGGTCTGGCTGGACGACGAGCGCGCGCTCGACATCGAGCACGACATCGAGGGGCGAGAGCCACACCTGCCCGAGTTCGCCCTCGCGCACGTGCCGATCCATCGCCCGGAACAGGTCCGCAACAGCCGACTGGTGCCGCGGCGTGGGCGCGTCGGCCACGTGCATGATCCCGAACGCCAGCTCCGCCGGCAGCACCGTTTCCGGTGTCCGGAAATATTCGTCAACCGTCATCAGTGCGGGGGCCGCCGCCATCGCATGTCTCCTTCCCATACCGACGACGATGCCATCGTCGCGCGACGGACTTCAAGCACGAAGATCGTGCCAACGCCAGGGGCGACGGACGGCTCGGCAGAGCTCCCCTTTGCCCCGATCCCGTCCCGCGTCCGCACGGAGATGGACGGACGTTCGATGCCCTGTGCTATGCTGGCGGGATGGACTGACCGACGAGTCAGTCATCTGGACACATGAGTCATTCACGGGTCAGGAAAGCCGAGGTCGTGAGCGAGTTCCGCCGCGCGCAGCTGCTCGAGGCGGCGCGCGAGAGCTTCGGCCAGCTCGGCCTGGCCGGCACCACCGTCGACGACATCGCCCGTCGCGCCGGCGTCGCGAAGGGCACGGTCTATCTCTACTTCAAGTCCAAGGCCGACATCCTCGAGCACGCGATGCTCGTCGACCACACCCGCCTGCGCGACGAGACGGTGCCGCTCATCACCGGCGACGGCCCGCTCGTCGATCGGCTCACGGCGTTCCTCGCCGCGGGCCTCGTCTTCGTCGATCAGAACCGCGGCTTCTTCGAACACGTGCACTTCGAGATGGGACGCGACATGCGTAAACGGACGCTGCAGCAGCTCGAACGGATTTTCCACGACCAGGTCCATGCCTGGCGCACGGCCCTGACCCGCGCCCGCCGACGCGGCGAGGTCGGTCGCGACCTGTCGCCCGCGGCCGCCGCCCAGACCATCGTGGCCCTGGCCAGCGGCCTGGCGAAGCAGCGGATCCGCGGCTGGCTGCCCGGGCCCGTCGATCGCATTGCCGCCACCACGAGCGCCACCATCTGGCGCGGACTGGCGGCTCGATGACGCCGCGTCGTTTCCGCGCCGCGGGTTCTCTGCTGGCTTTCCTCTTCGCGGCGACACCCGCCGTCGCACAGATGGCCCTGCCCGCGACCCAGCGTGGCGTCCCGGTCGGTCCCGCGTCGGCAGATCCAATCGCCCTCTCGCTCGCCGATGCCGTGGCGCGCGGGCTCGAACGCAATCTCGCGATCATCCTCGAGCAGCAGCACCTGGCCTCGACCGAGAGCGCCAACCGCGAGGCCATGAGTGCCCTGCTGCCGCACCTTTCGGGATCGGTCCGCCAGGTCCGGCAGGTCGTCAGCACCGCCGCCTTCGGGTTCGACTTTCCCGGCCTGCCGTCGCTCGTCGGCCCGTTCGACCTGTTCGATGCGCGGCTCGGCGTCTCGACCGCGCTCTTCGACGCGCGCGCCATCGGCGGCTTGAAGGGCAGCCGCGCGCTCACACGGGCCGGCCGGGCCGATGTGCGCGAGATGCGCGAAGCCGTGGCGCTGGCCGTCGGCGTCCTGTATCTGCAGACCGAAGCCGACGAGGCACGCGTGGCCTCGGCGCGTGCGCAGGTCGACACGGCCGACGCGCTCGTGCGGCTGGCCGACGATCAGCGCACCGCGGGCCTGGTGGCCGGCGTCGATGTCCTGCGCCAGCAGGTGCAGCTGCAATCGGCGCGCGCCCGCCTGATCGACGCCGAGAACGTCCGCGACAAGCGCAAGATCACGCTCGCCCGCGCCATCGGCCTGCCCGCCGGCCAGGCGTTCACGCTCACCGATACCCCGCACTTCGTGCCCACGCCCCCGCTCACGACCGACGAGGCCGTGAACGAGGCGCTGGCCAACCGCCGGGATCTGGCCGCCGCGCAGGCACGACTCGAGGCCGCGCGCGCACTTCGCGGGGCCGAACGCGCCGGCACGCTGCCGAGCGTGCACGTCGACGCCGACGTGGGCGGGATCGGCCGCAGCACCTCGGCCATCGATCGGACGTGGTCGGTGACGGCGAGCCTGCACGTGCCGATCTTCGAGGGCGGCGCCACACAGGCCCGCACGGCACGGGCCACGGCCGACCTGCGCGCCCGCGAGGCCGAACTCGCGGACCTGACGAACGGCGTGCGCTACGAGGTCGAGGCGGCCCTGCTCGATATCAAGGCGACCGACGCCAGTGTGGCCGTCGCCGACGCGGCGCGCGCCCTCTCGCAGCAGGAACTCGAACAGGCCCGGGATCGATTCCGTGCCGGCGTCGCCAGTTCCCTCGAACTGGTCCAGGCGCAGGAATCGGTGGCCGCGTCAGCCGAGCAATACATCACCAGCGTGTATGCGCACGCGGCGGCTACGGGCGCCCTGGTCCGCGCGCTTGGCCAGGTGGAAACGTACTTCGTCGCGTGGGTGGGAGGACAACAGTAATGGCCACGGAAGCATCACAGACCGGTACGCGTCGTCGCCTCGTCGCCGCGGCGGCCGTCGTCGCGGTTCTCGTCATCGGCTATGTCGCCTGGCGCACGCTCTCGCCGAGCGAAGACACCGACGATGCACAGGTGAGCGGCCACGTGAGTCCGGCCGCCACGCGCGTGGGCGGCACGGTAGCGACCATTGCCGTCGTCGACAACCAGATGGTGAAGGCCGGCGACGTGCTCGTCGAGCTCGATCCGCGCGACTACCAGCTCGCCGTCACGCGCGCCGAGGCCGATCTCGCGATTGCCGAAGCGGCCGCGCGGGCCGCGCACACCGACGTGCCGATCACGTCGGCCAGCGCAACCAGCGGCCAGCAGGTGGCCAACGCGGCGGCGGGTAACGCGGATGCCGGGCTCGTGGCGGCCGAGCGCGAGGTGGACGCGGCGCAGGCGAAGACCGCCTCGGCGCAGGCCCGGCTGGCCGAGGCCCAGGCGCGCC
The DNA here is from genome assembly GCA_001724025.1 of Acidobacteria bacterium SCN 69-37. Taxonomy (GTDB): domain Bacteria; phylum Acidobacteriota; class Vicinamibacteria; order Vicinamibacterales; family SCN-69-37; genus SCN-69-37. Next base: position 62,310 of record MEDJ01000020.1, on the reverse strand, counting down.
ACACGCGCGCGCAGCAGGATCTGACGCGGCTGCAGCCCCTGGCGGCCAAGGACGAGATCCCGCGCCAGCAGCTCGACGCGGCAACCGCCGATGCCCAGGCCGCCGACGCCGCGGTCGCGTCCGCGGAGGCCGCCGTGCGCGAGGCCCAGGCGGGCCTCCAGGTGGTCGAAGCGCGCCGCGCGCAGGCCGCCGGGCTCGTCGAGCAATCGCGATCGCAGGCCCGGGCCGCGGCCACGGCGCCACAGCAGATCGCGCTGATTCAGGCACGCGCTGCGGGCGCCGATGCGCAGGTCCAGCTCGCGCGTGCGGCCCTCGATCAGGCCCAGCTGAATCTCGAACGCACGGTCGTGCGCGCGCCGGCCGATGGCGTGGTCAGTCGCCGCACGGTCGAAGTCGGCCAGGTCGTCCAGGCCGGCCAGGCGCTGATGTCGATCACCTCGCTCCACGATGTGTGGGTGACGGCGAATTTCAAGGAAACCCAGCTCGCCTCGATGGCGCCCGGCCAGCGCGCCGAGATTGCCGTCGACGCGTTCGACGGCCGCCGGTACGCCGGCCGCATCGAGTCGATTGCCGGGGCCACGGGCGCCACGTTCAGCCTGCTGCCGCCCGACAACGCCACGGGCAACTTCGTGAAGGTCGTGCAGCGCGTGCCGGTCAAGATCGTGTTCGACGACGCGGCCGGCATGACGGACGCGACCAACCCGCTGCGGCCCGGCATGTCCGTCACCGCCACGGTCTACCTGCGCTAGAAAGGACGCCGCGCCCATGTCCGGCTCTGCCCACGCGGTCCCTGCGTCCGCCCCTGCGACAGCTGTCGCCGGCCGCTGGTTCATCCTCCTCGGCCTGATCACGGCGGCCGTGATGGAGGTGCTTGACACCACCATCGTGAACGTCGCGCTGCCGCAGATGGCCGGGAACCTCGGGGCCACACGCGAGGAAGTCGCGTGGGTGGCCACGTCCTACATCCTCGCCAACGTCATCGTCCTGCCGATGACGGCGTTCTTCACCGAGGTGTTCGGCCGCAAGCGGTACCTCAGCGCATCCATCGTCATCTTCATCGCTGCGTCGATCGGATGCGGCCTGGCCACGAGCCTCGGGGCGCTCGTCTGCTGGCGGCTCGTCCAGGGCGCCGGGGGTGCAGCGCTGCTCTCGACCGCGCAGGCCACCCTTCGACAGGTCTTCCCGCGCGAGGAGCAGGGCATCGTCCAGGCCATTTTCCTGCTCGGCGTGATCGTGGCGCCGACGCTGGGGCCGACGCTCGGCGGCTACATCACGGACAACGCGAGCTGGCACTGGTGCTTCTTCATCAACGTGCCCATCGGCATCGTCTCGGTGCTCGCCGTGCGGCAGTATCTGCACGATCCGCCCGCACAGGCGCGGCGTACGGGCGGCGTCGACTGGCTCGGCATCGGCCTGCTCGTCATCGGCGTCGGTTCGCTGCAGTTCGTGCTCGAGGAAGGCAACATCCGCGACTGGTTCGAGAGTCCGCTGCTCGTCTGGCTGATGTGGCTCTCCGCCATTTCGCTCGCGGTGCTCGTCTGGTGGCAGCTCTCGTCGCGCAACGTGCGGCCCGTGATCCAGTTCCGCGTGCTGCGCAACCGCGATCTCGTCGCGTCGATCATCCTCTTCGTCGTGCTCGGCTTCGGTCTGTACGGGGGCGTGCTGATCTTTCCGCTCTTCGCGCAGAGCCTGCTCGGGTTCTCGTCCACGCAGACCGGCCTGGCCATGATGCCCGGCGGCATCGCCACGGCGATCGTCGCGCTCGGCTGCGGCTGGATGCTCAACGGAGCGACCCCGCGCGTGGATGCGCGCCTGCTCATCCTGGCCGGGATGGGCCTGATGCTGGCCGCCATGTGGTCGCTCGGCCACCTGACGACGCAGGCCGGGGAAGCCGACGCGCAGTGGGCGCTGCTCATCCGCGGCGCGTCACTGGGCCTGCTCTTCACGCCCATCAACAACGTGGCGTTCGGCAATCTCCGGCCCGAAGACGCGCAGCAGGCGTCGGGCCTGATCAACCTCGCGCGACAGATCGGCGGCAGCTTGGGAATTGCCGTGCTCGGCGCGTATCTCACGCGCCACATCGCCTATCACCGCGCCGACCTCGTGACGTACATGACGCCGGGACACGCGCCGTTCGACGAGCGCTACCAGATGCTCGTCGGCGGCCTCCAGGCGCAGGGCGCATCTCTTGTCGAGGCCCAGCAGAAGGCGCTCGCCGTGCTCGACGGGACGATGATGCGCCAGGCGGCGATGCTCGCCTACAACGACGCCTGGATGCTGCTCCTCATCTCGTTCGTCGTCGTCATTCCGGCCGTGTTCCTGCTGCGCAAGCCCAGCCGTCGCGCCGCAGCCGCGGTCGACGCGCACTGACGGCTGCCGGGACTACGACGGCCGACACGTCGTGCGTGTCCCGTTCCAGTCGAGCGAGGCTTCGCCGCGGGCTTCCCAGAACTGGACGTCGTCGCCCTCGTAGCGGGCGCCGGAGGCTGACCGTACCTGGAATGCAGCCTTCGTGGTGCCGCGATACTCGAGCAGGATCAGCGCCGGATCGGTCGCGTAGTGCGTGAACCGCAGCGGCTCACCTGTCCCTGCGGTCGCCGCGCCGCTGGTGCAGGTCCACGTCAGCGGTCCGCGCACGGCCACGGGTGTCCGGAATGCCGGCGACGACGAACCGAGCGGCTCGAATTCGTACATTCCACCGTCGGCCATCAGCGAGAGGAAGAGCCGCCCGTCGCGCAGCACGTAGCTGCGGATGGAGCCGAACTGCTTCACGATCTGATCGTGCAGCGACCCGGCCGGACACAGGGCACGCGTCAGCGCGAGTGCGCCGAACTCGATCCGCCCGTCGCCCGCAGACGTCCACGTTCCGCGGCCGCGATTGCAATCAATCCGCACGGCGACCCCGTTACCGGTCGCATCGAACGTGAGCGTATAGGCCGAGCGATCCGGCGGCGTCAGCACCGTATCGTCGCCCCCCTGGAATCGCACGAGCTGCCACGACGTCCCGGCCAGCGTCGTCTGCGCGGCGATCGGCGACACCACACAGGACAGGATGCCGAGCAGCATCGCGGTATGGAAGTAGCGGCGCATGATGACCTCCCCGAACAGTCTGATCCCGTTCAGTCTTTTCTGATCACGATCCGGCTCGATGCTGTGCGTGCCGTCACGAGCGGTCCGCCCGGGCCCACGGTGCCGGCCAGGTCGCGCCGGCCGGTCGTGCGTGCCTGCACGTCATGGTCCGTCTCGATGCGGCCGGAATTGCTGTGAGCCTGGATGCGGAATCCCGTGCCCGCCGGAATACGCAGGGTGATCTGCCCGGAGCCGGATTCGAGCGTCCAATCGCGCGTCGGCACGCCCGACACGGCGATCGATCCGCTGCCGGTTTCCGTGCTCAGGCCACCGGTCAGGTGCCTGACGGCAATCGAGCCCGAGCCGGATCGCAGGTCCGTCACCTCACCGGTCACGCGCTCGACGTAGATGCCGCCGCTGTCGGTGTGGATGTGCAGATCTCCGTCGACCGCGCCGACGTTCACCGTGCCGCTGCCCGTCTCGATCGCCATCCGGCCGCGTCCGGCCTCGACCTTGATCGAGCCGGAGCCCGTCGACACGTCCACATCCCCGCCGATGGCACCAACCTCGACCGCACCGGAGCCGCTCGATACGGACGCCGGACCGGCCAGCGCGCCGATCTTCTGCGAGCCCGATCCAGTCGTCACTGTCACGCGCGCGTTCCGCGGGACGACGACCTCGTAGCTGATCGCCACGCGTCGTGCCACGTCCTCGTCGACGATTCGGCCCAGGTCGACGCAACTCCCCTCGTGCACGATCGGAGGATTCGCTTCCACACTGCGCACTGCACGACGCAGCGCGTCCTCGTCCGCGCGCCACGGGCTCGCCGCGCGAATGATGCCGACGATGCGCACCGTGTGCGCCGCCCCGGGCTGCACCACGACACTTCCGCTGCCCGACGCGATCGACAGCGCCACGGGATCGGCCGCGGTGAGGGTGCGCTCGAATCGTCCGAGCCCCTGAGCCGCGGCCACGGCGGCCGCGGACGTCAGTCCGACGAGCACGAGGCCGATGACGATGGCGATCCTGCGCATGTGCGTCTCCCGTGAGCGCGGAACGAGGGCGTCGCCCCTGACACCGTTTGTCAGGGGGACCGGTTCACGCTGGCTCCTGTCATCGACAAAGGAGTCCACTCGTGATTCGCAGAAGCCTTCTCTTCGCGTCGTTCGTCCTGCTCGTTGCCTTCTCGTCGTCGGCCTGCGGCCTGGTGTTCGGCGGCACCCGACAAATGATTCGCGTCGAATCCACCCCGGTCGGCGCGTCCGTCGCGACCGATCCCTCCACAACGACCTACGCCACGCCGGCGTCGTTCAGCCTGCAGCGGAACCGGAGCTATGCCATGACCGTGTCCGCCCCCGGTTACACCTCGCGGACGATCGACATCCAGCGATCGATCCGCGCCGGCATCGTCGTGCTCGACATCGTGTTCGGTCTCGTGCCCGTGGTGGTCGATGCGGCCACGGGCGCCTGGTACAGCCTTTCGCCAGAGTACAACACTGTGGTGCTCGAGCGGCTGGCGGCCGAGGGGCCCGGCCCCGAGCAGGTGATCGTGGCCGTTCGTCACGAGGCAGGTCGAGGTGATGCGGCCTTCGACGTGCGGGCGCTCGACCCACGCGTAGAGGTATCGGTGGCGCTGAGGCCTATCGACTGACAGCGCGGGGACTGAAGACAGCGGCGCGGCGGCCGATTGACGAATCACATGGTCAGTCGACGCCCGCTCGCCGCGTCCCTGTCGCTGCCGGCCGCTCCGTTTCGCGGACGAGTCATGCCGAGCCGTCGCCTGCTCCGCCGGGCGCTCTGGGCGCTGGCGCAGTTGCAGGCCGGGCGTCCGGTCACCGCGACCGATCTGGCCGGGCACTTCGAGGTCAGTGTGCGGACCGCGTATCGCGACTTCGATTTCCTGCGCGACGACTGGGCCGTGCCGATCGAGTTCGACCACACGCGGGCCACGTACCGGCTGACCGAGCCCGCGGCGCTCGTCGCGCCGGTCACGCTCAGCCGCGGCGAGGTCGTCGCGCTGTTCTTCGCCGAGAAGGTGCTGCACCAGTATCGCGGCACGCCGTTCGAGGCCGACCTCGAGACCGCGCTCCGGAAGATGCGCGACATGTTGCCGGAGCCCATCTCCGTATCACCCGGGCTGATCGACGCCGGACTCTCGCTCGATGTCGGCCCCACGTATCGGAGCGATCCCGCGGTGTTCGCGGCCGTGCTCGAGGCCTTCAGCCGTCGCTGCGTGGCCGCGATCGACTATCGCAGCCTCTCGCGCAATCGGACGACGAGCCGGCGCATCCGGCCGTGGCATGTGTTCAACCATCGCGGCGACTGGTATGTGGCCGCGTGGGACGACACCCGGCGGCAGGTGCGGGACTTCGCGATTCATCGTATCCTCCGGGTTACCCAGATCACTGACGGCTACGAGATTCCGGCCGACTTCGACTACCGGCGCTACGCGGCCGGCGCGTTCGCGATCGAGAAGGGTCGACGGCCCGTCGAGGTGGCGATCCGTTTTGCGCCGCGGCAGGCGCGCTGGATCCGCGAGCGCCAGTGGCACCCGACCGCCCGCGTCCAGGACACCGTCGACGGCGGCTGCGTGCTCCAAGTGCGCGTCAGCGGCCTCGGCGAGGTCAAACGCTGGGTGATGCAGTTCGGCGCCGAGGCGGAGGTGGTGAAGCCGCGGGGGTTGAGGAGCGAGGTGGAGAGAGAGATGAGAGAGGCGCTCACACGATACCGTGCGACGACTTCCGGTGACTCCGCGTCAGGCCCAGTCGATAGAGGGCCGCGGTGATGAAAGCGACTGCACGACTCATCCGGTCCGATCCGGACGGTTGTGCCTGGCCTTCCATGATGGCTCTTCTATACTATCGGATAGGTCACTATGACAGCATCAAGTCTCCTCGCCAGGCAGCGAGCGGGCTCAGCCTCGACCACCGGCCGAACAACGCTCGCTTGCATGAGGTTGTCACGTGAATCGGTCCCAGACCGCGTTCATCAGTCCTGACGCCTGGATCGCGGTCGCGGCCGGCCGTCCAGCCTGGGAGTGCTGGGGGAAGGCCCAGCCTACCGGCCGCTGTCCGGCGCATCCATTGCTGTACCACATGCTGGATGTTGCCGCGGTAGCTCACCACCTTCTCACGACACATGCCCCGCGAGCGCTACGTCGTCGGCTCCTGAGTCTCCTGCCCGACGAACCGGCGTCCCTGAGACTTCTCCTCTTCGTAATCGCCCTCCATGACATAGGGAAATATACGCCCGCGTTCCAGGCGAAGGTTGATTGGGCCAGGCGCCTGCTCGCAGCCCGCGGCTTTGACCTCAATCCGCCAACTCTCTCCAAGCGCCATGGCCCAGCAGGTGTCGGATTCGTGTGCGAGGCGCTGCTCGCCCTGGGCGCATCCAAGGCGGTGTCGCGATCGATCGCGCGGGCTGTCGCGGCCCATCATGGTGAGTTTCCGACCGACGCCTCCCTGAACAGAGCCCCCATGAGCAGGCGTGAACGCGGCGAGCGCCCTTGCTGGGACGAGGCTCGGCGAGATGCGATCGACCTGCTACGCCGGCATTTTGACGTCGGCCCAGAGGTCCCGTCAGCGATCGACCACGGCTACGTCATGTGCCTCGCAGGCATGACATCGGTCGCCGACTGGATCGGCTCCATGGAGGACTGCTTTCCCTACGAGCTGCCGGAAGTGCCGCTCGAGGTGTATTGGCCCCTCGCTCTGAAGCGGGCCCTGGAAGCGCTCGAAGCTGTCGGCATGCGGCCTCCCGCTACGCGGTCGAATCGTGGCTTTGGCGAGCTGTTCCCTTTCCTGTCCCCCTGGCCGCTTCATGTCGCGGCTGAAGATGTAGCCACGACATTGGCGTCGCCATCCTTGGTGGTTATCGAGGCCCCGATGGGAGAAGGCAAGACTGAGGCCGCGCTTCTCATTGCTCAGGCGGCAGCCAGCCGATTGGGCCAGCACGGTCTATACGTTGGTCTCCCCACTCGAGCCACGGCCAATCAGATGTTCGGGCGTACCAGGACGTTTCTGAACGACAGTGAACCCATGGTTGCGTCGACGTTGGTTCTTGCCCATGCAGACGCAGATTCAGTCGAGGCCTTTCGCTCGATACGGGCAGTTCATGATGACGACTCAGTCCGCCTCGGCGGCGTTCGCGCCGAAGAATGGTTTCTCCCCAAGAAGCGCGCCCTGTTGGCCGAGTACGGCGTCGGTACGGTTGACCAGGCGCTACTGGGCGTCCTCCGGACGCGCCATGCCTTCGTCCGTCTGTTCGGACTGGCTGGCAAGACTGTTGTGCTTGATGAGGTTCACGCATACGACGCGTTCACCAGTGCAATTCTTGATCGGCTGCTTGAGTGGCTCGCAGCTATGGGGACGACCGTTGTGCTGCTGTCGGCCACATTACCGCGTCTGCGGAGGCAACGCCTTCTGACGGCCTATCGAAACGGCCTCGGACTCTCTCGCGAGTTGCCGACGTTCCCTGAGGCCAGCTACCCGCGAATCACGACGATCAGCCTCGACCACGTCTCGGCGCGGCACGTGTCTCCACGAGGGCAACCGATCAGCGTCAAGATCGAGCGCATCGATCCGGACATCGAAACCATCGCTCGACTCACGGTAGATGCCGTTCGCGACGGGGGATGTGTCGGTTGGATCTGCAACACGATCGCGCGGGCCCAATCGGCGCGCGCAGCCGTCGCGCGCCTCGCGCCAGAGGTGCCGGGCACACTGCTGCATGCGAGCATGCTCCCCGCTGATCGTCAGGCCCGCGAGGAGCGCTTGGAGCACCTTCTCGGACCGCAGCGCCGTGGCGCTCAACGGCCGGAACGCCATCTCGTCATCGGCACACAGGTCATCGAACAAAGCCTGGATGTCGACTTCGACCTTCTCGTCACGGACCTTGCCCCGATCGACCTGCTGCTGCAGAGAGCAGGGCGACTCCATCGACACCAGGACAGGACCAATCGATCGGCAGGCCACGACACGCCTCGACTCTGGATCGCATATCCGGCAGGGTCGTTCGATAGTGTCCCCATTCGCGAGGTCGCCGGAGTCTACGCGGAGTGGTTGGTCCGCCGCACGCTCAAGGTTCTGCAGGGGCGTACCACGATGTCACTGCCGGCCGAGATCGAATCACTCGTGGACGAGGTGTACCTTTCGGGCGCGCCGCCGGCCGATGACTCCCTCATCGAGGCACACAACGACTATCTGGGAACGTCCATCGCCAAGACTCAGATGGCTCAGACGCGGTTGGTGCCGTCACCATACGACGAGGATGACCTTTTCGGGGACCTTCGAATGCCGTTCGGCGACGACGAAGACCCTCAGATTCACGAAGAGCTGAAGGCACTGACTCGCGACGTCGATCTGTCTGTCCAGGTGGTCTGCCTTGTCGGTCGAAACGGACAGGTATTCCTGTCAGAGCAGGACGCAGATCCATTTGATCTGAGCCTTGAGCCGGACTGGACCGTCACGCGTCGACTGGCACAGCGGACGATCTCGGTGTCTCGGCCAGCTGTCGTTCGGGCACTATTGAACGACTCCGCCTACTCGCCGCCCTCTTGGACGAGCCGCGCAGCCCTCCGGTACCGCCGCGCAGTCGCCTTCCACGACAACATTGCGTTTGTAGGCGAACACCGGCTCGAGCTCGATCCGGAACTCGGCCTTCTCGTTCGCAAAATCCGTCCAGAATCTTCCATATGGCATCCTTCAACCTCACCAGTCGTCCCTGGCTCCAAGTCGAACTCCCCGATGGCACGGTGACCGAGATGTCAACTCGAGATGCCCTCGCCAACGCGCATCACATCCGCGCACTGGCCGACGTCTCTCCTCTGGCGATCGCCGCACTGACGCGGCATCTTCTCGCGGTGCTCCATCGAGCGTACGATGGCCCCCGCTCCATGAAGGAATGGGCGGCCATCGCGTCCTCTGGAGCGTTCGAAGCCGCCAAAGTGCACGCGTATCTGGATTCGGTCGAGGACCGCATGGACCTCTTTCACCCCACGCGGCCGTTTGCGCAGACACGTGGGCTCCTGGCGCAGTTCAGTGACTACCTGACGCCAATCGACGAACTCGAAGTCGCGCGGGCCCGGTGGGGTGGGGCTCGGGAACTCTTCCAGCATCGACCAGCCTCAATTTCACCGTCGATGTCCCCGAGGCGTGCCGCCCGCGCCCTGCTTGCGTATCACGCCTTTGCGACCGGTGGCCTAGTGAGAAAGCCGGGGGAACCAACGGCAGCAACGGCGGCGCCCCTCGTTCGCGGTGCCGTGATCGTCGTCCGTGGCAGGACTCTCTTCGAAACACTCGCCGCCAACCTTCTGAAGTACGGGGACAGCGAACCTGTGCCGACCGGCGGCGCACGCGACGCGTGCGCCTGGGAGCAAGAGCCGCCGCCGACCGAACTGCGCCTGTCCAGTGAGCCGAAGTATCCGCCGCTCGGCTATCTCGACCTCTTGACGCGGCTGAGTCGCCGCGTCGAGCTCGTCCACGACGAAGGGACGGTCACCCACTTCGTCAATGCCGTCTGGCAGGGCCTCCCTGACGCTGCCCCCCGCGATCCCATGCTCGCCTATCGTCGACACGAGAAGCTGGGGTGGCTTCCTATCGGCGTTGATGTCGACCGCGCATTTTGGCGAAGCTCCGCCGCACTGTTCGAGGCGGCCCGCAGCGACTCCTCGGCGTTCGAACGACCTCATGCGATCGACCTCGTCGCCAGCAACGAGGCCGTCGAGACTCTCGGTAGCGTCACGTTCGACATCGAAGTTCTGGGCATGGCCGCCGAGAAGTCTCGGATCGATGCTGTACGTGCAGAACGTGTCCAAGCGCAGGGCCGCTGCTTCAACGACCCCGAAGCAGCCTCAGCGGTACGGGAAGCCATCCGAGTAGCCGAGCAGAGCGTGTCTTCGCTGAGCGCCGCTCTATTTCGATACGCACGCGTCGCGCTCGCCCCAGGGGAGCGCGATCCCGCCACCGACGATGTGCGCGCGCTTGCCGACTCCTTTGGAGCCGCACCCGCTGCCTGGAGTGGTCTCGGCGTTGTCTTCGACCACTTTATGAGACGACTCGCAGACGACCCACAGGACGCGCTGGAAGAGTTCCAGCGCGAAGCGACACGCGTCGTCACCGGCGTGTTTCACAACGCGACCGAGCGGACAGAAACGACCGGACGGTGGCTCAAAGCCAGAGCCTTGGCGGAACAGTCCTTCCGAGCCGCGCTATCCAGACTCACCGCGTCGACCACGCCCGCATCGACCGTAGGAGACTCCCTCACATGACTACGCCCGAAGAACATCGCGACCTTCTCGTGCATCACCTGGAAACCCTCGCCTCCCGACAGGAACGCGCGGCGTTGGCGCGCCTTCGAGCCAGCCTTCAGGAAAATCGGGCTCTAGAAGGCCTGCCAATCGTTCTCCCGTTCGTCTCGTCACGCAACACTTCGACGAGACAGGCGGAAGACGATGCGCTGCTGCTCGCGGGCCTGTTTGCACTGCACCCCGAGTCGGGCAGCTCATCTCTTCCCTCGGCCCTGAGACTCCTCGCCCAGGTCAGCGACAGTGTCGAACTCAGATTCCGGGCATTGCTTGGCGCAGATAGAGTCGATCTCGGCCCGCATCTTCGGCACGCGGTCGGCCTGGTGGCCAGCACCGGAATCGGACTTGACTGGGTGGACCTTCATCGGGCCATTCGATTCTGGAATCACCCTTCAAACAACACTCGCCGCAGATGGGCGCGCGCCTTCTGGATTCACGACTCAGACGACTCTCTCCCGACCACAGCTTCCTGACGAAAGGACCTCAAACGTGAAGATCGAGCTGCACATCCTCCAGAATTTTGCGCCGTCGAACCTGAATCGAGACGATACGGGGGCTCCGAAAGACTGTGAGTTCGGCGGTCACCGCCGCGCCCGTCTCTCGAGTCAGACCCAGAAGCGGGCCATCCGCCAGATGTTCGAACTCGAGCGGCTTGTTGACGACGACAATCGTGGCGCCCGCACCAAGCGGTTGGCCCACAGCATCGCCGACGTCCTTCGAAACGAGTTTGGCCACTCGACTGAGGAAGCGCTCGCCTTGGCGACTGGCGCCATTGATGGCGTGGGACTTGGCAGAAGCAAGAAGGGCGACGAAGACGACCAGCAGAAGACGGAGTATCTTCTGTTCGTTCCTCGCCGCATCATTCGCGACATCGCGAGCGTACTGAACGAGCACCGTGCGGCGCTCGCACCGACTACAGTCCCCAACGAGCCGCCTGCCAAGGACGAGAAGAAGCGGAGCGGTCGGGACGCGAAGAAGGCCGCTGAGAGCGCGTATCCGAAGGAACTCAAAGCAAGACTGGATGAGCTGCTGAGAACCGCCAAGGGAACGGTGGATATCGCGCTCTTCGGCCGCATGATCGCCGACAAACCCGACTGGAACGTGGACGCATCCTGTCAGGTAGCGCACGCCATCTCCACGAACCGCGTCCAAATGGACTTCGACTTCTTCACCGCTGTTGACGACCTCAAGCCAAAGGACACAGCCGGCTCCGACATGATGGGGACCGTCCAGTTCAACTCGTCCTGCTTCTACCGCTATACCGTCATCGATGTCGATTCTCTCCGTACCAACCTCGACAACGATGACGATGTCCTTCTGAAGCGTGCGGTCCGGGCCTTCGCGCAGGCGTTCGTTAGCGCCATCCCCACGGGCAAGCAGAACAGCATGGCCGCTCACAACTTTCCGAGCTATGCCCTGGCGGTGATCCGCGACAAAGGTCAGCCGCTCTCGCTAGCGAATGCCTTCCTGAAGCCGGCCCGACCAAAGGGAGACGACGCAGACCTCGTGGATGACTCGATCCAGAAGCTGGAGTCTTACGCCGCGAGGTTGCAGGGCGTGCTCGGCGAAGCCGAGCGCATCACCTGGGCGGATCGTGATCTGCCGACCGATGAATCCGCGCCTCGCAGAATCACGACAATCGACGAGTTCTATCGAACTGTCGAAGATCACGTGCGTGGTGGTGGAGCCTCGTCGTGAGCGTGCTCGTCGTTCGTCTCGAGGGTCCCCTTCAGGCGTGGTCGACACAGGGCAGGATGGGAATCAGAGACACAGAGCGAGAACCGACGAAGAGCGGCGTGATTGGCCTCATCGCCGCGGCGCTCGGCGTGCAGCGCGACGACGATGATCGTGTTTCGGAGCTCAGCACAGTCCGAATGGGCGTCCGCGTGGACCGGGCAGGTACGCTGCTTCACGACTACCACACCGCCGGGGGAGGTGCCTTCCGAGGACGGGAGTACAGCGTGTACGGCACCAAGGGCACGGTGGTTTCCCATCGTTACTACCTGCAGGACGCCAGCTTTGTCGCCGCGCTCGAAGGCGACACGACGCTACTCGGGCGCATCGCCGATGCCCTGTACTCGCCTCGATATCCACTGTTCCTCGGGCGCAGGTCCTGTCCGCCGTCGGTGGTTCCCCTGATCGGTATCGTCGACGGCGACATGCGGAGTGCCTTGCTGGCGGCCCCTCTCTGCGACCGCCCAGACGAACCGCCGTACCGAATCGTTGTCGAATCGACCGGCGACAGCGGCGACGCACGCAGCGACGTCCCAGTCTCGTTCTCTCGTGTTGAACGACGTCACGCGCGTCGCTACGTCATCACGGACTGGATCAAGCGGCCGGCAGTACCAGAGGAGACCCGATCGTGACTTCCCCGCTATTCTTGGTCCGTCTCGTGCTCGACCGACGCGCGCTGCTCAGAGTAGGCGTCCGTCATCGTCTCGGACGATCGGTCGACGACGGAGCCCTGCTTCATGCCGGCCTCTCCCAGTTGTTCGCGAAGTCGACGGACCGCGCCGACGTTCCGCTCTTCACCTTTGCCATTGACGACGTGTGCGAGGCGTCATCGAAACGGCCCGACTTGCTCTTCCTTTTAGCATACGCGGACATGGATGAGCACCAGTTAGAAGAGGCGATGGGGCCGTCAGCCGCCGATCTCCTTCACGACTGTAAGACGCGGGAAATGCCCCCCCTCGTTGACGGCCAGCTGGTCGCCTTCCGCACCCGCACATGCCCCGTCGTCCGTACCAGGCAGCCCGGTACCCGGCCGCTGGATGTCGGCCGGAGTGGCCGGCCCAAGCATAGAGAGCTCGATGCGTTCATTCATTCCGCCCTCAATGCACCTGACGGAGCCACAGTCGATCGGGAAGACGTGTACGTGCATTGGCTGAAGAGTCAGATGGAGCGAGACGGCGCCTGTTCCGTCAAGGACGCTTCATTGGCGGAGTTCAGACGAGAAACGATGCGGCGCGGTGGCGACGCGAAACTCGAACGCCCGAACGCGGTCATGGAAGGCAGATTGTCGGTCGGTGTCCCCGCAGAGTTCCGCAAGCTTCTTATTCGCGGTGTCGGGCGGCATCGCGCGTTCGGCTTCGGCATGCTGCTCGTGCGACCAGCGAGCGACTGACATGCTCAAAGGCCGCCTGGGTCTTGAAACGGCTCGCGTGCCTCACGCGGATCGACACGGCTGTCTTTGGCTCCGTCGAGGCAACCTCACCGTCGAGGGTGGCACGCTCCGATTCAGAACGGCCGGCAGCGACGCACTGGCCGCTGGCGACTACGGGATCCCGTTTCAAACGGTCAGCGTCATCGTTCTGGAGCCTGGCTCGACGATCAGTCATGATGCGCTTCGGCTCCTGGCGCGCCACGGAACCGGCCTCATCGTGACCGGCGAGGAAGGCGTTCGCTTCTACGCGTCCATGCCGTTCGGCCAGGACGATAGCGCGCTGGCCCGCTCTCAGGTTCGCACGTGGTCCGACGCCGAGAAGCGCCTGCACGTGGCGCGACGCATGTACGCGTGGCGGCTCGGCGAAGTTCTGCCGTCCGACGACCTCAACGTGCTGCGCGGCATCGAAGGCGCGCGCGTGAAGACGCTGTACCGAAGTCTCGCGCGTCAGTTTGGCTTGAACTGGGCGGGAAGGCGATACGACCGAAACGACCCGGAAGCCACTGACCGTGTCAATCAGGCCGTCAATCATGGATCGGCAGCCATCCGTGCGGCCGCGATGGTTGCTGTCGCGGCCACGTCAACGATTCCGCAACTGGGGTTCATTCACGAGGATTCGAGCTACGCGTTCTGCCTCGATATCGCCGACTTGTATCGCGAGAGCGTGTGCCTGCCAGCCGCGTTTCGTGCGGTGCGGGAGTCCGAACGGTCTCCCGGTGAGCCGCTCGAGCGCCTGGCACGACGGGCCTCGGCACGCGCCCTGACCGACCAGCAGGTCATCCCCTCCATGATCGACCGCATCAAATCCCTGTTCAACCAGGCCGGGACGTCTCCATGAGCATGACCGTCGTCGTGACGCGCAACGTGCCGGAACGGTATCGGGGATTTCTGGCGAGTTGCATGCTGGAACTGGCGCCCGGTGTCTATGCCAGTCCGAAGATGAGTGCGGGCGTGAGGGAACGCGTCTGGGACGTGTGTTGCGAATGGGCCGGTGCGCTGCCGGACGACGGCGGCGTGTTGATGACCTGGCGGGACAAAGAGTCGCCGAGCGGTCAGGCGGTCCGCCTACTCGGCTGGCCGAAGAAGGAGTTCGTCGAGGCCGCTGGCATGTGGCTTGATCGTGGCGTCTCCGACAGCTCTGTGACAACTGAATAGCCACCTTCATTCCTCGCCGGGCGAGCAGGCCAGCGCGATAGTGGCCGCGGCTCTTGCGTCCGCAAGCGCATGGTGCGGCTGCCCGGGAAACGTGAGCCCCAAGTGGTCGAGCGAGGCGCGGAGCGTCATGTCGCGGCCGTATTGCCGCTTGAACATCTGGGCTGCACACACGAACCGCAACCGTGGAAGTCGTATGCCGTGACGGCCGCAGACGGACAGGATAGCCCCGCGATCGAAGCTTGCTCGAAACGCGACGACTGTCTGAATATCGCCGAGCAGCGCTCGTACACCTTGCCAGGCCACTGGCCAGAGAGGAGCGTCCATCAGGTCCGCAGCCGTGAGGCCGTGGATGTGGGTGAATCGCACTCGGCCGTCCGATCGAACGAGTGAGTAGTACGAATCGACCTCGCGCCCGGACTCGACACGGACGGCTCCGATGGCACAGATGCGCATCGGAGTGCGAGACGCGACCTCAACGTCGAGAGCAACGAACGGTTTCATGAGTCGCCCCAGGCAGTCTACAATTCGTTCGTGCGGGCTGCGCTCGCACGACTCTCAAGAATCAGGCGTGATTCTAGAGATTCCCCCGCGCTCGCGGGGATGCACCCTGCTCGCGCGGCGTGCGCGTGATCGCCGGCACGATTCCCCCGCGCTCGCGGGGATGCACCCTAGCTATGAGACGACAGACTCAGATCCGCCCAGATTCCCCCGCGCTCGCGGGGATGCACCCTACACCTGCTCGTCGATCTGCAGCAGCTGGGCGATTCCCCCGCGCTCGCGGGGATGCACCCGGTGGACGGCGCGCGCCCGCGGGACCGATGCCGATTCCCCCGCGCTCGCGGGGATGCACCCTGCGCCTGGAGGGCCTTCGTCGAGGTGAGGACGATTCCCCCGCGCTCGCGGGGATGCACCCTGTATGTCGCGTCGTCCATGCCGGCGACGGTCGATTCCCCCGCGCTCGCGGGGATGCACCCGTGTTATGGGGGCAGGACATGCTCATCCAGCCGATTCCCCCGCGCTCGCGGGGATGCACCGTCGTCGATTCGGCTCGTGGACCGCATCGACGAGATTCCCCCGCGCTCGCGGGGATGCACCCCGGCGCCATTCAGCCGGGGGCGGCGTTCAACGGATTCCCCCGCGCTCGCGGGGATGCACCCTTCATCACGCTCGAAATCGAGCGGCCGCACTTGATTCCCCCGCGCTCGCGGGGATGCACCCTCTATTCACTCGCATCGCTCTCTCCCTCCGTCGATTCCCCCGCGCTCGCGGGGATGCACCCGACGCACGACTGCGGTGAGTTTGGCGGGCTCGGATTCCCCCGCGCTCGCGGGGATGCACCCGATCCCCACGCTCTCCACGTCATGGTGGCGTGGATTCCCCCGCGCTCGCGGGGATGCACCCGGCGAGCAGCGCGGCTGATCGGATGAAGTCGCGATTCCCCCGCGCTCGCGGGGATGCACCCACGCAGATCTTGCGTATGGCGCAGGGCGGTCCGATTCCCCCGCGCTCGCGGGGATGCACCCTGTTGAAACCGTCAGCGTGCCATTCCGGGCACGATTCCCCCGCGCTCGCGGGGATGCACCCGGCGGGCTGTCGGCATCGCGACGCGGGGCGAAGATTCCCCCGCGCTCGCGGGGATGCACCCTCGATGCCCGCCCACGTGCGCGCCGCACGCGGGATTCCCCCGCGCTCGCGGGGATGCACCTCGACGCGGTGCCATTGTCGTCGTGTTGGTTCGGATTCCCCCGCGCTCGCGGGGATGCACCCGGCGTCGGGCATCTCGGCCCGTGCCTCGGCACGATTCCCCCGCGCTCGCGGGGATGCACCCCAGCCAAACCACAGCGGCCGGCCGATGCGGACGATTCCCCCGCGCTCGCGGGGATGCACCCAGCGGAAACAACGAGTGGTACACGCCAGCCGAGATTCCCCCGCGCTCGCGGGGATGCACCCTGTCGATGGACTTCGAGTCGTCGTTCGCGGGCGATTCCCCCGCGCTCGCGGGGATGCACCCCGCTGTTGATGGTGCTAGCCGCGTGTTCACTCGATTCCCCCGCGCTCGCGGGGATGCACCCTGGGCGTGGGAGGGGCTGACGCCGCTGTGCCCGATTCCCCCGCGCTCGCGGGGATGCACCCTACTCGCTGGCGGCGCTGGCGAAGCGTGATGCGATTCCCCCGCGCTCGCGGGGATGCACCCGACCCAACATACCGGCCACCCAGTGCCCAGTAGATTCCCCCGCGCTCGCGGGGATGCACCCTGACGACGAAGGCCACGACGCAGGAGCCAATCGATTCCCCCGCGCTCGCGGGGATGCACCCCGCGTTCGCTGGGTGGCAGATCGGCCGATGGAGATTCCCCCGCGCTCGCGGGGATGCACCCGATGCGTATCAGTGGGCGCCGTGGGCGGATGCGATTCCCCCGCGCTCGCGGGGATGCACCCGGCCATCCGGTGCTGGCATGGAACGTGTCGAAGATTCCCCCGCGCTCGCGGGGATGCACCGTCCTACGCTCCGCTCGATGGCCCGCGCCCGCTGATTCCCCCGCGCTCGCGGGGATGCACCCTTTTGATATCCCCCCCCGCCCTTCTCGGCCAAGATTCCCCCGCGCTCGCGGGGATGCACCCTGGGCGCGGCCTTCAGTGCGCCGAGTGCTGGGGATTCCCCCGCGCTCGCGGGGATGCACCCTACACCTATGGCGTGTGGGTGCGCGCGACGTCGATTCCCCCGCGCTCGCGGGGATGCACCCGCTGGGGCTTTTCCCATGTCACCGCCGTCAGTGATTCCCCCGCGCTCGCGGGGATGCACCCTTGTCCCTTGGGCCTCGGGCAGACCTAGTCCGGATTCCCCCGCGCTCGCGGGGATGCACCCGTCACGGCTGACCAAGCGGCCGAGTCGATCGCGATTCCCCCGCGCTCGCGGGGATGCACCCACAATGCGAGCGGCCTCCGGCAGCTCGTTCCCGATTCCCCCGCGCTCGCGGGGATGCACCCTGACTCGCGCACCTCCACCGCCTTCATCCTAAGATTCCCCCGCGCTCGCGGGGATGCACCCTCGACGCCGTGCGCGAGCAGCCATCGGAGGAAGATTCCCCCGCGCTCGCGGGGATGCACCCTCGCCGGCGAGCACCGCCACGCGTCCGTAGTTGATTCCCCCGCGCTCGCGGGGATGCACCCATCCGAATATAGAGGCCGACTTCGGCGTTGAAGATTCCCCCGCGCTCGCGGGGATGCACCGTCGATGATCGCCGCCCGCCTGGAGACTAACGCGATTCCCCCGCGCTCGCGGGGATGCACCCACGCTCGTCGATGGCGTGAACTTCACGACATGGATTCCCCCGCGCTCGCGGGGATGCACCTTGAGGATCTCGTGATGACGACCATGAAGACCAGATTCCCCCGCGCTCGCGGGGATGCACCCAAGGCGACGGCCCCGATCTGGGAGCAGATGGCGATTCCCCCGCGCTCGCGGGGATGCACCCTCGACCTTGCGCGCGAGTTGCTGCCCGGCGTCGATTCCCCCGCGCTCGCGGGGATGCACCCTGCGCGAGTCAGCTCGCCTACGTGCCCGGCCCGATTCCCCCGCGCTCGCGGGGATGCACCCTGAGGCTCGCCGTCTGATGGCCGTCTGCTCGCGATTCCCCCGCGCTCGCGGGGATGCACCCTCGTTCGTCCTGACCTACGTGCCGGTGTCGTTGATTCCCCCGCGCTCGCGGGGATGCACCCGTCGGCCATACCGCCGGAGCGACGGCGTCTGGGATTCCCCCGCGCTCGCGGGGATGCACCCGATGGAGACGAGGTCATCTTCGAGATCGACGAGATTCCCCCGCGCTCGCGGGGATGCACCCCGGCCCGGTCTCACGCTCGGCAGCATCAGCGCGATTCCCCCGCGCTCGCGGGGATGCACCCGCAGTGAAGACGAAGATCGTCGCGCGTGTCCGGATTCCCCCGCGCTCGCGGGGATGCACCCTGCCAAGTGCCCACCGCAATCGGCGCGCTCGTGATTCCCCCGCGCTCGCGGGGATGCACCCCCCCGCGAAGAACGCATGACTCCCGATGACCGGATTCCCCCGCGCTCGCGGGGATGCACCCCAGCGAGAGCAGAACGGCGCGCCTGGCTTCGCGATTCCCCCGCGCTCGCGGGGATGCACCCGCCGAAGTGCGCAAGGCGGACCTCGTGTGGGAGATTCCCCCGCGCTCGCGGGGATGCACCCCCAGCTGGCTACAGCGCCGGCACCTGGGAGTAGATTCCCCCGCGCTCGCGGGGATGCACCCGGCGACGCGTCGATCGACCTGCGCCGCGTGCCGATTCCCCCGCGCTCGCGGGGATGCACCCAAGGCGCGCGCCATCGGCGACGGGCAGATACTGATTCCCCCGCGCTCGCGGGGATGCACCCGCATGGCTTCAATCGAGGCCACCATCGACGGCGATTCCCCCGCGCTCGCGGGGATGCACCCCATGTATCGAACGCCGCCTCCTCAGCGACAGAGATTCCCCCGCGCTCGCGGGGATGCACCCTCGCACGACCGCGCGCATGAAGAGCACAAACAGATTCCCCCGCGCTCGCGGGGATGCACCCCCGCACTACGGGATCTCGGTGAAGCCCGACGAGATTCCCCCGCGCTCGCGGGGATGCACCCCTATGGGGATTCCGTGCCGACTGAAGTAATGAGATTCCCCCGCGCTCGCGGGGATGCACCCCATCGACGACACCACGCCCGATCGATCTGACGGATTCCCCCGCGCTCGCGGGGATGCACCCGGGATCGCTAGGATGCGCCCGCGCCTGCGAAAGATTCCCCCGCGCTCGCGGGGATGCACCCTCGATCTGGCGCCGCAGCCGGTGCCGGGCCGCGATTCCCCCGCGCTCGCGGGGATGCACCCGAGCAGATGGAGCGGATTCGGTCGACCGCGATGATTCCCCCGCGCTCGCGGGGATGCACCCCGGGCATCCTCGCCCCGCGCGCGCGCCGTCCAGATTCCCCCGCGCTCGCGGGGATGCACCCTCGAAGGTGGCGTCGCTACTGAGGAGCGCGTCGATTCCCCCGCGCTCGCGGGGATGCACCCGTCCGCTGCGCGGCTGCCAGTCCCCCCAGCGTGATTCCCCCGCGCTCGCGGGGATGCACCCACGGATCGGGTCTACGCGCTCGCCGAGGCGCTGATTCCCCCGCGCTCGCGGGGATGCACCCCGTCCGGCGCACCCAGGCAACCGCGACGTTCAGATTCCCCCGCGCTCGCGGGGATGCACCTCCTTCGCGCAGGCGAAGGCCAGATCGCGCGTAGATTCCCCCGCGCTCGCGGGGATGCACCCTTCGCCGGCCGCGGCACGTACATGGTCCTCGCGATTCCCCCGCGCTCGCGGGGATGCACCCATTCAGCCCATCAAAAAAAAGAGTCGTGGTCGGATTCCCCCGCGCTCGCGGGGATGCACCCACGGAGGTCTTGCGTGTGGGCACGACGCTCACGATTCCCCCGCGCTCGCGGGGATGCACCCGGGCCACTCGCACGTCACGGATCGCATCCGTGGATTCCCCCGCGCTCGCGGGGATGCACCCGGGCATCGGTGGCACCGAAACCGCCCGTCCACGATTCCCCCGCGCTCGCGGGGATGCACCCGGGTCAAAGTCGTCTGCCATTTGGCGCGATTCGATTCCCCCGCGCTCGCGGGGATGCACCCCATTTCGCCTTCAGCCGATACGTCGGTGTCTTGATTCCCCCGCGCTCGCGGGGATGCACCCCGTAGCGTGTCGCGCCGCCGGAGGTTCCTGTAGATTCCCCCGCGCTCGCGGGGATGCACCCTCCAATCCGAGATCGACGAACTGGTTGCGGGCGATTCCCCCGCGCTCGCGGGGATGCACCGCGCCGGGATGGCGACAGCGGCTTCGCTCTCCGGATTCCCCCGCGCTCGCGGGGATGCACCCGGCCGACGATGTCAGACCTTCGCGACTCCGGCGATTCCCCCGCGCTCGCGGGGATGCACCCCATTCGTCGCCGACCGTCCGGAAGTTCGCGCCGATTCCCCCGCGCTCGCGGGGATGCACCCCACAAGCCACACGGAGGAGATTCGGCGGGGCTGATTCCCCCGCGCTCGCGGGGATGCACCCTTCTGCCTGATGCACGTCGGCAAGGCATGGACGATTCCCCCGCGCTCGCGGGGATGCACCCTCCCCGGCGCGAGTGCCCCCCGCTGCTGCGGTGATTCCCCCGCGCTCGCGGGGATGCACCCGTTCGGGACTGGCGCCTATACATTCAGTTTGCGATTCCCCCGCGCTCGCGGGGATGCACCCGAATCGCACAGGGTGCGTCATCCTTGCCCTCCGATTCCCCCGCGCTCGCGGGGATGCACCCGCCGCCGTTCGATCGCCGGTGCCGCGAAACCGGATTCCCCCGCGCTCGCGGGGATGCACCCCTACGTTATCGGACATGCGCCAGAATGCGCCTGATTCCCCCGCGCTCGCGGGGATGCACCCGGCGACGTGCTCACCCATCCGATGCTCGACCAGATTCCCCCGCGCTCGCGGGGATGCACCCTCGCGGGGCGGACGCGCCGAGGGGGCGAGTTAGATTCCCCCGCGCTCGCGGGGATGCACCCTAAATGCCATCGCCGTGCTGACGCGTCGCGACGATTCCCCCGCGCTCGCGGGGATGCACCCCCGCTGCCGGCGATGAAGCGGATCGACGGACCGATTCCCCCGCGCTCGCGGGGATGCACCCGGTGTGTGTTGACGCGTCCGCGTCGTTGTCTCGATTCCCCCGCGCTCGCGGGGATGCACCGCGCGATACCGATGCGCTGGCTGAGGCGTACAAGATTCCCCCGCGCTCGCGGGGATGCACCCGTCGAGGGCATCCTCGTGTTCTCGGGATCAGGGATTCCCCCGCGCTCGCGGGGATGCACCCGTGCACTGAGCGTTTTGGCCTCGTGCAGCCATGATTCCCCCGCGCTCGCGGGGATGCACCCAATATCGGCGGCTGGCGGCTGAGCTGGCGGCAGATTCCCCCGCGCTCGCGGGGATGCACCCGCGCTGGCCGACGGGAAGAAGGCGACGCTCGAGATTCCCCCGCGCTCGCGGGGATGCACCCGACACGAGGAACGGCTCCACCAGCGACACCGCGATTCCCCCGCGCTCGCGGGGATGCACCCGCTTCGTCAGGCCGCATCGAGCGCAGCCGATCGATTCCCCCGCGCTCGCGGGGATGCACCCAGTTGGCAAAGGACGCAGAACGTCGGAAACAGGATTCCCCCGCGCTCGCGGGGATGCACCCTGTGCGTAGATCGCCGTCTGCAGGCGCGCCTCGATTCCCCCGCGCTCGCGGGGATGCACCCTGCATGTCGCGTCGTCCATGCCGGCGACGGTCGATTCCCCCGCGCTCGCGGGGATGCACCGTTTGGCGATGGCATCGGCCGCCTCTTGCCAGAGATTCCCCCGCGCTCGCGGGGATGCACCGCCGCTGAAGTCGCGCAAGGGAGAGGTGTTCGGGATTCCCCCGCGCTCGCGGGGATGCACCCTGACAACGGCCGTTATGAGCCAGGCTGAGGAAGATTCCCCCGCGCTCGCGGGGATGCACCCTGCCCGTGAGGGCGGCGAGGCTGGCATCGGCGGATTCCCCCGCGCTCGCGGGGATGCACCCCTGTGACGGATGTCGTTCGCAAGCAAGTCATCGATTCCCCCGCGCTCGCGGGGATGCACCCTGCCCGGCGTGGACCACCTTGCGATAGGCGGCGATTCCCCCGCGCTCGCGGGGATGCACCGTCACGCTGCTGACTCCGGGCTGGTCTTTCGCTGATTCCCCCGCGCTCGCGGGGATGCACCCAAAGGTGCGGGATTCCGCGGCGACGGCGTAGAGATTCCCCCGCGCTCGCGGGGATGCACCCGCGTGGATGTCCTCAGGGAACCAGCGGGAGGCGATTCCCCCGCGCTCGCGGGGATGCACCCCGCCGCACCAGCCTCGCCTACACGCTGCCACAGATTCCCCCGCGCTCGCGGGGATGCACCCGTGTAAGGCGGGCTTACAGGTTCGACGACCGGGATTCCCCCGCGCTCGCGGGGATGCACCCGAGGAGGATCGCGCCTACTTCCGCGGCTACGAGATTCCCCCGCGCTCGCGGGGATGCACCCCTCGCACAGCCGATCGTAGACACCATCGCGGAGATTCCCCCGCGCTCGCGGGGATGCACCCCATCCGGAATTTCAGGATCGTTCGGCGGCTCGGATTCCCCCGCGCTCGCGGGGATGCACCCTGCGCAAAGCGTCGGACATTCGCGCGATCCGGGATTCCCCCGCGCTCGCGGGGATGCACCCGTGGCGTCTACGCCCTTCAGCGTCTCTTCGACGATTCCCCCGCGCTCGCGGGGATGCACCCTCCAGGCCGTCATGCGGTACGAGCAGCTGGACGATTCCCCCGCGCTCGCGGGGATGCACCCCGATCCGGCAGCGCACGCGGGAACCGCGGATCGATTCCCCCGCGCTCGCGGGGATGCACCCTGCCGGCCATCCTTCCGCGCCTGCCGGATGACGATTCCCCCGCGCTCGCGGGGATGCACCCACGGCATCGTCGTCCCGCTCCGACACGCACGCGATTCCCCCGCGCTCGCGGGGATGCACCCTCGTGGACTCGGTGATATCGAAGGGCGCGTCAGATTCCCCCGCGCTCGCGGGGATGCACCCCGGCGGCGCCGCGTTCCCGAGCATCGGCGCGAGATTCCCCCGCGCTCGCGGGGATGCACCCTCCACGACCTGAAGTTGTTCAGCGTCGAGGCTGATTCCCCCGCGCTCGCGGGGATGCACCCCGGCTCCGGTCCAGCGGCGTCAGCCCGAACGCGATTCCCCCGCGCTCGCGGGGATGCACCCTACCCCGACCAGACGGGCACCATCCGCGTCCGCGATTCCCCCGCGCTCGCGGGGATGCACCCATGCCCGCCTCCTCTCGACGTCAACTGCTCCGGATTCCCCCGCGCTCGCGGGGATGCACCCGGGCATCGCTACACACGCGAGCACATCGAGTCGATTCCCCCGCGCTCGCGGGGATGCACCCGCGTCGAGCACCGCGATCCACGTCGAGGACGAGATTCCCCCGCGCTCGCGGGGATGCACCCTACCGAAGGTTGGCATCCTCTGTCGTGGCATCGATTCCCCCGCGCTCGCGGGGATGCACCCTGCTCTCTCGGCGAGTCCGGCTCGACAACGCGGATTCCCCCGCGCTCGCGGGGATGCACCCCGGCCCTCCGCGAGCGCGGACAGGACCGCGCGGATTCCCCCGCGCTCGCGGGGATGCACCCGGTCTAGACGACACTCCACACTTCGCGCCAGCGATTCCCCCGCGCTCGCGGGGATGCACCTCCGCTTGCCATCCCTATTCACGCCGGTCTGTGGATTCCCCCGCGCTCGCGGGGATGCACCTTCGGCTTTCTCACCGACGAGACCGGCGTCGAGGATTCCCCCGCGCTCGCGGGGATGCACCCTTCAGCCAGAGCGCGCCCAACTCATTCGGATCGATTCCCCCGCGCTCGCGGGGATGCACCCTCGAATACGTCGGTGGACTTCACGTCGTCGCAGATTCCTCCGCGCTCGCGGGGATGCACCCGGCACGAGCAGCGTCGCGTATCGCGCCTACACGATTCCCTTGGCGCAGGGCGGCAGCAAGAGCGCGCTGGCGCGGCAGCTCGGCCTCAGCCGCGACACGGTGCACCGCTGGATTCGCACGGGCGATCTGGATCGCGATCTCGACGCCCCGATCGGCTACGGGCCTCGGCCGTCGGTCCCGACCAAGCTCGACGCGTACAAGGCGATCATCGAGGCGCGGCTGACGACGTATCCCGAGTTGTCCGCCGTGCGGTTGCTGGCCGAGATTCGCGCGGCCGGGTATACCGGCGGGTATTCGCAGCTCACCGCGTGGGTGCGACAGGTGCGGCCGAGGCCTGCCCCTGCTCCGGTGATCCGCTTCGAGACGCCGGCGGGCAAGCAGGCGCAAGTGGACTTCGCGCACTTCCGCTTTCCGTTCGGCGTCCGCTACGCCTTGCTCGTCGTCCTCGGCTACTCCCGCCTGTTGTGGTGTCGGTTCTATGCGCGCCAGGACATGCGCACGCTGGTGAGCGGACTCGAGGACGCCTTTCGATACTTCGGCGGCGTGCCGCAGCAGATGCTGTTCGATCAAATGAAGGCCGTCATCACGCGCGATCTCCGGCTCCAGGGCGGCGCGCTCATCCGCAATCTCGAATTCCTCCGTTTCGCCGCGCATTGGGGCTTCGCGCCGCGGGCGTGTCGGCCGTATCGCGCGCAGACCAAGGGCAAGGTCGAGCGCCCCGTGCGCTATCTGCGCGGCAATTTCGTCTACGGCCGGACGTTTCTCCACGATGCCGATCTGGCGGCGCAGTGCGAGCAGTGGCTCGAGGGCGTCGCCAATGTCCGCGTGCATGCGACCATGCAGGAGTCCCCACGCGCGCGCTTCGATCGCGAGGAGCGACTGCAGTTGCAGCCCTTGGCGCGGCAGCCGTACTCGTCGTTCGTGCTGGAGCCGCCCGTCTCCCCCCGTTCAGGCACTCGTCGCGGAAGCGCCCGTTGAACGATTCGATGTAGGCGTTCTGGGTCGGCTTCCCTGGCTCGATGAGCCGCAGCGTGACACGCCGCTCGTGCGCCCACGTCAGCATCGCCTTCCCGCAGAACTCCAAGCCGTTATCCGTGCGCAATACCCGCGGGAGCCCGCGCGTGGCGGCCAGCCGGTCGAGCACCCGCGTCACCGCCACGCCGCCCAGGGCGCGTGCCGGGATGATGGCGACGGCCTCCTTGGTCGCGTCGTCCACAATGGTCAGGCACTTGAGCACGCGGCCGTCGGCCGTCCGGTCGAACACGAAGTCGGCGGACCACACGTCGTTCGGCGCCGTCGGCGTGACGAGTGGCTGGCGCTCGGCAATCGGGACCTTCTTGCGCCGTCGTCGGCGGATCTGGAGCCGCTCCTCGACGTAGAGGCGATGCACGCGCTTGGCGTTCACCGCCTCGCCGGCCTGGCGCAGCTTCAGATGAATCATGCCGGCGCCGTACCGGCGATGCCGATGCGCCAGCGCGACGATCCGCGCCCGCAGGGCGGCATTCCGGTCGGGGCCAGGGGTGTAGCGCAAGGCCGAGGCGCTCATGCCCACCACCGCCAGGGCGCGTCGCTCGCTGAGGCCGCGTTCGACCATGCTCCGCACCAGGACGCGGCGGGCCGGTGCGGTCACCATTTTCGGCGGAGGGCCTCGCGGGTCACCTCGTTCTCGAGCAGCGAGTCGGCCAAGAGCTTCTTCAGCCGGGCGTTCTCCAGTTCCAGCTCCTTCAGGCGCTTGGCATCCGACACGCTCATGCCACCGAACTTGCTCCGCCACAGGTAGTAGCTGCCCGCCGAGAACCCGTGCTTCCGGCACAGGTCCTTCACCGCCACCCCGGCATCGGCCTCCCGCAGGAACCCGACAATCTGTGCTTCCGTGAACCGCTTCTTCATCGTCCAACCCTTTCGGCTAGGCCGGACTCTAAACCGAAACGCTACTCAGAATGGGGAGGACGTCAATGGCGGTCTCGATCATCGACAGCGTGAAACTCTTCACGCCGAAGCCGTACAGACCGACGTTGCGCGTCTCGGCCTCGAGCAGGCGCTGATCCAGCGCCTCGGCGTCGCTGTAGGAGCCGAGCAGATCCGCAAACCGCCTGTGCGTCAGGTGATAGAACTGCTCGTTCTGCCAGAGCGTATCGTCGGCGTCGAACCCGACAGTCGTAATCGATGCCATCTCGAACCCGTCTCATCAACCCCGCCGGCATTCGGCCGGCGCTCCATCCCGCCTCGCGGCGTTGCGCCTCCCTCGAATGTTCGCCATATTCCCGGTCGTCGCACCTGGCCGGTCGGACGCCACGCACCGGGATTCGTCCGCGAGCCTCCGGAGCGGAACGCTAGCGGAACAGCCGCGGCGCGAACGCGGCCAGGTAGTCGCGCCAGTTCAGCCACGTGTGCCCGCCGTCGGTCTCGGTGTAGTCGACGTCGAACCCGTGCCGCTTCAGCAGGTCCACCGTCGAGCGGCTCGTGTCGAGCAGGAAGTCGTCCTTCCCTGTGGCGAACCAGACCAGGCGCAGCCCCTTCTTCGCCGCCGCGTTGTCCAGGATCGACGCGTGCTGCTGCTCCCACGCCGCGCCGAACGGCGGTGGGGGCGCGGCGGCCGGCGCCGCGCCCGCTCCCCGGCCGCGTCCACCGCCCCCGAGGAGTCCCGAGCTGAAGACGCCGATGTACGCGAAGTCGTTCAGGTGCGGCACCGCGATGTTCAGCGTCTGGCTGCCGCCCATCGACAAACCGGCAATCGCGCGGTGCTGGCGATCGGCGAGCACGCGGTAGTGGCGCTCGACGTAGGGACGAATGGCGCCCGTGAAGTCCTGCGTGAACTCGTCCGGCGATCCGGGCGCCACGGTCAGCGCCGGCGCCGGACCTCCCACACCAGGCGTCGGACCGTTCGTATGGCCGGCGGGCATCACCACAATCATCGGTGCCACGCGTTTGTCCGCGATCAGGTTGTCGAGGATCACCGCGGCACGTCCAACCGACGTCCACGAATCGTCCGAATCACTCGCGCCGTGCAGCAGGTAGAGCACCGGATAGCGCGCAGTGCCCGCCTCGTAGCCGGGCGGCGTGTATACGTGCATGCGACGATGGCGCGACAGCGGCGCGGAATAGTAGGTGACGGTCGCGACCGCGCCGTGCGGGACGTTCCGCGTGTCGAAGACTTCCGATCCGGAGACGAGCGCCACACTCCACACGTTGTTGTTGGAGAGGCTCGTCGCGGGGCTTCGCGGATCGACGACCGAGACCCCGTCGACGTTGAAGGTGTAGCGATACGCCCCGGCCGGGAGATCCGTCGTCGTGAACGACCAGACGCCGCGATCGTCCTTGGTCATGACGCCCGTCTGCCCGAGATCCGGGATATCCCCGGCATTCACGCGCACGGCCCTGGCGTCCGGGGCATAGAGCCGGAACGTGATCCGCCGCGCGTTCACCTCGGGCGACACCACCTGCGGCGTCTGCTGTCCGCCGCGGCCCTGCCCGGGGGCCGGTGCGGCAGCTGGTGCGGCCGGCGGCGCCTGCCGGGCGGCGAGGGGCACGAACGACGCGACCGACAGACACAACGTGCCGGTGAGGATGACGAACGCACGCGAGGATGTTGGCGTCATGGTGGGAGTCATTCTAGTCGGGAATGGTGGCAGCGCCTGGGCTCGCCCCGGCCGCGAGACCTGGCCTCTTCAACTCGTCGCCTTCAATCCGCGCGACCTGTCTATGGCGCCAGATCACGCGTACTGCCGAGCCGGCGCTTGCGTTCGGGCTCATCCGCGCCATGATGCCGGACATCGCATCCTCCCCCGGCCTTCCGGCCTCCTTCCAGGCTGCAGGCTCCCCGCCTCCCTACATCGCGGCGGCAAGAATCGATGAGAGTTCGTCGTCGCCGAGTTCGATCGGGTTTCCCTTCATGCTGCTCGCGCGGCGGGCATGCGGGACAATGCGGGCGATGTCGCGCGGGGTGATGCCGAACTGCGCGAGGCCCGGGATGCCGAGGTCGTGGCACAACTGCTCCACCCACGCGACGCCGTCGCCCGCGACGGCGTCGCGTGATCCGGTGACGAGCTGCGCCACGCGATCGAAGCGCGCGAGCGCCGCGTCGTTGCCGGCGCGGCGCAGTGCCGCGATGTTGGCCGCCATGACGGGCGGCAGCAGCGCGGCGCAGATCGCGCCGTGCGGCGCCTCGAACAGACCGCCGATCGGGCCGGCGAAACCGTGCACGGCGCCCAGCCCGGCGTTGGCCAGCGCCATGCCGCTCCAGAGGCTGGCGATGGCCATGTCCTCGCGCGCGTCGAGGTCGTGCCCGTTGCGCCACACGCGCGGCAGCGCGGCAGCCGCGCGCGGGATGCCGGCGACAGCGAGCGCGTCGGTCATCGGAGTGGCACGCACCGACACGAAGGCCTCGATGAGCTGTGTCAGCGCATCGAGGCCCGTGGTGGCCGTCACCTCGCGCGACACGTCCATCGTCAACTCGGGATCGACGATGGCGACGCGCGGAAGCATGTGGGTGCTGCGCAGGCTGACCTTCACGCCGTGCTCGCGCGAGGCGAGCACGGCGTTGCGGGTGACCTCGCTGCCGGTGCCGGCCGTGGTCGGCACGGCCACCACCGGCAGCGCAGGCCGCTCCAGCGGCCGGCCGGCGCCGATGACCTCGAGATAGTCGAGCAGCGCGCCGTCGTTGGTGGCGAGCGCGGCGATGGCCTTGCCCGCGTCGAGCACGCTGCCGCCGCCGACGGCGACGATGACGTCACACGCGGCGTCGCGGGCCGCCGTGACGCCGCGTGTGATGTCGTCGAGCGACGGCTCGCCGTTCGTCGGCCAGACGGTGACCGTGGCGCCGGCCGCCTCGAGCACGTCCCGCACGCGCGCCGCGCGGCGGGGCGTGCGACCGGTGACCAGGCACACCTGACGTCCAGACGCCACGGCCGCGGCGCCGACCTCACGGGCGGCGCCGCGGCCGACGAGGACACGGGGAGTCGAGAAGGCAAAAGACATGACAGGCTGGGAGGCGACAGACTGGGAGGAGGCTGGAAGGCCTTCCTGCCTGCAGCCTTCCCGCCTCTCTACCAGTCAGCGTCGGCCGGATCGACGCTGTCGGCCTTCACCACGTCGCGCGGCTCGGCCAGCATGTCGGGCACGGTGTCGCGCCAGCGCAGGTAGTGCGGCGTCTGGCGGTGGGCGGCGATGGCGGCCTCGTCCTTGAACGCCTCGATGATGACGAACCTCGTCGGGTCGTCCTGCTGCCGCACCAGGGCGAACTGCACGATGCCCGGCTCGTGGCGGCTGTGACGGGTGTTGTCGAGCGTGGCCGCGGTAAACGCCTCGATCGCGTCCGGCTTCACGCGGAGGCGCACGAGCTGGAGAATCACGCGCCCTCGCCGCTGCCGGCGCCCGCCTCGGGTCCGCGCGCGCCGAGTTCGCGATCGAGATCGAGGATCGACGCCGGATCGTCCTTCACCATGTGGAACTTGGCGACGATCTCGCGCACCGACTTCTCTTCCTCGACCTGCTCGGTGATGAACCACTGGAGCTCGGTCATGGCCGCGAACACCTTCTCCGTGAACGCGAGTTCGTAGAGCGCGTCGATGTTCCGGCTGACTTCCTGCTCCTGCGCCAGCGCCGCTTCGAACACGGCGACGACGGAGTCGAAGTCGCTGCGCGGCTGTTCGACGCCCTGGAGCCGCACGGCGTGATCGCGCGCCAGCACGAAATTGAAGAGCTTCATCGCGTGCCCGTGCTCTTCCTGGCTCTGCATCCGCAGCCAGCGCCCGGCGCCCATCAACTTGTGATGCTCGCACCAGGCCGCCATCGCCAGGTACGAGAACGACGCGTTGAACTCCGCCGTGATCTGCCGCGTGATGGCCTCGAGGACGGATTTGGTCATGGAAAACCTCCGATCAATTTAGAAGTGAGAAATGAGAAGTAAGAAGTGCTCCCAAGTTTGAACTTTGAACTTCGAACTTTTCCGCACTTCGAACTTTTCCGCACTTCGAACTTTTCCGCACTTCGAACTTCTCACTTCGAACTTCTAACTTTCTCGATCGAGCATCACGAGCGCCCCTAGGCGATCGTGATGCTTCGATCGAGATACACGTCCTGAATCGTCTGCAGGAGCGTGGCACCCTCGGCCATCGGGCGCTGGAAGGCCTTGCGGCCCGAGATCAGGCCCATGCCGCCGGCGCGCTTGTTGATGACCGCCGTGCGCACGGCCTCGGCCAGGTCGCCCGCGCCCGACGAGGCGCCACCGCTGTTGATCAGGCCGGCGCGGCCCGCGTAGCAGTTGAGCACCTGGTAGCGCGTCAGGTCGATCGGATGATCGGTCGACAGCTCCGTGTAGATCTTGTCGCTCGTCTTGCCGTAGGGGTTCTCCTTCGACGAGAGCGCCTTGAACCCGCCGTTGTTCTCCGGCAGCTTCTGCTTGATGATGTCGGCCTCGATCGTCACGCCGAGGTGATTGGCCTGTCCGGTGAGGTCGGCGGAGACGTGATAGTCCTTCTCCTTCGTCTTGAACGCCGGGTTGCGCGTGTAGCACCAGAGAATGGTGGCCATGCCGAGCTCGTGCGCGCGGTGGAACGCCTTGGCGACCTCCACGATCTGCCGGCCCGATTCCGGCGATCCGAAGTAGATCGTGGCGCCGATCGCGGCGGCGCCCATGTTCCGCGCCTCCTCGATCTCGCCGAACATGATCTGATCGAACTTGTTCGGGTAGGTCAGGAACTCGTTGTGGTTGATCTTCACCACGAACGGAATCCGGTGCGCGTACTTGCGCGCCACCATGCCGAGCACGCCGAAGGTCGAAGCCACGGCATTGCAGCCGCCCTCGATCGCCAGCTTCACGATGTTCTCGGGATCGAAATATGCCGGGTTGGGCGCGAACGAGGCGCCGGCCGAGTGCTCGATGCCCTGATCGACGGGCAGGATCGACAGGTACCCGGTACCCGCCAGGCGGCCCGTGTCGAAGAGCTGCTGCAGGCTGCGCAGGACGGGAATCGGTCGATCCGACGGCACGAAAATCCGGTCGACGAAGTCGGGTCCCGGCGCGTGAATCGAGGCGGCGGGGACCTTGGCCTCGTAGGTCAGCAGTTCGGCATCTTTACCAAGAAGGGCAGCGATACTGGTGCTCATAACGTCTCCAGACTCCAGCCGCACACGTTATCACGGGCGACACGGGCGGATCGGGCCGAACCCCAGACACAGGGCGGGAGTAACGTGCGCGCGATACCGCAAAAAACCGCGGCGCTCTGCCGGCGGAAGTGATACCGTGTGGCCGCTCATAATCAATCGATCCGTCCGGTGACTGCCGGCACTGCTGGCCGCCGGATCCGCGAGGAGACGAGTCAGTCATGGCCATGAAACGTTCAACCTGTGTAATGGCGGTTGCCGCTGGTGCGGCCACCGTGATGGCCGCCGTGGGCGGCAGTGTGTGGAGCCCGGTCCCCGTGCAGGCCCAGGGGGCCACTCAGGCGCCATTCGTCCTGCCGACCGGGCGCGGCGGCGCGCCGCTCTACGACAGCGCGATGGACTTCTCGCTCACCGAGGCCTGCGGCGGCCGCAGCAAAACGCCGATGGAGGCGTGCGAGAACGACGTCCGGCGGATGGTGGCGGCCCTGCCGTCGACAGCCCCGGCCAAGCCGCTGCAGCCGCGCCGTATCCTCGTGCTCGGCACCTCGCGTGGCTTCCAGCACTCGTCGATTCCGCTGGCCGCCAAGATGGTGGAGGAGATGGGCAAGAAGACGGGCGCGTGGACGACCGACATCACGTACGCGGCCTCGGCCATCAACGCCGAGACGCTCTCCCACTACGATGCGATCTTCCTGTCGAGCACGACCGGCACGTTCCTCGATGAGCCGAACCCGTTCGGCGATCCGGCGGTCCAGGCCGTGACCGACGCCCGGCGCAAGGCCTTCATGGACTTCGTCCGCAGCGGCAAGGGCGTGGCCGGCATCCACGCGGCCACCGACTCGTACCACGGGTTCGCGGCCGGGGCCGGTCGCGCCGGACGCGCGGGTGGCGCGCCCGGACAGGCGCGTCAGGGTGGCGCGCCGCAGGGCCCGCCGCCGGTGCCGCCGCCGTGCACGTCCAGCCAGACGCAGGGTGCCGCGGCTGGCGGCGACCCGCTCTGGCCCGACTTCAACAAGATGATCGGCGGCTACTTCAAGTTCCACTGGCTGTACCCGACGCCGATTACCGTGAAGATCGATGATCCCTCGAACCCGATCAATGCCGCGTTCAAGGGCCAGTCGTTCAACACGATCGACGAGGTCTACACGTTCGCGTGGAACTCGTACTCGCGCGACAACGTCCGCGTGCTGACCAGCATCGACTACTCGCAGATGAGCGACTGCGACAAGGGCCTCGAGAGCAACCAGCGGCCGGATCACGACTTCGCGCTGAGCTACATCAAGCGCGAGGGCCAGGGTCGCGTGTACGTCAACGTGCTCGGGCACCACGAGTCGATCTACTACAACAACCCGGCCATGCTCGAGCACATCCTCGCGGGCATCCAGTACGCGCTCGGCGACCTGAAGGCCGACGACACGCCGGTGCCGTTGAAGAAGTAGCGACGTCAGTCCATCGCGTACTGACGCAGTCGAACGTACAACTGCTTGCGTGTGAGTCCGAGGCGGCGTGCCGCCTCGGACTTGTTCCCCCGGCAGCGTTCCAGCACCTGCCCGATCAACTGGCGCTCCACGGTCTTCACGTGGGTCACGCGCGGCTCGCCCGGGCCCTCGTCGATGTGCAGCGCCAGGTGCGCCGGCGCAATCAACCCGCCCTCCGACACAATCGCCGCCCGCTCCAGCACGTTCCGCAGCTCCCGGACATTTCCCGGCCATCGATACGCCAGCAGCGCCTGACGCGCCTCGCGTGTCATCCCGGCCGGCGGACGCGTCAGTGTCTGCCCCAGGTCGGCCAGGAACGCCTCGCTGAGCGGCAGGATGTCTTCCGGCCGTTCCCGCAGCGGCGGCAGCGCAATTTCGAACACCTGCAGCCGGTAGTACAGATCCTCGCGGAAGTCGCCCCGTTCCATCGCCCGTCGCAGGTCGCGATTGGTCGCGGCAATCACCCGCACGTTCGCGCGGATCGGGCGCGTGCCGCCGAGCCGCAGGAACTCGCGCTCCTGCAGCACGCGCAGCAGCTTGGCCTGCGCCGCCGGACTCATCTCCGCGATTTCGTCGAGGAACAGCACGCCGCCGGCCGCCAGTTCGATCTGCCCCGGTTTGGCCTGCTGCGCGCCGGTGAACGCGCCGCGCTCGTGGCCGAACAGCTCGGATTCGAGCAGGTGTTCGGGCAGTGCCGCGCAGTTGACCGCGACGAACGGACCTGATGCGCGTCCCGACGCGCGATGAATGAACCGCGCCACGACCTCCTTGCCCGTCCCCGACTCCCCCATGAGCAGGACCGTCGTCGACGTCGACGCCACCTGGGTTGCCGATCGCAGCACCGATCGCCACGCCGCCGACGTCCCGATCACCCGTCCGTACCCGGTGCGCGAGTCGAGCGCGTCGGTCAGCAGGCGGACCTGCGCCTCGAGCCGTTCGGCCCGCGCCTGCACCTCGGCCGCGCGCGTCAGGGCCTCGGCCAGCTGCTGGTGCGAGACGGCCAGCGCTACCAGTTCCGCAATCCGGCGCGCCACCAGCACGTCGGCGCGATGGAACGTCGCCACCTGCTGCGACCAGAACTGCAGCCCGAATCGCTGGCCTCGCGCCGCCAGGCATACGGCCAGCACGGACCGATACCCCGCAGCCACCATGCGATCGCGATAGTCGGGCGGGTCGTAGATGATGTCCGGCCTGTGCGTGCGGAGGTCGTCGACGATCTTGAACGTGTCCTCGACGAGTCCACCCGGCACCAGCGTCGTCGCGCGCACGGCCGTCGGACCGTTGGCGTTCGACGCCGCGTGGAGCACGAAACTCCCCTCCCCGTCGTGGAACGTCATCGTCAACCGATCGTGCGGGAGCACGGCGGCGGCAATGGCCGAGACCTGCGCGAACACCTCGCGGATGTCGAGCACGTCGGCCAGCGCCCGCACGAGTGCGTCGGACACCTCGAGCTCGCGCACGCGATGCCCCGGTGCCCGCACCGCCCCCGTTACCCCTGTCACGACCGCCTCGGTGGCCAGCAGATCCTTGAACGTCCCCTGCGTCGACGCCATAAGCCTCGAAGTCTGTCACAAACCTGACCCTCCAGGCACACCATGCGCCCACAGGCACACTTTCGAGGCACACATCCTCGACGCTGAAGCCTCAGGGCTCCGAATGCGAGGCGGGCCTTCTCGCGGAGTTTCCCGGCGTTTTGCCCGGCTCGCCGCTGCTGCGCCCGCCGCCAGCCGATCTGGCCCCTGGCTTGCCTTGTTCGGACCACCATGACGCTGCGGTCTTCTTTGTCCTTGCTGCTCCTTGCCGGTGCGCTCCCGCTCACCCAGGCCTGCGGCGCGTCGAGCGACGCCGCCCCCGCGCCGCCGCCGGCCGTCCCTGTCGTGTCGGTCGTCGAGGTCCGGCCCGAAACGGTTTCGGTGGCCAGCGAATGGGTGGCCACGCTCGACGGGCTCGTCAACGCCCAGATCCGCCCGCAGGTGTCCGGCTACCTGACGCGGCGGCTCTATCGCGACGGCGCGCGCGTGCGGCGCGGCGAGGTGCTGTTCGAGATCGATCCGCGGCCGTTCGAGGCGGCCCTCGCCCAGGCCCAGGCCCACCTGGCGCAGGCCGAGGCCGAGCTGGGACGCGCGGCGCGCGACGTGGAACGCGACACGCCGCTGGCGCGTGAACGGGCCATTCCGCAGAGCCAGCTCGACAACGACATCCAGGGGCATCTGGCCGCGCAGGCCGCGGTCAAGTCCGCCCAGGCGGCCGTCGACACGGCCGCGTTGAACGTGGAGTTCACCCGCGTGCGCTCGCTCGTCGACGGCGTCGCCGCCATTGCCACGGCGCAGATCGGCGACCTCGTCAGCCCCTCGACGCTCCTGACGACGGTGTCGCAGGTCGATCCGATCCGGGCGTTCTTCTCACTGAGCGAGCAGGAATACCTGCGCGTCGCCGAGGACCTCAACCGCGCGGACGCGCGGCTCTGGTCGTCGAGCGGTGGCCTGCGACTGACGCTGGCCGACGGCAGCGAGTACCCGGCACGCGGCCAGTTCCTCGCCGCCGATCGCCAGATCGATCCCAGGACCGGCACCATGCGCATCAGCGCGACGTTCCCCAACCCCCGCCACGTGCTGCGGCCGGGCCAGTACGGCCGCGTCCAGGCCGAGACGACCACCGTCGACAACGCGCTGCTGGTGCCGCAGCGCGCAATCAGCGAGACGCAGGGCCGCAGCGAGCTGCGCGTCGTCGGCGCCGACGGCACGGTCCACCTGGCCAGCGTGGTCCTCGGCAGCCGTGTGGGGGCGCGGCGCATCGTGACGAGCGGCCTCGAGGCCGGCGCGCGCGTGATCGTCGACGCCCCGCAGCTGGCGCCCGGCACGGCGGTCGACGTGCGCCCCTACACCGCGGACACCGACGCCGCCTCCGCCCGGCAGGGAGACTGACGTCATGGCCGCCTTCTTCGTGCGACGGCCCATCGTCGCCATCGTCATCGCGCTCGTCACCGTCTTCGCCGGCCTCATCGCGATGCGGGGCCTGCCCGTCGCGCAGTTCCCGAACATCGTGCCGCCGCAGATCATCGTGACGGGCACCTACACCGGCGCCGACGCGGTGACCATCGAGCAGTCGGTGGCCACGCCGCTCGAGCAGCAGGTCAACGGCGTCGACGACATGCTCTACATGCAGTCGACCAACGGCAACGACGGCACCGTGCAGCTGACGGTGACGTTCGACATCGACACCGATCCGAACATCGATCAGGTGAACGTGCAGAACCGCATGGCGCAGGCGCAGCCGAACCTGCCGACCGAGGTCACGCAGTACGGCCTGACGATGCGCAAATCGACGGGCCTGCCGATGATGATCGTCTCGCTGTTCTCGCCGACCAACGCGTACGACGCCCTGTTCCTCGCCAACTACGCCAACATCAACATCGTCGATGCGCTCTACCGCGTGCCCGGCGTGGGCGAGGTTCGTATCTTCGGCGCCGGCGACTACGCCATGCGCATCTGGCTCGAGCCCTCGCGCATGGCCACGCTCGGCCTGACGGTCCCCGACGTGACGGCTGCCGTGCGGCAGCAGAGCGCCGTGAACCCGTCGGGCCAGATCGGCGCCGCTCCCGTGCCGACCGGGCAGGAAATGACCTACACGGTCCGATCGGCGGGCCGCCTGCAGACCGAGGAAGCGTTCGGCGACGTCGTGCTGCGGTCGAACCCCGATGGATCGCTCGTGCGACTGAAGGACGTGGCACGCATCGAACTCGGCGCGCTGAGCTACCAGCAGATCGGCCGCGTGAACGGGCAGCCGGGCATCGGCATCGGCGTGTTCCAGGCGCCGGGATCGAACGCGCTGGCCGTGGCCCAGGGCGTGCGCGCGCAGATGGAGACGCTGCGCGAGCGCTTCCCCGCCAACGTGGACTACACCTACACGCTCGACACGACACTGCCGGTCTCCGAGGGCATCCGCGAGATCGTCAAGACGCTCGTCGAGGCGCTCGTCCTGGTCGTCCTGGTCGTCTACCTGTTCCTGCAGAACTGGCGCGCCACGCTCATCCCGATGCTCGCGGTGCCGGTGTCGCTCATCGGCACGTTCGCCGTGTTCCCGATGCTCGGCTTCTCGATCAACACCCTGTCGCTGTTCGGCCTGGTGCTCGCTATCGGGCTCGTCGTCGACAACGCGATCATCGTCGTCGAGGCGGTCGAGCACCACATCGAGCAGGGCATGGCCCCGCGCGAGGCCACGCTCAGGGCGATGGAGGAAGTGTCGGGCCCGATGATCGGCATCGCGCTGATCCTGGCCGCGGTGTTCATCCCCGTCGGCATGACGGGCGGCATCACGGGCCTGCTCAACCAGCAGTTCGCCATCACGATTGCCGTCTCAGTGCTGATCTCGACAATCAACGCGCTGACGCTCTCGCCCGCGCTCTCCGCCATGCTGCTGCGGCCCCGGCGCGCGTCGAAGGGACCGCTCCGCCGCGTCTTCGACACGTTCAACCGGTGGCTCGAGCGAACGACGCATGGGTACGTGACGTTGAGCCATCGGCTGATCCGATTGCCGCTCGTCGGACTCGGCGTCCTGCTCGCCTTCTGGATCGTCAGTGGCGCGATGGGCCGACAGCTGCCGACGAGCTTCCTGCCCGAGGAGGACTACGGCTACGCGCTGCTCAACATCCAGCTGCCGCCGGCGTCGTCGATTGCGCGGACCGACGCGGTGGCGCGCAAGGTCGACGCGCTGCTGCGCGAGACCGAGGGCGTGGCCAACTTCAACACCATCGTCGGCTTCAGCCTGCTGACGCGCGTGACGGCGTCGAACACGGCCTTCTACTTCGTCGGGCTGTCGCCGTGGGAGGAACGCGGCCGTCCGGAGCTGCACGCGCGCGCGATTGTCGATCGGCTCAATCGCGAGATGCGCGCGACGATTCCGGAAGCGGTGGCCGTGGCCATCATGCCGCCGTCGATTCCCGGCCTCGGCAGCCAGGGCGGGTTCTCGATGTGGCTGCAGGATCGCAGCGGCGGATCGATCGACTTCCTCGACGAGAACCTGCAGAAGTTCCTGGCCGCCGCGCGGCAGCGGCCCGAGCTGGCCGGCGTGACCTCGCCCTTCGTCGCGTCGGTGCCGCAGATCTTTGCCGACGTCGACCGCGACAAGGCCCTGCGCCAGGGGGTCGCCATCGGCGACGTCTACCAGACGATGCAGGCGTACCTCGGCGGGCTGTACGTGAACCAGTTCAACCGCTTCGGCCGCCAGTGGCGCGTGTTCGTGCAGGCCGAGGGCAGTGACAGGAGCGTGCCGGAACAGATCGGCCAGTTCTACGTGCGCAACGCCGCGGGCGACATGGTGCCGCTCTCGTCGGTGCAGACGACCGAGCCGGCATTCGGGCCGCAGTTCACCACGCGCTTCAACGTCTATCGCGCGGTACAGGTCACCGGTGGATCCGCGCCCGGCTACAGTTCGGGCCAGGCCATGGCCGCGCTCGAGGCCGTGGCGCGCGAGACCCTGCCGCGCGAGATGAGCTACGACTGGTCCGATCTGTCGTACCAGGAACGCGCGGCATCGGGAACGGCCAACACGATCTTCGTGCTGTCGCTCGTCTTCGTGTTCCTGATCCTGGCCGCGCTCTACGAGAGCTGGTCGCTGCCGTTCTCGGTGCTGCTCACCGTGCCCGTGGCCGTGTTCGGCGCGTTCGTGGGGCTGGTCTTACGCGGCTACGATCTCGACGTCTACGGCCAGATCGGCATCATCGTGCTCATCGGCCTGGCCGCGAAGAACGCGATTCTCATCGTCGAATTCGCGAAGATCGAGCTCGAACGCGGGGCGAACATCGTCGACGCGGCCCTCGGCGGCGCGCGCCTGCGCCTGCGGCCGATCCTGATGACGTCGTTCGCGTTCATCCTCGGCTGTGTCCCGCTGCTGACCGCGTCCGGATCGGGCGCCGCGGCCCGGCGCATCCTGGGCACGGTTGTCGTGGCTGGCATGCTGACGGCGACGCTCATCGCCATCTTCCTGATCCCGCTGCTCTTCGTGGTCATCGAGCGCCTCGGCGCCCGACGCACGCACCAGCCGACGGATCTCGTTCCCGAGGAGACGGCATGATGCGCCGTGGATACCCGCTCGCCGTGGCGGTCGCCCTGCTGACGACGTCGGCGTGCGCAACCGTCGGTCCCGACTACACACGCCCCGACGTAACGCCGCCCGCCATGTTTCGCGGCGCCGAGGCCGCGCCTGACGCCACGGCCCCCGCCCTGGCCGAGACGCACTGGGCCACCGTGTTCGTCGACGAGCCCTTGCAGGAGCTGATCGGGACCGCACTGCGCGAGAACTACGACGTGCGCATCGCGGCCGCGCGCATCGCCCAGGCCGAGGCCACCTTCGGCGTGACGCGATCGAACCAGTTCCCCACGGTCGACGCGCAGGCCGTGGGCCAGGGCCAGCGCTCGTCGCTGCAGTCGAGCACGGGCGACGCGCGCACGGCGGGCGTCATCCAGCTTGGCGGGACGGCCAGCTGGGATCTGGACTTCTGGGGTCGCTACCGGCGTGCGACCGAGTCGGCCCGCGCCCAGCTGATCGCGACCGAGTGGGGACGCCACGCGGTGGCGGCGAGCCTCGTCAGTCGCGTGGCGTCGGCGTACTACACGCTGCGCGCGCTCGACCTGGAACGCGAGATCGCGCAGCGCACGATCGAGACGCGCCAGGAGTCGCTGCGCCTGACGCAGGTGCGCGAGCGCGGCGGCGCCACGTCGCTCGTCGACGTCCGGCAGGCCGAGCAGCTCGTGCTCGGCGCGCGTGCGCGTCTCGTCGACCTCGATCGGCTGACGGCGCAGCAGGAGAACCTGTTGAGCGTGCTCGTGGGCCGCGATCCCGGCCCCGTCGCGCGGGGCCGCGCGCTGACCGATCAGCCGCACGCGCCCGTGGTGCCGGCCGGGCTGCCGTCCGACCTGATCGAGCGCCGGCCCGACGTGCGGATCGCCGAGCAGCAGATCATCGCGGCCAATGCCGGGATCGGCGTGGCGAAAGCAGCGTACTTTCCGCGGATCGCGCTGACCGGGTCGGGCGGCGTGGCCAGCACCGCGCTGTCGGCGCTGTTCACTGGCGCGGCGGGCGCCTGGACGGCGGCGGCCTCGGCCGTCCAGCCGGTCTTCAACGCGGGCCGGACGCGATCGCAGGTGGCGCTGGCCGAAGCGAGACGGGAGGAAGCCGAGCTCGCCTATCGCCAGACCGTGCAGCAGGCGTTCCGCGAGGTGTCCGACGCGCTCGTCGGGTATCAGCAGACGCAGGAGCTGCGCGCGGTGCAGGAATCGCTCGTGGACGCCGCGCGCGACGCCAGGCGGCTGGCCGATCTGCGCTATCAGGGCGGCGCCAGCAGCTACCTCGACGTGCTCGACAGCGATACGCGGCTGTTCGACGCCGAGCTGGGGCTGGTGCGCGCGCGCCTCGGCGAACTGACGACGTTCGTCGAAATCTATCGCGCGCTCGGCGGCGGCTGGCAGGACTAGCTACCGGATCGCGAGGGGACCGCCATGTCGCAACGCCACGTCGAATTGCTCATCGGCCGGCTCGTGACCGACGAGGAACTGCGTCGTCGCTTCTCACAGGCGCCGTTCGAGACGCTGGCGGCGCTGTCCGAGCAGGGGTGCGAACTGACGGCGGGCGAGATCGACGCGCTCGTGAGTACCGATTCCCGGCTCTGGGGCAAGGTCGCCGCGAAACTCCCCTCGCGACTCCAGCGTTGCTCACTCCGCCCCGACCCGACGGCGCCCTGACGCGCCGCGGCCGCGTGGTCCGTAGCCTTGTGGCTCCCGTAGCCTCGTAGCTGTGTCGCCCGTAGCCCAGTAGCCTCGTCGCCTCGTGGCCTTGTCGCCTGCTGGGAGCCGTCCCCTGGGGCTGAAGCCCCAGGGCTCCGACGGACGGCCTTCGCCTGGCGGCCTTCCGGCCTCCTCCCCGCCTGCCGCCTCCCAGCCTCCTTCCACCTATCAGACAGGTCGATCTACCATTTCCTGTCGTCCGATCGAGATGGAGGTTCCCGTGTCCCGTCCCTTGCCTGTCGTCGCGTGTCTCTCTCTCGTCGCGGCGCTGGCCGTTGCGGCGGGCACGGCCATCTCCGGCCAGTCGGTGCCTGCGGCGTCGATCTGGCCAGTGGGACTCTTCCAGGGCACCGGTGACGTCGGTCGCCCGGCGCTCGCGGGATCGTCGGTCTACAACGGCGCCACACAGGCGTACACGCTCGCGGCCGGCGGGCAGAACATGTGGGCCGAACGCGACGAGTTCCAGTTCGCGTGGCGGAAGATGACGGGCGACTTCATCCTGCACACGCGCATCGCGTTTCATGGCGACGGCGTCGATCCGCACCGCAAGGCCGGCGTCATCATCCGGAAGACGCTCGACGACGACGCGCCGTATGTGGACGGCGCCATTCACGGCGATGGCCTGATCTCGCTGCAGTTCCGGCGGACGCCGGGCGCGATCACCGAACAGATCGAATCAACGGTCAAGGGTGCCGATGTCGTGCAGATCGAGCGACGCGGCGGCACCTACATCATGTCCGTCGCACGGTTCGGCGATACATTCATCTCGTCGGAGATCGCGGACATCGATCTCGGCGACGAGGTCTACGTCGGCCTCTTCCTCTGTTCGCACAACGCGGACACGATCGAGCAGGCGACGTTCACCAACGTCCGGTTCACGCGACCGGCTGCCGCCGACTTCCAGCCGTATCGCGACTACATCGGCGCCGTGCTCGAAACGCTCGACATCGAAACCGGCCGGCGCGAGGTGCTGCACCGGTCACCGCAGGGGCTGCCGTACGAGGCGCCGAACTGGACGACCGACGGCCGCGCGCTCATCTACAACACGAGCGGCACCAACGCCGACCATCGCGGCCGGCTGCACCGGTTCGATCTGCTCACGCGCCAGACCACCCTCATCGACACGGGCACGAACCTCCGCAACAACAACGATCACGTGCTGTCGTTCGACGGCACCATGCTCGGCATCAGCGATCAGAGTCTTCAGGGCGTGGGCTCGACGATCTATACCGTGCCCGTGACCGGCGGCACACCGAAGCGGATCACGACGCTGGCGCCGTCGTACCTGCACGGCTGGTCGCCTGATGCGAAGTGGCTGGTCTACACCGGCGGCCGCAATGGCGAGTTCGAGATCTACCGCATTCCGTCCGACGGCAGCGGTCCCGAAGAGAACCTCACGCGGCATCCCGGGCTCGACGATGGGCCGGAGTACACGCCCGATGGGCGGTACATCTATTTCAACTCGATGCGCAGCGGGACGATGCAGATCTGGCGCATGGGACCGACAGGCGACACCCCCGAACAGATCACGCACGACGAATACAACAACTGGTTCGCCCACATCGCGCCGGACGGGAAGTCCCTCGTCTACATCGCGTTCCCGCCGGACATCGAGCCGGCCGAGCACCCGTACTACAAGCACGTGTACCTGAGGCACATGCCCATCGACGGCGGTCCCGCGCGGGTCGTCGCGTACGTCTACGGCGGCCAGGGCACGATCAACGTGCCATCGTGGTCGCCGGACGGGAAGACTGTGGCGTTCGTGAGTAATACGGGCGAGTACTGACGCTGGCAGGCGGCGCGCGGCAGGCGGCACGCGGCGCGGCGACGGGTGGCCGACAACCGACGACCGGCTACCGGTCACAGATCTTCGGAGCCCCGGGTCTTCAGACCCGGGGGACAAGCGTCGTGGGCAGGGTGCCTTGATGCAGTCCCGGCAGTCGGTAGTCGGTAGTCGGTGCTCGAATCTACTCTGCCCTCAACAACTCCACCGGATCGACGTGCATGGCGCGCGCGGCCGGGCGCCAGCTGGCGGCCAGCGCGGCAACCACCAGGGCGGCGCAGGCGATCGCAACCGACGGCGTGTCGAACGGGGAGATGACGTAGAGCTCCGATCGGATCAGGTCGACGGATGCCACGGCGATCAACAGGCCAGTGCCAAGACCGACCATGGTCACCGCCAGCGCGCGACCGACAATGCGGCGGCCGATGGCGGGTGTGGACGCGCCGAGCGCGAGGCGTACACCAATCTCGTGCCGCTGCCGCGCCACTTCGTGCGCCAGCAACCCATACAGCCCCATCGTCGAGACGACGAGTGCGAGCACGCCGAACGT
The DNA here is from genome assembly GCA_001724025.1 of Acidobacteria bacterium SCN 69-37. GTDB lineage: Bacteria > Acidobacteriota > Vicinamibacteria > Vicinamibacterales > SCN-69-37 > SCN-69-37. The sequence continues at coordinate 19,348 of MEDJ01000020.1, read as the reverse complement.
TGACACCAGCATGAAGACGAAGCGCATGGACGCCGATTCGCGCCGCGCGATGTCGTCCACAGACTCGATGCCACGCACGACAACCGTGCGATCGATGCCGGTGATGGCCGCGGCGAGATCGCGCGCCGTGGCGCCGTCGCCCGACAGCCGCGCGACGAACGTCCGCTCGTCGGCAAGCGTGGAGATGCTGGTGAAGCCCACGGCAATGTCCATGTGATAGACGCCCGCGCGGACGTACGCCTGCGGCTCGGAGTCCCGCGCGTCGGGCGCGAGGCTCCGCACATTGCCGACTACGCCAACGACCGTGCGCCACGTCCCGGCCTCGAATCCCGTCTGAAAGCGACGGCCAACGGCGGCCTCGGCGTCAGCCCAGTACGTTCTTGCGAACGCCTCGTTGACGACAACGGCCTCCGCCGGATCGTCGGCGTCGGTGAACGGTCGTCCGGCCAGCACCGGCATCTCGAGGACGTCGAAGAAACCGGGGCGTACCTCGAAGAGCATGACGTCGAGCGCTCCCTCCGCCGGTGCGCGCCCCTCGTCACTCATGCGGACCCCGAGCCGTTTCATCGACGCCCCGGGCGGTAGCGCACCAGACGACACGCCTTCGACACCGGGCGTCGAGGCCACGACGGCCAGCGCGTCGGTCACGAACTGCTCGCGCGCCGCCATGGAGGTGTAGCCAGACGCTGGCAGCGCCACATTGAGAGCGACGACGCCGTCCGTCCGGAATCCTCGATCCACGGCCTGCAGTGCGAGCAGGCTGCGCCCCATGAGCGCGGTGCCGATCACGAGCGTCAGCGAAAGCGCGACCTCGATCGCGATGAGCGCGCGACCGACGCGACGCGTGGATCGTGATGACGAGACGCGGCGGCCGGATTCGCGCAGAGCCAGGTGGCGGCTCGTCGACGCAGCCATCACGCACATCGGCACGCTGGCGATGACGATCGCGACGATGGACGCGGCCACGACAAACGCCGCCGTTCTCGCGTCGAAGTCGATCGGATTGAGCGAACTGATCACGGCTCCCGGCATCGCTGTCGGCAACACAGCGACCAGCGCAACGGCGACCGCGACGGCGCCTGCGCACGCGATGGCGCCGAGGCCAGCCTGCTCGACCATCACCTCGCGGACGAGTGTGGCGCGGCTTGCACCGAGCGCCGCCTTCATCGTCCACATGGGCCGACGCGCGAGGCCGCGCGAGATCATCAGGGCCGACGCGTTGACGATGATCACGAGGAGCAGACCGGCCGCGCCAGCACCAAGGAGGCCGACGATGCGGCGCGCGCGCTGGCCGGCGGCGCCGGCGAGCGGCTCCAGTCCCGCGCTCCTGGCTGTCGATCCGGCCGCCTCGTTCACGGCCGCACCTCGTGCCTGCACCTGGGCGTCGATCTGATCGAATGTCGCGTTGTCACGCGATGAGAGTTTCGCGATGGGCCTGAGCATGCTGCTGAAGCCCGCGACAAGGCCGAATCCGGCGATCCGATTCGGATCGCCGCCGGCCACATCGGGAGGGGCGAGCGTTTCCGGAATCCAGATCCGCGTGCCGGCATCGGGAAACCGGAACGACCGCGGTGCCACACCAACGACGCGGTACGCAATGCTATCGAGCTCGATCGAGCCTCCGACGACGGCGTCCGCTCGTCCGAGGTGCTGAACACAGAACTCGTAGCTGACGACCACGACGCGGTTCATTCCGGGCAACGCCTCCTCGTCGCTGAAGATGCGCCCGGCCTGCGGCATCAATCCGGCCAGCCGCAGCAGGCCCGGCGTGACGCTGGCGCCACGCACCAGGTGCGCCTCCGCGGCGGCCTGATACACGAGCGTGACTGCCTGGTAGGCCTCCACCTGGTCAAACAGATCGCGCTGATCGCGCCACGCCAGCACCTGCTCGGGCGACGCAGTCGTCGTGCGGAACGATCCGTTCTCGGGCGGCAGTTCTGTCGAGATCCGCACGAGCCGATCGACCTCCGGGAAGGGCGTCGGATGCCACACCACCGAATCAGCGAGCGCGAAGATGGCGGCCGCGCCGCCGAGGCCGACGGCCAGCGTCGCGGTCACGAGCAGCGTATGGGCGCGCGCGTCGCGCACCAGATGGCGCCACGCCACGCGGACGTCGCCGGTGCGCCTGTCGATCCACGTCGCGCGCACGTCGCGGACCGAGTCGCGCGTCTGCGTGAGGCCGCCGAGATCGCGCAGCGCCGCGCGGCGTGCCTCATCGGGTGCCAGGCCACGGGCCACGTTGGCTGCCGTTTCCTGTGCAACGTGATAGTGCAGTTCGTCGTCGAGTTCATGCTCGACACGCCGCCGCTGCCGCCACTGCGTCAACATCGCATTCAGCCATGCCCGCATCCGTCGCATCGCGCCCTCCCCTCACACTCCGAGAGGGAGAGCCTATGGCGCGACCCCTCGAAGATCAAGAGGAGATAACTATCGGCGATCGATCACGGATCTTCGGAGCCCCGGGTCTTCAGACCCGGGGAGCGCCCCCGGACCTGAAGGTCCGGGGCTCCGTTCGGAGAAAGCCACCTCCCCCGCTCCCCAGCTTCCAAGCTCCAAGCCTCCTCCCCGCCTGCCGCCTCCCAGCCTCCCTTGAGCGATAATGGTTCGATTCCGTATGAGTAGTGTGCCCCCCCTCGATAACCTGAACGTCGCCGGTCTGGAGGAGATGCCGACTCCCGACCAGGTGAAGGTCGACGTTCCCCTGCCCGCCGACGCTGCCGAAACCGTGACTGCCGGCCGGGCGACCATCCAGCGCATCCTCGACCGCGACGATCCACGCCTGATCGTCGTCATCGGCCCGTGCTCGATCCACGATCCCGGTGCGGCCGTCGAATACGCGACCCGGCTCCGGCGACTGGCCGATCAGGTGAAAGACACCCTGTTCCTGGTCATGCGCGTCTACTTCGAGAAGCCGCGCACGTCGACGGGCTGGAAGGGCTTCGTCAACGACCCGCTGATGGACGACTCGTTCCGGATCGATCAGGGGATCGTCCGCGCGCGGCACCTCCTCGTCGAGTTCGCAAAGATGGGCCTGCCGGCCGGCTCGGAAGCGCTCGATCCGCTGTCGCCGCAGTACATCGGCGACCTCATCAGCTGGTACACGATCGGCGCCCGCACGACGGAGTCGCAGACGCACCGCGAGATGGCCAGCGGCCTGTCGGCCCCGGTCGGCTTCAAGAACGGCACGGACGGCAGCCTCGACACCGCGATCAACGCGATTCGGTCCGCCGGCCGTCCGCACGGGTTCCTGGGGATCAACAGGTTCGGCCGGCCCGCGATCATCCGTACACGCGGCAACCGCTATGGGCACCTGATCCTGCGCGGCGGCGGGGGCAAGCCCAACTACGACGCGGCCAACGTCGCGCGCGCCGAGACCGCCCTCCAGGCCGCCCACCTCGCGCCGAACATCATCGTCGACAGTTCGCACGCCAATTCGCTCAAGGATCACCGGCGCCAGCCGCTTGTGTTCCGCGACTGCGTGGAGCAGATTCGTGCGGGCAACCGCTCGATCGTCGGCCTGATGGCCGAGTCGAACCTGCACGCCGGCCACCAGTCGATCCCGGCCGACCTGGCGCAGTTGCAATACGGTGTCTCGGTGACCGACGCGTGCATCGACTGGGAGACGACCGAGACGATGCTGCTGGCTGCCGCAGAGGCGTTGTCGGGCCGCCTCGAGGGACGCGGCACTCAGGCAGTCGGATAGAGGCTGGGAGCCTGCAGGCGGGAAGGAGGCAGGAAGACCTGACTTCCCGCCTTCCGGCCTCCTCCCAGCCTGTCGCCTTCCCGCCTATCCCAGCACTTTTCCCGGATTCAGGATCCCGCGCGGATCGAGCGCGTGCTTGAGCTGTGCCATGAGCGCGAGTTCCTCCGGCGTCCGCGCGTAGCCGAGGTACGGCCGGCGCAGACTGCCGATGCCGTGTTCGGCGGACGTGGTCCCGTGCCAGTCGCGGACGAGCCCATAGACGACGCCGTGCAGGTCGACGAGCGGTACGGTGTCGGGCATCTTCACGTGCAGGTGCAGGTTCGAATCGCCGATGTGCCCGAAGAACGCCGTTCGCGCCTCCGGCCAGCGCCCGCACACGGCGCTGCGGCATGTCTCGACGAACCGGCCGATGTCGCGCGTCGGGATCCCGATGTCGTAGCCCAGGCTCGGCCACCCCAGACGCGGGAACTCCCCTGACGCGTCGCGCACCTCCCAGAATCGCCGCGCCTCGGCCGCCGAGTGCGCGACGGCCCCGTCGACGACCAGTTCACGCTCGGCCGCAGCCGCGAGCATCTCGTCGAAGTGCGCCGGATCGCGGACCGCGTCGGTGCCGAGCGCCTCGATCAGCACGTACGCTCCCGCCCCCGATGGCACCGGCTTCACGATCCCCGCCGAGGGGCCGGTCATCAGGTCGTAGAAGTCCGGCCACATCACCTCGAAGGCCGACAGCGTGCTGCCGAGCCACTCGCGCGCGTGCCGCAGCAGCCCGAGCACGTGGTCGTAGTCCTCGACTGCGCAGAATGCCGTCGACTGGCTGCGCGGCTGCGGGTGGAGCCGCAGGACCACGCGCGTGATCACGCCCAGCGTCCCCTCGGATCCGATGAAGAGCTGACGGAGATCGAACCCCGCGTTGTTCTTGATCAGCTTGTTGAGCGACGTGATCACGGTGCCATCGGCGAGCACGACCTCGATTCCGAGCACCAGGTCGCGCGTCATGCCGTACCGGATCACCCGGTTGCCGCCCGCGTTGGTCGCCACGTTGCCGCCGATCTGGCAGGATCCGCGGGCGCCCAGATCGAGCGCGAAGAACAGACCGGCTTCCCGCGCCGCGTCCTGCACCGTCTCGAGCGGCGTGCCGGCCAGCACCGTCATCGTCGCCGCGGCCTCGTCGATCTCCTCGATTCCCGTCATCAGCTCGAGCGACAGCACGACGCCGCCGTCGATCGGCGTCGCGCCGCCCGCCAGCCCCGTCAGCCCGCCCTGCGGCACGACCACAACGCCGGCCGCGTGGCAGATCCGCAGCACGGCGGCCACGTCCGCGGTGGTGCGGGGCCGCACGAGCGCGCAGGGCCGGCCGTTGGTCAGCGGCACCACCCAGTCACGCAGATAGCGATCGTCGATCACCGGCCCGTCAATCACCTGGGCCGCCCCGATCGCGTCCCGAATCGCCGCTGCTACCGCCACTGCCACCACGCCTTTCCCCCGCCGACCGTGTGCGTCGTCCCGGAGACCCCATAGAATATGCCACTTGATGCCGGTCCCCTCGCACGCGCCAGCGGGCGCGCCCACGCCGCTGTCGGGCCCGGGCCGACACGTGGCCGTCGTGCTGGTCTTCCTGGCGCTCACGATCGCCTTCACCTGGCCACTGCCCGTCCGCCTCACCACGCACGTGCTCGACACGGGCACGGATCCCGAACTGCTGCTGTGGGCGCTCGGCTGGAACGCACACGCCTTTTTCACGCAGCCGCTGTCGATCTTCGACGCGAACATCTTCTATCCGTCGCACTACGCGCTCGCCTACTCGGAGAACATGATCGGGAGTTCGCTCCTGTTCGCGCCTATTATCTGGCTCACCGGCGACCTGGTCTTCACGATGAACCTCGTGCAGCTCTCGTCGGTGTGCCTCTCGGCGATCGGCGCGTACCTGCTGGCGCGACGCCTGGGCCTGAGCGTGGCTGCCGCCATACTCGCGGGCCTCGTCTTCGGCTTCGCCCCGGCCCGCTTCTTCCGCATCGCGCAGGCGCACCTGACGACGATCCAGTGGATGCCGTTCTGCCTGGCGTACCTGCACACGTATCTCGGCCGTTCCGGGCGGCCGCGCGACCTGCGCCTGGCGGTCCTGTTCTACGTGGCGCAGGTTCTCGCGAGCGGCCATGGCGCCGTCTTCCTGACCGTGGCGGTGTTCGCCTGCCTCGCCTATCGCGTCGTGCTCGGCGAACCGATCCAGCCGATCAGGCGGCTGCGCGATCTCGGAATCACGGGCGCTCTGATCCTCCTGCCGGCCGTGCTCATCCTGCTGCCGTATCGCGCCGCCCGGGCGGAAGTCCCGGCGCTGGCGCGCGAGCTCGACGATTACGGCAGCAGCCTGTCGAGCTACGTTTCGTCGCCCACGCCCGTGCACCAGTGGCTGCTCGGGACGCTGCCCGCCTGGGTGACCGCGTCACCGCCCGACGCGTATCTGTTCATCGGTGTGCTGCCGATCGTCCTGGCACTGATCGCCCTGGTGACCTGGCGTCCGGCCGTGGCGTCGTCAGCGTCACGCGCGGAGAAACTGGCGGCGTGGCGGACGGCGCCGGTGCCGTTCTACGGCCTGCTGGCCGCGCTGGCGTTCTGGTTCACGCTCGGCCCGCCGATTGGCTTGTGGCGCTGGACCTACGCGCTGCCGGTGTTCAGTTTCCTGCGGGTGCCGTCGCGGTTCGTGCTGCTCGAGGTGCTGGCCGTGGCCATCCTGGCCGGCTTCGGCTTCCAGTGGGTGTCGCGGGCGATGCGTCCGGCGGCACGCGGGCTGATGGCCGCCGGCCTCGGCCTCCTGCTCGTCGTGGAGTTCATGCCGGGATCGATGGACCTGGCCCCGTTCGCCATCGCGCCTTCGTCGGCCGACCGCTGGCTGAACGGCCGGCCCAAGCCGTTCGTGGTCGCCGAAATCCCGATCCCCGACTCACTCGACGTCGTGACGCAGTCGAGGCGCAATACGTTGTACATGCTGCACTCGACGGCGCACTGGCAGAAGATCGTCCACGGCTTCAGCGGCGCCGAACCGCAGCACTACACCGAACTGCACCCGAAGCTGGTGCGCTTTCCCGACGAAGAAAGCCTGAACGCGCTCGTGGACCTGGGCGTGACCTACATCGTGTTCCACCCGGATCTGTATCCGGCCCCCGGGGAACGGGCCGACGCGGAGGCGCGGTTCGCGCAGTACCATGACTGGTTGCGCGTCGAGTACATCGGCACCGACAGCCGCGTGTACTCGCTGCACCGGCCATAGACGATCGACCACCGGCTACCGATCAGCTGTTCACCGTCGTTCGCCGCAGATCGTGGATGATGCGGGCCTGGCGGATGACGTCGGCCAGCACGGTCGGCGTGATCGACTGCTTGGGATCGTCACCGATGCCGTGGCTGGGGCTGACGTGCGTTTCGATGCAGAGCCCGTCGGCCCCGTACGCCACGGCGGCCAGCGCGCACGCCGGCACGTACGCGGCCTTGCCGACCGAGTGTGACGGGTCGACGACGACGGCGGCCCAGGTGCGTTCCTTGATGAGCGGGGTGATGCTCTCGTCCGGGTAGTTGCGATATCCATCGAGCGTGGGCGCCGTCCCGCGCGGGCAGAGCATCACGTTCGGGTTGCCGAAGTTCACGATGTACTCGGCGGCGGCGATGAACTCGGCCACCGGCCCCATGTGCAGACTGCGTTTGAGCAGGACGGCGGTCGGCCGTCCGGCAATCGCCCGGCCCACCTGCCGCAGCAGCGAATAGTTCAGGGCGTTGCGCGCCCCGATCTGCAGCACGTCGACCCCCGCGTCGAGGGCGATCGAGATGTGCTCGGGTTCCATCACCTCGGTCACGACCGGCAGGCCCGTGGCCCGGCCGGCCTCGACGAGGACAGCGAGCGATCGGCTGTCGCCCTGGAAGCTGTAGGGGTTCGTCCTCGGCTTCCACACGCCGCCGCGCAGCGCGTGGGCGCCAGCCGCCTTCACGCCCTGCGCCGTTTCCAGAAAGTACTCGGGATGCTTCGGATCGATCGTGCACTGCCCCGCGATCACGAACAGATCCTCGCCGAGCGTGACCCCGCCAATCCGCAGGTGTCCGGTCGCCAGATCCGATCGGCGATCCATCAGCTTGAACGGCGACTGGATCCGATCGATGCGCTCGATGTAGTCGAGCCCCTCGATGCGGTTGATCATCAGTTCATCGCGTTCATCGCCGACGATCGCGTAGATCGTCCGCACCTCGCCGACGATCGGCTGCACGCGGCAGCCGAATGCCTGGAGGATCGCGGTGACTTCCTCCAGCTGTGCGGGGGTGAGGCGGCTCGATTTCGGCAGAATCATGGCGGGTCCCGGCAACGGCCCGGGGCGTTGCGCTGCGCAATTATCGCCGCCGATCGCGCGGTGCGCAACCGACGACGCGCAGACAGCGGTAGAATCGTCTGATTCGCATCTTCAGGAATTTGCAATGCCCCAGACGATCAGCCAGTTGTTACTACCCGAGTTCGATCACGAAATGGCCAACACGCGCCGGGCCCTCGAGCGCGTTCCCGCACACCTCGCCGACTGGAAGCCGCACCCGAAGTCGATGACGATGGGCACGCTCGCCTGGCACCTGGCAGGCCTGCCCGCGTGGATCACGCGTGGCCTCACGCGCGACGAGTTCGATCGCACACCGGGCAGCGATCCCGGCGGGATGACGACCACGGCCGCGCTGCTCGAGCGCTTCGATACCAGCGTCGCCGAAGCCCGTCACCACCTCGGCGAGGCCACCGATGAAGTGATGCAGCAGTCGTGGACGTTCAAGAGGAACGGGCAGACGGTCTTCAGCCAGCCGAAACTGGCGGTCGTGCGGACGATGGCGCTGAACCACGTGATTCATCACCGCGCGCAGCTCACCGTCTACCTGCGCCTCAACGACATCCCGGTGCCGAGCCTGTACGGGCCTTCGGCTGACGAACGGTAGAACCGACCGGCCCTACCGTCCCATCGTCGGCATGACCGTCTGCTTGTAGTCGGCCGGCACCGCGAAGATCGCGTCGTCGAAGGTGGCCCGGCGCGCCTCGGTGACCTGCATCGTCACGGTGCGGCCGCTGCGCGGATCGGTGGTGGCCGTCCGGACCGGGATGCCCGCGTAGCCGAGCTCGGGTGAACCGGCGCCCACGATCTGATCGCCGAGCTGCGGCAGGATCCGCCGCACGAAATCGCTCAGCTTCCCGAGCACGGCAAAGTCAGCCAGCGAGAAGCCGAGCGTCTCAGGCGCGACGGTGCAGATCTCCGAGGTCTTGCGGCCGGCCATGTAGCCCTCGTACTGATCGCACGCGTGGCCGAGGGCCTTGCCGGTGCCGACCTTCTTGTACTCGGGCCTGGCGACGGACGCGGCGCCGCCCAGCATGCCCGCCATCTTCTGTTCCATCATCTGCCGCTGCTCCGGCGACATGTTCGCCATCTGCTGCTGGAACGCGGCCATGGCGGCCGACATCATGCCGCCCAGCTTCTCGGCGTCCGCCCGGGTCACCTCCATATAGGTGCGGGCGGCGGGATCGACGACGTGCAGGACCTCGGTCACGCCGTTGAAGATGACGACCTGGCGACGGCCATCGCCGTCGTGAATCTCCGTGCGGATCCGGGTTGGCTCCATCTGCACCTGGCTCGACGCCGCCGTCGTCTTCGCGCCGTCGTCGACCGTCTGCACGAGCAGGACGCCGTCGGCCGCCGCCGCGGGCAGCACGGACAGGCTCGCAAAACACGCAGCAAGCAGCAGGGTACTCGGACGCATGCGTCACTCCTTGGCTGACCCGACGAGGCGCGGAGGGCCGGTGTGGAGCACCGGAACGCGGAACAGCGACGACCGCCGGGAATCTCCGCGCATCCTAACACGCCCCCCGGGCGGCCTCCCCGCCTCCCGGCCTTCCAGCCTCCTCCCAGCCCGTCGCCTCCCCGCCTCCTACGCTCTCAACGCCCTGAAGCGATCCAGGCACTTCTGGACCATGCCGAGTTCGCCGAGCGCGCCCGCGATTTCCTGCTCGAGGTAGTACTGCTCGATACCGCCCACGGTCTCGGCGGCCTGGAAGATCTGGCGCCACGGCGCATCGCCCTCACCGAAGGCCACCCGGTACCCCCGCCCGTCGCCGGCCCCCCAGTCCTTGCAGTGCATGCTGCGGATGCGGCCGGGGTGCGCGGTGATCCACGCCACGGGATCGGCGCCGGCCTGCACGCAGGTGCCGACGTCGAGTTGCAGGATGAAGTCGCGTGGCGTGCCGGCCGCCAGGATGTCCATCGGCCGCTGCCCCTCGATCTCGCGCCACTCGGCCGCGTGATTGTGGAACCCGGCCGTCATGCCGAGCGGCCGCAGCGTCTCGCAGGCCTGCGTGCAGGCCTCGGCGAACGCCTTCCACGCATCCGCCGTCTCCATCTTCGGCGGCGGGCTCGCCACGATAATCGCGCGGCTGCCGAGGGCCTGATTCAGCTCGATGGCCCGCTGAAGGGCATCGCCACTGATCGACGTCGCGGGGTTGTGCGTGGACGGGCAGGTGATGCCCAGGTCGTCGAGCAGTTGCCGGGCCTGCTGCGCGCGGGCATTGCTCCACTGCATGTACGGCGCCCAGAACTCGACGGCCTGATAGCCCATCGTGGCCACGGACCTGACGGTTGCCATCCAGTCGCGTTCGTACGCGCCGCGCACGGAATACAACTGGAGTCCGACGCGCGTCGTCCGCGCCTGTGCGGATGCGACCGCACGTGCCAGCGGGACGGCCGTGGTTGTCGCCAGAAACGCGCGACGTGTGAGTTGCAGGGTGTCGCTCATCGTGACCTCATCTCCCCGATTCTTCGTGGCCGCCCGGCCCGGGACCGGCGGCGCGCAGACGTGCCTGCGCCCGCCCCCAGTGCACGCGGGCCACTTCGTTCATGAATCCCGCCAGGTCCTGGAAGCGATCCGACGTGGCCCGCTCCAGGTACCGAGCCGCAACGGCCTGATCGCCCGAGACCTCCGCATAGAGGCCCGAGTAGAAGTACGCGTAGAACAGCGCGACTTCCGCCATCAGCTGCGCGCGGCCGATCACGACCGCCGGCGACAGCCGGCCCGCGAACATTTCGTAGATCTCCGCGCGCATGACGCGCGGATCGCGGCCCGGGGGGAACATCCCGGCCCGTGCCTCATCGAGCGATCGCGCACGCGCCACACAGGCCGCGTGCCAGACGGCGCTCTCCACGTCGCCCGGATTCACGCCCTGGTAGGCGGCGAACTGCGCGGCACAGTCCTCGAACCGCCCGAGCTCGTAGAGTGCGATCCCGCGCTGCCACATCCACGGCCCGGCCTCGGGATCGCGCGCCGCGAGCCGATCGAACCCGGCCACGGCCTCGTCGAGACGCCCCGCCACGAACGCAGCCTCGGCCTGATCGACCATGGCCTGCGGATGCTGCGCGTGTGCCGGGACGGTCAGCAGTATACCTGTCACACAGGTCACCCACGGCACGAACCGGACTGCCGACCACCAGAATGTCCGCACGGTTGCTCAGCTTATATCGTGGCGGCCGGCCGCGGCCCGCCGGCCTCGATCGGAGCCCTGGGGCTTCAGCCCCAGGGGTGCCCCCGAGGCTGAAGCCTCGGGGCTCCGATCAGTCTGCGGCCGTGCCGCCCGCTGCCATCCGTGCAACTTTCTCCCGCGCCCCGGGTTCTTGGCCGCATGGACCTGATTGCCGACTTCGTCGCCCTCATCGTCGCGGCCGCGACTGGTCTGATGCCCGGCACGTTCGCGCCGCTGGAGCGCGCCGTTGAGCGCAGCTATCAAGTGGCCCCCGGCGCCATCGTGACCGTCGAACTCGCGGCAGGACGTATCTCCGTCACCCCGAGCCCCGATCGCACGGTCCGGGTGCGGCTCACACAGCGCGCGCAGACCACGAACCAGCGCGAGGCCGAATCCGCGTTCGCCGGGTACACCGTCGAACTGACCCAGCGCACGGGCGACGTCCGGCTGGTGACCCGCCGCACGCCGGGATTCGATTCGGTCCTGTGGCGACGCGTGCGCGTGAACATGGAGGCCGAGGTGGCCGTGCCGGCCAACGTGGCTGTCGATCTCCACACGCACGGCGGGTCCATCGAGATTCGCGGCGGGCGCGAGGCGCCGACGACCGCCCACACGTCCGGCGGATCGATTGGCGTGGACGGCGGCCCCGCGCCGATCGACATCTCGACCTCGGGCGGCAGCATCCGCGTCGGACGCACCGGCACGACGCTGCGGGCGCGAACCAGCGGCGGCAGCATCACGGTCGACGAGGTGGCCGCCAGCGCGCGCGACGTGGACGTGAGCACGTCGGGCGGCAGCGTACGGGTCGGCGTCCACCCGGCCGCTCACCTGGCGTTCGACGCCTCGACGTCCGGCGGTTCAGCGGCGATCGACGGATTGTCCGTCAACCCCTCGCACCGCACACGCACCCAGGTGACCGGCACGCTCAACGGCGGCGGCGGTCGACTGAACGCCCATACCAGCGGGGGCAGCGTGAGGATCTCGGCGACGAGCCGCCAGTAGGCTCGACGCGTCTGCCTCCCCCGAGGCTGAAGCCTCGGGGCTCCGGTTTCTCCGGTTCGGGAACGGCCAGTGTCGGAAGACCGCCGACTGTCGGAGCCCCGAGGCTTCAGCCTCGGGGGACAGCATTCCCAGCCACGCGAATCGCGATCGTCGTGCCGTCGGGCGAGCTGTGCTCGACCTCGATGCCGCCGCCGTGCAGCGCCAGCACCTCGCGACAGATCGCCAGGCCGAGGCCGCTGCCGCCGGTGCGGCGCGCCCGCGATTGATCCAGGCGATAGAAGCGGTCGAACACGCGCTCGCGCTGATCCGCGGGAATCCCGGTTCCCGTGTCGGTCACGCGGATGACGGCCGTCGGTGCCGTCCAGCTCCCGTCTTCGGGCGGCTCCTCCACCGTCGCCGTCACGACCACCTCACCACCGTCACGGTTGTAGAGCACGGCGTTGGCCACGACGTTATCGAGGACGCGCGCGAACAGGCCGGGTTCAGCGTAGACGCGCACCGCCTCGATCCCGACCTGCGACAGGCGAACCTGCCGCGCCGATGCCTCGTCGGCATGCCGCTGGAACGTCTCGGCCACGAGCGGCGACAGGTCGATGGCGTGGCGCACGAGATCGCGCGTGCCCTCCTGCGTGCGGACGAGCAGGATCAGATCGCCCGTCAGCCGCGTGAGCGCATCCAGCCGACGCCGCACGTGCGCGATCGTCTCGCGATACGCGGCCGCCTCGCGCGGGTGGCGCAGCGCCACGTCGAGTTCACCGGCCATCGCGGTCAGCGGCGCCCGCAGTTCGTGCGACGCGTCGGCGGCAAACCGGCGGTTGGCCTCGACGGCCGCCTGGAGCCGCTCGAGCATCGAGTTGAGCAGCAGCGTCATCCGGCCCACCTCGTCGTGCGCGACCGGTGCGTCGAGCCGCGCGTCGAAGTTGCCCCTGGCAATCCATGCGGCCCGCTCGGTGATGCGCGCCACGGGCGCCAGCGCACGGCCGGCGAGCCCCGCACCGATCGTGGCCGTCGCGATCAGGCTGATGCCCCAGACGGTCACGAGAATGACGGCCAGCCGCGACAGGCCCTCCTCGACATCGTCGGCAAACAGCCCGACGGCGACGGCAAAGGGCCGGTCGTCGCGCATCGCCCGCAGGACGGCGATCCGCAGCGGCCGGCCCTGTACGTCGGTCGACACCATCGGTGCGCGACCGTCGAGCGCGGCGGCAATGTGCCCGGCGTCGATCAGGCCCGGCAGTCCCTCGAGCCCCGACGACTGGAGCACCAGCCGTCCCTGCGCATCGAAGATCTGCACGAGCTTTTCGGTGAACGCCCCGGCATCGAACTGGCCGAACGGCTTCTCGTGCAGGTGCACGTCCTCGAGCCCGTCTGTCGACGAGGCGGCCTCGGTGGCGGCCAGCGTGCGCACGTGCCCGTCGAGCCAGCGGTGCAGCGAGACGCGCGCCGTGGCATAGATCGCGAGGTTCGCCACGCCGAGCAGCACGCCCACGGCCAGCGTCCATCGCAGCGTCAGGCGCGCACGAAAGGTGACGGGGCGCGCGAACCCGACGCGGATCATGCGTGCGGTTCCAGCCGCAGCATGTAGCCGAGGCCGCGGACCGTGTGGATGAGCGGGGCCGAGACATGCGCCTGCAGCTTGCGTCGCACGTAGCCGACGTACACGTCCGCGTTGTTCGACGTCGGATCGTAATCGCCGCCCCACACGTGCTGCGCCAGCTGATCGCGCGTCACGATCGCCCCGGCGCGCCGGACGAGGAACTCGAGCAGCCGGTATTCCGTGGCCGTCAGCACGATCGGCACGCCGGCGACCGTGGCCGTGTGGGCGCGCTGATCGATGGCGATGGGCCCGTACTCGAGTCGATGGGTCAGGTGGCGCGTCCGGCCGCGTCGCGAGAGCGCGCGCAGCCGTGCGAGCAGTTCCTCGAACGCGAACGGCTTGACAAGGTAGTCGTCGGCGCCCTCGTCGAGCCCCGTGATGCGGTCCGCGACCGCGTCACGGGCCGTCACCATGATCACCGGCACATCGAGGCCGCGGTCGCGCATCGCCCGGCACGCGGCAAACCCGTCCGCACCAGGCAGCATCACGTCGAGCACGACCGCGTCGTATTCCTCGGCGCCCGCCATCTCGACGGCCGCGTTCCCGTCGGTCACCAGATCGACGAGATGACGCTCCTCGGTCAGGCCGCGGACGATGAAGCCGCTGATCTCCGGATCGTCCTCAACAAGCAGCACCCGCATCGTCGGTCCTCGCGCGCCGGTCGCCCTCACGCCGCGCGACCCACCGCTCCATCATGTCGTACAGCGTGGGCAGCACGAGCAGTGTCAGCAGGGTCGACGTGACGATGCCGCCAATCACCACCGTGGCCAGCGGCCGCTGCACCTCCGCGCCCGTGCCGTGCGAGAGCGCCATCGGCAGGAAACCGATCGCGGCCACCAGCGCGGTCATCAGCACGGGCTTGAGCCGCTCGGCGGCTCCCGCGATCGTGGCCTCGCGGATGCCGAGGCCGTCGCGCTCGCGCAGCGCCCGGATGGCCGCGAGCATGACGACGCCGTTGAGGACCGCGACGCCGAACAGCGCGATGAACCCGACGGAGGCCGAGAGGTTCAGGGTGATGCCGCGGATCCACAGCGCCGCAATACCGCCCACGGCCGCGAACGGGACGTTCACCAGGATCAACAGCGCCCACCGCACCCGGCCGAACGTGACCATCAGCAGCAGGAGGATGATCGCCAGCGAGAGCGGCACGACCAGTGCGAGCCGTGCGGTGGCGCGGGCCTGGTTCTCGAACTGCCCGCCCCACGTGACGTAATAGCCGGACGGCAGCGTCACCGCCGCGTCGATCCGCGCGCGCGCATCGGCCACGAACCCACCCACGTCGCGACCGCGCACGTTGCTCTGCACGACGAGTCGCCGCTCGGCGTTCTCGTGCGAGATCGTCTCGGGCGTGGCCGCCACGCGAATCGTCGCGATCCGGCCGAGCGGCACCCGCTCGCCACCGGGCGCCGGCACGACGATGGCTTCGATCGAGGCGGCATCGCGCCGCACGGCGTCCGGCAGCCGCACGACCACGGGGAAGCGACGGCCGCCCTCGAGCAGTTCGGTCGCCTGGCTGCCGCCGATCGCGGCCTCCACCACCTCCTGCACGTCGGCCACGTGCAGCCCGTACCGCGCGATGGCCTCGCGATCGATGACGATCTCCAGCTGCGCCGCGCCCGACAGGACCTCGACCTGCGCGTCGGCAGCGCCCGGCACGTGCTCGATGACGTCGAGGATGCGCGCCCCCAGCCGCTCGAGTACGGCGGCGTCCGGGCCGAACACCTTCACGGCCACGTCGGCCTTGATGCCCGAGACCACCTCGTCGAGCCGCATGGCCATCGGCTGCGTGAAGTTCACCGACAGGCCGGGCATCTGCGCCAGCGACGCGGCCATCGCATCGATGAGCGTGGCCTTCGTCCGGCCGGACGTCCACGTGTCGTCCGGGTGCAGTAGCACGTAGACGTCACCCTGGTAGATGCCCATCGCCTCGGTCGCGAGATCGGGACGCCCGAGCTTCGTGACGACCTGCGAGATCTCCGGGAAGTCGCGCAGCAGGATCCGTTCGACGCGCGTGGAAATGGCCACCGATTCCTCGAGTGAGACCGACGGCAGTTTGCGCGTCTCGATCAGGATCGCCCCCTCGTCGAGCCGCGGCATGAACTCCGTCCCGAGGAACGGCACCGACGCGAGGGCCACGCTCACGATCGCCACTGCCGATCCCAGAACCACGGCCGGCCGCACCAGGCTGGCCTGCAGTCGCCGGGTGTACCAGCCGCGCAGGCGCACGAACCAGCGCTCCTCCGTGTGCGTGCCATCGAGTTTCAACAGGTACGACGAGACGACAGGGACGCCCGTGAGCGAGAGGATCAGGGCGCCGAAGAGGGCCGAACAGACGGTGATCGCCATCGGCCGGAACATCTTCCCCTCGAGTCCTTCGAGCGCGAAGATCGGCAGGTACACGGCAATGATGATCAGCACGCCGAACAGGACCGGCCTCGCCACTTCTGACGCCGCATCGCGGAAGAGCGCGATCCGCCCCTCGCCGCCGTGCAGCGCCGACGCGCCGGCGTGCGACCGGCGCCTGACGAAGTTCTCCATCATCACGACGGCGCCGTCGACCATCAGGCCGAAGTCGATCGCGCCGAGCGACATGAGGTTGGCCGAGACGCCGAACAGCCGCATACCGATGAATCCCGTGAGCATCGACAGCGGGATGACGGCAGCCACGATGAGCGCCGCGCGCACGTCGCGCAGGAACAGGAACAGCACGAGCACGACGAGCAGGCAGCCTTCCACCAGGTTCCGCGTCACCGTGCGCGTCGTCCGCTCGATGACCTCGCTCTGATCGTAGAAGGGCTCGATCCGCAGGCCGTCGGGCAGGCTCCCGGCAATCTCGGTCATCCGCGTCTTCACGCGGCCGGACACGTCGTGCGCGTTGGCGCCCTTCAGCATGATCACTATGCCGCTGACGACCTCGCCCTCGCCGTTGCGCGTCACAGCACCGTTGCGCAGCATCGGCGCCACCTCGACCGTGGCCACGTCGCGCACGAGCACCGGCGCGCCGCCGACCGATCGCAGCACCACGCGCTCGAGATCCGCCACGCTGGCCACCAGGCCGATGCCCCGGACCGTGTACCGCTCGTCACGATGCTCGATGAACCCGCCGGAAAACGAGTGGTTGTTGTCCGCCACCGCGCGCAGGACCTCGCCGATGGCCAACCCGTATTTCTCGAGGCGGACGGGATCCACCGTCACCTGGAACTGCTTGGTCTGCCCGCCCCACGAGTTCACCTCGCTCACCCCGGGCACCGATCGCAGCCGGGTGCGGATCTCCCAGTCGTGCAGCGTCTTGGCCGACATCAGGTCGGCCCGATCGCCGGTGAGCACGTACTGGTAGACCTCGCCGAAGGCGGTCGCGACAGGGCCGAGCACCGGCTGCAGGCCCTCGGGAATGCGGCCGCGCACGTCGGCGAGCCGTTCGGTGACGAGCTGCCGCGCGAAATAAATCGGCACCGCGTCGTCGAACACGACAGTGACCATCGAGAGGCCGAACTTGGAGATCGATCGCACCTCGTCGGTGTCGGGCAGCCCCATCATCGCGGTCTCGATGGGATACGACACGCGCTGCTCGACCTCGGGCGCGGCCAGGTTCGAGGCCTCGGTGATGATGACGACCTGGTTGTTGGTGAGATCGGGAAACGCCTCGATCGGCAGGCTGCGGAACGCGACAAGGCCTGTCACGACGAGCGCCGCGATGCACAGCAGGACGAAGATCCGCTGGCCGAAGGTGGCGCGGACAAACCGCTCGATGCCCACGACTACTCGTCTCCGGCCGGCGGGCCGGCGACTTCGGACTTGAGCAGGAACGCCCCGGTCGTCGCCACGATCTCCCCGTCCTCGAGGCCGCGCTCGATGATGACGTCGCCGTCGATCTCCGGACCCGTGACCACGGCGCGGCGCGTGAGCGTGTCGCCCTGGCGCACGAACACGACGGTCTCGCCGTCGAGTGTCTGCACGGCGCGTGACGGCACGATCACCATGCGGCGCGGCGCGCCGGCCTGCAGCGTGATCGTGGCGAACATCTGCGGCTTCAGCCGGCGCTGCGGGTTGTCGGCCTCGATACGCAGCGTCACCCGGCGCGTGGCTGGATTGATGACGTCGCCGACGGCCGTCAACGTGCCCGTGAACCGCTCGTCACCGTACGCCCCCGTGGTCAGTTCGACCCGGGTGCCCGTGGCCAGCCGGCCGATGGTGGCCTCGTCGATCTCGGCCGCGATCCAGACGCGCGAGAGATCGGACACGACGAACAGCGGCGTGCCCGGCGTGACGGCCGCGCCAGGGGAAATCAGGCGCTCGACCACCGTGCCGCCGAGCGGCGTGGTGATCGGCACCGCGTCGTTCTCGTGCGGGTTGACGTCGGCGGTGGGCGTGAGGCCGTAGTGGTGCAGTTCCATCTCGGCACGCGTGACCTCTGCAGCCGCCGAGACGGCCGCGTTCTCCGCTGCGATCCGATCCGCGCGCGCCCGCTCCAGTTCCTGCGGGGACAGCGCCTTGTCGGTCACGAGCTGCGCCGCGCGCGACTCGGCCGTGGCCGCGAACGCGAGCTCGGTCTCCGCGCGCCGACGATCGGCGAGAGCCTTGAAGTAGCCGGCCCAGGCATCGTGCAGCGCGTGGCTGTGCATGGTGCCGAGCTCGGCGCCGGCGGGGACACGGTCGCCCGGCTGCACGCGCACGTCGGCGATGACGCCGTCGACACGCGCACCGACGCGAGCCGTCCGCCGCTCGTCGAACGTCACGACGCCCGTCGCCACCAGCGGCTCCGTGCGCTCGACGACCCGGACAACGGTGGTGGTGATGCCGGCGGCCTCGGCGTCGCGATCGCTCAGCGCGACGACGCCGGCCGCGGCGGGCCGATCATCGGCCGCGGCCGGTGCCGCCGCGTCCGGGCTGCCGCAGGCGGCCGCGAGACACGCGGCCGCCACGCCAGCCATCAGGTGCGACAGCGGGTATCGAACTCGCGAACAGGTCATGGCAGTGGATCCTCCCCGGCCGCCAGGCGCGCGTCGATGGCGGCCAGCACGGCGTCGATTTCCAGGTCGTTGGCGAGACGCTCGGCGTCGGCGGCCACGCGTTCGGCGTCGAGCAGGCGCAGGATATCGGCCGCGCCGGTGGCAAACGCCGCGCGCGCGGCGGCGCGCGCGGCCAGAGCCGGGTCGACGAGCCGCGCGCGCACGTCGCGCGCGCGGCTCGCGAGATCGGTGGCCGCGGCCCGGGCGACGGCGAGGTCGCCGTGCGCCAGTCGCCGTACGGCCGCGAGGTCGCGCTCGGCCGCAGCCAGGTCGCCCGCGGCCAGCGCGCGGTCCTGCCCGTTGCGGCTGAAGACGGGCAGCGCCACGCCGACGGCCACGACGCCGGTGTTGATCCCGGCGGTCCGCTTCACGCCGCCCTGCACGTGCAGGTCGGGGACGCCGGCCGCATTCGCCAGGCGCAAGCGCTCACGCGCCACGGCCACGACGTGCGTGGCGGCCGCAACATCGGCGCGGCTGTCGACGGCCGCGTCCGTGCCGGCGTCGCCCACGGGCGGCGCCGG
>MEDJ01000019.1 GCA_001724025.1 Acidobacteria bacterium SCN 69-37 | reverse complement strand
CGGACGTGGACCTATCACTGGCAGACGATCAGTGGCACGCCGACGGTGCAGGCCCTGACCTGGGTGGCGCCGCCGGGCGGCACGCGCTGGACGTTCACCTACGGTAACGACGCGCAGAACGCCGTGAAACTGCAGTCGCTGACCACGCCGAACGGGGGCACGGTCAGCTACACGTGGGGCGCGCAGACGTTTCCCACGACCCCGTCGCAGCGCATCGTCATCCAGACGCGCGCGACGGGCGGCCGGGCGCCCGCGGGGTCGTGGACGTTCAACTGGCAGGATAGCGGCCGGCTGCTGCAGATCATCGGGCCGACGAATCTGGTCGAGTACCGGACGTACGTGATCGACGACGTGCCGGTGAAGACCGAGCGGACGGTGATCAGCCCGGGCGGCACCATCGTGTACGAGACCGAAACGCTCACCTACGAGACGCTGCCGCATCCCGTGAATCCGGTGCCGGGCGTGAAGACGGTGACGCTCGTGCGTGACGGTGCGACCTACACGACGACCTACACCTACTCCCCCGATCAGACGCACTGGTCCAATTACGGGCAGCCGATTCAGATTGTCGAGTCCGGGACCGTGCGGTCGGGCCTGGGCCCGCTGACGCGCACGACCGACCTCACCTATACCCACAGCTTCAGCCCGTACATCCGCGGCAAGGTCGCGTCCGTCACCACGACGGTGGACGGCCAAGCCTCGGCGCGGTCGTTCACGTACGACGGCGCCACGGGCTTCCTGACGTCCTCGACCGATCTCGGCGTGACGACGACGTACGCGGCCACCGGCCAGGGCAACACGGCGTGGGTGCGAGACGCGCTGAATCGACAGACGAACTTCGCGTACGAGTGGGGCGTCGTGGCCGGAAGTTGGTCCCCGGTGTCCTCGGTGGTCGTGACGCGCAGCCTCAACACGGATGGGACCGTGGCGTGGGAAGAATCGACGGGCACCGCGCGCACGACGTACGGTTATGACGCGGCCGGGCGGGTGACGTCCGTCACGCCGGGCACGGCGGGGCGCCAGCCGGTGACGACCAGCTACACGATCGGCAGCTATCAGTGGACCGGCACGACGGTGACGCGGGGCAGCGTGTCGGTGACGACGACGATCGACGGGTTTGGCCGGGCCACGCACACGCAGGAGTCGACCGGGGCGCAGAGCCGGACGGTCTACAACGCCGTGGGGCAGGTGACGTATCAGAGTCACGCCTACGGAACGGGCGTGCCCGAGGTGGGCGACACCTACAGCTACGACGCGCTGGGCCGGCGGAACAACGTGTTGCGGCCGGATGGGTCGTGGGCGACCTGGCATTTCGGGGCCGCGACGATTGGGTATCAGGAGTCGCTGAACGCGGCGCAGGGCCAGAGCGCGTACCGCAGCACGGCGCAGTCCTACCACTGGTTCCGCCCGGGCGACGGGCGGCTGTGGCGGCTGGTGGACGCGGCCCTGGGCGACTGGCGCTACACGTACAACGGCCGGGGCCAGTTGACCGGGGCATGGCGCGACGGGGACACGGTCGGCCGCACGTGGGCCTACGACACGCAGGGCCACGTGATGACGCTGATCCAGCCCGAGTCGGGGACCACGGCCTGGCAGTACGACGGCCTGGGCAACGTGCTGCAGGAACAGGATGCGCTGCGGACGATCACCTATGCCTACAACGCCGATTATCAGGTGACGGTCGCGAACGCGCCGGGCACGGCCGATGACGTGACGACGACCTATGACAGCGCGGGGCGGGTCGCGACGGTCACCAACGCGACCGTGCAGACCACGCTCCAGTACGACACGGCCAGCCGGGTGACGCAGCGCACGGACGTCATTGCCGGGCACCCGTTCGTGCAGACGTTTGCGTACGACGGGTACGACAACCTGATTCGCGTCGACTATCCGGTGTCGGGCCGCAAGGTCCACTACGACTACGACGCGCAGCAGCGGCTGACGGCGGTGCGCACGCAGATCGCGGGCGGGCCGGTCACGGTCCTCGCCCATGCCTTCGTCTACCGCGGCGACGGATCACTGGCGTCGTATACCTTCGGAAACGGGCAGGTGGCGTCGGTCACGCCGGACGTCCGGCAGCGGCCCGCGACGTGGGTGAACGGCCCGCTGTCGCTGACGTACGCGTATGACGACGTCAGCAACGTGCGGAGCGCCACCGATGCGCGCGGATCGGGGTATTCGTCGCAGTACACCTACGACCTCCTCGATCGACTCTCGACGGTGACGGGGTTCGGCGCCACGTCGTACACCTACACGCCGGGCGGCGACCGCCTGAGCGAGGGGACGATCAATTTCACCTACGACGTGAACACGCGGCGCCTGATGTCGTTGTCCGGGGGCACGAGTGGGTCGTTCACGTACGACCCCGTCGGGAGCCTGCTGAGCGATCCGAGCGGGGTGAGCTACACCTACGACGCCCATCACATGTTGAAGACGTCCACGCTCGGTGGCCAGACGACGCAGTACCGCTACGGCGGGGGGGGGATGCGGGCCGTGCGGATCGAGCCGAACGGCACCCCGCACCTGTATCTCTATGGCCCGGGCAGCGGGCCCCTCGCCGAATACACCGTCGTCGGCAGCACGCCGCAGATTGCCCGCGAGTACGTCTATCTGGGATCGCAGCTCCTGGCGTCCTTCGCGCCCAGTCCCGTGGCGCCTCCACCCTTGAGCGTGGCGATCGTCACGCCCACGAATAACACGACCGTGCCGCGCCAACAGTCGGTGCAGTTGACCGCGACGGTGAGCGTGGGGCCCGGCGTCACGGTGGCGCGGGTCGAGTACTACGCGGGCGGGCTCTTCGTCGGGCAGGCGACGGGCGGCGCGTACGCGGTGACGCTGGCGACGCACCTGGTCCCGGCGACGACGGTCCTTCTGGCGCGGGTCGTCGCCACCGATGGCCGGGCCGTCTCGTCGGCGCCCATCACTCTCCTCGTCCAGTAGGAGCGCCCCATGTCGACGACGATGCGAATGTTGCGGATGGCCGTGTGTGTGGGGACGCTGGCTGGGCTGGGGTTCGTGCCGCTGGCGGCTCGTGGGCCACAAGACTCGAGCGACGCGGCCCGTCCGGCAGCGGATGGGCCGACCGTGCCGGCCGAGGTCTTGGCGGCCCAGGCATTTCTCTGGGCGGCCTATCCCGACCTGATGGGGCGCGAGTTGGAACTGACCGTGCGCCGCGAGGGTGAGGCCGTGCTGGTCAGCGTCGTCGATCGCGCCACGCCGGACGCGACACCATTGGACTCGGGCCGTCCGGCGCCCGAATCGCCTCTGCCGGAGCCCCGGGGCGTCCCGTCGGAGCCCCGAGGCGTCTCTTCGGAGCCCCGAGGCTTCAGCCTCGGGGAGACGCCTCTCCCCGCGCCCATCCTGACGGCCCGCTTCGAGTTCGACACGGACACGCGCCTGCGGCGGTACGACGCGTACGGCCCGCTGGTCCACGAGGCGGAGGCGCTCGCCCTGCAGATGCAACTGCTGACGAACCCGCGCTGGCACGAGAGCGACGCCGACGCGTGGCTTGCGCCGCGTGGCGTGGCGAGCACCTTTGCGCCGGCGCCGGCCGCAGTCGCGACGATGGCCAGGGCCGTAAGTGAACATCTGGCGAACGCGGCGTCGCCACGATCGTCCGCGTCCCCTTCTTCGGAACCCCGAGGCCCCGAGTCGGCGCCCTCGTCGGAGCCCCGAGGCTTCAGCCTCGGGGAGACCGCGCCGGCCCGCTTCGCCTGGCTCGCCGCCGGCACCACGGCCGCCGGCGGGCCGGTGTTTCGCAGCCGGCCCGCATGGGTGACGACGGCGACGGTCGCCGGGCCCGACGGCCCCCCGATCGTCTATCAGCTCGAATACGAGCCCTTCGGCGGCCGGCTGATCGCCGTGACGTCCGAGGAGGCGCGATGAGCGCTCAAGCGATCGGACGTCTCGGACTCTGCGCGCTGGCGTGGTTCGGGCTGAGCGCCGGCCCGGCCTACGCGCAAGGCGTCGGGGGCGCCATCAGCAGCCCCGGACCGAACGCGACCGTGATGCAGCCGTTCACGATCACGGGCTGGGCGTTGCACGGACCGACCACCGGTACGGGGATCGACGCGGTGCACATCTACGGGTGTACGACGGTGTGTACGTTCTGGGGCGCTGCGACATATGGGCTGGCGCGACCGGACGTGTCGGCCGTCTATGGCGCGCAATATCTGAACACCGGCTACACGTTCACGAAGACCGGCCTGACGCCCGGGAGCTACTATCTCCAGGTGCACGCGCACAGCACGATCAACGGGGCGTGGTACCAGTGGGGGCACTTCCTCACCGTGCAGGCGCAGCCGGAGCACACGCTGGAACGGCCCGGCCCAGGCGCCTCGGTGGCTTCCCCAGTCGCCGTCCAGGGGTGGGCGCTGGATGCGAACGCGCCCAGCGGCACGGGGGTGACGCAGATCAACCTGTGGACGCACCCGAACCCCGGATCCGGACAGGTGGCGATCATGCTGGGGCAGGCCACCTACGGCGCCAACCGCGCGGACATCGCGGCCAGTCACGGCGAGCGATTCCGGTACTCGGGCTACACCGCGTCGCTGGCGGGGCTCGCCCCCGGGGCGCACTATATCGGCGCCGCCGCCTTCAGTCCGTCGTCCAACGTGTGGGACTGGCGCTGGAAGACGGCGTATGTCGATGTTTCGACGGCCCCGCTGACGATCGATCGCCCCGGCACGGGCACGGGCGGCGTGACCGCGACCGGGCTGACGTGTGTGGGCGGCTCGACGACACAGGCGGTACCGTGCGGAGCCAGCTATCCGCTGCACACGGTGGTGACGCTGACCGCCGCCCCGGACGCCAACTCGACGTTTGCGGGCTGGGGTGGGTCGTGTACCGGCACCGGGACGTGCCAGGTGACGCTATCGACGGCGCGCTTCGTGGTGGCGACCTTCACGAAGCTGCCGGACACGGTGGCGTTGCGGTACTACCATACGGATCCCGTCGGCTCGGTGCGGGCGATCACGGACGAGGTCGGCGCCGTGGTGGAGCGGCACGACTACCGGCCTTTCGGCGAAGACGTGGCGCCACTCACCGGCGACCCGAACCGCTTCGCCGGCAAGCCGCTCGACCCGGAAACGGCCCTGCACTACTTCGACGCGCGCTACTACCGGCAGACGTGGGGACGCTTCACGCAGGTGGACCCGCTGCACGTCGGCGCGGCAATGACCGATCCGCAGCAGTGGAACCGGTACGCGTATGCGCGGAATAACCCGTTCAAGTGGGCGGACCCGACCGGTTTGGCCGCGTGCGAGGCCGCGTACTGCGGTACCGAAACCATGATTGTCCATGGCTCGTTGGAATATGTTCCTCCCGGTAGCGGCAACGGTTGGGCCTACTGGAACGTCGGGAGCGCGAGCGGAATGGCGTGTGGCAGTCCGCCGACCGGTGAGGACGGGTGGCGCATGGCGTATAACTCGAACGGCGACTGCTATGCCTGGTTCTTCGAGGGCAGTGGTACTGCCAGTCGAGGCGGGACGCCGGTGCCTGCAAGCGGCACGCCGCCCCCCTTGCCCCCTTCGGAGCCTACGGCGTCCCCGGATGACGAGCCGCCCACCGAGCCTCCGCCCTGCCGGGACGCGCTCTGCGAGGTCATCCGGGATACGGCACGACGGACGGCCCCGTTCTTGTCCGCGCTCGAGTGGCTCGCGGCGACCGGGCTCCAGGTCGGCAGTCTGGTCAATCCGTGGATCGCGCTGGGCCACTGTGCCATCATCGGGTGTACTTCAGGAGAAGTGGCGCTGGCAATCATGCCAGTCAGCCCGAAGATTCTCCGGCAAATGAGTCTGCGAGGCTGGACTCATGGCGCGATCGACGAAGCAATTGCCAGTGGCCGTCAGGTTCGAGCCGTCAACAGGGCGAATGGCAATCCTGCCACCCGATACGTGCATCCAAGCACGGGGAAATCGGTGGTTGTGGATGACGTGGCCGGCGACGTCATTCACGTTGGCGGACCCGGCTTTAGATATGGACCAGGAAGCGGAGACTTGCCATGAGCAAGGAGATGAAGATCTTTGTTCGTCTCTTGAACGAAGACGTTGACGTATGGCGGCCAGTCCTAGCGAGACATACTCACGACAATTGCTATCTGATCGTCGATCAGGCCTACGACGAAGAGGCCGAGACTTGGGAATTTGGACCAGGAAGCGCGGTGATTTGTGAGCCGCTTTCAACAGCGGAAGGACCAATCTTGGCGGCGATTCGAGCAGTCGAGTGATGACGAACGTATCGCCATCAATCATCGAGTCTTCGTCGCTTCCAGAGCGAATCCGTAATGCGTCTGCGAGCGGATGTTCGTGCGATTACTGGCCGTGTGACGCACTTGCAGGGCGAGCGACTTACCGGTGAAATCAGCCAAATACCGGTCGAGCTTCCCTTGACGTTGGAAGTCATCGAGCAGGATGGAGGTGTGGACCTGTTGCGGCTGGACCGAGCAGGCGTCTGTGTCGCAGATTCTTGGCACGAGAGTATCGACGAAGCGAAGGCGCAAGCGAGCTTTGAATTCGGCGTTGTCGAAGCCGATTGGAGAGAAGTTGACGAACCGCCGCCATAGTTGACGCGCTCGAGCGAATTCTTCGCACTCTCGGTAACTATGACTTCTCGCTCGTCGCGCGGTTGACTGCCGTGGGCGACACGCCCCCGTACCGCTGACGATCGATCGCCCCGGCGCGGTGACGGCCGCCGGGCTGACGTGTGCGGGCGGATCGACGACGCAGGCGGTGCCGTGCGGGGCGAGCTATCCGCTGCACACGTCGTGACGCTGACGGCCGTGCCGGACGCCAACTCGACGTTTGCGGGCTGGGGTGGGTCGTGAGATACATAGGCAAGGACGCGACCGTGGTTCTGAATGGTCGAGGCAATGTCAGTACAGCATGGGGACGTCCACGAAATCCGAATCCGTAAATATCCGAGGACATTGAGCCATGGCTCGGTTGAAGCTGAGTCTTGAAGAACTCGAGTTGATCGTCAGCATTCTATTGAAGGATGTTCGTGAGCATCGCGCTCGCCGTGCCGATATGTCGCTCGAGGTTCCTGACACCTCGCTGCGGCGCATGCAGGAATTGGTCGGCGCCGAGCTCGCCGAGGGCGGTTTCGACGGGACCGACGCTCCGACGACACGCGGGGAGATGCTCGAGCGCCTTGTTGACAAGTTGAGTCCCTACCACTGAGGAGCGTAGCAACCCAAACTGACGACCGCACCCGCGAGAAACGCGAGCGGACGGCGCTGCGTCAACGGTGCGTGCGGAGGAGCGAGAATCTGCAGGGTATCCAGACAATCATGCCCGATCGCCATGCCAGAGCGGCGCGTCTGGACCGCCGGACACGATTGCACTGCGGCAATACCACACGGCTCCGATCGGCACTCGGGGTGCACTCGAACGTCGCGTGGCCGCGTCCGTCATCCAGCGAGATGGCACCAATGGTTCGGCCCCAGAGGCGCACCTCGGCAATCAGCTGGCTGGGGATCTTGATAAGTTGCCAATTAAAATTAAGACGAGCAATACCGTTGAATTGCAGCAATGCGCCACATTCGACGAATATAGCGGGTCTCGCACCAGACCGAGCTGCATCAGGTGTGTCGCTGCGATCCACGAGCCACCGCGGGCACGTCGACCACCCATTCCACCCACCACCCGTTCCGGTGACCGGCGCGATCCGTTCGGGTGGTCGCGCCGGGCCGTGTACCTCGCCCGAGCGACCCGTGTCCCCCATCGCGCCGATCCGTTCCAGGCGTCCGCGCGACCGCTGTGTGCGATGGCGGCGACCGGTCGCACCGTCCTGCGCACGTGCTGCGGATGGCCGGCGGATCGGCTCGCGGCGTCCTGCGTGCGTCGTGCCACCCGCTGACCTGACCCCGCGCCTGCTGTCACAATGAAGCCGTTGCATGTTGACGGTCTTCGAGATCTATCTGTCCATCCAGGGAGAATCCACCCACACGGGCCGGCCGTGCGTCTTCGTGCGCCTGGCCGCCTGCAACCTCCGCTGCACGTGGTGTGACACGCCGTACGCGTTCACGGGCGGCACGAAGCAGTCCGTCGATCAAGTGCTCGACGAGATCCGCGCGCTCGATTGCCGGCTCGTGGAACTGACGGGCGGCGAGCCGCTCCTCCAGCCGGACGCCATCCCGCTGATGGAACGGCTCGTGGCCGACGGGTTCGAGGTCCTGCTCGAAACCGGCGGACACATGCCGCTCGATCGCGTCCCCGACCCGGTCGTGGCCATCGTGGACGTCAAGTGCCCGGGCAGCGGCGAGGCCGATACGATGCACTGGCCGAACCTCGACCAACTCTCACCGCACGACGAGGTGAAGTTCGTCATCCGCGACCGCGCGGATTTCGACTACGCGCGGCAGGTGATCGCGCGGCATCACCTCGCGGGCCGTGTGGCCGCGATCCTTTTCTCCCCGGTCTTCGGCGTGCTGCCGCCCGCGGACCTGGCGGGCTGGATCCTCGAGGCCCACACGCCCGTGCGTCTGCAGCTGCAGACCCACAAGTACATCTGGGATCCGGCCGCGCGAGGGGTGTGAACGATGACGAAACAGGCAGTGGTCTTGCTCTCGGGCGGATTGGATTCGGCCACGGCCGCCGCGCTCGCCGCGCGCGAGGGGTGGACGCTCAACGGCCTGACCGTCCGCTACGGCCAGGTACACGCGGTCGAAATCGAGGCCGCGCGCCGCGTGGCGCAGGCCCTCGGGATGGCGCGGCACGTCGAGCTCGACGTCGACCTGAAGGCCTTCGGCGGCTCCGCGCTCGTCGGCGACGGGACCGTGCCGAAGTCGGACACGGGCGAGCTCGGCGCGGACATTCCCGCCACCTACGTCCCGGCGCGCAACACGGTCCTGCTCTCGCTCGCGCTGGCCTGGGCCGAGGTGCTCGGCGCCGAACGCATCGTCATTGGCGTCAACGCGCTCGACTACTCGGGTTATCCCGACTGCCGGCCGGAGTTCATCGCGGCGTTCGAGTACCTGGCGAGCTTGGCGACGAAGGCGGGCGTCGAGGGACGCGCCCTCCAGATCTGGGCGCCGCTGCAGCAGCTCTCGAAGGCAGGTATCATCCGTCTGGGACACGAACTCGGACTCGACTACGGCCTGACGCACAGCTGTTACGACCCGCTGCCTGACGGACGGCCCTGTGGACGGTGCGACAGCTGCATTCTGCGGGCGCGCGGGTTTGCCGAGGCGGGCCTCATCGATCCGCTCACGTCCCCGACGACATGACGACGCGCCTGTATTACGACGACAGTGACCTGATGACGTTCGACGCCACGGTGGTGACGTGTGCGCCTGTCGACGATCGATTCGAGATCGTGCTGGATCGCACGGCCTTCTACCCGACGTCCGGCGGCCAGCCGTTCGATACGGGCACGCTCGACGACGCGCAGGTCGTGGACGTGATCGATCGCGACGAGGCGGGCATCGTCCACGTGGTCCGCGCGGCACTCGCGCCCGGACAGCGCGTGACGGGGACGATCGACGACGCGCGTCGTCGCGATCATCGCGAGCAGCACACGGGCCAGCACGTGCTGTCGGCGGCGTTCGAGCGCACGGGTGGTGTGGCGACCGTCGGCTTCCACATGGGCGGCGAGGTGTCGACCATCGACCTGGCGCGCGAGGTGAGCGCGGCCGAGATCGACGCCGCCGAAGACGACGCGAACCGGGTCATCCGGGAGGATCGCGAGGTCACGGTGCGGATCGTACCGGAGGACGAGATTGCGGCCCTTGCCCTGCGGCGACAGCCCACGCGCCGGGGCGCGCTGCGCATTGTCGAGGTGACGGGCTACGACGTATCGGCGTGCGGCGGCACGCACGTGGCGCGCACGGGGGCGATTGGCCTGGTGGTCGTGACCGGTGTGGAGAAGGTCCGCGGGGGATCGCGGCTGACGTTCCTCTGCGGCGTCCGCGCGGTGCGGGGATTCCGCGAGCGGCGCGATCGGCTCGCCGAGATCGGCCGGCGGCTCGGCGTGGCGGCAGCCGACGTCGGGCCGCGCGTGGCGCGGCTGCAGCAGGACTTGCGCGACGCCGAGGCGCAGGGGCGCGACCTGCGCCAGGCGCTGGCCCTGGCGCGTGCGGTCGAGTGGCGGGCCGAGGCCGAGACGATGGGGGCCTGGCGCGTGGTGATCAGGGCCACGGAGCTGGCTGGTGGTGACCTGTCGGCGCTGGCGCGCGCGATTGTCGCCGAGCCCGGGATCGTGACCGTGCTGACCGGCCCCGGTGTGCCGGTGCCGGTGGTCGTGGCCAGGTCGGCAGACGTTGCGCTCGACGCGGGTGCGGTGTTGAAGGCCATGGCCGCGGCGCTCGGTGGCCGCGGCGGCGGACGGCCCGATCTGGCGCAGGGCGGCGTGACGGCCGAGGCGCCGGCGATTGCGGCGTTCGTGCGCGGGCACCTGGCCGACGTGCCGATCGCGTGAGGAGGCCCGAAGCGATCGGTGCAGGGATGTCGTAGGAGAACGCACCGCAGGCGCGTCGCGTCGCCTGCGCCGGTGTCACAGTTTCTTCATGCCCGCGGTCCCGGGGCGGACGGGATCCGTGGGATAGAATCGGCGTTTCCGTGTTCGAAACGGCGTTCAGGTTTCTCTTCAAGTACGAACCGCTCGTGTTCGAGCAGGGGCAGTTCGTACTCGGCGCCACCCGTCCGATGTGGCTCGTGACGTTGATCGCGCTGGCCGGCGCGGCCTACGTTGCCTGGACCTACGGACAGGTGCGCGCGCTCGAGGGCCGGCCGCGCCTCATCCTGCTCACCACCCGCCTCGCGCTGCTGCTGATCGTCGTCTTCACCCTGCTGCGTCCCATGCTGCTGCTGCGTGTGGCCGTGCCGCAGCAGAACGTCGTCGGCGTGCTCGTCGACGACTCGCGCAGCATGCAGGTGAACGACGAGGTGGCCGGCACGCGCGCCGACTACGTGCGCCAGGCGGCCGGGAGCGCTGACGCGCCGCTGCTGGCCGCGATCGGCCAGCGGTTCGTGCCGCGCGTCTTTCGCTTTTCCTCGTCGGCCGAGCGCGTGCGCGGGGCCGGCGATCTGACGTTCCAGGGAACGGCCACGCGTCTGGGCGACGCGATCGATCGCGTGCGCGAGGAGTTGAGCGGGCTGCCGGTCGCGGGCCTTGTCGTGATCAGCGATGGCGCCGACACGGCCGAGACGACGATCGATCAGCCCGTGGCCGCGCTGCGGGCCGAGGGGATCCCGGTCTTTGCCGTGGGCGTGGGCAAGGAGCAGCTCTCGCGCGACCTGCAGATTTCGCGCGTGGAGACGCCGCGCCGCGTGCTCCAGGGCGCCGCGCTCGTCGTCGACGTGGTCGTCACGCAGACTGGCTATGCCGGGCAGACGGTGCCGCTCACGATCGAGGAAGAGGGGCGCGTGGTCGGCGTGCAGGATGTGACGCTGCCGCCCGACGGCGAGTCGCAGACGGTGAAGGTGCGGTTCAAGGCCGGGGACGCGGGCCTGCGCACGTTCAGTTTCAGCGTGCCGGAGCAGACGGGCGAGGAGGTCGCGCGCAACAATCGCCGCGACGCGCTCATCGACGTGCGCGACGCCCGCGAACGCGTGCTGCTGGCCGAGGGCGAGCCGCGGCCCGAGGCCAAGTTCATCAGGCAGGCCACCGATCAGGACGATCACCTCAACGTGGTGCTGCTGCTGCGGACCGCGATGGCCACGGCCAACGCGCCCGACAAGTTCTGGCGCGGCGGTGTCGAGTCGCCCGACGAACTGCAGTTCGGCTTCCCGTCCACGCGCGAGGAACTGTTCCGGTATCGCGGCCTGATCCTCGGCAGCTTCGAGGCCGCGGCGTTCTCGCCCGAACAGCAGCGGATGATCGAGGACTTCGTCGCAGTGCGCGGCGGCGGCCTCATCGTGCTCGGCGGCGCGCGGTCGCTCGGCGAAGGCGGCTGGGCCGGGACGCCGCTCTCGAACGCGCTGCCGATCACGATCAGCGGCGTGGCGCGCGATCCGATCATGCCGCCGGTCGAACTCTCCGTCAGGCCCACGGCGGCCGGCCAGGCGCATCCGGCCGTGCAGATTGCCGACACGCAGGCCGCGGCCGACGCGCGGTGGAAGGAACTCCCGGCGCTGTTTGCCGTCAACGCCGCACCGCTCGCGGCGTTGAAGCCGGGCGCCACGCTGCTGCTCAGCGGCACGGCCGCCGGCGGCCGCGAGCAGGTCGTGCTCGCCTGGCAGCGATACGGCCGCGGCAAGTCGATCGTGCTGCCGGTGCAGGACACCTGGCTCTGGCGGATGCACGCGACGATGGCGGTGGAGGATACGACGCACCGGTTCTTCTGGCAGCGGCTCACGCGCTGGCTCGTCGACGGTGTTCCCGATCCGGTGACCGTGACGCTGTCGTCGGATCGCGTGCAGCCGGGCGAGCCCGTCACCGTGATGGCGGACCTGGCCGATCGCGAGTATCGCGGCATCAACGACGCGCGCGTGTTCGCGCACGTCACGTCGCCGTCCGGTCGCGTCGAGGACGTGCCGATGGCGTGGACGGTCGAGCAGGACGGCGAGTATCGCGCGCAGTTCACGCCGACCGAGGACGGCCTGTACCGCGTGGTGGTCGATGGGGCGCGTCGCACCGGGGAGGCGACGGATCAGGGGGCGGCGGCCGTGCGCGTGGGCCCGAGCGCCGCGGAGTATTTCGACGCCGCCATGCGCGCGTCGCTGTTGCGGCGTCTGTCGGAGGAGACCGGCGGCCGGTTCTTCCGGTCGGCCGACACGTCGCTGCTGGCCGACGCGATCAGCTACAGCGGGCGCGGTGTCACCGTCGTCGAAGAGCGCGATCTGTGGGACATGCCGATCGTCCTGGTCGCCGTGCTCGGCCTGATGGCGGCCGAGTGGGTGACGCGCCGGACGTGGGGGCTGGCATGACGACGCGCGTGCGACGGGCGGCGATGTTCGGGGCGCTCCTGGCGGTGCTCGGCACGACGCTGATCGCGCAGCGCGGTCCGGGCCGGTTCTTCAGTCCGAGTCCGAACCAGGCCTACGACGGCCGGTTCACCTTCGTGCGCATGTCGTATCCGGTCGGGATGCGGTTCGGTCGCGGAGGCCTGCCGTGGTCGCACGACTATCCTACTGGCGAGATGAACTTCCTCAGGATCCTGACCGCCGTCAGCAACGTGCCGGCCAATCTCGAGGGCACGAACATCCTGGCGTTCGACGATCCCGAGATCTTCAAGTTCCCGGTGATCTACCTCGTGGAACCTGGCTACTGGAGCATGAGTGACGAGCAGGTCACGACGCTGCGGGCGTACCTGCAGAAGGGCGGGTTCCTGATCGTCGACGACTTTCCGTACTGGGCCTGGCCGCAGTTCGAGTCCGAGATGCGTCGCGTCTTCCCGGCGCTCGAGTGGCGGGATCTGGACGTGTCGCACCCGATCTTCCATGCGTTCTTCGATATCGAGACACTCGACATCGTGCCCGCGTATCCCGCGCTCGGCGATCGCCCGATCTTCCGGGGCCTGTTCGCCGACAACGATCCGTCGGGCCGCATGTACGTCGTCGCGAACTACCAGAACGATTTGTCGGAGTTCTGGGAGTACTCGGAAACCGGGCTCTACGCCATGCCGGAGACGAACGAGGCATACAAGGTCGGGGTCAACCAGTTCATCTACGGGATGACCAGGTAGGGAAGAAGGCGGCGCGGCGGCGGGCGGCGCGGCAGAGTGAGGCGTTCTTCGGAGCCCGGGGTCTTCAGACCTCGGGGGGCTTCGGGCGGCGCGTGACAGCGCCGAGGGTTCGGTGTCAGTGCAGCATCAGGCGTGGGGGCGGGCCCTGAGGGGCAGTCCCGAAGCCGAGTGCGTAGCACGAGCGCCGAGGGCTCGGTGTCAGTGCAGTATCAGGCACGGTGGTGGGGCCTGAGGGACGGCCCCGAAGCCGAGTGCGTAGCACGAGTGCCGAGGGCTCAGCGTCAGTTCATGCGAGGCGTGGGGGCGGGGCCCTCATCGACAGCGCGAGGCCTCGAGCGTAGCGAGAGCGCTGAGGGCTCGGCGTCAGTTCAGTTCGAGGCGTGGGGGTGGGGCCCCACGCGATGAAAGAAGGGTGTCATCGTGGAAACAGCCGGGAAGATCGTGATGATGGATTCGCCCGAAGACATCGCGCTGGCCGACAGGATGAACGAGGGGCGGCGCAGGGTCGAGACCGAACTGCACAAGCTGATCATCGGGCAACAGGGCATCATCGACCAGATCCTGCTGACGCTGTTCGTGGGCGGCAACAGCCTGATCATCGGTGTGCCGGGGCTCGCGAAGACGCTGCTGATCCGGACGCTGGCCCAGGTGCTGGACCTGCGGTTCAACCGCATCCAGTTCACGCCCGACCTGATGCCGTCCGACATCACCGGGACGGACATCATCCAGGAGGACGCCGAGACGGGCCGGCGGCAGATGGTGTTCGCGCCCGGGCCGATCTTCGCGAACATCGTCCTCGCTGACGAAATCAACAGGACGCCACCCAAGACGCAGGCCGCGCTGCTCGAGGCCATGCAGGAGCACCGCGTCACGATCCAGGGGCGCACGTACACGCTCGAGGAACCGTTCTACGTTTTCGCCACGCAGAACCCGATCGAGCTCGAGGGCACGTATCCGCTGCCCGAGGCGCAGCTCGACCGCTTCATGTTCCACATCGTGATGGAGCACCCGCCGGAGGACGAGGAGTACGAGGTCGTGCGGACGACGACCGCCGTGCTCGATCCGCACTTCGAGCGGCCGATCACCGGGCCGGACCTGATCGCGTTCCAGCAGCTCGTGCGGCGCGTGCCGGTGGCCGAGCCGGTGATGCGCTACGCGCTGCGGCTCGTGCGATCGAGCCGGCCGAAGGCGGCGGATGCGGCGGAGATGATCAGGAAGTACGTGGCGTTCGGCGCCAGCGTGCGCGCGGCGCAGTTCCTGATTCTCGGGGCGAAGGCGCGGGCGCTCACCAACGGTCGGTACCACGTGAGCTTCGATGACATCCGCGCGATCGCGCACCCGGTGCTGCGGCACCGCATCCTCACGAACTTCCGCGCCGAGTCCGAGGGCGTCTCGAGCGACGCGCTGATCGACGAACTGCTGCGCGTGGTGCCGCAGCCGGCGTCGGGGATGTAACGGCGCCGATCGGAGGCCGTCAGGAGCCGCTATGGACACGCATCTCGTTCCCGGCGCCCGCTTCGTCGATCCGAAGGTCCTGGCCCGCGTCAAGGACCTGGAACTGCTGGCGAAGACGGTCGTCGACGGCGTCATCAACGGGCTGCACCGGGCGCCGCACTTCGGGGCGTCCGTCGATTTCGCCGAGCACCGCGGTTACGTGGCCGGTGACGACATCCGGCGCGTGGACTGGCGGCTGTACGCGCGGACCGATCGGTACTTCATCAAGCAGTACGAGGCCGACACGAACGCGAACCTCGCGATCCTGCTCGACGTGTCGAAGTCCATGGCGTTCGCGAGTCAGGGCGTGTCGAAGCTCGAGTACGCGAAGTTCCTGGCCGCGTGCCTCGCGTATCTCTCGCACCGGCAGCGCGACCGCGTCGGCATCACGACCTTCGACGAGGCCATCGTGACGCACGTGCCGCCCTCGGCGAAGCACTTCAACGTCCTGCTGCACACGCTCGATCGTGCCGTGGCCGAGAAGCCCGGCCGGCTGCTGGCCAACCTGGACCTGCTCGCCGAGCGCTTCAGGCGCCGCAGCATCGTCGTGCTGATCTCGGACCTGTACGAGGAACCGGACCGTCTGATCGACGCCATCAAGCCCTACAGCTTCGGCGGCAACGACGTCGTCGTGTTCCACGTGCTCGATCCGGCCGAGATCGCGTTTCCGTACGACGAGCCGTCGCGGTTCGTCGATCTCGAGAGCGGCGACGAGGTGCCCGTCGTGCCCGAGCGGTTCGCCGAGCAGTACCGGCAGATGGTGCAGGAGCATATCGCCGCGCTGCGGGCGCGGTGTACGGATGCCCGCATCGATTACGCGCTGATCGAGACGTCGACGCCGCTCGACCAGGCCCTGTTCGACTACCTGGGACACCGCGAGCGCCTGATGCGCGTCCGCTGAGGGAGCGATGTCGTTTCTCGCACCGATCTTTCTCGTGGGACTGGCCGCCGTGGCGGTGCCGATCCTCGTGCACCTCATCCAGCGCGAGCGGCGCACGGTCGTCGAGTTTCCGTCGCTGATGTTCGTGCGGCGTATCCCGTACGAGTCGTCCGAGCGGCGCCGCATCCACAACTGGCCGCTGCTCCTGCTGCGCCTCGCCGCGCTGGCGGCCATCGTCACGGCGTTCGCGCGGCCGTTCGCCACCGTCGATCCGGTGGCGGCGGCGGTCACGGGCGACCGCGAGGTGGTCGTCCTGCTCGATCGATCGGCGAGCATGGGCTACGGCGATCGCTGGAGCCGCGCACAGGCCGAGGCCCGGCGCGTGATCGACGGCCTCGATACGGGCGATCGCGCCACGCTCGTGCTGTTCGACGACACGCCCGAAGAAACCGTGCGCGCTACGGCCGATCACGGCACACTGCGGGCCGCGGTCGACAACGCGGCCGTGTCGTCGGGCGCCACGCGATTCGCGCCCGCGCTGCGGCTGGCGCAGAGCCGGCTGGCGACGTCGGGCGGCGCGCGGCAGGACGTGTTCCTCATCACCGACTTCCAGCGCAGCGGGTGGGCGCGGCAGGAGGACGTGCAGTGGCCCGAGGGGGCGACCTTCACCCCGATCGCGATTGCGGACGAGGCGACCGAGAGCGTGGCGGCCACGGGCGTGGTGCTCGAGCGCGAGGCGTTCTCGGGGGCCGAGCGCGTCACCGTGACTGCCGCGCTGGCGAACCGTGGGAACAGCGCGGTCAGCCGGCTGGACGTGGCCCTCGAGATCGACGGCCGCGTCGTCGAGCGGCGTGACGTCGACATTGCGCCGGAGTCGACGACAGCGGTCAGCTTCGAACCGGTGACGGTGAGCGAGTCGAACGTGCAGGCCGTGATCCGCGCCGGCACCGACAAGCTGCCGCAGGACAACGCGTTCTACTTCGTCCTCTCGCCCTCGCGTCCGGTCTCGGTGCTCGTGGTCCAGGGAGACGAGACCCCGGCGGCCGCGGGACGGTTCCTCTCGACCGCGCTCGACCTGGGCCGCGAGCCCGCGTTCCGATCCGAGATCGTGAGCAGCGCGCGCCTGACGCCGGCGCAGCTCGAGGGCCGGTCCGTGGTCGTCGTCAACGATGCCGCACTCGGCAGTGCGGCGGCGGCCCTGCTCACCAGCTTCGTCGAGCGCGGCGGCGGGCTGTTCCTGGTCCTCGGCGATCGATCGCCTGCCGGGGCGGACTGGCCGCTCCTGCCCGGCGCGCTGTCGGCGCCCGTCGATCGGCTGGCCGTGCGCGGCGGCTCGTTCGGCTATGTCGACTACAGCCACCCGGCGCTCGATGAGTTCCGCGATCCGCGCAACGGCAGCCTCACGGGCATGCGGTTCCTGCGGTATCGCGGCCTCCGGCCGACCGCCGACGATCGCGTGCTCGCACGGTTCGACGACGGCGCGGCGGCGATGGTGGAGCGCCGGGTCGGGTCGGGCCGCGTGATCGCGTTTGCCTCGACGCTCGACGGCACATGGAACGACGTCCCGCGCCACGCGATGTACCTGCCGCTGGTGCACGAGGTGACGGCGTACCTGGCGCAGTACGAGGTGCCGGCCGCGTGGCAGACGGTGGGCCGCATGTTCGACGTGTCGTCGCCCGTGAGTGCCCTCGTGCGCGACGGCCAACTCGGCGCCGACGGCGTGCGGGGCGTGCGCGGCGTGGTGCTGACGCCGTCGGGCCGGCAGCTGACGATTGGTGACGGGGGCGCCGAGTCGTTCGCGCTGGCCGAGCAGGGCTTCTACTCGGTGCGGCTCGCGGGCACCGGCAGCCGCCGGCCGTACGTGGTGGCGGTCAACCTCTCGCCCGAGGAGTCGGACCTGACCGCGATGACGCCCGACGCGTTCCTGGCGACCATGAGCGGCAGCGGCCGATCGGTCGCGACGACGAGGGAGATCGAGCCGCTGACGCCGGCCGAGATGGAGAAGCGGCAGTCGGTCTGGTGGTTCCTGCTCGTCGCCGGCCTGATCGCGCTCCTGGCCGAAGCCGCCCTGTCGAACCGGCTCTCACGCCGGGTCGTCCCGTCCCCGACCGCCCGCTGAACCCCCGGGCCCTGTGCCCCGGCAGCGGCACGGTATCATCATTTGCATGGGAGACCATGTAACGGCGACGGCAGCCGATGACGTGCGGGCGCTGCTGGATGCCATCCGGCGGATCGTCCAGAGCCTGCACGCCTCGTCGCGCGAGAGCCAGATGCGCATCGGGCTGAGCGCGGCGCAGTTGTTCGTGCTGCGATCGCTCAAGGGCGCCGAGGGCCTGTCGATCAACGACCTGGCCCGCGCCACGTTCACGCACCAGAGTTCCGTGTCCGCGGTCGTCTCGCGTCTCGAGGCGCGTGGCCTGGTCACGCGCCGGCGCGATCGGACCGATGCGCGGCGACGGGTAATCGCGCTGACGCCTGCGGGACAGCGCGCGCTGCGGTCGGCCCCGGGGGCGACGCAGGAACTGCTCGTCGAGGCGGTGGTGACCATGTCGCCGACGGCCCGGCGGACCACGGCCCGTGCGCTGGCCCGGCTGGCCGATGCGATGGCCGCGCGTCGACGTCCCTCGATGTTCCTGGAACCCGGCGGGCCGCGTGGCTGACGGGAGCGTCCCTGTTGCGCCGGCGCTCGCCCTGACGCTGGACGCGTCGCATGTGGATGCGGCACCGCCTGTGGACCGGCGCGTGCTGTACACGAGCCTCATCGCGCTGGCCCTCGGCGTCGTCGCCGCCTTCGTGGCCGAGGCGCTGACGCGGCTCATCGCGTTGATCACCAACCTCTCGTTCTACGGGCACTGGTCGTTCGCCCCTGCCTCGCCGGCGCATCATGCACTGGGACTGCTGGTCGTCATTCCGCCGACGATCGGAGGGCTCGTCGTCGGGCTGCTCGCGCGGTTCGGGTCCGCGGCGATTCGCGGGCACGGCATCCCCGAAGCGATGGAACAGGTGCTGACCAACCGCAGCCGCATTCCGGCCCGGTTGACCATCCTCAAGCCGGTCTCGGCCGCCATTGCGATCGGGACCGGCGGGCCCTTCGGTGCGGAGGGGCCGATCATCGCCACGGGCGGCGCGATCGGATCGCTCGTCGGCCAGGTCATCGCCGTCACCTCGGTGGAGCGGAAGATCCTGCTGGCGTCGGGCGCGGCAGCCGGCATGGCCGCGACGTTCGGGACACCGGTGGCCGGCGTGCTGCTGGCCGTCGAACTGCTGCTGTTCGAGTTCCGGGCCCGATCGGTCATTCCCGTGGCGCTGGCCGCGTCGACGGCCACGGCGGTGCGTGTCGGGTTCCACGGATCGGCGCCGGTCTTCGCGATGCCGATCATCGCGCAGCCGGGCGGCTGGGCCATTGCGGCGTACATCGTGCTCGGCGCGGTGATGGGGCTCGTGGGCGTGGCGGTGACACGGGCCGTGTTCGCGGTGGAGGACGTCTTCGAACGCCTGCCGGTGCACTGGATGTGGTGGCCCGTGATCGGCGGCGTCGCCGTCGGCCTGGTGGGCATCCTCGAGCCGGCGACGCTGGGTGTCGGCTACGACAACATCGAGCAGATCCTCCAGGGCCTGCTCTCGTGGAAGGGGCTGCTGCTGCTCGGCACGTTGAAGTTCGTGTCGTGGGCGATGGCGCTCGGCAGCGGCACGTCCGGCGGCACGCTCGCGCCGCTGTTCACCGTGGGCGGCGCCATCGGTGCGACGGGCGGGATGCTGCTGGCCGTCCTGCTGCCGCAGGTGGGTGTGGATCCGCGCCTGGCCGGGCTCGTGGGGATGGCGGCCATCTTCACCGGGGCCTCGCACTCGATGCTGGTGTGGGTCGTGTTCGCGTTCGAGACCACGCGCCAGCCCGTGGGACTGCTCCCGCTGCTCGGCGGCTGCGCGGCAGCGTACCTGCTCTCGATGCTCAACATGCGCTATTCGATCATGACGGAGAAGATCGTGCGGCGCGGGATTCCCGTGGCGCGCGGCTACGAGGTCGACTACCTGCGCCAGCAGTTCGTCAGCGACTGGGCCTCGGCGCCGGTCGTGACGTTCCGGGCCGACGAGACGCTCGATCGGATCCGGAGGCG
The DNA here is from genome assembly GCA_001724025.1 of Acidobacteria bacterium SCN 69-37. GTDB lineage: Bacteria > Acidobacteriota > Vicinamibacteria > Vicinamibacterales > SCN-69-37 > SCN-69-37. Next base: position 395,740 of record MEDJ01000019.1, on the reverse strand, counting down.
CTTCGATGCCGAGCCCGAGCTCACGCACCAGGGCTTTCCCGTCGTGTCGACGGCAGGGCACCTGATCGGCGTGATCACCCGTCGCGACGTGTTCGGCCATTCCGCCGGGGCGCGGACGGCGGGCGACGTGGTGGCGCGGGCACCGGTGCTCGCCTACTGGCACTGGTCGCTCCGGGAGGCGGCCGACCAGATGGTCCGGCACGGCGTGGGGCGACTGCCCGTGGTCAAGCGCGGACGGCAGGAGGTCATCGCGATCCTCACGCGGAGCGACCTGCTGCGGGCGCACGCCGGGCGGCTGGTCGAGCTGCACGAACTGGAGGAACCGCCGATCGGCCGGTGGCTGTGGGGCCGACGTCGAAGCCCACCATAATGTGACCATTCGATGGCGGACCGCCAGGCCCGTCGCGTGGGTGGTAAGCTCGGCCACGGGACGTTTTTCAGGCGGGAGTGAACATGGCCGAGGCACGAAGCGGCGGCGTCGAGCGTCAGGAAGTCGTTGACGTGATCCGTCAGGTGCGTGCGCGGTGGCGGACGCGTCTGCTGCTGCGTGGCGCGATCGTCGTGATTGGCGGCGGCCTGATCGCGCTGGGCCTCGCGTCGTGGGGGCTGCAGCTGTCGCGGTTCAGCCCGGCGTCGATCATCGGCTTCCGCATCGCGGTCTTCACGGTGTTCGCCGCGCTGGCGGCCATCTGGGTCGTCAAGCCGATGCGCCGGCGGGTGAGCGACCTGCAGGTGGCGCTGTACATCGAGGAGCACGATCCGTCGCTGCAGGCCGCGATCCTGAGCGCCGTCGACGCCGGGGCCACGGGGGCCGGCGACTGGCCCGGGGCGCCGCGCGCGATCGTCGACCGGATGGTGGCGCAGGCGGCCGAGAAGTGCCGCGAGTCCGAAACCGTCCGGGGCGTCGAGCGGCAGGCCGTACGGCGCAACACGCTGGTGCTCGGCACACTGGCCGCGGTCGTGGCGCTGCTGCTGGCCATCGGGCCGGAGTTCTTCCGCCAGGGCGCGTCCGCGCTGCTCGTGCTCTCGCGCGATGCGGAGGCGGCCAGCCCGTACGCGATTCGCGTCGAGCCGGGCGATCTCACGATCCCGAAGGGGGCGGATCAAATCATCCGCGCCCAGTTGTCGGGCTTCCGATCGATCGACGTGCTGGTGCACCTCAAGGCCGACGGCGAGACCGCGTTCACGCAGGTGCCGCTGGTGGCGGGCGCGACGCCCGATGCGTTCGAGGGCATGGTCTTCGACGTGGCCGCATCGGCCGACTACTACGTCGAGGCCGACGGCGTCCGGTCGCCCACCTATCGCCTGACGGTCGTGGAACTGCCAGCCGTCGACACGATGCAGCTCGAATATGTGTTCCCGGCCTACACCGGGCTCGAGCCCCAGGTCGTCGAGGCTGGCGGTGACGTGGCCGCGCTGCGCGGCACGCAGGTCCGCGTGCGCGTGACGCCGACGATGGCGTCGCCGGGCGGGCGGCTGCAGCTGGAGCCCGGCGCACCGGCGACGCTCGACGCGCAGGCCGACGGCACGCTGACGGGCGCGTTCACCGTCGGGGAAGACGGCTACTACCACGTCGAACTCGATGGATCCGGCGGCGAGCGCGTCGCCGCGTCGCCGAAGTACACCATCGACGCGCTCGAGGACGCCGAACCGACCGTCTCGTTCGAGAAGCCGCGTCGCGACATCAAGGCCAACGCGCTCGAGGAAGTGTTCCTCCAGGCGCAGGCCGGCGACGATTACGGCGTCAAGCAGCTCGATCTGGTCTACGCGGTCAACGGCGGCGAGCCGAAGACGATCGCGCTCCACCGCGCCGGCGCCTCGCCACTGAAGGACGTCAGCGTGGGGCACACGGTGTACCTCGAGGAGCTGGGCGTGAAGCCCGGCGACTTCGTATCGTACTTCGCGCGGGCGACAGACACCGACACGGTCGCGGGACCGAAGGTCACGACGAGCGACATCTATTTCATCGAGGTCCGGCCGTTCAGCCAGGAGTTCCGGCGGGCGCAGTCGCAGGCCGGCGGGGGCGGTGGCGGCGGCGGAGGGGGCGCGGACCAGGCGGGGGCGCTGTCCGAGCAGCAGCGGCAGATCGTGTCGGCCACGTTCAACCTGGAACGCGATCGGGCAAAGGTCGAGGCCGGAAAGTTCCGCGAGGATGCGGTGTTCGTCGGCTTGTCGCAGGGCCGGCTGCGTGAGCAGGTCGATGATCTCGTCGGCCAGATGACGCAGCGCCTGGGCGGCGCATCGGAGAATCTGCGCCAGATCGCCGCGCTGTTGCCGCAGGCCTCGAAGGCGATGCGCGACGCCGAGGGGCACCTGGGCGCGATCCGCACGAAGGAGGCCCTGGTGGCCGAGCAGCAGGCCCTGAAGTTCCTGCAGGAGGCCGAGCAGCTGTACGAGCTCGAGGTCCAGCAGGGCGGTGGGGGCGGCGGCGGGGGCGGTGGGGGTGGCGGTGGCGCCGGCGCGTCCGAGCTGGCCGACCTGTTCCAGCTCGAGCTCGACCGCATGGCCAACCAGTACGAGATGCAGCAGAGCGCGCAGCAGGCCGGCGCGTCGCAGCAGGTCGACGAGATGGCCAACCGCCTCCGCGATCTCGCGCGGCGGCAGATCGAGCAGGCCGAGCAGGCGGCGCGGATGCGCGGCCAGCAGGGGGGCGCGGCGGGATCGGCGAGCCAGCGTGCGCTGGCTGACGAGGTGGAGCAGGCCGCGCGGCAGCTCGAGCAGCTCCGGCGCGAGGCCGAACGGCAGGGCGAGCAGCGGCAGGATCTGGCCGATGCGGCGCGCCGACTCCAGGAATCGGCCACCGCGATGCGGCAGGCAGCCGCCAGCGGTGCGGACGGGGGGGCGCAGGCGCGGCAGGCGGCCGAGGGGCTGCAGCAGGCGCAGCGCCTGCTCGATCAGAACCGGTCGCAGCAGGCACAGCAGACGGCGGAGGACGCGGCGCGCCGGGCCGACGACCTGGCGCGGCGGCAGCGCCAGATTGCCTCGGGCGTGCAGGCGATGAACGGGGCACAGGGCGCTGACCGCGCCGGCCGGCTGGAGCAGCTGGCCAGCGACAAGGACCAGTTGCGCCAGGGCGTACAGCAGCTCGAGCAGCAGCTCGATCAGCTCGGTCGCCAGGCGTTAACCGATGGACAGCGCGATGCCGCCCGTCGCTTCCAGGAGGCGGCCGGCTCGGTGCGCGGCCAGGCCATCAAGGAGATCATCGACTACTCCAAGCAGGCGATGACCGGGGGCGCGGCAGCTTCGGATCCGGTCGAGGAACGCATCACGCAGAACCTCGACTCGTTGCGCGACCGTGTCGGGCAGGCGCTCGAGGCCTCACGGGCAGCCGAGCGCGGCAACGGGCTGAGCCGCGCCGCCCAGCAGGCCGCCAGCCTGACGCGCGGCATGAACTCGCTGCAGGAACAGATGCGCCAGCGGGCCGAGCAGGGCCAGGGCCAGCAGGGTGAGGGGCAACAACAGGGGCAGGGGCAGGGGCAGCAAGGCCAGGGTCAGCAACAAGGCCAGGGCCAGGGGCAACAGCAGGGCCAGGGCCAGCAGGGCCAAGGTCAGGGCCAGAACCCGCAGGGCAGCATGCAGGGTGGTGGCGGCGGCCGTGCGGGATCGGGTGGGCAGCGTCTGGGGGGCGGTGCGTTCAATGACGGGCGGACTGGCGGTCCGCTGGCGGGTGACGCGCGGCCGGGCACCGGCGGCGACTACGATCGGCAGTTCCGCAACCAGCTCGGCCAGCTCACGAACGACGCGCAGCAGTTCCGTCGGCAGCTCGCCGAGTCGGGGGGCACGCCGCAGGATCTGCAGGCTGTCGATCAGGTGCTGCGCTCGCTGCGCGACCTGACCGCCGCATCGGCCAGCGGCACGCCGACCGGGCTCGATCAGCTCACGACTGCCGCGTTCGATCGCATGAAGAAGTTGGAATTCGACCTGCGACAGCGGACCGACACGACGAGCGATCAGCTCTATCTCGCCGGCCGCGACGAGGCCCCGGTCAAGTACCGCCCGCTCGTCGACGAGTATTTCAGGGCGTTGTCGCAGCAGGAGAGAAGAGATTCAGGTACGACGGGTACGACAGGCGAGAGGTAGGACGGTTTTCAGGTACGACGGGTACGACAGGCGACTGGTGGGGCCGGCGACAGGTACAACACGGGGGCCGATGACGCCTCGGCCCGTCAAGCTCAGGGACGACAAGGGACGTGTGTCGAGCTCAGGTGCGACAGGAGCGGGTAGGAAAAATCAACGATCGGGGGACCGTCCCCGTCGTGCCTGAGCTTGACGGGCCCAAGTGTGTCACGGGCCCCACCTCTCGCCCGTCGTACCCGTCGTACCTGCCAAATCCACCTCGCCGAGAATCCCTTCCATGATCCGGTCGACGTCGGCGTTCGGCGCGACGAAGTGGTTGGCGAGCATCGCGAAGACCAGGCGTTCGCCAGCGGCGGTTTCCATGTAGCCGGCGAGCGAACGGACGTTGGCAATCGTGCCGGTCTTGGCCTGCACGCGGCGGCGCAGCGTGTCGGTCATGCGTGCGCCGAGCGTCCCGTCGTGACCCGCAACGGGCAGTGCAGCCGCGAACGACCCGCGGTACCTGTTGTCCTGCCACATCGTCTTCAGCACGTCGGTGAGCAGGCGCGCGCTGACGTAGTCGTAGCGCGAGAGACCCGATCCGTCGTACATGACGAGCGCGTCCGTCCCGATCCCCCAGCGCTCGAGCGTCTGCCGGATCAGCTGCCGGCCCCGCTCGGTCGAACCGACGCCACCCGAGTCAGCCGCCGTGCGGCCAATCGCCTTGATCAGCATCTCGGCGTAGAAGTTCTGGCTGGTCTTGAGCATCTGCGCCACGAGACTCGACAGCGGCACGGAGCTGCGACGGGCGATTTCGCGGCGTGGACCCGGCGTCGGCGGAGATGTCAGATCGTCGATGTCGACGGCACCGTCGCGCACGCGGATCCCGCGGGCCGCGAGCGCCAGTCGCAGCCCGTCGACGAAGAAGTCCGTCGGGTTGGCGACGGTCGTGGCGCGCACCTGCGGGGCCGATCCGTGCGGCACCTGCCCGCGCACGGTGAGCGTGTGGCTTCCGGGCCATCGCTCGATCGCGATCGTCGGCGTCGTACCAGGCGCGGCGGTGACGACGACGTTGTGGAGCGCGAGACCGTGGCCCGGCGGCTGCAGCGTCACGAGCGCCGGGGCACCGACGTCGGCGGCCGGTGCGATCTGCACGGCGACGAGATTCCCGTTGTAGCTGAGCGCGCCGGAGGGCGCGGCGTACGCGGCCGTCAGGTAGTCCCAGGCCCAGCCGGCGCCAAGCCGTTCGTCGGCGAAGGCGGAATCGTCGCCGATCAGACGGCCATCGACGCGCGTGATGCCTGCCGCGCGCAGGGCGTCGGCCCATTCGTCGAAGAGCGGCGCTGTTCGCAGATCCTGTGCGTCGATCGTCGGATCGCCGCTGCCGATCACGATCAGATCGCCGCGCAGGACACCGTCCACGATCGGACCGGCAGCCTCGAGGCGCGTGTCGAAGCTGTGCGTCCAGCCGAGGCGATCGGCGGCCACGGCTGCGGTCACCAGCTTCAGCACGGACGCCGGCATCATGCGCGCGTCGGCCGCGTGGCTGTAGATCACGCGGTGATCGTCGAGCGATTCGATGTGGATGGCCACGGCCGCCCCGGCCAGGGCCGGCGACGCCAGCCGGGCCTCGATCGCGGTGTGCAGGCTGCCGGCTGGTGCGGGCGCGACGTGCGGCGCCGGGGACGGGACGGATCCGCGCGTGGCGCACGCGACGAGTGACGCGCCCGCCATCGCCGCAACGATGGCGGCGACGCGCGGGCGCGTGCCGATCATGGTGCGGCCGGCGGCGTCTCGGGCGCGGCGGGCGTCGTGAGCGTCGTCAGGTGCGTGAGCACGGCCTCGAAATCCGTCGTGGCAATGACGGCACCGCCAGGCTCCCCGGCGCGCACGGCATACGCGGTGTCGCCCACGCGCCGCAGCGTGGCGCGTTCCTCGACGGGCGCGTCCGCGCTGCCGGAGCGCACGACGACGTCCAGCGTCTCGCCGGCGGACGGGACCTGGCTCACGAACCGGTCGGCGCGCAGGGCCGACAGGGCATTGAGCAGATCGGTCATCGCCGTCTGATTCACCTCGCCGGCGTCGGGCTTCGTGCGCGCCCAGGTCGGCTGCGTCGCGGCGTCGGCACCGGAGGACGGCGTCGTCTTCTCCCAGGTCGTCGACGTTCCGTCCCGGCTGAGCTCGAGTGACGAGGCCGAGAACGCGTTGAACGCGAAGATGTCCTTCACGCGCAGATCGGCCGGGTCCTTGCGAAGATCGGTCAGCAGACTGCTGTCGACGGTGAAGACGATCGGCCGCGACAGATCGCGCGCGTAGACCGCGGTGTCGTCGCGCGCGGCCCCGATCGCGAGCGTGGCCGTTGTCGAGCCGCTGCCCACGGTGGCCGTCAGTTGCGGGGCGTCGAGGCCCCAGGTCCGCAGTTCGGCGGCTGTCGGTTCGGCGCCTTCCTTGACGATCGACGACATCTGCGCGGTCGTGAGCCGGCCGAGCAGGCCGTCGGCGGGCGAGAAGTCGGCGCGCGCGTCGATGGGCGCCGTCAGCCGCCAGTTCACGCCGTCGCGCCGCATGTCGATCGCGGGGCCGCTCCGCGGCGTGAGCGTGAGGCGATCGACGGTGTCGCGGGCGATGTCGAGCACGCGCCTGTCGCGCAGATCGAACGACGTCTTGTCGAACGTCGTCTCGACGAAGGCCGGGACGAGGACGACGCGCGTGGCGTCGTCGATGCGGGCGTAGATGCCCGAGTTCGTCGGGGTGGTGCCGCCAAGCTGGACGTGGTGAGTGGCCCCGCCGCCCGTCGTGAAGTCGACCTGCATGCGCGGCGTGTCGAGGCCGTATTGATCGAGGGCCGCGGGCTGCTCGTCGATCACGCGGTCGATCGTCAACGTCGACAGGCTGCTCAGGATGGACTCGAGCACGGCGCTGTCGGCCGGGGCCTCGACGGGTGCGGCCAGCGTCCAGGTCTCGCCCGTGCGACGAAGCGTGGTCGTCTCGCCCGACGCCCCGCGGACCGTGAGTCCCGTGATGTCGGCCGGTTCGACGGTGAACGCCTTCTCGCGCGCATCGGCCGCGGCCGGGTCGCGATCCCGCTCGACGAAGTAGATGTACGCGCCCAGGCCGAGCGCAATCACCAGCAGCACCAGCAGCGAACGTCCGCCTCGCATGTCTCTTCCGTCTCCTGTCGGTCGGCGTAGGGGCGACGCATGCGTCGCCCCTGCATGGGATGGCCCGTCGGATCCGCGCGCGTAGGGGCGATGCATGCGCCGCCCCTGCATGGATGGCCCGTCGAGTCCGCTGACGTAGGGGCGACGCATGCGTCGCCCCTGCGGGAACCGTGGCGCGCTTATGCGCGTCGTCGCCAGTAGAGCCTGAATGCGTTGGCGAACAGCAGCAGCGGCACGATGGCCATGGTGAACCAGAACACGGCGCTGCCCTGGCTGGCGGTCATCGTCACCGGGCGGTTGGCCGGATCGGTGGGCCTGATCGCGATCAGGTCCTCCTGCTGCGCGAGCCAGTTGGCCATGTTCAGGAAGATCTCGCGATTGCCCTGGATGCCGATGGCGCCGTTGCGGGCGAAGTCGCTGTCGCCCACGACCACGACGCGCGTCTCCGGCTTCGGGGCGTCGTCGGCCGGCGTCTCTCCCTCGCCTGCCGGCGGCGTGGCTGGTTCTTCGGCGGCCGCCGAGACGGCCGCGGCGAGCGACACCGGTCCGGCGATGTTCGGCGGGTTCACGTTCCGCTCCACCCGGCCGGTGGCGAACACGGTGGCCACGTTGGCCTCGGCCCAGCTCTGCGGGCTGGTCTGGAGGAACGCCTGCGCCACGTGCCCGTTGGTGCCGCCCTCGATCGGCTGGACGGAGCGCGCCAGCGGGAACGCGGTCATCACGCCGAAGTTGTTGGTGATCGGATGGCTGATCGGCATCGCCACCGGCACCGACGCGGACGTGCCGAGCAGCTGGCCGAGTCCGCTGGCGTCGATGAGGAGGTTGTTGCCGACGTCGATGCCCCACTCGCGTGCGAGCGCGATCAGGCCCGTGACGTCGGGCGCCTTGCCCTGATCGGGCGGATCGATCAGCAGCTGCAGCTTGCCGCCGCGGCGCAGGAACGCGCGCAGTGCATCGAGCTCGGCCGGCAGCAGATCGGTCTTCGGCCCGGCCACCACGACCAGCGTCGCGTCGGCCGGCACGGCGCCCTGCTGCACGAGCGTCAGCGGCTCGACGGTGAAGTTGTCGTTCTGCAGCGCGGTCACGAGCGTGCTGTAGCCGTCGGCGTCGCTGCCCATCGGATCCGGTTCCCCGTGGCCCTGGAGGAAGTAGATCGTCTTCGGCTGGCCCTCGATGACGCGCTTGAGGGCGTTGGTGATCGTCTGCTCGCGGTTCGCGTTCGCACGCTCGGTGCGGCCGTCGTACTCGATGATGTAGCTCGGGACCGTCGTGATCTCGTAGCGTCGCGCATCGAGCGGGTTGCGCTCCGCGTCGATGTAGTCCACGGTCACCTGGCTCGAGTGGTACGTGTATTCATCGAGCCGATCGTGTTCGGCCTGCGACGAGCCCGTATAGAACACGCGGATCGTCACCGGCTTCTTCAGGCTGCGCAGGATCTGCACGGTCTGATCCGACAGCGAGAACTGGCTGGCCTCGGTCAGGTCCCAGCGCTTGTTGTGGCGCGAACCGAGCCAGTTGATGGCCACCAGGATGCCGAGTACGAGCACGGCGCTCGTCACGGCCATCGATCCGTATCTGACGCCGCGTCCGCCCAACGAGCGCGCGATGTCGCGCCACTGGGTGAGGGTGTAGAGCACGGTCACGAGCAGGCCGGCCAGCGCCAGGCCCTGCGACCACTGCGGCAGATCGGGCCGCGCGAAGCGAATGATCACCGCGGCGACGACCAGGACGACGCCGATCCATCCGAGCAGGGAAATGACGTGTTTCACGGCTCAGCCCCTCCACCGTTCGCTGTCGACCGACTTCAGCGTCAGGAACAGGCTGAACGCGATGAAGCTCAGGTAGAACACGAGGTGCGTCGTGTCGATGACGCCCTTGCCGAAGTCGTCGAAGTGCTGCGTGACCGACAGGTAGTTCAGGATCGGCCCGAAGGTCGGCCCGGCGCTGTCGGCCAGCCAGTTGATGATCCAGAACATCAGTGCCACCACGAACGTGACGCCGCCGGCAATCACCTGGTTGGCCGTCGTGCTCGACACGAACAGGCCCAGTGCCAGGAAACAGCTGCCGAGCAGCAGCAGGCCGAGGTAGCCGGACAGGATCGGCTTCCACTCCGGATCGCCAAGGCTGAACAGGATCAGGATCGGAATCAGTGATACCGCCAGCAGGCCCGCGTAGACGGAGACCGCGCCGAGGAACTTGCCGAGCGTGATCTCGAGATCGGTCACCGGCGAGGTCAGCAGCAGTTCGATCGTGCCCGAGCGCTTCTCCTCCGCGTAGCTGCGCATCGTGATCATCGGCAGCATGAACAGGACGAGCACGCTCGCATTGGCGAGCAGCGGGCGGATCATGTCCGTGTTCACGTGCATCGGCGGTGGGGCGCCGAACTGGCCGCCGCGCATCGCCTGGTCGACGAAGAAGTTCAGGTAGACGTTGAAGAAGTAGCCGAACACCACGGCAAAGAAGCCCATCAGCACCCAGGCGACGGGGGAGCCGTAGTAGCCGCGCATCTCCTTGCCGGCGATCGCGGTCACGTTCCGGACCAGGTTACCCATGCCGCGCCTCCTCGGCCTGCTCGTTCGTGGTGAGCTGCAGGAAGATTTCCTCCAGGCTCATGCGCATCGGCCGCAGCTCGATGAGACCCCAGCCGCCGGTGACGAGGACGCGTGCCACGTCGCGGCGCACGTCGTGATTGGGCTCGGACTCGATCTCGTAGCCCGTGTAGGCGTCGTGCTGGTCGCTGATGAACGCCCGCCGCACGCCCGGGATGTCCTGGATGGCCTCGACGGCGCTCGTGCGGCCCTCGACCTGCACGTAGAGCGACGCCGATCCCTTGAGCTGGTGCGTGAGGTTCTCGGGCGTATCGACCGCCACCACTTTGCCCTTGTTGATGATGACGACGCGCTGGCAGGTCTGCGCGACCTCGGGCAGGATGTGCGTGCTCAGCACGATCGTGTGGTCGCCGCCCAGGCTGCGAATCAGATCCCGCGTTTCCATGATCTGCTTCGGATCGAGCCCGGCCGTCGGCTCGTCGAGGATGAGGACCTCGGGCTCGTGGATGAGCGCCTGCGCCAGGCCGACGCGCTGCTTGTAACCCTTCGAGAGCTTGCCGCACGCGCGGTGCGCCATGTCGTCGATGCGCGTGGTGCGCATCACCTGCTGCACGCGCGCGTCGCGCTCGGCGCGGCGGAGCGCCCCGGCCTTGATGCGCGCGACGAACGTCAGGTAGTCGCGCACGGTCATCTCGGGGTAGAGCGGCGGCGTTTCCGGCAGGTAGCCGGTGCGCTGCTTGGCCTCGATGGGATGGGTGAAGACATCGTACCCGGCGACCATGGCCTTGCCGTCGGTGGCCGGCATGTAGCCGGTCAGGACGCGCATCGTCGTGGTCTTGCCGGCGCCGTTGGGGCCGAGGAACCCGAGGATCTCCCCGCGTTCCACCCGGAAACTCACGTCGTCAACGGCCGTGAACGGGCCGTAGCGCTTCGTGAGGTTCTGCACCTCGATCATGAGCGGTTCCTCATTGTCTGGCTGTTGGCGGGTCGCCGTTGTGCGGGGCCCGTGAGGGCAGCTAAGACATAGATACGAATCTACTTAAAGACAGCCACGCATCGTAATTGGGCTGAAAACACCTGTCAACAGAAGGCTGGGAGCCTGCAGGCGGGAAGGAGTCTGGAAGCCTGGCCTTCCGGGCTCCTCCCCGCCTGTCGCCTCCCTGCCTCATCTTGATATCTGAGCAACTATTCATATATTCTTGACCGGTGCCGACGACCTCGCTGATCCCGCCGTCCGCCTCCCTCGAGACCGACTCCTGCGACACCGCCCATGCCGGCGATCCGGCCGTCCTGGCCGACGTGGCCGGCCGCCTGCTGGACGACAGGACCGTGCAGGCAGTGGCCGACGTGTTCAAGCTGCTCGGCGATCCCACGCGCGTCCGGCTCGTCGATGCGCTCAGCCACGGCGAGCGGTGCGTGTGCGATCTGGCCGCGCTCGTCAAGCTCAGCGAGTCGGCGGTCTCGCACCAGTTGCGGCTGTTGCGGAGCGCGCGCCTGGTGCGCGTGCGGCGTACGGGCCGTCAGGCGTTCTACGCACTCGACGATCACCATGTGCTGGGCCTGGTCCACGACACGCGACGACACGTGGAGGAAGGGGAGCGATGAGCGAAGCCTGTTGCGGCGGCGCGTGCGCGGGTCCCTCGTCGGGGGCGCACGCCCATGCGGTCGAAACCCGGAGCGGCCGATCCCTGGCCGGGGTGGGCTCCGTGGCAGCCAGCGGGGTGCTCATTGCAGCTAGTTGGACGACGGACCTGCTCGGAGGGCCGGCGATGCTGTCGATGGCCGGCTTCGGGGCCGCGATCGCGTTGTCGATGCCGGTGCCGGCCCGGCGCGCCGTGCGCGCGGTCCAGCGGCGATCGCTCGATATCAACGTCCTGATGGTCATCGCCGTGGCCGGGGCGCTGCTGCTGGGGGAGTGGTTCGAGGCGGCGTCCGTGGTCTGGCTGTTCGGCATCGCGCAGTGGCTCGAGGGCTGGAGCCAGTCGCGCGCCCGGCGCGCGATTCGCCAGCTGCTCGCCCTGGCGCCGGCCACCGCGTCCGTCCGCCGCGGCGATCACGAGGTCGAGGTCCCGCTCGACGACGTGCGGATCGGTGACGTGGTGGTGGTCCGTCCCGGTGGGCGCGTGCCCGTCGACGGTCGCGTGCTGGCCGGCTACTCGGCCATCGACCAGAGTCCGGTCACCGGCGAGTCGTGGCCGATCGACAAGTCCCCGGACGACGAGGTGTTTGCCGGCACGATCAACGGCGCCGGCACGCTCGAGATCGAGACGACACGCGAGGCGTCGGGCAGCACGCTCGCACGCGTCGCTGCGCTCGTCGAGCAGGCACAGGCCCAGCGTGCGCCCGTTCAGCGCTGGGTCGATCGCTTCGCACGCCGCTACACGCCGGCCGTCGTCGGTCTGGCGGTGATCGTGGCCGTGGTGCCGCCGTTCGTGACCGGGACGTACGACTTCGCCACCTGGATCTACCGCGCGCTCGCGCTGCTCGTGGTGGCGTGTCCGTGCGCGCTCGTGATCTCGACACCCGTATCGATCGTCGCGGCGCTGACGGCGGCCGCGCGTGCCGGCGTCCTCGTCAAGGGCGGTGCGCACCTCGAGCAGCTCGGAACGGTGACCTGCGTGGCGCTCGACAAGACCGGCACGCTCACGAGCGGACTCATCTCGGTGGCGGACGTGTTCGCCATCGACGGCGAATCGACGCACGGCGTGCTCGCGGCCGCGGCGGGCCTGGAGCACGGATCCGAACATCCGATCGGCAGGGCCATCGTCGCGCACGCGCGCGCCGAACAGGTGGCCGTCGTGGCCGGTGGCGGGTACCGGGCGCTGCCCGGGCTCGGCGCCGAGGCGGTCGTGGGCGCGACATCGGTCCTGGTCGGCAGCCATCGTCTGTTCGAAGAACGGCAGCTCTGTTCGCCCTCGCTGCACGCGCACGTCGAGGTCGTCGAGGCGCGCGGCCGGACGCCGGTGCTCGTGGGGGTCGATGGCGCCGGCGTCGGTGTGCTCGGCCTGGTGGACGAGATGCGCGACTCGGGCCGCGGCGTCGTGGCCGCGCTGCGGGCCGTCGGCGTGACGCACGTCGCCCTGCTCACCGGCGATCGCGAGGCGGTCGCCCGACAGATCGGCGAGGCCGTTGGCGTCGACGAGGTGCACGGCCACCTGCTGCCCGAGGACAAGGTCGCGCACGTGCGGGCGCTGCGATCGCGCGTCGGTCCGGTGGCGATGGTCGGCGACGGCATCAACGACGCGCCGGCGCTGGCGGCCGCCGACGTCGGGATCGCGATGGGCGTGGCGGGAACGGACGTGGCCATCGAGACGGCCGACGTGGCGCTGCTCACCAACGATCTCGGCGTGCTGGCGCGCGCCATCGGGATCGCGCGCGCTACGCGGCGCACCATCCGGGTGAACGTGGGCCTGGCCCTCGGCCTGAAGCTGGCGTTCGTCGCGCTCGCCGTCGGCGGACTGGCCACGCTCTGGATGGCGGTGCTGGCCGACACCGGGGCGTCGCTGCTCGTCACGGCGAACAGCCTGCGCCTGCTGCGCACGTCGCGCGCTTGACGACGGTTTCGAACCGGTCGCTATAATCGTCGGCGCGATGGCCGCCGCCGTCGATCGCGGTCGCCGGATCGACGATGCGGCGCCTCCCGGGAGATACCGCAATGGCCACTTGTCCTGAGTGTGACGCCGAACTGGAAATCGACGAAGACGATCTCGAGGAAATGGAGGTCGGCGATCCCTGGGACTGCGAAGCCTGCGGCAGCCGGCTTCGCGTCGCGGTGCTCGATCCGCTCGAGTTCGATTCAGACGAAGACGAGGACGACGAGGACAGCGACGACGAGGGCGATGACGACGCCGACGACGACGAAGACCCCGACGAGGACGAAGACGAGGGCGACGGAGAGTGGGACGAGTGAGCGACATCGCCGCCGCTGACGCGCGTCGCGCACGCGAGGCGGCGCTCGTCCGACGGCTGCGGGATCTGCCCTCGCTCGTCATCGCCTACAGCGGTGGCGTCGACTCGGCCTACCTGGCCTTGGTCGCCACCGCCACGCTCGGATCCCGGGCGCTGGCGGTGACGGCCGATAGTCCGAGCTACCCCGATCGCCATCGGGCGATGGCGATCGGGGTCGCTCGTCAGTTCGGCGTCGCGCACGAGTTCATCCGCACGGATGAACTCGCGCAGCCGGCGTACAGGGCGAACGGTCCCGATCGCTGCTACCACTGCAAGCACGAGCTCTACGCGCAGCTGACGCAGCTGGCGGCCGACCGCGGCTTTGCCGCGGTGGCCGACGGCAGCAATGCCGACGACCGGGGCGACTATCGCCCCGGGCGTCAGGCGGCGCGCGAGTACGGCGTCATCAGCCCGCTCGACGAGGCCGGTCTCACCAAGGAGGACATCCGCGCGCTGTCGCACGAGGCCGGCCTGCCCACGTGGGACGAGCCGGCATCGGCGTGCCTGTCGTCGCGCGTGCCGTATCACTCCGAAGTCAACGAGGAGAAGTTGCGCGCGATCGAAGCCGCGGAAGAGGCGCTGCGCGCGCTCGGGTTCCGCGTCGTGCGCGTGCGGCACCACGGGGATGTGGCGCGCCTCGAGGTGGCGCCGGCCGAGTTGCCGCGCCTCGTCGAACCGGCCATGGCCGCCGCGGCCGACGCGGCGGTCCGCCGTGCCGGGTTCCGCTACGTGGCTGTCGACCTGCGCGGCTATCGGCTCGGCAGTCTGAACGAAGGTTTGACTCTCACGCCCGTCTGATCCAGAGTTCCGCCACCCGGCTGTCGCCGACGCTGCTCCCCGGCTGTGTCACGACCTCTTCGTTCCCTCACTGTCGCCCTCGCCCTGCTGTACCTGGGCGCGCACCTCGCGTCGCTGCCGCGATCGCTCGAGGACATCGACACGATCAATTTCGCACTGGGCGTCGAGTCGTTCGACGTGACGGCGCATCGCCCGCACCCGCCCGGCTATCCGGTGTTCATCGCGATGGGCAAGCTGTCGACGATGGTGGCGCACGCACTGGCGCCAGCCGCGGACCGCACGAGCCGCGCGGCCATGGGCCTGGCGATCTGGGGCGTGGCGGCCGGCAGCGTGTTCGTCTGGATCCTGATCGCCCTCTGGCGATCGGCAGGCTGGACACCGCGGGCCGCGTGGTTCGCCGCGGCACTCGCGCTTGTCTCGCCGCTCTTCTGGTTCACGTCGGCGCGGCCGCTCACCGATGCCGTGGCGCTCGTCGCCGCTACGGCCGTGCAGGCCGTGGTGTGGCGCTACGGACTGACGGCCTCGTCACGGATCGCGTGGGTGCCGATCGCGGGCGCAGCGTGTGCGGCGGGTCTCCTCGTCGGGATGCGCACACAGACGCTGTGGCTGACGTCGCCGCTGCTGGCTTGGGCCACGATCCGCGTGTGGCGGCAATACGGCGTCGGCCGCGCGGCGATCCTGGTCGGCGCGGCGGCTGTCGGATGCCTGGCGTGGGCCGTGCCACTCGTTGTCGAAACTGGTGGATTGACGCGGTACCTGGCGGCGCTGGCTGCGCAGGGCGGCGAGGATTTCGCGGGCGTGGAGATGCTCGCCACTGAAGCGAGTGCGCGCGCCGTGGGGGCAGCCGTCGAGTCCACCTTCATCAGGCCGTGGCGCGTGGAGTGGCTCGGATCCCTCGTCAGCACGCTCGCGATTGTCGGGGCGCTCCGGCTGATCTGGCGCGACAGGCGGACGGCCGCGCTGCTGCTCGCGGCCTTCGGGCCGTACCTCGCATTTCACCTGGCGTTCCAGGAAACCGAAACCGTACGCTACGCGTTGCCCATCGTCATACCCGCGGCAGGACTGGCCGTGTATGCGATCTTCGCGATGCCCGGGCGCGTGGCCGTGTGGGGCGCGTCGCTGGTGACGCTGGCGTCGATCATCACCGCGCACCCGTCGCTGGTGGCGTATGGCAGGGACGTACCGCCGACGTTCCTGGCGTTCGCGGATGCCGGGCGGGCCGCGCGCGAGGCCGCCGTCACGCCGCTCGTCGTGGGGCACGACGGCATGCGGCGCGTCGAAGACTGGTTCCGCGTCGAGTGGCCGGAACTGCCACCGCTCGATCCCGGACAGCCGCCCTGGCTGCGGATCGTCGAGCACTTCCGCGCGGGGGCCTCGGCGCCGGTGTGGTTCCTCACCGATCGGCGACGCACGGACATCGTGTTGTTCGATCGCCGCGCGCGTCACGTGATCCGCGAGTACGTGCAGGAGCCCGAGATCCGGCGGCTCGTGGGACAGGCGCGTCAGGACGAGGTGCGCTGGTGGGAGATTGCGGCGCCGCGCTGGATGCTCGGCCGTGGCTGGGCGCTCTCGCCGGAAGTGGCGGGGACGACGTTTGCGACGGGGCGCGATCCGCAGATCGTCCCGGCCGAGGCATACCTGCGTCGAGCCGACGCGGCGTCGCGTGTGCTCGTTGGCGGGTGGTATCTGGCCGGGACCGCGGCGGGTGCGGTGGTGGTCACCATCGACGGTCGCGAGGTGGCGCGGTGGGCGGTCACGCCCGAGGCTCCGTCGTTCGTGCAATGGATCGATCTGCCTGCCGGCGCCCTCGTGGGTGAGGGCGCCTACGCGACGCTGCACGTGCGCGTCGAGGGCATCGGGGATCGTGAGGCTCCGCAGATCGCGCTGCAGCAGTTCGACGCGGCGGCCGTCGACGACGTGATGGTGGCGTTCGGGGAGGGGTGGCATCAACCCGAGAGTGACGAGGAGACCGGCCGATCGTGGCGATGGGCGGGGCCCGAGGCCACGCTGATCGTGCAGCACGGCGATGGCCCCGTGCGGTTGACGCTGGAAGGGGAATCGTCGCAACGGTACTTCGAGCGCCCGTCGAACATGGTCGTCTCGGTCGAAGGACGCGAAGCGGCGCGCGTGGAGACGGGCCGGGATTTCGTCGAGACGATCGCACTGCCCGCCGTCGCGTTCACGGCCGCGCCCGCGCGGGTGGTCGTCGCCCTGGACCAGGCGTTCAGACCGGTGGACCGCGACGAGGGCCCTGATTATCGGCAACTCGGGCTGAGGTTTTTCGGGGTGGACGCGGGAAGGGAAGATGGGGGACCTGCCGGGCCGCGATCACTTTCTGGCGATCGCCATGACTGAGGTGCCGATGGGCAGGTCCGTGAGCGCCAGGCAGCGATGTTCGAGCCGCAGGATCATGTCGAGGAGGACATTGACGGGCGCGGCCGGTACCTGGAGATCCGCGTCGGACGGCGTGCTGGCCCGGCCCGTCAGTCGCTGGAGGCCGCGGACGGCCAGGACCGGCGGGACCAGGAGGCTGTTGGTGAACGTGACGCGTTCGACGGTGAATCCCGCGACTTCGAGTGCGCTCCGCAGCCGGGCCCGGGTGTACCGGCGCTTCTCGAACGTCAGCGTCGAGTGCGATCCGCGCAGCATGTCCAGCGCGGCCGCGTTCACCAGCACCACGCCGCCAGGCTTCAGCACGCGCCACATCTCGCGCAGCGCGCGCGCCTCGGCCTCGTCGTCCAGGCAGTAGAGGACGTCGAACGACGTCGCGAGATCGGCCACGCCGGAGGGGAAGGGGAGATCGGTCACGGTGCCGATTGCCAGGCGGCGCCCGCGCTGGTGACCGAACCGGACGGCCATGGGTGTGAGGTCCACACCGACGGCCGGGCCGTACTCGCGCAGCCAGTCGAGATTGCGACCCGTCCCGGCCCCGCAGTCGATCACGAGCGACGCGCTGCGCGAGACCCCGGCCTGCGTGAGCAGCAGGCGGGCGTTGCGGCGGAGGCCACGGAACCAGAAATGCCGGTCCTCGGCCGCGGCCGTGGCGGCGAGCATGCGTTCCATCGGTGCACGATTCTACGCGCGGTGGCCTGAAACGACGCGATGTCGTTGACACTCACCGGCGCCGATCGTAAGGTAACGCTGACTCCCAATTCCCTTTTGGCGGAATTGCCTCCAGGAGACTACTGATGTCATCAGGTAGGTTCAGAACCATTTCCCTATCGGCCATGCTCGCCATGGCCATTTTCGTGACGGCGTGCGGCAAGAAGGAACCGCCGGCAACCCCGGCGCCCCCACCGCCGCCAGCGCCGGCACCTGTGGCACCGCCGCCACCGCCGCCCCCACCGCCGCCACCGCCACCTCCACCGGCACCGGCGCCCACGGAGGCCGAACTGTTCGCGCGGATGACGCTCGAGCAGCTCAACGCGCAGCAGCCGCTCGAGCTCGTGCACTTCGCGTACGACAGCTCGGATCTCGACGACACCGCGCGCGCCAGCCTGCAGAAGAACGCGACCTGGCTCCAGCGCTGGACGTCGACGCGCGTGACGGTCGAAGGGCACGCCGACTCGCGCGGCACCAGCGAGTACAACCTCGCCCTCGGCGAGCGCCGCGCGGCATCCGTGCGCGACTACCTCGCCAGCCTGGGCGTCGAGGCGGCGCGCATGGCCACGGTCAGCCTTGGCGAGGAGCGACCGCTCTGCAGCGAGGAAACCGAGACGTGCTGGGCGCAGAACCGACGCGGCCAGTTCGTCATCACCGCAAAGTAGCGCATCGTCTGGAATCGTGGAGTTGCATGACGGGGTGGGCGGCAACGCCCGCCCCGTTTCGTTTGTACGGCGGCTTCACCTGACCCGGCCGTCATCGCGCAGCCGCGCAGCCGTTGGAAGGGACAGGGCGTTTCAGGCCTGAGGCCGGGCGCGCTCGACGTCGCGACCGATCGCCAGGGCGGCCGCGCGGGGATCGGGCGCGGCGGTGATCGGCCTGCCGATCACGAGGTACGAACTGCCTGCCTCGATCGCCCCGGCGGGCGTGGCTGTCCGCTGCTGATCGTCGGGACCGCTCGTGGCACTGCCGCCGCGGATGCCCGGCGTGACGATGACGAACTCCGGGCCGCAGGCCTGGCGGATGGCGGCCACTTCCCGCGGCGAGGCCACGACGCCGTCGAGGCCCGCGTCCTGCGTCATGCGCGCCAGCCGGGTGACCTGCGTGATCGGGTCGTCGGTCACGCCCGTGGCGGCCAGCGCGGCCGCATCGAGGCTCGTCAGCACCGTCACCGCGATCACCAGCGGCGCCGGGCCCCCGCGCCTGTCGGCGCCCTCGTCGGCGGCGCGACGCGCCGCCTGGAGCATGGCCGGGCCGCCGCTCGCGTGGACGTTCACCATCCACACGCCGAGCGCAGTCGCGGCCGACACGGCGCCGGCAACGGTGTTCGGGATGTCGTGGAACTTCAGATCCAGGAACACGCGATCGCCGCGATCCACGAAGGTGCGGACGATGTCGGGGCCCCCGCTGGTGAAGAGCTGCAGGCCGATCTTGTAGCCGCCGACCGTACCGCGCAGGGTCTCGGCCAGGGCCAGCGCGTCGTCGGGCGTGTCGACGTCGAGCGCAACGAGGACCGGATTCATACGTGGGCCTTTCGCGGAATCTGAAGCTGGCCGACCAGGTCGGCCACGCGCGGGAGGCCGTGTCGATCGAGATACGCGTCGACGCCGGCCGTGAGGCCCGCCCAGATGAACGGGTCGACGAAGTTGGCTGTGCCGACCTGCACCGCGGTCGCGCCGGCGATGAAGAACTCGAGTGCGTCGCGCGCCGAGGTGATGCCGCCGATGCCGATGATCGGCAGTTTCACGGCCTGACGGCATTCCCACACCATGCGCACGGCAATCGGCCGGATGGCCGGTCCGCTCAGGCCGCCCATCACGTTCGAGAGCATCGGCGTGCGGGTCTCGACGTCGATTGCCATGGCGAGGAACGTGTTGACGAGCGAGACCGCGTCGGCGCCCGCCTCTTCGGCCGCCCGTGCGAACGACGCGACGTCGGTGACGTTCGGCGTCAGCTTCGGGAAGAGCGGCAGCGTGGTCACGCGGCGCACGGCGCTGACCACGTCGTGCGTGCCGGCGAGGCTGCAGCCGAACTGGATGCCGCCTTCCTTGATGTTCGGGCACGAGATGTTCAGCTCGATTGCCGCGACGCCCTCGGTGTCGGCCAGGACGCGCGAGACCTCGCAGTACTCGTCGATCGTCGTGCCGCAGACGTTGACGATGACCGTGGCGCCGAGGCGCCGGAGTTCCGGCATCTTCTCGGCGACGAAGCGGCGCACGCCGATGCCCTGCAGGCCGATCGCGTTGATCATCCCGGCCGGCGTCTCGACGATGCGCGGCGGCGCGTGGCCCTCGCGCGGTTCGAGGAACAGTCCCTTGACGACGACGGCGCCGAGTGAGGCGAGATCGATCGCGTCCGCGTACTCGACGCCGTAGCCGAAGCAGCCCGACGCCGACATGAACGGATTGCGCAGCGTGAGCGCGCCGATGCGGACGGACAGATCGGCCATCAGTGTCCGCTCCCCAGCTGATCCCAGTCGAGTGTGGCCGCGGCGAAGACCGGGCCGTCGACGCACGAGCGCACGAGGTGCGTACCGCCGGCATCGTCATGCCTGATCGGGACGACACAGCTGTAGCAGCCCCCCATGCCGCAGCCCATCACCGGCTCGAGGGATACGTAGACCGGGCACCCGGCGGTGTCGCCGAGCCGGGCGACGGCGCGCATCATCGGCGTCGGGCCGCACGCGTAGATCGTGAGCGGACGATCGGCCGGCCGCGCGGCGAGTTCACGCGCCAGCGGCCCGGTGACGCGGCCCGGCTCGCCGCGACTGCCATCCTCGGTCGTCAGCACGAGGCGCGTGCCGAGGCCGGTGAAGAGCGACTCGTAGTACAGATCGCGTGCGCTGCGGGCGCCGTAGAACAGCGTCATCGACGTGCCGAGGTCGGCGAGGGCGCTGGCCACGCTCGCGAACGGTGCGAGGCCGACGCCACCGGCCACCATCCAGGCCTCGGCCGGCGGATGGACCGGGACGAACGGGCGTCCAAGCGGTCCGAGCACCGCCAGCCGATCGCCCGGCCGGGCGGCGTACAGGCGGGCGGTGCCCGCGCCGGCGCGCTTGTTGAGGATGCTGATGCCCACCAGCCGGCCGTCGGCGTCGCGGACGTGCTCGAAAATGGAGAAGGGCCGTCGCAGCAGCGGATCGAGGCCCGCAGCCGTCCGGATCATGACGAACTGGCCGGGCGCCGCGTGTTTGGCAATGGCCGGGGCCGCCAGCGTGAGGACGTTGTAGTCGGGAGCCAGGGGCGTGTTGGCCACGACCTCGGCGAGCACATCCACGGGCATCAACCCGACAGTATAGGCCGCACCCCTTATCATCGTCACGCCCATGCCCTACGTCCGCCTGTTGACCAATGCGCTGGCCGGTGGCGTGCTCGTGTCGCTGTACGTGGCGGTGCTGGTGCTGCAGCTCAATCCGCGGCTGCCGATGCCGTCGTGGCCCGCGGTGCAGTGGTTCGGGGCGACGCTGTCGTTCTACGCGCCGTACACGACGGCGGCGCTGTTCGTCCTGCTGCTGGCGCACGATCTGTTCGCGAGCCGGCCGCTGCGCCCGGCGTGGCTGAGCGTGCGCGTCCTCGCCTGGCTGTCGGCGGCTGGTGCCGGCGCGGCGGCGGTGATCACCTGGGCCAACCTGGCGGCGTTCAGGGGCATGCTGACGGCGGCTGCCGCGGTCCGGATGCGTGACGGTGCGCTGCTCACCACCGGCTGCGCCATCGCATTGATCGTCGTGGCGATTGCCCGGTATTCGTTCTGGCGCCGCGGCCGGCGCGCGGCCGGCGTCTCGATGGTGGCGTTGATGGTGCTGTCGGTCGCCGGGCCGCTGTGGCTGCGCGGACCTGGCGAGACGCCCGTGCGTCCGCCGACGCGCTGGACCGAGCCGGCACCTGTGTCGTTCGTGCCGTCTGTCCACGTGATCCTGCTCGATGGGGCCTCACTCGGATTCATCAGGCAGCGCGCGGCCGCCGGCCAGCTCGGCAATCTCGCGCGCATCCTCGACCGGGGTGCGGCGATGGATCTCGCGACGGTGCGGCCCACGCAGGTCGAGCCCGTGTGGACCGCAGCGGCCACGGGCAAGTTTCCGGAGAAGAACGGCATCCGCTCGGCCAACGAGTACCGCACGCGCACGACCGACGTCGATCCCGTCGACATCCTGCCCGACTACTGTCTGGCCCAGGCGCTCAGCCGGCAGGGCTTCGTCGGCGAGCGGCCGCACACATCGGCGTCCGTCGATGCGCGGACGGTGTGGGACATCCTGAACGACTACCGCGTGCCGATCGGCGTGGTGAACTGGCCGCTCACCTATCCGGCGCGCGCGCGGCTGGGCTACGTCCTCAGCGACAGATTCGACGACGCCGCCTCGTCGCCGATGCGGCTGGCCGACGCCGGCTCTGGGGATCCGACGACGACGGTGGACGTGGCACGCGAGACGTTCGATCGCTGGATCGACAGTCCGTGGTACGAGGTGGTGCTGCCGTACACGCAGGGGGAACTGACGGCGGCCGACATCAATCGCGCGCGATGGGATCGGGCATACGCGGACACGGCGTCCGTGCTCGATCACCAGTTCGCCCCGAGGTTCCGAGCGATCAGGTACGAGGGGCTCGAGACGTTCGGTCACGTGTACCTGCGGCAGGCGCAGCCGGAACTGTTCGGGGATCCGCGGTGGACCGCGGCCGTGCGTCCTGTGCTCGATCGGTACTACGCGTACCTGGATGCCGAGGTCGGCCGCGCGATGCAGGCGCTGCGGCCCACGGATCTGTTGATTGTGATGTCCGGGTTCGGCATGGATGCGACGCCGCTCGGCACGCGGCTGATCGACGGGCTGCTCGGCGGCCGCGCGTTGACCGGGACGCACGAGGCCGGGCCCGACGGCTTCCTGCTCGCCTACGGCACCGCAGTGGCCACCGGTCAGATGCCACGCGGCTCGGTCGCCGATCTGGCGCCGACGGTGCTCTATTACATGGGCATCCCCGTGGGCCGCGACATGGACGGCTTTCCGCGCACGGACCTGTTCACGTCGACGTGGACGCTGGAGCACCCGGTGAAATACGTCGCGAGTCACGAGCAATAGGCGGCCTGATTGCCGGGGCCCGGGGGATTCCCCGCGGGTCCCCCTGGGGCTGAAGCCCCAGGGCTCCGAGGAAGCCCGCCCCCCGGGTCCGACGAGCGGCGCGACCAGAGCCGTTCGGAGCCCTGGGGCTTCAGCCCCAGGGACCTCCCATCGCCGCACCGTCGCACGCGTCGTGTTACGATCACGCTCGCTCTTTAACGCGGCCCCGCGAGGTCGCGAAGAGGTGTCCATGCCGCACGCATTCCGTCCGTTCCCTGTCGTTCCTGCACCCGACGGCTCCAGGTCCTGCCTGGTTCGCTCGTTGCCCGTCGTCACCATCCCTGTTGTCGCGCCCGTGAGTGTCGGCCCTCCTGCTGCTGGTCGAGCCCGCTTGTCGTCTGTCGTTCCCGGGGAGGCCTCATGCCTGTCGTGATGGATGGCGTGCGCATGGCGCGGAGTCTCACCCGGATCGCGCACGAGATCGTCGAGCGCAATCGCGGCGTCGAAGATCTGGCGCTCATCGGCATCCGCGCCCGCGGCGTGCCGCTCGCCGAACGGCTGGCGGCCGAGATCGAGCAGATTGCCGGCGTCCGTGTGCCGACGGGTGCCCTCGACATCACGCTGTACCGCGACGATCTCCGGCGGCCGGCCGTGGGACCGCAGCCGGTCCTCCGCCGCACCGACGTGCCGTTCTCGATCGACGATCGGCTCATCCTGCTCGTCGACGACGTGCTCTACACGGGGCGGACGATCAGGGCGGCGTTCGATGCGCTCATCGATTTCGGTCGGCCGCGCGCCATCCAGCTCGTGGCGCTGATCGATCGCGGACACCGCGAGCTGCCGATCCGCGCCGACTACGTCGGCCGCAACATCCCGACATCCCGGCAGCAGAGCGTGCAGGTGCGTCTGCAGGAAATCGACGGGCGCGACGAAGTGGAGGTGGAGGGATGACGACCGTGGCCACGGGCCTTGCGACGCGCGATCTGCTCGGGATTCGCGATCTCTCGGCGCCCGAAATCGAGCTCATCCTCCAGACCGCCTTCGCGATGAAGGAAATCGGCACGCGCCCGATCAAGAAGGTGCCGACACTGCGCGGCCGCACGATCGTCAACCTGTTCTTCGAGAACAGCACGCGGACGCGCATGTCGTTCGAGCTGGCCGAAAAGCGCCTCAGCGCCGACACGCTCGGCATGACGACGGCCGGATCGAGCGTGTCCAAGGGCGAGACGCTGCTCGATACCGCGCGCACGCTCGAGGCGATGTCGCCGGACATGATCGTCATCCGGCACGGATCGTCGGGCGCGCCGCACCAGCTCGCCCGCATCTGCCGCGCGAGCATCGTCAATGCGGGCGATGGCACGAACGAGCACCCGACGCAGGCGCTGCTCGACGCGTTCACGATGCTCGAGCACAAGGGGCGGCTGGCCGGGCTGAAGGTGGCCATCGTCGGTGACCTGCTGCACAGCCGCGTATTTCGATCGAACGTCCTGCTGCTCACGAAGATGGGCGCCGAGGTGCGCGCGTGCGCCCCGCCGACGCTCGTGCCGCCGGGGCTGCGGGCCATGGGCCTGCACGTCACGTCGTCGCTCGACGAGGCGGTGTCGGGAGCCGACGTGGTGATGATGCTGCGGCTGCAGCTCGAGCGGATGCAGGGGTTGTTCCTGCCGTCGATGCGCGAGTACTTCACGCTGTTCGGCCTCACGCCGCGCGTGCTGGAACGGGCCGCGTCCGACGTGATCGTGATGCACCCGGGACCGATGAACCGCGGCGTCGAGATCGACTCCGAGGTGGCCGATGGACCGTGGTCGGTGATTCTCGACCAGGTGGCCAATGGCGTGGCCGTGCGGATGGCGGTGCTGTACCTGCTGGCCGGCGGCGAGGGCGAGGGCGGAGACAAGTAGTCCGCTTCGGTGGGCGGCGGGCTCGTGACGAGGGACGGTGTCATGCAGGTGTTGTTGAAGGGCGTGCACGTGGTCGATCCGGCCAATGGCCGCAATGGGGAATGCGACGTGCTCGTCGAGGGCGATCGCATCGCCCGTGTGGGGCGGGACATCCCGGTTGGCGATGCGCGTGTCGTGGAGCTGCCGCGCGGGTGTCTCGTGACGCCGGGACTGATCGACATCCACGTGCACCTGCGCGAGCCCGGTCAGGAACACAAGGAGACGATCGCCACCGGCACGGCGTCGGCGGTGGCCGGCGGGTTCACGGCCGTGGCCTGCATGCCCAACACGACGCCCGTCAACGATTCGGCGTCGGTCACCGAGTTCATCCTGAAGCGGGCCGCCGAGGCGAACCTTGCGCGCGTGTACCCGATCGGGGCCGTGTCGATGGGGTCGAAGGGCGGGCAGCTCACCGAGGTCGGCGATCTCGTGAAGGCCGGCTGCGTGGCCATCACCGACGATGGCCGCCCCGTGGAGACGGCGCTGCTGATGCGGCGGGCGCTCGAGTACGCGTCGATGTTCGGGATCCCCGTGGTCAACCACTGCGAAGATCCGTCGCTCAAGGGGGACGGCGTCGTGCACGAGAGCCCGACCACCTCGATGCTGGGGCTGAAGGGGATTCCCGGCGCCGCCGAGTCGATCATGGTCGAACGCGACGTGTCCGTGGCGGAACTGACGGGCGGGCGCGTCCACATCGCCCACATGAGCGCGCGGCAGTCGCTGCGCGCCGTTCGCGATGGCAAGGCCCGCGGCGTGGCCGTCACGGCCGAGGTCTGTCCGCACCACTTCCTGCTGACCGACAGCGCGCTGACGGGCGGGCGCGCCTACGACACGAATTTCAAGATGAATCCGCCACTGCGCGAGGAAGCCGACCGCGCGGCGATGATCGAGGGGCTCCAGGATGGATCGATCGACGCGATCGTCACCGATCACGCGCCGCACCACGCGGACGAGAAGGCGCTCGAGTTCGATCACGCGCCGTTCGGGATCGTCGGGCTCGAGACCGCCGTGTCTCTGTGCCTCGACAGGCTGGTCCACGCCGGATTGATTTCGATGACGCGGATGGTCGAACTGCTGTCGCCGAACCCGGCCCGCGTGCTCGGCCTGCCGGGTGGGGCGATCACGGAAGGCCGGCCGGCCGATCTCACGATTCTCGCGCCTGACGCGCCGGTGACCGTGCGCGCGAGCACGTTCAAGTCCAAGGGACGCAACACGCCGTTCGAGGGCTGGACGCTCAAGGGCGCCGTCGCTGCCACGATCGTCGGAGGACGTGCGGTGTACGTGAACGAGCCCGTGCTCGGCCGCGCGTCACTCTGATCGTGGCTCGACGACCGCCCGGGGAACGACGGCCGGCCGACGGGATCCTGAAGGCCCCGCTCGATCGCCTGTACGCGTCGTTCGATCACCCCGAGTCCGCCCTCGATCCCGTGCAGATCGTACGGCGCTACGCCGACACGGCCGACCGCGAAATCGTCGCCTTCGTCGCAGCCGGCCTGGCCTTCGGCCGCGTCGCCTCCGTCATGGCTTCGGTCGATGCCGTGTGTCGCGTGATGGGGCCACAACCCGCGGCGTTCGTGCGGGCGTTCGATCCCGCGCGTGACGGCGTCGTCCTCGATCCGATCGGACACCGCTGGATTCGCGGCCGCGATCTCGTCGCGCTGATCTGGATCCTGCGCGTGCTCCTCGAACGCTACGGGTCGCTCGAGGCGGCCGTGGCCTCGGGCATCGACGAGACGCACGACGATGTGGGACCGGCCATCGAGCGGCTGGCCGCGGAAGTGCGCGGCATCGATCTCGCGCCGGCTTACGGCCCTGTCGTCCCTGCCAGGCCGGGCGTGTACTACTTCTTCTCGACCCCGGCGAGCGGTGGGGCGTGCAAGCGGCTGAACCTGTTCCTGCGCTGGATGGTGCGGCGCGACGGGGTCGATCCCGGGGGATGGACGACCGTGCGGCCGTCGCAGCTCGTCGTGCCGCTCGACACGCACACGATTCGCGTGGGGCAGTGCCTGCGGCTCACGCGCCGGGCCTCGCCGGGGTGGAAGATGGCGGGCGACATCACGGCGGGCCTGCGCCGCCTCGATGCCGTCGACCCGGTCCGCTATGATTTCGCTCTCTGTCACTTGAGCATGATGGGCGCCTGCGGATGGCGCGCCGCGCGAGGCAGCCGGGAATGCCCGCTGCGGGAGGTCTGTCGGCCGGGGCGGCCGGTTGCCCGCCGACCGGCAGGATCGAGGAAGCACTCATGACGAACGATGCCACCCCCACGCCCCTGCGCGTCGCCCTGATCGGCTTCGGCGCCGCGGGCATGTATTTCCACGCGCCATTCATCGCGTCGACGCCCGGGCTCCGGCTCGCCGTCATCGTGACGCGCAATCCCGGCCGGGCGGCCCAGGCCCGCGCCGAGTATCCAGGCGTGGAAATCCTCGATCAGGCTGCGGACCTGTGGGCCCGCCGCGACGACGTCGACCTCGTCGTGGTGGCGGCACCGAACGTGGCCCATGTGCCGCTGGCCACGACCGCGATCGAGGCGGGTCTGCCCGTGGTCGTCGACAAGCCGCTGGCGGTGACGGCGGCGCAGGCGCGTGAGGTCGTCACGCTCGCGCGCGAGCGCGGCGTGCCGCTGACCGTCTTCCAGAATCGCCGGTTCGACGGCGACTTCCAGACGTTGCGCACACTGCTCGCCGACGGGGCGCTTGGCGTGCCGCTGCGTTTCGAGTCGCGCTTCGAGCGCTGGCGGCCGGTCCCGAAATCCGGCTGGCGCGAGAGTGGTGCGCCCGAGGACGGGGGCGGGCTGCTGATGGATCTCGGCAGTCACCTCATCGATCAGGCGCTCGCGCTTTTCGGTCCGGTCTCGCGGGTCTACGGCGAACTCGACCGGCGCCGCGCCGACGTGGCCGTCGATGATGACGTGTTCGTGGCGCTGACGCACACCAACGGCGTGCGGTCGCACCTCTGGATGAGCGTGCTCGCGTCGCAGCTCGGCCCGCGGTTCCGCCTCCTCGGCGACAAGGCGTCGTACGTCAAGTTCGGACTCGACATGCAGGAAGACCAGCTCAGGGCCGGCCTGCGCCCCGAGGGCGCGTCGTGGGGCGAGGAACCCGTCGATCGCTGGGGAACGTTCGGCACGGGCGATGACGCGCGTCAGGTGGCAACGGCGCAGGGGCACTATGGCCGGTTCTATGCCGGCGTGGCGGCCGCGCTGCGCGACGGCGGCCCGATGCCCGTCGATCCCGAGGACGCGTGCCGCACGCTCGAAATCATCGAGGCCGCACGGCAGTCGGCGATCGAGCAGCGCGTCGTCACGCTGGCGTGGCGGAGTCGTCCCGCCGAGTGAGGTGCCGCGGCCGACGTGCGGGACGCGGCGGGTCGAGGCACTCTGACCGATAATGGCGGCATGGACGATCCACGCTATCCGATTGGCCGGTTCTCGGCGCCAGAAACCTGCACGCCGGCGCTGCGCGCCGAGCTGATTGCCCGGATCGACGAAGCGCCGCGGCATCTGCGCGAAGCGGTGCGGCGGCTGTCGGCCGAGCAGCTGCAGACCCCGTATCGGGAGGGCGGCTGGACGCTGGCGCAGGTCGTTCATCACCTGCCCGACAGTCACCTGAATGCGTACGTCCGTTTCCGGCTCGCGCTGACCGAGGACGAACCGGTCATCAAGCCGTACGACGAGGCGCGCTGGGCCGACCTGCACGACGCGGCCTCGGCCGATATCGAGGCGTCGCTGGTCCTGCTCGAGGGGCTCCACCAGCGCTGGGTGAGCCTGCTGCGGCGCCTGACGCCCGAGCAGTGGACGCTGGCGTTCAGGCACCCGGAGCACGGGCGCGTGACGCTGGAGCGCACGCTCGCGATCTACGCCTGGCACGGCCGCCATCACGTCGCGCACATCACCCGTCTTCGACAGCGGATGGGATGGTAGAGCAAGTTAGAAGTGCGAAGTCAGAAGTTAGAAGTTAGAAGTGTGCGGAACTTCGAAGTTCGAACTTCGCCCAACTTCGAACTTCTGACTTCGCCCTTCTAACTTCCCGCAAGGCGTTCTTCGTACACCTGCGCCGTACCGCTGACGAGGGCATCGACGCTGAAGGACGCGAGGACGCGCGCGCGGCCGGCGGTGCCCATGGCGACGCGCGCGGCGGGATCGCGCAGCAGGCGCAGGATGGCGTGCGCCAGGGCCGCGGGATCCCGCGGCGGCACCACGACGCCCGTGACCTCGTCATCGACCGCTTCCGGAATGCCGCCGGCCGCGGTGCCGACCACCGCCCGGCCGCACGCCATCGCCTCGAGAATGGCCGACCCGAGCCCCTCGGTGATCGAGCTCATCACGAAGAGATCCAGCGAGCGGATCAGGCCGATCACATCGTGGCGGAATCCGGTCAGCGTCACGTGCCGTTCCAGTCCGAGCTCGCCAATCTGCTGCTGAAGGTCGTTGCGCAACTCGCCGTCTCCGACGATGAGCAGGCGGGCGTCCGGCATCTCGCGAACGACCATCGCCATCGCCTCGACCAGGTGTCGCTGGCCCTTGTGCGGGGCCAGGGCCGCGACGTTGCCGATGAGCGGCGCCCCGTGTGGCAGCCAGAACGCCGCGTGGGTGTCGACGGACGGCTGCCTGTCGAGGAACGCCACGTCGACGCCGTCGTGCACGACCGCGATCCGATCCGCCGCGATGCCGTCCTGTTCGAGGATGTGCGCGATCTGCCGCGAGGCGGCGATGAACACGTCGACGTGTCCGTACTTCCAGCGCGAGAACGCGTGACGTTTCAGGTGGAAGTCCACGCGGCGCGCGGCAACGACCAGCGGCCGCCGCGTGTCGGACTCGCGCATCTGCATGGCCATGGCCACGAGCGACACCGCCATCGGATCGTGCGCGTGGACGACGTCGGGGGCGCGGTCGTTCAGGATGGCGGCCAGGCGCAGGCCGGCCTGGATGTCGAACTCGGATCGCGGGGAAAAGCCGAGGAAGCGCAGGCCCTCACCGGCGCGTCGCCGGAGTTCGCCGTGATCGTGGGCGAGCAGCATCGCGTCGTGTCCGGCCTCGGCCAGGCCGTTGACGGTCATCAGCACCTGGTTCTGCCCGCCCCGCCACGTGCGCGCCGTGTCGATGTGGAGCGATCGCATGGGGGGAGATCACGCGCCGCCGACGCGCTGGCGCTCGACGCGGCCGAGTTCCCACACCTTGGCCAGTTTCAGGAACACGTAGCCCGCGTTCATCGACGAGATGATCAGACCGGGCACGCCGTCGGCGATGCCGCGCCGGAGCAGGTAGTTGCGCAGGAACGCGGCGAGCGGGTGGCCGATCACGTCGATCGCGCCTACGCGGCGTCCGGCGTCGAAGAGATCGGCGGCTGCCAGCGTCGTGTACCGGTTCATCGTCTCGAGGTGGTGCGCGATGTCCTGGTACGCGTAGTGCTGCAGTTCGGCGGTGAGCTGACCGGGCGTGCCGTCGACGTCGACGGATTCGTGGACGCGCCGTGGCTTCCAGCGTCCGCGACGACGATCGTAGAGGCGCAGTTGCGAGTCGGGGTACCAGTCGGTCGTGCGGATCCAGCGGCCGAGGTGCCAGGTGAGTCGCGGCACGCGGTAGCCGGACGCCGCGGGCGTCGTGTCGAGCAGGTGCTGGATCTCGCGGGCCAGGTCGGGCGTGACCCGTTCGTCCGCGTCGACTGACAGGATCCAGTCGTGTCGGGCCTGTGCGGCGGCGAAGTTCTTCTGCGCCGCGTAGCCGGGCCACGGGTTGATGACGACGCGTGCGCCGGCGCGTTCCGCGAGGGAGACCGTGTCGTCGGTGCTGCCACAGTCGACGACGAGGCGTTCGTCGGCCCAGTCGACCGAGGCGAGGCACGCCTCGATGTGCGCGGACTCGTTCCGCGTGATGATCGTCACGGAAAGCGGCGCCACGCGGGGACTATAGCAGAGGCTGCACGGCGGCGCCGCGGCGGCGATGCGCGGCGGCTACAAGGCTACAAGGCGACAAGGCGACGGGGCTGCAAGCTGAATGTCAGCCCGCCGCCGCGCCACCCGTCCGCCTGCCCGCCCCGCGCTGCCCGTGGTCGTGCCGCCGTGCAACCCGCGTGCCCCGCCGCCGGGCTGCCGTGCGGCCGCGCCGGCGCGCTGCCCGCCTGCCCGTGGCCCGCCGCCGCGCCGCCCGCGGCCGGTACCCTATACTGTCCGTCCGCCTATGGATGTATCAGCCGTGCTCGACCTGTTCCGTACCGTGGGGGCCCTGCACGAGGGGCACTTCCGTTTGTCGTCGGGGCTGCACAGCCGTGGGTACCTGCAGTCGGCCCTGGTGCTGCAGCATCCGCCGCACGCCGAGACGCTCGGGCGCGGGCTGGCCGAGGCGCTGCGTGATCTGCGGCCCACCGTCGTGCTGTCGCCGGCGCTCGGCGGCCTGATCATCGGGCACGAAGTCGCACGCGCACTCGGCGTGCGCGCGATTTTCGCCGAGCGGCAGGATGGCACCCTCACGCTGCGGCGCGGTTTCTCGCTCTCGCCCATCGAGCGCGTCGTGGTCATCGAAGACGTGGTGACGACCGGCCTGTCGACGCGCGAGACGATGGCGTGCGCCACGGCCGCCGGGGCCGTGGTCGTCGGCGCCGGCGCCATCATCGATCGCAGCGGCGGCAAGGCCGATCTGGCCGTCCCGTTCCGCAGCCTGGCCACCTACGTCGTGCCCAACTACGAGCCGACGATGTGCCCGATGTGCGAGGCGGGAGAGCCGGTGACGAAGCCGGGATCGAGAACGTAGGCGGTTTTCAGGTACGACGGGTACGACGGGCGAGTGGTGGGCCTGGCGTGGCTTGGGGCCGATGGTCTCAGGTACGACAGGTACGACGGGCGAATGGTGGGCCTGGCGTGGCTTGGGGCCGATCGTTTCAGGTACGACGGGGACGACGGGCGAGCGTCGCGCGTCCCATATCTCCCGCTCCGTGCCCATCGCGTTGCAGCACCGCCCGCGGCCCGCGGCCCGCGGCCAGCAGCCGGCTGCCCGTAGCCGCCGTGCCGCCCGCCGCCGCGTAGACCGCCGCCATCTTCCACGCCATGTTCCTCCGCACCCTGAAACTCACGCTCGCGTATGACGGCACGGCGTATGTGGGCTGGCAGCGGCAGCCGACCGGGGCGTCGATCCAGCAGGTCGTCGAGGAGGCGCTGGCGCCGTTCATGCCCGGGGCGCCGCCGCCCACGGTGACCGGGGCCGGCCGCACCGACGCGGGCGTACACGCCACGGGCCAGGTCGCCAGCGTGCGGGTCGGCTTCGACCATCCGGTGGACGCGGTCCAGCGGGCGATCAATATCCGCCTGCCGCTCGACATACGCGTGCGGCGCGTCGAGGTCGCCGTCCCCTCGTTCCATGCCCGCATCGACGCGCGCGGGAAGCTGTATCGCTATCGGCTCGCCACCGCACCCGTGGTCCTGCCGATGGATCGCTGGTTCGTCTGGCACGTGCCCGAGCCGCTCGACCGCGAGGCGATGCGCGAGGCGGCCCGCGCGCTCGTGGGCACGCACGACTTCGCCGCATTCCAGGCGACCGGATCGTCCATCACCGACACACGCCGCACGATCCGCCGGATCGACCTCGTGCAGGCCGGCGACGAGCTGCACGTGGCGATCGAGGGCGACGGGTTCCTGCGCCACATGGTCCGCATCATCACGGGATCGCTGGTAGACGTGGGGCGGGGACGTCACGATCCGGCGTGGGTGGCCGAAGCGCTGGCCGGCCGCGACAGGCAGGCCGCCGGCCGTACGGCGCCGGCCGCCGGGCTCGTGCTCGAACGGGTCGACTACGGCCAGGCGCCAGACGGGCGCTGAACTGCTAAGATCGCCGCTGACCGTATGGCACTTGCTGAGATGCTGGCGGCCGTTCCGGCCGGATCGGCCGAGGAGGCCCTGCTCGGACGCGTGGACTTCGCGCGCCTCCCGCGTCATATCGCGATCATCATGGACGGGAACGGGCGCTGGGCCGGCAGCCGGCACCTGCCGCGCGTCGAGGGGCACCGTGCCGGGATCGAGTCGGTCAGGGCCGCCGTCGAAACGTCGGCCCGCCTCGGCGTGCAGGTGCTCACCCTCTACGCCTTCTCCGTCGAGAACTGGAAGCGGCCCGATACGGAAGTGTCGGCGCTGATGGGGCTGCTCAAGCGCTATCTGCGGCTCGAACTGAATTCGCTGCTGCGCAACGACATCCGGTTCCACGTCATCGGCGAACGCGATCGGCTCAGCCGCGAGGTCTGCCGCGAACTCGAACAGGCAGAGGTGCGGACGGCCGGCAATACGGGGATGATTTTCAACATCGCGCTGAGCTACGGCGGCCGGGCCGAGATCGTCGAGGCGGCGCGTCGCCTGATCCGCGACGGTGTCACCGCCGATGCGGTCGACGAGTCGGCCTTTGCCAGTCGTCTGTATACGGCCGGTCAGCCGGATCCGGATCTGCTGATCCGCACGAGCGGCGAGATGCGCGTGAGCAACTTCCTGCTGTGGCAGATTGCCTACGCGGAGATCTGGGTCACCGACGCACTGTGGCCCGACTTCCGCGCCCGCCACCTGCTCGAGGCCATCGTCGACTACCAGCGGCGCGATCGCCGGTACGGCGCGATTGCCTCGCCGCCCGTCGAGGTCGGCAAGGCCTGACGGCGCGCGCGCTTTGGGCGCGCGGTTCCGGTTTCCTCATGCGCGTTGTCTCCGCTCTCGTCCTGCTCATCGTCATTTTCGGTACGCTCTGGTTCCTGCCGCCCTGGGTCACGATCCTGCTGGCGGCTGCGGTGGCGTGGCTCGGGGCCGGCGAACTGGCCGACATGGCCGGCGCGCTCGGCGTCGACGTACCCAGGATCTTCGTCGGTGCGGGGGCAGCCATCGTCAGCGTGGCGTTCGTGGCCGCGGCCGAGCAGACGCCGTCCGACGCCCTGGCGCTGGTCCTGGCCGCGCTCGTCGTGTCGGCCGGGGCCGTGACGCTCGCGCTCGGTCCGCCGGGGCCCGCCGTCGTCGCGCGGGCGGCGACGATGGTGATGGCGCCTGTGTATGTGGGGGTGCCACTCGGGATCATCGCGTGGCTGCTCGGGGCGTACGGCCCGGCCGTCACGACGTGGCTGCTGGTGATGATTGCGGTCTCGGACTCCGGCCAGTACTACTGCGGCCGCGCGTTCGGCCGCCGCCGGCTGGCGCCACGCGTCAGTCCGGCGAAAACGATCGAGGGTGCGATCGGCGGCGTCGCCGTGGCCGCCATCGTCGGCGCGATCACGCTGCCGCGGGTCCTGCCGGATGTGTCACCGCTGGCCGCGGCCGGCCTCACGCTCGTCCTCGCGCTGGCCGGCATCGTCGGCGATCTGTTCGAGTCGCAGCTCAAGCGCAGCGCGGGCGTGAAGGACAGCTCGCAGCTGATTCCCGGCCACGGCGGCATCCTCGACCGCGTCGACAGCCACCTGTTCGCCGCGCCCGTCTTCTATCTCTTCCTCAGGTACGTCGCGTGATCCGGATCGCGATTCTCGGATCCACGGGATCGATCGGGCAGAGCGCCCTGGCCGTTGTCGCCGCACATCCCGATCGCCTGCGCGTCGTCGTGCTGGCCGCCGGCACCAATACGGAACGGCTCGTGCAGCAGGTGGCGGCCGTCCAGCCCGAGGCCGTGGCCGTGGCCACCGAGGCGGCGCGCGCCGATCTCCGCGCGCGTCTCGACGGGGACGCCGTCCGGATTCTGCCTGCCGGTGCCGATGGTCTGCTGGCCGCCGCGACGTATCCCGGCGTCGACATCGTCCTGTGCGCCTCGTCGGGGACCGCCGGACTCGAGGCCGCGCTGGCGGCGATCGGCGAGGGACGGACGCTGGCCCTGGCGAACAAGGAAGTCCTGGTGATGGCCGGCAGGCTGATGGTCGATGCCGCGCGTCGCCGCGGCACGGCAATCCTGCCCGTCGACAGCGAGCACAACGCGATCCACCAGTGTCTCGACGGGCGGCAGCCCGGTGACGTGAAGCGGCTCATCCTCACCGCATCGGGCGGCCCGTTCCGCAGTATGGACGCCGCGGCCCTCGAACGCGTGACGCCCGACGACGCGCTGCGGCACCCGACGTGGCGGATGGGACGGAAAATCACGATTGATTCGGCCACGTTGATGAACAAGGGACTCGAGGTGATCGAGGCGCGCTGGTTGTTCGACGTGACCGCCGATCGGATTGCCGTCGTGGTCCACCCGCAGTCGGTCGTGCACTCGATGGTCGAGTTCTGCGACGGATCGATCCTCGCGCAGCTCGGCGTCACCGACATGCGCCTGCCGATCCAGTACGCCTTCTCGTATCCCGCGCGGTGGACGGCGCCGGTGCCGCCGCTCGACATCACGCGGGCCGGCACGCTCGAGTTCCATCCGCCCGATCTCGATCGCTTCCCGAGCCTCCGCCTGGCTTATGGTGCGCTCGAACACGGGGGCGCCTGGCCGGTGGTGCTCAATGCCGCGAACGAGGTGGCCGTCGCGGCATTCCTCGAAGGGCGCCTGCGGTTCGTGGCCATCCCGCAGGTGATCGAGCGGGCGCTGCTGGCCGCCGACCACGAGCTCGGCGCCCCCGCCACGCTGGCCGAGGTCCGGACCGCCGATGCGTGGGCGCGCGCCTTCTCGACGGCCGTCGTCGGTACGCTACCATCCACTTGAGAGGCTGCGGCCGCCAGCGCCGGCAGGCCCAGCCCGAATCCAGAGCCAGAAGCCATGACCACCGCGTTGTCCTTTCTGTTCGTCCTCGGCGTGCTCGTGTTCGTGCACGAGCTCGGACATTTCCTGGTGGCGCGCTGGCACGGCGTCCGGGTCATCACGTTCTCGCTCGGGTTCGGCCCGAAGATCGCGCGAATCGAGCGCGGCGGCACGGAGTACTGCATCAGCATCATCCCGCTCGGCGGCTACGTGAAGATGGCCGGCGAGACGGTCGAGGAGGATCGCACCGGGGCGCCCGACGAGTTCCTCTCGAAGAGCAAGTGGGTCAGGTTCCAGGTCTACATCGCGGGCCCGATCATGAACCTGCTGCTGGCGTGGGTCGTGCTGGCCGGCGTCATGACGCAGGGCGCGGACGAACCGCGCTATCTCTCGGCCCCGCCCGTCATCGGCAGTGTCGCCGCCGAGAGTCCGGCGGAGGCTGCGGGCCTGCGCGTGGGCGATCGCGTGCTCACGGTCGATGGTGAGCCGGTCGCGACCTGGAGCGCGTTCGATCTCGACGTCCTCACGCGGGCCGGCCGCCAGATGACGCTGCTCGTCGCGCGCGACGACGGGCAGGTCAGCGTGAACGTCACGCCGACAGCGGTGGGACGGTACGAGGCCGGCGACATCGGCGTCGACGCGGTCAAGCGGCCGCAGATCATGCTGGTCAATCCGGGCACTCCGGCCGACGCGGGTGGTCTGCAGCGGGGCGACGTGCTCGTGGCCGTGGGCGGCGATCGGTCGCTGACGCAGGAGCGCGTGATCGAGACCATTCGTGCGCACGCTGGGCAGCCGCTCCCGATCGTCGTCGAACGTGCCGGCTCCGAGGTGGCGTTGTCCGTGGTGCCGGAAGGCAGCATGGGATCGGCCACCATCGGCGTGCAGCTCAGCCCGTACGAGACGCGCCGCATCGACCCTGGCCTGCTCGAAGCGTTCCGGCTGAGCGCCGCACAGAACTGGGAGAGCACGAAGCTGGTCGGCCGTACCGTACGCGGGCTCGTGACGACCGAGACGCCCGTGCGTCAGTTGATGGGGCCTGTCGCGATCGCGGAGATGTCCGGAATGGCGGCCGAGCGAGGGCTGGCGGACCTCTTCAACCTGATGGCGATGATCAGCCTGCAGCTCGGCCTGCTGAACCTGATGCCGATTCCGGTCCTCGACGGCGGGCACATCCTGATCCTGCTGGTCGAGGGCGTGGCGCGCCGCGATTTCAGCGTGAAGGTGAAAGAACGCATCCTCACGATCGGGGCCGTGGCCATCATCCTCCTGATGGTCACTGTGCTCTTCAACGACATCGCGCGACTGCTGCGATAGGCGACGCGACGTGTTCCCTGGGGCTGAAGCCCCAGGGCTCCGATTGGCTGGGCAGTGCATGGCCAGCGGGACAGAGGTCGTCCCGCATGTCGCAGACCGGAAGCCCCAGGGCTCTGATCGGCTGGGCGGTGCATGGCCAGCGGGACAGGTCGTCCCGCATGTCGAAGACCGCAAGCCCAGGGCTCCGATTGGCCGGAGGGGGCACGGGATCGCTTCGGAGCCCTGGGGCTTCAGCCCCAGGGAACACGACGGGCTCGACGTGCGAGGCCCTCGACGATTACAACTCCGCGGCTCGGACCGCGGCGCCGAGCAGACCCACCGCCGGATTGAGGATCACGCGCACGGGGAACGTGCGCAGCAGGTCGACCATCGGCGCCTTGTCGAGGAACGCGTCCATGAACCGGCCGTTGACGATGGCCGGGAGGATCTTGGGGGCGATGCCGCCACCGATGTAGATTCCGGCCGTGGCCATGTACCGCAGCGCCAGGTTGCCGGCCTCGGCCCCGTATGCCGACACGAACAGGTCCAGCGCCTCGACGCAGCGCGGGCATCGCCCCTCGAGCGCATTGGTGCTGACGGCGGCCGCCACCTCGGGGCCGGCGATGTCGCGCGCGATGTGGTCGCAGGCGTTGTGCACGTCGCGCGCGTCGTGCGTGAAGAGGAAGATGTTGACGAGTCCGCGGCCCGAGATCACGCGCTCGACTTCCACCCGGCCGTGCGTCCGGATCAGTTCGGCGGCCATCTCGAGTTCACGCGGCGTGCGGGCGGCAAAATCGGCATGACCGCCTTCGGAGGCAGCCGGGACGAACCGGCCGTCCAGGTTGTGCAGCAGCGCCTCGCCCAGGCCGGTGCCCGCGGCGATGACCGCCGCGTTGCCCGACGGGTCCATGACGCCTTCCTGCAGCACGCGGAGTTCGTCCCGTTCGAGGACCGGGATACTCGACGCCATGGCTTCGAGATCGTTGATGAGCATGGCCTGACACCCGCCGAGCCGGCGGGCCACGGCGTCCGCGTCGGCCATCCACGGGGCGCTCGTCAGCCTGGCGATCTGACCTGTCACGGGGCCGGCAATCCCCGCACAGACGGCCGTGATGTCCGGCCGCTGCGTCTCGTCGAGGAATGTCTCGACGAGTTCCTCGAATCCCTCGAAGTCGAGTGTCGCGTATTCGCGTGTCACCACCGCTGTCGGCCTGTCGCCGTCGCGGTCGTACAGGCCAATAAGCGTCTTCGTTCCCCCGATGTCGGCGGCCAGCAGCATGCGTCAGATGATAGATGATGCCATCACGAATCAGCCGCTTGACTTCGCGCGACAGTCGCAGCATCGTGACGCGGTGTCCGCGGGTGTGCTCGACAGACGTTTCACCGGGCAGCAGGTGGCCCTGGCCGGCCGGCTGACGGTGCTCTCGCGCCGTGACGTCCGGGCGATCGTCGAACGCCACGGCGGTACCTTTGCGGCCGACGTGACGCCTCGCACTGCGGTGCTCGTCATCGGCGAGGACGCGGCCGAGGAGGCCGCCGGCTTTCCCGGACGCGTGCTCACCGAGGCCCAGTTCTGCCTCGAGACCGGACTGCCGGACATCGAGACCCTGCGCGGGCAGTACTATGCGGCCAGGGACCTGCGCGGCATGTATCCGGTGCTGCGCGACGAACACCTCCGCTGCCTCGAGAAGTGGGGCCTGGTCAGGCCCGTGGTGGGGCGCTACTCGTTCACGGATCTGCACGTGATCAAGCAGGCCGCGGCCGAGATTGCCAGGGGCGCGCCGCTCGCCGGCGTGCTGCGCAGCCTGTCGGCCGAAGCCCAGGGGCAACTCGAGTTCGAGTTCCAGCCGCACACCGAGCGTGTGCCGGCGCGGGTGGTCTCGCTGCCCGTGCGCACGCCACCGCCCCCGGCGCGCGATGCCGACCGCGAGCGGATGCTGGCCAGCGCGAGTCAGGCACTGGCGACGAAGTATTTCCTCGATGGGGCCGAGCTCGACGATGGCGAGCATCGCGATCCGGAGGGCGCGGCCACGGCGTATCGTCGAGCCGCGCTGTTCGATCCGCAACTCGTGCCCGCGATCGTCAACCTGGCGAACATCTACTACGAACGCGATCAGCTCATCGAGGCCGAGGCGCTCTACGAGAAGGCCGCGCGGGTCGATGCCGACTGCTTCGAGGCGCACTTCAACCTCGGCAACATCCACCACGATCTCGGCCGCTTCGTGGAGGCCGTCGCGGCGTATCGCGAGGCGCTCGGCATCAACCCGGCCTATCCCGAGGCGCACTTCTATCTGGCGGTCACGCTGGAGAAGCTGGGGCGATCGGGCGAGGCCAAGGCACACTGGCGCGAGTATCGTGCGCTCGCGCCTGACGGGGAGTTCGTGGACCTGGCGAAGGAATTCTCTGACTGACGTGCACGCGCCGGCGCGATCCCGGGGCGTGGGCCCCGGACGCCGCGTGTCAGCCCCGGGCCTGAAGATCTGCGGGCTGCTCGTCGCTGCCGGCCGTCGCGGGCTTGCCGCTCGGGGCGGCCGACACGTGCACGTCGCCAAGCACGATGCCGAACGCCTGCTCGATCTCGCGGAGCCCGTCCTGCTCGCTCGGATCGGCGAGCGTCAGCGCGTGGCCGCTCGTCTCGTTGCGGCCCGTCCGGCCCACGCGGTGGACGTAGGAATCCAGACCGCGCGGCACCTCGAAATTGACGATGAGCCCGACCGCGTCGATGTCGAGCCCACGGGCCGCGACGTCGGTCGCCACGAGCGTGCGGATGCGGCCGGCACGGAATGCCTCGATCACGTCCGTCCGTTCCCGCTGCGATCGATCCGCGTGGATGGCGGCCACGCGCAGGCCGGACTGGCTCAACTGGCGCGCGAGCCGATCGCACCCGATCTTCGTGTTGACGAAGACGATGGCCGGCTCGTGGACCTTGCGCAGGTACTTCGCGAGGAACGCGCCCTTCTCCCGGGTCGGCAGGATCTTCGCTTCGTGCGAGATCGTCGCGGCCGGGCCGCGGCGCGATCCCACCTGCACGAACGTGGCGCCGGGCGCGAGCGTGTCGGCGAACCGCATCACCTCGTCCGGCATCGTCGCGGAGAACAGCATCGTCTGGCGTGCGGTCGACGGGGGTAGCGCCTCGGCGATCCGGCGGACGTCGGGCCAGAAGCCCATGTCCATCATGCGGTCGGCCTCGTCGAGCACGAACACTTCCAGGTGCGAGAAGTCGCCCACCTTGTTGCGCATGTGGTCGAGCAGCCGGCCGGGGGTCGCAATGACGATGTCGACGCCAGCGGCCAGGGCGCGGGCCTGCGGCTCCATCGCCACGCCGCCGTACACGGCCACGCTCGAGACCGGCGAGTGATAGGCGAAGCCCTGGACCTCGTCGTCGATCTGCGTGGCGAGTTCGCGCGTGGGCGCCAGCACCAGGGCGCGCGTCACGCCACCAGACGACCGCCCTTCGCGGTTGCCGCGGAGCAGGCGCGCGAGAATCGGGAGCAGGTACGCGGCGGTCTTGCCCGTGCCGGTCTCGGCGCACCCGATGACGTCCTTGCCCTCGAGGGCGTAGGGGAGGACGGCGCTCTGGATGGGCGTGGTCTTCTCGAAGCCGCGCTGGTCGAGCGCGTCGAGCAGATCCGGATCGGTGACGAGCGAGGGGAACGGAACGGGAGCGGGGTCGAACGGCGCGGATTCGCGGCTGTTGGATGGCGAGACAACGGGCGCCGCACTCGTGCGCGCGCTGCCGCCTCCACCACCGGGTCGTCGCCGGCGTCGTCGTTGGGGTCCGCGGGACGGGGTTTCAGTAGACAAAGCAGCGGGATCAGCGGGCGCGGAACGTGATGATGCCCCGGACGGGATCGTAGGGGGAGATGCCGACGGTCACCCGGTCACCAGGGACGACCTTGATGCGGAAGCGGCGCATGCGGCCGCTCAACTGCGCGAGCACCTCGTGGCCGCCGTTGTCCACCTGCACGCGGTACAACCCGCCGCTGTGAACCGCCACCACTGTGCCCTGAATGTCGATGAGATCGTCCTTACTCAAACTCTCTCCTTGTCAACAGGCAATCATACCAGAAGGCTGGGAGGCGGCGGGCTGGAAGGAGGCTGGAAGGCTTCTTTACAACTCTCGCACCGCCTCCTCGACCTGTTTCGCCAGCGCCGGATAGTCATCCCCTGTCAGGTGGATGGGCTCCCCGAACGCCACGCGGACCGGGCCGCGGACGGGCCAGGTCATCGACTTGCTCAGGACGCGGTCGAGACCGTCGATCCGGATGGGAACGACGGGCAGCCCGAGCCGGGCCCCGATCATGCCGACACCGGGCTGGAATCTGTCGATCGCGCCGGTTTCCGTGCGCCGGCCCTCAGGAAAGATGAGGACGGAATAGCCATCGGCCGCCACCTCGCCCACGTACCGCAGCGTCTGGCGTGTGCCCGCCTCGCGCTGGGGCAGCGGAAACGTGTTGAAGAACTGGCACGACAGCAGGTAGAGCGTCGTCGACCGGAGGCGCTGGCCGAGTGGCCGGCCGGCCGGAGCAAAGTGCGCCGCGAAGAATTCCTTGGCCATGGCCGTGGCGGTCCGGTAGCGCCAGGCGGGCGGCAGCGCCATCAGGATGGCGGGCGTGTCCATGTGGCTCTGGTGATTGGCCGCGAACAGCACGGGCCCTTTCAGGCCATCGAGGTGCGACAGCCCCTCGACGTGCAGATCCATGTAGAGGGAGCCCAGCGGCAGGATCCAGGTTGGCAGGCTGACGCGTCGCAGGAGCCAGGACGGTCTCGATCGGTTCCACGAGGGGAAGGTGATCGCGGCATCGGACGCGCCCGTCGCCTGGCGCGTGGTTCGCGGTGCATCTGGACCGGCCGATACGGCCGCCGCGCCGCCAGCGACCGGGCTGTGCTCACCACCGCTTGCCAGCAGGGCTTCGAGATCGCGCAGGCTGCGTTGACCGGTGAGCATCGACTCGTCGAGCGTCGTGTGGAACGCCTCTTCCAGTTCCATCATCAGCTCGACCCGATCGAGTGAGCTCAGGCCGAGTTCTTCGAGCGTCGTGTCGGGCTCGAGCGTGCGACCGGCGACGTGACGGCCGATGATGTCGGTCAGGGAGGTGCCCTCGTGCCCACCCCGCCCCGGGAGCGTGGCCCCGCCTGCGGCCCATCGCTGCAGGTCCTTGCGTTTCAGTTTCTGCGTCCCCTCGGTCCGTGGCAGGGGCCCGTGCGTCCAGATCGACGAACTCCATAC
Source organism: Acidobacteria bacterium SCN 69-37 (assembly GCA_001724025.1). Classification (GTDB taxonomy): domain Bacteria; phylum Acidobacteriota; class Vicinamibacteria; order Vicinamibacterales; family SCN-69-37; genus SCN-69-37. The sequence continues at coordinate 353,953 of MEDJ01000019.1, read as the reverse complement.
GCGCTGGTGGTCCTCGAGGGTCGTGTTGGCCCCGCGCACGATCGCCGGTACGTCAGCGCCGTCGCCGATCACCAGCACGGCGTGGATGCGCTCTTCTCCGTCGACCTTCAGGCCGACGACGGCGGCGTCGCGTACGCCGGGTTGGTGAAGGAGCGCGCGTTCCACGTCTTCGGGGAACACGTTCAGTCCCTGCGGCGTGACGATCATCTCCTTCTTGCGGCCCTTGATCAGCAGGCGGCCGCTGGCGTCGATCTCCCCGATGTCGCCCGTGTGGAACCAGCCGTCCCTGAACGCCGCGTTCGCTTCGGCGGCAACGTCATCGGTGCCCTCCGGCCGGTAGTAGCCCTGCGTGACGTTCTCGCCCTGGACGAGGATCTCGCCATCGTCGGCGATCTTCACTTTCACACCGCCGATCGGCGTCCCGACGGTGCCCTTCGACGCGCGCAGCGGGTGATTCAGCGTGACGATGGGCGCGGTTTCGGTGAGGCCGTAGCCCTGCACGACCAGGAAGCCGAGCTTGCGCCAGAAGGCCTCGAGATCGGGATCGAGCGGCGCGGCGCCGCAGACCATGCACCAGAATTTCCAGCCGAACAGGCGGCGTACGTCGCGGTAGTGCCACCAGCGCCAGAGCCAGTGCCGGCCCACGAGCGGATCGGGATCCGCTGTGTGCGGATACAGGCGCTGCACGTGATCGCGCAGCACGTCGAGGACTTTCGGCACGCTGACGAGCACCGAGATGCGGCGCGACTTGATCTGCCGCAGGATCTCGACAGGGCTGTAGCCGTGCGAGAACACCACGGTTCCCGAGAGCATCGGCGGCACGAACGTCGCCATCGACTGGCCGAACATGTGGCTCAGCGGCAGCAGGTTCAGGAACCGCAGCGGGTGGAACGGCCGCGCGTACCGGCGGTACTTCGCGATCTCGCGTTCGATCGGGATGATGTTGGCGAGCACGTTGCGGTGCGTGATCGTCACCCCCTTCGGATCGGCCGTTGCTCCTGATGTGAAGATGATCTCGGCAAGCGAGGTTCCCTCCGGCGAGCCGGCCGGGCGCCATGGGGCCGTATCGTGCGGCGTTGCCGCGACGATGTCCGTCGTTCCCGCGACCTCACCCAGCGCCCAGACTTCGCCCGTGATCGTGGCGGGCACCTCGACCTGGTCGCCGACGAGGACGATGCGTGCCCGGACGATGGCGCTGATGCGCGTGACGAGATCGGCCGATGCGCGGAAGTCGACGGGAACGAGCACGGCGCGGACGAGCAGCGTGCCCCACAGCGCGACCACCCATTCGGTGCGGTTCTCGGCCCAGATGACGACTTTCTCGCCGGGCGCCACGCCCGCGTCGATCAGCCGCTGCCCGAATGTGCGCGCCGCGGTGGCCACCTGCCTGTACGTCGCGCGCCGTACGCGATACCCATCGTCGTGCACGATGAACGTGTCGTCGGAGCGGGAGATGTCCTCGAAGAAGTCGAGGAGGCTGTCGCGCGGCATCCGGACATTCTATGGGGGCTATGAGGCTGCAAGGCCGCGGGCGGCACGGCGGCCTGGGGCGGCGAGCGGGGCGGGGCCACCTTCTTCGGAGCCCCAGGGCTTCCGCCTCCGCCAGGGCTTCGGCGGACCATCAATAGCCTCGGGCGAAGGTGGGCAGCCCGTCCCCCCGAGGCTGAAGCCTCGGGGCTCCGGACGAGAGCAGCAGAGTGCGATACTGCCTCGTGTGGGCCCCCAAGCCCTTGATGAAACAGGTCGCCGCGATCACGGCGATGGCTGTGGCTGCGTCTCCCGTGCTCGCCGCGGTGGCCGACGACGAGGGGGCCGCGGTCCGGCTGAACGCCGCCACGATTGCGCGCGCGGTGTCGGCGGTGCCGCAGCCGCCCGGGGCCACCGACGCCGGCGACTGGTCGCGCGTTGCCGAACTCGCACCGGGCAGGGAAGTTGTCATCACGACGGACGCGATGGCGGCGGTCCGGCGACGGGTCGTCGTCGCCGACGCGCCCGGCATCACATTGATCGACCTCACCCACCCGCACGTGCCCGCACACGTGACGCGCGTCGCTCGCGACCTGCTCGTGAACGCCCCCGAGTCGCTGGGGCGCGTGGCCGACGGCGGCACGGTCGTGCGCGGTCGCGTCAGACTGGCGCCCAACGGCATCTTTCTCGACGGTCAATGGACGGGCGATATCGAGACGCTGCTGCTGCATGTGGCGCGCCAGAATGTCGTGGAAGTCAGAGAGGATCTGGAACGGTCATCGGCAGGATTGATGACGACCGCGATGCTGCTCGTGCCCGCTGGCGCGATTCTCGAAGCGACGTCCGGTGGCTGGCGCAGACCCGAGCCTGACATCAACGCCGGTACGGTCGTGGGCGGGGGGCTCCTTGCGACCGGCGTCATCCTCGGCGTCGTGGCCCTGAAGCGCGGCTCGCCGTCAGGTCGATCTCTCCTCGTCTACCAGCGGCCGGTACGGAGCCGTCCGGTCGACTGATGGTATGTCTTCGCGCCGAACCAGCTGATCTCAGCGTTTCCTCGATGGTCGTCGCGCCGCGGCGCGGACGGGCGGATCGGTCGCGGTGTCACCCGTCGGACTCGCAAGCGCGCGATCCAGTCCCACGAACAGCCCGACGACGTCGTCGGCTTCGAACACGCGGTAGCGCTGGCGGGTGGTGTCGCGCTGGCGCAGGATGCCGGCGTCAGCCAGCCGGTTGACGGCCTCGCCTGTCCGCATCACCGAGCGATCGATCAGACGCGCCGCCGAGTCCACAGTCAGGATCGGCACACCGGGCAGCACGCGCAGCAGACGGTCGACAGCGGATGAGGCGCGCACGCCTCCCAGGCGCGTGCGCCACGTCGCGTCGAGCATCTCGACTCTTTTCACGTACGTCTCGGCGTCCGCGCATGCGCGCCGGGTGGCGGCGGCGAACGTGCGCAACCATGCCTGCGCCCCACTCGATCTCGCCTCGCTGTTCGGCTTCCCGAGATGACGGAAGGATGTAAGTCCCGCGACGTAGTCGACCGCCCAGGTGGCGAGAACGAGACTCGTCGGCGGCACGAATCGTGATGCCAGGCCGCGACGGCGGAGGATAACGTGGATGAGTGCGCGTCCGGTTCGTCCGTTGCCATCGGCGAACGGGTGGATGGTCTCGAACTGTGCGTGCGCGATGGCTGCCTGGACGACGGCCGGATGGTCGTCACCATTTACATACGCGAGCAGGTCGTCGAGCAGGGCGGTGACTCGTTCGGGCGGCGGCGGGACGAAGCTTGCCGTACACGGGGTGTAGTCGCTGCCGCCAATCCAGTTCTGCGTAGTACGGATCGCGCCGCCGATATTTGGCGTGCGGGAGCGCGCCATCAGCGTGCGATGGATGGCGAGGAGATCGTCGAGGGAGATCCGTGCGGCAGCGGCCCCAAGTGCGATCGCCGATTCCATGGCAGCGATGTTGCCGAGCACATCGACGGCGAGTTGATCGTTCACGTCGCCGTCTTCCGTCAGTGCGACCTCGGCCTCGAGCAGCCGGCGCGGTCCGGCATCGAGCCCTTCGATCTTCGAGGATGCGACCGACTCCGCGCGCAGCAGAAAGCGGGCGATGCCTTCCAGGTTGGGAGTCGGGGCACCCGATTCGTTGAGCCGGCGAATGGCGGCTTCGGCATCGGCGACGTCGGCCGCCAGGCCGGCGGGCAGCAACAGGTCCCACCCCGCGAGCGGATCCGGGACATGCGCGTCGTAGTTGCAACCCTGCCGATCGCGTCGGCTCATCCCCTCGAACGAGGCCGTCCACCGCTTCCTGACGAGTGTCGCCATAACCGTTACCCCGCATCGTTCTAAGTAACGGTTAGATAATAAGCGTTATTTAACAGTTGCGGAAGTCACGGTGTGAGTCGATCCCCGGCGCTCACGCACCGGACGCGAATCCGGTACGTGAGGCGCGGGGCCGCTGACGGGGTTGCCCGTCAGGGCTGCGGGCGGTCGTGCTGGCGATAGGCGCGCACCCACTCCTCGACTTGGCGTCCGGCCGTATCGCGGGCGCCGAGCCCGAAGGCGATGGCGGCGGCCACCGCCACCGCGCCGACCACGAGCCCGAAGGCGAGGTTGATGATCTCGTTCGCCAGGCCCATCTGGCGAAGTGCCATCGCGCTCGTGAGCACGATGACCGCCACGCGCGCGGCTGTCGCGAGCACGCGGGCGTTGGCCGCGCCGCTCGACCGGACGACCCGCGCGGCAAGGCCCGCCAGGTACAGCCCGATCCCGAAGATGGCGAGGCCGAGCAGCACCCGGCCGGCCAGGACGAGAAATGCCCCGAGGAAGGCCTGCAGGGCCACGAAGCCGAGCAGGCCCGCGGCCTCGATCGACGCAAACAGCAGGATCGTCACGAACACCAGGTGACCGGCGATGACGGCCGGCGGCCTGGATGGCAGCGTCGCGTCCGTCGTCGGGCGCGTCAGGCCGAGCGTGGCGAACACCCGGTTGAAGCCGGCGGCCTCGAGCGCACGCGTCACGAGATCGGCCACCACGCGGCCAATCACGTACGACAGCACCAGCAGCAGCGACGCCGCGAAGATCGCCGGCACGGCCGCCAGCAGCGAGTTCAGCATGTTGCTGGCCGGCGCCGTCACCGCGTCGATCTGCAGGGCATTGAGTGCCGCGATGACGACAGGGATCAGGACCAGCACGCACACGACGGTGCCAATGGCGGATGACACGGACGTCTGACCCAGCGCGCGCGCCACGCCCGTCCGCTCCCCGAGCCTGTCGACGCCCGCGGCCATCAGCAGGTTCGTGACGATGCGCCGGATCAGGTAGGCGATGAACCAGCCGATCGTCAGCACGAGAGCCGCCGCGAGCACGTTCGGCAGGAACGCCAGCGCCTTGTTGAGCAGCGCCTGCACCGGCTCGAGCAGGCCCGTCAGTTCCAGCGTGCTCAGGATCATCGGCAGGAACAGCAGCCACGTCACCCAGTAGACGACCTCGCTCAATGACGTCGCCACGGGCTGATCGCCGGTCGTGCCGAGCCGCTCATCGGCACGGGCGGCGACCAGGGCCGTCCGCACGATGCGGCGCAGGACGGCGGCGATCACGGCTGCCGCAATGGCCAGCAGCAGCGCGCCCAGAAGCTTCGGCGCGAACGCACTGATCTGGACGAGCAGCGCGTTGAGCGGATCGGTCACCACCGGCAGACGCAGGGCGTCGAAGAACGCCACGAGCACGAAGAGCATGACCAGCCAGAACACGCTCGTGCCGATGTACTTCTCGATTGGGAGCCGGGCCGCCCGTTCACCGGCGATCCAGCCGGCGATCCGGTTATCGAGGGTCGTGCGTCGCAGCAGACCGCGGACGACCGACGAGACGACGAGCGCGACAATCCAGCCGGCGACGAGAATGAGCAGCGCGCCGAGCACGCTTGGCAGGTAATCTCCCGTCAGGCTCGACGTACGATTCATGACTTGTTCGAACATAGGATTCCTCCGTGATGGACGGCCGCGATCCGGTCGTGGGCACGCGCGGATGGCCGGGGACGGTCCGTCGGTACATGGGACGTGACCCGCACGAAGACGCGCGGCGTCGGCGGACTCGAAGACGCGGACGCGCGAAACGACGGATCAGAGTCGTGGGGTGGTTGTGGAACTCGAACGGCGTGGCCCGTTGCCGTTCGCAGGCGCCGACGCGGCGCCGGGGGTATCAGCGGAAGCCGGACGGGTGCGTGGATCGCTCGAGCGGAGCCTGGGCCGCCACGCGGGTCGCGTCGCAGGCCGGCGACGAGTGCAGGTGTGGGGACGCGCTCACGGCGGCACTATAGCCGATTGCCGGCTCCACGGCATCCCTGGGCGAGCCTCGGACGGATCCCGGACCCGCCCGATATACGTCGTTTCGACAGGAACCGCATCGACGTCGGTCGTCCACACGTTCGGCGATGGCGGGCCGATGGTCGCGATACCATCTCGCCGATGACGACTGCGCGCGACGCGACGCCGGCGATACACGTGGTGCTCGTGCACCCGGAGATTCACTGGAACACGGGCAATGCGGGACGCACGTGCCTGGCCGTGGGGGCCGCGCTCCACCTGATCGAGCCGCTCGGGTTCTCGCTCGACGAACGCCAGGTGAGGCGCGCGGGCCTCGATTACTGGGCGCACGTCGACCTGCGCGTGTGGCCCGACTGGGCGGCGTTCGAGTCACACCTGCCGGAATTCGGCGAGCCGTTCTTCTTTTCGACGAAGGCCCCGAGGTCGTTCTGGGAAGCCCCGTTCGGCGCGCCGGATCGCGTCGTGCTCGTGTTCGGTCGGGAGACCGCCGGACTGCCCGCCGACCTGCACGATCGCTACAGTCACCGGTTCGTCCGCATGCCGATCCTGTCGACGCACGTGCGCTCGCTCAACCTTTCCACGAGTGTGGCACTGGCGGCCTACGAGGTCCTGCGGCAACGGACCGTGACGCGTGGAACCAGATAGAATAGTGGCTTCATCGGCATGAACGACGTTCTTCGACCCGCCGGTCTCCTGGCTGTCGTCGCACTTGCCTTCGCGATGGGCGTGTCGCGGGCGGCCGCGCAGGATCCGCGCCCCACGGGCTCGTCGTTCCGCGCGGGCGTGGACGTGATTTCCGTCGATGTCCAGGTGATCGACAGTGACGGACAGCCGGTTGCCGGCCTCGCGCCGGACGCATTCGAGGTCACGGTCGATGGCCGGCGTCGTCGCGTTCTGTCGGCGGACTTCGTCGACACGCGGTCGTCCGCCGTGCCGGCGCCGGCCGCGGACTCGCCCGTCGCCGTCTCTTCGTCGGTGACGACGGCGGGAGAGGCCGGTACGACGAGCGGAAGCGAGTCGCTCGCGCCTCGACGGGTTTATGTCCTGGCCGTCGACCGATCGCGCCTCGACGAGTTCACCGCGCGTCCGATCCTGGCCGCCGTGTCCGACTTCCTCGCGCAGTTGCGATCGCAGGACGAGGTCGGCGTGTTCACGTATCCGACGGGGCCGACGCTCGATCCGACAACGGATCGCGACGCGGTCGTGCGCGTACTGCAGACGATCCAGGCTGTGCGCGAACTCCCGCCACCGGGCGAATTCGCGATGAGCCCGTCGAACGTCGTCGAGATCTCGCGTCGTCCCGAGTCGGCGCTGGCCATGAACGTGATTCTGACGTTCTGCGCGACGGCGAGCGATCAACAGTGTCCCGATCGCGTGCGCGCGCAGGCCACCAGCGAGGTGCTGTTCTACGAGGGCGTGGCGTCGGCCGGCAGCGCGACACTTCGTGCGCTCATGGCCGCCCTCGGCGACGTGGCCGATCGCAAGACCGTCGTGATCATCAGCGGCGGCGTCGTCACGGCCGACATCGTCGGGGCCCGTCCCGAGGGCGCTGCACTGTTTCGCGAGCTCGGGCGCGTCGCGGCGCAATCGAACGTGACCGTCTATGCCCTGTTCGTCGATCAATCGTGGCAGCGGCAGATGGCTGCCGAGCTCGGGCGGCCGCCCGTCGCGCCGGACCCGGTGCGCGAGCGCGAACTGACCGGTCGTGTCCTCGACCAGTTGACGGATGCCGCCGGCGGCACGGTGTTGCGCATATCGTCCGGCGACGGGCGTCCGGCGTTCGACCGGGTGCTGCGGGAAACGTCGGCGTACTACCTGCTCGGCGTCGAGTCGACGGACGACGATCGCGACGGGCGGCTGCGCGAACTGCGCGTCCGCGTGCGCGATCGACGCGTCAGCGTGCGTGGCCGTTCGTGGCTTGGCGGACCGCGGTCGGCAACGCCCGCGCCGGTCGCAGCTTCCGCGCCTCGTCCGGAGGAGGCGCCGCCCGTCCTCCCGCCGGCCACACCCGAGATCCGTCGATTGGCCGAGGCCTTCGATCGCGACGACAGGGCGGCCATCGTCCAGGCGTTCGCGCCGTCGGAGGCCAGCCGATTGCTGCGCGCGTTTCGCGAGCACGAGAGTCCGTGGCCCGCATCGCCGCGCCGGACCGCGGCGTTCGCGCTCGACCTGGCCATGGTCGGTGTCCGGATCGATTCGGTCTACGTGAAGGAGGAGGCGCTGCGCGTGCTCGGCGAATACCTCGTCCGCGTGCGCGGGGAGTCGTCAGACGATGCGTTCGAGTGCACGTGGCTGTGGACGGCCAGCGCGGGGACTGCCGGTCTGTTTGCACCCGAACTCGGCACCCTCGTGGCCGAGCGGGCCGCGGAGCGCTGTCCGACCGATGCGAGCCTGCGCCTGGCCAGGGCCGTCGCCCGCGACCAGCAGCTCATGCTCTTCCAGCGACAGGGCACGTCGTCGTCGGCGGCGACCGATGCCCTGTCGGATCTCGAGCAACAGGTACTCGAGGCGTACGAAGCCGCGGCCGAGTTGCCCGCCGCGCGATTCGAGGCCAGGATCCGTGCGGCACAGCTCCTCTTCCGGGCGGGACGGTACGAGGACGGCCTCACGTCGCTCGATGCAGCAGGCGCGCAGCCAGACGACCATGTCCTGCGCTACTACGCGTCCCTGGTTCGCGGACAGCTGCTGTACGCGCTCGGGCGCTTCGACGAGTCGGCGGCGGCGTGTCGCGCGGCACTCGACGCCTGGCCAGGCGCGCAATCCGCGCGCGTGGCGCTCGTCTCCGCCCTGATCGGCCGCGGCAGGCTCGACGAGGCCACGACGATCGCCGGGAACGTGCTGTCGGCACCGCCCACTCCGGATCCGTGGTGGGTCTACTTCCTCGGCGACTATCGGGCGTACGACGACATCCGGTCGAGGCTCGGGCAGGTGGCGCGATGAGGAGCCGATCGCCGGGGCGCAGGCTTCGCACGACGTGGCTGGCGGCCTGCATGGCGTGCGCGACCGCGATGGTCGACGTCATCGCCGGCGTCGGTGCGCCGCAGGGCCCCACGTTTCGGACGAGCGTCGACCTCGTGACCGTCGGCGTGTCGGTGCGTCGCAACGGCCGGCCTGTGCGCGGCCTCGACGTCGGTGACTTCACCCTGCTCGACAACGGCATCGCGCAGCCCATCGTCGCTCTCAGCTACGAGACGCTGCCCATCGATCTCTCCGTCGTCCTCGACGTCAGTGGCAGCGTCACCGGCCCGGTCATCGCCCAGCTGCGGCGCGCGGTCGATGATGTGCGTCGCAGCCTGCGGCAGCAGGATCGCCTGCGGGTGATCACCTTCAACACCGCGATCCAGCGCGTCGTGGACTTCGGCGATCCGTCGACGGCGATCGCCGCGGCGTTCAGCGATCTGCGCCCCGGCGGCGGCAGCGCGGTGTTCGACGCGCTGGCCCTGGCGCTCGCCTCGGGCAGCCAGCCCGACAGGCGCCACCTCGTCATCCTCTTCAGCGACGGCCGCGACGGCAGCAGCATCGGCACGCCGGACACGCTGCTGGCCGTGGCGCGCGCGACGACGCCGACGGTGTTCGTCGTGCTGGCCACGCCGGCGCGCCTGCCGTCGGATCGCGTGTATGCGGATCTCGCAGCGCAGACGGGCGGCCGCGTGGTTTCGCTCCTGCCGACCGAAAGCCTGGGCAACAGTCTCCGCAGTGCGCTCGAGCAGTTCCGATCGACGTACGTGCTCACTTACGCCCCCACGGGCGTGGAACGCGCGGGCGACCACGCGCTCGAGGTCCGCGTCAACCAGCCGGGGCTCGAGGTCAGGGCGCGCCGCGGCTACGCCATCGGTCACTGAATACTGAACACCGCGGGACGGACTCGCACAGTCACCGCGCGAGTACACCGTGTCTTCCCGCGGTCTCGCCGCCCGACCGATTCATCGAATTGCCCGCGATCTTCGGGCGTGATCCCGCGCAGCCGGATCCGGCACGCAGCTTGCTCATGGTCGTGCCAGGTCACTCGCGACCATGGAAGGAGCGTCCTGTGAAGATCATCACCACTGCCAGCGCCGCTGCGCTCATGGCATCGTTCATCGTCCTGCAGCCCGCCGCGGTGGCGGCGCAGGGGTACGGATACCCGGACCGCAACGAGGCTCGATACGACAGGCGTGACGATCGTCACGACCGCCGCGACGATCGCCGCGATCGACGCTGGGACTACGACAGTCGCTACGATGCGCGGTACGACAGCCGCTACGACGATCGGTACGACAACTGGGATGCCGCGCGGTACTACAGGCGCGACGATCGCCGGTATCAGCCGCGCCGGCTCGGACGGAACGACAGGATCTACCGCGGCTCCGACAACCGCTACTACTGCCGGAGGGACGACGGCACGACGGGGTTGATCGTGGGCGGGATCACGGGCGGCGTGCTGGGCAACGTGATTGCGCGTAACGGATCGAAGACAATCGCGACCATCCTCGGCGCAGGCCTGGGCGCCGTCGTCGGGCGCTCCATCGACGAGGGCGACATCGTCTGTCGCTGAACGGGCAGGGGAGTGGTCGGCGCTACGATGCCGGCCACTCCCCGTCGACGATCGGCGTCACCACCAGTAATGCCGGATCGAGGACCACGTGCCTGATACGCTCGCGCTTCCAGGTATACGTGATGTGGACGCGGCCGTCGCGCGTCTGGATGACGGCAGGATACGAGAACTCGGCGCCGTCGGTGTCCTCGAGCACCAGGGCGGCGTTCCACGCACGCCCATCGGTCGAGACTGCCACATTCAGCACGCCGCGCCCTTTCGCCGTGTGGTTGTAGACGAGCAGGTGCCGGCCGTCGCGAAGCGTGACCGCATCGGTCCCCGTACTCGAGTTCGGCAGCATCGTCAGGCTTAGCGGCGTCCACGTCCGGCCCTGATCGGATGACCACGTGTCGAACAGCCGGCCCGCGCGCGTCCGGCCAATCGCCTGGATCCGTCCATCGGGGTGCAGGAGCAGGCTCGGCTGGATCGCCGGGATTTCCCGGCCATCGTTGAGCGGTGGCGTGGCCGTCCACGTGCGACCGTCGTCGGTGGAGCGTTCCATGTGCACACGCCAGCCGTCGTCCTCTGTGCTGGAGCCCGCCAGGATATCGCCATTCGCCAGTTGAACCGGCTTGTTCTTCACCGGTCCGACGATGCCGTCGGGCAGGCGCACGGGCGTCGACCACGTCTGCCCGTCATCCACCGACGTCGTCACCATGCCCCACCACGACGACGGCGTCGGGCCTACTTTGTAGAAGAGCAGCAGCGGACCTGATGCCGGCTGGAACAGCACGGGATTCCACGTGGGATAGCGGAGCGATGGCGACTGCACACCGTTGACGACCTCGACGGGCGCCGTCCACCCGTCGGCCTCGCGTCGCGACAGCCAGATCCCGACGTCCGGGTTGCGTTCGGCCGTGCCGCCGAACCAGGCGGCGAGCAGGCTGCCGTCGCGGGTCTCGACAATCGTCGATGCGTGCGCCGAGGGAAACGGCGCCGTCTCGTAGATGAACTCGCGATCGACGACGCCCTGGGCCGAGATGGGGCCGAGCGAGAGACCAATCAGGAGGCACGCGGCAAGAACCAGGGGGCGGCAGGACCAGCGCATCAGAGGTCTCCGTGAAATCGCGTGCGTGCGGGGTACAGGGTCAGGACACGGGGCGCGCGCCCCAGGACTCGAAGCCGAGCGCGTCGAGGCGCTGCAGCAGGGCATCGATGGCGGATGGCGAGGGGTTGCCGAGAGGCGCACGTGCCGGGCCGACAGGCACGCCGAGGTGTGTCATCAGCGCCTTGGCGGCACCCATGAATCCCACGGACGAGAGCGCATCGATCATCGCCACGGCGGTCGATTGCCGTTGCTGCGCTTCCGCGAGATCGCCGCGCGCGAACGCGTCCATCAACCCGGCGTACAGGGCCGGTGCCCAGTTGTAGGTCGAGCCGACGGCCCCGCGTGCACCGGTCGCGAGCGCCCCGAGCAGGGCCTCGTCCGTGCCCCACGGCAGATCGTAGCGACCGGCCGCGACGTCGAGACTGCGGCGGTACGACACCAGATCGAGATTCGTGAACTTCACGCCGGCAAGGGTGGGGATGCGCGCCCCGGCCTCGCGCAGGAACCGATCGATCGGGAGCGTCACGCCGGTCATCGATGGGATGTCGTAGTAGTAGAACGGCAGGTCCGGGGCTTCGGCGGCGATCGCGGCGCACCACTCGACGAGCGCGTCCATCGTGGCCGGCCGATAGTAGGACGGCGCGAGTGCGCTGATCGCCGACAGTCCGCGCGCCGCCGCGTGGCGGGCGAGCGCGCGGGCCTCCTCGAGCACGTTGCCGCCGACGTGCGCCATTACCCGCATCCCGTGGGCGGGGCTGGCCTCGGCCCAGGCGTCGAACATGGCCCGTCGCTCGTCGTGGGTGAGCGAGTGGCACTCGCCCGTCGTGCCCGTGACGAAGACCGTGCGGATACCGTTGGCCGCGAGGAACGCGGCCTGCGTGGCGACGACCTCCGGCGCGAGCGAGCCGTCGGCTCGGAATGGGGTGTGAACGGCGCTGACCAGGGACGACATCGATCGATCGGACGACATGGGTGCGGCCTCGAAACGCAGCTATCTGCCGGGAACGCCGGCCGACGACACGGTCTCCGTGTCGCGCGGCCGGATCAGGAGGACGAAGACGGCCGAGAGCACGGCGAGGCTCGCGAAGGCCGAGAAGATGCCGAACAGCGGTACCTGACGATCGCGCAGCACGCCGAATCCCCAGTCGGCGAGACCGCCGCAGCCGATGCTGACGAAGTTCATGATGCCGTAGCCGGTCGCGCGCAGCGATGGGCGCGCGATCTGGCAGAGGATCGGCATGTTGTTGCCATCGAAGAATCCCCACCCGAGCCCGAACAGGATGAGGAACACGATCGCCACCCACAGCAGGCCGGTTTCCGGGGCGTAGCCGACGCCGAACATCGCCGGGACGATCATGGCCATGCCGAGCGCACTCGTGTAGATGCGGCCGCGGTTGGTCCGCTGCATCCACCTGTCGGCCAGCCAGCCGCCGGCGACGGCACCGACGATGGCGGCCACCTGCCAGTAGATGGTGGCCGACACACCGGCCAGCCCCTGACCGATCCCGAACTCCGCGCGGAGAATGGCCGGCATCCAGTCGCGCACGATCCAACCAGCCATGGCCGGCAGCGTGAAATAGAGGACGAGGAGCAGGAACGAGCCGTTGCCGAGCAGTTCGCGTGCAGCGCGCCAGGGACTGCCGCTTCCGGTCTGTGTCGTCTCGTCCGCACGGGTCGTCGTCGCGCGATTGCGCAGCAGCAGGAACAGCGGCAGCGCGTAGACCGCGCCCGCGAGGCCGCAGGTCGCGAACGCCCATCGCCAGCCGAACGCCGGGCTGTCGGCAATGTAGCCGCCGAACCCGCCGACGATCACCCCGACGTAGATGCCCATCTGGTGCAGGCCCACCGCGCGCGAGCGGGTGGCCCCACGATGGTAGTCGGCAATCAGCGCGAGGGCCGTCGGGATGTAGAACGCTTCGCTGATGCCCATCAGGCCGCGCGTGACCAGCAGCTCGTTGAACGTGGTGACGTGCCCGGTGAGCCAGGTGACGAGCGACCAGACCAGCAGGCTGCCGGCAATCACGTGACGCCGGCTGTAGCGATCCGCCAGATAGCCGCCGATCGGGCTCATGATGGCGTAGACCCACTTGAAGAGTCCCAGAATCGTCCCCCAGTTGGCCTCGAGCCCGATGTCGGGGATGTCGCTCATCATCGAGAACTTCATCGATGCGAGCAGCTGGCGATCGAGATAGTTGAGCAGCGCGACGGGCACGAGCAGCGCCACGACGAACCACGCGTAACGATCCGCAGGTGCCGGAGCGGTCTCGCGGCTCACGCGTTCGAGACCTCGGCAACGACGCCGGACACGGTGCCCGCCGCCGGGCCGCCCGGGCCAGGCCTGCCCGCGTCACCGGAACACGATCGCCCGTCTCTCTGCTGACGCTCCATCGCGCAACTCCTCGAAAAGGGTGGCCACATCTTAGCGTCGAACGCTCCCTCGTACCTGTTGCTTACCCAAATGAACATGTGCGAGACTCGTTTGGGAACACAATAGGAGGAACTGGTCATGGCGAAGCGGGACGTGCAGCAAGGCACGCTGGCGCTGATGGTGCTCAAGACGCTCGACGTCCTGGGTGCGCTGCACGGATACGGAATCGCCAGGCGCATCGAGCAGATCAGCGGCGATCTGCTGGCCGTCAACCAGGGCACCCTGTACCCGGTGCTGCTGAAACTGGAGCAGGAGGGGGCGATTACGTCCGAGTGGGGCACGTCGGAAAACAACCGGCGTGCGCGCTTCTATCGACTGACCGCCGCCGGGCGACGACGGCTTCGCGCTGAAACGCAGGACTGGGCCGAGACCACGGCCCTGATGGATCGGTTCATCGCGGTCAAGGCCGAGGACCTGCTGTGAAGGCCGTGCGACGCGTCGCGACGCGGCTCTGTGGTTCCCTCCCCTGGCGCCGCAATGACGCGCGTGTGCGGGAGGAACTGGAGGAGCACCTGGAACTGGCGACCGACGACTTCGTGCGCGTGGGTCTGCCGCGCGGCGAAGCCCGTCGCAGGGCACGGCTGCGGCTCGGCGCGCCCGGTGCGATCGAAGAGACGTACCGCGACCAGCCTGCCGCGCCGCGCGCGTCGATCCGGCGCGCGTGCTACGTGAAGGGTAGGATGTACGAGCTCGGCGCGCAGGCGCCAGACCTGGGATCACACATTCGGCGGCGCTAGGAGCCACTCGTAGGCAGGCTGGACGTCCACACCAGGCGCGTGTGCCAGGGTCAACGCATCGCGGTCGAGGACGAGCAGGCGTTGGATCGCGCCAGCGTGCTCCTCGGCGGCCGCGCGCAGGGCACGGACTTCGCGGGCGAGTGTGTCGGGTGCGGACGGGTCGGCGCACACTTGAATGAGCTCGGGATCGGCCGCCGGATACCGGGCCAGCATGTCGACCTCCAGCCCGCCGCGCGTCTTCACATAGCCAACGTCCGCTCCGCGGCGTTCGAGCTCGTTCATGACGACGGTTTCCAGTGCGTGACCGAGGTTCGCGCGGCCGCTCGCGTCGAATGCCTTGATCAGTCCAGGATCGACGGGATAGACCTTTCGGGGGTTCGAGTTACGCTGGCGCTCCGAGTCGGTCGCGATGGGCACGGCGCTCAGCAGAAATGCATCCAGCAGGTGACCGAACATCGCGTGCAACGCGTCCTTCGCCACGCCGTGTCCCTGCGCCCTCAGATCGCCATAGAGCCGATGGACGCTGACGCTGCCTGCCGGATTGCGCAGGCAATGCCGCACAAGCCAGCGTAGCGCAGCCACCTGCGACACCTGATATCGCTCGACGATGTCGCGGAAGAGCACCGTGTCGACATAGTTCTGCAGGAGCTCGATCCGCAGCGCCGCGGGCAGGCCCTGTGTCTCAGGGAACCCGCCCTCGACCAGGAATTCGCGGAATCGCTTCTCGACGAGTGAACGCATCGCCGCCGTCCAGCGTGCGGGCTCGCGATCCGGCTCTTCGCCGCGGTGTCGCAGGTATTCGCGAAAGCTGAACGGCCGGACCACGGTCGGCAGTCCACGACCGCGCAGTGACGTGTGGACCTCGCGCGAGAGCATGCGCGCCGATGACCCCGAGACGACGATCTCGACGGCTTCCGTATCGAGCACGCGGCGCACGAAGCGCTCCCAGCCCGCCACGAGTTGAATTTCGTCCAGCAACCAGAGCACTGTCTTGCGCCCGCGTAGTGCCGGGTGCCGACGGTAATACTCCTCCAGCAGGAAACCGAGCTGGTCGACGCCGAGTCCCTCCAGTCGATCGTCGTCGAATCCGAGGAAGACGGCCTGCTCCGGTGGGACCGTGGCGCGGCGGGCATCGCGCAATTGCCGCAAGAAGGTGGTTTTTCCGGCGCGGCGCATCCTGATGACCGAATGGACCTTACGGCGACCACAGGGAGTCGAATGTCCCGCCGCGTGAATGCGGACAGCCGGTCGGGCAACACCGCCTCGCTCAGCTTCTCCGCGAGAACGGGGTGCAATGCCATGCTCAGCAGGGCAGCACGATGTGGTCTTTTTAAAAGGTCACATCCATATTTATCAGGCTCTCTAAAAAGGCCAGATTGACCGTCCGGCCATGCCAGACACATCGCACGCCCGGCGGGACTCGACGTGCCGGATGTGCGTAGTCGCCGCCCGCCGCCCGTCGCCGGTCGTCGGTCATCGGTCGTCTGCTACTTCGCGCTGCCGGCCAGGATCGCTTCGAAGAGCTGCCGTTGCTGGGCGTCGGCCAGCGGCAGGGCCTGTTCGGCGACCGCGCGCGCCTCGTCGCTGCGCGAGGCCGCGGCGAGCAGGCGAACCAGGCGGAGTGCGTGCGTCACGTTGCCGCCGTCGAGCGCGACGGCGCGACGTGCCGACTCGATGGCCGCGTCCGTCTGTCCCCCGTTGCCCTGGATGTCAGCCAGAAACGCCCACGCGGGTGCGAACCGCGGGTTCAGCGCGGCGGCGCGTTCGAGCCACGGCTCGATGGCCGCCTGATCGTCGGGTGTCATCCGGCCAGACGCCTGCAGCGTCGCGAGCCGGTAGTAGGTCCAGAAACTCGACGAGCCGGCTTCGGCGGCTTTCGCGAACAGCTTGCGCGCCTCGTCCGGCTGCTGTTCGCGATCGAGGAGCACGGCCTCGACAGTATCCGCGGCCGGTGATGCCGGGTCTGCCTGGCGCGCGGCCGCGATCAGCGCCCGTGCCTCGGCCGGCCGGTTCATCGCGACGTGGAACGCGGCGCGGCTGGCCATGTGATCCGCCGGATCGGCGACCCGCGCCGGGAGTTGCGCCTCCACGATGGCCGTGTCGGTGGGCAGGCGGCTGTACGAGTACACGCCCTGGTGCACGTAGAGCAGATACGCTTCGTCGAGCGCCGCGACGCTGCCGTAGACGGCCGTCACGGCCTGTTCGGACGGGACGCCCGCGGCCAGTTGGCCGATGAGCTGGTCGAAGCGTGCGGCCGCGTTGTCCTTGTTGCCGAAGATCAGGAACTGGACGAGGGCCCACGTCTGCGCGTCGAACCGCTCGCGATCGACGCCACCGCGGTAGGACGGCGAGCCGTGATCGACGGCAAAGAGCGCCGGCAGCGGCAGGCGCGGACCTTCCTTCGCGCGTTCGGCCATCCACGGCTGCGGCCGGCCGAACTCCACTTCGTTGTTGCGGACGATGGTGTTGCTCAGGACGGCCGCCAGGCCGTTGGTGAGCCACAGCGGCAGGCGCCTCCCGAGCGCGCGCTGCAGCACGAGGCCGCTGTACGCCCAGTACGCGGCCGCGTGCGGGTTCTGCAGTTGCGCGGTGACCTGCACGTCGGCGCGCAGCGCAATGTAATACGCGTCCGGCCCGCCGACGAAGACGCTCGTCGGCCGCGTGCCGCCGCGCTGCTCCCAGAACTGTGGCGCGAGCGCGC
The DNA here is from genome assembly GCA_001724025.1 of Acidobacteria bacterium SCN 69-37. Taxonomy (GTDB): domain Bacteria; phylum Acidobacteriota; class Vicinamibacteria; order Vicinamibacterales; family SCN-69-37; genus SCN-69-37. Next base: position 336,672 of record MEDJ01000019.1, on the reverse strand, counting down.
GCATGCCGTTCTCGTCGCGCGCGGCAATGACGATGACCGGACGATCGAGCGTCGGCGTCGTCCAGGGCAGCCCCTCGGCCATCGCCGATCGCATCTGTTCGAACTGCCACGCGATCGATCGCACGCGCCGCTCCGGTGCGTCGGAGAGCACGATGAAATGGTCACCGCGGACTTCCCGCCAGGTCTGGGCCCGGCCGGCCGCCGGGGCACCCAGCAGGATCGTGATGACCGCCGCCACCTCGTACCATCGAAGACGCACACGCACCCCCGTTCCGGGTCACCGACATGAATGATCGATATGTAGCGTCTGGAGTTATATCACGGGCGTCGTGCCGAGAGGACGACCGATCGAGCGACCGCGAAGGGGCCGTCGTACGCGGTCTATTTGAATGCGAGTCCGGCCGACAGGATCATCAGGCGCGATCGCTGGCGGCCGGGGAACAGATCGGTCTCGGCCTCGGGGCGTGTGAGATAGAAGCGGACGTCGAAGGCGAACGCCATGTGCGCGTTGAGGAACCAGCGCGCGCCGCCGCCCATGTTGATCGTGGATTTCGTCGGCGGCTTCTCGAATGGCGGCAGCGCGCCCCGGAACGTCTCGAAGCTGACGCGCCCCATGCCGGCGCTGAGGTAGCTCCAGCCTTCGCGATGACCGAAGTTCAGCGAGACCTGAGGGGAGATACTGATGAGTCGCTGCTCGATCGGCTCGCCAATCGGCTGATCCGTCGTCGCATCCTTCGCCTGGCGTCGTCCGCGCGCGATCAACGCTTCGCCCCCGATGCCGAGCGCCATCGTCCGGCCACGCAGGGGGTAGAGGTGCACGCCCACCACGCCGCCGAGGCCACGCGCCGGCAGGTCGTCCGGCGTCACGTCGAGACTGGCGGCGGTCACGGGATCCTGGCCCAGCCCCGCGTAGAACCCGCGCAGATCGGCCGCCGCGATCGGCAGCGGCCGCTGCTCCTGCGCGGCAGCCGTCCCGGCGCCGATCAGGAGGACGAGCAGGGCCGGCAACGCGAGCGAGCGCGCGACGATTCGCATCCGAGCAGCGTACAACACCGTGGCGGCACCCCGGAGATCTGTCAGATCAGGCGCAGTTGACGGCCGCCAGGTGCCTGCCGCCTGGCCTCGACCCGTTCGTGCTGCAGCCAGACCTGCTCGATGTCATGCAGGAACGGCGACACGGTGGAGGCACGCGACCGGCCGCGCCAGGATCGTTCGGCCGCATGGCTGAGGAACAGGCGATCGCGGGCCCGCGTCATCCCGACGTAGAACAGCCGTCGTTCTTCGGCCTCGGCCTCGGCATCGAGCGGTCCCCACCGCAGCGGCAGCACGCCATCTTCGAGGCCGACGATGAAGACCACCGCGAACTCGAGCCCTTTCGCGGCGTGCAGGGTCAGCAGCGAGATGCGATCCGCTCGCGGATCGCGGAAGTCGGCTTCAGCGGCCATCGAGACCGCATCGACGAACCGCTCGGGATCGTTCGCGCACCCGTCAGCGAGCACGATCAACTGCTGCATGGCGCGCTCGCGGGCCGCGTCATCCGGAACCGCCACACGCCGCAACTGATCGACGATGGGTTCGGCAGCCGGCGCGGTCGCGCGCGCCTGTTGCCAGGCGTCCATCGCCGCCGCGACAGCAGGCTCCGCGAGAATCGGCTCGTGACCGTGCACGGCAAAGGGCAGGCCCGATCGCGCGAACGCCTCGCGCAGCACGTCGACCTGCGCGCTGGTGCGATACAGCACCGCGAAGTCCGCGAACCCCAGCGACGCGTGACTGCGGTCGGTGGATGCGGCCGTGTCGATCGCGTGCAGATCACGCCCGCCGATCAGCCGTTCGATCGTCTTGACGACGAGATCGGCCTCGGCACGATCCGTGGGCACGGCCTGCACCGTGATCCGTTCGTGCATCCCGCGGACGATGCGCGCCATCACCTCGTCATCCGTGCCGCCGACCATGCGGGACGATGCGGTCACGATGGTGCCCGTCGACCGATAGTTGCGCGCCAGCGTGATCGTGGTGGCGCCGGCGTAGTCGGCAGCGAAGCGATCGAAACAGGCGGCGTCTGCGCCGCGGAAGCCGTAGATCGCCTGGTCCGGATCGCCAATCACGCACAGAGGACTGCCGGGCGGCGCGATGAGCGTGAGCAGGCGGTACTGGTGGACGTCGACGTCCTGGAATTCGTCGACCGACACGTGGCGGAACCGCGCACGCCAGGCTGCGGCGATCGACGCATCCTCGCTGAGGGCCCGAATCGCGAGGGTGATCAGGTCATCGAAATCGACGAGGTTCGCCCGGGCCATCGCGGCCTGATAGACGCGGAGCGTCTCGGCGTCGGCGTGGCGCGTGCGGACGGCCGCGGGATCGGGCGCGCGCTTGATGCGGGCGATCGCCCGCAGTGTCGCCTCTGCGCGATCGGGCGTCAGTGAAAGCGCGTCGGCCAGGATCGCGAGGCGTCTGGCCTCGCTGGCCACGCGGAAGCCCGGTTGAAGACCGGCGGCACCCGGGTGCTGGCGCAGCAGTGCGAGGCCGAGCGAGTGGAAGGTGTGGACGGCGACCGGGCCGGCGGCATCGCCGAGCAGGGCCGTCAGTCGATCGCGCATCTCGCCCGCGGCCCGTCGTGTGAAGGTGATCGCCAGACACGATGCGGCCGGTACGCCGCAGTCCGCGACCAGGTGCGCGATCCTGTGCGTGAGCGTGCGCGTCTTGCCCGACCCCGGACCGGCCACGATCGCGAGCGCACCGTCGATCGCGCACGCGGCGCGGCGCTGGTCGTCGTCGAGCGCGGCAAGGATGCCTGTCGCGCCGCCAGCACCTGGCGTCGTGGGCGTTGGCGGTGGTGCCGGCGATGCTGGCGCCGGTTCGGAGGCGCGCGCCGCTTTCGTGCGTCGCGCCGGTTCGCCGAACAGCAGGCCCCCTGTCGTCAGCCGTCGAAGTTCGGCCTCGTCGAACAGGCGGATGACTCCGTATTCGCCGTCGTACCCGGCCTCGCGGGTGACGGCGCCGGCGCGCAGGCGCGAGACCGCGTCGGCGAGCAGTGACGAGGACGTGTGCGCGATGTCTTCCACCGGCACGTCGCGCAGAATCGACAGTTCGTTGCCGAGCGTGGCGAGCAGCCGGTCGTAGTGCCGGCCCACGGTCTTGCTCGCCGGCCCGCTGGCCACGATTTCCGAGAGCACCTCGGGCAGGGGCACCAGGCTCGAGACCACACCGGCGGTTGGTGGCGGTGTCACGTCGGCCTCGGCGCGATCGGCGAGCGTGTCGACGCGGTGCAGGACGCCAACGGTGGGGGCGTGGCCGCAGACCGGGCACCGATAGTCGTGCGCGCGCGTCTCGTCCGGCGTCATCCGGACGTCGCACTTGCGGTGCCCGTCGTGGTGATACTTGCCCTCCTCCGGAAAGAACTCGACGGTGCCGACGTAGCCCTCGCCCGTTTCGAGCGCGCGGCGGATCGCGAAGTAGTCGAGGTCCGTCTCGAACGTCGTGGCCTCGCGTCCGAGCTTGCCCGGCGAGTGCGCGTCGGAATTCGAAACGAGCCTGTAGCGGTCGAGCTGCGAGAGCCGCCAGTTCATCGCGGGATCGGACGACAGGCCGGTCTCGACGGCGAAGATGTGGCTCGAGAGATCGCCGTAGCAGTCGACAATCGTGTCGAAGCCCGATTGCGAACCGAGCACGGCGAACCACGGGGTCCAGATGTGCGCCGGAATCAGGTACGCGCCCGGGTCGGACTCGAGTGTGATCTCGAGCAGGTGGCGCGAATCCAGGCCGAGGATCGGCCGGCCGTCCGAGGCGATGTTCCCGATGCGCGCGAGCCGTTCGGCGATGCGATCCGCTGTTGCGAAGTCCGGCGCGTAGAGCAGGTGATGGATCTTGCGCGTGCGATCGCCCTTCTTGTAGATCGTCGAGATCTCGACCGTCAGCAGGAATCGCGTCGTGCTTTGACAGGCGGGCGGCAGCGTAGCCGCTACTTGACGCTCCAGGTCGGGGCGCAGGCGGAACAGGCCGGGTTCGGCCGGCACGAGCTTGTCCTTCAGTTCCGCGCGCCAGACCGGGTGCGTGAAGTCGCCGGTGCCGACAACCGACACGCCCTTGCGACACGCCCACCAGGCCAGGTGTTCGAGATCGAGATCGCGGCTCGTCGCGCGTGAGTATTTCGAGTGGATGTGCAGGTCGGCGTGAAAGCGCACGGTGCCGATCACTTTAGCGCGGGCGGCGTCGTCCTGCGGCGAGCGAAGCGAGGAAGGCGAGGGCACTGACCGTCAGCCCGGCCATGGCGGGCGTCAGACCCAGCAGCCGGCCGCTGTCGGTGGCGAACTGGACGAACGCGACGGTGCCGATGCCGGCGAGAATCCCGGCCATCGCGTCGCGCACGCCCGCACGCGGCACGAGCAGGCCGCCGAGGATGGTCGCGAACAGGCCGACGCCCATCAGTGTGTAGAAGATGCTGAGCGCCGAGATGACGCTGGCCGCCGCCAGCGCGACGAGAATGCCGAGCGCGCCGGCCGCCACGGCCGTCACGCGGGTCACGCGCAGCAACTGTTGGTCGGTCGCCGTCGGATGGATGAAGCGGCGATAGAGATCCTTCGCGAGCGATGTCGTCAGCATGAACAGCACGGCATCGGCGGAACTGACTTCGGCCGAGAACACGGCGGCCAGCCCGATGCCGCCGACGATCGGCGGAATCGCGTGCATCAGCACCATCGGCAGGGCCATTTCGTGCGACGCCAGGTCGGGGAAGTGCACGCGGGCCACCATGCCGAACAGCACCGGCACGATCGCGTAGACGGCCAGGCCCAGCGCGTTCAGGCCGACGCCGATGCGCACCGTGCGATCGTCGCGCGCACCGTAGATCTTCTGCAGCAGGCCCGGCGAGACGATGAATGCCGGGCCCAGCACGGCGAGATAGACGAGGCCGGACGCGCCACCGCTGAAGAACTGCCAGTAGTCCGGTGTTGGCTGAAGTGCCCTGAGGCCGGTCCAGCCCCCGGCCCCGGCGATTGCCAGCGGCAGGGCCAGGGCGAATCCGGCCATCTTGACGACGAGTTGGACGAGATTGACCCACGCCGACGTGAGCAGACCGCCGGCCGTGAAGTACGCCGTGATCACCACGCCGCCGAGCGCGCAGCCGAGCGCCGGCGGCAGGCCGACGGCCACGTTCAGGATCGTGGCGATGGCGATGAGTTGACCGGCGAGGATGAAGATCGATCCGATCCAGAGCAGCCCGCCGATCGTCACGCGCACGGAGGCGCCGAAGCGCAGTTCGAGGTAGTCGCCCACGGTCTGGAGATCGTGCCGGGCTGCCGCGCGGCGCATGGCCGGGCCGATCCAGAACGCCAGTACCAGCGAGCCGATGGCCGCCGAGAGCACCCACCAGATTGCCGCCAGGCCGTCGCGGTAGCCCAGGCCCGCCGCGCCGACAGTGGATCCGGCGCCGATGTTGGCCGCGAGCAGCGTCGCGAGCAGCAGGCCAGGGCCCAGTGCGCGGCCCGCCACGAAGAACTGCTGCGACGTCCGTACACGACGGCCGATCCAGAAGCCGAGGCCAATCTGCAGGGCGGCGTAGACGAGCAGGAGGATGAAGAACGACACGATGATCCCGGTCCGGGCGTCCGGCCATTTGGCCCCACCAGGCGCGCGCTGTCAATCCCGCCGGCCGTGCGGACGCGGGTGACGCGCGCGATCGGTGATTGAATAGTCGGTCTGCGCATGAGGAGGCGCTCGTGATGTCGGATCGATCGATCGTGTCTGCCGCCGCCGTGATGCTGGCGATCGTGGTGAGCAGCGTGCCGCCGGGCCCGCAGGCCCAGGCCGTGCTCGCGCCGACGGGCGGACGTGGCCTCACGGAGGTGCACGGCATCGAGGTCGGCCATTACACGCTGACCGAGCGGCCCACCGGCTGCACGGTGATCCTCGTCGAGGGCGCCGGCGCCGTGGGCGGCGTGGCGCAGCGCGGCGGTGCGCCGGGGACGCGCGAGACGGATCTGCTCGATCCAGCCAACATGGTCGATCGCGTCAACGCGGTCGTGCTCTCGGGCGGCAGTGCGTACGGGCTCGATGCCGCGACGGGCACGATGCGCTGGCTCGAGGAACGGCGGATCGGGTGGCCGGTGGGCGCGGCCGGCGTCGTGCCGATCGTGCCGGCGGCCATCCTCATGGATCTCGGCTTCGGCGGCAAGCCGACGGTGCGTCCCGCGGCCGATTGCGGCTATCGCGCGGCCGATGCGGCAACGACAGGCCCCGTGGCCGAGGGCAACGTGGGCGCGGGTGCCGGCGCAACGGTCGGCAAGATGGGCGGGCGGCCGATGAAGGGCGGCATCGGCTCGGCCGCGATCGTCCTGCCGAACGGACTCGTGGTGGCGGCGATCGTCGCGTCGAATTCGGTGGGGGACATCATCGATCCGGAAACGGGTCAGGTGGTGGCCGGCACACGCACGGCCGACGGCACGCAGATCGCCGATGTGCGGAAGCTGCTGCGATCGGGCGCCATCGGCGCGGGACGGAACGCCGCGCCCCGCCCGGCCGAGAACACCACGATCGGCCTGGTCGCCACCAACGCGCGCCTGACCAAGGCCGAGATCCATCGCGTGGCCCTCATGGCCGACGATGGCTATGGCCGCGCGATCTATCCGACGCACACGACGGGCGATGGCGACACGGTCTTCGCGCTGGCAACGGGGCGCTGGGACGGTCAAGCGAATGTGGCGGTCATCGGGGCGCTGGCCGCCGACGCCATGGCCGAAGCGATCGTGCGTTCTGTCTCCATGGCGGAGACGAGCGAGGGCGTGCCGGCCGCGCGCGATTTCGGCACCGTGCCCGCGCGCCTGCGCTGACGTAGCCGCATGCGGCTCGGCCGCTCGTGCGTCACGCCACGCTGGGCAAAGCAGGATCGCCAACGGGCACGGCTCGTCTCACACGTGGCAGGCAGCTGCCCGATGTGCGCCCGGATCGCACCACATCGCCGCGGCAGGCCACGGGAACGCTTCTTGAAGTGTGCAGCCGTCGGAGGTGACGATGGCGGCGTTTCCATCGCGTCGGACGACGTGGCAACTGGCCCTGGCGCTGACGTGTGCCTTCGGGGCCGGTGTGTGGGCGGCAACATTTCGCGAGACGCCGGTCGTGGTCGTCACGGAACCAATCGAGGAGCAGCCGGTCACCGAGATGCCGCGTTCCCGAACCGTGGGGGCCGGCATTGCGCTGCCGGGATCGACCGACGCCGCCGTGACGGACGAACCCGCGTGTGAGGGGATGCAACCGGGGCCGAGCTGGAACTGCATCGACGGCAAGTGGCAGGTGGGGCCGCCGCCGACACCGCAGGCGTCAGGCGGCGGCCGGATCGATCGTGCCGGCGGGTGCCTGACCGAGCAGCCCGGATCGGCCTTCGTCTGCGACAGCGGGCTGTGGGTGCTGAACGGCACCGCGGGCATGGGGAACGGCTCGGCGACGGCCAGCAGCGGCGGCCGGCGCGACGACTTGTGCCTGCCGCCCGCTCCCGCCGGCGATTGGACCTGCGAGAACGGTGTCTGGACTCCGCCTCCGCCGGTCGAACCAGTCGTCTTGCCATCAACGGCATTGCCATCGACAGCACCGCCCACGCCATCGACGGACTCGCAGGCGCCCACAGCCACCGACGCACCGGCGGCGGCGCCAATGTCACCCCGCGAGGTGCCAGCCGGCGAGTGATGCGCAGCGCGAAGTCGTGTACTCCACGGCGATCGCAATCGGCGATCGTCTGCGGTTCAGGCGGGAATCGCGATGGTGACGCGCAGGCCGGGCCTGGCGTTCTCGACCTCGAGCCGGCCGCGATGGACCTGCACCGCGCGTTGCGCGATCGACAAGCCGAGCCCGACACCGCCGGACGGTGAGTAGTCCCGCGCATCTTCGACGCGGAAGAACGGCTGCGTGAGCCGGTGCAGCAGCTCGTCCGGGACACCGGGGCCGACATCGCGCACGCTGATGAGGACCTCGGCCCGGACGCGTGTGGCGCGGACGACGACCTCGGTGTCGTCGGGAGCGTAGCGGATCGCGTTGCGCACGACGTTCTCGATGGCGCGCTGCAGCAGCTCGGGATCGCCCTGCACGATGCCCACACCCGCATCGTCGAGCCGCAGGCGACACTGGTGCGCTTCCGCTTCGAGCGTGCAGGTGCTCACGACACCACGGAGCACGGCGGACAGATCGACGGCTTCGATGCGTCGCGCCGACGGATCGCCCTCGGCGCGTGTCACCTCGATGAGCGATCCCACGAGGCGTGAAAGCCGATCGACTTCCTTCTGCGTGCGCGCCGTGGCCGCGTCGCGATCGTCAGCCGTGCGCGCCAGCTCGACGGCGATGTGCAGCCGGGCGAGCGGCGATCGCAGTTCGTGCGAGATGTCCTGCAGGAGCCGACGTTCGGCGGCGAGCAGCGTCTCGGTGCGGTTCGCCATCTCGTTGAACGCCCGGCCGAGCTGGCCGATCTCGTCGCGGCGCGTGGAGGCCACGCGGACGGTGAGGTCGCCGCGGCCGAAGCGATCGACAGCCGCGGCCACCTCGCGCAGCGGGACGACGATGCCCGAGGCGAGCATCCAGCTGAGGCCAGCGATGGCGGCGAGGATCAGGGCGTAGTACGGCGCGAAATCCCAGACGTCGAACGGCGGCACTGCCAGGCGCACGAGGCGATACCGCCCATCGGCCGATGCCTGTACCAGGACGCCTCGGCCATCGGCCAGGTGCGGCGGGCCGAATCTGTGTGCCGGCAGGGCGAGCAGCGCGGATTGATCGGTACCGTCGAGCAGGCTGTGTCCCTCGGCATCGAGCAGGAGGTGTTCGGCTTCGAGCGATCGATCGAGCCGGGCGAGGTGCGGGCCGAGCGCCTCGGGACCGCCGCGCTCGTACGCGGCCACGGTGTCCTCGACGAGCTGTGTCTGGAAATGCTGGATGAACCGATCGAACGCCGGGCCCGTCATCCAGAAGAACGTGACGAGGAACGCCGCGAGCGACACGAGTACGGTGCCGAGCGAGGCGAGCGCGATGCGGAGTGACAGCGATCGCACGATCAGTCACCCGCGGCGCAGAGGTACCCGACGCCGCGTGCCGTGTGGATCATCGAGCACCCGGCGGCTTCGAGCTTCCGGCGCAGGTGACTCACGTGGACGTCGAGTGCGCGCTCGTACGGTGTCGCTTCGCGTTGATAGAGCACGGCCGACAGCTCGTCGCGCGAGACCGCACGACCCACCGATCGGACGAGCACCTCGAGGATGGCGAACTCGGTGGGCGTCAGATCGATCGCGTGCGTGTCGAACGACGCCGTCTGCGTCGTGGTGTCGAGTTCGAGGCCGCCAAGGGTGACGAACCGCGCGGGCGCCGGCGCCTGGCCCGCGGCCCGCCGGAGCACCGCGCGCACGCGGCCGAGCAGCTCGGCCGCCGCGAACGGCTTCACCAGGTAGTCGTCGACGCCGTCGCCGAAGCCGCGGACGCGGTCCGCTTCGCTGGCCCTGGCCGTCAGCATGATCACGGGCACGGCCGATCGTCGTCGGACCTGCCGCAGCACCTCGAACCCGTCGATGACCGGCAGCATCACGTCGAGGACGACGAGCGCGCAGTCCGGTTCCATGACGCGCCGCAGGCCCATCAGGCCGCTGTGCACGGCCTCGACATGAAATCCGTGCGCACCCAGGTACTCGCCCACCAGCGCACACAGCTCGACGTCGTCGTCGACCATGACGATGGTCGTCGGCGCCGCGGCGATCGTGTCGGGGAGGGCCTCCGGCATGCTGTCGATACCCTACCGCACTCGCCGGCGTCGTCTGTCGTCCGGCGCGGCTCTTTACAAACCTTAACGGGCACGGCCGTCCCGCGTCCGTATCGTCGGTATGCAGGCCGCCGATGGGGCGACCGATGCGAGGACCGATGACCGCAGACATGAAGACCGAAGAACTCCAGGCCACGCTGGGCCTGACGCCGAAGACGTCACGGCGACGGATGGTCCGATGGGCCGTGGTGCTGGCCGTTGTCGTACTCGCGGCGTACGGGGTGATACGGGCGTTCGTCCCGTCGTCCACCCCGGCCCCGCTCTATCAGACCGAACGCGTGGAGCATGGCGACCTGACCGTGGCGGTGACGGCCACCGGCGAGCTCAAGCCCGTGACGCAGGTGAACATCGGCACGGAGATCTCGGGCGTCGTCGAGTCGGTGTCCGTGGACTTCAACAGTCCGGTCCGGCAGGGCCAGATCCTGGCGCGCGTCAACACCGAGAAGCTCGACGCGCAGGCGGCGCAGGCGCGGGCCGCGCTGCTCTCGGCCGGGGCCAAGCGATTGCAGGCCGACGCGACGCTGGCCGAGGCCCGTGCATCGCTTGCCCGGCTGGCCCGCGTGCGTGAGCTGAGCGACGGCCGCGTGCCGTCGCAGCAGGAATTCGACGCGCAGGAGGCGACGGTCAAGCGTGCCGAGGCGGAACTGGCCAGCGTCGCGGCACAGGTGGCGCAGTCGCAGGCGAGCCTCGACGCGATCGAGACCGACATCCGCAAGGCCGTGATCCGATCGCCCATCACCGGCATCGTGCTCGATCGCCAGGTCGATCCGGGCCAGACCGTGGCTGCGTCGTTCCAGACGCCGACGCTGTTCACCCTGGCCGAGGATCTCACGAAGATGCGGCTGATCGTGGCCGTCGACGAGGCCGACATCGGCCAGGTCCGCACCGGACAGCGGGCGATCTTCCGCGTCGACGCGTATCCGGATCGCCAGTTCGTGTCCTCCGTGACCGAGGTGCGCAGTGCCCCGACGACGTCGAACGGCGTGGTGACGTATCAGACCGTGCTGGCCGTCGAGAACGCCGAGGGCCTGCTGCAGCCGGGCATGACCGCGACCGCCGACATCGTCGTTACGGAAGTGCGCGACGCGGTGCTGCTGCCGAACGCAGCGCTCCGCTTCACGCCACCGGCCGCACTGTCGACCGATCAGGGATTCTTCGCGGGGCCGCCGCAGCGCGACCGATCCGTGGACGCCGCGCCGCCGCGTGTCTGGGTGCCCGATGGCCAGGCCGCGCCGCGGGCGATCGATGTGACGGTGGGGCCGTCCGACGGCCGGGTCACGGTGCTACGGAGCGGCGACGTCACGCCGGGCACCGAGCTGATCGTGGATCTGGCCACGACACGGTGATGGTCATGAGTGACGTGATCATCGAGTTCGACGGGGTCGAACGGATCTACGGCAAGGGTCACGCCGCGGTGCGCGCCCTCGGTGGCGTCAGCCTGCAGGTGCAGGAGGGCGAGTTCGTGGCCGTCATGGGACCGAGCGGATCGGGCAAGTCGACGGCGATGAACATCCTCGGCTGCCTCGACGTGCCGACCGCCGGGCACTACCGCTTCCGCGGCGTCGACGTGGGAGCGCTCACGCGCCACCAGCGCGCGCTGCTGCGCCGGTACCAGCTCGGGTTCGTGTTCCAGGGATTCAACCTGCTGAACCGGACCTCGGCAGTGGAGAACGTCGAACTGCCGCTCGTCTATCGTGGCGTCCCGCGCGGCGAGCGACGACGGCTCGCGCGCGAGGCGCTGGCGACCGTCGGCCTGGCCGGGTGGGAAACGCACACGCCCGCGGAACTGTCGGGCGGCCAGATGCAGCGCGTGGCGATTGCGCGCGCGATCGTCAGTCAGCCCTCGGTGCTGTTCGCCGACGAGCCGACGGGCAACCTCGATACGGCGCGCAGCGTGGAAATCATGGAACTGCTGACAGGGCTCAATCGCGACCGCGGCATCACGGTGATGATGGTCACGCACGAGCCGGACATGGCGGCTTTCGCGACGCGGATCGTCAGGTTCAGGGACGGGCACGTCGAGAGCGACGAGCGATCCGGGAGGGTGCACTGATGATTGCCAATGCCGTCGTGCTCGCACTGCGGGAAATCCGCCGGAACGTGCTGCGATCGTCGCTCACCACGCTCGGCATCGTCATCGGTGTGGCGTCGGTGATCGTCATGGTCACGCTCGGCAACGGCGCCACGGCCGCGGTGACCGCCGACATCGCGACGATGGGCAGCAACCTGCTGACCCTGATGCCCGGACAGCAGCGGGGACCGGGTGGGGCGGCCGGGAGCGCCAGGGCCTTCCGCCCGCAGGACGTCGATGCGCTCGAGCGCGATCTCACGTCGGTGACCGCCGTCGCGCCGATCGCGTCTGTCGGCCTGAATGCCGTCAGCGGGCCACGCAACCGATCGATGACGGTGACGGGGACGACCAACGCCTATTTCTCGTCGGGCAACTGGACGCTGGCGCGCGGCCGGTGGTTCTCCGACAGCGAGATCCGATCGGGCGCGGCCGTCTGCATCATCGGCGAGACCACGCGGCGCGAGTTGCTCGCGGTGACCGATCCGATCGGGGAGCGCGTGCGGCTGCGCAACATCGCCTGCACGGTCATCGGCCTGCTCGAGTCGAAGGGCACGAGCACCTTCGGGATGGATCGCGACGACACGATCGTGATGCCGCTGCGCACGGTCCAGCGACGGCTCGCCGGCAGCGACGACGTATCGCAGATCCAGCTGTCTGTCGCGCCCGGCGCATCGAGCCAGCGCGCCCAGCAGGACATCTATCGACTGATGCGCGATCGGCGCAATCTCCAGGCGACCGACGATGACGACTTCACGGTCTTCGATCAGGCCGAGCTGGCGACGGCCATCACAGGTACCACGCAGACGCTGACCGCGCTGCTGGCAGCCGTGGCCGCGATCAGTCTGCTCGTCGGCGGCATCGGGATCATGAACATCATGCTCGTGTCGGTGACCGAGCGGACGCGCGAGATCGGTATCCGCCTTGCCATCGGGGCGTTCGAGGGAGACGTGCTCACGCAGTTCCTCGTCGAAGCGGTCGTGCTGGCCGGGTTCGGCGGTGCGGCGGGCATCGCGCTCGCCCTGGCGGCGTCGGCCATCGCGGCCGCGGTGCTGGGCCTGCCGTTCTCGGTCGACGTGACGATTGTCTCGATTGCGTTCCTTTTCTCGGCGGGCGTTGGCGTGGTCTTCGGGTTCTTCCCGGCACGCCGCGCGGCCAGCCTCAACCCCATCGATGCGCTTCGCCATGAATAGCCTCCTGTTGGTCTCCTCATCGTCATCCGGAGCCGGCCGGCGGCCGGCGCGCCTCGTGGTTGCCGCCCTCGCCGCGTGTCTCGTTGCGGGGTGCAGCGTGCGACGGCCGTACCAGACGCCGGCGCCCCCGACGGTGGCCGCGTGGACGTCATCGGCCGGCGTCGAGTCGTCCGTCGACACGGGCGCGATCACACGCTGGTGGGAACGGTTCGGCGATCCGCAGCTTTCCGCCTACGTCGAGCGTGCGGTGACCGGCAGCCCCGACATCCGCACCGCGCTCTCGCGCCTGCGCGAGGCGCGCGCAAGCGTGGCGTCGAGCCGGAGCGTCCTCACGCCGTCGGTCGACGCCTCGGGATCCGCGCGGTTCAGCGGATCGGACAACGTGAACCAGTCGTACTCGCTCGGTCTCGACGCGAGCTGGGAGATCGACGTGTTCGGTGGCAATCAGCTGGCCGTCGATGCGGCCACGGCCACGGCCGAGGCGCGGACGTTCGACCTGCAGGATGCGCTCGTCAGCCTGGCCTCCGAGGTGGCGATCGACTACATCGACGTGCGGTCGCTGCAGCGGCGGCTCGCGATCGCGTCGCAGAACCTGTCGCTCCAGGAAGAGACACTGTCGCTGACACGCTTCCGCGTCGAGGCGGGCCTGGCCACCGAGGTGGACGTGCAGCAGGCCCTGTCGAACACGGAGAGCACGCGGGCACAGATCGTGTCGCTCGAAAGCCAGCTCGCGCGTGCCCGTCACGCGCTGGCCGTGCTGATTGGCGAGCCGCCCGCGGCGCTCGATGCCGAGCTCGAGGCCACGGCCGAGATCCCGGTGGCGCCGATCGACGTGGCCGTCGGTGTACCGGCCGAGACGATTCGGCGACGGCCGGACGTGCGCAGTGCCGAGCGCCAGTATGCCGCGCAGTTCGCGCAGGTGGACGTGGCGCGCGCCGATCTGTATCCATCGTTCCGGCTGGCCGGATCGATCGGCCTCGAGTCGCTCTCGATCGCGAAGCTGCTGCTGCCGGGCGCGGCGTTCTGGAGCGCGGCACCGTCGGTGAATACCCGGGTCTTCAACCGGACGCAGCTGCGGCAGAACCTGGTCATCCAGACCGAACGGCAGGAACAGGCCGCGCAGACGTACGAAACGCGCGTGCTGAACGCGCTGCGCGACGTCGAGGATGCGCTGACCAGCCTGACGCACGAGACGGTGCGTCGCGATCACCTGACGGCCGCGGCGGCGGCGGCCGAGCAATCGGCTGACCTGTCGCTCCAGCTCTACACGGCCGGCCTGCGCGACTTCCGCGACGTGCTCGATGCCCAGCGATCGCTGCTCTCGCTCCAGGATTCGCTCGTGAGCAGCCGCGCGACGGTGTCGTCCGAGCTCGTGCGCCTCTACAAGGCGCTCGGCGGCGGCCTCGGCGCGGCCGACTTCGTCCCCGCAGAAGCGTCGGGATCCTGAGAGAACAGGGGCGGGCACAGGGGCCCGCCCCGATGCCGGGCGATTGCGCGAACCGCCACGTGGATTCCCGCCGGGGCCGATCCCCGCGTCTTCTCCGCGAGACCGTGCAGGGACCGGCCGCTGCCAGCCCGCCGCAGCCGCGTGCGAAGGCGGGTGTCGGCCCGACTAGGTCACAATGATCGGCGATCGCCATGAGCCGGCCGGGGTCGAACCGGCGCATTAGTCGATAGAGGTGCTCGTGCCCTGCTCACGACTGACCGCTGCGATATTCATCCTTGCGCTGACCGCGACTGCGCCGTTGGTCGCCCAACCGGCGACCGGCACGACGCCTCGTCTGGAGGTCGGGCTCGACGTCGCCATGGCCGGCCCAGACGGCGGATTCGACAGGATGCGACCTGTCGTGGCGCCGCGGGTGACGCTGAACGTCTCGCCGCGCACGGCGCTCGTCGTGTCCGCGGACGTCTTCACCACGAAACAGACGTTCGCCTTCGACGAGTCGTGGGAAGACAGTCATCTGCTGCTCGCGGAGGTGCGTCGTGCGCTGGTGCAGACCGGCAGGTTTGCGATGAGCGGTCTCGTCGGTACAGGCATCGGCCACCGGCGGCGGTTCCAGCCGGAGATCACCTACGGCGGTCGAACTCCGATCATGCAGCCCGCCGTGCTCTACGAGGGCGCGGGACCGGAGTTCACGCTCGGTGTCGGGGTCGAGCAGCGTGTGGCGCCTCGCCTGGCGTTGCGGCAGGAGGTGCGTGTGATTCTCGGCAAGACATCGGAGTTCCGCGCACAGGCTGGCGTGAGCGTCCCTGTCGGGCGGTACCCCGCGCACTTCGATCCGGTGCTCACCAGGACCGGGAGGCGTCCGGACTCGCTTCGCAACGGGACCACCATCGGCGCCGTCGTCGGCGCGGCCGTGATGACCGGCTTCGTCGGCTTCCTCGCGCACAGTCTGTGCGAAGGCGATTGCGAGAATCTGGCGGCGGGTCTGGCGATCGGTGCCGGCTACGGTGCGGCGACCGGGGCGCTGACAGGCGCGATGATCGACAGCTTCATCGAGTGATCCGTACGGCGTGAGCGATCCTCCGCGTGCCGCTCGCGGCATCGCGCGCGATCCGTGGGAGGATAGGGAGGTTCCCCGGTGTGCTCGACGCTGTCAGCGTGTCACCGCGTCCCCGCATTCGAGGGGCGCGCCAGGAGGCATCATGTCCGTTGCCAAGGTCACCGAAATCAGCTCCACGTCGACGAAGAGTTTCGAGGATGCGATCCAGCAGGGGCTCTCGCGGGCCGGCAAGACGCTGCGCAACGTCCGCAGTGCCTGGGTCAAGGAGCAGCACGTCCGTGTCACTGATGGCCGCATCACCGAGTATCAGGTGAACATGATGGTCACGTTCGTGCTCGACGACTAGTGCACCGCCGTCGAGCCGGCATCAATCCTCGCGGCCGAGGCGGGCGCATCCGCGGCGTTGGCGCTCCTCACAATACTCTCGGTATTCCTCGTCGCGCCGCCTGGCGGCTGCACCCCCCTCGACCGCGATCCCTTGACGCCAGCTCAACGGCGGTGCACTAGCTCATCCCTCACTCGTTCGCGTCGACGTCGTCTGACCAGCGCCGGCGGTGGGCCTGGTGCCTGCCGCCGGCTTCCCGTGTTGCGCCCTCAGTAATTGAGGGGAGTTGACGCCGGTCCGGCCCAGCGCCTATAGTCCCATCACTATCTGATGGGGCTCACGAATACGCCTTCCGATCTCCTGCCGGGCACGCTCGAACTGCTGATTCTCAAGGCGGTCTCGACGGGTGCCAAGCACGGCTACGGCATTGTCGAGCACCTGCGACTTGCGTCCGATGACGTGCTGCAGGTGGGCGAGAGCGCGCTCTATCCCGCGTTGCAGCGGCTGCTGCTCAGTGGCTGGGTGAAGGGCGAGTGGGGCGTGTCGGAGAACAACAGGCGTGCCCGGTACTACACCCTCACGGCTGCCGGCCGTCGGCAGCTCGCGGCCGAGCGCGCCGGTTTCGACCGCATGGTGGGTGCCGTGCAGGCCGTGCTGCGGACGACGTAGGCGTGCACGGGCGACGCATGCGTCGCCCATACGGTGCAGACCCGAGGTATCGATACGGAGCGCAGGAGCTTGAGCCCCTGCGAGGAATGGGCACGATGCGCACACTATTCAATCGGTGGCTTCACCTCCTCCGTCGCACCCGCCACGACGCGGATCTGCGCGAGGAAATGGAAACACATCGCTCGCTGCGTCAGGCGCAGCTCGAGCGCGAGGGCACAAGCCCCGATGAGGCCGCTGCCGCAAGCCGACGCGCGCAGGGCAACGTGACGCTGGCGCGTGAGGACGTGCGTGACGTGTGGGTGGGGCCCACGATCGAAGGCGTCTGGCAGGACGTGCGCGGTGGGATTCGTGCGTTACGACGGAAGCCGGCGTTTGCCGCGGCCGTCGTTGCGACGCTTGGACTCGGCATCGGCGGGACGACCTCGATTTTCAGCGTCGTCGATGGTCTGTATCTCCGGGCGCCTGCCGGTGTGAGTGACGCCGCCTCGTTGCGTAAGGTCTACATCAGACGCGACGCCGGCGCCATGCAGACGCCCGACGGTGGCGCGGGATCGTGGCTGGATTACCGGGCCATGCGGGAGCGTACGCAACCGATCAGGCGGACGTGTCAGGCGGAAAGATGGCCGTCAGTTCGATCGTGAAGCCTGGCAGGAGCGGCGTCGTGAGTGTGTGCCCGGCGTCTCGTCGCAATTCGATGGCGGGCGCGAACCGGTCGTCCGCGTGCCGGAATACGCGAATGGTGTCGGTGGCGGGATCCACGATCCAGTACTCGTCCACGCCGGACCGCTCGTAAAGGCGCCGCTTGATGGTGTCGTCGCGCCTGCTCGTGCTCTTCGATCCGATCTCCACGACGAGATTCGGGACGCCGCGCACGTGCATGGACGTCAGCACCTCGCCGGCGCGCTCCCGCGCGACGTACAGCAGATCGGGTTCGACGACATCAACGTTCGAGAGCACGACATCGAGCGGCGCGTAGAAGATCTCGCCGATGGGGTGCTCGCGCAGGTAGGTCCTGATGGCGGTGTAGATGTTGCCGGAAATCCGTTGGTGTCGAAGACTTGGTGACGGCGTCACGTAGTGCTCCCCGTCGATCAACTCGTGCCGCAACCCGTCGTCGGGAAACAGCAGGAAGTCGTCGTAGGTGAGCTTCACGCCCGGGGGCGGCGGTGATTGACGATCGGTCCCTGGCACGAGGCTCATTGTAGCGTCGTCCGGCGAGCAAGAATCCTGCCCATCGGGAATCTCAGGGAAGTCCCGAAGTTCCTCGCTGTCGGTGTCGCGATCGACTGCTGACGATCGTCATCAGGGGGCTCTGCTACCCCCGAGTCTGCGTGTGTGGGGCTCGATCCTACCCCTGCTCCTGTTCAGCGATGAGAATGCGCGCGGCCTCGATACCGTCCTCCACGCTGGTGATCTCTCCGTCGAGCTGCCGTTCGTAGAGCGTCTTCAGGAGCGCGCCCATGGCAGGGCCCGGCGCGACGCCCAGCGCGAGGAGATGACGTCCGAGGACGAGCGGCGCCGGCGCTTCGTGCTGGACGCCGAGCGCGTGCGCGCGCTCGAGAAACCGGCCGGTCGCCGAGCAGTCGAACGATCCGCCGCGGCCGTGGCAGTCGGCATCCGAGAAGCGCGCGAGCAGCTCGAGCTCGACCTTCTGCGCCAGGCGGCGAAACGCGCCGTCGCTGACAGGCGTCGGGGCCTTGTGGAACGCGCTCGGCTTCAGGTGCTGCGCCACGAGCCCGAGCACGGCGTGACGCACGTCGAACCCGTCGATCGTGTGGACGTTCAAGCGATCGAGCACGTGTGTCGTCGGCAGCACGCCAGCCTCCTCGTGCCCGGGCGAGCGGATGCGGCCGTTGGACACGATCGTGGTCTCGGGCTTCGCGATGTCGTGACAGACCGCGGCCAGCATCATCGCCAGGGCGCGGCCCCGATCGAGATCGTCGATGCGCTGCCGCGCTTCGTCGACCACCATGAGCGTGTGCGTCCACACGTCGCCTTCGGGGTGCCATTCGGGTTCCTGCGGGCACGTGGCCAGCGGCACGAGCTCCGGCAGCAGCGCGTGCACGACACCCAGGTCCCAGGCCAGGCGCAGGCCGATCGAGGGCCTCGGCGCCAGGAGCAGCAGCTTCTCGATCTCGCCCAGGATGCGCTCGGATGGCAGGTCGTCGAGCGCAATGGTACGGCAGTGATCGGCCGTGGCCGGATCGATCGTCAGATCGAACCGCGCCGCGAACTGCACGCCGCGCAGCACGCGCAGGCTGTCCTCGCCGAACGTCCGCGGATCGACCAGGCGCAGGATGCGGGCGCGCAGATCGGCCTTGCCGCCGAACGGATCGATGAGGTCGCCCGTCAGGGGATCGCGCGACATCGCATTGATCGTGAAGTCCCGTCGTCGCGCCGCGTCTTCGAGTGACAGTGTCGGATCGCCCTCGACGGTGAAGCCGCGATGCCCGCGCCCGGTCTTCGATTCGCGTCGCGGCAGCGAGACGTCGAGCCCGGCCACCTTGTACACCGTGAAGCTTTCGCCGACCGCGTCGACGCTCCCGATCGACTCGAGGATCGTCCGCAGCGACGCCGCGTCGATGCCGAAGACCTCGATGTCGAGATCCTTGCAGGGCCGGTCGAGCAGGTCGTCGCGAACCCAGCCGCCGACGATCAACGCGCGGCCCCCGGCCTCGCGCACCATCGTCGCCAGGCGACCGACGATTTCAGGAATCGGCTGCGGCATGGCGATCGGACGATGAGCGGCGGAACCGGCGCACGAGGCGATCGGCCGGACCGGGGGCGATCGCGCTCACGATGCCCAGCAGCCTGGACCAGCGATACGGGTAGACCTCGGCGCGCGGACGGACGATGCAGGCCGCGATGGCCGCCGCAACGGTTTCGGCGGATTGCCTGGGGCCGTGGCCGCGCACCACCTGGCCGTAGTCGCGGGCGATGGCGTCGTGGAACTCGGTGGTCGTCGAGACGGGCAGCACCACCGATGCGCGCAGGCCCGTGCCGAGGAACTCGGCGCGCAGCGACTCGATGAACGCCAGCTGCGCCGCCTTCGACGCGGCATAGACGCTCGATCCCTCGATGCCGCGGCGCGCGACGATCGACGAGACCGCGATGATGTGGCCCGTGCCCTGCCGGCGCATCACGACGAGGGCGGCCTGCGCCGCGAGGATGGTGCCGTGGACGTTGACGTCCATCATCCGGCGGCTGACGGGCGGCGGCGTATCGTCGAGCGAGGCGTGATAGCCGATGCCGGCGTTGCAGACCATCACGTCCAGCCGGCCGAACGTCGCGATCGTGCGATCGACGAGCGCCTGCACGTCGGCAGGCTCGGTGACGTCACCCACCACGGGCAGCACCCGTCCCGGCAGCTGCCGGTGCGCGGTGTCGGCGACGAGATCGTCGAGTCGGTCGCCGCGTCGCGCGAACGCGGCCACATGTGCGCCGCGCGCGACGAGCAGGCGTGCCAGTGCCAGGCCGATGCCGGCCGACGCGCCCGTGATGGCGACCACGCGCCCGGCGAGCGGATCCATCTCAGGCGTCGGGCCGCTCGGCGAAGAGGTTCTTCACGACGAACCAGATGTTCGCCGGCCGCTCGCCGAGCCGGCGCATGAAGTAGGGGAACCACTCGCGGCCGTACGGGACGTACACGCGCACGGCGTAGCCGTCCCGGGCCAGCGAGGTCTGGAGGTCGCGGCGGAGGCCGTAGAGGAACTCGAATTCGAACTGATCCAGCGCGATCGCGCGCGCGGTGGCCACCTGACGGGCATGGGCAATCAAGTCGGGGTCGTGCGTCGCGATCGCAGGCCGATGCCCCTCGGTCAGCAGCAGCTCGGTCAGGCGACGGAACTCGGCATCGACATCGTCGGCGCGGACGAAGGCGATGCGGCGCGACTCGCGGTACGCGCCCTTCACCAGCCGAACGCTCATGCCCAGCGCGTTCAGGCGACGGATGTCGTCGCCCGATCGCCGGAGTGCGGCCTGGATGGCCACGCCGACGTTGCGGTACCCGATGCTCCAGAGCGTCTCGACCGTATCGAGCGTGTCGTCCGTATACGTCGCCCCTTCCATGTCGACGCGGACGAAGATTCCCGGCTCGACGGCCGCCTCGACGACCCGCCGCAGATTGTCGATGGCCGTGGCGCGATCGACGTCGAGGCCGATCTGCGTGAGCTTCACGGACAGGCCGCGACTGACGCGGCCGGGCGTGGCCTCGCCAATCAGGTCGACGTACGCCCGCGCGGCCTCGAGCGCGGCGGCGGACGACGTGACCTGCTCGCCGAGCCGATCGATCGTCACCGTCAGCCCTCGAGCCTCGATGGCCTCGACCGCCGCAATCGCCTCGTCGTGGGTTTCGCCGGCGACGAAGCGGCGGGCCGGGCTGCGGCGTCCTCGAATCCCGATGCGCGACGCCGCGGCCTTGAGCAGCGCGCTGCTCGCGAGCATCGAAAAGAAGAGGCGGAAGATCGTCGCGATCATCTCAGGTCCCGATCGTCGACGCGGGGGCCAGCAGGTGGTCGATCGCGCGGCCGTAGTAGCGCATGACGAAGCGATCCCGCACACGCAGGCGACCGTCCTGCACGACGACCACCCCGCGATCGGTGAGCGCCGCCAGGCCCTGGTCGACCGCCTCGCGGCCGGTCTGGACCGCGAGGTTCGCGCCCTGGGCCCTGAGGATGGTGATGGTGTCGTCGATCCGGCTCCGCAGCTCGTCGATCGGCATCCGCGGCCGACCGACGGTCGCCACCAGCGCCGTGGGCAGCACCTTGTGCAGCAACCCGATCGCGTGTTGGATGCGGTGCGCGAGCGTGACGAGATCGCGACGCGCGTGCGGATCGTAGTCGGCGAGCGGCAGCGGGGCACCGAACGAGACGAACGCGCGGCTGTGGTACCCGACCGCGTGGCGCACCATCTCGGCGACTTCCTGCGAGAACGGGCGCTTGCGCTTCTTCAGCGCGGCGCGCGGCAGCATGCGATCCTCGAGCACGAGATCGTAGGCCACGGCCATCGGGACGACAGACAACTCGGCGCGGTTGGCCAGCAGCGCGGCCTGGAGCAGTCCGGTCTTCGGCGACTTCAGCTCGCCCGTGTAGCTGCGTCCGCCCTCGGCGTAATAGAGCAGGTCGCGCCGCTCGAGGATTTCGGCCATGTACGCGCGCAGCGTCACCAGGTAGAGCGGATCCTTGCTGTTGCGGCGAATCGGAATCGCGCCCGTCACGTGCCGGTGCAGCAGCCCGAGCGGGCCGCCGAACAGATTGATGCCGGCCGCGGTGAGCGGCGGGCGGATGGCGTGATCGTCGAGCACGAGCGGCTCGACCAGATAGTCGAGGTGGCTCTTGTGGTTCGAGACATAGACGACCCGTCCCGCGCCGATGGCCGCCCTGACGTGATCGAGCCCTTCCGCCACGCGATCGACCTTGCGCAGGATGGGATAGAGCGGGTGCTGCAGCGCGCGATAGAACCGGTAGCGCTGCGTCGTGCGGAGTTCGTCGAGATAGGTCTCGAGCCGCTGCCGCGCATCGTCGTCGACAGTCCCCGCGGAGTCTCCCAGGTACCGGGCGACTTCATCGCGGGCCATCACGGCCTGTGTGATGTCGTCGGGTCTCACAGCCCCCGAACTATAGCAGGTGGCATCCCGGGTGCGATGGCAGCCGCGCGCCGCGGAACGACGGCGCCGTTCAGGCGTCGAGGTGCCGGACGATGGCGTCGGCGAACGTCGTGGTCGAAGCCGTGCCGCCGAGATCGCGGGTGGCGGTCCCTTCGGCGAGCACCGTGTGCAGCGCCGCGCGGATGCGCGCGGCCGCGTCGGACTCGCCGATGTGCACGAGCATCAGCAGCGCCGACAGCAGCAGCGCCGTCGGGTTGGCCACGTCCTGGCCGGCGATGTCGGGCGCCGTCCCGTGTACCGCCTCGAACACCGCGCAGTCGGTGCCGATGTTCGCCCCGGGAACGACCCCGAGGCCGCCCACCAGGCCGGCACAGAGATCCGACACGATGTCGCCGTAGAGATTGGGCAGCACCAGCACGTCGAACTGTTCCGGCTTCAGCACCAGGTGCATGCACACGGCGTCGATGATGCGGTCGTCGAAGCGGATCTCCGGGTACCTGGCCGCCACCGTCCGGACCGAGTCCAGGAACAGCCCGTCGCCGAGCTTCATGATGTTGGCCTTGTGGATGGCCGTGACGCGCGATCGGCCGTGCCGGCGCGCGTACTGGAACGCGAACTCCGCGATCCGCGTCGACGCCTCGGCCGTGATGATCTTCAGGCTCTCGACCACGCCGGGGACCACGACGTGCTCGAGGCCGGAGTAGAGGTCCTCGGTGTTCTCGCGCACGATGACGAGATCCACGTTCTGGAAGCGCGTCGACACACCCGGCAGATTGACGACGGGGCGCAGGTTGGCGAACAGATCGAGGGCCTTGCGCAGGCCGACGTTGACACTGGTGAAGCCCTTGCCGATGGGCGTGGTCACTGGCCCCTTGAGGGCGACTTTGCGCTCGCGGATCGACGCGAGCAGCGCGTCGGGCAGGGTCTTGCCCGTGCGCTCGGCGGCCACGGCGCCGGCGTCGTGGCGGTCCCAGTGGATCGAGACGCCCGACGCGTCGAGGATCCGGGTGACGGCACCGGTGACTTCGGGGCCGATCCCATCGCCAGGAATGAGGGTGATCTCGTGTGCCATGAACGCTCCCGCGCGGACCGTGCCGCCGGCCCAGTGTACCCGGTCGGCCGGCGACCGTGGGGTCAGTGCGGGTCGTGTACCTCGGCCCAGCCCAGGCCGAGGCCGAGGCCGATGGTCAGCAGCATCAGGCCGCTCGACAGGCCGTGCCAGCGGCCGAAGGCCATCCGGCGCGGGTCGGCCGCGGGCAACGCGGCCACCGCCCCCTCGATCGCGCCGCGGATCTCGTCGATCGCCGGAATGATCACGAACACGGTGACGAGACTGATCGCGAGCATGAGTACGACGGCCCAGATGCGGAGCGCCGTGTGCCGGGGGCGGGGCCCGATCGCGGCACGCAGGCCGAGCGAGAGGAACAGGACGGCCGCCGATCCCCACGCGACGTACTGGAACCGCTCGAGCATCGTGCCGAACAGCAGGCCGGCCAGTTCGCGACCGGCCACCGGATCGCGCGCGATCAGCGCCTCGAATACCGTGGGGGCCCCGATGCCGGCGAGCACCGCCAGCCCGCCAATCCAGATGGCCAGCCCGAGAAACGCCGCGTATCGCAGTAGTGTCATGCCGGTGTCCGTCGTGCGCTCGGTCGTCTACCCCTGCGTCCGGCCCGTCGACACGAGCTCTTCGTAGGTGCCCTTGAAGTCCTCGATGCCCGACGGCCCGAAGTGCCAGATGCGCGTCCCCACTTCCTCGATCAGATCCTGGTCGTGGGTGACGAGCAGCAGCGTGCCTTCGTACTTCTGGAGCGCGACGTTCAGCGCGTTGATCGATTCGAGATCGAGATGGTTCGTCGGTTCGTCGAGGATCAGCACGTTCGGCTTCTGCAGCATGATGCGGCAGAACAGCAGGCGCGCCGTCTCGCCGCCCGAGAGGGCGGCCGTCGGCTTGTGCCCCTCTTCGCCCTGGAACAGCATCTGGCCGAGCAGCCCGTGGATGTCCTGCCGCGAGGCATCGGGATCGAACTGGTGCAGCCAGTCGGCCGCGGTCATGCCCTTCTGAATCGCGCCGGTGTGGTCCTGGGCCAGGTACCCGACCGAGACCTCGTGGCCCCAGCGCACCGTGCCGCTGTCCAGATCGCCCGGCTCGGGCGTCTGACCCGGTGCATCGGCGAGCAGCGCCTTCAGCAGCGTCGTCTTGCCCACGCCGTTGCGGCCGACGAGGACGATCTTCTCGCCCCTGTTGACCACGCCGCTGAAGCCGTCGATGACCGGCGTGCCGTCGTAGCCCTTCGTGACGTCCTTGCACTCGATCGCGACCTTGCCCGACGGCCGGGCCATCTGGAAGCGGATGTACGGCCGCTGGATGTTCGAGCGCGCCAGGTCGGTCGTCTGCAGACGCTCGACTTCCTTGCGCCGCGACTGCACCTGACTCGAGCGCGTGCCGGCGGAGAAGCGCTGGATGAAGTCCTGCAACTGCGCGATCTTCTTCTCGCGCTGCGCGTTCTGCGCCTCGACCGTCGCGCGGATCTGCGTCTTCGCCACCACCATCTCGTCGTAGCCGCCGGTGTAGGTGATGATCGTCTGGTAGTCGATGTCCGCCGTGTGCGTGCAGACCGAGTTCAGGAAGTGCCGGTCGTGCGAGATGACGATGAGCGTGCCGTCGTAGCGGATGAGGAACTCGCGCAGCCAGTGAATCGAGTCGAGGTCCAGGTGGTTCGTCGGCTCGTCGAGCAGCAGCGCCTGCGGGCGGCCGAAGAGGGCCTGCGCCAGCAGCACGCGCACCTTCTGGCCCCCCTGCAGCTCGGACATCCGGCGTTCGTGCAGGTCGTCGGCGATGTCGAGCCCCTGCAGCAGGATGGCGGCATCGCTCTCGGCCGAGTAGCCGTCTTCTTCGCCGACGATCCCCTCGAGTTCGCCGAGGCGCATGCCGTCCTCGTCGGTCAGATCGGTCTTCGCGTAGAGCACCTCGCGAGCCTGGAGCGCCGTCCACAGCCGCGCGTTGCCCATGATGACCGTGTCGATGACGCGGTGCTCGTCGAAGGCGAACTGATCCTGCCGGAGCACGCCGAACTTCTTCGGCCGGCTCACCGTGCCCTTCTGGGGCGGCAGTTCGCCCGTGAGGATCTTCATGAACGTCGACTTGCCGGCGCCGTTCGGGCCGGTCAGGCCATAGCGGCGGCCCTCCGAGAACGTCGTCGTGACGTCCTCGAAGAGGATCTTGCCGCCGTATTGCATCGAAACATTCTGCACTGCAATCATGATCGGGTCGTCAGGGGCGCCGCTCGCGGCGGCAGTCAATCTGGAGGAAGAGGGGCGCGGCACCCAGCAGGGCGAGCAGCCCCAGCGTCATCCGGCCGGTCTTGTTGATCAGGGTGAATTCCACGTGCTCGCCGGGCTCGACCGTGAACGGCACGCGCTTCCAGAACAGCGTGTTGTTGGCGCGCAGCACGTGGGCACCAGGCGCCAGCTCCAGCGTGATCCGGTCGCCGTACACCAGCGTCGCCGTGGGCCCGTCGTCGATGCGGACCATGACCTGTCGCTGCCGCGCATCGTCGGGATGCTGGCGGCCGACCGCCACCGATGCGCGCGGGTCCGGCGCGTGAGCGGCCGGTTCGACGGATTCGCCCCGGGACGTCTCGACGGGTGCGGGGGTGATGGGCACGCTGGGTGGAATCTCCGGGATGTCTGGCGGGCCGGTGGCCCGACCCTCGATCTTACCCCGGGACCGGGCGTCGCGTCCGGCCCACCGGTCAGGATCGCCGGTCGCGGAGGTTGCGCACGGCCTCGATCGAGGCGGCGTCGGGCCAGCGGGGCAGCGGGGCGGCCGTGTAGTGCGCATGCGCCAGTTCGCCCTGGTAGAACACGGCCTCGGATCCCAGGAACGCGATCCGCCCCCAGATGCGTGCGATGACGTACCCCTGCGACAGGACGAGGGCCGTCCACGCCGGGCTGTCCGCACCCGGGGCCACCTGCATCCACAGGCGCGCCAGGACGACCAGCGCCAGGACGTTCAGCGCGTACAGCCCCGTCAGGCGCCACGGCCGCCGGCGCACGAACCGCAGGCCCGCACCGATGGCCGACAGCACGCTGCGGCGATCCTCGACGACGAGCCGCACGCGCGTGATGTCGAGGATCAGGCTCGTCGCCCCGAGCAGCAGCGCGAACAGGACGTAGAGCCCCGCACGGATGCCGAGCGTGGACGACTCGCTGGCCACGTCGCGCGTCAGGCGATCGAACAGGCTGTCGAACAGCAGCGGGTGCACGATGCCCAGGAGCATCCACCACGCGACGGCCGCCACGAGCGCCAGGCGCAGCAGCCGGCCGGCGTACCGTCCCGAGAGCGCGATGAACATGGCGGCCCCGACGGGCCGCGCGCGCGCGAGTCGATCGACGATGCCGCCCGAGAGGACGACGGAGACGACCAGGTAGATCAGGATGGCGCCGGCGACAGGGGCCGGCGGCCACTGGGCGTCGAACAGGCGGCTCAGCGTGGCCACCAGGCCGGCGGCCCGCAGGATTTCGCGCGTGAACGTGGCGCTGACGCCCTGCGCCTGGCTCGCGAATTCGCCGGTCCAGTCGGCATCCCAGCCGTCGAGCGCGCGCTCGGCCATGGCGCTCGATCCCAGCTGGGCCTCGATGTCGTTGTGCAGCACGACCGCCAGCGGCAGCGTGACGAGGGTCGTGATCAGCCAGACGGCCAGCACCACGCCTGGCGCGCGCAGGGCGCGACGCCAACCCTCGATGAACGCACCGACGACTGTTGCCCGGGGACGAGCGCGAGGGATTCCCTGGGGCTGAAGCCCCAGGGCTCCGACAGACTGAGTCCCCGAGGCTCCGCGAGGCGGAAGCTCCAGGGGTTCGCGGGGCTGAGGCCCCGGAGCTTCGGGTCGGAGCCCTGGGGCTTCAGCCCCAGGGGATCCCTCCCCAGGGGAACCATGTCTCGGCCCGTGCGCGTCAGACGAAGAAGCCATAGGTCAGGAGGACGTGCTGCAGCCACGCCACCCAGCGCGGCGTCCAGCGGTGTGCCGCGTCGGCCGCGCGCGGCGTGGCGGTCCACGAGTTGTTCGTGCGGTGCACGTCGAGCACCAGGACGCGTGCGGGATCGATCTCGACGCGCGTCACGCGCGCGGCCTCGTCATAGCGCAGGGCGTGCCAGGGGGCCGCACCGTCCCAGGACTCGACGACCTCGCGCCCGTCATCGAAGGTGACGTGGACATCGACCGGGAAGACGCCGGGAGCCAGCCGACGCAGGAACACGGTGCTCTCGACACGATCGCCGGCCTGATCCTCGCTGGTGACGACGTCGTCGACGGCGTAGTCGAAGGTGTCGGGGCGGCCGAGCGTGGCGTCGAGCAGCCACGTCATGTCGCGTCCGGCAGAGTCGTTGACGGCGGCGGTGAAGTCGGCGGGGCCCGGGTGACGGAAGCGGCCGCGCGCGGCAAAGGTTGCGATCGCCCGCGTCATGGCGTCGTCGCCGATCGTGCGGCGCAGCGTCTCGAGCGCCAGCGGTGCGCGCAGGTAGTTGGTGTGCGCCCACGTGCGCGGCGACTGGCGCCACGTCTCCGTCGTGGGCGCGTCCCAGCCGGGTTCGACGCGATAGGTATCCAGGCTGAAGCCGAGGTGGGGTCGCGACCATCGAATCTGCGGGTAACGCCACGCCACCAGGCCGCCGAAATATCGGTCCACCGCGACGAACCGCGTGGGCCAGATCGCGTCGATCAGCTCGTCGCTGACCCACGTGGTGACGCCTTCGTCGAGCCACGCGTCGCGCACCTCGTCGGTGGCCACGGCCGACTGGAAGTACTGGTGCGTGATCTCGTGGGCCAGCACGTCTTCGAGCGCATCGTCGACCCACGGGTTCGACCAGTGCGTGCCGGCCATGATGAACATCGGATATTCCATGCCGCCCGTGGATTCCCCCTGCGCGCGCGGGTTCACGATCGTGGCCGGATCGACGATGGTGAGCTGCGGCCAGGGGAACGGTCCGAGGCGCCGATCCAGCGCCACGAGTACGTCACGCGCGGCCTCGAGGTGGCGCGTCGCCTGCGGCGCGTGTTCGGGACGGATCAACAGGCGGACGTCGATGGCCCGGTCCGCGGCCACGTCGACGCGCCGCTCGTGCACGATGAACTCGGGACTCGTCGCCCACGCGAAGTCGTGGACGTCCTCGGCACGGTAGCGATGCGTCGTCGTGCCGTTGTCGTGGACGTCACGGGCGCGCTCGATTCCCGTGGCGCCGACGATCCAGCCCGTCGGCACCGTGAGCCCGACGTCGTACGTACCGAAGTCGGCAAAGAACTCGGTCGACGCGTGGAACTGCGAGGCGCGCCAGCCGCGATCGTCGAGGACGCCGATCTTCGGGAACCAGTGCGCCACGACGTAATCGCGGTCGAGGACACCCGTGCGGGCGAACGTCCGCGGCACCCGCGCGGTCCAGGCGACGTCGAGGGCGATCGATTCACCGGGATCGACGGGCGTGTCGAGCGCGAGTTCGGCCAGCGTGCGATCGCGCGCGTTCCCGTCGTCGGGCGCGACGAACGTCAGGCGCGGCAGCAGATCGGTGGTGGTGTCGGCCAGGCGCAGGGCCGTGAGGTCGATGGCGCTGCGATCGCGCGCGGGGCGCCAGGCCAGGCTCGTGTCTCCCTCCAGCGCCATCTCGCGCATCCAGGTCGAGTCGAGGTCCCGCCACGCGTTCCAGTAGAGGTGCAGGCGCAGCGTGGCTGTCGGCGTGGCGGTCCGGTTCCGCCACGTGATGCGGCCCACGCCGGTGAGGGTCCGCGTGTCCGGATCGAGCCGGGCCGAGAGGGTGTAGTTCGCGTTGCCGTCGGCACGGACGTCGACCTGCTGCGCGTCGATGGACGACGACGCCAGGCACAGGAGTGCGGCGAAGGACAGGAAGGCGGCCCGGCGCATCGGCAATCGAGGGAAATGCTAGCAGGGTACGTGAGGTACGTCGGTTTTCCGTCGGAGCCCCGGGGCTTCGCCGCGTGAGCGATTGGCGGTTCTCCGTTGGAGCCCCGGGGCTTCAGCCCCGGGGAACGCATGCGGCTCAGTACCGCGCCCCACCGAGTGCCGTATATGAGCGCAGCACGACGGCCGCCTCGTCGCGGCACACGTCGCGGACCACCTCGATGCCGCGACGGTGCAGCTCACCCATCCAGTCCGCGGGCAGCGGACCTTCATCGAAGGAGGTCAGGGCCGCGACGTCCTCCGTCCGCGCGCCGATCAGCAGGCGATCGATGCCGGCCCACACGGTCGCGCCATAGCACTGGCAGCACGGCTGCGAGGAGGCGGCCAGCGTGTACGGCCCGCACGGCCTGTCGTCCGCGCCGCGATTGAGGCGCGGACGTCGTTCCGCCTGTTGCGCCAGGGTCAGGGCCATCGTCTCGGCATGCGCGATCGACGTGGCCTGCGCCACCACGGCGTTGACGCCCACGGCAACCAGGCGATCATCGGGCCCGAACACCGCCGCGCCGAACGGGCCACCGGTACGCGCGTCGACGTTCTGCCGCGACAGATCGATCGCCAGCCGCATCTTGTCCTCGTCGCTCGCGAACGAGCGCGAGAGATCGACGGCCGCGGGCAGCCACGCCGGCAGAACCACATGGATGGTGGTGGGAAGACTCATGATGACTGAGTATGTGTGAAAACGCGGGCCGCAGAGTCAGACCCATTCGCTGTCGCACGATCACCCATTCACGATCGAGGACACAGGCGACCGCTGCCCGGGGAAAACGCATTCGCCGATCGAGCGTGAGGCCACCACGGTACGGGTCCGAGGCAACCACGGCCGCGGATCCACCCATCGGCTGTCGGACGCGCACCCCTGTGCTGCCGTGTCGTCAGCCATCTGGCGTCGAACTGGCAGCCGTTCGCTGTCGGACAATCGCCCGACCGCTGATCGGGAATCACCCGTTTGGTGCCGGACGATCACCCGTCCCGTGATCGACGCACACCCATTCGGTGCCGGGCGATCGTCCGGAGGCCGCGCCGTAACCTGTTGACCGCGTGTGACATCACAGGCAGAAGCGAGAGTTGAGTCGATCGACTGCACGCGTGATGCGCGGGGAGGCGATCAGTGGTGCGTGGGCAGGTGACGAGCGGCACGCGCCGATCGGAGAGTGCGGCGCGGATTCCGGATCGTGGTGCACCGGCAGGCAGCGAGCACGACACACCGTTCGGAAAGCGATGCGCAGGTCCACGGACAGCGCCACGCGAACAGCGCGGAGTGCTGCGCGGGCGGCTGGCGACCGGGACACGCCGGCCGCAACGTGCGACGGATGGTCCGGATACCCGTGCGCGGGCCGGTGGCGAACGACGCGCGGGTGGGCCGGGAGTTGGCCGCGACTCATCTCGCGATCGCCTGGATGCACAAAAGGCCGGCCCCGTGGGACCGGCCTTCCGTGTGGTAATCGGGGAATCGTCTAGCGACGACCCCCGGTGCGCATGTCCATAGTGGCACCTCCCGGCCGCGACCGAGTCGTGGGCCCCGCACGGGCGGAGCAGTGGTCGCTTTGAAGCCTGTTTTGAAGCGTCGCCAACCGCGCGACGGTGTCCGCAGGATAGCAGACATGCCGTGGCTGTTGCACCGGACCGGTCAAACCGGCCAAGATCGTTGGTTCAATGACCCTCTGGTCCCGCTTCTTCATCCCGACTCTCAAGGAAAGCCCGGCCGACGCCGAGATTGCGTCGCACCGGCTGCTCGTCCGCGCCGGCCTCGTTCGCAAGCTGAGCGGCGGCCTCTACACGTATCTGCCCCTCGGCCTGCGGGTGATGCACAAGCTCACGCAGGTCTGCCGCGAGGAACTCGACGCCGCCGGGGCCATCGAACTGCTGATGCCGTACGTCCACCCGGCCGAGAACTGGGAGCAGGGGCCGCGCTGGGCAGCCGCGCGCGAAATCATGTTCCGCGCCGACAGTGCGGGCAGCGGGCGACGGGCGCCGGCCGAACCGGAGCTGGTGCTGGGACCGACGCACGAGGAAGTCATCACGCCGTTCGTGAAGACCGCGATTACGAGCTACAGGGATCTGCCGAAGAACTTCTACCAGATCGGTACGAAGTTCCGGAACGAGATCCGGCCGCGGTACGGCCTGATGCGCGCGCGCGAGTTCGTGATGATGGACGCCTATTCGTTCGACGTCTCGGACGAAGCGGCCATCACCAGTTACTTCGCGATGAAGGCGGCATACGAGCGGTTCTTCCAGCGCATCGGGCTCACCGCCATTGCCGTCGAGGCCGACACCGGTGTGATGGGCGGCAGCTTCTCGCACGAGTTCATGGTGCCCGCCGAGGTGGGTGACGACGACATCATCTACAACGAGGCGAGCGGGTACGCGGCCAACAGGGAGAAGGCGACCAGCGCGATCGTGCCCGCCGATCTGGTCGATGCCGCCCCGATCGGGCCGCTCGAGACGTTCCCCACGCCCGGCGTGACGACGATTGCCGCGCTCGAGGCCGAGCCGTACGGCGTCGCGGCCTCGGCGCAGTTCAAGACGCTCGTCTACGTCGGCGACGGCCGTCCCTTCGTCGTCATCCTGCGCGGGAGCGACGAACTGGAAGAGGCGAAGCTCGGGGCGCTCGGCTTCGCGGTCGTGCGTCCGGCCGAGCCCGCGGAGATCGAGCCCGTGATGGGGGCCAACCCCGGCAGCCTCGGGGCCGTGGCCGGCACGATTCGCGAGCCCTCGGCCCTGGTCGGCGTGTTCGCCGATCACGCGATCCGCCTGATCGGGAACGGCGTCACGGGAGCGAATCGCGACGGGTTCCACCTGCGGCAGGTGAACGTGCGGCGCGACCTGGCCATCACGGCGTTCGGCGATTTCCGGCGCGTGCGTCCCGGTGAGCCCGATCCGAAGAGCGGCCAGCCGCTCCAGGTGCGGCGCGGCATCGAGGTGGGCCACATCTTCAAGCTCGGCACGAAGTACTCGGAGGCGTTCGGTGCGGCGTTCACCGACGACCAGAAGCAGTCGCACTTCATGGTCATGGGGTGCTACGGCATCGGGATCAGCCGGACGCTCCAGGCGATTGTCGAGCAGCGCCACGATGACAACGGCATTGCGTGGCCATGGGCCGTGGCGCCGTTCCACGTGCTGATCGTGGTGCTCGATCCCCAGATCGACGAGGCGATGACGTTGGCGCGATCGCTGGCAGACGCCGCGGGGCGCGCCGGCGCCGATGTGCTCGTCGACGATCGCGTCGAGCGGCCCGGCGTGAAGTTCAAGGATGCGGACCTCATCGGCATCCCGCTGCGGGTGACGATCGGCGGCAAGGGGCTCAAGGACGGCATCGTGGAACTGAAGGCGCGGACGTCGGCCGACGTCGAACGGGTGCCGGTTGCCGAGGCCGGGGCACGGCTTGCGGCGGTCGTGGCCGCGGCCGCGTCGTAAGCGACGGCCGGCTGCCGCGAGTTGCGGAATCTGCGATCCTCGGAATCGCCGGGATTGCAGAAACTGCGAGCGGTGATGACGCGCCTTCGAAATCAGGCGCGTTTTTGTCTGTCGATTCGGGCATGTCCCGTGCACAGCACTTCGTCCTTGCGTCGTCGCGGCGACGACGGTAGCGTGGCGGAGGTGGGGACGTGCTGGAACTCGAAAGGCGAACGGCGAAACTCGAGGGGCGTGTCGAGGGGCAGGGGCACGTGCTGACCGACGTGGCCGCCGCCGTCCGCCATCTCGAAATGCGCGTGGACCGGCGCTTCGCGGACGTCGACGTGCGGTTCACGGCGATCGACGCTCGACTGACCGCGCTGGACCAGAAGCTGGACCATCGGTGTGAGGCGTTGACGCAGCGGATGGACGCGCTGGAAGCCGCGGTGAACCAGAAGCTGGACAGTCACTTCCGCTGGATCGTGGGTCTCCAGATCGGGATGGTGTTGACGGTCGTCACGCTGTTCATCGCCCGGTGACGCGACGCGACAGGGGCACGCCTCATGCGCGGCGGCGCGGCGGCTTGACGATGCACACGCGCGGTGTTACGGTCACGCCCGTACCTAGCGGGGTCCGCGCTCGTCCATCAGGACCCCTACCTGCGTGCTCGCTCTCGCCGGGTTCGTGGATGTAGGCATCAGCGAGCACACGGTGAAGGTGTGCGATGCCTCACGAACGACCCGGATGCTCGGACCGCGTG
Source organism: Acidobacteria bacterium SCN 69-37 (assembly GCA_001724025.1). Taxonomy (GTDB): domain Bacteria; phylum Acidobacteriota; class Vicinamibacteria; order Vicinamibacterales; family SCN-69-37; genus SCN-69-37. Next base: position 303,399 of record MEDJ01000019.1, on the reverse strand, counting down.
CTTTCACCGCCGGAGGTCTGAGATGGTCAAGGGACTCGGTACCGTCATCTATCACGTCACGAATCTGAACCAGGCGAAAGCATGGTACTCGGCTGCGTTCGGGCAGGCGCCGTATTTCGATCAGCCGTTCTACGTGGGCTTCAACATCGCCGGATACGAGTTGGGGCTCGATCCGAATGCCTCGGACGGAGCACCCGGTCCCGGCGGCAGCGTGGCGTACTGGCGCGTGCCGGACATCGACGCCGGGGTTCGCCATTTCGTCGAGACGGGTGCCCGGATCGTCGCGCCGGCGCGTGACGTGGGTGAGGGGATCAAGGTGGCGACCGTTGCCGATCCGTTCGGCAACGTGATTGGTCTGCTCGAGAACCCGCACTTCGAACTGCCGCCCGCGGAATAGGCTCGGGCGGGGCGGGCCTGAAGGTCCGCCCCGCCACGTTCCCGGAACACGTGGCCTTCCCGCCTCCTCCCCGCCTTCTTTCTATGGCTGCCGCTGTCGCGGGAACTTGTTGGGGTTGTCCGTGAACAGCGCGTCGGCACCGAGGTCGTAGAGCAGGTGCTGCATTTCCTCGGTGAGTCCCGGATACGCGGTTTTCTCGGCCAGTGACGAGACGGTCCACGCGGTGACGGTGAGGCCGGCCTCGTGGGCCCACGCGACGATCTCCGGCCGTTCCTCGAGAATCCGCTTGTTCGGTCCGAGGTCCGTCGCGAACGTGGCCAGCGTCTTCACGGTCCCGGCGTTCGAGAGCCATTTCTGCACGCCCGCGCGATCGCCGAAGAGGAACGTCCGCGGCACGCGGGGCAGCAGCCGTGCCGCGTCACGGACGGCCTGCTCGTCGAACGACTGGACTGCCAGCGGTGCGCGGCCCTGCGCGGGCGTCGTCCACGGCAGCCCGCGTCGTTCGAGCGCCGCCGCGAAGACGGCGACGATGTCCACGCCGCGCTCACGATAGAACGCTGCGTCCTTGAGTTCCGGATACATCCCGGCCCGGCCCCAGACGATGTCGACCGCTTCGTCCCACGTCAGGAGCGTCTCGCCGGCGAACTTCGGATCGAACCAGCTCCCGGCATCGAGCCGCTTGATCTCGGCCAGCGTGAAATCAGCCACGTACCAGCGCCGGCGCCCCTCGGTATCGGTCTTGAAGCGGTCGGGAAAGAGTTCTTCGACATTCGTGGTGCGTTCGAGACTCACGTCGTGGATGCAGACGAGCACGCCGTCCTTCGTCACGGCGAGATCCTGCTCGACGTAGTCGGCGCCCTGTGCGATCGCCAGTTCGTAGGCGGCGCGCGTGTGTTCGGGCGCGTACGCCGAGGCGCCGCGGTGCGCGATCAGGATCCTGTCGCGACTGGCGGGCGCCGGTGCCTGTGCGGCAGCGATGACAGGAAGGCCCGCCGCCAGAATCGCGGCAGCGACCAGTGAGCGGAGAAGCGCGGAGCAGGTCATTCGCGACACTCTAGCAGTCGTGTGCAACGACAGCGTGACACTCGCGCGCCTGCCGATCTTTGCGTACTTGTAATGCTGACGTTACGAAGTGGATACGTACCGTTGATAGCTTCGGCGGACGGAGAGTGGAATGTTCAGATTCGTCCGATCCTACGTACTTTTATTCGCTTTGATCCTGACCCTGCCGGCCACCGTTGCCGCGCAGTTCGAAACATCCTCCGTCGTCGGCAGCGTCCGCGACGGATCGGGCGCTGCGATCGGCGGCGCCAAGGTCGTGCTCACCAACACGGGGACTGGTGTGTCGGCGACGACGGTCACCGACGCGACGGGGAACTTCGAGTTCTTCACCGTGCGCCTCGGCACGTACCTGGTCACCGCCGAGAAGGAAGGGTTCTCGATTGCGCTCGCCGACAACGTGACCGTGGCCATCGGCACGCGCCAGCGCGTCGACCTGACGCTCGAGATCGGTGCGCTCACCGAGACCATCGAGGTGGCCTCGGCCTCGGCACGGCTCGAGACCGATACGAGCCAGCGCGGCACGACGGTCAGGCGTGAACTGCTGCAGACGCTGCCGATGCTCAACCGCGAGTACACGTCACTGGCGCAGTTGACCACGGGCGTACGTCAGGGGCCGATCTCGACGTCGCGCGAGGGCTCGTTCAACGTCAACGGCCTGCGCAGCACGTTCAACAACTTCCTGATCGATGGGGTCGACAACAACTCGTACGGCACCAGCAACCAGGGCTACTCGAACCAGATCATGAACCCGGCGCCCGACGCCGTCGATCAGTTCCAGGTCGTGACCAACAACATGAGCGCGGAGTACGGCCGCGCGGGCGGGGCGACGATCAACGCGTCGTATCGCAGCGGCAGCAACCGCTTCACGGGCAGCGGCTGGGAGTACTTCCGCGATACGTCTCTCACGTCGGCAGGCTACTTCGTTCCGGCCGCCGGCAAGCCGGAGTTCGATCGTCACCAGTACGGCGGCGTCTTCGGCGGACCGCTCGTGCGCAACCGGGTCTTCTTCTTCGGCGACTACGAAGGACTGAAGTGGAAGCGCAGCGGCACGGCCACGTCGACCATTGCGACGCTCGATCAGCGCCAGGGCATCCTGTCGGTGGACGTGCGCAACCCGATCACGGGGATCACGTACCCAGCCGGCACGCCCATTCCGATGGAAGCGCACGCGCAGAAGGTGCTCGCCGGGTTGCCCACCCCCGAGACGAGCGGGACGAGCAACAACTACCGCACGCTGACGGTCAACAACGACAACCAGAACAAGGGCGGCGTCAAGATCGACGGCCGCATCAACGATCGGCTGTCGGTGTTCGGCCGCATCGGCGTTCGCGACTTCACGCGCTGGGAGTCTCCGGGTCTGCCGCTGCCATCCGGCGGCGCGGGCAACGGTGACACGTACGTGCGGAGCAAACAGCTCGCGTTCGGCGCGACCTACATGCCGACGCCGGCGTCGCTCCTCGAAGTGCGGTTCGGCTGGTCGCGGACCGAGGCGGGCAAGAACCCGCCCGGACTCGGCTCTCCGGGGGCGCTCGAGGCGTACGGCCTCTCGGGCCTGCCGACCGATCCGCGCGTGGCCGGCGGCCTGCCGACGACGTCGATCACGGGGTACACGGCGCTCGGCCGCCAGGCGACCAACCCGCAGTGGCAGTGGCCGGAAACGTGGAATCCGAAGGTGAACTACAGCTGGCGCCAGGGCCGGCAGTCGTTCAAGGTCGGCTACGAGTTCCAGCACATCGCGACCGAGGTGCAGGACGTCAACCCGCTGTATGGCAACGACCTGTACTCGGGCCAGTTCTCGCGCCCGGCAGGGGCCGCCGCGAACAATCTCTACAACCTCGCGGACTTCATGTTCGGCCTGCGCAGTCAGTTCGGGCTGAGCAACATCCTCGTGGCCGACGTCCGGCAGCAGATGCACTTCCTCTACCTGCAGGATGACATCCGCGTGAACCACCGCCTGACGATCAACGCGGGACTGCGCTACGAGTACGCGACGCCGCAGTGGGACGCCAACAACGTCCTCTCGAACTTCGATCCCGACACGCTGACCATGGTGCTCGCCAGGGACGGATCGGTCGAGGATCGGTCGACCATCAGGCCCGATCGCAACAACGTCGGTCCGCGCTTCGGCCTCGCGTACACCGTCTCGCCGTCGACCGTCGTCCGCTCGGGCTACGGCGTCAGCTACGTGCACTTCCACCGCGCCGGCGGCGGCAACCTGCTGGCGATCAACGGTCCGCAGGTCATCAACGCCGTGCAGGTGCAGACCAACCCGCTGCTGCCGACGTTCCGGACGACGCAGCAGGGCTACCCGGCCGATTTCACCGACCCGAGCAAGTTCAACCCGACGGCGGCCAACATCACCTACATACCGAAGGACTTCCACTCGACGATGGTGCAGAGCTGGCACGTCTCGGTGCAGCAGGAACTGCGGCGGGGCATGATCCTGGACCTCGCCTATGTCGGCAACCGCCAGGACGGCGCCCTGCTGTTCGCCAACTACAACCAGGCGCTGCCCAACAACGCGGCGGGCACGATCGAGCTGCAGGATCGCCGTCCGATCCCGCAGTTCGGCGACATCACGTACGCGTTCAACGGCGGCAGGTCGCGCTACAACGCGTTCCAGGCCAAGTTCGACTGGCGCCTGTCGAGCGGCATCGCCATCACGAGCGCGCTGACGCTGTCGAAGGCCCGCGACAACGGGGCCGGCTCGCTCGAGAACTCAAACGGCAACGCCCCGGCGCCGCAGAACTTCTATGACCTGAATGCCGATTGGGGAACGTCGGGTTACGACCAGCCGCTCAACAGCACGACGAGCCTGGTCTTCAACGTGCCGTTCGGTCGTGGCCGGACGTGGGGCAGCAATGCCTCGGCGTGGCTCGACGCGCTGGCGGGCGGATGGCAGGTGGCGGCGATCAACACGATCACGTCGGGCGAGCCGGTGACGTTCACCTACACGCCGAACACGCGCGCGTCGGTGTCGGGGATCACGCAGGACTTCCGTGGCGCGAACATCTATCGCCCGAACGTCACGTGCAACCCGTACGGGGAGCGCTCGATCACCAGCTACTTCAACACCGACTGCGTGACCGCACCGACGGACTTCTCGCAGCCGTTCGGCAACGCGGCGCGCAACAGCGTGCGTGGGCCGAACTTCTGGCAGATCGACTTCGCCCTCAGCAAGCAGTTCGCGTTCGGGGCGACGCGCAACGCGGAAGTGCGCATCGAGGCCTTCAACCTCCTCGATCGGGCGAACTTCCGTGCGCCGAACGGCAATCGCAGCTCGGCCGCGTTCGGGACCATCACGAGCACGTACGACCAGCGGTCGCTCCAGCTGGCCATCAAGCTCGGGTTCTAGGAGGCAGGGCGACGCATGCGTCGCCCCTGCACACGGCAACGGCCGCAGGGAACGTCCCTGCGGCCGTTGTCGTGTGCGGGCGGATCTCAGCGTCTGCGGAAGTGATCCCTGATGGCGTCGATGAGGCCGCCGACCGTGTAGGCCGCCGGGACGATCGGGGCCTGCACCCCCATCTCGAGCGCCGCCGCGGCCGTCACCGGCCCGATGGTGACGACGGTGGTCGTGTTGAGCAGGTCGACGGCCTGCTCCTCGCCGATCATCACGGCAAACTGGCGCAGGGCCGTCGGACTGGTGAACGTCACGGCGTCCACGTGCCCTTCGAGCAGCTGGCGGTACAGCGCCTGCGTGCGCGGCGCATCGGGGGGAACCGGCTCCGTGCGGTACGCCACGAGATCCGTCACCGTGGCCCCCTGGCGGGTCAGCTCCTGCGGCACCACGTCGCGCAGGACGTCGGGGCGCACGACCAGCACGCGCCGGCCGTCGATCGGCGCAAACTGGCTCATCGCGTCGCACAACCGCTCCGCACCGACTTCCGGGGCGACGACGTCGGCGCGGATGCCCATGGCTGCCAATCGATCGGCCGTCGACGGGCCGAGCGCGCAGATCGCGACCCGGCCGAGCGCACGCAGATCGCGCGGTCCACGTGTCAGCGCCGTGAGCAGTCGCGTGGCCGCTCCCGCCGATTCGATCACCACCCAGTCGTACTCGTCGATGCCCGCGGCCGCGCGATCGAGCGCTTCCGGATCTTCGGCCGCGACGATCCGGATCGTCGGCGCCTGGACGGCCTGCGCGCCGAGCGCCTCGAGCGACTCGACGAGTTCAGGCGCCTGCTCCGTCGATCGCGTGACCACGATCCGCCTGCCGAAGAGCGGGCGATCGTCGAACCAGCGCAGGTGATCGCGCAGGCCGGTCACCTTGCCGATGACGAGCAGGCCCTCGTGATCGGCCCCGTCAGCCAGCGCCTCCGCCATCGTCGCCAGCGTTGCGCTGCACGTGTCCTGCGAAGGGCGCGTGCCGTGGCGGACGAGCGCCACAGGCGTGTCGCCCGGCAGCCCGGCTGCCGTCAGCTTCCGCAGAATCGCCCCGGCGGCCGTGCCGCGCGTGAACGAGGCAATCGTGCCGTCGAGGCGCGCCAGCGCGGCCCAGTCGACGTCGGGCACGCGGGCGGCCAGGCGCTCCTGGCCGCGCAGCAGCACGACCGCATCACCGGCGCCCGGATAGGTGATCGGGATCCCGGCATAGGCCGACGATCCGATGGCCGCGGGCACACCCGGCACGATCTCGAACGGGATGTGCTGATCGCGCAGGAACATCGCGTCCCGGCCACCGCTGTCGAAGACGAAGGGGTCGCCCCACATCAGACGCGCGACGGACAGGCCCTCACGCGCCTTCTCGGCCAGCAGCATGGAGATGGCCGTCTGCGCGGTGTCTTCATCACCAATCGAACCGACGGCAATACGTTCGGCATCGGGCCGTGCCCACCGCAGACTCGGCTCCACGGCATCGTCATAGACGACGACGTCGGCCTGCGCGAGCAGGCGGGCGCCACGCGTGGTGATGAGACCGGGATCGCCGGGACCGGCACCGATGAGGGAAACGCGACCAGGAGAGACTGTCATCGTGTGTGGGGGGATGCGAGGTAACCGGCCCGCGTGCGGGCGACGACTCCCGGCGCATCGATGCGCACGGTGAGGGGTCGCCAGCCGCGGCGGCCCGGAGCGTTCGAGATGTAGCCGATCGTGTACTGCGTGGCGAGTTCGTCGGCGATCTGGGTGTAGATGGCCGGAAGCTCGGCGGCCGAGGTGACGGTCATGACGCGACCGCCCGTGGCCTGCGCCATGCTCCGCAGCGCGAAGTCGTACGACGTCGACGTCGAACCTCCACGCAGGACGATGGCGAACACGATCACGTCCGATCGCCGTGCCCGCTCGAGGACGTCGTCGCCCGTGAGGAGGCCCGCGGTATCTTCACCATCGGACAGCAGCACGATCGCCTGCCGGCGAACGTCGCCACGCGTCTGCCGGCCGAGACGCTCGAACTCGGCGAACGCGACGTAGAGCGCCGTGTACAGCGATGTCGAGCCGTGCGGCTGCGCCGTGCGGATGGCCTGCTCGAGCTGCCGTTGATCGGCCGTGAACGCCTGGCGGATCTCCGTGGAGTCGTTGAAGGTCACGACCTGCGCGATGTCGTCCGGGCGCAGGCGCTGGATGAAGCCCACGGCCGCGTCGGCCGCCAGGGTCATCCGGTCTTCCATGCTCGTGCTGGTATCGATCAGCAGCGAGAGCGCGATCGGTTGCGGATCGCGCGAGAACACCTGGATCTCCTGCGGACGGCCATCCTCGAGCACCGTGAACGCCTCGCGGGGCAGACCGCCGACGATCTGCTGGCCGCGCGTGGCGGTGACGTTCAGGACGACCATGTCGGTGGCGGTGCGGAACACGGTCTGTGCCTTGGCCGGGCCGGACGTCGCCGCGACGGCCAGGACCGCCACGCACGCCGCGAGGCGTGGCGGTGGCACGTTCACCGCCCCGACCACCTGGGCGCGATCACTTGCCACGACCTGTCGCGCGCCTGTACGTCGAGCGACGACGGCGGAATCAGGGTGTCGGGACGGCCGTAGGTGATGGCCCAGCGTGAGGCCAGCTGGGCCGCGAGGGTCGTGAAGGCGTCAGGCAGGTGTTGTGAGGCCAGGATCGTCTGGTGCCGGCCGCCGCTCTGACGCGTCACGTCGCCGAGCACGATCTCGCGTTCGCGCTCGGCGTCCGACGAGCCGGCGCCATCCCGGCGCGTGTGGACGATGGTCCACAGCGAGGCATTGACCTGCCGAAGCGCCTGCGCGACGCGCTGGTGCGTCAGCGTGCTGAACTCGGGACTGGCTTCGTTGAGGAAGGCGACGATGACCGGACGCTCCGCGCGACGTCGCGCGAGCGCCTGTGCGGATTCGTCGATCGCTTCGAGCAGTGTCGCCCCCGATCCCGGGCGCGTCGCGATCCGATCGATCCCGCGGCTGACGGACGGGAATGACGGGGTGAAGTCGACCACGACCGTCGGCCGGTCCCCGATCGTCGCCAGCCGCACGGCGGGCGGCGGATCGAGATCGGCCAGGCGATCGGTGAATCGGGTGAGGGCGTCGCGGAGGTCCCGCAGGTCCGTGGCTGCCGCCTGGCTGTCGTCGACGAGGATGACGACCTCTGTCGGTGGCGGTCCCGGCGCGACGCGCACGACCTCGCGGGCCACGCCGTCCTCCCGGACGATCACGTCGTCGGTCGTCACGTCCGCGACCGGCGTGCCCGTGCGATCGAGCAGGCCGACGGTCACGGTCCGTTGCGCTCCCTGGACAGGGCCGATCGGCACGGAACCACCGGCCGCTAGGACCGTGCCGGCCACAGCCAGTCCCGCAACCGATACGAACAGGACGCCCCGGCGAGTGACGGAGGACATGAGGGCAGTATAGACCTCAGGTACGACGGGTACGACAGGTACGACAGGCGAGTGGTGGGCCCGGCACACGGCCTGGGGCCGACGATCGTCGGGGGTAAGCATGGAGCCCCGGGGCTTCAGCCCCGGGGGACGATCATGACGGCTGGCTCGGCGGCTGGTCGAGCGTGCCGATGACGTCGTCGAGCAGGCGCTCGTGATCGGCGGGCGTGACCGTGCGACGCAGCACCTTGGACGCAATCGAGAACGACAGGTCCACGGCCTCCTGACGCAGCTGGGCGACGGCCCGGCCGGTCTCGCGCTGAATCTCGCGCTGCGCGCGCTCGACGATGGCCGCGGCTTCCACGCCGGCCTGCTGCTTCATCTCGTCGCGGAACCGATCGGCATCGGCCCGCGCGCGCGACACGATGCCATCGGCCTCGCGTCGGGCGTCGTTGAGGATCCTGGCCCCATCCTGCTGCACGCGCTCGAGTTCTTCACGTGCCCGCCGGGCATCCTCGAGGGCGCCGTCGATGGTCTGCTGCCGCGCCTCGAGCGCCTGCAGGAGCGGACGCCAGGCGAACTTCGCCAGCAGGGCCGTCAGAATCAGGAACGTGAGGATGGTCCAGACGAACAGACCGGGATCCGGCTGTACGAGGGGATTGTCCACGATTGAGTCCTTTCGGAGCGACGGCGCGGCCTCCGGGCCGCGCCGAGACCGAGCGCGGTCTTACTTGAACGCGACCAGCAGGCAGACGACTTCGGCGATGATCGCCACGCCTTCGAGCAGGAACAGCGGGAGGTTCGTCGCCGCGGTGATCTGCGAGGCTGCCGCGGGCTGGCGGGCAATCGCTTCGGCCGAGGCCGCGGCCAGACGGCCAATCCCGAGTCCGGCGCCGAGCACGGCGAGTCCCGCGCCAAGTGCGGCGCCCGCGTACGCGTACGGCACCAGATTTACTGCTTCACCCATGTTCCGAATCCTCCGTTTGGCTTCCGTTGACGTTAGTGGTGTGCGTGAATGGCCATGCCGATGAACACAGCCGACAACAGCGTGAAGACGTAGGCCTGGACGAGCACGACGATGATTTCGAGGCCCAGGACGGCCGTCGACAGCGGCACCGAGAAGAACATGCCGATGCCGATGCCCGCTGTCGCCGAGGACAGCGTCTGCGCGAAGATGAACACGAACGACAGGATCGCCAGGATGGCGACGTGCCCGCCCGTCATGTTCGCCGCGAGTCGCATCGTCAACGCGAAGGGGCGGACGAACATGCTGAGGATCTCGATCGGGATCAGCAGCGGATAAACGAAGAGCGGCAGGCCCTTGGGAATCTGGTTCGTCCAGTGCTTCACGAACCCATGGGCCCGGCTGCCCGCGATGATGATCGCGATAAACGTGATCGACGCCAGCGCGGCCGTCACGTTGTAGTTGCCCGTCACCGTGGCGCCGCCGTGCAGCAGCCCCTTGACGAAGGAATCGTCGGCCGTGTGCAGGACGTAGTGATCGAGGAGCCCGAGGACCTCGAACATGGGAACGAGGCCAATCGCGTTGGCGGCCAGGATAAAGACGAACAGCGTCAGCAGCAGGGGCGTCCAGGTGAGGACCCACTTCGATCCGACGTTGGCCCGCACGATGGTGTCGCGCACGTACTCGACGACGAACTCGAGGGCGTTCATCGCCCCGTTCGGCGCGGTGGCGCCACGGCGCAGGTACCCGCGGACGAGGGCCGTGATGGTCACGAACAGCAGCCCGGCCACGACCCACAGCATGAACACGTGCTTGGTGACCGACAGGTCGATGCCGAAGACGGTCGGCAGGTGGATCAGCGGGTGATCGAGGCTGCTGTTGGACACATGGCCGATGATCAGCGTGCCGGCGTCGAAGCCGTCACCGGCCGCGTCGGCGGCGGCATGCAGTCCGGAAACCTGGCCTTGTTCGTCCATGAGAAAAATCGGGTGTCAGGAGGGCCGTGGCGCGGTCAATCCGCGGACCAGGAACGCCTGCACGACATACAGCACGGCGAAATACGCGAAAAACGCGACAGCGAACGTCGCGAGGTCGATGCCGGGCATCCGGCTGACGCCGACGACGTAGGCGCCGAAGAACAGCAACTTCAGCCCGAAGGCGGCCATCAGGACCCGCGTGACCCGTGCCGGATCCCGGCGGGCCGCTCTCTGGACGGCCAGACACGTGCCCACGGCCGCGACGAGCGGGCCGATCATACCGAGCAGCACCTCGATACGCACCCCGAGGAACGCGGTGGCGATGATCCAGCTCCCCAGACACCCCGCCGCCATCCATCCGATCTGTTTCATCGTCGCCACAGCCACTTCGCGAGCTGGTAGAGCCCGATCGCGACGCCCAGCAGCAGGCCGGTCGCCACGAACGCCGGGGCCGTGCCGAACCGCACATCGAGAGCGTAACCCAGGCCCCCGAACAGCAGGATGGCGCCCACCAGGGCATAGCTGACGGCCACCGCCGGTCCGGCGCTGTTCGCACCGGTCTGCAGGGCCTTCAGGGCGCGAACCAGCGGCGATGTGCGATCGGGGTCCGGCATATGGCGTCTGCCACCGTCACGCGAACCCATGATGTATAGCACATTGTGAATTAATTCACTAGGACACGGGGCCCCCGCCATCGGGGCCGGCCGGCGATCCTACTCCGCGCGTCGTGGCCGCATGTTGGCCGCCAGCACCCGCTTGCGCAGACGCAGCGACTTCGGCGTGATCTCCACCAGTTCGTCGTCGTTGATGAACTCGATGGCCTGTTCGAGGCTCATCAGGCGCGGCGGGATCAGGCGCAGCGCCTCGTCGGCGCTCGAGGCCCGCATGTTCGTCTGCTTCTTCTCGCGGCAGATGTTGATGTCGAGGTCGTTGTCGCGCGCGTTCTCGCCGACGATCATGCCCTCGTAGACGGGCGTGGCCGGCTCGACGAACATCTCGCCGCGTTCCTGCAGGTTGGCAATGGCGTACGCCGTGGCCGCCCCGGCGCGGTCGGAGACGAGCGCGCCCGCGGGCCGGGCGCCAATCGGGCCGTGCCACGGCTCCCAGCCGGCAAACAGGTGGTTCATGATGCCGGTGCCGCGCGTCTCGGTGAGGAACTTCGACCGGAAGCCGATCAGTCCGCGGGCCGGGATGCGGAACTCGAGCCGGACGCGCCCGCTGCCGTGGTTGACCATCTTCGTCATCACGCCCTTGCGCGTGCCGACTTCGGCGATGACCATGCCCTGGAAGTCCTCGGCCACGTCGATGACGAGATCCTCCACCGGTTCGGACAGGACGCCGTCGATCTCCTTCGTGACGATCTCCGGCCGCGAGACCTGCAACTCGTAGCCCTCGCGCCGCATCATCTCGATCAGGACCGACAGCTGCAGTTCGCCACGGCCCACGACCTTCATCTGTTCGGGCGAGTCGGTCGGTTCGACGCGGATCGACACGTTGCCGATCAGCTCCCTGTCGAGCCGATCCTTGATCTGGCGCGACGTGACGTACTTGCCCTCGCGGCCCGCGAACGGCGAGGTGTTCACGCCGAAGATCATCGAGACGGTGGGTTCGTCGACCGAGATGGCCGAAATGGGCGTCGGCCGTTCGGCGTCGGCAATCGTCTCGCCGATCATGATGTTCTCGATGCCCGCCAGGCAGATGACGTCACCGGCCGCCGCGTCCGTCACCTCGACGCGCTTGAGCCCCTCGAACATATACAGCTTCGTGACCGTCGTCTTCTGGATGCTGCCGTCGAGCTTGCAGACCGCAATCGGATCGCCGACCTTCACGCGGCCGTTGAAGATGCGGCCGATCGCCAGCCGCCCCAGGTAATCGCTGGCGTCGAGGTTGGCGACCAGCGCCTGCAGCGGCGCTGTCGGCGATCCGTGCGGCGGCGGCATGTGCGCGATGACCGCGTCGAACAGCGGCCGCAGATCCTCGCCCGGTACCGCGAGGTCGGTCGTGGCCTTGCCGTCGCGCGCGATGGTGTAGAGCACCGGGAACTCGAGCTGGTCGTCGGTGGCGTCGAGATCGATGAACAGGTCGTAGACCTCGTTCAGCACCTCCTGCACGCGCGCGTCGGCCCGATCGATCTTGTTGATGACCACGATCGGCGTCAGGCGTCGTTCGAGCGCCTTGCGCAGCACGAAGCGCGTCTGCGGGAGCGGTCCCTCCGACGCGTCGACCAGCAGCATGACGCCGTCGACCATCGACAGCGTGCGCTCCACTTCGCCCCCGAAATCCGCGTGCCCCGGCGTATCGACGATGTTGATGAGGTGGTCGCTGTAGTGGACGGCGGTGTTCTTGGCGAGGATGGTGATGCCACGCTCGCGTTCGAGGTCGTTCGAGTCCATCACCCGCTCGGCCACCCGCTCGTTGGCGCGGAAGATGCCGCTCTGGTGGAGCATGGCGTCGACCAGCGTGGTCTTGCCGTGGTCGACGTGGGCGATGATGGCGATGTTACGGCGAAGCTGGTTGGCGACCTCTGTTGAGGCTGGCGCGGACGGGGACATCTCTTCAGTATAAGGGGAGGTCGTGACGCGCCATAGCGCCGAATGCGTCGCGGGGCCCCTCGAGGGGCTCCGAGGTCGTCAGCCCCACCGCACCTCAGCGCGGCGGAGCGGGCGGCGGTCCCCAGATCGGCAGGCGCATCTCGGCCACCGCCAGGCCGCCGTGTGCCGGCAGGACGGTCGCGTGCAGGCGGATCGTCCTGGCGCGTTCGATGTCGGCCGGCTGTGCCTCGGTCTGGCCATCCAGCGTCAGGCAGGCGAACCGCATCCATGGCTGGCTCGCCGAATTCGGGCCGTTCAGCCACCGCACGAACTCGTAGGGATTGCCCGGCCGGACCGCGAGGGCCGTGTACCGGACCGGCCCCGCCTGCGGCACGCGCAGGTCCAGCGTGCCGCTGCAGACGAGGCCGCCGCCCGCGTCGAGGTAGACGGCACTGAAGACGATCCAGGCGGAGCAGTCGGCGCCGCCCCGGCCGACGGCCGTGAACAGCGTCAGCGGCTGCTCGCCTGTCGGGCCGATGGTCGTCGGTGAATCCTGGAGCCAGCGGGCGTCGGCCACGCATGGCGGCGGCGCCGGGCTCTCCTGCGGTGCGGCAACCGGGACGACGCCGGTCAGGGCGAGGGCGAGCAGCAATGACGGTGTCATCATCGGATTGTTCTCCTGGTGGATGCGTCGGGTGTCAGGGCTCGCGGACCGTCGCGGTCAGCTCGACGGTGACGGTGCGGTTGGTCACCGGGTCGGCCGAGCGGGAGACGAGGACGCGCCGGCCGCTGCGCACGTAGGTCTGCACCTGTTCGGTCACCTCGGCCGGGCTGGCATTCGGGGTGTCTCCATCGGCTGTCGACGCGGCCTGATATTCGAAGGTCAGATACGTATCGACGAGGTCCGGCTCGACGAGCGTCACCCGGGCGTCGATGGCCATGCGCACCGGGACCGGGAAGTTGCGGTCCCGCTGCATGACAGAGCCTGTCGTCCGTACGGACCCGCGACCGCCGGACCGCATGACCAGCGTCAGCGTCTTGGCCTCGGGTTTCCCGCTGATGGTGTCGGTAATCACGATGTCGAGCTGGACGTTCGCGGCCGGTTGCGCCTGTGCGGCGACCTGTGGTTCCGGCGCCTGCGGCCGAACCGCCGTCGACTCGATGACCGGCGGCGCATCCTGTCCGGCCTCGGCCCGCGCGGACACCGCTGTCATCAGCGTTGCCGCGCACACTGCCATCAGGAATCTCTTCGTCATCGCATCCTCACAGTCTGTCGTGTTCTGCCGTGTCCATTACGCACCGCCGGCGCCAGTGCGCAGCGGCTCCAGTTCAATCGCCTTCACTTCGATGGCGGCAACGGTCACCGGTGCAATCGCCAGGTCGTGCCACCCGATGGGTTCGATGGTGATCGGCGCGGGACCGGCAAGCGCCGGCAGTGTCGGGATCGTCATGTTCTGCTCGTCGTCCGGCCATGGAGGCTCAGACATATGTGTGGCAATGACTGATTCAGGCATGGCCGACGACAGTCTCGCCGTCGCGCGCGGCGCTGCCGTCATCCGCCGAACGACCGGCGCCGGGCTGGAGACCGTTTCTGGTTGCAACGCGGCCACCGGCGTCGCCGGGGCGGCGGGTGCCTGCGCCTGCGAGGCCGGGGGCACCGGCTGCGACAGCGGCAGAGGCCGGGGCGACACCAGCATCCAGACCAGGGCGGCGCCGGCCGCCGCGCCCGTGGCCATCAGCGGCATCAGCCACGGTCGTCGCACCAGACGGGCGCGATCATCGATGACGGCCATCACCCGCGTCCGCATGTCCGGGTGACCGTCGGCCTCCGTCATCCGTTGCGCCACGGTATCGATCAGTTCGTCCAGCTTCTCAGTCATCACGCGTGCCCCCGACGGCCATTCCGATTTGTCGTCGCGCTTCGGCCACACGCCACTTCACCGTGCCGACGGGCACGCCGAGCATGCAGCCGATCTGCTCGTACCCGTATTCACCAGACGCCGCCAGCAGCAGCGTGTCGCGCAGCTTGGGCGACAGGCGCGCGATGGCCGCGGCCACGGCTCCTGCCCGTTCGCGATCGACGACGCGCTGTTCCGGGCTGACGCCGGGGCTGGCGAATCGCGCCTCGGTCCTGCCGTCGTCCCCGCGATCGGCGGTCACGAACCGCTGCCACCAGCGTTGCCGCACCCGTCGCCGGGCCAGGGCCTGCCGCCACACGATGGTCAGCAGCCAGGTGCGGAAGCTCGCCTCCGCGCGGAACGTCGGCAATTTCTGCCACGCGATCAGGAACGCGTCCTGGGTCACGTCTTCCGCATCGGCCTGTCGGCCGAGCGCGGCCAGGGCCGCGCGTATCGCCGCCCGTTCGTGCCGCTGCACCAGCGCACCGAACGCCTCGCGATCGCCGGCAACGGCCGCCGCGATCAGCGCGTGTTCCGCGGGATAGTCCCGTTCGTCTGCGGCCGTGTCTGAGGTCCGGTCGATCGTCATCCCGTCGGCGGTGCATGCCGTCACTGGAGTATTAGAGGATCGCGACAGCTGTCCGGTTGGGTGGATTCTACCGACGACCGGTCGTCGACGACCGACGACCGACGACCGACGACCGGAGACCGGAGCCCAGCGACCGGAGACCGATGACCGGCGACCCGCGACCGGAGCCCTGGGGGCTTCAGCCCCAGGGCGGTGCGTCGGGTGTCCCCCCCGAGGCTGAAGCCTCGGGGCTCCGACGAGCGGGCGCCGGGGCCTGCGCGGCCTGTGGCGAGAGGTTGCCGGAGCCCTGGGGCTTCCGCCTCTGCCAAGGCTTCGGCGGACCACCGTAGCCTCGCGCGAAGGTGGTCAGCCCCAGGGCGGCGCGTCGGGTGTTCCCCCGAGGCTGAAGCCTCGGGGCTCCGACGAGCGGGCGCCGGGGCCTGCGCGGCCTGCGGCGAGAGGTTGCCGGAGCCCTGGGGCTTCCGCCCGGGGAGGGCGTGTCGGGTGTCCCCCGAGGCTGAAGCCTCGGGGGTCCCGCCCCTGGCCTGTGGCGAGAGGTTGCCGGAGCCCTGGGGCTTCCGCCTCAGGGAGGGCGTGTCGGGTGTCCCCCGAGGCTGAAGCCTCGGGGCTCCGACGAGCGGGCGGCGGGTCCCGCCCCTAGCTTGCGCCCCGCACGCAATCGCCATATCGTCGGAGCTTGGAGTGCCCATGTCGCGATCCGTTCGAGTGCTGTGCGCTGTCTTGACCGCCCTGGCCATCGCCGCGGCGATGGCCGGTCCCGCTGCGTCGGTGTCGGCCGACCAGACGGCTCGGACGCCGGCGAACGCGCAGCGCGTGGCCCTCATCGGGGCCAGCGGCAACGTGGGCTCGCGCGTGCTCGCCGAACTCGTCTCGCGTGGCCACACCGTGACCGGGATCGTCCGTAACCCGGAGGCGATTCAGGCCGGGCCGCGGGTGGCGGCGGCGAAGGGCGACGTCAACGAGCCGGCCGCCCTGGCCAGGATCCTCGCCGGTCACGACGCGGTGATCAGTGCCGCGCCGTTCCGCAACATCCAGGACCCCGACGCTCTCATCGGTGCTGTCCGCGCCTCCGGCGTAAAGCGGTACATCGTCGTGGGCGGAGCCGCGAGCCTGCTCAACGCCGACGGCGTGCGACTGATCGATACACCCGCCCTCGCGAACTTCCGAACCAGTCCGGAACCGGCCGGCGGCGTGCGATTCCTCGACGCGCTGCGGACCGTGACGGACCTCGACTGGACGTTCTTCTCGCCGGCCGTCATGTTCGCACCAGGCGAGCGCACGGGCACGTTCAGGCTGGGCGGCGACACGGTGGTCACCGACGCCCAGGGGCAGAGCCGCGTCTCGATGGAGGACTACGCCATCGCGCTGGTCGACGAGCTCGAGACGCCGCGCCACATCCGGCAAAGATTTACGGTGGGATATTGAGCGGGTACGTCAGGTGCAGGGAGCACGTGGCGTGCGGCCCGGCCGCGGGGCACCGGTAGCGACGTGGCACTCGGGCACGATGAGACGTCGGCAACGGCGAGAGTGGCGCGCCAATTGCCAGCAAACCTCACGGGCCCAACGTACCTGACGTCCCCGACTCGACCTCTATCAGCCCACGCCCGATGAGCAGCGCGTCGGGTTCCGGATCGCGTCCCCTGAACTGGCGATAGGCGTCCTGCCTGTCTGTCGAATCGCCGGGGGCCAGCAGGAACCGTCGCAGGCGATCCGCGGCGGCACGGTCGAAGGGGTCGCCGGCCTCCTCGAAGGCCCCGCGCGCGTCGGCGTCCATCACCTCGGACCACAGGTACGAGTAGTACCCGGCCGAGTACGCATCGGATCCGAACAGGTGCGAGAAGTGGGGCAGCCGGTGTCGCAGCGCGATTTCGCGCGGCATGCCGATGCGCGCCAGCGCCTCGCGCTCGAAGGCCGTCACGTCGTCGATGCCGTCGGGCCGCCGGTGCAGGTCCAGATCGATCAGCGCACACGCGAGGTACTCGACGGTGACGTATCCCTGGTTGAACGTCTCGGCGGCCAGCACGCGGTCGAGCAGCGCCTGCGGCATCGGCTCACCCGTCTCGTGGTGCCGCGCAAACCGATCGAGCACGGGACGCACGCGCGCCCAGTATTCGTTCAGCTGGCTGGGGACCTCGACGAAGTCGCGCGGGGTCGGGCCGAGCGACGGGTACGTCACCTGCGAGAGCAGCGCGTGCAGCGCGTGCCCGAACTCGTGGAACAGTGTCCGCACGTCATCGGTCGAGAGCAGCGTGGGGTCGCCGGGCGCGCCCTTGATGAAGTTGTTGTTGTTCGACGTGATCGGCGTGTGCAGGCCGTCGAAACTCTCGCGCCAGCGGTAGATCTCCGCCCAGGCGCCCGATCGCTTGCCGGGCCGCGCGTAGTGATCGCCATAGAACACGCCCACGTGCGCGCCGGTGGCCGCGTCGACGACCTCCCACGTCCGCACGTCCGGGTGGAAGACCGGGATCTGGCCGGTGTTCTCGCGGAAGGCGAGGCCGAACAATTGTCCCGCGGCCCAGAACGCCGCCTGAATCATCTGCTCGAGTTCGAAGTACGGCCGGATCGCGTTCTGCTCGACGTCGTACCGGGCCTTGCGGACCTTCTCGGCGTAATAGAGATAGTCCCAGGGCTCGATGGTGATGCCGGCACCCTCGGCGTCGGCGATCGCCTGCATGTCGCACACTTCTTCGCGCGCACGCGCCACCGCCGCCGGCCACACGCGCATCATCAGGGCCTGCGCCGCTTCCGGATCGCGCGCCATCGTGTCTGCCATGCGCCAGTGCGCGTGCGTGGGATAGCCGAGCAGGCGCGCGCGTTCGGCGCGCAGGTGCAGCATGCGGACGATGAGCGTCTTCGTGTCGTGGGCGTCGTCGTTGTCGCCGCGCTGCTTGAACGCCCGCCACACGCGCTCGCGGAGATCGCGCCGCCCTGACGACGCCAGGAACGGATCGACGCTCGATCGCGTGTTGACGATGACGCCGCGCACGGAGAGGCCGCGGGCCTGGGCCTCCGACCGGGCCGAGGCGATGTCCGACGGCGAGAGACCCGCCAAATCTGCGTCCGTCTCGAGCGCCACCCACGTCTGTTCGTCGGCCAGCACGCGCGCCGAGAACTCGGCGAACGCGGCGGCCAGTTCCTGGTTGATGGCGCCGAGCCGCTGCTGCCCGGCGTCGTCGAGCCTGGCGCCCGACCGGACGAAGCGGCCGTGGATCTTCTCGACGAGCCGGACCTGTTCGGACGAGAGGTCCCCGTCCAGCCGCGTGGCGTGGATGGCGTCGATGCGTGCGAACAGCGCGCGGTTGAACGTGATGTCGTCCGAGGCGGCCGCCAGGCGCGGCGACCACGCCTGGTCCAGTGCCTGATAGGCCGGCGTGCTGACGTTCTCGATCATGACGCCGAACAGCGTCATGACGCGGTCGAGTGTCCGACCCGCACGTTCGAGCGGCAGGATCGTGTTCGTGAACGTCGGCGGCTCCGCGCCGGTGGCAATCGCCGCGATGTCCGCACGCAGTTCCGCGATCGCCTGCTCGAAGGCGTCGGGGAACCGATCGGATGTCACATCCCGCCAGGGTGGGACACCTCCCCAGGGACCCGGCCAGGGACGCACCAGGGGATGGGTCGACGAGCTGGGCACCGCTCCACGTTACCGTCGTCGGCGGGCGGGCGGCAACCGACGAGTCGACCGGCAGGCATGGCCCGCACGATACGGATGGAGTACAAGAAAGGGTCATGTCCATCGAATCGGAACTTGACTGGGTCGGGCTGCGCGAGGTCGGACGCATCACGAGCCGCGTGCTCGATCTGCTGGTCGGACTCGCCCGGCCGGGCATCACCACCGGCGACCTCGACGCGGCGGCCGGCGATCTGGTGCGGACCGAGGGGGCGCAGTCGGCCCCGGCGCTCGAATACGGGTTCCCGCGCACGGTCCTCATCAGCGTGAACGACGAGGTCGTGCACGGCATCCCCGGTGCGCGCGTGCTGCGCGAAGGGGACGTCGTGTCGTTCGACGTCACCCTGACGAAGGGCGGCTACGTCGCCGACGCGGCCCGGACGGTCATGGTCGGCGCCGGCACGCGCGAGGCCGTGCGGTTGATTACGTGCGCCACGACGTCGCTCGAGGCCGCGCTGCGCGTGGTGCGCCCGGGTGTGCCGGTCAATGCCATCGGCCGTGCGGTGAGCGGCGTGGTGCGGCAGCAGGGGTTTGGCGTCGTCCAGGGCCTGGTCGGGCACGGCGTCGGTCGGTCGATTCACGAGGCGCCCCGGGTGCCGAACGAGTGCGATCGCTGGCAGCGCGACGTGCTGACGAACGGGCTGGTGCTGACGATCGAACCGATGATCAGCGCCGGCGCGACGCGCGTCGTGATGGATCCGGACGGCTGGACCCTGCGCACGCGCGATGGCAGCCTGTCGGCGCACGTCGAGCACACGCTCGTCGTGACCCACGCCGGGCCGGTGATTCTGGCCGCCTGACGCGGCAGGAGACGACGATGACGGTCACCTCGGCGGCGCTCGGCCGCATCAAGCCTTCGCCCACGATGGCGGTGACGGCCAGGGCGCGCGCGATGCAGGCGGCGGGGCACCCCGTCATCGCGCTCGGCGCCGGCGAGCCGGACTTCGACACGCCGACGCACATCAAGGACGCGGCGATGCGCGCCATCCGCGACGGGCGCACGAAATATACCGATGTCGACGGCATCCCTGAGCTGAAGGACGCGATCGTCCGGAAGTTCGCGCGCGAGAACGGCCTCGAGTACAGCCGGGCGCAGGTGAACGTCTCGCCGGGCGGGAAGGCCGTGATCTTCAACGCGTTCATGGCCACGCTCAGCCCGGGCGACGAGGTGATCATCCCCGCGCCGTACTGGGTGAGCTATCCGGACATGGCGCTGCTGTGCGACGCGCGACCGGTGTTCGTGCCCACACGGCTCGACCAGGGGTTCAAGCTGCAGCCGGACGACCTGCAGCGGGCGATCACGCCGCGGACGAAGTGGCTGCTGCTCAACTCACCCTCGAACCCGTCGGGCGCGGCGTACACGACTGACGATCTGCGGGCGATCGCGCAGGTGCTGATGGCCGCCCCGCACGTCCACGTGCTGACCGACGACATCTACGAGCACCTGGTCTACGACGGGTTCACGTTCTCGACCATCGCCCAGGTCGAGCCCGGCCTGCTCCCGCGCACGCTGACAATGAACGGGGTCTCGAAGGCATACGCGATGACGGGCTGGCGCATCGGCTATGCCGCGGGGCCGGACACGATCATCCGCGGCATGGCCGCCGTGATGGGACACTCGACGTCGAATCCGTGCTCGATTTCCCAGTACGCGAGCGTGGCCGCACTCGACGGCCCGCAGGATTTTCTCGAGCCGAACCGGCAGCTGTTTGCCGGGCGCCGCGATCTCGTGGTGTCGATGCTGAACCGCGCGCCCGGGCTCACCTGTCCGACGCCGCAGGGCGCCTTCTACGTCTATCCATCGTGCGCCGGGTTGATCGGACGCCGGGCACCTGGCGGCGGCGTGATCGCCACCGACGAGGACGTGGCCCGCGAGCTGCTCGAAACCGAGGGAGTGGCTGTGGTCCACGGCGCCGCGTTCGGCACCAGCCCGTGCTTCCGGATTTCCTACGCGACCTCCACCGAACGGCTCGAAGAGGCCTGCACGCGCATCCAGCGCTTCTGCGAACGGCTCATGGCGTCCTAGTCAGGGGCGTGTCACGGATACCGCCCCACCGGTAGCCCCGGTAGAATGATGCCCATTCCCGGCCGGCCGGCGCGAGGCGCCCGTCGTCCGTGGTTTCTGGCTCCCTTCGGAGGTGTAATGGCAATTTCGAGGATTCGTGTCGCCTCGGCGGCACTCGCGTTGTTCGCAGGGCTCGGCTGGCCGTCGTCATCGTGGGCCCAGCAGGAAGTCGAGGTGACGGGGCCGCCGTCGGAGATCATCGGCAACGTCTATACGTCCGCGATCCTCGGGACGCTCGGCAGCATCCAGCTGTTCCTGCCGTCGATCAACCAGGCCCTGGTCGCCGAAGGGTTCCCGCCGGTCACGCTCAATCCCGACCGGCTCGCGCTCGACCTCGCGCAGGATGTGGCCACGGCGTTCGTCCTCACCAGCTCGATTGGCAACGAGCTCTCGACCTTCCCGCTGGGCTCGTCGGCCGGCGGCTTCTCGTGGACGTTCGATCCGAGCCTGGGCGTGTTCAATCGCGCCAGTGACAGCTTCGGGCCGCTGTTTGCCGACAGGGCCCTGACCCTCGGCGAGGGACGGTTCAGCGCGGGCGTCAACTTCCAGCGGGCCACGTTCGACACGTTCCAGGGCAAGGGGCTCGACGATGGGGAGATCCAGTTCTACTCGGAGGTCGTCCCCGACATCGTCGGGCTCGGCACGTCGTTCGTCAGGACGGAGAACACGCTCAACCTGAAGCTGTCGACGACGACGGTGGGCCTGTTCGCGAACTATGGGGCCACCGACAGGCTCGACGTGGGCGTGGCCGTGCCGATCGTCAGCGTCAAGCTCGACGCGGGCCTGCACCAGCGGCTGGCGCTGTTCGACGGCACGCCGCTGTACGACACGGTCTTTCGTGGTCGCGCCGGGGCCACGGGCCTCGGGGACCTGACGCTGCGCGGCAAGTACCGCTTCTTCGACGTACCGGGCGGCGGGCTGGCGGCCGCCGTCGATCTGCGGCTGCCCACGGGCAACGAGCACGACTTTCTCGGCATTCCCGCGACCCAGACCGAGGTGTTCCTGATTGGGTCGGCGGCATACGGGCGCGTGGCGCCGCACGTGAACGTCGGCTACACGTTCTCGTCGGCCAACGATCTCGTCGATCCCGACGGGTTCGGTGAGACGGCGTTCCTTCTCGAACCCCCGGCCGAGTTCAACCTGGCGGGCGGCGTCGACGTGTCCGTGGTTCCGAAGGTCACCGTGGCCGGTGACGTCTTGATCCGCACACTGCGCAACACGGCCAGGCTCGTCGAGAGCACCAGCGAAGTGGGCCCGGGATTCCAGGAGTTCCGCACGGCGTTCCCGACGAACGTGACGGTGAGCTACGGATCGCTGGGCGTGAAGCTCAATACGTGGGGCGACACGCTCCTGACGGGGAACGTGCTGTTCCCGCTCAACCGCAACGGGCTGCAGGATTCGCTCATGCTGACCGTCGGGATCGACGTGTCGTTCTGATCGTCGGCGCGGCGTGCGCCGATCGGAGTTTCCAAGGTGTTGGCCGTCGGGGGACTTCTTCCCCGGGGCTGAAGCCCCAGGGCTCCGACTGGCGCAGATCAGCGCGTCCCGGCGCTGCGCCTGGCGCGGGTCAGTCGGAGCCCCGAGGCTTCAGCCTCGGGGCATCTCTAGTACCGCGCGGTGTCCAGGATGGCGTTCAGGACGTCGGCCGAGCCGGGCAGGATCGCGTCCTCGAGATCGGGATAGTAGGCGACGGGCGTATCGAGCGCGGCCACGCGCCGGACCGGTGCGTCGAGGTGCTCGAAGAGATCGCTCGCGACGCGCGCGGCAATCTCCGCGCCGAAGCCGCACGTCAGCTGATCTTCGTGCGCGATCACCACGCGGTTCGTGCGTCTGACCGCGGCCGCGATGCCGGCCCAGTCGAACGGCGCAATCGTGCGCAGGTCCACGACCATCACGCTCACGCCGGCCTTCTCGGCCTGCTGGGCAGCCACGAGCGAGCGCTGCACGAGCGCGCCCCACGTGATCACCACGACGTCGGTGCCCTCGCGCCGTACGGCCGACGACCCGAACGGCACCATGTAGTCCGCACCGGGATACGGGCCCTTGTTGTAGGTCTGCCGGTACAGGTGCTTGTGCTCGAGGAACAGGACCGGGTCGTCGCTGCGGATGGCCGTGCGGAGCAGGCCGGCCGCGTCCTGCGCCGTCGAGGGATAGACGACGCGCAGCCCGGGGCAGTGCGCGAAGATGCTCTCGCCCGACTGGCTGTGATAGATCGAGCCGCCGCGCAGGTACCCGCCAATCGCCACGCGCACGACCATCGGGCACGCGAACGCGTTGTTCGACCGGTACCGCAGCATGGAAATCTCGTCGCGGAGCTGCATCATCGCCGGCCAGATGTAATCGAAGAACTGGATCTCGACCACCGGCTTCAGGCCGCGGGTCCCCATGCCGCACGCGCGGCCGACGATGGCGGCTTCGGCGAGCGTCGAGTTGAAGACGCGATCCGATCCGAACTGCCGCTGGAGGCCGAGCGTCACCTTGAACACGCCGCCCTTGCCGGGCACCTCGTCGAGGTGCGTCTCGCGCGTCGCGTCGGCCACGTCCTCGCCGAAGACCACGATGTGCGGGTTGGCCGCCATCTCGTCCTTCAGCGTGCGGTTGATGGCCGCCACCATCGTGTCCGGCGGCCCCGACGGATCGAGCGGCGTCTCGAACGCGGGGGACGTCGGATCCACCGTGGGCGAGTAGACGTACTGCCCGACGGTCGAGGGCGAAGGCTTCGGTGCCTTCATCGCAGACTCGGCGGCCTCGGCGATCTCGTGGTCCACGCTGTGCGCGATTTCGGCGAGCTCGTTCGACAGGATGCCGCGATCGAGCAGGAGACGTGCCAGCTTCGTCAGCGGATCGCGTGCGGCTTCCTCCTCGCGCTCCCGCGCCGACTTGTAGGCCCGTTCGTCGTCCGAGTGGGAGTGCGAGTACGGCCGGGTGACCGAGGCGTGGACCAGCGCCGGACCGCGGCGCGCGCGGCACCAGGCCGCGGCGTCCGACATGGCTCGATGGCTGGCAATCACATCGGTGCCATCGCAGCGGATGATCTTCAGATCCGGGAACGACTCGACCAGCCGCGAGATGCTGCCGCCGGAGGTCTGGACCTCGACGGGCGTCGAGATCGCGAAGCCGTTGTCCTCGACGACGAAGAGCACCGGCAGGCGGCGCAGGCACGAGACGTTGAGCGATTCCCAGAACTCGCCCTCGCTCGTCGCACCGTCGCCGACCGACACGTAGACGACCTCGTCGGCGCGGAACCGCGCGTGTCGATCCGGGATGTCCGTCAGCCGCTCGTAGAGCAGGCCGGCTTCGGCACAGCCGACCGCGTGCAGGCACTGCGTCCCCGTGGCGCTCGACTGCGACACGATGTGTCGTGCCGGATCGCCCCAGTGCGACGGCATCTGCCGGCCGCCGCTCGTCGGATCGTCCGACGAACCGACACCGGCGAGGAACATCTCGCGCGGCGTCATGCCCAGCGTCAGGCACAGGGCGCGATCGCGATAGTAGGGATAGAACCAGTCGTGGCCCGCGCGCAGCACCAGGCCCGCGGCCACGAGGATCGCCTCGTGGCCCGCGCCGCTGATCTGGAAGAACAGCTGACTCTGGTTCTTGAGCTGGATCTCTTTGTCGTCGATGCGCCGCGACAGCAGCATCAGACGATAGATCCGGACCAGATCGTCGCGCGTCAGGACGTCAGGAGCGATGGTGGCCAGATCGGCGGCCGGAGATCCCGGGGTGGCGGCTCGTCGTGACAGCGTACTGGTCTTCATCCGGCAACAACCCCTCCGGTCCTCTCTGACGCCCCTGCAACCGCCAGATTATACTCCTCGACACTTCACAATGACCCCACGGATTGTCCGCCATCGCTGGGACGACGTCCCGCTCGACAAGGTGACCGACATGGTCGCCAGGAAAACGCTGGGAGGCGAGGACCTGCAGCTCACCCAGGCGTATTTCAAGAAGGGCACGAAGGTGCCCGTCCATGCACACGATGGCGAAATTCTGCTCTACGTCCTCCAAGGTGTCATCCGCGTCGTCACGCCCACCGATGACGCCACGCTCCGCGAAGGTGACCTCCTCGTCGTCCCGGCCGGCACCCCGCACCAGGCCGAAGTGCTCGACGATGCGTTCGTGCTGAACATGACGACCGTGATGAAGTCAGAAGTGAGAAGTTCGAAGTAAGAAGGCGGGCAAGTTTGAACTTCGAAGTTCGAACTTCGAAATTCAGAGTTTTCCGCACTTCTTACTTCGAACTTCTCACTTCTGACTTCCACGTCAGTGCACCCGCCCATCTCCTCCCCAATAGTCCTTGCCGCCCTTGTGGACGTTGAAGCGGCGGCGCAGCCGTTCCATGCGGCGACGGGCGACCTGGCGGCGCAGTTCGAGCACGAAGCCGCGCGGGCCCTGGAGGTAGAGCCAGCCCGCGAGCAGACCGCCCAGGTGCGCGAGGCTCGCCACAGGTCCGCCGCTGGCCGTCAGCGCCGACAGGAACGCGATGGCGCCGACGATCAGCACGAACACCCGCGCCTTCAGCGGGAAGATGAACATGAACAGAATTTCGCGGTGCGGGAAGATCAGCGCCCAGGCCATCAGCAGGCCGTAGACCGCCCCCGATGCGCCGATCGTCGTCGTGGTGTAGAGCGGCGCCGTGATCTGGAAGGGCAGCAGTGACGCGAGCACCGTGCAGACACCGGCGCCCACACCGCAGACGAAGTAGTACTTCAGGAAGAAGGGCGTGCCCCAGCGGCGTTCGAGCTCGACACCGAACATCCAGACCGCGAGCATGTTGAACAGGATGTGGCCCAGCGACGCGGCCGAGTGCACGAACAGGTACGTCACCAGCCGCCAGACCTGCGCGTGCTCGACCAGCAGCGACGGGTTCAGGCCGAGCAGGCCGATCACGGTGCCCGGCGCGACGAGCGTCAGCACGAACAGCACGAGGTTCGCGATGATGATCAGCTTGACGGCCGGGGTGATGGGCCCGGGACCGAACGAGACACCGGACGTGGAGGGGAACGGGCGCACGCGCCCATCCTAGCAAGGACGCCGGGACCAAGGGCCCGCCAGGAAATCCCTGACGCGTTGGGCCGCCGATCCATCCCGCCTGGCGGCGTTGCTCCTCCCTCAAATACGCCGGGTATTCTCGGTCGTCGCGCCTGGCCAGCCGGGCGTCTCGACGCCCCAAAGGCGTGAGGGATTTCCTGACGGGCCCTAACGACCGATCTTCGCGCGGATCCGGCCGAGGGCCTGGTTGAATTCCTCGAGGCGCAGGATCCACGCCGCCGCGGCGAGCACCCCGACGCTGCCGCCAATCGCCGTGAACACCCGCACGCCGCGCACGACGAGGCCGTCGCCCGGCAGGAGATCGCGCAGCCAGCGTTCGCCGCTCCACGCGGCCAGGCCCATCAGCAGCGATGCGAGGCCGATCTTCGCCAGCGACAGACCCAGCCGCCGCCCGTCGACACCGCCGATTCGGCGCGACAGCGCCACGAGCAGCAGGCCGGCATTCAGGTTCGCGGCAATCGCGGTGCCGAGCGCCAGGCCCGTGAAGCCCATCCACGCATCGAGCACGAGGTTGAGCACCAGGTTCGCGGTAATCGTGATCAGGCTGATGCGGATCGGCGTCCGCGCATCCTGCAGCGCGTAGAAGCACGGCGACGCGATCTTCACCACCGAGTAGCCGACGATGCCGGGCGCGTAGAACAGGAGGGCTTCGGCAACCAGGCGCGTCGAGTCGAGCGTGAACTGGCCCCGTTCGAAGATGAGCTCGATGATCGGGGTCGACAGCACCATCAGTCCGACAGTGGCGGGCACACTCAGCATGAGCATCAGCCGGATGCCCCACGAGAGCGTCGTGCGCATGCCGTCGTAGTCGAGGTCGGCCGCGCGGCGCGCGATCTGCGGCACCGCCGCCGTCGCAATCGAGACGCCGATGATGCCGATCGGCATGTAGATCATCCGGAACGCGTACTGGAGCGCCGACACCGCCCCGTCGTGCCCGGTGGCCAGGACCGTGTTGACGAACAGGTTCACCTGCGCGGCCGCCACGCCAATCGTGCCCGGGCCCATGAGCAGCAGCACCTCGCGCACGCCCGGATCCTTCGCGTCGAGCACCCACTGGTGCCGGTAGCCGAGCCGCCAGAGCGTCGGTACCTGCACCAGGATCTGCGCGACACCGCCCGTCAGCATGCCGATCGACAGCGCCAGGGCCGGCTCGATCCCCATCGTCGTGAAGAGCGGCGTGAGGATGGCCGTGCAGGCGATGAAGCAGACGTTGAGCAGGGCCGGCGACATGGCCGGCACGAAGAACCGGCGCAGGCCGTTCAACATGCCCATCAACGCCGCGGCCAGCGCGATGAGCGTGAGGAACGGCATGTTGATCTGCGTCAGCAGGACCGTGAGATCGCGCTTGGCGTCCTCGAATCCCGGGGCGTAGTAGGCGACCAGCGGCCCGGCCAGGAGGATGCCGAGTACGACCAGCACGCCCGTGATCACCAGCAGGCCGTTGATGACCTGCGCGGCGAGGCGGAAGGCCGAGTCGCGCCCCTGGCGTTCGAGGTGGCGCGTGAACGTCGGGACGAACGCGGCACTCATCGCGCCCTCGGCAAAGAGGTCGCGCAGGAGCGTCGGCAGGCGCGTGGCCACGCCAAACGCATCAGCCGCGGTCCCCGTGCCGAAATAGGCGCTCTGGACGACGTCCCGGATGAGGCCGAGCAGGCGACTGGTCAGCGTCGCCACGCCGACCAGGCCGGCTGACCGCGCGAGTCGGCCGCCGCTCATCGGGCGTGTGCTGGGGGAAAGCCGGGGGCGCGCATGGGTGCGTGGAAACAGCCGGACACCGGCGCGGGCGTCCTGCCCGGGCGGGCCGTGCGAGCGTACTGGAAAAAAGTAGGGGCCTCAACCCCTGCGATTGAGGCCCCTGCCCGGAGGATGGATGAGAGGCTTTCGTGCCTTCACTAGCGTTAGACGCCGGTCGCCCGAAATGGTTTGGCCGGCCTCGTCAGCCCGCGAGTTTTTTCTTCACCGCGTCGCTGACCGCCCGGCCGTCGACCGAGAGGCCTGCCAGTCTGGCCGTGACGGCCTTCATCACCTTGCCCATGTCCTTCGGCCCGGCGGCCCCGGTTTCGGCGATGGCAGCGTCGATCGCGGACGCGATGGTGGCCTCGTCGGCGGCAGGCGGCAGGTAGCGCTGGAGGAAGACGATTTCGGCCTGCTCCCTGTCGGCCAGTTCAGGGCGACCGCCGGCCCGGAACTGCTCGGCCGCGTCACGCCGCTGCTTGACGAGCGAGTTGACCACCTGGATCGACTCCGCCTCGTCGAGCGCCTTCTTTTTCTCGACCTCGCGGTTCATGAGCGCTGCCTTCAGCATACGGAGCGGTCCCAGCGCCGCCTGGTCCTTCCGCTTCATGGCATCGGCGATGTCGTGCGTGACCTGTTCGAGCAGTGTGGGCATGAGGACAGGATACTGCGGGCGGCGGGCGGCGGGATGGAACCCTGGGTCTTCAGACCCAGGGAGATCCCCCGGGGCTGAAGCCCCGGGGATCCGACGGGCGCTCCGAGAGGAGGGTGGCCGGTGGCCGATCGCCGATCTTCGGAGCCCTGGGTCTTCAGACCCAGGGAGGTCCCCCCGGGGCTGAAGCCCCGGGGCTCCGAAGGGCGTTCCGGGAGGAGGGCAGCCGGTGGCCGGTCGCCGATCTTCGGAGCCCTGGGTCTTCAGACCCAGGGAGATCCCCCGGGGCTGAAGCCCCGGGGCTCCGAGGAGCGTTCTGTGAGGAGGGCGGCCGGCAACCGGTGGTTGGCTACCGGCGTCGCGCCAGGACAGCCTCGTAGATCACGAGATACGCGTCCCGCACGGCCGCGGGACCGAAGCGGGCCGTCACCAGGGCCGCTGTCTGTGGATGCGTCCGGCGCGGCTCGGCGACAGCCGTCGCCAACAGACGCGCAAGTCCCGTCACATCTCCGCGCGGCACCACCTGCACGTCATCGCCGAAGAGCGCGTGCAGTTCGACCCCGCCCGGGTGGTCGGTGGAGACGACGGGCGTGCCGGCGGCCAGCGCCTCGACGGCAACCGTGGGCAACGCCTCGAGTTCAGACGGCAGGGCGAAGACGTCCGCCACCGCCGCATACTGCGCCACGACGTGGTTCGGCACGAGGCCCGTGAACGTCACCCGTGCGGCCACGCCCGCAGCCGCCGCCCTGGCCTCGAGCTCGGCCCGCAGTTCGCCGGTGCCACAGATCACCAGCCGCACGTCGCCGCGGCTCCGCGCGATGGCGACGAACGCATCGATCAGGTGCCGCTGGCCCGCCAGCGGGTGCAGGCGCTTGACGTTGAGGATCACCCGCGGCTCGGCGATGCCGAGCTCGGCCCGCAGCCTCGCCCGCGTGTCGTCGTCGGCGGCGCCGAAGGCGGCAGCGACGGGCGGGTAGATCGTCGACAGGCCCGGACGGTCGAGGCCGAGTTCGCGGGCGCGGTCGAGCAGCTTCTGGCTGTAGAACGTCACGGCGTGCGCCCGGGTGTAGGCGCGCGTGAACGGATCGACCGGCCAGCGTCGCCGGTAATGCCAGATTTCGGTGCCGTAGAGCGTCAACACGACCGACTTGCCACGCCGGTGAGCCCACGCGGAGGCGACCTCGACGATCAGGCCGTTGCTGTGGAGGTGCACCAGATCGGCATCGTGCCCCACCTCGTCGAGCGCGGCGGCAATCGATTGCGACCGGCGGATCGTGTCGATGCGCAGCCAGCGCTGGAACGAAGACGACGTGCGCGGCCGTGTCTCGCGCACGAGACCGGGCAGGCCGGCTCCCGCCGCGGAGGGGGCGCCCGGCGCGCCGGTTCGCGCCTTGCCCTGCGTCACGAACGTCACCGTGTGCCCGGCCTCGTGCGCCCAGCGACCGAGATGGGCAGGCAGCAGGGCGTTGGCCGCCTGATCGGGCGGCAGGTGCGGCGACACGTGACAGATGCGCATGGCGTGTGACGCGATCACTCCGCCGCGCCTGCACCGGTGGCGCGCACCGCGTACTCGGCAAACGTCATCGGCTCGGCGCCGAGCGTGGTCGTGGCGTGACGCAGCAGCCGGCTCAGGCGATCGAAGAACGCGTCGAGTTCGGCCGCGGTCCTGTTGTACGGGCTGCCGCCGACGATGGCCTCACTCGAGTGGAAGAGCAGGTTGAGGATCGGGATTCCGCGACGTGTGAGCCGATCGGCCAGCGCGATCATGTCGGCGGCGGACGTGTAGGACGGGCGCAGCCAGTGGACCGTCGCGAGACGAGCCAGGCGCAGCGCGCGCCTGGTCTGATACGGCCAGGGCGCGCGGCCGTAGGCCAGTTCGAGCCAGCGCGGTACCCGTCGATTGAGCGCCGCGGACACGGGCAGTTCGAGCACCGAGCTCGTGCCCGGCTGCGTGGCGGAATCGTAGGCCAGGTAGTACGGCGTGAGCGGCGCGTCGACGAAGTCCGGTCCGCCCTTGTGCGCCTCGTAGAAGAGCGGCGTGACGCTCGAGTCGATGCGGTACCCGTGCTGCTCGAGTGACGACACGTGCCGCGCGGAGAAGCCGAACCGGCCCGAGCGGTACGACACGGGACGCGTGCCGACGGCGTCGGCAATCGCGTCGGTCAGGGCCGCGAGCTGTGCGTCGAACTGCGCGTCGGGCAGCGCGAGCGCGTACGGGTGGCGATCGACGTCGTCAGCCGTGAACGGCGGGGTCTCCCAGGCGTGATGGTGCGCGCCGATCTCGCAGTCGCCACGCGCGAGCAGCGTGCGCAGCATGGCGGCCGATGCCGCGTCGCGCGCCACGGGATACGTCACGACGTAGGTGGGACGCACGCCGTGCCCGGCGAAGACGTCGTGCAGCCGGTCGAGCGCGCGCGTGTTCTCGAACGTCTGGTGCCGGCGCGCCTCGGCGCTCCACTGGTTGTCGCCCTCGGTATCGATGGCGACGAGCAGCGCCGGGCCGCGCGCGGAGGTCATCGATCCTGATCGGAATCGCCGAGCGTGACGTGCCAGCCGTCCGTCGACTTGTAGTACTCCGGCGAGACGGACACCGCGTTGATCTTGGCCACGAAATCCATCGACGACTTGACGCTGTAGTAGCCGGACTTGCGCAGCAGTTTCCGGAACGTCTCGTGCGTGGCGAACGTGCGGATCTTGTCCGAATCGGAGGCGCGCGCCTCGCGGTCGACCCAGCGCAGCAGCGTCAGGAAGCCGGCCGTGTCGTCGGGCGCCGTGAGGAAGTCGACGAGCAGCGTCACGCGGCCCCTCGGCTCCTGCACGTGCCGGTACACGGCGTAGCCGGCCGGATCGTTGTCGCGGATGAGCGCGGCCACGCTGTAGCGCACGTGCGGGGCCTGGATGTACTTCCAGTTGAGGTACGCCGCGTCGCGGCGCACGGCGAAGCGGAAGGCGCCACCCACGCGCTCCCAGAGGCGCGTGAACCCGTCGTCGAAGTGCCGGATCATCCGCACCTCGCCCTGGAGCGGGCGCGGACGCGAGACCAGGCGGATCCACGGCAGCGTGACGTAGCTGACGAAGCGGTTGATCGGTACCGGCCAGCTCGGCCGGCGCAGGGCCCGGCGGCTGAGCGGCTTGACGAGACAGGGGACCGGTCCCACTTCCGGCCAGCGCAGCTTCTGGAACAGGCGGTGCGACGACTCGGACAGGCCCAGGCCGAGCGACGCCCCGGTGTGGCGATCCCACGTCCGGAAGAGCATGTCGCCGAGGCCCTGGCGCTGGCGCTCGGGCGCCACCATCACGTCCATGCCCCACGACCCGTCGATGTCCTGCCCGTCGATCGACACGCGGACCGGCATCGTCGCGTATTGCCCGATGATGGTGGCTCCCTCGCGGGCCAGCCAGATCAAGGGCCCTTCGGCGGCCATGTTGGGGTTCCGGCGATATTGCCAGTCCCACCGCAGGCGGTTCGCGTCGGCCGCATCGGGCCCGAACACGCGCCGGTACAGCGCCTCGACCTGACGACGGTCGTCGGAACGGTAACGATCGATCTCGGCCATGGCGCCGCTGGGGTCTCCTCGCATGTCGTGGAGCGACGGCTCAGGCCGCCGCGAGTACGTACTCGATATTACTGATCAGGACGTCCTGCGTGAGCGGATTATCGCGGATCCAGCGGGCGAGCGGCCCCGGCAGCTTCCGGACGGTCGACGTCACGTGCAGTTCCTCCCGCACCACGCGGAGATGGGCGGCGGCGATCTGCGCGCGCAGCCGCGTCACCCGCACCTTCTCGAGCAGGTCGTCGAACTTGTCGATGCCGCGCCGCGCGTCGCGGATGAACGAATTCTCGTGCGCCGGCTCCTTCAGCGTCCACGGCGCGTGTCGCGCCAGGATCTGGAACGTCCGGAACGCCACCGCGCGGCCGGCAATCAGGTGCAGCGGGACGGGAACCTTCAGCCGCGGCAGGTGCGCACCGGCAAACGACAGGTACGGCGCGGTCGACAGGTACATCCGCCCGCCGGCGGCCATGACGCGGCGGCACTCGCGCAGGTAGAGCGGCGCGTCGGCCACGTGCTCGATCACCGCGTGCGACAGCACCAGATCGAAACAGCCGCTGGTGAAGGGCAGCGCCATGCCGTCGGCCTGCGCGAACTGCAGGTTCGACAGTCCGCGTTCGCGGCCGAGCGTGACGCCCGCCTGACCGAAGCGATCGATCGGATCGATCCCCACGACGAGCGAGGCGTGTTCGGCGAGCGAGAGCGGCATGCCGCCGCCGCCGCAGCCGGCGTCGAGGATCCGGCCCGACACGTCCACGCCCGCCCGTTCGAGGAACGCGAGCACCTTCGCGCTGCGGTAGTACTCGAACAGCGCGTAGTCGTACTCGGAACGGAAGCGGGTGTCGGCGTGCGCCTTGATGAGGTCGGGTCTAATCTCGCGCATGCGCCGGACTGCTGTCGGGGAACTTGTCGACGAGCGCCGCGCGGTCTTCCAGGCGCGTCTCGTCAACAGGAAAGGTGGCCACCACGCGCCACCCGGGATATCGGTCGAGGATGCCCTCGATCAGCCCCGATCCATCGGAACTCTCGTAGCCGAGACGGGGCAAATCGTAGGTCAGTATATAGCGCGCATCGTCGCGGTGGAGCCTGTCGGCCCAGTTGCCGAACGCGTTGCCCACGAAGATCGGCCGGATGCGGTTCTCGAGCGCCAGGCCGTTGGCGAGCTTGCCCTGGACGAGTGTGCCGGCGGGCAGCAGCCGGCCGAGGGCCACCGATGCGTCGTGGTTCAGCGTGCTGCGCGTCCGTGCCCAGTCGGTCCACTGCACGACGTTCCAGGCCACCGCTCCCGCCACCGCCACCGAGACGATTCCCACCGGAATGGGACGACGGCTGGCGCGATCGAGCAGGCGCGAGCCGCGCCAGGCGGCCAGGGTCGTCAGCAGCAGGGCCCCGGCGGCCGAGAGCCGGACGGCGGTGCGGAACACGCCGCCCTCGATCTGATCGAGTAGCAGCGGCCGCAGCAGGCTCCCGATCGCCACGTAGGCGACAGGGACGAGCAGGGCGAGCACGGCCAGCGAGGTCAGCCGCGATCGATGGCGCGCCGCCGCGATCAGGCCGCCCGATCGCGTGAACAGCAGCGAGGCCAGCGCGATGATCGCGGGGATGAACATCACGTAGCGTCGCTCGTTCCCCGAGTCGTGGACGACGAGTTCGGCCAGGCCGATGAGCACCCACGTCACGAGCAGCCGTTCGCCCGGGCGCGCCGTGCGCCAGCCGGCCACGAGGACGATCAGGCCGGCCAGGCCGCCGATCAATTCGACGGGCATGCGGCTGAACAGGCCCTGCACGAGCGGCAGCCAGGTGGCGCGATCGAGGAAGGCGCCCGGCGCGTAGGACGGCTTGCGCGTGACGCTCATCTGCCAGTTGTAGAACTGGTAGTCCGTCCAGTGCGGCAGGACGAAGCCGGCGGCGACGATCGCCGCGCCGACGATCAGGCCGGCCATGGCCCAAAGGGCCGCACGCGGCAGGTCGCGGGTCTCCCCGGGGCTGAAGCCCCGGGGCTCCATTTGCGGTGGCCGGAGCCCCGGGGCTTCAGCCTCGGGGAGGGGGACGCCACGTGCGTCGCGCCGCCACCAGGTCCACAGGACGATCGCGATGTCGATCGCAAGCGCCGCGACGAAGAAGGCCGCGGCAGCCTTGGTGAAGAACGCGGCAACAGCGGCGAGGCCGGCGACGAGCGCCCAGGCCGCCCGGCGTTCGGCGAGCGTCCACGCCATCCATGCGATGGCCAGACCCGCGGCCATCGTCGATTCCATGAGCGCGGCGCGGTTCCACATCACGAAGCCGTAGTTGGTGGCCAGCAGCAGGCCGCCGACGAGCGCGGCGCGCTGGCCGGCGAGCACGTGCAGCCCGATCATCAGGGCGATCACCGCGACGAATCCCGAGACCGCCGGCACCACGCGCGCCTGCCACGTGCCCACGCCGAACGCTTCGAACGACGCGTATTCGAGTGCGGTGAACACCGGGGCGACGAAGACCGGGTTCCACGCGTCCGTCCGCCAGGTGCCCCAGAGCGCCTGGTTGCGCGCGTTGTGGACCCACGCGCCCTCGTCGTGCCACACGATGCCGACCGCGCGCCGGACCGGCGGATCGGCGGTCAGCCACGCGCCGCGGACGAGGGCCGCAACGGCCAGGATGAGGAGGACGGCGACAGCAGAGGATCGGGCGTTCACGGCAGGCCGCGGGCTGCTCCGTGCCGACGTGACGGACCGCGCGCCCGTCGATGTCCCGGAGGTCGGCTCACTGTAGCAGAGTCGTACCGGTCTGCCGGCGGCCTGGCGCCGCGGAGGGTTGATTTATAGTGCTGCGGTGACTCGCTCCCGGCGGCCCGACCTGAGCCTGATCGTGCCCACCTACAACGAGCGCGATCGGTTGACCGAGCTGACCGACGCCCTGTTTGCCGCGGCGGCATCCGCCGGTCTCGCGCTCGAGCTGATCATCGTCGACGACAACTCGCCGGACGGGACGGGCGTGCTGGCCGACGAACTCGCGACGACGCGGACGATGCAGGTGGTGCACAGGTCCGGCAAGCTCGGACTCGGCACGGCCGTGGTGGCCGGCTTCAACGTGGCGATCGCCGACACGGTGGGCGTCATGGACGCCGACTTCAGCCATCCGCCCGCGCTCGTGCCGAAGATGATCAAGGTGTTCCACGCGACCGACGCCGACGTGCTCGTCGCCAGCCGCTACATCCCGGGCGGCAGCACCCCGAACTGGCCGTTCAAGCGGCGGCTCCTCTCGCGCATCGGGTGCCTGCTCGCCAGGGGCCTGTCTCCGATCCGCGATGCCGCGTCGGGCTTCTTCCTGATCAGGCGCGACATCGCGCAGGGCGTGCTGATCAAGGCGGGCGGCTTCAAGATCTGCATCGAGCTCATCGTGCGCGGCCGTCCGGGCCGGCTCGTCGAGATTCCGTACCGCTTCGACGACCGCGAACTGGGCGAGAGCAAGATGAGCCTGCGCGAAGCGTCCGGGTACCTCGTCCAGTTGAAGGACCTCTACCTGCATCGTCTGTCCAACCGCGATCGCCGCCGGCCCACGACCTACCAGCAACTGACCACGCGCGCAGTGGAGCGGATCGCGGAACACGGGGCGTAGGGAGGCGGGGAGGCTGCAGGCGGGAAGGAGGGCAGGAGGCTGGAGGCGAAGGCCGCGGAACGGCCGCGCCCGGCGAGTAGCACTATTGTGCTACTCTCAGCGTCATGAATCGGGAACTGACGCTTCGGCAGGCTGGGGGCTCCGTGAGTGCCACGCTTCCCAAGGACATGGTCGATCGGCTGCGTCTCGAGGCTGGCGATCGCGTCTTCGCCGTCGAAACCGAGCGAGGGATTCTCCTGACGCCGTACGACCCGGACGCCGAGCGAGCGTTGACGGTGGCCGCCAAGGCCGCCAAGAAATACCGCGCGGCGTTGCGCGAGCTCGCGAAATAGATGGTGGCCGTACGCCGACGCGAGCCGAAGTGGCTCAGTCGTGTCGTCGTCGATGCCATCCACAACGACCAGCTTCGAGAACATGGCGGTCTGCCAGGCGTTCGCGACGAGAACGTTCTGGAGTCCTCGTTGGCGAGGCCGCAACAGAAATGGCATTACGCCAGCGACGTTGATGTTCCGACGCTGGCCGCAGCGTATGGTTTCGGTCTCGTCAGGAACCATCCGTACAGGGATGGCAACAAGCGAGTCGGCTTCCTGGCGACGGCGACATTCCTCGGTGTGAACGGCTACGATCTCACCGCGAGTGACGCTGAGGTTGTCGCGGAGATCGTTGCACTGGCCGCAGACGGTATTTCGGAGGACCAGTTCGCCGCGTGGGTGCGCGAGTTCAGCCGGAAGCTGCGGCGGTGAGCGTCCGTTTCATCGGCTCCCAGTAGTCGCGCCGCCACCGTTCTTCGGTGCGCGGGATGAGTGCCTTCGGCACGCCGCGGTGCGTGAGCGTCAGTTCCGCCCCGGTCTCGGTCGGTCGCAGGGTGAATGCGGCCATCGAGAACACGCCCTCGGGATAGTCCGCCTCGCGCCACGCTCGAACCACGCGCGTCGCCGGCGCCAGGTCCACGACAATGCCCGATCCTTCACCCATGCGGAAGCGGCGGCCGATCTCGTCGGTGGCCGACACGAGCAGATCGTAGACGGCGGACGGCGCCGCCCGGAATCTCACCTTCTGCGTGATCGTCTTGCACACGGGGCTCCTCCACTCTCGACCCGATGATCTTCACGCCGCGCCGGGGGCGTCGGCAAGCGCGAAGGCGCGAGTGCCCCCTTGATATTCGAGATGAACGAAGCGCCGCTGCCGGCGTCGAAGCGGTGACCCCGACGTGGTGGGGTGACGGCCACAGCGGTGACGTCGCCCGCGCGAGTCCCTGGAAAATTGAAGGCCGGTCTGGAAGGTCCCCCGGCCAACCAGTCGCCTGTCGTACCAGTCGTACCTGAGTCTCTATCGCAGTTTCGGACTGCCCGCTTCGCGCCACGCGGCGGTGATGGCGCTGGCCACCGCGTCGATCGCGTCGTTCACACGCTGCTCGGCGATGGCGCCGGCGCCGGCGCGGAAGCGCTCGCTGTAGGCCGCGCCGTACACCTTGTCCGGCCCCGCGGCCTCACGGTCAGCGTCGAGCACGGCAGGTGTCAGGCGCGCGCTTTCGACGAGGACGTCGAACATGAATGCCCGGATGTCCTCGATCGGCGAGATGACCACGGGCCGCAGCGCGAACGATCCCCAGTGGTCGAGAATCAGGGCTGTCTCGAAGCGCGCGTGCAGACCGCGCTGCCCGGTGAGCTGACCGTCGTAATTGCGCACGGCGTGGAACGGCACGTGGCCGTCCTCGACATAGTGCGCCAGCAGGGCGGCCAGATAGCGCGCGTTCGACGCGCCGTACTGTCGTCCCTCTGCGGCCTCGCGGACCGCCACGACGAGCTTGTCGTAGATCTCCTCGGTGCGCCACGGCAGGCGGCCCGCGATGTTGGCCTCCTTCTCGCCGTACCGCGCCACGAACGCATCCCACTCGCGCGGGACGTTGGTGAACGGTGGCGGTTCGCCGAGGTCGTCGATATCGAGAAAGTGGTTTGGCGGCTCCTCACCGAGCCGGCCGCGCAGGTCCGCGATGCGCCAGAGATCCGGGTCGACGGACCGCTCGATCATGAACGCGCGCTGTTCGTTGAAGAAGGCGCGGATCTCGACGGGCAGGCCGTCGAGCGCCCGTTCGGTGAGGCGCCGGTGCACGTCGAGGCCCCAGGCGCGGGCGATCGGGGCCGGAAGGACGAGCCAGGCCAGGACTGCAGCCACGGCAACCGTTCGCATGTACACGTGCATGGGGTCCTCTCTGTCAGGGCGGGTGCACGGCCGGGATGCTGTGACGCCCGCCGCCCGCGGCCTTCGGCCGTCTGCAGTCGGAGCCCTGGGGCTTTAGCCCCAGGGGGCGTCCCCCGAGGCTGAAGCCTCGGGGCTCCGAAGAGCCGCGCCGCCCTCAGGCTACTCGTTCGGGGTGACGCGGCTGTGACGAGGCGTTGGTGGCGGCCGCGTGGACCGTGTCGGCAGGCGCACCGTCAGTGACAGGGGCGCCGAACAGCACGCGCGAGGCCACGTCCCACGCCACGCTCCACTTCGTCGTCGCCAGCTTCACGACATCGCCGGCGTGACGCGTCAGGTAGCCGGGCCGCAGATAGAAGCGGCGCTTGGCCCTGTTGATGGCCGACATCACCACCCGCGCATCGAGCCCGTTGCCCGAGAGCAGGTAGTAGGAGTACTCCATCCGGTTCCAGTCCTCGCTGGCGAGCAGCCCGTCACGCTTTGCCTTGGCGTAGAGCTCGGTGCCGGGATAGGGCACGGCCGGGTAGAAGTTCGCGAAATCGGGATCGAGATCGATCGCGTAGTCGATCGTCCGCTCGAGCGACTCGACCGTGTCGCCCGGGTAGCCGAGAATGAAGAAGCCGAACGAGCGGATGCCGGCCGTCCGCATGTTGGCCACGGCCGCGCGGATCTTCTGGCCCTCGAGGCGCTTGGCCATGTCCTTGCGGGTTTCCTCGGACTCCGTCTCGATGCCGAGCGCCAGCATCCAGCAGCCGGCGCGACGCAGCCGCTTCACGAATTCGGGATCGGTCAGGTTGTCGGCGCGGGCATTGCCGAACCACTGGATCGGCAGGTTGCGCGCGATGAGCTCTTCGCAGAACGCGCTGAAGCTCTTCACGTTCAGCGTGACCGTATCGCCCCAGAGATAGAAGAACGTCAGGCCGAATTCGCGATAGCCGCGCTCGATCTCGTCGACGAGCGACTTCGCGCTGCGCTCGCGGAACTTGTGGCCCTGGTGGATGGGCGCGACACAGAAGTCGCACGAGTAGGGGCAGCCGCGCGAGGTCTCGACGAGCACGTACGACTGGTTGACGAGCGGCAGCTTGTAGACCGACAGGTCGAAGAGGTCCCACGCCGGGTAGGGCGCGTCGAGGAACCCGGCAAACGATCCGCGCGCGCGGTGCGGGACGACCTCGTGGCCGCGACGATAGGTCAGGCTCGGCACCTGGTCGAACTGGTCGATCGACTCGAGCGCCGCCAGTTGCAGCAGCGCATCCTCGGGCTCGCCCACGAGCATGCCGTCGACAGCCGCGGCGCGGGCCATCGATTCGGCGGGCGCGGTCGAGGCGTGCGGCCCGAAGCAGATGAGCGGCGCCCCGTACCGGGCCTTGAGCTGGGCCATGGCCGCCACATCGGCGGCCAGGGTCGGCGTCGTGCTGGGAAACACGATCAGCGTTGGCTGGAATCTCTCAGCGTCGAGCCGCTGGACGAGATCGCCGACGCTCTGCAGCGTGGCCGTCATGTCGGTTGCCCGGACGTCATGACCGCGATCGCGCAGCAGCGCGGCCGCCAGCGCCAGCGTGTAGGGCGGCTTGGTCGTGCCAAGCACCTCCTCGCGCTCCTGGCAGCGGCCCTGGCGCGTGAACGCAAGGCCACCCACGAGCGGGGGATTGACGAGGAGGATTCGGGCTCCGAGCATCAGGCGCATTGTCAGACGAAGGTCAGGCCGTTTCGATCGCCGCAGCCAGCGGCTCCTCGGCGGGCGCGGCCGGGTCGGCCGGCGACGGGCTCAGTTCGACCTTGCAGCACCGCCGGCAGACGGGAAAGATACCATTCTCGACCAGCCGGCGCCGGAGATCGACGTACGGCTGTCCCGTCCACACCTCCTCGAGCGACTGCTGCGTCAGATCGCCCACCTCCACCCGGATGAACGGGCAGAAGTACGCCTTGCCGCTGAACGACACGCGCGCGTAGAGGAACGGATAGAGGCAGCGCCCCTCGAGCTTCGTCCCCGGCGTGTAGTACGGCTCGACGATGGCGGGCTTGACCTTGGGGCGCATGTCGAACCGGATCCCGCGTTCGCGGCAGCGGGCCATCAGGGCGTTGACCTGGCGCCGCACTCGTTCCGGCTCGAGTCCGGGATCGGTCGTGACGTACGTCGAGATGATCGACGCGTCGCCCGTGCCGATCAGGCGCACGGTCTCCTCGACTTCTTCTGGCGTGCTGAACATCAGGTGATTGAGGCCGATCGCGTCGACGCCGAGTTCGGCCGCGACGTCCACCATCTGGGTCAGCGCATCGAGCGTCTCGTGCGCCACCGTGGTGTTCACGCTGACGCGCAGCGGCGCGTGCCGCGCGTTGGCGGCCTGCTGCAGGCGCCGGAGCCCGGCCGACGTGCGCTCGAACGTGCCTTTCACACCGCGGGCGCGATCATGCATCTCGCCCGGCCCGTCGATCGACACGCTGATGTGCTTCAGGAAGCCCTGGCTCGCCAACTCGGCCAGCGCGCTCGCGCGCTCCTCGGTGATGATCGTCCCGTTGGTCGTGAGGTAGCCGCAGACGTAGCCCTTCTCACGGAAGACGTCCATCACGTCGAGGATGTCCTTCCGCATGAAGATCTCGCCGCCGGTCAGGCTGACCTGGAGGCCGTCCTGATCGGGGAAGGCGCGGCGCAGGACGTCGATCGGCAGTTCCTGGCGCCACTCGCCCTCGATGTTCAGCAGCGTACCGACGTAGCAGAACTCGCAGTGCAGGTTGCACCGCATCGTCGCCTCGTAGACGACGCCCGACGGGAGCCGGCCCGCCTTGCCGTCCTTTGCGGTGAGGAACTGCTCGATCCGCCGCTCGTACCGCTGCCGGCGGACGCGCGCCAGCAGGCTGGTGAGCAGGGGAACGCCGCGCGCGCGGCGCGCCACGGCTTCCCGGAGGCGTGGAGAAAAAGGCATCAGTCGATGTTCCAGATCTCGATGATCGGGCCAGGGCGTTCGAGCGCGCGATCGATGCGCACGCCCGTGTTGTGTTCGAACGGGGGCGTGTCACGACGCCGCGCCGCGTCGATGTCCGGCCTGTACGGTGAGAACGAGGCCTCCAGGGTGCCGTCCCGCTCCAGCGCCCGGATCAGGGCCGCCATCGCGGGATTCTCGACATTGTACCGTTTCATGATGACCCGCGTGATCCCCAGCCGCCTGATCGGCGCCAGCCCGTGCTCGTCGTCGACGGCGTCGGGCTGGAGGTAGATCTTGTCCACGTCCATGCCGCCCGAGCCGAGATAGATCGTCCGATAGGCCGGCTCGGGATACGGCTGGAGCGCGCGCTGGCGCTGGAACCTGACCGAGGCCCTGGCCGGATCGCCCAGGTGCGCGGTGAGCGCCTCGTCCAGCGCCTCGCGCGAGGGGCGCAGCGGCACGCTGTACGGCTGGACCAGCACCGACGCGCCGGACGGCACGTGCTGCTCGAACCAGTCGCGGGCCAGGGTGCGCGTGTCCGGCTGGCGGAAGAACGCGTTCCCGTGCGCGCTGACGATGGCGCCCTCCGTCACGGCGATGGCCAGCGCGACAGCGGCGACCACCCGGCCCGTGCGCGAGGCCGACGCCACCCAGGACACAGCCGCGCCACCGAGGAGCGAGACGAAGGGCAGCACGGGATTGAGATAGCGGCTGGCCGGCACGGTGTTGGCCATGAACAGCAGGAACACGACGGGGAAGGCCAGCGCGATCGTCACCCGCATCCAGCCGGCCCGCGCGAGGGCCACGAAGCCGGCTACGGCCAGCGCGGCCGCCACGCTGCCTGCCGCGTCGGACGCCAGCCACCGCAGGTAGAACGCGATCGATGCGAACGCGCCACCGCTCGTGGTTGCGCGATCGACGACGATCGCCCGGTTCGCGACCACGTCCCGGTACGTGGTGCCGAACTCCACGAGCAGAAATGGCGAGGTGGCGATGAAGGCCGCGGCCGCCACGGTCAGCGTGGCGAGGGTGCGGCGCAGTCTGTGACGCCACGGCTCGCCCGGTGCCAGCGGCGCGGACACGACGATCACCACGGGCACCAGCACGAAGACCGCGTAGTAGTGCGTCGAGAGCGAGAGCCCGGCGAACAGGCTCGCCAGCCACCACCAGGAGCCTGCTGAAGAACGCAGGCTCCTGAGCCAGAAGGTCGAAGCCGGAGGCGGAGAGTTGAAGTGTCCGGCCGGCCGGCGCGCGAGCGCCAGGTGCGTCAGCACGATGAGCAGCGCCACCGGCACGTCGTGCTTGACGTAGTGCGCGTCGCGCACGGCGAGCGGCGCCACGGCGAGCAGCGCGGCGGCGGCCAGGCCCGCCACCGGCCCGAACAGCCGCGTGCCCAGCCGCCACGTGGCCCAGATCGTCGCCACGCCGCAGGCAACGCTGAGCAGGCGGCCCGTCAGGTAGAAGACCGACGGATCGACGAAATACAGCTGCTCGAACGCCGCGAGCGAGTCGAAGCGCCCGGTGAGCCAGCCCAGGACGAACAGCACGCCCTCGCACGCGAACAGGGCGTAGAAGTAGAGCGACGGATACAGGAAGTTCTGCGGGTTGAGCCCGTTCTGCCCCAGGGCGATCGCGCGGTTCATGATCGCGAGTTCGTCCGGGTTGTAGATGGCCGGCAGGCCGAAGCCGAGACCTGTCAGCCTGAGTGCCGCGCCGAGTGTCAGCAGGACAGCCAGCAGGAGGTACGCCTGGCGTCTGCGCGAATTACCGGCCACGCGACGCCTCCGTTGGCGGCACCGACGCCCGCGGGCGGCGTCGCTGCCACTGCTCGCGCACGAACGCCCGTTCGCTGGCGCGCAGAAATCCCGACAGCCCGAGCAGCCCCACGAAGACCCCCACCGTCGTCAGGCCGCGGACGACGAGGCCGGCGAGGGGCGGCATGTCGGGCACCATGCGCGCCGCCAGGGCGGCCATGACGCCGGCGGCGATCACGCGGACGATGCGCGCGCGTTCGTAGCGGATCGGATAGAGCCGCTGCGCGAACACGTACGCGACGCTGGCCTGCGTGGCGTAGGCCAGCAGTAGCGCCACTGCCGCGCCCGTGACGCCGAAGCGCGGCATCAACAGCGCACCGCCGCCGAGTCCGACGACGGCCGCGGTGATCGTGGCGATCGGGTAGAACTCCGTGCGGCTCGTCAGGTTCAGGCCGATCGACGTCAGCAGATACACACCCTGGCACGCCATCCCGATGGCCACGAGCGGCAGCACGGGGGCCGCGGCCAGGTACTCGGGCGTCAGCATCACGAGGATCGCGTCGTGCGCCACGGCCGTCGTGCCGGCGACGATCAGCACCAGCATGGCCAGGGCATAGGTCGTCATGCGGCTGAACGTCTCGCGGGCGTCGGGCTGGGACGCGGTCGCGTAGTAGAAGGGCGCCCACGCGGTCTCGAACGCGCTCGTGAAGAACTTCACGCCCGTGCCGAGCGTGACGGCGTTCTGGTATACGCCGAGCTGCGCCTGCGGCACGTACGCGCCGAGCAGCAGCTTGTTGCCGCCATCGAGCGCCTGTTGCGCCAGGCCGTGCGGCACGCGCGGCAGCCCGAAGCGCAGCACCGTGCGCAGATCCGCGCGCGAGAACGTGAACCGCAGGTACGGGCGGAACCACGGCCACATCAACGGCACGAGCACGACCGTCATGATGACGTCGGCCGCGTACATGCCGGCCACGCCGTGCCCCAGGCCGATGACCAGCACGATG
This sequence comes from Acidobacteria bacterium SCN 69-37, assembly GCA_001724025.1. Lineage (GTDB taxonomy): Bacteria > Acidobacteriota > Vicinamibacteria > Vicinamibacterales > SCN-69-37 > SCN-69-37. The sequence continues at coordinate 260,007 of MEDJ01000019.1, read as the reverse complement.
CGCAGGACGAGCGTGCCGATGCTGCGCGCGAACATGAACGCGCTGTAGGTGGCGGCCTGGCGCTTCAGCCGCATGACGTGGAACGGGATGAACGTCAGCGCCATCAGGCCCATGTTGAGCAGCATCAGTCGCAGCGCGGTGACGTAGACCTGCTGATCGAAGATCCGCCGGCCGATCGCGTCGGCGAACAGCCACGCGCTGCCGAACACGATCGCGTTGACGACGACGAGGCACCAGGCGATGGTGCTGGACAGGCGCGCGATGTCGTCGCCGCGTTCGTGGAAGTAGCGCATGAACGCGCCGTCGAGGCCGAGCCGCGAGACGACCTTGGCGAACGCTTCGATGGCGACGAGCACGGCGAGCGCGCCGTAGTCGACGCTGGTGAGGAAGCCGCCCTTGACGTACACGGCCAGGAGCAGGACGTTGACGATCTGGATCGCCGCATCGCCCGCGCCGTAGATCGCGACGCCCGTGGTCAGGTGCTTCAGCCGTTCGCGCAAGGATCAGGATTTCCGCAGGCGCAGCACCGCGAGGAAGCACCAGCCCGGCACGGGCAGCAGGCGCGTGAGTGCGCGGTGCAGCGGCTGCAGCTTCGCCGGGTGCTTCCGGATCAGGCGCGTCAGCACCGGCACGGTCGGGAAGATGCCGGATCGCTCGATCACGGTGAAGCCGGCGCGGCGCGCCAGGTCCACGTAGTCGGCCAGCGGCCGATCGCCGGGGTGCTTCAGCGGGTTGGCCGTGCGGATCAGGCGCCCCGTCAGCAGGAAGTGCACGCGCGACTGCAGGTGGGCCAGGTTCGGCACGGTGACCAGCAGTTCGCCGCCCGGGACGATCACGCGATGGAGCTCGGCCAGCGCGCGCGGCTGGTCCTCGAACGACAGGTGTTCGAGCACGTCGAGGCACAGGGCCCTGTCGAACGTGGCCGCGTCGTATGGGAGGGCGGTGAGCGATCCCGTGCGGACGCGCGCCGAGCTGTAGTTCGGATCGATCCCCTCGATCTGCAGTCGCCCGGCGAATTCCTCGACGATGACGCCCTCGCCGCAGCCGGCGTCGAGCACGCGGGTGGACGCCGGGACGCCGTTCAGGAACGTGCGCACCCGCTCGCGCTTGGCCAGGTAGGTCGGATAGAACTCCCAGTCGGCCGAGAGTTCGCGATGATAGTCGCCACGGGCCGCGTACTCTCCGGTGCGTGACACCGACGCCGGCGGGTGCATCGGCGGATCTTAACAGCAAGCCAGAAGTTTGAAGCCAGAAGCCAGAAGTGCGAGAAAGGCCGAAGTGCAAACTTTTGGCTTGCCCTGGGTCATTGCACCGGCACGATCGGGACGACGGTGCCGGGGCGTGGCGGCGGGGGCGCGGGGGGGATCTGGCCGGCCGGCGGAACGTCGGGGGCCTGGGGTGCCGTGACCGGCGCGCCGGGCACGTTCGGGGACGATGTGACGGGCGTGATGGTCACGAACGGCGACGTGCTGCGCGACCCGAACGGGTTCGACGAGTCGGCCGGTGCCTGCGGTGCTGGCGCCTGGGGCGATGCCGCCGGCGTGACCGGCGCCAGTTCGTCGTCGGGATTGCCGGGCGTCGGGATGCCCATTGGCGGGGGCGCAGGCGGCGGGACGTAGGCGCCGGTCACCGGGTGGCTGGTCGCGAGGATGTAGATCGTCTCGTACTGCGACACGCCGGGGGCGCCGGCGCGCTGCCGCGTCAACACATAGCCGGCCGCCGATCGCAGCAGCGACTGCAGCACGTCGGCCTGCTGCGCGCGTGCGAACTGCACCGGCTGCATCATGGCGCCGCCCGTCAGCTGCTCGGCGTTGACCACGTGACACTGGCACTGGCGCGCCCACTCGGCCAGGATCTCGCGCGTCGTCACGTTACGCGCCAGCAGGTCGACGGTGCCGTCCTCGTGGAACGCGAGGCTGAGTTCGCGGCCCGGGACGTACTGTCCGGCCGCGGCCTGCGTGACAGGAGCCAGCAGGGCGAGGAACGCTCCGATGACGAACGTGCGCATGGTGTGCCTCTCCCCTGGACCGTGCGGCCCGCCAGTCACGACATTACGACGGTTGTGGCCGGGCCACGGACGGCCCTCGGCGCGCCGGACGGACCGATCAGACCAGCCGCCGGACCCAGAGCGGCGAGTCCTTCTTCGGCAGATCGCACGACCGGCAGATTTCCGGGCCGCCGCTCTCGAGGTGCTGCCGGCGCATGGCGCGGTAGATCGGGCCGTTCCAGATTTCGGCGAGCGTCGACGTGCGCATGTCGCCGAGCACGTTGCGGCCGTCGAAGTCCGCGCAGCAGAGCGAGACCCGGCCGTCCCAGAGGACCGTGAACGTCTGCCACAGCCTGTAGCACGGATAGCGCACGTCCGACCGGCCGTGCAGCGTGCCCGCCCAGTTGTGCAGGTCCGTGATGTGGATCTTGTCGGCGACCTGGCGCCACTCGTCGATGAACCGCTGTTCGTCGGCCGAGTTGTCCTGGCGCACGAACGAGAGAATCAGCCGCGGACGTCGCTTGCCCGCCTCGCCGCGCAGGCGCACGAACGTGCGGACGTTCCCGATGACCGTGTCGTAGTCGAGGTGGAGACGCGTGCGCTCGAAGACTTCTTTGCCCGAGGCGTCCACGCTGATGTTGATTGCGTCGAGTCCGGCCTCGATCAGGCCCCGCGCCAGGTCCTCGGTCAGCAGCGAGCCGTTGCTGATCATGCCGACTTCCTGGATGCCGCGCGTCTTCGCGTAGCGCACCTTCTCGACGATCTGCTTGTCGAGCAGCGCCTCGCCGTAGTTGTGCAGGCGGACGTGCGTGATCCCGAGGTCGGCGCACTCGTCGACGACCTTGCGGAACAGGTCGAGGCTCATCACGCCCTGGCGCCGGTGCATCTCGTCGCGCGGACAGAACACGCACTTGGCGTTGCAGAGGTTCGTGCTCTCGATCTGGACGATATCGGGCAGACGGGGAGCGCGGTCGCGCCCGGTCGCCAGCATCAGTTTCCGGACGGTCCTGGCGTTGCCGGCCAGCAGCCGTTCGGCCGCCCGGCGAGCCTGCCTCGTCATGCTCACGGATCGATTATCACCGATCGTCGGCGCGCTGGTGGGCAATCACCCGTTCGAGGATGCCGTCCAGCGTCACCGTGGGCTCGTACCCGATCAACGCGCGGATCTTTTCGAGCGCCGGCACGCGACGCGGCATGTCCTCGAATCCGGGGTCGTACGCCTGATCGTAGGGGATGCGGACGATCTCGGACGCACTGCCGGTCATGGCCTTGATCCGCTCGGCCAGAGCCATGATCGAGATTTCTTCCGTGTTCCCGACGTTGAACACCTCGCCCACGGCACCGGGCGCCTCGATCAGCCGCGCCAGGGCGCCGACCACGTCGCCGACGTAGGTGAACGACCGCGTCTGCTGGCCATCGCCGTAGACCGTGATCGGACGGCCGGCGAGTGCCTGGCCGACGAACGTCGGAATCACCATGCCGTACCGGCCCGTCTGCCGCGGCCCCACCGTGTTGAACAGCCGCACGACGATGACCGGCAGGTGCCGCTCGCGGTGGTAGGCCAGCGCGAGGAACTCGTCGATCGCCTTGCTGCACGCATACGCCCACCGGTGCTTGAACGTGGGCCCCGTCACCAGATCCGCATCCTCGCGGAACGGGACGTCCGTGCTCTTGCCGTAGACCTCGGAGGTCGAGAAGATGACGACGAGCTTGTCCTTCTTGCTGGCGTGCTTGAGGACGACCTCGGTCCCGTGCACGTTCGTCTCGATCGTGCGGACCGGCGCCTCGACGATCAGCTTCACGCCCACGGCCGCCGCCAGGTGATAGACGACGTCGGCGCGGTCGATCAGCTCGGCCATCAGCGGCTCGTTCATCACCGAATCGATGACGTAGTCGAAGCCCGGACGTCCCTTGAGGTGCGCGATGTTGTCCATCGCGCCCGTCGACAGATCGTCGATGACCGACACCTGGTGGCCGCGGTCGAGCAGCAGTTCCGCGAGGTGGGACCCGACGAAGCCGGCGCCCCCGGTGAGCAGCACTCTCATCAACGACATCCTCCGGCCCTGCCGGGCCGCGCGCGTCAGGCCGGGTCGCCGGGACCGGCAGTCAGCGCGAGAATCTGGTCGGCGGCCCGCCGCGCGGCGCCGCCGTCGGCCTGCATCCCGTGGGCCGCGGCAAACGCCCGGGCTCGCTCGAGGAGCGCCTGCCGAGCCTGTCGATCATACAGGAGTGTCCCGAGGGCCGCCGGGATGTCGTCGCCGGTCGCCCCCAGCATGACGCCAGCCTCGACGAACGGACTGAGGTTGCTGGGCAGGCCAATCACCAGGGCCGGCACGCCCAGCACGAGCCCATCGATGGCCACTGTCGAGTTCATGGTCACGAGCCCGTCGGCCACGGCGAGAAGCCGGCCGAGATCCGCGTGCGGGGCCTGGACGTCGACGGGCGCACCCGGCGGCACGTACGGGAGATAGGCCTCGCGCGATTCGGCCGGGTGCGGCTTGATCACGAGCCGGATGCCGGGCCGCTCCGGCACGGCCGCCATCAGGGCGCCGAGGTGCGGGCCGATCTCTGAGGCTTTCGCCGCGAGCACCAGGAGGCGATCGCCGCCGGCGAGGCCCAGTTCCCGGCGGATCGCGTCCCGCGACGCGCGGACGCTCTCGATTCGCGCCACGAATTCGTCGAGCCGCGGACTGCCCGTCACCGCCAGCGCCGCCGAGGGCACGTGGCCCGTGGTTTCGAGCGTCGCCTGCGCGTGGCGATCGAAGAGCAGCGTCCGCGTCGGCAGCGGGAACCCGGCGTCGGTCCCGTGCGGTTCGAGCTCGTCGGCTTCGTGGCGGTAGTTCAGCCAGTGCCTATAGATGAAGCCATGCTGGATGCCCACGGTCGGGATGCCGAGCCGCCGCGCCTCGAGCACGAGCGCGCGCCCCCAGCCGCCGGCCTCGGCGTACGTGATTGCGACGTCGGGGGCGATCGCCTGGAGGGCCGCGCGGGCCTCGTCCATCGCACGCGCCGACCAGGTCCACTGGATGCGCGCCGCATCGGCCAGTTCCGCCGAGAGGATCGGCCACAGATCGCAGCCGCCGACGCGGGCGGCCTCGCGGATGGCCTCCCCGCTCGTGATCGCGCGGGCCAGCCGATCGCGATCGCGCCAGAGCGCCGTCGATTCGCGCAGCGCGGCCCGCGGGGCGTACCGCTCGATCGGCGTGGCCTGCGGCATCGCGCCCGGCACCACCGGATCCCACCAGCGTCGCGTCCGGAACGTGCGTCGGGGACCCAGGCCCACGAGGCGGAGGTCGTCGGGTTCGACGCGCGCCCGGACCGCCGCGAGCACGTCGCCGATATACGACTCGCGGCCCCCGGTGGCCGTCTCGCGCCAGAACGCCGTGTGCACGAACGCGGCGAGGCGTGCCCGCGCGCCCGCGGGCCGCATCGATGGGCGGAGGCGGGACAGCCAGGCCGACGCGCCCACGAGCCACCCCGCGTCCACACGCGCGGGAGCGGCCGTCGTGTCCGCGACGTCGACGGCAAGGCCCCGCGCCCGGGCAAAGGCGCGCGCAGCCTCGGTACTGGCGCGGCCCGCACACGTCACGCGCAGCTGCGCCGGCGCGGCCACGTCCACGGCGGCCTCGAGCGTCGCCAGCGTCGCCAGCGCGTCGTCGATTCGACGCATCTTGTGCAGATAAATCTCGGTGAACCACCAGAGCGAGTCGCCGCGGAACGTGAACCGATCGCGCATCGGCACGTCGTCGAACGGCACGAGGCGCAGGCGCTTGATCCACGCGTTGGCCTCGACACGGACGTGCTCCTGCGCCTCGGGTGAGAGCAGGCGCGCCGGGTCCAGGTCGACACGGGCGCCCTGCGCGCCGATCGCGGTAATGGAGGTCAGCACGCCGCGTCCGCTTCGTCCTGACGCGCGGCGCGCGACCCGAGCAGATCGAGTGCCGCGCGCACGACGACGTCGACGGTGATGCCATCCATGCAGTCGGGCACGTGGCCGCGGCACCGCTCGGGCGGCAGGCGCACCTGGCCGCACGGGCTGCACGGCAGCTGGACGCGCAGGATCCGCTCGGCGCGTGCGCGCGGGCCGTACCGCACGGGATCGGATGGGCCGAACAGCGCCACGACCGGTGCGCCCATCGCCGCGGCCAGGTGCATCGGCCCCGTGTCGCCGGTGATCAGCACGTCGAGCCGGCTGACCAGCGCGGCGGTCTCAGGCAGGTTGAGCAGACCCGCCGTCGATACGACGGGCACGTCGCCGATCAGGCCGCGCACGGTGTCGACGATTTCCGTGTCGGACGAGGCGCCCGTGAGGACGACGGTGCCGCCCGTTGCGGCGGCCACGGCACGCGCCGCGGCGGCAAACCTGTCGAGATGCCACTGCTTCGACGCGCGGCCGCCGCTCGGGTGGACGCCGATGAGCGGCCGCGCACGGCCCGCGATCATCTGCGTGATCCGCGCCGCGTCCGCCGGCGCCGGGACCAGGCGTCGCGTGTCGCCGGCGGGGGCGGCGTCGGCTTCCGACAAGGGGGATGGCGCCACGAGCGCCACGAGTCGACGAGCGTTGTCGGACACGTGCTGCCCGGGATCGTAGGTGCCGACGTGCGTCAGGAGCGCCCCGCCGCCACCGCTCGCGTAGCCGACGCGCATCGGCGCGCCGCTCTGCCAGGCGAGCAGGTTGCTGCGGATGTCGGGCTCGAAATTGATGGCCATGTCGTACTGCCGCGCCCGCCAGCCGCGCGCCGCACGCACGATCGCGCCCCACGACGTCGGCTGTTCGCCGCGCGACAGCCAGGGCACGTCGACGGTGTGGACGGTCCCGATGCCGGGCACCAGCGCTGCGAGCGGCGTGTTCCAGCTGCCCACGGCGAGGTCGATCGTCGCCTCGGGCCACGCGCGGCGGACGTCGGCAATGGCCTCGAGCGTCATGAGCAGATCGCCGATGCGCTCGAGCCGGAGCAGGAGGAGCCGCCGAACGGGCCGGCGCCGGCGCGGCCGCCACGACAGCGGCGTCAGCAGCGCGTCGGCCAGCCGGACCAGGGCCCGCTCGCGCGGGTTGTCGATCTGGAGGGCACGCACGCGTCTCGATTGTAGAACCGAACGTCGTGTGGCTGTCGTGGCGCACCGGCGCCGCAGCGCAACGGTCTCGCACGCCCTCCCGCCCGCGGCGGCCGGATAGAATGTCCGCCGATGTCGCGCCGCCCCCGCTCCTGGCTGCCGTTCGCGCGTGCCGCCCTGCTGCTCGGCCTCATCTTCACCGTGGAACTCGCCATCCTCGAAGCCGCCCTGCGGACCTACGGCGGGTCCGAGGCCGCGTCGTCCTTCCAGGCGCTGTTCATGCAGGATCCGCGCATCGGTCACCGGCTCCGTCCCGGTACCGAGACGACCTACACGACCGTCGAGTTCAGCACGCACCTCGCGATCAACGCGCAGGGCGTCAGGGACGACGAGCCGATTGGCCCGAAGGCGCCGGGTGAGCGCCGCATCGTCCTGCTGGGCGATTCGCTGGTGCTGGCCGTGCAGGTGCCGTTTGCCGAGACGTTCGGCGAGCGGCTGGAAGCGCGCCTGAACGCGGCCGATCCCGCGCACACGTGGCGGGTGATCAACGCCGGCGTGCAGGGATACGGCCCGGTCGAGGACTGGCTGTTCTTCGAGCACGTGGCTGCCGCGTTCGAGCCCGACATCGTCCTGCCCGTCGTCTTCGTGGGCAACGACGCGGTCGAGGCCGGCGCGATGGTCGACAAGCTCGAGACGGGCGCCGTGCCGGTGCAGTCGGTCGCCGATACGGCTCACACCCGGCTGCGTGTGCTGGTGCGGCGCAGCCAGGTGCTGCAGCTCGTGCGCGTGCGGGTCGATCAGCTGCGCGCGAAGTTCAGCGCGGCCGTACCTGAACTGCCGCTCGCCAGTTACCTCGACCATCCCCCGGCAGCCATCCTCGACGGATTCGGGGTGGCACGCGAGGCGTTCGGCCGGATCGCGGCGCGCGCCGACAGCGAGGGGGCGACCACGGCCTTCGTGCTCATGCCCGCGCGCTTTCAGACCGACGACGTCGACTTCGGCCGGCTCGACGCCATCGTCGCCGGCATGGGCGGAACGTTGCGGCGGCAGCTGGCCACCGAGCGATTCCACGACGCCCTGGCGCCGCTCGGCCGGCCCATGCTCGATCTGCTGCCCATCCTGTGGGCGCAGCCGGACCGCGGCGGCCTGTTCTTCGAACGCAACGTCCACCTCACGCCCCGCGGGCACCGTGTGGTGGCCGACGCCCTGTTCGACTTCCTCGATGGGGCCCACCTGATCGCGGCCCGCCCGGACTGATGCTCTTCACGTCCCTTCAGTTCGTCGGGTTCTTCCTCGTCGTCTACGCGCTGTACCGGCTGCTGCCGCATCGCACGCAGAACGTGATGCTCCTGGCGGCGAGCTACGTGTTCTACGGCGCGTGGGACTGGCGGTTCCTCGGGCTGCTCGCCGCGTCGACGATCATCGACTTCTTCATCGCCCGCTATCTCGGACGCGTGCCCGACGGCCGCCGGCGCACCGCTGCGCTGGTCGTGAGCCTGTCGTGCAGCCTGGGCCTGCTCGGCTTCTTCAAGTACTACGACTTCTTCGCCCTCAGCCTGGCGCGTGTCTTCGCGCTGGTGGGCTGGACGTTCGATCCGTTCACGGCCAACGTCCTGCTGCCCATCGGCATCTCGTTCTACACGTTCATGACGATGGCCTATGTCATCGACGTGTATCGACGCGAGATCGAGCCAGAGACCTCGTTCGTCGACTTCGCCCTGTTCGTCGCCTATTTCCCGCACCTGGTGGCCGGGCCGATCCTGCGCGCGTCGCTCCTGCTGCCGCAGCTGCGCGAGCCGCGCGTCCTCAGCTGGGCTCAGTCGCGCGAAGGGCTGTGGCTCGTAGCCTGGGGCACGTTCCAGAAGATGTTCGTGGCCGACAACCTGGCGAACCTGGTCAACGCCACGTTCAGCGGATCGGCGTCGCCCACGGGCCTGGACGTCCTGCTGGCCACGTACGCGTTCGCGTTCCAGATTTACGGGGACTTCGCGGGATACTCGAACATCGCGCGCGGCGTGTCGAAGCTGCTCGGCATCGACCTGAACATCAACTTCCTGTTCCCGTACTTCGTGACCGCGCCGCAGCAGTTCTGGCGTCACTGGCACATCAGCCTGTCGACGTGGCTGCGCGACTACCTCTACATTCCGCTCGGCGGCAGCCGCGGCACGCGCGCGCAGACGTCGCGCAACCTGCTCATCACGATGGTGCTCGGCGGCCTGTGGCACGGCGCCGCCTGGACGTTCGTCATCTGGGGGTTCTATCAGGGCGTTCTGCTCGTGGCCGCACGCGGCGTGGCAACGTGGGCGGGCCGGCGAGGCCTGACGGTGCCGTCCGGCTGGTCGTGGCCGCGCGTGGCGCTCGGCCTCGTGACGTTCCACCTCGTGTGCTACGGGTGGTTGATCTTCAGGGCGCAGTCCGCGTCGCAGATTGCCGACTTCACCGTCCGCCTGTTCTCGGACTTCCGGCCATCAGCGATGACGGTGCCGCTGATGGTCGAGCCGCTGCTGTTGATCCTCGTGCCGTTCCTGATCGTGCACGTCTACCAGGCGCGCCGCGGATCGGAGTCTGCACCGCTGGGCCTCGCGCGGCCCGTCCGCTACGCGCTCTATGGCCTCGTGTTCTACCTCGTGCTGCTCTTCGGCAACTTCGAGGGCACGGAGTTCATCTACTTCCAGTTTTGAGCACGCCGCGGCGTCTACGGCACCTGCACGCGTCCCACCATTACGCCGAGATCGCGCGTGTCGGGCAGGCCGAGCGCGTCATGCGGATTCCACGTCGGCACGCGCAGGCGTAGGCGGACGGGATCCTGCCGGGCGCTGAGACGCGTCGCCAGATCCGGCGGCAGATCGAACGCGTACGGGGCGAGTGTCGGGCCCACCGTGACCGCGCCGATCTCCTCGTCGTCGAGCGCTACGTGGACCGTGGCCGGGGGCGCCGAGGCCGGCCGGCCGCCGTCGCTCATCCAGACGATCAAGTGACGCGCTTCAGGCTGCAGCCCCATGAGCAGGATGAACGACTGTGGGCCGGTCCAGCGGTACGCGCGGCCGTCCGTGCCGTCGCGTTCGCGCGCGTGGAAGCGCACCACGTACAGATCGTCGGCACCGCCGATCTGCAGATCGATGGGCGCCGAGGCCTGCGCCGGCCCCGTTGTCAGCGCATAGAGCCCGTACTCGAATTCCTTGGCGTGGACGGCGTTCGGATACGCGTTGATCGGCGAGTCGTACTCGGGCACCTGGAAGCGCGTGCCGCCGAGCGACTCGGCGTGCGTCGCGCGGGTCAGCAGATCGGTGCCGCCACCGCCGAGGAACAGGACGCGTGCGTACCGCGTGTGGGCCCAGGCCACGAACTGCTCGAATGCGCGCTTGTCCGGTACGGCCGAGTCGAGCACGAGCACGTTCCGGCCGTAGATGTAGGCGAGCGGCATGGCCAGCACGTGCAGATCGGTCCCGGCGTTGCGCGCCTCGACGAGCAGCAGGTCCCTGTCGCCCACGCGCGCGGCCAGGCCCTCGAGCTGGGGGATGAGCCCCGCGTACTCGACGTGGTGCAGGACCGCGCGTGACGCGCTCCAGTAGCTGGCCGCGAGTGGCGTGGCGGCGCCGGCGAGCACGATGACGCCCACGGCGCCGACCAGCACAGTCGTGCGGCTGCCGATGGCCGACCCGTTCCGGCGGCCGATCAGGCGCGCGAGTCCACGCGGGCCGATGACGTCGGCCGCCAGCGCCACGGCAAAGAGCAGGGTTCCGGGCAGGATCATCGGCAGGAACCGCCGGGCCGCCCAGAAATGCTCGGGCACGATGCGCGTCTTGTAGAAGAAGAAGAGCGCGAACGTCGTGAACGTCAGGAAGAACGCGGGGTGCCGCCAGAAGTCGCGCCGCGCCGTCAGCGCGTATCCGGCCACCGCCAGGCCGATGATCCATGGCGTGACGTACCACGCGTAGGTCCGGAGCGCGGCGGCGTCGTGATACGCCGTGCTGCCCGTCGTCTGTCTGAAGAAGAACGCGTACACGGCCAGTCCGGCCATCGCGATCGTGAGCGTCCACGGCACGGCCACCGTAACGATGCGCGCGACGGCCTGGCGCGCGAGCAGGCGCGGCACGCCCCACCAGGCCACCAGCATGCCGACGGCCACGATCCACCCGCCGTTGGCGCGCGTGAACATCAGCGGGTACGCCGAATACGCGCGCATGGGCTCGAGCAGATACCAGACACCCGCCGCACCCGTGACGAGCAGCATCGTCACGAAGCTGCGGCCCACGCGGCGCCCGGTGACAGGCACGATCGCCGCGGCCGCCAGACAGGCGGCAATCGGCAGCACCGCGTCGTATCGCAGGAACAGCATGATCCCGAGGAGCGCGCCGGCCACGGCGGGGAAGAACCACTGCCGCGCGTCGAGCGCGCGTCCGATCGCGAGCAGCGCCGCGAAGAGCATCGCCTGCATCACCACCTCGGTGTTGGGGTAGCGTGCAAACCAGATGGTGATGACGTTGACGGCGAGGAGGGCGGTTGCGATGCCGGCGACCGTGCGGCCGAAGAGCCAGGCGCCGGCAAAGTAGACCGCGAGCAGCGCGAGGATCGTCCAGACCCCGACCGCCTGTCGGGCGCCACTCAGCCCGTTGAGCCCGTACCCGATCGTGATCGACGCCGGATAGAAGTGCGGGAACTGGCCGACGACGAGGCCGGCTCCGGGATCCTGTACGAAGAAGCCGACGAACCGCAGGCCGTAGTACGTGTCCGTGCCGTGTGCGGGGAAGAAGAGATCGCGGAACGGCGGCGGCACCGATGCCACGATCGGATCGGTCAGCACGAGCTGGCCGCGCTGCGCGATCTGGATCCCTTCGTTGACGTACGTGCCGGGATCGCGTCCGCCGATCACGTACTCGGCCGGCGGCAGGTAGAGCCACAGACCCAGGACGACGAGGCCTGCCGGCACGAGGGCGTCCCACGACAGACGTCCGAGCGGCCGCGGCAGCCGCAGGTGTTGCCGGCCGGCCACGGCGGCCACGACGGCGATGAGGGCATTGAGGATCAGGAGTCGATCGAACGAGTAGCGCCCGAGGAGCGCGAGCAGCACGACGACGGTGGTCGACCAGACCACGCTCAGCAGGACCGTCCAGAAGATGCGCTCGTCGGCGGCGAGGGCTGCGCGCGCGGCGCGCGACCGTCCGGGGAGGCGCAGCAGCAGGGCACCGGGCAGCCACGCGACGAGCAGGATCTGCAGCACGATCATGGGGAGACGGGCCCTGGCCACCGCGCCACGGCCGCGACGACGGTGTCGACGTCGGCGTCGGTGAGGTCGGGGTGCAGCGGCAGCGAACAGATCTCCTGACAGACGCGATCGGCCACGGGGCACGCGTCGGGGACCGCGAGCCCTTCGAGGGCCGGCTGGCGGGGGATGGGGATCGGGTAGTGCACGATCGTGCGGATCCCCTCGCGATCGAGATGAGCCATGAAGCCCGCGCGATCGCGCACGAGGACGGGGAAGAGGTGGTGGACGTGCCCCGCCTCGCAGAGTGGCGGGACTGTCACCGACGTGCTGGCGAGTCCCGCCCGGTACCTGGCGGCCAGCGCGCGACGCCGGGCCGTGCGCGCCGGCAGGCGCGCCAGCCGCACACGCAGGATCGCGGCCTGCAGTTCGTCGAGCCGGCTGTTCCACCCGGCGTCCTGGTGATGGTACCGGTCGGTCTGGCCGCCGTTGCGGAGTCGCACGAGCCGATCGGCCAGGGCCGCGTCGCTGGTCGTCACCGCCCCAGCATCGCCGAGCGCGCCGAGATTCTTCGTCGGATAGAAGCTGAAGGCTGCCGCGGCGCCGACGCTGCCGACGGGGCGTCCCTCGCAGGTCGCCAGGTGCGCCTGGCAACTGTCCTCGACAATCGTCAGCCCGTGGCGCGTGGCGATCGCCGCAAGCCGCGGCATGTCGGCCGGCTGACCGTAGAGGTGCACCGGCAGGATGGCCGCCGTGCGCGGCGTGACGGCCGCCTCGACGGCGGCGGGATCGATCGTCAGGCGATCGGGATCGATGTCGGCGAAGACCGGTGTCGCGCCCGCCATCATGACGGCCAGTGCCGTGTACGCGGCCGAGAGCGGCGTGGTGATCACCTCGTCGCCGGGGCCGATCCCGAGCGCGCGGAGCGTCAGGGCAATCGCGTCCGTGCCCGTGCCGACGCCGATGGCGAATGCGGCGCCCGACGCGTCGGCGAACTCCCGCTCGAAGGCGGCGAGCTCGGGGCCGAGGACGAACCAGCCGCTGGCAATGACCCGATCGATCGCCGCGCGGATGTCAGCGGCATCGTCGCCGGGAACGAGCGACATGAAGGGAATGGTCGTGGACATGGCGATGGCGGACACGGACGGACCGCTGGCGGTCCGCCCGATCATGGATGGCTGCGCCCGACGGCACGGCGCGTGCGGGCGGCCCGGCCGAACAGCACCAGTTCCGCCCAGAGCGCGGCCACGTCGAGGGCGGTCTGGGTCAACCGGCCGATGTTGAAGAACTGCGAACGACCGAAGGCCCTGTGGAAATGGTGGACGGGGACCTCGGTGATCCGGAAGCCCGCGTCCTGAATCTTCTTCATCATTTCCAGGCAGATGACGCCACTGTCGCGCCGGAGCTGGACGCGCTCGAAAATCGACCGGCGCATCAGGCGGAAATCGCAGTCGACGTCGCGCACGCGCAGACCGAACAGCGTCTTGACCGTGTGATGGTAGATCCGGCCGATCACGATCCGGTGCCAGGGATCGGAGCGACTGATTTTGTAGCCGTTCACCAGATCGACGTCGTCGGTGAGCGCCGGCCACAGGACCGCGAGTTCGGCCGGATCGTACTGCCCATCGCCGTCCGTGTAGAACACGAGATCCTTCGACGCGGCCGCGAAGCCGCTGCGCAGCGCCCCGCCGTATCCGCGGTTGGCCCGGTGATGGATGGCGCGGACTTCCGGGTAGGTGCGCGCCAGTTCGTCGGCGATGGCCGCAGTGTCGTCGGCGCTGCCGTCGTTGATGATCAGGATCTCGAAGTCCGGCGTCAGTTGCTGTGCCGCCCGGCGGGCGGCAATGACCAGACTGGCGATCGTCCCGCTGTCGTTGTAGGCGGGGAAGAAAATGGTGAGGCCGACGGGCGGCCCCGGAACACCCGGGCTCATGGTGCGAAGCGCAACCGTAACATTCGAGCCGGCCTCACGACAAGCGCGAATCGGGAGCCGGCGATCCGTACGCGGCGTCGAACCGCTCGGCCACGCGCGCCCAGCCGAAGTCGCGCACCACGGCGGCGCGTGCCGCGGTCCCGATGGCCGCCGCGCCGGCCCGATCGCCGAGCAGGGCCTCGATGGCGCCGGCCAGCGCGGCAGCATCCTGCTCCGGCACGAGCCGGCCCGACCGGCCATCGACGATGGCCTGGGGCAGGCCGCCCACGCGCGAGGCCACGACGGGCGTGCCGGACGCGAGGGCCTCGAGCGCGAAGTTCGGCAGCCCGTCGACGTTGCCGGCCTCGTCGTGGACCGACGGGACGGCGATGACGTCGGCCGCGGCGCACAGCGCCGCGATCTCGTCCTGCGATCGGTTGCCGAGCAGGGTGACCACGCCGCCCGCTGCCGCGGCCTGCGCGGCCAGCTCGTCGCGCAGGTCGCCGTGGCCCGCAATGGCCACGGCCAGATCCGGCCAGCGCGTCCGCAGGCGGGCCGCCGCGTCGATGAGCACGCCGAAGCCCTTCTTGCGCACGAGCCGGCCGGCCGTGAAGACGAACGGTCGATCGCCCAGGCCGAGATCGCGACGGACGCGGGCGCGGGCGTCGTCCGAGGGCGCGAATCGCGCGCTGTCGACACCGTACGGCACTGTCTCGGTGCGCGCGGGAGGCGCGCCGAGCGCGATCGCGCGCGTGTGCAGATCGTCACTGCACGCCGTCACGTGTGCGGCGCGTGCGAAGACGCGGCGCGCGGCCTGTCCCAGCACCCGGTGTCGTTCGGCGACGAACACGTCGGATCCGTGCAGGCTCACGACCAGGCGCCGGCCGCCGGCGGCCAACGCACCGATGACGCCGCCGGGGATCACCCAGTGGGCGTGGACGACCGTCGCGCGCTTCTTCTGCGCCACGCGCAGCGCCTTGAACCAGCCCGCCGCCAGCGCCGCCGGCGTCGCGCACCACGCGGCCAGCTTGAGGTCCGTGTCGGCGCGCAGCCCCTGTGCGTACCCGAACACGTTCATCGCCGGCACGATTGCGTACTTGAAGAAATGGAAATGAACGCCCTGTTCGACGGGGGCCCGGCGGATGGCCGGGTGCCACGGCGCCACCAGGTGGACCTCGTGGCCACGCGCGGCGACCGACGTGGCAATCGGCTCCATGAAGCTGCCGACCCCGTCACCGGGGAATCGCGGGTAGGAGGTGGCGATCATCACCACCACGTGGCGGCTCATCGCGTCGACCGGGTGAGCCGGCCGCCCCGCAGGATGAGGCGCCAGGGCGTCAGGAGCGATTCGATCAGGACCTTCTGCGACACCTTCGAATACCCTTCCTGCCGTTCCACGAACACGATCGGGACCTCGCCGACGCGGCAGCCGTGTCGCTGGGCTTCGTACAGCATCTCGGTCAGGAACGCGTAGCCGTTGGCGCGCGCCGCGTCGAGCGGCAGGCGTGCCAGCGCCTCCTTCCGCCAGACGCGGAAGCCGCTCGTGCAGTCGCGCGGCGACATCCCGGTCACGAACCGGATGTAGCGGTTCGCAAACGCGCTCAGGATGAGACGGTGCAGCGGCCAGTTGATGACGCTGATGCCGTTGAGGTATCGCGATCCAATCGTCAGATCGTGCGACGCGAGGGCCGCGACCAGGTCGGGCAGGTACTTCGGATCGTGCGAGAGGTCGGCGTCCATCTGCCCGATCGCGTCGACGGGCGCCTCGAGCGCGCGCTTCAGGCCCTCGACGTAGGCCAGCCCGAGTCCGCGCGGGCCGCGGCGATGGAAGACCTCGATGCGGCCCGGCCAGCGCGCGGCGAGCGTCTCGGCGATCGCCCCGGTGCCGTCGGGCGATGCGTCGTCGACCACCAGCAGCCGGGTGAAGTCGTGGCCCATGATCGCCTCGGTCACGCGTTCGATGTTGAGCCGTTCGTTGTAGGTCGGCAGGACGATGAGTAGGGTCATGAACGACTGGTGCGCCGCGCGGCAAGGCCGGCCCCGGTCAGGATAACAAGGGTGGGATCGAGGATGGGGATGCGGAAACGCTCCTGCGGGAAGAACACGAGCGCGACGATGATTGCCGATGCCGCCAGTACCCAGAGGCCGGGCACGCGGCCGAGCGTGCGGCCCAGCCGTCGTGCGCCCACGAGGGCCAGCAGCAGCGCCGGCAGGTACGAGAGTACCGAGGCGAGCTGGTAGCGCGTCGAGTGCAGCGAGTACGAGGGGCCCGTGGGAACGACGAGATAGTAGACCTTGCGCGCCTCCAGTTGCAGCCACGCGATCGGGTGGGCCGCGATCCAGCGCAACGCCTCGCGGTAATAAATCGGTTCCATGTCCTCTTCGCCGACACCCGGGTGCTCGGCGCGGAGGCGCAGGTTGTCGCGCTTGATCGCGGGATTGGCCGCCATGTCGCCATCGCCCACGGCCAGCGGGTGATTGCCCGTCCAGAAGGTGACGCCGCCTTCCGACGCGACGAATACCAGGCGACCGTGATGGTGATAGTTGCGGATCGTCCACGGCGCGACGATGACGCAGGCGCCGGCCGCGACGAGGACGCACGTGAGCACGCGTCGCCGGCCGAGGAGCAGCAGGACGGCCAGCGGCAGGCAGACGATCAGCGCCGGCCGCACGAGCACGCCCACGCCGATCGCGGCGCCGCAGGCGAGCGCTGCCGTGCGCGCGTCGGGCTGTTCCCAGGCCCTGGTGAAGAGCCACGCAGCCAGCAGGCCGATCGGCCAGAAGAGGGCTTCGCTCAGCGCGTAGCCGGCAATCCAGACGAGCGGCGGATACACGGCGGCCAGTCCGGCCGCGGCGATGGCCGCGCGCGAGCCGGCGAGCTGCCTGGCGATCAATCCCACGATCGCCACACCCAGCGCGCCGACGACGGCCTGCGCCACGACCACGGCGGCAGGCACGGACGTCGCGGCCGCGTGGCCACCGCCTGTCAGCGCGAGAAACGCGGGATAGCCGGGCGCCCGTCCGAACGGCTCGGCGCCCGTGGCCATCAGGATCGGGTCGTAGACGAAGCCGTGTCCGGCCGCGAGGCTGCGGGCCAGCGACAGGTATTCCTGCTCGTCGCGCGTCAGCGGTTGATCGGTCCAGTAGATCAGGCCGAAGGCGAGGCGTGCCGCGAGTCCGATGACGGCCGCGGCCAGCAGCCAGCGGGACGGCATCGACGGACCGGGACGCGCGCCGTTATCGTCGCCCATCGGATCGGAGCGCCGAAACCTGTTCGGACACCAGGCCCACGAGCACGATCAGCACGGCCAGCACGATCAGCAGCACTGATGAATCGGTGACGTCGCTGCGCGTGATCACGGTCCACGCCGCGTATCCTGCGCCGAGCAGGAACGACACGGCGGCGACCGGCAGGAACACGCGTAGCGGACTGAAGATGGTCATCACGCGCAGCATGATGAGCACGAACTTCGGCCCGTCGCGCGTCAGGCGGATCTTCGACACGCCCACGCGCGCGCGGGCCTCGACCGGTTCGAACGTGACGTTGTAGCCGGCGCGCAGGAAGCAGAGCGTCGTGGTCGTCGGCGTGGAGAAGCCGTTGGGCAGCAGCGTGATGAATTCGCGCAGGCCGTCCAGCCGTGCCGCGCGGAATCCCGACGTGAGATCCGGGATGCGGTGCTGCGTCAGGTACGAGGCCAGGCCGTTGAGCACGCCGTTCCCGAGCCGCCGCGTCAGCGTGGCCTGCGTGGCTGTCGTGCGCGCGCCGACGACGAGGTCGTACTCGCCGAGCTTCGAGACGAGCCGCACGGCATCGGCCGGCTGGTGCTGGCCGTCGGCGTCGATGATGAGCAGATACTGACCGGTGGCTGCGCGGATGCCGGTCTTGACCGCCGCACCATTGCCCTTGTTGTACGGGTGCCGGATCACGCGCGCGCCGGCGTCGGCCGCGCGCGCGCCCGTGTCGTCGGTCGATCCGTCGTCGATGACCAGGATCTCGTGCCACGTGGCCGCGGCGCGCAGGCCGCTGACGACCGACGCAATCGCGCCGGCCTCGTTCATCGCCGGGATGACGACGGAGACGGTGTCGGGTGCCGCCATTACCGCGCCTCGTCGCCGCCGGGCCCGGCGTGGCGGTCCAGTTCCATCCGCCGCACGCGGTACAGCAGATCCTCGAGCAGCTTGCGGTTGCCCGAGATCACGTCGGCCACCAGGCCGATCAGTACCACCTGGAAGCCCACGATCATCAGGACCGCCGAGAGGATCAGCGACTGGATCATCCCCTGCGCGTAGGACGTGAACAGGTAGTAGTAGAGGAACCGCGCGGAGATCGCGAGACCGCATAGGAAAACGAACCCGCCGATGTAGGTGAAGACCTTCAGCGGCTCGTACATCGCGTAGATGCGGACGATGGTCGCGCCCGACTGCTTCAGGTACGACCAGATGCTGTCGAACAGGCGCGACGGCCGCGTGCGCGCGTTCGTCGCGATCTCGACGTGTGTCACCGCCATGCGGCGTTTGCCCGCCTGGATGATCGACTCGAGCGTGTACGAGAACTCGGAGACGATCGTCATCTTCAGCGCCGCCTCCCGCGTGTAGGCGCGGAAGCCGCTCGTCGTGTCGGGCACCGTCGTGTTCGAGACCTGGCGGACGATCCAGCTGCCGAGCCGCTGCAGCATCTTCTTCGGCCACGACATGTGCGTGAGCGTGCGGATGTTGCGATCGCCGATGACGATGTCCGCCCGGCCGGCCAGCAGCGGCGCCACCAGGCGCGCGATCCCGTCGCCCGCGTACTGGTTGTCGGCATCCGTGTTCACGATGATGTCGGCGCCGGCGCGCAGGCTCGCGTCGATCCCGGCGGTGAACGCCGCAGCCAGGCCCTTCCGCCGCGTGAAGCGCACGAGGTGGTGCACGCCGTGCGCGCGCGCCACCGCCGACGTCTCGTCGGTCGACCCGTCGTCGATGACGAGGAGTTCGATCGCGTCGATGCCGGGAATCGACGTCGGCAGATCCGCCAGCGTGCCCGGCAGCGTCTTTGCCTCGTTGAGGCACGGGATCTGGATGATCAGCTTCATGCGTCGTTCACAGGCCCTGCACGAGCCGCTCGATCGTCGCCGTCCAGGTGATCTGCCGGGCCTGCTCGTAGCCGGCCTCGCCGAGTCGCGCCGCCTCGTCGCGTCGGCCGTGCAGATCGGCGATGGCCGCGCCGATGGCCGCCGGGTCGGGATCGGTCACCCGGCCGTTGACGCCGTCGACGACGAAGAACGCGGGCTCGCCCGCGTCGTGCGTGGTGATCACCGGCTTCTTCGAGAGGAACGCTTCGAGCGTGACATAGCCGAAGTCCTCGTCGTACGGCGGGTAGATCACCGCCAGTGCGCCGGCATACAGCCCGATCAGCGTCTCGTCGTCGATCTCGCCGAGGAACCGGACGCGATCGTCGAGCCCGAGTGACGCGGCGAGCTGTTCGAACGTCTCGCGCTGCGTGCCGGTGCCCGCCACGTACAAATGCACGTCGGCCGGCGCGGCCGCCAGCGCGCGGATCGCGAGATCGACGCGCTTGACCGACTCGAGCCGCCCGACAGACAGCACGTACCGGCCGAACGGCCCGCTCTGCAGCCGCGCGGCCAGTCGCGGGGGATGATACAGCGTCTCGGCCGCCAGGCCGTTGTAGCGCGCCAGCCGGGCCGTGACGGTCTTCGCGATCGTGTAGATGGCCGTCGACTCGCCGAGCATCGTCGTATCGAGATCGATGAGGCGATCGCGCACCGCCACGTCGAGCGGCGCGTGCGCGAACTCGCTGAACGCGGTGTCGGCCAGTTCGTACGCCGCGCGGTACTGGTGGACCAGCCACGTGACCTTGTCGGGGTGCCGCACGCAGTAGGTCGGGAACTTCGTCGCGATGACGCGATCGATCCGCCGGCCCGCGCTCTCGCCGAGGTCGAGCAGCCGCCAGGCCGCCGCGTGCGAAAACAGCGCTTCCGGCGGGTACCACTTGAATGGTACGCTCACGCGATCCGTGTCGTAGCCGTGGTGCCGGAGCTGTGCCACCAGTTCCCGCACCAGCGATTCGGCGCCGCCCCGGATGAACGGCACCTGGGCTTCGCAGACGACGAGACGGCTCATCGCGGCAGGCAGGGGCCGCCCGGTGCGGACGGCAACGCGCGGCAGGGCCCGGACAGGTGCGAGACGGCGGTTGGCATCGAACGAGAAATGCTAGCACGCCGGTCCTGTACGGCGAGTCTCCCGTTCGCCCGTCAGGCGAAGATACGACGTAAGTCCAATCCCCACAGGAATTTGCGTTTGACAGCTTCGAGGCGTACCTCTACCATCGCGGTGGACAAAAAGGGACCATAGCGGTTTCTGTAGGTTTCCAGTGGAGTCAGCGGCGTGCTTCGCGGCAGCTACACAGCACGGATCGACGAGAAGGGCCGGCTGAAGCTCCCCACGTCCTTCAAGACGCTGGTGGAAGAGAAGCACGGCAACGAGCTGTTCATCACGAGTGTGGATGGCCAGTCGGTGCTCGTCTATCCGCTGCCGGTCTGGAGAGCCCGCGAAGCGAAGCTGGCCCAGGTGCCCGGGTCGGATCCCCATCTGGCCGAGTACGTGCTGCGCGTGAACTTCTACGGGCTCGACACGGAATTCGACGGCCAGGGACGCGTGGTCATCCAGCCGCGCCTGCGTGAGTCGGCGCAGATGGTGGGGGATGTGAGTGTCGTGGGGCGGGTCGATTATCTCGAGCTCTGGAACTTCGATCGACTCAAGGCCAAGCTCGACCAGAAGCCGTTCACGGATGACCACGCCCGGGCCCTCGCGCAGTACGGCCTCTGACGATGCCCGGCACGCCCCGGTCCTCGCCAGCGAGGTGCTGGAACTGCTGGCCCCGCGGCCGGGCGGCGTCTACGTCGACTGCACGCTGGGGGCCGGCGGGCACACGCGACGGCTGGTGGCGGCCGGCGCGGGTCTGGTGATCGGGATCGACAGGGACGCGTCGGCGCTCGACGTCGCGCGTGAGGCGCTCGGCGAGGCGGCCACGGCCGTCGCGTTCGTGCACGACGACTATCGCCACCTGCCGGCCGTGCTCGCCGCGCGCGGGGTGACGACGGTCGACGGGGTGGTGGCGGACCTTGGCGTGTCGTCGATGCAGATCGACGACGCGGCGCGGGGATTCAGCTTCCGCCAGGCCGGACCGCTCGACATGCGGATGGATCGGGACGGCGACGAGACCCTGGCCGACAGGCTCGCCACCGTCGACGAGACAACGCTCGCCGACGTGATCTGGCGGTTCGGGGAAGAGCGGCACTCGCGCCGGGTGGCGCGCGCGATCGTGGCCGCACGGGATCGCGGGGATCTGGTCGACACCGCGGCGCTGGCCTCGGTGGTGCGTCGCGCGGCCGGCGGGGGGACGTGGCAGCGGATAGATCCCGCCACGCGGACGTTTCAGGCGCTCCGGATCTGGGTGAACGCCGAACTCGACGGGCTCGAGGCGTTTCTCGAATCCGCCGCGACCGTGCTGGCGCCGGGCGGGCGGCTGGCGGTGATTGCGTTTCACTCGCTCGAGGACCGGGTGGTGAAGCACACGTTCCGTCGCCTGGCCGCCGACAGGGACCGCTGGCAGATTGTCACGCGTCGCCCCGTGGTGCCCGGCGACGAGGAGTGCGGACGGAATCCGCGGGCCCGGAGTGCGCGACTGCGCGTGTTGGAGAGGGTGGCATGAGCATCGAACTCGAATACGCCGTCAAGAAGGACATCCGGAACAACAGCGTGATCCGGCAGGCCGACGCCCGCCAGCGCGCCGAACTGCGCCGCATGGTCGCGATGGCCGGCTTCGTCGTGGCGATGCTGCTGTTCTCGGCGTGGCAGCACTTCGGCCGGCTCGAGGCCACGCGCCGCGTCGAGCAGCTGCGCGCGGACCACGCGCGGGAACTGGCCGTCAACCGTCAGCTCCGCCTGAACCTCGAGCGCCTGCGGGCGCCCGAACCGCTGGCCGCGCAGGCCGCCCGGCTCGGCCTCCGGCCGCCGACCCTGCGCGAAACGCTCGTGATTGAACGCCTGCACCAGCCCACGGACGTCGGGGCGGTCGTGGCCAGTGCTCGTTGAGGAGGACGCGCGTGTCTGACGAACGGAAGCCGAAGCCGTCATCTGCGACGGGCCGTCTCGGCGGCATGCGCCGTCTCTGGCGGCGGGATCCGTCTCGTTCGTCGGCCGCCGCCGATCGCGACGAGTCGTCGTCGCACGCCTGGCGGCAGGTCGTTCGCCGGCGGACGTTCGTTGCGCTCGCCTGCGTGGCCGCGTGGGTGGCCATCGCGCAGGCGCGGCTCGTCCACCTGCAGGTCGTGCGGTACGACAAATACGCCGCGGCCGCGCGCAGCCAGCAGCAGTCGCGACTCACCATCGAGGCGCTTCGCGGCGACATCGTCGATCGCAACGGCCGCCTGCTGGCGTATTCCGTCCGGGCGCGCGCGATCTTCGCCGATCCGGCCCTGGTCGAGGATCCCGTGGCCACGGCCGAGGACGTCTGCCGGGCCCTGGGCGATTGCTCGGCGAAGGAACGTCGCGAACTCGCGACCAAGCTGCGCGAGCCGCGCCGGCACGTCTACATCCGCCGGTCGCGGCAGGTTTCGCCGGCGCAGGTCGACCGTGTGGCCGCGCGGCACCTGCCGGGTATCGGCTTCGAGCGCGACACGGGCCGCTACTACCCGTACGGTTCGCTGGCCGCGCACATCCTCGGCTGGGTGGGACAGGACAACAGCGGGCAGGCGGGCATCGAGTACGCGTTCGAGCGCGAGATCCGCGGCGCGGCCGGCATCGGCCGGGCGCAGGTCGACAACCAGCGCCGCAGTGTCGAGACCCGCATCGACCGCGAGCCGGTCCCCGGCGCGAACCTCGAGCTGACGATCGACGCCCACATCCAGCACCTGGCCGAAGAGGCGGTGAAGAACGGCGTGGAACGCACGCGGGCGCGTGCGGCCGTGGCGATCGTGATGGATCCGTACACCGGCGAGCTGCTGGCGATGGCGTCGTACCCGACGTTCAATCCCAACGCGATCGGCCAGTCGCACCCGGACCAGCGCCGCAATCGCGCGACGCAGGACGTGTACGAACCGGGGTCGACGTTCAAGCTCGTCACCGCGTCGGCCGCGCTCGAGGAAGGCGTGATCACGCCGTACGAGCTGATCGACACGAACCCCGGGATCATCAAGTTCCCGGGCCGCAAGGCCATCACCGAGGCGAGCGGCCACAACTACGGCGTCCTGACGTTCGAGGACTCGATCGTGAAGTCGAGCAACGTCGCGGCGATCAAAGTGGGGCTGCGCACGGGCGCCGGCGTGATGACGCGCTACGTGCACCGGTTCGGGTTCGGGGCCGTCTCGTCGAGTGACTTCCCGGGGCAGAGCCAGGGGATCTGGCGCGCGAGCGGGCTGAACGACAGCGAACTCGCGTCGCTGTCGATGGGCTACCGCATCGCGGTGACGCCGCTGCAGATGGCGGCGGCCGTCAGCGCGGTGGCCAACGGCGGCCGGCTGATCGAGCCGCGCGTGCTCCGCGCCGTCGAGCGCAACGGCGTGCGGCACGCGGTCAAGCCGAACGTCGTCCGCCGGGTGATCGAGGAGCGGACGGCCCGCACGCTCACCGGCATCATGAAGCACGTCGTCAGCCGCGGCACGGCCAGGATGGCGGTCATCGAGGGCTATCCCGTCGCGGGAAAGACTGGCACGTCGACGCGCCTGGCCGAGGGCGGCGGGTACTCGCGCTCGGACTACAACGCCTCGTTCGCCGGGTTCATCCCGGCCGACAACCCGGCCGTCACCGTCCTCGTCGTGGTCGACAGTCCCCGGACCAGCATCTACGGCGGCCCGTCCGCCGGGCCGATCTTCAAGGAGATTGCCGAGGGGACGATGCTGCACCTGGGCGTGGCGCCGAGCGGGGACGGCCAGACGCCGATGACGGTGAGGGCCGGCGGCCCGGACGTCGAGCGCGTGCAGCGCGTGAGCGTCCTGGAGGGCCAGGCCTCGATCGTCCGCACCGGCGGACTGCCCGTGATGCCCGACCTGAGCGGCCTGAGCGCGCGTGAAGCCCTGCGCATCCTCGGCACTGCGGGGCTGTCGGCCCGGCTGTCCGGGACCGGGTTCGTCGCCACGCAACAGCCCGAGGCCGGGACGCCGATCGATCCCGGCTCGACGAGTGTTCTGACGCTGCGGCGGGACGCCGAACTCAGGGAGACCGCCATCCCGTGACGCTGGCCGACCTGGTGACCGCCGTGCAGACCCTTGGCCCCGAGGCCGGGGCGATCGTCGCTGCGTCGGGACGCGGTGCGACGACGGTGACCGCTGTCGCGCACGACTCGCGTGCGGTCACGCGGGGCACGGTGTTCGTCGCGATCCCCGGCCACCGCGTGGACGGCGCCGCGTTTGCCGCCGAGGCAATCCGCCGCGGCGCGCTGGCCATCGTCGCCGAGACCGCTGCGCCGCCGGACGTCGAGGTGCCGTGGCTGCCGACGACCGATGCGCGCGTGGCGCTCGCCGACCTGGCCGCGGTCGTCTCCGGTCACCCGAGCCGTCGGCTCACGCTCGTCGGGGTGACCGGGACCAATGGCAAGACGACGTCGACCTACCTGCTGGCGTCGATCTTCGATGCCGCGGGGATGCCGTCCGGCCGGATCGGAACGGTCAGCTTCCGCGTCGGACCGTCGGCCGCCGATGAACAGGAGTCGTCGCACACGACGCCCGAGGCGCCGGGCATCCAGCGCATGCTCGCGACGATGATCGATCGCGGCTGCACGGCCTGCGCAATGGAGGTGTCGTCGCACGCTCTGGCCCTGCACCGGGTCGACGGCCTGCACTTCGCCGCCGCGGTGTTCACCAACCTGACGCGCGATCACCTCGACTTCCACGGCGACATGCCGCGGTACTTCGCGGCCAAACGGCGCCTGTTCGCGATGCTGCCGCCCGGCGCGCCGTCGGCGATCAACATCGACGATCCCCGCGGCGTGGAACTCGCGGCCGCGCTGAACCCCGTGATCACGTTCGGGATCGATCGTCCCGCCGACGTCCGGCCCCGCCACATCGAGTACTCGCTCGAGGGCGTGGCCTTCGAGGTCGATACGCCGCGCGGCCCGCTGGCGATCCGATCGCCGCTCATCGGGCGCCCGAACGTGTCGAACATTCTCGGCGCCGTGGCCGTGGCCGTGGCGCTCGATCTGCCGCTCGACGCGATCGAACGCGGCGTGGCGGCGCTCGATCGCGTGCCCGGCCGCTTCGAACTGGTCTCGACGAGTGCCGACGACGTGCGCGTGGTCGTCGACTACGCACACACCGACGATGCACTGAAGCACCTGCTCGAAACGGCGCGGCCGCTGGCGGCCGGTCGCATCGTGACCGTCTTCGGTTGCGGCGGCGATCGCGATCGATCCAAGCGCCCGCTCATGGGGGCCGTGGCTGGTCGCCTGAGCGACGTGGTCGTGCTGACGTCGGACAATCCGCGGTCCGAGGATCCCGAGCGGATTCTCGACGAGATCGTTCGCGGACTCGATCCCACGCCCGAGCCCGGTGGTCCCAGGCGGACGGGCACGCCGTACCTCCGGATTCGCGACAGGCGCGAGGCGATCGACAAGGCGATTCGTACGGCGCAGCCGGGCGATCTCGTCCTGGTGGCCGGCAAGGGGCACGAGAAGTACCAGGTGATTGGCGAGCGGACGCTGCCGTTCGATGACGTCGAGGTCGCGCGTGGGGCGCTGGCCCATCGTCGATCCGCCTCGCGGGTGTAGCACGATGGCCAGGGCTGTGGTGCTGACCGCCGGGATGGTTGCCGAGGCAACCGGGGGGCGCCTCGTACGCGGCGATCGGACGCACGTGTTCGCCGGCGTGTCCATCGACACGCGCACCCTCGGGCCTGGCACGTTGTTCGTGGCGCTGCGCGGCGATCGATTCGATGCCCACGCGTTCCTGGCCGACGCAGTCCGCGCCGGCGCAGCGGGCCTGCTGGTCGACACGGCCCCCGACGCGATGGACGCGACACTCGTGATCGTCGTCGACGACACGCTCGTGGCCCTGCAGGCGCTGGCCGGTGCCGTGCGCCGCGCGTCGGGCGCGCGCGTGGTGGCCATCACCGGCAGTGCCGGCAAGACGACGACGAAGGAAGTGACGGCGGATCTGTTGGGATCCGCCGGCCTGCGGGTGCACCGCACACGGGGCAATCTCAACAATCACATCGGCCTGCCGCTCTCGCTGATCGAACTGGCGGCTGGATTCGACGTGTCGGTCGTCGAACTTGGCATGAACCACGCGGGCGAGATCCGGACACTCGTCGCGATCGCCGATCCCGACGTCCGCGTGTGGACGAACGTCGGCGACGCGCACGTGGGGCATTTCGGCAGCCGCGAGGCCGTGGCCGACGCCAAGGCGGAGATCCTCGAGCATGCCGGCCCGTCGACGGTCGTCGTGGCGAATGCCGACGATCCGCTGGTGATGACGCGTGTGCGCGCGCACGGCGTGCGGGCCCTGACGTTCGGCGAGGCGCCGGCCGCGGACGTCCGCGCGACGACCGTCGTCGACAGGGGATTCGATGGCGTCGACGCGCACATCGCGTCCGGTGACGAGACGGCGGATGTCCACGTGCCGTTGCCTGGTCGCGCGAACCTGTCGAACGTGCTCGCGGCCATCGCCGCAGTCGGCGCCTGCGGCGTGTCGCTGGCGCGTGTCGTTCCCGGTGTGGCGGCGCTGCGGCCCGTGGCGCGGCGCGGATCGTCGCACGCACTGGCCACGGGTGTCCGGGTGATCGACGACTCCTACAACGCCAGTCCCGCGGCGGTCGATGCGGCGCTCGCGACGCTCGCGGCCACGCCGGCCACGGGGCGGCGCGTGGCCGTCATCGGCGAGATGCTCGAACTTGGATCCCTGTCCGACGCGCTGCACGAGGCGTGCGGCAGGGCGGCGGCCGCGGCTGGTGTGTCGCTGCTGATTGCCGTGGGTGGCGCGCCGGTCGACGCGCTGGTCCGCGGCGCGATGGCGGGCGGACTGCCGGCTGGGGCCATCCATCGTTTCACCGACAGCGACGACGCGGCCGAGGCGATCGGTCGCCTCGTCGTCAGCGGAGACGTCGTCCTGGTGAAAGGATCGCGCGGCACGCGGACCGACCGCGTGGCTGATCGCCTGCTGGCGGTGGCCTGATGCTGTATTTCCTGCTGCTGCCACTGGCCGACCGCGTCGCCGGACTCGGGGTCGTGCGCTTCATCACGTTCCGGACCGCGGCGGCGAGCATGACGGCGCTCGCGCTCAGCCTGCTGCTCGGCCCGTGGGTGATTCGTCGGCTCCGCCAGTTCCAGATCGGACAGGTCGTGCGCCAGGACGGCCCGTCGTCGCACAAGCAGAAAGCAGGCACGCCGACGATGGGCGGGCTGCTGATTCTCGTGTCGGTGTTCGTGCCCACGCTGCTGTGGGCGAACCTGACGAACGCGTACGTCTGGATCGCCGTGGGCGCCACGGCGCTCTTCGGTGCGATCGGGTTCGTCGACGACTATCTCAAGATCACGCGCCACAGTCATTACGGTCTTTTCGGGCGGTACAAGCTGATGGCGCAACTGGTCGTGGCCGTCGGCGTCGGCGTGGCGCTGATGATGCTGGCCAACGCCGAGCCTCCGCGGTACGACACGCGCCTGCTCTTCCCGTTCTTCAAGTGGCTGACGCCCGATCTCGGGTGGGCCTACCTGGTGGTGGCGGTCCTCGTGCTGGTGGGCTCGACCAACGCGGTGAACCTGACCGATGGCCTCGACGGCCTCGCGATCAGTACGTTCGCCGTGTCGGCCGCGGCGTTCACTGCGCTGACCTATGTCACGAGCCACTTCGTCTTCGCGCAGTACCTGCTGATCGCGCACATCGAGCCGGTCGGTGAGCTGACGGTGTTCTGCGGTGCGCTGGTCGGCGCGAGCCTCGGCTTCCTCTGGTGGAACGCGCACCCGGCGGAGATCTTCATGGGCGACGTCGGATCGCTCGCGCTCGGTGGCGCCCTCGGGACTGTCGCGATCCTCATCAAACAGGAACTCCTGTTACCGATCGTCGGCGGCGTGTTCGTCATCGAGGCGCTGTCGGTGATCGTGCAGGTGGCCTCGTTCAAGCTGACAGGCCGGCGCGTCTTTCGCATGTCCCCGATCCACCACCATTTCGAGCTCATCGGGTGGCAGGAGCCGAAGATCATCATGCGTTTCCTGATCGTGGCGATTCTGTTCGCCCTGCTCAGTCTCACGACGTTGAAGCTGCGATGACGACGAGACCCTTCGACGTCTCGGGGCGACGCGTGGTCGTGATGGGCGCGGGACGCAGCGGTCGCGCGGCGGTGGATCTGCTCCTGTCGCGCGGGGCGATCGTCTCGCTCGTCGACAGCCGGTCGGTCATCGACGGGGCCGACGATCTGCGCGCGCGTGGTGTGACTGTGCACGCCGGACCCGGCGTGGGCGGTGCGATCGGCGATGCCGATCTGATCGTCGTCAGTCCCGGCATTGCCGTGGACGAGCCGTCGGTGGCCGCGGCGCGCGCGCGTGGCGCGGTGGTCATCGGCGAAATCGAGCTGGCGTTCCGGCATCTCGAGGGGCGCGTGGTGGCTGTGACCGGCACAAAGGGCAAGTCGACCACCACGACGGTGGCGACCCTGATGCTGCGGGCCGGCGGCGTAGACGCAACAGCCGGCGGCAATCTCGGCGTCGCACTGAGTTCGTTCGTCGACGCCTCGACGCCCGGCACCGTGCACGTCGTCGAGGTGAGCAGTTTCCAGCTCGAGACGATCGACACGTTCCACCCGTGGATCGCGGTGTTCGTGAATCTCGAGCCGGATCACCTCGACAGGCACGGATCGTTCGAGGCCTATCGGGCGGCCAAGGCGCGTGTGTTCCAGCGCCAGACCGCGGACGACTGGGCCGTGGTCAACGCGGACGATGCGGCGGTGGTCGAACTCGCGCGCGCGACGAAGGCGCGCCGCTTCGATTTCGGCTTCGACACCACGATCGTCGACGGCATCACGGTGGAGGGCGACATGGTCGTCGAGCGGCGCGGCGGGGTGAGTCACCGGGTGATGCCCGTGTCGGTCGTCCACCTGCCCGGACGTCACCTGCTGGCCGATGTGCTGGCGGCCACGGCCGTGGCGCGGATTGCCGGCGTCGATCCCGAGGCGATTGCGTCGGCCGTGCGGGCGTTCGACGGGCTGGAGCACGCGCTCGAGCGCGTGGCCACGATTGACGGCGTGATGTTCGTCAACGATTCGAAGGCGACCAACGTTATCGCCGTGCGGCGCGCCATCGAGAGCTTTGCCGGTGGCGTCGTGCCGATCATGGGCGGTCGCGACAAGGGCGGGGCGTTCGCGGATCTGCGCCAGGTGCTGCGTGCGCGCGCGGCCGGCGTCGTGCTCATCGGCGAATCAGCGGCGCTCATCGAGGAGGCGATTGGCGGTGTCGTGCCGACCGAG
This sequence comes from Acidobacteria bacterium SCN 69-37, assembly GCA_001724025.1. Lineage (GTDB taxonomy): Bacteria > Acidobacteriota > Vicinamibacteria > Vicinamibacterales > SCN-69-37 > SCN-69-37. Next base: position 230,403 of record MEDJ01000019.1, on the reverse strand, counting down.
CGCGCGTCGTCGATGGAGGACGCGGTGCTGCGGGCGCGTCGCCTGGCACCGCCCGAGGGCGTCGTGGTGCTGGCGCCGGGATGTTCGAGTTTCGACATGTTCATCGACTACGGCGCGCGCGGCCGTGCGTTCAAGGCCGCCGTGCACGCGCTGGCGGACAGCGCATCAACGGCGGTGTGACGGAAGACACGTGTGTGGCGCGGAGCGAGTCGGGGTGCCGGGGTCCCCGACGATCGAGTGCGGAGCAAGCGGAGGTGGGCGTGGGGTCCCACCGGAGCGCGCGGAGCGAGTCGGGGTGCCGGGGGCCCCGACGATCGAGATTGAACGGTGAACAGTCATCAGTTCGGGCAGGCGATGGGGAGTCGGCCGCTGGGAACACAGACCCTTCTGGTCTGTGAGGTCGGTGTCCTCATCCAGTCCGACTGATGACTGTTGACCGCTCAATCCCCGCGCGAGTGAGCGGGGCGGTGGTCGTACACCGCCCTTCAGTTTCGGTCCGGCCCGCGCGGACCTTTAGGAGCCTGCTGAAGACCGTCGCTCCGGATCGGCGGGGCGAGGCCAGGGCAGGAGGGCCGCGACGATCGCGCGTCGAGGCCATTCGTGACCCCGCGATGGTGCAATCGCGGGCAGTTCGGCGCAGACCCGTGCGGTCGGCGCCCGGGAAGGTGAGAGAGATCGCATGGCGCGCACACTGAAATCGGACAGGTGGTTGTTCCTGCTCACGGTGATGCTCGTGTGCGTGAGCGTCGTGATGGTCTACAGCGCCTCGGCCGCCACCGCGTCGAACCACTACCACTTCCTCCTGCGGCAGTCGATGTGGGCCGTGATCGGCTTCGGCGCCATGTCCGTGGTCATGCGGATCGACTACCACGCCTACAAGCAGCCGGTGGTGATCTGGGGGCTGCTCGGCGTGACGTTCGTGCTGCTGGTGGCCGTCTTCTTCTTCCCGTCGATCAATGGCACGCAGCGCTGGATCTCGCTCGGCTTCGCGAGCCTGCAGCCGTCGGAGCTGGCCAAGCTCGCCGTCGTGCTCTTCACGGCCGCGCTGCTCGACAAGCGCATGCACCGCATCCACCATCCGCGCGAGGTGCTGCTGCCGGTGGCGGGCCTCACCCTGTGCATCACGGCGCTGATCCTGCGGCAGCCCGACTACGGAACGTCGGCCGTCATCCTCGCGGTGACCGTGGCGATGGTGTTCCTGGCCGGCCTCCAGTACCGCTACCTGATCGTCACGGCCCTGCTCGTCGTGCCCGCCGCCGTTGCGCTGGCGCTGACGAGCGAGTACCGCCTGCGCCGCGTGCTGTCGTTCCTCGATCCCGAGGCCGATCCGTACGGGGCCGGCTATCAGGCCACGCAGTCGCTGATCGCCCTCGGCTCGGGCGGCGTGTTCGGGCTCGGCCTGATGGACGGCATCCAGAAGGCCTACTACCTGCCCGAGGCGCACACGGACTTCATCTTCGCGGTCATCGGCGAGGAGTTCGGGTTGTTCGGGACGACGTTCATGCTCGTCTGTTTCGCGACCATCGCCTGGCGCGGGCTGCGTATCGGCCTGACCGCGCCCGATCGGTTCGGATCGCTGCTCGGCCTGGGCCTGACGATGATCATCGTGCTCCAGGCGCTGGTGAACATCAGCGTGGTCACGGCGCTGCTGCCGACGAAGGGCATTCCGTTGCCGTTCGTCAGCAACGGCGGATCGTCGCTGCTCATCAACATGATTGGCATGGGCGTGCTGCTGAACATCTCGCAGCACGTCTCGGCCGTGGCCGGCCCGGCCGGTCAGCCCAAGGCAGGCTGGATGCTCGAGAGTCAGGAGGCCTGAGTGGGGCAGGACGCGCGCACCCCCTCGAGGACGCCGGCGTTGTCGCTCGTCATCGCCGGTGGCGGCACGGGGGGACACCTGTACCCGGGGATTGCCGTGGCGCGCGAACTGCTCCGGCAGGTGCCCGATGCGCGTGTGTCGTTTGCGGGGACGGCACGTGGCCTCGAAGCGCGTGTCGTCCCGCACGAGGGCTTCGATCTCGATCTGATCCGCAGCGCGGGCTTGAAGGGCAAGTCGATCGCCGCACGCCTGCGTGGAGCGGCGCTCCTGGTCCCGTCGATGTTCGATGCCTGGCGCGTGCTCTCCCGCCGTCGGCCGTCCGTCGTCGTGGGTGTCGGCGGGTACAGCTCCGGTCCCCTCGTCCTGCTGGCCGCGCTGCGCGGCGTGCCGACGATGGTGCTCGAGCAGAACGCGGCGCCCGGACTCACGAACCGCCTGCTGGCGCGCGTGGTGCGATCGGCCGCGGTGAGTTACGACAGCACGCTGGCGCATTTCCGCGGCCGCGGTTTCGTCTCGGGTAACCCGGTGCGTGCCGAGTTCTTTCCCGGCGCCGACGCGCGGCCGAGGACCGGGACGCCGTCGCGCGTCCTCGTGCTCGGCGGATCGCAGGGCGCGCGCGCGATCAACACCGTGCTGCCGGACGCGGCCGCGCTCGTCACGCGCGATCAGCCGGCCACCACGTTCGTGCACCAGACGGGCGCGCGCGATCTCGACGCTGCGCGCGCCGCCTACGCATCGGCCGGCGTGCCGGCGGTCGTCGAGGCGTTCTTCGATCCGGTGTCGGCCGAGGTCCATGCCGCGGATCTCGTCGTGTGCCGGGCTGGCGCCACGACGCTGGCCGAACTCGCGGCCGCCGCGCGGCCCGCGGTCCTGATTCCGTTCCCGGCGGCGACCGACGATCACCAGCGGCACAACGCGCAGGTGCTCGTCGATGCCGGGGCCGCCGTGATGATCGAGGAACGCCACCTCGATGCCGGACGCCTCGCGGCCACGATCGTCGCCCTGCTGGCCGATGCCGGGGCGCTCGCGTCCATGGCCCGGGCGATGGCCGCGTTCGCGCGGCCCGACGCGGCGACGCGCATCGTCCACCACATCCGGGAGCTCGCCGCATGATGTGGCTCGGGCGCACGCAGCACGTGCACTTCGTCGGCATCGGCGGCATCGGCATGAGCGGCATCGCCGAACTGCTGGTGAACGTCGGGTACCGCGTGAGCGGATCCGACGCGCGTCGGTCGGATCTCACGACGCGGCTCGAGACGCTCGGCGTGCGCGTCGAGGTCGGCCACGATGCCCGGCACGTCGACCAGGCCGACGTCGTCGTCGTGTCCTCGGCCGTCGCGGCCGACAACCCGGAGGTCGTCGCGGCGCGCGAGCGGCACATCCCCGTGATTCCGCGTGCCGAGATGCTCGCCGAACTGATGCGCCTGCGCGTGGGAATCGCGATTGCGGGCGCGCACGGCAAGACCACCACCACCTCGATGGTGGCGCTGCTGCTCGAGCAGGCCGGGCTCGATCCGACAGCGGTCATCGGCGGGCGCCTGAGCGCGTTCGGCAGCAACGCGCGGCTCGGGCGCGGCCGGTACATGGTGGCCGAGGCCGACGAGAGCGATCGGTCGTTCCTGAAGCTCTCGCCGACGATCGCCGTCGTGACGAACATCGATCACGAGCACATGGACGCCTACGGCTCGTTCGATCGGCTCGTGGAGGCGTTCGGGGACTTCGCCGACCGGGTGCCGTTCTACGGGGCGGTCATCGCGTGTCTCGACGATCCCGCGGTGCGCGATCTGCTGCCACGTCTCAGGCGGCGCGTGATCACCTACGGTTTTCACCCCGACGCGGCCGTGCGCGGCCTCGATCCGGCAGGTGACGGCCTGTCGTCCCGGTGCCGGGTGCAGTATCAGGTTCACGGGATCCCCGCCGGCAGCGGCGAAGCGGATCTCGCGCTCCAGGTACCGGGGCGGCACAACCTCCAGAACGCGCTGGCGGCCGTGGCCGTGGGCCTCGAGATCGGCGTGCCGGCCGATCGGATGTTTGCCGCGCTGGCCGGCTTCCGCGGTGCCGAGCGGCGATATCAGCGGCGCGGCGAAGCCGCGGGCGTCACGGTGGTCGACGACTACGGCCATCACCCCACCGAGATCGCGGCCGTCCTGCGGGCCGCGCGTGACGGCGCGCCGTCGCGGCTGATCGCGGTGTTCCAGCCGCACCGCTTCAGCCGGACGCGCGACTGTCTCGATCGATTCGGCCCGGCGCTGGCGGCTGCCGATCGCGTGGTACTCACCGACATCTACGCCGCGGGCGAGCCGTCCGTCGACGGCATCACGCTCGACGTGCTGGCGGCGGCCATCCGGCCGCACGTCGGCGCGCTCGAGGTCGTGCCGTCGATCGACGATGTGCCGGATGCCGTGGCGAGGCAGGCGCAGCCGGGCGATCTCGTGATCACCCTGGGCGCCGGATCGATTGCGGCTGTCGGCGATCGGATCCTCCAGGCCCTCACGACGGGAGGTGGACGATGAGCCGCGATCCGCAGGCCACGCGCCGCGCGCGTCCCGCGCCCGGCGTCGCCGTGCCGTCCGATCGACGCTTCCGGCGCGCCGACGCGCCGCCGGTCCGCCGGCGACGAGGCCGCCTGGCCTGGACCATTGCGCGCTGGCTGTCGGTGGCGATCGTGGTCGCCCTCATCGCCGGGTGGGGTGGACGCCAACTCGTGGCCTCCGACATCTTCCTCGTGCGAGACATCGTCGTCCGAGGCCAGACGCACCTGTCGGCGGGGGAGGTCGAGACGCTGCTCGATGGGATCCGCCGCGAGAACGTGTTCCTCGTCGATTTCGAGCGCTACCGCCGCGCGGTGATGGATTCGTCCTGGGTCGAGCAGGTGACGCTGTCGCGCGTGCTGCCCGGCACGATCGTCGTCGACGTGATCGAACGGACGCCGATCGTCGTCGCCCGGCTCAATCAACAGTTGTACCTGGTCGACCGAACGGGCAACATTGTCGACGAGTACCGAGCGGAGCACCACGCGTTCGATCTGCCGATCGTCGACGGGCTGCTGACCCCGCCGGCCGATGACGGACCGGCCGTCGTCGATCCCGATCGCCTGCACGGGATGGTGGCGCTGATCGACGACCTGGCCACGCGCACCGACCTGCAGCAGCGGCTGTCGCAGATCGACGTGACGAATCCGCAGGACGTCGTCGTCATGATCGACGACGACCCGGCGTGGCTGCACCTGGGTGACGGCACCTTCGTCGCGCGGCTGCAGCGGTACCTGGACGTGCGGCCCGCGCTGCTCGATCGCTTCGGGACGATCGAGTACGCGGACCTGAAGTTCGACGAACGGATCTACGTCCGCGGTCGCAATCCCCGGGCCACCGGGTCGATGGCGGCGAGATGACGATGGATCGGAGTGAGGCACATGGCGCATAGGGAGCGGTATCTGGTCGGGCTCGACGTCGGCACGTCGACGGTGTCGGTGATCGTCGGCGAGGTGATGGCCGACGGGAACCTGGACATCATCGGGATCGGGTCGGCCGAGTCGCGCGGCATCCGCCGTGGGATCGTGAACAACGTCGATTCCGCCGCCGACTCGATCAAGCGCGCGCTCGACGAGGCCGAACTCACCGCCGGGATCGAGATCGACAACGTGCACCTGGCGCTGTCGGGGGCGCACGTCAAGGCGTTCAACAGCCGGGGCGTCGTGGCCGTGGCCGGCCGCAACCGCGAGATCACGCGCGAGGACGTGAAGCGCGCGATCGACGCGGCACGCGCCGTGGCGCTGCCGGCCGGCCGCGAGATCCTCCATGTGCTGCCGCAGGACTTCGTGGTCGACGATCAGGACGGCATTCCCGCGCCTGTCGGCATGACCGGCGGCCGGCTCGAGGTCAACGTCCATGTCGTGACCGTCAGTTCCACCTCGATGCAGAACATGGTGGCGTGCGTGAACCGGGCCGCCGTCGAGGTGGCCGATACGGTGCTCGTCCAGCTGGCATCGGCTGATGGTGTGCTCACGGTCGACGAGAAGGAACTCGGGGTCTGCCTCGTGGACATCGGTGGCGGCACCACGGACTTTGCCGTGTTCGAACGCGGCAGCCTGTGGCACACGGGCGTCCTCGCGGTGGGCGGCGATCACTTCACCAACGACATCGCCGTCGGCCTCCGCATGCCGATCCCCGACGCCGAGAAGCTGAAGCGCCGTTCGGGGTGCGCGCTGACCATGCTCGTTCCGCCCGACGACACGATGGAAGTGGCCAGCATCGCCGGCCGCCGGTCGCGCGTGATGCAGCGACGCGTGCTCTCCGAGATCCTGCAGCCGCGGGCCGAGGAGGTCTGCCACCTGTTGTGGGACGAGATCCGGCGGGCCGGGTACGAGAAGTCGCTCAACTCCGGCATCGTGCTGACCGGGGGCGGCGCCATGCTCGAGGGCATGGTGGAAATCGCCGAGGAGATTTTCGATTTGCCTGTCCGCCGCGGCGCGCCCGAGCGCGTCGGCGGGCTGGCTGACCACGTCAACAACCCCGCGTTTGCGTGCGCGGTGGGCCTGGTCGGCTACACGCACCGCAACACGCCGTTCGAGGAGGACCGGGTCGCCAGTGGCGCGCTCGGCCGGCTCACCGGACGGCTGCGCACCCTGTTCAAGGATTTTTTCTGAGCACGCCCGTGCTCGTCAGGAAAGGACGCCGCCCGCTATGGATGTTCGCCACACTCCCGTCACGTCGCCCGATCGTCTGCGCATCCTGCTCGACGAGGATCTGAAGGCCGGAGCCCGCATCAAGGTCATCGGCGTCGGCGGCGGCGGCTGCAACGCCGTCAACCGCATGGTGCATGCCGGGCTCGGCGACGTCGAGTTCATCGTTGCCAATACCGACGCGCAGGCGCTGCTGCACAGCCCCGCGCCGGTCAAGCTGCAGATCGGCTCGCACCTGACGAAAGGGCTCGGCGCCGGCGCCGACCCGAACGTGGGGCGCGAGGCGGCGCTCGAGGACACCGACAAGATTCTCGAGGCGCTGACCGGCGCCGACCTGGTCTTCGTCACCACGGGCCTGGGCGGTGGCACCGGGACGGGGGCGGCCCCGGTCATCGCGAGCCTCGCCAACCAGATGGGCGCGCTCACGGTTGCGGTGGTCACCAAGCCGTTCCGGTTCGAGGGGCGCAAGCGGGCCAACCAGGCAGACCGCGGCATGCAGGAACTGGCCGAGGCCGTCGACTCGATGATCACCATCCCGAACGAGCGTCTGCTCACGACGGTCGATCGGGCCACGAGCATGGCCGCCGCGTTCGAGGCCGCCGATGACGTGCTGCGCCAGGCGATTCAGGGCATCTCGGATCTGATCCTGGTCCCCGGCCTGATCAACCTGGACTTCGCCGACGTCAAGACGATCATGTCGCGGATGGGGCTGGCGATCATGGGCACGGGCGTGGCCACGGGCGAAGGGCGCGCGCGCGTGGCGGCGACCGCGGCCGTGTCGAGCCCGCTCCTCGAGGACGCCAACGTCGAGGGTGCACGCGGCGTCATCATCAACGTGACCGGCGGGCCCGACCTGACGCTGGCCGAGGTGAGCGACGCGTCAGACATCGTCTACAACGCGGCGCACGAGGACGCGAACATCATCTTCGGGGCTGTCGTCGATCCGGCGATGGAAGGCAAGGTCAAGATCACGGTCATCGCGACCGGGTTCGACCGGGCCAGCGCGGCCACGGCACCGGCCGCACAGGCCGACAAGGTGACCCCGCACGATCTGCAGGCGTACGTGGCCGCACGCGTGCAGACCGAGCAACCGGAGCGGCTCGTCGTCAACGGCGGCAGCGCCGGGCTGAGCCGGCGCCGCTCGATCGACCTGTCGAGCGTGGCGCGCCGGCCGCTGGCGACGCCACCAGCGGCCGACGGCGAGGACAGCGACGACGACGCGCTGCTGATTCCGCCGTTCATGCGCAGCCGCGAGAGCTGACGCCGGAGGGCGCGCGGCGCGTCAGCGCGGCGCGCCCTCCGGCAGCAGACTGGCGGCGTCGCGATCGAGGAAGACGGTGGCGCGTGGGTGCGCGGCGAGGGCCGACGCCGGTGCGTCGGCCGACGGCGCGCCGCCAAAGCACGCGCCCACGGCGCGCGCCTTGCGCGCGCCGTGGGCCAGGCACACGATCTCGCGCGCCTTCAGGATCTCCGGCACCGTCATCGTGATGGCATGTGTCGGCACGTCTTCCACCGCCGCGAACCACGCCTCGCCGACCTGCTGGCGCCGGCTCGTCTCGTCGAGCGTGACCACCGTGAATGCCGCATCCGTCGTCAGATCCGCCGGTGGTTCGTTGAACGCCAGGTGCGCGTTCTCGCCGATACCCGAGAGCAGCAGATCGACGGGCCTGCGCCGCAGCGCGTCCGTCAGGGCCGCGATCGTCGCAGCCGGCTCCGCCTCCCCGTCAATCAGGAAGCTGTCGACGATGCCCGTGGGCTGCACGAGGCGATCGCGCAGGAACCGCCGGAAGCTGCCCGGGTGATCGGCCGCGAGGCCGATGTACTCGTCCAGGTGGAACAATTCGACGCGTGTCCAGTCGAGCCCGGGCGCGGCCGTCAGCAGTTCCAGGAACTGGATCTGTGTGCTGCCCGTGGCCGCTACCAAACGCGCGCGACCATGCTCGTCGAGCGTGCGGGTGAGGACGGCGACGGCGTGTGCGGCCGCCAGACGGCTCGACTCATCGGCCGTCGAACTGACACGAATGCGCATCGGGACTCCGTGAATGTCTGTCGGCCATCGATGATCGGCCGGCAGGTCAGCGCGTATGATACCCAGACTTCGTCCGGCACATGACGGACAGGGGAGAGCGGCGCATGGGCATTCGCGTGAAGCTGTCGACGATGATGTTCCTCCAGTACTTCATCTGGGGCGCATGGTTCGTCACGATGGGGACATATCTCGGCCAGACGCTCGGGTTTTCCGGCGGCCAGGTCGGTCTCGCCTACGGGGCAACGGCCGTGGCCGCGCTCGTGTCTCCTTTCTTCCTCGGCATCGTCGCCGACAGGTTCTTCGCGTCGGAGAAGATTCTCGCGGTCCTGCACCTGACCGGAGCGGTGCTGCTGTGGCTGCTGGCCCGACAGACGGATTTCACCTGGTTCTACGCCGTGCTGCTGGCCTACGCCGTCTGCTTCATGCCGACACTGTCGCTGAGCAATGCCGTGGCGTTCCACCACATCGCGGATCCCACGCGCGACTTTCCGGCCGTTCGTGTGCTCGGCACCATCGGCTGGATCGTCGCCGGCATCGTCGTGGGCCGCGTGCTGATGGCCGATGCCCAGGCCACGCCGATGCTGCTGGCCGCTGCCGGTTCACTGGTGCTCGGGGTGTTCTCGTTCACCCTGCCACACACACCCCCGAAGGCGGCCGGATCGCCGTTCTCGGTGCGCGATGCACTCGGTCTCGATGCCCTGCACCTGCTGCGCGATCGATCGTTCCTGATTTTCGTGATCGGATCGTTCCTCCTCTGCATCCCGCTCCAGTTCTATTACGCGTTCACTAACCCGTTCCTGAACGAGATCGGGGCGCCGGAACCCGCGTTCATCCAGACGTTCGGGCAGATGAGCGAGTTCTTCTTCATGCTGCTGCTGCCGGTGCTGCTGCGTCGCCTCGGGATCAAGGTGATCATGCTCGCCGGCATGGCGGCCTGGGCGCTGCGGTACCTGGCGTTCGGCTGGGGCGACGCGATGAGCGGCATGTGGCTGATCTACCTCGGGATTCTCCTCCACGGCATCTGCTACGACTTCTTCTTCGTGAGCGGCCAGATCTACACGGACAACCAGGCCGGTCCCCGGACCCGCGCGGCCGCCCAGGGGCTGCTGAACTTCGTGACGAACGGCGTCGGCTACTTCATCGGCGCCTTTGCCTCGGGATGGGTGGTCGATCTCTACGTCCGCGCCGACGGATCGCACGACTGGCGATCGATCTGGGTGGTCCCGGCGATCATGTCGGCCGTCATCTTCCTCCTGTTCGCCCTGGCGTTCCGTCCCGGAAAGCAGGCAGCCCAGGCCTGACGCGGCCGTCGAGGGCCATCCCCCGGTGCGGACGGCCGTGCGGGCAGGTGACGGGCGGGGCCGCAGGTAGACTCGATAGATCCCGCCGACGCGAGTGCGTCGGCGGACGAGTCGCGGCATGATGACCGCTCCGGCCAGACCGTCGCTGCTCACCCGGCCATCCTGCATGCGCGGCGTGCCCTGGCGACGTCGGGATCAGACGGCCTCGGCCATGGCCTCCTCGTGCTCGCGGTACGCCTCGATGATCAGGTCGCGCAATCGATCCTGGGCTGCCGAGTCGCCTGTCGATCGCAGGAGCGCGAAACTCCGGCGTTCACCGTTGACCGAATACTGGCGGGCGGGGAACGTGACGTTTCGGCCGCCATTCCGGCGCTCCCAGACAGCGAACCCGGCGAGCTTCAGACCGTCGAGCGGCCCCTCGGCAAAGTGCAGTTCGGCGTCGGCGAGCTTCCCCGGAGGGTTGCCCTTGTCGTTCGGGAAGAAGTGGACCGTCATGTGTGATGTCTCCTTGGCGTTGTGGTCTTCGCCTCGATCAGGAGCAAGGACGCGGCCAGCCTGCACGTCCGCCGCAAATGACTGACGAACAATGTGTTGTGGGATACACACATCTGGAGCGTGCTGCCAGAGTGCGCCAGGTGTGACCGTGCGTTACCCTGAGGGCCGGATCTGATGGCTGAGTCGACACCGGGCGTTACCTTCGCGTGGCGCGCGACGCCTGCGGGCCGCGCGCTCGTGTCACCGCTCCTGCACGCGGTGGCCGATCACCTGTTCTCGAGCCGCGACGTGACGGCACCGGGAGTCCACACGCCCGAATACGCGACGGTGGGACGGGCCTTCGGCGTGGAAGCGACCGATGTCGTCCGCGTCAGGCAGGTACACGGCTGCGCCATCCTCATGGTGCGCGAGGGCGACGAGGTGCCGTCCGGTGTGGAGGCCGACGCGATCGTCTCGACCGACCCGCACAGGGTCGTGCTCGTGCGCGTCGCCGACTGCGTGCCGCTGCTGTTCGCCGATCGACAGGGTCGCGCCGTGGCCGCTGTGCACGCGGGATGGCGCGGGACGGCCGCCGGCATGGCTGGCTGCGTGGTCGAGGCCTTTGCGGCGCTTGGCGTGGCGCCTGCCGACTTGATCGTGGCGATCGGGCCCAGCATCGGTCCCTGTTGTTACCAGGTCGACGACGCGGTCCGTGAGGCCTTTGGCGCCCACGGCCACGCGGCTGCCGCGTGGTTCACCGCAGACGCAGACGCCCCGGGCCGGTGGCGCCTCGATCTCTGGACGGCGAACCGCGCCCAGCTCGAAGCGCATGGCGTCCCGGCGTCATCGATTCACGTGGCGCAGGCCTGCACGGCCGACGACCCAGGCGCGTGGTATTCACACAGGACGCAGGGGGCCGAGGCCGGACGCATGGTGGCGGCCATCCGTCTGCGTGGGCGTGGCGGTCCGCAGGGCAGGTGAGTGTCGGGACGGGCGCAGCGCGGCGGGCGCTGGTGCGCCCGTCAGAACTTGAACAGATCGTCGAAGGCCTTGCGTGCACCCGACATCGGCTCCCGGCGGGGCGTCGATGACGAGGGCGGGCGGGCGGCCGGGGCCGGCGTGGAGCCGGTTTCGCGCTCGACCTGTACGCGCGGCGAGAAGAGCGTGCAGGTGTTCTTCGCATCCTTCGGGCTGATGCGCGTCGGAATCTTCTGGCGGCACTCGTAGACGGCACCGGGATCGAACGACGTGCACTGGGCGCAGCTGTGGAGTGCCGTGCCGCACGCGCGGCACACCGTGTCGGGCCCGATGGCCGCCGGCGCCAGGGCGCCGCACCGCGCGCACCGGACGACCTCGCGGAATCCCGGCATGTTCGGCACACGCGGATCGCGGGCGATGCGCGGATCGCGCGGCTCCGGAGGCCGTCGCGGCCGCTGCGGACGGTCGTCGTCGCGGCGGGCCTGGCCCGGGGAGTCCTGATAGCCCCGCTGGCGATACTTGCGATCGGACATGGAAAAACGATCTCTGCGGACGGGCTACGCCGGCGACGCGTCGCTGGTCTCGACCGTCGCGGGGGCGGCCGGCGCATAGAGGATGCGCTGGCAACTGTCGCACGTCACGATGGCGTCGTTGTGCCGGACGTGCTGTGCGACAACGGGCCGGAGTTTCACGTGACAGCCGCTGCACACGTCGCGTTCGAGGCGCGCCACCGCGAGCATCCGGCGCTGCTTCAGGATCTGCTCGTAGCGGGCGACGAGCGGCGCCTCGAGGCCGGCCAGTTCGCGCGACCGTTCGCCGCCGAGCCGCGCGAGTTCGTGCTCGATGGTGGTCTTCTCCGCCTCGATCTCCCGCCGCGTGGCCTCACCCTTGGCCTTCACGCGCGCGAGCGTCTGCTCGGCCTCGGCAATGGCCGCCGTGATCCCATCCGCGTCTTCGAGCAGCCCGAGAATCTGGTCGTCGAGCGCGTCCTTGCTGCCGCGCGCCACCTCGATCTCGTGGAGCAGGGCGGTGAATTCCTGGTTCGTCTTGACCGCGGCCTTGTGATCCTCGAACCGCGACAACCGCGCCTCGACGGCCGACGCCTGGGTTTCGAGATCCCGGCGGGCCGCGCCGTTGGCGGCCAGCTGCTGCTTCGCCGCCTCGACGACGCCGGCTGCCTCGGACGAATCCCGGTCGAGCTGCTGGAGGAGTGCCGGCAGTCCGGCGAGTCGATGCCGGGCGGTTTCGGCCGCGGTATCGAGATCCTGGACGACGATCAGTGTGGCAAGGGCAGGTAGCACGGTTGGGGGATGAGTAGAACGTTAGAAGGAATCGCCGGGCGATGCAAGTCCCGGAGGCACTGGCGCGCCCGGCGGACAACCTTCGCAGAACGCTTGCTGTGACGCGGCCTGCCAACCGGAGCCGCGAGCCTCATCCGCCAAACGCTTCGGAGGTCAAGGCGAAGCGAGCGTCTGGCGAAGGCTGGTGGGCCCCCCAGGATTCGAACCTGGGACCAACCGGTTATGAGCCGGCAGCTCTCACCGCTGAGCTAGGGGCCCGGGGGACTGACGCTGGTCAAGTTAGAAGTTAGAAGTCAGAAGTTCACTCAACTGAGAACTTCGAAGTTGGAAGTTAGAAACTAGCACGACGATGCCGTCAGCTTCCAACTTCTGACTTCTCAGTTCACAGTTCAAACTTTCCCGCACTTCTGACTTCTAACGTCACACTTCTAACTTCCGTCCTCGCAGGCCGCTTCAGCGGCCTTCGAGAAACGGCTTGAGGCGTCGGCTGCGCGACGGGTGGCGCAGCTTGCGGAGCGCCTTGGCCTCGATCTGCCGGATGCGCTCGCGCGTCACCGCGAAGCTCTGGCCGACTTCTTCGAGCGTGTGCTCGGACCCCTCGCCCACGCCGAAGCGCATCTTGATGACGCGTTCCTCGCGCGGCGTCAGCGTCTTCAACACGTTGTCCGTCTGTTCCTTCAGGTTCAGGTTGATGACGGCTTCCGACGGCGAGATCACGTTGGTGTCCGGGATGAAGTCGCCAAGATGCGAATCTTCTTCCTCGCCGATCGGCGTCTCGAGCGAGATCGGCTCCTGCGCGATCTTCAACACCTTGCGGACCTTCGACACCGGGATGTCCATCCGCTGCGCGATCTCCTCCGACGTCGGCTCGCGGCCCAGCTCCTGCACGAGCGCCCGCGACGTGCGGATCAGCTTGTTGATCGTCTCGATCATGTGGACCGGGATGCGGATGGTCCGCGCCTGGTCGGCAATCGCGCGCGTGATGGCCTGGCGGATCCACCACGTGGCGTACGTCGAGAACTTGTAGCCGCGGCGGTACTCGAACTTGTCGACCGCCTTCATCAGGCCGATGTTGCCTTCCTGGATCAGGTCGAGGAACTGCAGGCCGCGGTTCGTGTATTTCTTCGCGATCGACACGACCAGCCGCAGGTTCGCCTCGACCAGTTCCTTCTTGGCCTGCTCGGCCTGCGCTTCGCCCTCGAGGATCGTGTGCAGCGTCTGCGTCAGCTCCTCGACCGGCTGCTCGAGCTTCAAGGCCATGGCCTTGATTTCCTTGCGGAACTCGTCCTTGTGCTTGAGCAGGAGCTTCTTCTCTTCCTCGCGGATCTTCTTCTTGCCCTTCGGCTCGAGCTTCTGGTCGATGATCCGGATCTCGCGCTGCCGTGCCTGGATGTCCTCGACCGCGGTCTTCATGCCGTCGATCAGGCGGCGCTTGACCATCTCGGTGAACTCGATCTTCCGGATCAGGCGCGACAGGTCCACGCGCGCACGCAGCACCTTCCAGCGCGCCTTGCGGTACTTCTTTTTCTCGGACTTCGCGATCGCGCCGAGCTTCTCCTCGAGCTTCTTCACCGCGTCGAGCTGCAGCCGCACCTTGTCGATCTGCTTCAGCAGCTCGCGCTGACGGGCGGCAATCTTCTCGTCGGTGATCTCCTCTTCGTTGAAGACCACCAGCTCGCGCACCGTGCGCTCGCCGCGCTTGAGCTGCTCGCCCATCTCGATGACCTCGTGCGTCACCTTGGGCGTGCGCGAGATCGACTTGATGACCGCGAGCTTGCCCTGCTCGATGCGCTTCGCGATGGCCACCTCGCCCTCGCGCGTCAGCAGCGGGACCGTGCCCATCTCGCGCAGGTACATGCGGACCGGATCGTTCGTCTTGTCGAGCGCGCCGGGCGTCAAGTCGAGCTCGCCTTCTTCGCCGCCCTCGCCCTGCCGGTGATCGTCGCGGTACGCCTTCTCGGAGTCGACGACCTCGATGCCCGCGCTGCCGAACGTGCTGAAGAGATCGTCGAGCTCTTCGGACGACGTGATGTCGGCCGGGAGCAGTTCGTTCACCTCTTCGTACAGGAGATAGCCCTTCTCCTTGCCGATGGTGATGAGCTGCCGGATCTCGTCGTACTTTTCTTCGATGGACAAGGTGTTCTCCTTCACACGTTCCCCACAATCAGATCTTCCAGCCGCCGGGCCAGTTCATCCTTGCGTCTGAACAGCACCGTCAACGTCTCGTCGTCTACCCGGGCCTCCTGCTGGAGCCGGTCGATTTCGCGCTGGACGTGCGCACTCTCGCGTTTCACGCGCTCGCGCCGCAGCGCGTGCACGCAGTCGGGGGCGGGCGCCGATGGCGCCTCGGCCCGCGCGGCCCGCTCGAACAGGGCCCGTTCTCCCTCGCCCAGCCGCTCGCGCAGCAGTTCGGGGATGAGATCCGGCGGCAGATCCACGAGCGATGCCGCCAGCTGCAGAATCGGGGCCGACAGCAGCCCCTCCAGATCCTCCGGCTCGATCTGGCCGACCGCCGCGATCCCTTCCACGGGTCGGTGCGCCAGCGTCCAGAGCAGCCCCTGCTCGTCGGGCCGCAGCCGCGAGACGGCCGCCACCGCCACGGCCGGGGCCTCCGTCCGCCGCTGCGCCGCCGTCCGGCGAATCTCGTCGCGTACCACCGACTCGGTGATGCGCGCCTTCACGGCCAGCCGGTCCGCGAACTGATCGCGCAGGGCGGCGTCCGGAATCGTCGCTGCCACGACCAGCATCTGGTTCAGGAAGGCACGCCGGTGATCCGGCCGGTTCAGGTCCTTGCCCGCACTGGCCCTGTCGAGCAGGAAATCCAGATACGGGCGCGATCCGGTCAGCCGCTCCCGGTACGCCTGCGCACCGGAACGGCGAATAAAGGTATCAGGATCCGACCCCTCCGGCAGCAGCGCCACATTTACTTGACACCCTTCAGCGACCAGAAGTTCCGACGACCGCGCCGCCGCACCCTGCCCCGCAGTATCCGGATCCAGGCTGAGCACGATCTTGGTCGTGAAGCGCTTCAGCGTGCGGACCTGGGCCGGCGTCAGTGCCGTGCCGCAGAGCGCCGCCACCGACTGGAGGCCTGCCTGCCAGACCTGCGCCAGGTCGAAATAGCCCTCGACGAGCACGCAGTAGTTCGCCTTCCGCACCGCCGCCCTGGTGATATCCAGGCCGTAGAGCATCCGCCCCTTGGAATAAATGGGCGTTTCCGGCGAGTTCAGGTACTTCGGCACCTGCCCCTCCTCGAGCGCCCGGCCGCCGAAGGCCACGATGGCGCCCGTGTCGCGGGCAATCGGGATCATCAGGCGGTTACGAAAACGGTCGACGATCCGCCCATCCTCTCTTTGGACGACGAGACCGCTGCGAAGTTGCAGGGGGACCGGGACGTGCCTGTCGGCGAGCAGCGCCGCGAGCGTCTCCCGCCCCCCGGCCGGGGCGAACCCGTAACCGAACGTCTGCACGGTTTCGGGCGTCAGGCCCCGTGATTCCAGCTCCCGTCGCGCCCGCGCGCCGGCCGGGCCCGCCAGCTGGGCCCGGAAGAAGGCGGCCGCGTCCTCGTGCAGGCGGAGCAGCGACTCCCGTTCGGTGGCCGCCTCGCGGTCCTCGGGCGTGCCGCCGGTCTCCGGCACCGGCATGCCGACGCGCGTGGCCACCATCCGGACGGCTTCGGGGAACGGGACGTTGTGCTGCAGCTCGATGAACTTGAAGACGTCGCCTCCCTTCCCGCAGCCGAAACACTTGAAGATGCCCTTGTCCGGGTTCACGTTGAACGAGGGCGTCCGCTCCTGGTGGAACGGGCAGAGCCCCTTCCACGCCGCGCCCATTTTCCGGAGCGGCACCACCTCGTTGATCAGCGCCACGAGGTCGACCTGCGCACGCAGGTCATCGATGAACGACTGCGGGAACAGCGCCATGCGTCAGTCCTTCAACTCGACGATGGTGGCCCCGCGGCCCCCTTCGTTATCGGCCGCGGCCGAGACCTTCGCCACGAGCGGATGGTCCCGGAAGAACGCGGTCAGGGCGTCGCGCAGGCGTCCGGTGCCGTGACCGTGCACCACGCGCAGCCGTCGTTCGTCGGCCAGCAGGGCGTCGTCGAGGAACTTGCCGGCGCGATCGAGGGCCTGATCGACGGTCTGGCCGACGAGGACGAGATCGCGCGTCGCGCCGGCCTGCGCGGCCGCCGCGACCTGGATGTGCGCCGGGCCGGACCGGCGCGCCTCGCGCCGGTCCGCCCGGGCCTCGCCCGGCGCGCGACGCCGCAGATCCGCCAGCCGTGTGCGCAGGCGCTTGCCCCGGACGTCGACATCGATCTGTTTCCCCGACACGCCGCGCACCACGCCCTCGGCGTTCAGGCTGGCGACGAACACGGCGTCGCCCACCGCGGGCGGCGTCGTCAGCGCCGCGTCGTCGGCCGGAGCGTCGGCCGACAACGCGGCGGCGACGGCCCCGAGCGCGCCGCGCGCCTCGGCGCGCAGCGCGCCGACGTCGCCCGTCGACAGCGTGGCGCCGCGCGCCGCGCGCTGCTCGGCGTCGCGCGCCAGCACGTCGGCACGCTCGCGGAGCGTGCCGACGATGCGGTCGACCTCGGTCCGCGCTTCGCGCAGCTTCTCGTTCACCCGATCGTCGAGGCGGCGCCTGAGCACCGCCTCGCGTTCGACCAGGCGGGCCTCCTTCTCGAACAGGCGCTGGCGATCGGCGGCCGAGGCCGCACGGGCCTCGGCCACCTGCTCGCGTTCGATCGCCACGGTCGCCATCGCGTGATCGAGTTGCGCCAGGTGCGCGGCCAGCAGCGACTCGCGACCGGACAGCCGGCTGCGCGCGTCGGCAATCACGCCGGCCGGCATGCCGAGGCGCTCGGCGATTTCGAGCGCCAGGCTGCGGCCCGGGGAGCCGTAGAGCAGCCGGTACGTCGGCGCATAGGTCTCCGGGTGAAACCCGAATCCCGCGGTGACGACGCCGTCGGTCGTGGCCGCGTACGACTTGATCGCGTCGTCGTGCGTCGTGGCGACGACGAGCGCCCCGCGACGACGGAAGTGATCGATGATCGCGGCCCCGAGTGCGCCGCCCTCGAGCGGATCGGTACCGCTGCCCACTTCGTCGAGCAGGACGAGCGCGGGCAGCGCGAGCGTGCGCTCCACGTGGACCAGCCGCGCCACGTGTGCCGAGAACGTGCTGAGACTGGCGGCAATCGACTGCGCATCGCCGATGTCGGCGAACACCGTGCGGAACGGCGTGAAGCGGCTGCCGGCCTCGGCGGGAATCAGCAGGCCCGACTGCGCCATCAGCGCGAGCAGGCCGAACGCCTTCAGCGCCACGGTCTTGCCGCCGGTGTTCGGACCCGAGATGACGAGCGCGCCGGCCGGGGGCGCCAGCGTCAGGTCGGAGGCCACGGGGTGGACGCCAGCGCGGTCGTCGCGGCCGGCCAGGTCGCGAACCGCCGGGATCAGCAGCGGGTGGCGCGCGCCGAGGAACTCCAGCCGGTTGTCGGTCGTCAGCGCGGGGGCGATGCCGTCGACGCGCCGCGCCAGATCGACCTTCGCGCGGAGCACGTCGAACTGGACCGCGGCCTCGATCGTGGCGTCCAGGTCGCCGCCGCGCGCGCGGAAGGCGTCGGTCAGCGCGCAGAGGATCCGGTGAATCTCCGCCTTCTCGCGCTCGACCAGGGCGACGACTTCGTTGTTGAGCGCCACGGTCGCAAGCGGCTCGAGGTAGAGGCTGGCGCCGCTCGTCGAACTGCCGTGCACGAGCCCCGGAATTGCATCGCGGTGCTCGGCACGCACGACCAGCACGTAGCGGCCGTTGCGATCCGTGACGATCTGATCCTGCAGGTACTTCGCGTGGTCGCGGTGACGGGCGAGCTGATCGAGCGCCGTGCGCAGGCGCCCGCGCTGCTGGCGCAGGGCCGTGCGGATGTCGCGAAGCGCGCCGCTGGCCCTGTCGCTGATATCGCCCGTCGGTTCGATCGCGCGCGTGACGGCGGCGGTCTCGTCGGTGAAGGTGGCGGCGCCGTCCGCGATCCCGGCGAGGGCCGATCCCGCACGTCTGGAGGCGGCGGCTGCCACGCGGTCGACCGACTCGAGCAGGCGCGCCAGGCCCAGCAGGGCCAGCGGTTCGAGCGGCTGGCCGTCGATCTGGAGCACCGCCAGCGACGTGTCGAGATCATCGGGGGCGTGGATATCGAGCGAACCGCCGTGCTGTTCGAACGCCACGGCCTCGAGGGTCAGGTCGAGCGCCGCGCGCACGTCTGCCGCGGCCGGGTGCGGCTCGAGGGCGAGCAGCCGGGCCCGCGCCAGCGACGTGAGCGCCCGGGACGCCACGAGTTCGCGGACACGATCGAATTCCAGCGCACGAAGCGCAGCAGCCTGCATGAGGGATCCCGCCGTTGCGACGGGCGAGCCTTCCATTATCGCACGGACCCCGCCCGGGCGGCCCGCCGTGCCGCCCGCCGCCGCGCCGCCCCGGTCGGAGCCTTGGGGCTTCAGCCCCAGGGGGCATTCCCCCGAGGCTGAAGCCTCGGGGCTCCGGTTGCCGCGGCCACCCGCTGCCGTGCCGCCTGCGGCCCTGGGTCCGCGCCGCTCGGAGCCCTGGGGCTTCAGCCCCAGGGGCATTCCCCGAGGCTGAAGCCTCGGGGCTCCGGTTGCCACGGCCGCCCGCCGCCGTGCCGCCGCGCGGCCCGCCGCCTACGCGAGGTGATTGATCGCGCTCGCGCTCGCCGCGGCGCCGAAACCGTTGTCGATGTTGACCACGGATACGCCGCTCGCGCAGGAGTTGAGCATCGCCAGCAGCGCCGCCACGCCCCCGAAACTCGCGCCGTAGCCCGTGCTCGTCGGCACCGCCACGACGGGCACGCTCACCAGCCCCCCGACCACGCTGGCCAGCGCACCTTCCATGCCGGCGACGACAATAATGACCCGTGCGGCAGACAACCGCTGGTGCTCGGCCAGCAGCCGGTGCAGGCCGGCCACGCCCACGTCGTACAGCCGGTCGACGCGGTTGTGCATCACCTCGGCCGAAATCGCCGCTTCTTCGGCCACGGGCAGGTCAGAAGTACCGGCCGCTGCCACCAGAATGACCCCGTGCCCGTCGGGCCCAGGCCGGCGTCGCTCGATCAGGCGTGCCTGTTCGTGAAACACCGCATCCGGTACGACTTTCGCAACGGCTTCGAAGGATGCCCCGTCGGTCCGGGTGACGAGCAGCGCCTCGCCACGCGCCGCAATCGCCCGTGCGATCCCGGCAATCTGCGCCGGGGTCTTGCCCTGGCCGTAGATGACTTCCGGAAATCCCTGACGAAGTCGCCGGGCGTGATCGATCCGCGCGTAGCCCAGGTGTTCGGTGTCGAGCGATTCGCGCAGGCGGCGCTCGGCCTCGGCCGGCGCCAGGGCACCGGATTGCACGGCGTCCAGCAGGGATCGCACGGCCAGCGGGGAAGACAGGGGCGGAACGTCGTCAGGCGCCACGGTTGGGGAGTTTGACTCGATGGCGGCGGGTTCCTAGAATTGCTCAGCCTTCCGCCAATCGGTCGCTTCATTCTATGACCACACTCGAGACTCTCACGCTGGTGTCCTACTTCTTCGTCCTGAGCATTCTCGGGATCTACGGGTGGCACCGGTACTTCATCGTCTACCAGTACATGAAGAACCGGGACAAGGCGCCGGGACCGCCCCCGCCTGTCGACGAGTGGCCGGTCGTGACGGTGCAGCTGCCCGTCTTCAACGAGATGTACGTCGTCGATCGCCTGATCGACACCGTGTGCGCGCTCGATTACCCGATCGATCGACTCGAGATCCAGGTGCTCGATGACTCGACCGACGAGACACGCGAGATCTGCGCGCATGCCGTGCAGCGCCAGCGGGAGCGCGGCTTCGACATCGTCCACGTGCACCGGACCGACAGGACCGGATACAAGGCCGGCGCGCTCGATGCCGGGCTGAAGGTGGCGAAGGGCGAGTTCATCGCGATTTTCGACGCGGACTTCCTGCCCGAGCCCGACTTCCTGCGGCGCACGGTGCCGTACTTCACCGATCCGGGCATCGCCGTGGTCCAGGCCCGGTGGGGCCACCTCAACCAGGGGTATTCGCTGCTGACCAAGGTGCAGGCCATCATGCTCGACGGGCACTTCGTCCTCGAGCACGGCGGCCGGAACCGCGCCGGGTGCTTCTTCAACTTCAACGGGACGGCCGGCCTCTGGCGCCGCATCGCCATCGACGACGCCGGCGGCTGGCAGCACGACACGCTGACCGAGGATCTCGACCTCAGCTACCGGACGCAACTGCGCGGCTGGCGCTTCCTCTTCGTCCCCGACGTCGTCGTGCCGGCCGAGGTGCCGGTCGAAATGAACGCCTTCAAGTCGCAGCAGCACCGCTGGGCCAAGGGATCGATCCAGACCTGCCGCAAGATCCTGCCGTACATCCTGGTGGCCGACCTGCCGGCCCGGGTCAAGATCGAGGCCTTCTTCCACCTCACCGCGAACTTCAACTACCTGCTGATGATCGCGCTGTCGCTGCTGATGTTCCCCGCGATGGTCGTGCGGTACGAGATGGGCTGGACGGAGATGCTGCTCATCGACATCCCGCTGTTTGCCGCGGCCACGATGTCGGTGTTCAACTTCTACCTCATCAGCCAGCGCGAGGCCTACACGGACTGGAAGACGCGCGTGCGCAACCTGCCGGTCGTCATGGCGATCGGCATCGGGCTGGCCATCAACAACACGAAGGCCGTGATCGAAGCGCTGTTCGGCGAGCCGGGCGAGTTCACGCGGACGCCGAAGTACGGCATCGAGCGGCGGCAGGACGAGTGGCAACACAAGAAGTACCACCAGTCGATGCCGATCCAGCCGTTCATCGAGGTTGCCTTCGGCCTCTACTTCACGATGACGGTCCTCTACGCGCTGGCCAACGGGATCTACGGCACGCTGCCGTTCCTGATCCTGTTCCAGTTCGGCTACCTCTACCTCGGCCTGACGTCGATCCTGCAGCAGTTCCGCGGGGACGCCGTCCTCGTGAAGGCGCCGCAGACGGCTGGCGGCAAGTAGCCGGCGAGCAGGACGGCGGCCATGTCGACAGACGCCAGACCCAAAGCCGGACTCGAAGACGTCGTCGCGGGCACGTCCGCGATCTGCTTCATCGACGGCGATCGCGGCATCCTGGCGTATCAGGGCTACGACATCCACGAACTCGCCGACGCCGAGCGCGGCGTCTCGTTCGAGGAGTGCTGCTTCCTGCTCTGGCACGGCCGCCTGCCGCGGCGGGCCGAACTGGGCGATCTCCAGACGCAGCTGGCCGCAGCGCGGCGGCTGCCCGATCCGATCCTCCGCGCAATGCGGATGCTGCCGGCCGTCGACGGGATGGACGCGCTGCGCACGCTCACGTCGATGCTCGCGCATTACGACGCCGACGCGGCGGCGCGGACGCCGGAGGCGCAGGTGCGCAAGGCGATTCGCCTGACCGGGCAGATCGGCGCGATCGTCGCGACCTGGGGCCGGCTGGCGGCCGGCGGCGGGCCGATCGATCCGGATCCGGCCCTGGGCCACGCGGCCAATTTCCTCTACATGCTCACGGGCCGTCGGCCGTCGGCGCTCGAGGCGCGCGCCTTCGACGTGTCGCTGGTCCTGCACGCCGACCACGAGCTGAACGCGTCGACATTTGCCGCCCGCGTGGCCGCCGCCACGCTCACCGACCTGCACTCGGCCATCGTCGGGGCGATCGGGGCGCTGAAGGGCCCGCTGCACGGTGGGGCCAACGCCGACGTGATGCGCCTGCTGCTCGAGATCGGGCGCGACGCGGGCCCGGAGCGGGCCGAGGCAGCCGTACGGGCCAAGCTCGCGCGCAAGGAGAAGATTGCCGGGTTCGGGCACCGCGTGTACCACACGGAAGACCCGCGCGCCACGCACCTGCGCCGGTTCTCGAAGATGCTCGGCGAACGCGCCGGCCAGCCGGAATGGTTCGCCATGTCCGAGCGGATCGAGGCCCTGGTGAAGGCCGAGAAGCGGCTGAACCCGAACGTCGACTTCTATTCGGCCTCGACGTTCTACGCGCTGGGGATCCCGATCGACCTCTATACGCCGATTTTCGCCGTCAGCCGCATCTCCGGCTGGACCGCGCACGTGCTGGAACAGTACGCCAATAACCGGCTGATCCGGCCCCGGACCGAGTACATCGGCCCGGCCTATCCGCAGCACGTCCTGGCGCTCGATCAGCGATAGGGGGCGGACACGCCTTCGGTGCAGGGGAGACGCATGCGTCGTCCCTGCGGCAATTCCGCGACATTCGGCCGAGAACGGGCATAATAGACGGGCTTGCCCGGCATGGATCAGCAGCTCATCCGTAATTTTTCGATCATCGCGCACATCGACCACGGGAAATCCACCCTGGCCGATCGCTTCCTCGAGTACACCGGCGCCTTGCAGGCCCGCGAGATGGAAGCGCAGGTCCTCGACAGCATGGACCTCGAGCGCGAGCGCGGGATCACGATCAAGGCCCACGCCGTCCGCCTGAGCTACACGGCGCAGGACGGCCAGACCTACGTGCTGAACCTGATCGATACGCCCGGGCACGTCGACTTCCAGTACGAGGTCACGCGATCGCTCTCGGCCTGCGAGGGGGCGCTGCTGCTCGTCGACGCGTCGCAGGGCGTCGAGGCGCAGACGCTCGCCAACGCGTACCTCGCGATCGACAACAACCTCGAGATCATCCCGGTCATCAACAAGATCGACCTGCCGGGCGCCCAGCCGGACGAGGTGCGGCGCCAGATCCAGGACATCATCGGCCTGCCGGCCGACGACGCGATCCTGGCGAGCGGGAAGGCCGGCATCGGGGTACCGGAAATCCTCGAGGCGATCGTGCGCCGGCTGCCGCCGCCGACAGGCGATCCGTCCGCCCCGCTGAAGGCGCTCATCTTCGACTCCTGGTACGACCCGTATCGCGGCGTGGTCATCCTCATCCGCGTGATCGACGGGCGGATCGAGCCGGGCATGAAGATCCGGCTGATGGCCGCCGGCCAGGACTACCAGGTGGAGCAGATCGGCGTCTTCAATCCGAAACCGGCGCCCGTCGACGGGCTCGGCGTCGGCGAAGCCGGGTTCATGGTGGCCAACATCAAGAACGTGGCCGACGCGCGCATCGGCGACACGATCACCGAGATCGGCCGGCCGACGGCCACGCCGTTCCCCGGCTTCAAGGAACTGAAGCCGATGGTCTTCGCCGGGCTCTATCCGGTCGAAGGATCGAAGTACGCCGAACTGCGCGAGGCGCTCGAGAAGCTCCGGTTGAACGACGCGTCGTTCTTCTTCGAGCCCGAAACGTCGGCGGCGCTGGGCTTCGGCTTCCGCTGCGGCTTCCTCGGCCTGCTGCACATGGAAATCGTGCAGGAGCGGCTCGAGCGCGAGTTCGACCAGGACCTGATCACGACCGCCCCTGGCGTGCTCTACCGCGTCACGACGACCGACGACGAGGTGCACGAGATCGACACGCCGTCGAAGCTCCCCGAGACCAGCCGCATCCGGCAGATCGAGGAGCCGGTCATCACGGCCACGATGATGACGCCGTCCGAGTTCGTCGGCCCCATCCTCGAGCTGTGCCAGGAGAAGCGCGGCATCCAGAAGGGGATGGAGTACATCACGAGCGATCGGGTGCTCGTGACCTACGAACTGCCGTTCAACGAGGTGGTGCTCGACTTCTACGATCGTCTCAAGACGATTTCACGCGGGTACGCCTCGCTCGATTACCACGTCACCGGTTTCTGGGTCTCGTCGCTCGTCAAGCTCGACATCCTCGTCAACGGCGATCCGGTCGATGCGCTGTCGGTCATCGTGCACGAGGACAGCGCGTACGGCCGGGGCCGCGCGCTGGCGTCGAAGATGCGCGAACTGATCCCGCGGCAGATGTTCGAGATTGCCATCCAGGCCACGATCGGCAACCGCGTCATCGCCCGAGAGACCGTCAGGGCGCTGCGCAAGAACGTGCTCGCGAAGTGCTACGGCGGCGACATCTCGCGCAAGCGCAAGCTGCTCGAGAAGCAGAAGGAAGGCAAGAAGCGCATGAAGCGCGTCGGTCGCGTCGAGATTCCGCAGGAGGCCTTCCTCGCCGTCCTCAAGATCGGGCAGGGGGAATCGTGAAGAAGTCGGTCGCCCGCGAGTACTTCGAGTCACTCGTCGTGGCCGTCGTCCTGGCACTCTTCGTCAGGACCTTCGTGTTCCAGGCCTTCAAGATTCCGACAGGTTCGATGGAGAACAACCTCCTCGTCGGCGATCACCTGCTCGTCAACAAGATGATCTACGCGCCGGCGGCCACCGGTCTCGAGCGCGTCGTCATGCCGCGCAAGCCGATCGGGCGCGGCGACATCATCGTGTTCAAGTATCCCGAGCAGCCGGATCGCGACTTCATCAAGCGCGTCATCGGCCTGCCGGGCGAGCGCGTCGAGCTGCACCGCAAGCGGGTCGTCATCGACGGCACGCCGCTCGACGAGCCGTACGTCCACTACCTGGAGCCGCCCTCGTCCGACGGACCGGTGCGGACCGGGGACCTGCGCGAGGAATACGGACCCGTGACGGTGCCCGATGGCCAGTACTTCATGATGGGCGACAACCGGGACAACTCGGAAGACAGCCGGTATTGGGGATTCCTGCCGGCCTCGTACGTGAAGGGCGAGGCGCTCGTGATCTATTTCTCGGTGGGAGAGGCAACGGACGGAACGGGACGCGCGGGAGGCATCCGGTGGGGACGCCTCGCCAGCCTGGTCCGCTAGGACAGAGTGGAATGGACACACGATCACCAGCGGACACGCACGCAGAGACGCAGTCGACGGAGGACAGAGTGACACCGATCCTGGACGAGAACATCGAAGCCATCTATCAGCAGGTCAAGAGCCGGAATCCCGGCGAATCCGAGTTCCACCAGGCCGTCCGCGAAGTCCTCGAGTCACTCGGTGGCGTCCTCGGCAAGTATCCGGAGTTCGCCCGCGAACGGATCATCGAACGCATCTGCGAGCCCGAGCGGCAGATCATCTTCCGCGTCCCGTGGCAGGACGACCGCGGCGACGTCCAGATCAACCGCGGCTTCCGCGTCGAGTTCAACAGCGCGCTCGGTCCCTACAAGGGCGGCCTGCGCTTTCATCCGTCCGTCTCGCTGGGCACCGTCAAGTTCCTCGGCTTCGAGCAGATCTTCAAGAACGCCCTCACCGGCCTGCCCATCGGCGGCGGGAAGGGCGGGTCCGACTTCGATCCGAAGGGCAAGTCCGAGAGCGAGGTGATGCGGTTCTGTCAGAGCTTCATGACGGAGCTCTACAGGCACCTCGGCGAGTACACGGACGTGCCGGCCGGTGACATCGGTGTCGGCGGACGTGAAATCGGGTACATGTTCGGCCAGTACAAGCGCATCACGAACCGCTACGAGTCGGGCGTCCTGACGGGCAAGGGCATCGGCTGGGGCGGATCGCTCGTCCGCAAGGAAGCCACCGGCTACGGCGTCGTCTATTTCCTGCGCGAGATGCTGAAGGCCAGGGGCGAGGAGATCGAGGGCCGGACGTGCGTGGTGTCGGGCTCCGGCAACGTCGCGATCTACACGATCGAGAAACTCCACGATCTCGGCGCGCGCGTGATCGCCTGCTCGGACTCGTGCGGCGTCATCGTCGACGAGCGGGGCATCGACCTCGACCTGCTGAAGACGCTCAAGGAGGTCGAACGCCGGCGCATCGCCGACTACGTGAAGTACCGGCCCGAGGCGATCTACCACGCCGGCGGCAATATCTGGGACGTTCCCGCGCAGCTGGCCGTCCCATCGGCTACACAGAACGAGCTCAACGGCCGCGACGCGCGCGCGCTGGTGGCCAATGGCTGCATTGCCGTGGCCGAGGGCGCCAACATGCCGACCACGCCCGAGGGCGTCCGTATCTTCCTCGAAGCCGGGATCGCCTTCGGACCGGGCAAGGCCGCCAACGCCGGCGGCGTGGGCACCTCGGCCCTCGAGATGCAGCAGAACGCGAGCCGTGATTCCTGGTCGTTCGAGTTCACCGACCAGCGCCTGGACGAGATCATGACCGGCATCCACTCCCTGGTGTGTGAGACGGCCGAGGAGTTCGGCGCGCCCGGCAACTACGTGCTCGGCGCCAACATCGCCGGCTTCATCACGGTCGCCAGGGCGATGGTCGCCCACGGCCTGATCTAGACCGCAGGGGCGACGCATGCGTCGCCCCTACCGCGACAGCATCCGTATCGCCGTGGCTGCGTCGACACCCTCGATCTCGACCGCCTTGTTGCGCGCTGTCTGACCGGCCACGATCCGGACGGCGCGCTTCGGCACATCGAGGGCCTCGGCCAGCACGGTCACCACAGCCTCGTTGGCCGCGTGATCGACGGGCGGCGCTGTCACGCGCACCAGGATCCGCCCGTCGCGTACGCCCTCGATCCCCGCGCGCGGCGACCGGGGCATGACGCGCAACTCGATCCGCACACCCCTCGGCGTCTCACGCACCGGACCGGCGTCCGTCATGCGGGCGCCGGGCGGCTGCCGAAGATTGACGTGCCGACGCGCACGATCGTGGCGCCCTCTTCGATCGCCACCTCGAAGTCGTGGCTCATGCCCATCGAGAGATCGCGCAGGCAGTCGGCGGGAGCCGTCCTCGCAGCCACCAGCTCGTCGCGCAGATCGCGCAGGCGTCTGAACCAGGGCCGCGAGGCGTCCGGCGTGTCCGGGTTGGGGGGAATCAGCATCAGGCCCGACAAGCGCACGTGTGCAGCCCCGGCGGCTGCGGCCACGAGATCGTCCAGGACGGCGCGGTCAGCCCCGTGTTTCGTGGCCTCGCCGGCGAGATCGACCTGAATCAGGATGCGCGGCGTCACGCCGGCCTCGGCCGCGGCTGCATCCAGCCGGGTGAGCAGGTCGAGCCGATCGACAGAGTGGATGCACGTGAAGTGTGTGACGGCCTTGCGCGCCTTGTTCGACTGGAGGTGGCCGATGAGGTGCCACTCGAGCGGCAGATCCTCGAGGGCATCGCGCTTGGCGAGGGCTTCCTGAACGCGGTTCTCGCCGAAGATTCGCTGGCCTTCGGCAGCCGCGGCCCTGATCAGGTCCGGACCGAAGGTCTTCGACACGGCAACGAGCGTGATGTCTGTGGGCGCGCGGTGGGCGCGGTGCGCCGCCGCCTGCAGGCGACGACGCACCGAGTCGAGGTTGGTCCTGATGTCCGCGAGGGGCGGCATCTACTGCATCTTCTTCAGCTCGGGGAGCATGTCCTTGGCCATCTGGGCGTTCGGACCGTTGGGGGCGAGCGTCAAATACTGATCGAGCGACTTGATCGCCTCGCCGACGTTCCCCTCGTTGATGAACGTCATGCCGAGCTGGAAGTGGGCTTCCGCCATGTTCGGATCGAGCTGGATCGCGCGCTGGAACTGCGCCTTGGCCTCGGCAATCTTGCCGGAGTTCATCATGATGGCGCCGGCGTTGTAGGCCGACGTCGCGTCGCCGCCGCCGTCGGCGCCGTGCAGTTCCATGGCCTTGGCGGCGGCGTCGGACGCCAGGTCGAGCCGGCCGGTGGTGTTGTAGAGCGCCGCCAGGCCGTCATACGCGGCCGCCGACTTCGGATCGACCTCGATGGCCTTCTTGAATGCGGCCTCGGCTTCCGTGCTCTGCTTCCGGCGCGCGTAGATCTCGCCGAGCTGCACGTGGCACTCCGCACAGGTCGGAATCTTCTCGACCGCCTCGTTGAGCTTGGTCACGGCCACGTCGAAATTGTTGGCCGTCAGGGCGGCGTTGACCTCGGTGAGCAGCGTCTTGAGCGCTGCCGCTTCCTTCGCGCGGGCAGCTTCGTCAGCCGGGCTTGCCGCGCCACCCTTCTGGATGACGATGTCGGGAACCTTGCCGGCCGACCCGATCGAGACCTCGACGTTGTTCACGAAGCCGGTGGCCCCGTCCTTGGACGCCGAGATGTTCCAGCGGCCGACGGCGTTCAGGCCCGCACGGACCCACTCACCATTCGCGTCGGTCTTGCCGGTGAACTTCACCGGGATGCCGCCTGTGAACTCGAAGACGACCTCGGCATCGGGAACCGGCTTCCCGGACTCGTCGACGACGCGGCCCTGCAGCGAGCCGAGTTGCGCATACGCCGGCGCGGCCAGCGCCAGCAGGAGCGCGACACACGCTCCAATGAGGATTCCGGGAATCGAACGATGACGCATCATTGCTGCCTCCACTACACGTCTCAACGACGGATGCGTCAAGTTTATTACACCGGAGCAGCGCCGGGACGGATTCGCGGACGGGCGCCCCCGGGCGACACGCGCACGAGCCTTCAGCCCTGGAAGAAGCGCCAGACGTCCTCCAGTGCCGACGTGATTGGCGCCGGCGGCATGGAGGCCAGGAAGCGCCGGCCGTAGGGCATGCGCGTGAGGCGCGGATCGAGCACGGCGAGGGCCCCGCGGTCCGACCGGCTCCGGATCAGCCGGCCCAGGCCCTGGAGCAGCGTCAGCGTGGCCAGCGGCACCTGGTAGTCGCGGAAGGCGTTGCCGCCGCGCGCCGTGATGGCCTCGATGCGCGCCTCCACGAGCGGATCGGCGGGCGAGGCGAAGGGCAGCCGATCGATGATCACGCAGCTCAGCGCGTCGCCCGTCACGTCGACGCCCTGCCAGAAGCTGGCCGTGGCCAGCAGCACGGCGTGCGGCGTGGCCCGGAAGTCGCGCAGGAGCGACGATCGCGGAGCCGTCCCCTGGACGAACAGCGGCCACTCGAGGTGGTCCTCGAGCGCGGCGTGGACCTCGCGCATGGCGGCGTACGACGTGAAGAGCACGAACGCCCGGCCGCGCGAGCAGTCGAGCAGCGCGGCCACCTCGTGCGCCGCGCGGGCGTTGAAGTCGGACGAGCGCGGGTCCGGCATGTCGGCCGGGAGGTACAGGATGGTCTGGGTCCGGTAGTCGAACTCGGACGGCACCCGCAGGGTGTCGGCGTGTGCGAGACCCAGCCGGGTGCGGGCATAGTCGAACGATCCACCGACGGTCAGGGTGGCCGAAGTGAGCACGACGCCGCGCTTCGGCGCCACCACCAGTTCCCGGACGATCGCGGACGCGTCGATGGGGGCCGCGCGCAGTGCCACGTGGCGGCCGCGCTGTTCCACGAAGTGCACGTACCGCTCGTCGTCTGCGGCCGTGAGCAGGAGGAGGTCGCGCTTTGCCGTGCCCGCGCGCGTGGCCAGTCGCTTCAGATCGTCGGCCTGATCGGGCGCGGCGGTAACGGCCGCCTCGAGCGCGGCGAGCGCCTCGACGAACCCGTCGCGGGCCGCGGTCAGGTGGGCAGCGACGTCCGGCGTGATCTTGGTGCGATCGCCGCCGCGGGCGTGGGCCTGGAGCCGTACGCGGTCGAAGAACTGGAGCGCGGTCTGTTGAATCGCGGTGGCGGCTCCGCCGAGGGCCGTGGCCACGGTCGCGGCGCCGTCCCGGCGCACGGCCGCGGCGGTGGCCGCATCGCGGACGAGCTCCTCGACGCGGTGCGCCCCGAGCGCCACGCCGAAATACTGCGTAGCCACGTCCTCGAGCTGGTGCGCTTCGTCGACGACGAGGTAGTCACACGCGGGGATGACCTCGCCGAACTCGCCGTCCCGCACGGCGGCGTCGGCGCACAGCAGGTGATGGTTGACCACGACGATCTGCGCGTCGGCGGCCCGCTCGCGCATGCGCGTGACGAAGCACTCGGTGTATCGCGGGCAGTCGCGGCCGAGGCACTGCTCGTGGTTGGCCGTCACGTCCTGCCACAGGGGCAGGGCATCGGGCAGATCCTCGATCTCCGCGCGGTCGCCGGTGACCGTGTGCGGGAGCCACTCCTCGATGCGGGCGAGCCAGTGCCAGTCGGCGTGCGAGGGGGTGATCGTCTCGCGGAGCCTGTCGTACCGGTGCAGGCAGAGATAGTTGGTGCGGCCCTTCATGTAGGCCGCGCGGACCGGGGCGTCGAGCGCGCGCGTCAGGGCCGGGATGTCTTTGTAGAACACCTGATCCTGCAGGTTGCGCGTACCGGTGGAGACGAGCACCCGCGCGCCGGAGAGCGCCGCCGGCACCAGGTAGGCCAGCGTCTTGCCCGTGCCCGTGCCGGCCTCGGCCAGCAGCACGCCGCCGGTGGTGAAGATGTCGGCAACGGCGCGGGCGAGTGCCAGCTGGCCGGGGCGTGGCTCGAAGCCGTCGAGCCGCGCGGCCAGGGCGCCGGTCGCCGGATCGAAGAGTCCGGCGACGCGATCGGTCAGTGCGCCAGCGTCGGATACAGCGGGAACTTCCGGCACAACGCTTCCACGTCGGCCCGCACCGCCGCGAGCGAGGCCTCATCGTCGGGCGCGGCCAGGGCACGGCCGATGAGCGCGGCAATCTCGTCCATCTCGGCCTCGCGCATGCCGCGCGTGGTGACCGCGGGCGTGCCGACGCGGATGCCGCTGGCGACCATCGGCGAGTTGGTGTCGAACGGGATGGCGTTCTTGTTGACGGTGATGCCCGCGCGGCCGAGCGCGGCCTCGGCGACCTTGCCCGTCAGCCCGCGCGAGAAGACGTCGACGAGCATCAGGTGCGTGTCGGTGCCGCCGCTGACGAGCCGGAACCCAGCGCCCGACAGCGCGGCCGCCAGGCGCGCGGCGTTCCTGACGATCTGCTGCTGGTAGGTGCGGAACTCCGGCGCGAGGGCTTCCTTGAAGCACACGGCCTTGGCCGCGATGATGTGCATCAGCGGACCGCCCTGCACGCCCGGGAACACGGCGCGATCGATGTCCTTCGCGTAGGCCGCGCGGCACAGGATCATGCCGCCGCGCGGTCCGCGCAGCGTCTTGTGCGTGGTGGTGGTGACGAAGTCGGCGTGCGGGACCGGGCTCGGGTGCTCGCCGGCGGCGACCAGCCCGGCGATGTGCGCCATGTCGACCATCACCAGCGATCCCGACGCGTTGGCGATGGCACGGAGCCGTGCGAAATCGATCTGGCGCGGATAGGCACTGGCACCGACCACGAGCATCTTCGGCTTGTGCTCGGCCGCCAGGCGCGCCACCTCGTCGTAATCGATCCGCTCGTCGTCCTGCCGGACGCCGTACGGCACGATGGTGAAGTACTTGCCCGAGAAGTTCAGCGGGTGGCCGTGGGTGAGGTGGCCGCCGTGCGCCAGGTTCATGCCGAGGATGGTGTCGCCCGGCTGGAGCATTGCCAGGTAGACGGCCGTGTTCGCCTGGGCGCCCGAGTGCGGCTGCACGTTGACGTGGTCGGCGCCGAACAACGCCCTGGCCCGCTCGATCGCCAGCGTCTCGGCCACGTCGACGAACTCGCAGCCCCCGTAGTAGCGCTTGCCCGGATAGCCTTCCGCGTACTTGTTCGTCATGACGCTGCCGGCCGCTTCGAGCACGGCCAGGCTGACGAAGTTCTCGGACGCGATCAGCTCGAGGCCCTCTTCCTGGCGCTGGACTTCGTGACGGATGGCAGTGGCGATGTCGGGGTCGAACGCGGCAAGGTGTGTCATGAGGAAACCTGATCGAGAGCCGAGAGCTTGTCGACGCGGCGCTGGTGCCGGCCGCCGGCAAAGGCGGTGTCGAGGAACAGATCGAGCAGGTGGATTGCCCGATCGGGGTCAGTGAGCCTGGCGCCCAGCGCCAGGACGTTCGCGTCGTTGTGGGCGCGGCACAGCCGGGCCGACTCGTCGTCGGTGACGGCCGCGGCGCGGATGCCGGCCGCCTTGTTGGCCGCGATCGCCATTCCGATGCCGCTGCCGCACACCAGGACGCCGCGATCGCAGACCCCGGACGCGATCGCCCGCGTCACGGCCGCGGCAAAGTCCGGATAGTCGACCGACTCGGTGCCAGTGGTCCCGACGTCCGTGTAAGAGATGCCTCGTGCCTCGAGGTGGACCTTGATCCGGTCCTTCAGGGCGACGCCGGCATGGTCGGCGCCGAGCGCGATGCGCATAACCCGCAAATGATAGCTGAAAACGTACTATAGCCGCATGACACCTGCGGCCGTGGTCTCGCGGCGTGGAGCCGATCGGCTCCGGAACGGACATCCCTGGATCTATCGCTCGGACCTGGTCGAGGCGCACGCCGGGCGGGGCGACATCGTGCGCGTCGTCTCCGATCGCGGCCGGCCCCTCGGCTGGGCGTACTGGAGCAGCGAGTCCCAGATTGCGCTGCGCATGCTCGTCAGCGGCACCGGGCCGGCACCTGACGATCGCACCTGGATCGGCGATCGCGTGCGCGCGGCGGCCGCCTACAGGGCGGACCTCGCGATTGCGGACACGGCCTGGCGGCTGGTGCACGCCGACGCCGACGGGCTGCCCGCCACCATCGTCGACAGGTACGGCGACGAGACCGGCACGTGGTTCGTGGTGCAGACGCTGGCGCAGGGATCGGACAGGCGGACAGGCCAGCTCGTCGAGGCCCTCGTCTCGCAGTTCCAGCCGACAGGCATCCTGGTGCGCAACGACCCCCGCGTCCGTGCGCTCGAGGGGCTCGAGACGCAGGTCGTCGTGGCGTTCGGCGAGGTTCCCGATCGCGTGCATGTCCGCGAGGGTGGCGTGCGCTACGCTGTCGATCTGCGGACGGGACAGAAGACCGGGCTGTTCCTCGATCAGCGCGAGAACCACGCGGCCGCCGGCCGGATCGCGCGGGGCGATGTGCTCGACGCGTTCACCTACAACGGCGGCTTCGCGCTCCAGATGGCGGCGCGCGCCTCGTCCGTCCTGGCGCTCGACTCGTCGGCGGCAGCCGTGGCGGCCACGACGGACAACGCGCAGGCGAACGGGCTGACCCACGTCGAGGTGCGCGAGGCCAACGTGTTCGACGAACTGCGCGAGCTCGAGGTGAGTGGCCGCCGCTTCGACACGATCAGCCTCGATCCGCCGGCGTTCGCGAAGAACAAGGCGTCGGTCGAGCGCGCCATCGGCGGCTACAAGGAGATCAACCTGCGGGCGCTGCGGCTGCTGCGCCCCGGCGGTCACCTGATCACGTGCAGCTGCTCGTACAACGTGGACGACGCGCTGTTCCTGGACATTGTGCGGGCGGCGGCGGCCGATGCGCGGGCCGGGCTCTGGCTGATCGAGCGGCGCGCGCAGGCGCTCGATCACCCCGCGCTCGTCACCGTACCGGAAACGTCGTACCTGAAGTGCCTGATCCTCCGCCGCGTGGCGTGACTGACAGGTGCGGCGGGCCCGCGGCGGCGGATAATACGGGCGGCGCGCGGATGACACGTCGTGCCGCGACAGGAGAGGCTGGGTGATGGAAAGTCGGTTCGAGGTGCGTCCCGAGGACGCGGTGGGCGAGTCGGCCACCTTCAGGGAAGCGGCGCGGCGCAGTCAGGCCCTGTGGGACGACCTGCCCAGGCACCCGGAGAAATACCGCGTGCTGACCGGCGAGCGGCCGACAGGCGCGCTGCACATCGGCCACCTGTTCGGCACGGTGGCCAACCGCGTGCGCATCCAGAACCTGGGCGCGACGACGTTCATCGTGATCGCAGACTATCAGGTCCTGACCGATCGCGACACCGCCGAGGCCGTGGGTGACAACGTGCGCGAGGTGATCCTCGACTACCTGGCCGCGGGACTCGATCCCGGCACGGGCCACACGTTCTTCTTCAGCCACAGTCACGTGCCTGAGCTGAACCAGCTGCTGCTGCCGTTCCTGTCGCTGGTCACCACGGCCGAGCTGGATCGCAATCCAACGGTCAAGGAGGAGATTCAGGCGGCCGGGCTGCGCCAGGTGAACGCGCTGATGTACACGTACCCGATTCACCAGGCGGCCGACATCCTGTGCTGCAAGGGCAACGTCGTGCCCGTCGGGCGCGATCAGCTGCCGCACCTGGAACTCACGCGGAAGATCGCGCGCCGGTTCAACGAGCGGTTCTCGCCGGACGCGCCGGTCTTTCCGATTCCCGACGCGCTGTTGAGCGACCTGCCGGTGGTGCTCGGCACCGATGGCCAGAAGATGAGCAAGAGCCGCGGCAACAGCATCCTGCTGAAGATGACCGCCGACGAAACGGCGAAGGTCATCAAGAGCGCGAAGACCGACGCGGATCGGCACATCACCTACGACCCGCAGGGGCGGCCCGAGGTGGCCAACCTCCTGCGCCTGGTGGCGACGTGCAGCGGCGAGACGCCGGAGGCCGTAGCCGAGCGCATCGGTGATGGCGGCGGCGGCCGGCTGAAGGCGCTGCTCACCGACGCCCTCAACAGTCATCTCGCGCCGCTGCGCGAGCGTCGTGCGCAGTATGCCGCGTGCGGCGACTACGTGCTCGAGGTCCTGCGCGCCGGTGTGGCCCGCGCCCGCGAGGAAGCGACGACGACCCTGCAGCAGGTGCGCCGGGCGATGCACATGGACCACGGGCTGGACTGAGAGCGCGGCGCAGATTCAGGTGCTCGCGCTTCTCGCGGGCGTGGCGCTCCCCGTCGGAGCCTCGGATGTTCTTCGGCGATTCAATTCGGAACCGTGCTGCCGCCCGCGGCATCAGACCCGCCGGGCTGCTTGCGAAGCTCCCACAGGCGACTGGCAGCCGCCTCTAGAACAGCTTGAAAGTCCTTCATGGCGAAATCCCAAGGTTGGCCGTCCCGCCTCGGTTGAATCGCCACACGCCGGTCCTCAAAGCCGGCCTCTTGGCTAATCAGCAGGCAGAACTCACCCTTGTGGAGGACCTCGACGATCAAATCGTCGTAGTCTGCGTCAGACATGGCTTGAATTCGGAAATCGCCCAATGTATCCATGTACGACCCCTAAGGTTCCAAGAAGCCCCGGAAGCTGCCGTCCGGATTGAATCGAACTCCCCGGCCGTCCGGGGCCACGACATTCAGCCCCGTCGGATCTGTCCTTAAGCGGGTTATTCCGCGCATACGCATACCGGTTCCACTGCTGTGGATCGGTCATCGCCGCGTCGACGTGCACGGGGTCCACCTGCGTGAACCGTCCCCATGTCTGACGGTAGTAGCGCGCGTCGAAGATCGATCCGAGGGGCTGCGCCCCTGCGGACTCCCCTCGACGTCGCTCGCGGGGCCCCAACGCCCCGCGCCGCTCCGTCGACTCGCTCGCTGACCGCGCGCTCGTCCACCAGGGCCGTTTCCGGGTCGAGTTGCTTGCCCGCAAAGCGGTTCGGGTCGTCCGTCAGCGGCGCCACGTCCTCGCCGAAGAGCCGGTCGTCGTGCCGCTCCACCACGGCGCCGACCTCGTCCGTGATGCCCCGCACGGCACGGTCCACCCGTCGTCTGGAGGCCCAGTCACGTGCGCACAGTGGACGCCTTGGCAGATGGTGCGACCGGTCGCCGCCATCACACATACCAGTCGCGCCGACACCTGGAACGGATCGGCGCGATTGGGGACACAGGTCGTGCCGACCAGGTCAACGGCGCGGAGCGACCACCCGAACGGGGCCTCGCGATTACTGGAACCGGTCGCCGCGATCACCGAAACGGACGGCGCCGATCACCTACACCCCGCGCGCGGATCGCCCGATCGACGCACGCCGATCACCCGAACGGATCGCGTCGATCAGGCAAAGCGATCGGCGCGATCGGTGATCGCGTTTTCGCAGACCACTGTGACCGGTCGCGCAGGTCACAAAACGAGAAATATTCCGCAGTCCGGCAACTCTCGTCGTATCAATCAGTTACCCCATGCTTTAGCTGCTTTTGTTACTTCCCTGACTGCTGATCGTGCCTTCCCCGGGTGGTGATCGTGACCGCTCCGACTGCTGATCGTGACTTCCTCGGGTGGTGATCGTGCCCTCCGCGCGTGGTGGCACGTCCTTCCCCGACTCGTCGCCGCTGGTTCGCTACCTGCTCGTCCCTGTTGCCCCGACTCGTCACACCGACCGCCGCAGGTGCTGCCGGTCACCTCCAAGGGTCGTCGCTGCGGGTTCTGCGGTCCGTCGATGCGACCGCCGCACATGCTGGGTGTGACCTGCGCGTGGTGACACTGTGGGTTCGACGAGTCGTCGCTGTGGGGGGAATGGGTGGTCGCGGTATAGTCTCCAGAGCCGCCAGGGGCATCCGTCTTCGTGGGCCGTTCGGCCCGCTTCGGCGCGATTGAGATCGCACCCTTGGAACCTGACCCGGTTGAGACCGGCGGAGGGAGCGCGGCGCGAACGCTCGCGCCTGCCTTCGTTCGGTCGTGGAGAAATGCTGCCATGGCCTACGTCCCGCTCACAGACGCCGATTTCGATTCCGCGTTTCCGAATTCCCGCCGCGTCTACGTCGACGGCGATCTCGGCGTGCGCGTGCCGATGCGCGAAATCGCGCTGTCGGGCGGCGAGCCGCCGCTGCGCGTGTACGACACGAGCGGGCCGCGCATCGCCGATCCCCAGGCCGGCCTGCCCGCGCTGCGGGCCGACTGGATTGCCGCGCGCGGGGACGTCGATGTCGTGCGCCAGGGCGCGCTCCGGCCGATCCTGCGCGCGCGCCGCGACGCGGCCGTGACGCAGCTGACCTACGCGCGCCGCGGCGAGATCACACCCGAGATGGCGTTCATCGCCACGCGCGAGGGGCTGCCGGCCGACTTCGTGCGCAGCGAGATCGCGCGCGGCCGCGCCATCATTCCCGCCAACATCAATCACCCCGAGATCGAGCCGATGATCATCGGCCGCAACTTCCTCGTGAAGATCAACGCGAACATCGGCAATTCGGCGATCGGCTCGTCGATTGGCGAGGAAGTGGACAAGCTGCGCTGGGCCACGCTCTGGGGCGCCGACACCGTGATGGACCTGTCGACGGGCAAGGACATCCACATGACCCGCGAGTGGATCCTGCGTAACTCGGCCGTGCCGATCGGGACGGTGCCGATCTACCAGGCGCTCGAGAAGGTCGGCGGCCGGCCGGAGGAGCTGACGTGGGAGATCTACCGCGACACGCTCATCGAACAGGCCGAGCAGGGCGTCGACTACTTCACCGTCCACGCTGGTGTGCTGCTGCGCTATGTGCCGATGACCGCGCGCCGACTGACCGGCATCGTCTCGCGCGGCGGATCGATCCTCGCCAAGTGGTGCCTGGCGCACCACCAGGAGAACTTCACCTACACGCACTTCCGCGAGATCTGCGAAATCATGCGCGCGTACGACGTGTCGTTCTCGCTCGGTGACGGGCTGCGGCCCGGATCGATTGCCGACGCGAACGACGAGGCGCAGCTGGCCGAACTGCGCACGCAGGGCGAGCTGACGCAGATTGCGTGGGACTACGGCGTGCAGGTGATGAACGAAGGGCCCGGCCACGTGCCCATGCACCTGATCCGCGAGAACATGGACAAGCAGCTCGAGTGGTGCCAGGAGGCGCCGTTCTACACGCTCGGGCCGCTCACCACGGACATCGCGCCCGGTTACGACCACATCACCTCGGCCATCGGCGCCGCGATGATCGGCTGGTACGGCACGGCGATGCTCTGCTACGTGACGCCGAAGGAGCACCTGGGTCTGCCGAATCGCGAGGACGTCAAGGCCGGCGTCATCGCGTACAAGATCGCCGCGCACGCAGCCGATCTCGCCAAGGGCCATCCG
This sequence comes from Acidobacteria bacterium SCN 69-37, assembly GCA_001724025.1. Lineage (GTDB taxonomy): Bacteria > Acidobacteriota > Vicinamibacteria > Vicinamibacterales > SCN-69-37 > SCN-69-37. The sequence continues at coordinate 192,352 of MEDJ01000019.1, read as the reverse complement.
CGCGCGCAGGTGTGGGACGACGCGCTGTCGAAGGCGCGGTTCGAGTTCCGGTGGGAGGATCAGTTCAACCTGGCGCTCGATCCGGTGACCGCCCGCGCGTTCCACGACGAGACGCTGCCGGCCGGCGGCGCGAAACTCGCGCACTTCTGCTCGATGTGCGGCCCGAAGTTCTGCAGCATGGAAATCACGCAGCAGATTCGCGACTTCGCCAGCGAACAGGGCGTGTCGGTGGAGAAGGCCGTCGAGACGGGGCTGGCCGAGAAGGCGGCCGAATACCGGACGACGCGATCGTAGGGACGACGTGATCGTAGGGGCGACGCATGCGTCGCCCCTACAGGGTCTATCTCGCTGTTGCCGGGGGCGGCGGGACGATCTGGATGATCGTCCGGAAGCGCTTCTCCTCGGTGCCGGACACGTGCAGGTATCCCGGCGAGGTCCCGCCCGCGTAGTCCTTCACGACGATGCTCGGGGGGAAGGCCATGCGGTTGTCGTCGAAGCGGCCGAGATCGAACTGGTAGACGCCTGGCGTGCGATAGATTTCGCGGCCACCGGTCTTGAGCAGCGTGCGGTAGTAGGTCACGACCTCGGCAAACGGGGCGTCCGTGCCGTACAGCACGTACTGCTGCTGCGATCCCGCATCGAAGCTCTCGAGATATTCGGCCGTCGGATACGGTGCGGGCACGCCCGGCAGGTCGGGAGACGGCTGCGCGGCCGGCTCCGGGGCGATCACCGGCGAATTCGCAGGCTGCGGCGACCCGGCGATCGCGGTGGTGGCGGGCGCAGGGGCGGCGGTGGCCGGAGCCGAGCCCGACGTGGCCGGCGGTGTCGGGGCGCCGGGGAACGGACGAGGCACGGGCACGGGCGCCTGGGCCGCCGCCGAGACGACACCCACGGCCAGGATCACGATCGGCAGCACGAGTCGACGCATCTTCATACTCCCTTCATTATCAATGAGTTCCGGGTTATTACACCACTGAGTTGGTGTGTCGGCTCCATGCGATAATCGAAACATGTCTGGACTGAAGACGGCAGTGCTCCTGGGTGGTCTGAGTGCCTTGTTCCTGCTCATCGGCCGCGCTGTCGGCGGGGAGTCGGGGCTGATCATCGCGTTCGGGTTCGCGGTCGTGATGAACATCGGCAGCTACTGGTTCTCCGACAAGATCGTGCTGCGGATGTACCGCGCACAGCCGGTCGGGCCCGAGCATCCTCTTTATCGTATGACCGAACGCCTGGCGCAGCGTGCCGGGCTGCCGATGCCGAAGGTCTACGTGCTGCCCGACCAGGCGGCCAACGCGTTCGCGACCGGGCGCAACCCGAACCACGCGGCCGTCGCGGCCACGGAGGGCATCCTCCGCCTGCTGCCCGAGTCGGAGCTCGAGGGCGTGATGGCGCACGAACTCGCGCACGTCCGCAACCGCGACATCCTGATCAGCTCGGTGGCCGCGACGATTGGTGCGGCGATCATGATGCTGGCCCAGATGGCGCAGTTCGCGGCGATCTTCGGTGGCGGCCAGCGTGATGGCGACCGGGGCAGCAGTCCGATCGCGATGCTCGCCACCGCGATGCTGGCGCCGCTGGCCGCGGGGTTGATCCAGGCGGCCATCTCGCGGCAGCGCGAGTTCCAGGCCGACAGGACCGGGGCGGAGATCGCCGGCTCGCCGATGGGGCTGGCCCAGGCGCTGCGGCGTCTCGATGCCGCCAGTCGCCAGATCCCGATGGACGCCAATCCGGCGACGGCCCACATGTTCATCATGAAGCCGTTCTCCGCCCAGGGCCTCGCGTCGCTCTTCTCGACGCACCCACCGACCGAAGCCCGCGTCGCGGCCCTGCTGGGCCCGAGATAGGCGCGACTGCAGGGGCGACGCATGCGTCGCCCCTACGCTGTTCGGGCGTCGCCTGTCGTTTCTCCCCGCCACCACTCCAGCGTGTCTCCCAGCGTCTGCGCGATGTCTATTCGCGGCGCCCAGCCGGTCTCCGACTGGATGCGTGAGGGATCGCCCTGCACGACGGGCACGTCGACGGGCCTGAAGCGGGCCGGATCGGTCGTCACCTCGATCGTCGTCGTCGACAACCGCAGCAGGCCGTCGAGCAGATCGCGGATGCGCCACGCGCGGCCCGAGCAGACGTTGTAGGCCCGTCCCGACTGGCCGTGCGTCATCACGCGGATGTACGCATCGACCACGTCGCGGACATCGGTGATGTCCCGCCGCGTGTCGAGATTGCCCACCGCGATGACCGGTGGCGCAAGCCCGTGCTCGATCTGCGCGATCTGCCGCGCAAAACTCGACACGGCGAACCCGGGCGCCTGCCGTGGACCGATGTGGTTGAAGGGCCTGGCCACCACGACGTCGAGACCGTCGGCCGCGGCCGCTGCCTGCGCGAGACGATCCTGCGCGAGCTTCGTCAGGCCGTAGGGACTCTGCGGCCGCAGCGGATCGTCTTCGGTGATCGGCGCGTCGCTCGCGCCATACACCTGCGCCGACGTCACGACGACGACGCGGCAGGGATGGGGGAGACGGGCCACGGCGTCGAGGACGTGCTGCGTGCCGATGACGTTGACGCGCAGGTGCGGGACCGCGTTCGTCCACGACGTCTCGACACTGGCGGCACCGGCCAGGTGGAAGAGGCGATCGGGCCGCGCGTCTGCAATCGCCGCGGCCACCGCCGCGCGGTCGGTGACGTCCACGGCCATCCAGCGGACGGCCGGCGGTGACGTCCGCGGCGGCTGGCTGCCAGGGCGATGCCAGCCGATCACCGTGCCTGTCGCGGCGAGGCGATCGAGCAGGTGTCCGCCCGCGAAACCGGCGGCCCCCGTCACGATTGTCGTGTGAGCCAGGACCGCGTCGCGATCAGCGGCCACCAAACGATCCCATGGGATTCGAGAACGATCCGATTCCGGCCAGCGTGAACGAGATCCCGAAGCGGCGGTCGGACGGCACGCCGAGCAGCGGCAGCGAGATCGACTGCCAGTCGAACGACACGCCGCAGCACTGGCTGTTGAGGTACGCCAGGACGCGCTGCTGCAGGAAGCTGCTGTTCTTCACGTCGAAGTTGAACGCGTACGTGCCGCCGATGCGGTTGTCGCGCGTGCGCACCGTCGCCGACGTTTCCAGGAAATGGTAGGCGCGATCCGCGGTGAAGTCCGGCAGTTCCTCGATGACCAGGCGCCGCGACCAGCCGGCCGTCAGTTGCAGCACGCTCGAGTGCAGGCTGCCCGATGTCGAGACGCTGCGGAATTTCTTGACGTCGGGATCGATCTCCGTGCGGAACTGCACCGATGCCGTGTCGGTCGGGCGCGACGCGGCGTTGATCTGGATCGGCGAGAACGGGGTGAGCGTGCTGCGCGTCCCCACGGACTCGTACTGCGAATCGGCCAGCCGCTGCCGGACGTCGCTGTAGTAGGTCTGCCCGATTTCGACCGACAGGATTTCGCGGGCGATACCGCGTGCCGCGGGCGTGCCCGGCGCGGCGTTGGGATTGGGCCGGCGCGCCAGCAGCCGGTTGGTGATCCCGTACCGGATCGTGGTCACCCCGCCGACCAGGTAGTCGACGGCGTAATCGTTCTTGACGACGCGGGCCGACTGCGCTTCGTCGAAGAACGGCATCGTGCGCTGAATCGAGAACGACGGCTCGATCAGGTGCTTGAAGCCGTTCGCGTACTTGTTGTCCGGCGTCTGGAACACGCGCGCCAGCACCGGACCGACCACCTGCGCCCGCAGGTCGAAGAGCTGGCGGTTCATGGCAACGGGCACGTTGTCGCCCGTCAGCGGATCGTACGTTTCCATCCACCGGGTGATGCGCCACGAGGCCGTGCCGGTGGCCGACAGGTAGGGCAGCGTGCTGAGCGGCGCGCGGATCGAGGGCCCGCCGTCGAAGCGCCACAGGCTGGTATTGGTCGTGGGATCGGACAGATCGCTCTGGCGGATCAGGTTCGCGACCTCACCAGACATCCCGTAGTAGATGCGCGTGCGGCCGATCGGCGCATCGCTCAGCGACAGGTTGATCGCCGGAGCGCGACCCGTGCGCTGTCCCTTCTGCGTGCCGTAGTAGTAGTCGTTCTGTTCCGCCGTCGCCGCCAGGCGCAGGCGGCGGCCGACCGTACCGCTGACCTGGGCGCGGAAGCCGCTCTGCCGTCGCGAGTAGGCGTTGAGGTTCTGGTACGACTGGAGCGACGAGACGTCCGAGAAGTAGTTGGCGCTTCCGATCAGGCGGAACCCGGCGGGCAGCGTCTGGTTGAGATCGCCGTCGAGCTGGAACGTCTTCGTCGTGGCGGCGTCCTCGGACAGGCGGCCGTCGTTGTCGAGTTCGCGCACGCTCTGCATCGTGAAGTTCATGCGGCCCTGCGAACCGGCGGACGCCACGTACCGGTACTCGGCGCCCACGCCCTGGCCCGTCTTCGTGTACCAGTCGTGGAACAGCGTGGCGTCGTGGCTGCGCCCGATCGCCCAGAAAAAGGCGTTGCTGATGCTCGATCCCCGGTACGTCGACGTGCCGTAGGTCGGCATCAGGAATCCCGTGGCCCGATCCTCCTTGTTGATCGGGTAGTAGATGGCCGGCAGGTAGAGCAGCGGGACGTCCTTCACCCGCAGCACGACGTGGCGGAGCAGCGCGTAGCGATCGAGCTTGATCGTGCCGCGGGTGCCGGAGAACTCCCAGCGCGGCGTGGGCTGCACGCACGTGGTGAAGTAGCCGTTCGTCAGCGTGTAGGTTGTCGGTGCAGTGCGGGCGATGGCCTCGCCGTAGAACATCACGTCCGGCTCCTGCGTGCCGAACACGTTCCGCTCGGGCGTCGTGCCGCCGATGCGGGCGGTGCCGTTGGCGTTGAAGAACGTGCCCAGCCGCGTCCGGCCGTCGATTTCGGCACGCTCGGCAAACACCTGCAGCCCCGGCTGCTGCATCGTCACGTTGCCCGTGGCGACGATGAAGCGCGTGTCGGTCTCGTACACGACTTCATCGGCGAACAGGCTCACGTCGTCGCAGACGATTTCGACGGGGCCGAACAGCGTAATCCGGAATTCACCCGGGCGCTCGGGAATCGGATCGGGGCGGCTGCCCTGGAACCGGGACGGGTCGTCGGGCTTGCACGACGAGAACGGGTTGCTCTGGGCGGCAGCCGCGTCGGGCCAGCCGAGCAGGGCACCAAGCAGCGCGAGGCAGCCGATCGTGCGACGCATGAGGAATCTGACGTGGAATGGCCGATCCAGTCGGGACTGGAGGCCGCCACCGGCGATCCGGCGCGTATGTCCCGACAACGCCGGCAGAGTATCACGAGACGTGCGCACGGACCTCGCCGGCCAGGTAGAGCGATCCAGCCACCACCACGGGCGATCCGTGACGCGCGGCCGCCTCGATGGCGGCCACCGGCGGGTCGACCGTCTCGACCCCGACACCGGGCGCCACGCGCCTGACGATGGCGGCGAGATCGGCGGGAGCTGCGGCGCGCGGCGACGCCGGCGTCGTGCAGACGACGTGCGAGGCCGCGGTTGCAATGCGCGAGACCACGGCCTCCAGAGCCTTGTCGCCGAGCACGCCCAGCACGACGGGGACCGGCCGCCCATACACCTCGCGCAGGTACGCGGCCAGTGCCGCGGCGCCCGCGGCGTTGTGGGCGCCGTCGATCAGGACGTCGTGCCCGTGGACGCGGGCGGTCTCGAGCCGCGCCGGCCAGGTGACATCCTCCACGGCCGCGCGCACGTCCGCGGCACCTACCGTGAAACGGCCGCGGGCGTCGAGTTCGTCGAGCGCGCGGACGGCCGTGATCGCGTTATCGATCTGGTGGCGACCGCGCAGGCCCAGCGTCAGATCGTCGTGCTGACGGCGTGGTGTCCGCATCGAGATCCGCGCCCGGCCGTCGGCGAACGTCGTGCGCACATCGATATCGTTCGCGGCCAGCACCAGGTCCGCGTTGACCGCCCGGCACTGGGCCTCGACCACGCCGACGACGGCGGGAGGATTGCGGGCGAGCACGCAGAACGTCTCCGGCTTGATCACACCGGCCTTCTCGCCCGCGATCGCCTCGATGGTGTGACCGAGGTACTGCTGGTGATCGAAATCGATCGCGGTGATGACCGAGGCTTCGGCCGCCACCGCGTTCGTGGCATCCAGGCGGCCGCCGAGGCCGACCTCGAGCAGGGCGACGTCGATGGCAGCGTCGCGGAACAGGTCCAGGCCGACGGCGGTCGTGGCCTCGAAGAACGTGGGCGGTGCCGGCAGCGAGGCCGCGGCGCGCGCGGTCCTCGCGATGGCCGCCTCGAGCGCCTCCGCCTCGATGTCGACGCCATTGACGGCAAACCGTTCCTCGAGCCGGACGAGATGGGGCGACGTGTAGCGTCCGGTCCGGTAGCCGGCGCTGCGCAGGCCGCGCTCGAGCATGGCCGAGACCGAACCCTTGCCGTTCGTGCCGGCGATGACGATGGCACGATACGCGCGGTCCGGGTGATCGAGCGCCGCGAGCAGTGCGTGGATCTGGTCGAGGCCGAGCTTGATGCCGATCAGTTCGAGTGAGGACAGGTACGTCCTGGGAGCCAACATGGGGCGTTGCCGCCGGATCAGACGCCGGGCGGCGGTTCGTCGGGCACCGCCTCGGGCGCAACCGACGGCGCCGCGGGCACGGCCTGGCGGCCGGTGAACATGCGCAGGGTCGTGGCGACCGTCTGTTTCAGCGCCCGCCGATCGACGATGAGATCGATGAACCCCTTCTCGAGCAGGAACTCGCTGCGCTGGAAGCCCTCGGGCAGCTTCTGGCGGATCGTCTGCTCGATGACGCGCGGGCCGGCAAAGCCGATGAGGGCCTTCGGCTCCGCGATGTTCAGATCGCCGAGCATCGCGAAGCTCGCGGTCACGCCGCCCGTGGTCGGGTCGGTGAGGATCGAGAGGTAGGGCAGGCCGGCGCGGTCCAGGCGGCCGAGCGCCGCGCTGATTTTCGCCATCTGCATGAGCGACAGCGCGCCTTCCATCATCCGCGCACCGCCCGAGCACGACACCACGACGAACGGTGACCGTGTGGCGAGCGCCCGCTCGGCGCCTCGCGTAATCTTCTCGCCCACGACGACGCCCATGCTGCCGCCGATGAACGAGTACTCCATGGCCGCGATGACGACCGGGATCTGATCGACCAGGCCCGACGCCACGATCACGGCGTCGTTCATGTGCGTCTTCTCCATCGTCGCGGCCAGGCGATCGCGGTACGGCTTGGTGTCGGTGAAGTGCAGGGGATCGAGCGAACGCAGACCGGCGTCGTGCTCCGTCCAGCGGCCGTCGTCGAACAGCAGCGCGAGCCGATCCTGGGCCGACAGCCGGAAGTGGTGCGCGCAGTGCGGACACACCTGGAACGTGTCGACGAGGTCCTTGTGATAGAGCGCCCGCTGACACGAGGGGCACTTGACCCACAGGCCCTCCGGGACGCGGCTGGCCTTGTCGGCAGCGGCAATCGGTTTGCGGGTCTTCTTGAACCAGGCCACCCGTGGACTCTACCGGTTCTGGCCGGCCCGAGGCAACGGTCTGCCTCAGGTGCGCGGCACGTAGTAGCGCGTCCCGCGGCCCATGCTGCGGATCTGGCGCAGGATTTCGTCGACCGTCTCGTCACCCCAGGTCAGGTCGAGTTGTGACGTCTCGACGACGAGCAGCGGCGTGGCCGTGTAATGAAAAAAGAAGTGGGTATAGCCCTCGTTGAGCTCGGCGAGGTACTCGGCGTCGGGCACGGGAGCGGACAGCCCCTCTTCGGCCATCTGATCGGCGCGGACCTTCCAGCGCCGGATCAGCAGATCTGTCGGAGCCTGGAGGTAGACGACGATGTCGGGTGCCGCCAGGTCCTGGGCGACGAGCTCGAAGAGGCGCTTGTGGATGAACAGCTCGTTGTCGTCGAGATTCGTGAACGCGTAGATCTGGTCGCGCTCGAACAGGTAGTCGCAGACCGTGGCCTGGCTGAACAGATCGCGCTGCCGGAGCGCCGCCAGCTGGCGATGCCGCGCGAGCGTGAAGAAGAGCTGGGTCTGGAACGCGGCCCCGGGCCGGCCGCTGTAGAAGTCGGCGAGGAACGGGTTGTCGTGATCCTCCAGGATGACGCTGGCGTCGAGTCGCGTGCCGAGACGTTCGGCGAGCCGGGTCTTGTCGAGTCCCGGAGGTCCCTCGATGGCGATGTAGCGGAAGTCCAATCTGCCGGCGAAGTATAGCAGCGCGGCCGGGACGCGTCATCGGCTGCGCTACCATGAGGCCATGCTGCGGAATGGCGTGTATCGGGCCGTGATCGGGGGAGTGGTGCTGGCGGCGACGCTCGGCCTGTCGGGGTGCGCGTCGAGAGGCGCGGTCGCCACCGCACCGGCCGGACCCGTCGTGCCGCCGCCCTCGCTCGATACCAAGGTCGGGTGGCTGCTGCGGCTCGAGCAGCAGCGCGTGCTCCGTGACGCACCGGCCGTCGCGCCGGAGGCCGAGACTGCGGAAGCCGCCGGGACCGCAGCGGTCGTCGAGCGGCCGGCGGGTTTTCATCATGCGATGACACCTGATCTCGTCGCGCTGATCGGCGATCCGGACCCGATCGTGCGCGCGCGGGCGGCCGTGGCCATCGGTCGGGTCGGCATGGCCGAGGGCGTGGCTCCGCTGGTGGCCGCCTTGTCGGATCCGGTCGAGGACGTCCGCGGCCAGGCCGCGTTCGGCCTTGGCCTGCTCGGGGCCCGCGACGCGGTCTCGCCGCTCGAAACCGCCCTGGCCGATCCCTCGGTGGCGGTGCGGGGCCGCGCGATCGAAGCGCTCGGGCTGATTGGTGACGCGCGTGTGGCCACGGCGATTGCCCAGGCCGCCGACGGCTGTCCGGCCCTCCTGGCCGGGATCGAGCCCGACGATGAAGCGTGGCCGCAGACGCCGGAGATCGAGGTGTGCCGCCAGTCGCTGTATGCGCTCGTGCGGCTTGGCGATTTCGACGCGCTCGCGCGCGTGGCGCTCGACGCGCAGGGGCAGCCGGTCTCGCGCTGGTGGCCGGTGGCTTATGCGCTGCAGCGCAGCGGCGATCGGCGCGCGCTCGTGGCGCTGCGCAGCCTGGCGAACGTGCCCGGCGTGTACACGGCAAGTTTCGCGTTGCGCGGTCTGACGGCGCTCGGGGATCCAGAGGCGTTGCCGCGCGCGCGCGCGCTGGCCGTCGACAACAGCGTCGACGTCAAGCTGCGCGTGGCGGCCGTGCGTCTGCTGGGACACAGCGGGACGGCCGACGATGTCGCGCGGCTCACCACGCTGCTGTCGCAGGTGCCGTCATCGTCGCCGCTGGCGATCGAGGCGGTCGCGGCGATTGGCACGTTGCCGCCGGCGCCGGGTACGTTCGATCTGTTGATCGATGCGTTTTCTGATCCCGCACCGGCGATGCGTGCGGCCGCGTACGCGGCGGCGGCGCGTCTCGATCCGGACGCGTTCCTGCTCGTCCTGTCCGGGCTCGGTCGCGATCGCGACTGGTCCGTCCGTGCCGCGCTGGCCACGGTACTCGGGACGCTCCCGGCCGATCGGGTGACCCCGGCGCTGGTCGATCTCACGGCCGACGACGACGCGCGCGTGCACGGGTCGGCGCTGCGGGCGCTCGCGGCGGTGAAGGTGCCCGATCTGGCCGAGCGTCTGCGCGTGGCGCTCGAGGCCGCGGACTTCGCGGAGCGCGCCACGGCCGCCGACCTGGTCGGCGTCGCCAGGATCGACGGCGGCGCGACGCTGCTCGCGGCGGCGTTCACGCGCGGCGTCAGCGATTCGACGTACGCGGCGCGGCTGGCTGCCATCGAGGCGCTGGCGCCTTACGGCGAGGCCGGCGTCGATACGTGGCGGCAGGCGCTCGCCGATCGCGAGTGGCCGGTGCGCGTGCGCGCCGCGGCGCTGCTGCGCGCGGCGGGTGTGGCCGATGCGGAGCCGGAACGTCCGGCGCCGCTGCGGCGGCCGGCATCGTTTTTCACCTCCGACGCGCTGCTGCACCCGTCGTATTCGCCGCGCGCGTTCATCGAGACGCGCCGGGGCGTGATCGAAGTGCAGCTCGAGTTGATGGATGCGCCGCTGACCGTCGCGACGTTCGTCGAGCAGGTGCGCAGCGGGTTGTTCAACGGGCTGCCTGTGCACCGTGTGGTGCCGGGCTTCGTCGTGCAGACGGGCGATCCGCGCGGCGACGGGGCCGGTGGCCCGGGGTATACGCAGCGTGACGAGTTCTCGTCGACGCCGTTCCTGCGCGGGACGATCGGCATGGCGCTCGGCGGGGCCGAGACGGCCGGCAGTCAGTGGTTCATCACGACGTCACCGCAGCCGCACCTGGATGCGAAGTACACCGCGTTCGGTCGTGTGGTGGGGGGATGGGACGTACTGGATCAGGTGGCCGCGCACGACGTGATCGAGCGCGTGCGGATCTGGGACGGCATCGATCTGCGCTGATCGATGGAGCGAGGAAAAAAAGGGGGCGACGATCTGCCCCCTTTCCCTCGCGGGAGGGCGTGCTTACCGCTTCTTCGCGCCCTTCTTCGTGGCCTTCTTGGCTGCCTTCTTCGCCATGGTGTTGTCCCTCCTTTCGCGTTGGGATGCTGCGGAGGCTGCTACGTCCGGACGGCGTCGCGGCCTTTCGGCTCGATCGACCCGCCCGTGACGTGCCTCAGCGTCGAGGCCGGCCGCATGTCGCGCGTTGCCGGCAAACTGGGAAAAACGCGTTGTCCAGTCGACCTGTTGCGACGAGGTCTGTCGTTCGTCGCCGTGCGTCGAGACACCATGGGAAGCGTCCTGCGGACCGTACGCAATAGGTGGTCTGAGTAGGAAGCGCCCACGCAAGATGTAGATTAGGGACGAGAATGCGACGTGTCAAGCACAAAGTCGCAATGTTTGTCAAAAATGAGACCGCTGACGGTCTTGATGAGACTCAGAAGGCGCTCGTGCGCGTCTGCTGCTTCTCGGCGTGGCGTTCGAGGGCGAGCGTGATGAGGCGATCGACGAGTGACGGCACGTCGAGACCGCTCGCCGCCCACAGCTTCGCGTACATGCTGATCGCGGTGAACCCGGGCAGCGTGTTGATCTCGTTGACGAAGAGATCGGACGACGTGCGCGAGAGGAGGAAGTCGACGCGCGAGAGGCCCGCACCATCGATCGCCTGGAACGCGACGATCGCCTGACGCCGTACCTCGTCGGCGATCGCGTCGTCGAGCGGTGCGGGGATCTCGGTGCGCGATCCGGTCGCGACGTACTTCGCCTGGTAGTCGTAGAAGTCGGACGCGAGCACGATCTCGCCGGGGACCGATGCCTGCGGATCGTGATGGCCGAGCACGGCGACCTCGATCTCGCGCGCGTCGGGCACGGCGACTTCCACGACCACGCGGCGATCGAACTCGAACGCGCGTGCCAGGGCGCCGTCGAGCGCCGCCGGTTCGGTCACCTTCGAGATGCCGACGCTCGAGCCCATGTTCGCGGGCTTGACGAAGACGGGATAGGGCAGGGCGGCCTCGAGTCGCGCGCGCACCGCGTCGGGCGCGGCCGCCCACTCGTGACGATGCACGACCTGCCAGTCGGTGACGCGCAGGCCGGCGGCGCGGAACAGCGTCTTCATCACCGCCTTGTCCATGCCGACCGCCGAGGCGAGCACGCCGCAGCCGACGTACGCGACGTTGGCCAGTTCGAGCAGCCCCTGGATCGTGCCGTCCTCGCCGAGCGGCCCGTGGAGCACCGGGAAGATGACGTCGAGGGCCAGGCCGGTGACCGACGCCGTGGCCTCGGCGTCGTCGGCACGCGGTGTCCGGCGATCGACGAGGATGAGCGTGTCGTCACCGGGACGGGCGGGCAGGACGACGTCGCGTCCGGTGCGTGCGCGTCCGGCCTCGGCGCGCATCTGATCGATCACGTCGCCTGCGGAGATGGCCGAGGGCGGTCGATCGGAGAGCACCCAGCGTCCGTCCTTCTCGATCCGGATCGCCGTCGGTTCGTACCGGGCGCGATCGAGGTTCGCGAAGACCGAGGCTGCCGATGCGAGCGACACTTCGTGCTCGCCGGACCGGCCGCCGTACAACACGCCAACGCGAAGACGTTTCACGAGTGTGATGAAGATGCGATGCCCGACGCCCGAGCGCGGCGGGTGGCGGCCATTATAGGCTAACGCCGTGACCGCATCGTTCTCGTTCGCCCTGCAGCATCAGGATGGCCAGGCACGACGGGGCCGTCTCGTGCTGCCGCACGGCGTCGTCGAGACCCCCGCATTCATGCCGGTCGGCACACGGGGGGCGATCAAGGGCCTGACGATCGATCAGGTCGAGGCGCTCGACCCCGACATCATCCTCGCCAACACCTATCACCTCCACCTGCGGCCCGGCGATCGCCTCGTCGGCGACCTGGGCGGCCTGCACCGGTTCATGGGCTGGGACCGGCCGATCCTCACCGATTCGGGCGGCTATCAGGTGTTCTCGCTCGCGTCGCGACGGACGATGTCGGAAGAGGGCGTTGTGTTCCGGTCGCACCTCGATGGCCAGGCGCTGTCGCTGTCGCCCGAGTCGGCGGTCGAAATCCAGGCGCGTCTCGGATCCGACATCGCGATGGTGTTCGACGAGTGTCCGGCCTGGCCCGCCACGATCGAGCAGGCCGAGGTGTCGATGCTGCGCACGCTCCGCTGGGCGCGTCGCGGCCGCGATCATTTCCTGAAGGTCGGGGCCGGCCAGGTCGACGACGTGGTGTCTTCGACCCCGGGACAGGCGCAGTTCGGGATCGTGCAGGGCGGAACGTGGCCCGAGCTGCGCGATCGCAGCGTGGCCGGAACCGTGGCCGTCGGCTTCGAGGCGTACGCGATCGGCGGCCTGTCGGTGGGCGAGCCGACGGACGTGATGTACGGGGTCGTGGCGCACACCGCCGCGCAACTCCCGACGCACCAGCCACGGTACCTGATGGGCGCGGGGCTTCCCGACGATCTGGTCGAATGCGTGGCGCGCGGCATCGACATGTTCGACTGCGTGCTGCCCACGCGCAACGCCCGCAACGGCCAGCTCTTCACGCGGCGTGGCCCGATCGCCATCAAGAATGCACGCTACGCCCGCGATCCGCTGCCGCCCGATCCGGAGTGCGGCTGCCCGACCTGTCGGCGGCACTCGCGCGCCTACCTCCGCCACCTGTTCATGGCCGGGGAGATGAGTGCGGCGGCGCTGAACACGGTCCACAATCTATACTTTTACCTTGACACGATGCAGGCGATTAGGAAGGCTATTGAGTCCGGCCGTTTCGATACGTTCAGGCGTGGGTTTCACGAGACGTACTCGCGCCGATCAGCCGATCACCTGAGTAAATGACTCCAGTTCCCGCCATTCCGTTCCTCCTCGCCATGGCCCAGCCGGCGCAGTCCAACCAGAGCATCTGGGTGTCGCTGATGCCGTTCGCCCTGATGATCGGGATCTTCTACGTGCTGGTGCTGCTGCCGATGCGGCGACGCCAGAAGAAGATCCAGGACTTCCAGTCGGCCCTGAAGGTGGGCGACCGGGTCATCACCACCAGCGGCATTTACGGGGTCATCACCAAGATCGACGAGCAGTCTGTCCAGGTACAGATCGCCGACAAGGTCCGGATCGACGTCGCGCGCGCGGCCGTCGGCGGATACCAGGGACAGGATCCGGTCGTTCCGCAGGGAGGCTCGGGCCTCTAGACGCATGAACAAGAACAACCTGTATCTGAAGCTGGGCCTCGTCGTCCTCGTCACGGCTCTCGCGGTCTGGTCGTTCACGCCGCTGTCCGAGAAGGTCAACCTCGGGCTCGACCTGAAGGGCGGCGTCCACCTCGTCCTCGGCGTCCAGACCGACGACGCGCTGCGCCTCGAGAGCGCGACCACGTCGGAGCAGCTCCGGCAGGCCGCCGCCGATCAGACGCTGATCGTCACGACGACCCCCGCTCTGACCAGCTTTGCCGTCCAGGGCGTTCCGTCGGACCGCGATGCGGAGTTCCGGACGATTGCCGACTCGATCGTCGGCACGTCCTGGGACCGGTCGTCGTCGGGCGGTGGCAACTACACCTTCACGATGCGGCCGAACATCGTCACGCAGACGCGTCGCGATGCCGTCACCCAGGCCATCCAGACCATCGAACGGCGCGTCAACGAACTCGGCGTCGCCGAGCCGAACATCGCCGAGTACGGCAGCGCGGGCGACCAGATCATGGTGCAGTTGCCGGGCCTGCAGGACGTGGCGCGGGCCAAGGAGATCATCAGGTCGACGGCCATCCTCGAGTGGAAGCTCGTCGAGTACGGGCCGATGCCCGACCGGGCGTCGCTGCTGCAGGCCTACGGCGGCACGGTGCCGGCCGACATGGAGGTCGTGCCCGGGGGCGACGCCGCTGGCGTGCCGTCTTTTTATCTGCTCCGGCGCGTGGCGGCCGTCACGGGCCGCGACCTGCGCAACGCGCGGCCGACGGTCGACGAATACAACACGCCGGCCGTGAGTTTCACGCTCAACGCCGAGGGCGTGTCGAAGTTCAGCCGTGCCACGGCCGCGAACGTCGGCCGGCAGATGGCCATCGTGCTCGATGGCCGCGTGCAGTCGGCTCCGACGATCGAGTCGGCGATTTCCTCGGCCGAGGCGCGCATCACCGGCCGGTTCACGCAGCAGGAAGTGCGTGATCTGTCGCTGGTACTCCGGTCGGGCGCGCTGCCGGCGTCGCTGACCTATCTCGAAGAGCGCGAGGTCGGCCCGTCGCTCGGCGCCGATTCGATTCGTGCCGGTGTGCTGTCGTCGATTGCCGGACTGCTGATGGTCACGACCTTCATGCTGTTCTACTACCGGCTGGCCGGCATCAATGCCTGCGTCTCGATCACGCTCAACCTCGTCATCCTCCTCGGATTCATGGCGTACCTCGGTGCGGTGATGACGCTGCCGGGCATCGCGGGCTTCGTGCTCACGATTGCCATGGGCGTCGACTCGAACGTGCTGATTTTCGAGCGCATCCGCGAGGAACTCGCCGAGGGGCGGACGGCACGGCAGTCCGTCTCGGCCGGCTTCAACCGCGTCCTCACGACGATCATCGACACGCACGTCTGTTCGCTCATCGCCGCGGCGTTCCTCTTCCAGTTCGGCACCGGCCCGATCCGCGGGTTTGCCACCACGCTCTTCTTCGGCCTGGTCTCGAACATCTTCACGGCCGTGTTCGTGTCACGCACGTTGTTCGAGCTGATTCTGTCGAGACGGCCGGCCGGGTCGACGCGTCTGAGCATCTGAGCTTCCGGGAGTGAACTGGCGCCATGCGCATCTTCGATAACCCGAATTTCGACTTCATCCGATGGCGGTGGCCTGCCACGGCGCTGTCCATCCTGATCATCCTGGCCGGGCTGGTCACGGTGATCGTGCGCGGCGGCCTGCCGCTCGGGGTCGACTTCACCGGCGGTACGGTCGTCATCGTCCAGTTCGCGCAGGCGGTCAGCGAGGACGACATCCGCGGCGCGCTGGGCGACCAGGCCGCTGATGCCGTGGTGCAGCGGTTCGGGGCCGTCGAGACGAATCAGATGATGATCCGTCTGCCGCTCGAGGACACGGGGAACGAGAGCATCGACGCCGTGTCGGCGGACGTCCAGAATCGTCTCCGGGGCGGCAACCTCGGTGAGTTCACCGTGATCAACCGCGAACTGGTCAGCCCGACGATTGGCGGAGACCTGCGCAGCAAGGCGATCTGGGCGACCATCACCGCGCTCGGCGGCATCCTCGCCTACATCGCGTTCCGTTTCCGGTTCAGCTTCGCCGTCGGCGCCGTCGTCGCCACGTTCCACGACATTCTCGTGACGCTGGCGTTCCTGACCTGGTTCGGGTACGACCTGTCGCTGAACGTCGTCGCGGCCATCCTGACCATTGCCGGGTACTCGGTCAACGACACGGTCGTGGTCTTCGACCGGGTGCGCGAGACGCAGCGGCTCGCCAAGCGCGACGGGCTCGCGACGGTCGTCAACCGTGCCGTGAACCAGACGCTCAGTCGGACGGTCATCACCGCCGGCACGACGGTCATCGCCGTGATCGCGCTCTACCTGTTCGGGGGCGACGTGCTGAGCGGCTTCGCCTTCACCATGATCGTCGGCGTCGTGGCCGGCACCTACTCGACGGTCTTCATCGCCTCGTCGGTCGCCATCGTGCTGAGCAGCCGGACGAGGACCAAGGCCCCGGCCGCCCAGCCCGACGGCCGCAAGCGGGCGCGGGCCTAGCGCCCGCGCGTCCGGGTCGGCATCGCCGTGGATCTGCTCGCAGCCGCGCTGCTGGGCGCCGTGCAGGGCGTCACCGAGTTCCTGCCGGTCTCCAGTTCGGCGCACCTGATCCTCGTCAAGGCGTTCTTCGGCTGGGATACCGATCGGTTCGGCCTGGCGTTCGACGTGGCCTGCCACGTGGGCACGCTGCTGGCCGTCCTGGTCTATTTCCGGCACGATCTGATCGCGATGCTGTCGGCGTGGCCGCGGGCCCTGCGGGCCCATCCCGATCGGGACGGCCGCCGCATCCAGCTGATTGTCGTCGGCACGATTCCCATCGTCATTGTCGGGCTGCTGTTCGCTGACGTCATCGAGGCGTCGACGCGGACGCCGCTCGTGGCGGCCACGGCCCTGGCACTCGGGGCCGGACTCCTCCTGCTGATCGAACGGTGGAAGCCGACGGGCGGCGACGAATCGCAGCTCGGGCTCGGGGGGGCGTTCCTGATTGGCGTGGCGCAGTCGACGGCGCTGGTTCCCGGGGTGTCGCGATCGGGCGCCACGATTGCGGCCGGCATGGCGCTCGGCCTGCGCCGGGACGTGGCGGCCCGGTTCACGTTCCTGATGAGCATTCCCGCCGTGACCGCCGCGGCCGTGAAAGAGGCGCTCACGCTGCGGCACGCGGCCTTCGGCGCGGCCGACGCCCAGGTGTTCCTCGTCGGCATCGGGGTCTCGGCCGTGGTCGGGTACCTGACCGTCACGTATTTCATCCGCTTCCTCGCGACGAACCGGCTCGACGTGTTCGCGTGGTATCGCGTCGGCCTGGCACTGGCGGCCTTCGCCTGGCTGCTGGGGCGGTGAACGTGATGTCGCGGCTCCGGCGGACGTTCGTCGCCGGCTTCTTCGTGATCGTCCCGCTGGTCGTCAGCGTCGTGGCCATCGTCTGGCTGTTCCGCTGGGCCGACGGGCTGACGAGCGGCATTACGGCCCGGATGGGCCTGGTCCACGTCCCCGGCCTCGGCATCGTGGTGACGGCCGGCATCGTCCTGCTGGTGGGCCTGCTGGCCACCAACGTGGTCGGTCGTCAGCTGCTCGGCCGCGCCGAGCAGATCCTGCTGCACGTGCCCGTGTTCCGGACGATCTACGCACCGGTCAAACAGCTGCTGTCGGCCTTCTCGCCCGACAGCGAGGTCGGCTTCAAGCGGATGGTCTTCGTCGAGGATCCCGTGCGCGGGTTCCTGCTGGGCTTCCTGACGAAGGAATTCACGCTCGAGACGCCGCACGGGCCCCAGACGCTGCTGTCGGTGTATATTCCGACAAACCACCTGTATCTCGGCGACGTGGTGTTATGTCCTCCGGAACGCGCCGTCTTCCCCGACCTGACGGTGGAAGAGGGGATTCGCATCTTCCTGACCGGGGGAATGGCGCTGCCCGATCACGTCGGTCGCGCCAGGGACGCCCACGACACCCATCCGCCCGACAACGCCCGCCCCGTTTCGTGATACACCATCACGACTGAATCGCTTATTCACGACGGCTCGTGTCAGCCACGCGACCTTCTCGGGGAGGACGGGCAGCATGATCGGTTCGAGCGGACGTTCGACGTACCTGGGGCTCACGACGCTGTGCGTGGGACTGGCCATGGGACTGGCGGCACCCGTGCTGGCGCAGGAAACGCCGCCGGCCGCGCACGTGCCGGGCGGCGAGGCCAATCTCATCCTGCCGGATCTCAGGCTGGTGACGTTCCTCGGCGGCATCGACGGGCACAGTCTGCTGCTCTCGGGGCTGGCCGTGTCGGCCGCCGGCCTGGTCTTCGGGCTGATCATCTATGCGCAGCTGAAGAGCCTGCCGGTCCACGAGACCATGCGCGATGTCTCGGAGCTGATCTACGAGACGTGCAAGACGTACCTGATCCAGCAGGGACGGTTCCTCCTGCTGCTCGAGCTGTTCATCGGCGCCATCATCGCGTTTTACTTCGGCGTGCTGCAGGGATTCCCGGCGATCAAGGTGGCCGTGATCCTGCTGTTCAGCCTGATCGGCATCGCGGGCAGCTACAGCGTGGCCTGGTTCGGCATCCGGGTCAACACGTTCGCCAATTCGCGGACGGCGTTCGCCAGCCTGCGCGGCAAGCCGTTTCCCTGCTACGCCATTCCGCTGAAGGCGGGCATGGGCATCGGGATGATGCTGATCAGCGTCGAACTGCTGCTCATGCTCGTCATCCTGCTGTTCGTGCCGCGCGACTACGCGGGGGCGTGTTTCATCGGGTTCGCGATCGGCGAATCGCTCGGCGCCGCGGCGCTGCGCATCGCGGGCGGCATCTTCACCAAGATCGCCGACATCGGCGCCGACCTGATGAAGATCGTCTTCGGGATCAAGGAAGACGATGCGCGCAATCCGGGCGTGATCGCCGACTGCACGGGGGACAACGCCGGTGACTCGGTCGGCCCGTCGGCCGATGGGTTCGAGACCTATGGCGTGACCGGTGTCGCGCTTATCTCGTTCATCGTCCTCGCGGTGGCCGATCCGGTCGTCCAGGTGCAGCTGCTGGTCTGGATCTTCGTGATGCGCATCGTGATGGTCGTGGCGTCCGGCGCGTCGTACCTGCTCAACGAAGCCGTAGCGCGCGCCCAGTACACGACGGCCGAGACGATGAACTACGAGGTGCCGCTCACGCGCCTGGTGTGGCTGACGTCGATCGTGTCGGTGGCGTCGACCTACGCGGCGTCCTGGCTGCTGATTCCGGCGCTCGGCCCAACGGGCGATCCCACGCTCTGGTGGAAGCTCTCGACCGTGATTTCGTGCGGCACGCTGGCCGGGGCGATCATCCCGGAACTGGTGAAGGTGTTCACCTCGACCGAGTCCAGTCACGTGCGCGAGGTCGTGACGTCGTCGCGCGAGGGCGGGGCGTCGCTGAACATCCTGTCGGGGCTGGTGGCCGGCAATTTCTCGGCGTTCTGGCTCGGCGCCGGGATCGTCGTGCTGATGGCCGTGGCCTACGGCGTGAGCACGCTCGGGCTGGCGGAGGTCGGCATGCTGGCGCCGGCGGTCTTCGCGTTCGGGCTTGTGGCGTTCGGCTTCCTCGGCATGGGGCCGGTGACGATTGCTGTCGACTCGTACGGGCCGGTGACCGACAACGCGCAGTCGGTCTACGAACTGTCGATGATCGAGGACGTGCCGGGCATCCAGGACGCGCTCCACCGCGAGTACGGCATGCACGCGGACTTCGCGCGGGCCAAGCACAACCTCGAAGAGAACGACGGGGCCGGCAATACGTTCAAGGCCACGGCCAAGCCGGTGCTCATCGGCACGGCCGTGGTCGGGGCCACGACGATGATCTTCTCGATCATCGTGGCGCTGACGCACGGCCTGCAGCCGGACCAGGTCGCGAAGCTGTCGATTCTGCACCCGCCGTTCCTGCTCGGGCTGATCACCGGCGGGTCGATGATCTACTGGTTCACCGGGGCCTCGATTCAGGCCGTGACGACCGGCGCGTATCGGGCCGTCGAGTTCATCAAGGCGAACATCCGGCTCGAGGGCACGACGCGGGCGTCGGTGGAGGATTCGAAGAAGGTCGTCGAGATCTGCACCGTGTACGCGCAGCGGGGGATGTTCAACATCTTCCTGGCGGTGTTCTTCGGCACGCTGGCGTGCGCGTTCGTCGAGCCGTTCTTCTTCATCGGCTATCTGGTCTCGATTGCGCTGTTCGGGCTCTACCAGGCGATTTTCATGGCCAACGCCGGCGGCGCCTGGGACAACGCCAAGAAAGTGGTGGAGGTGGAGCTCAAGGCCAAGGGGACCGACCTGCACGCGGCGAGCGTGGTCGGCGACACGGTGGGCGATCCCTTCAAGGACACGTCGTCGGTGGCGATGAATCCGGTCATCAAGTTCACGACCCTGTTCGGTCTGCTGGCCGTCGAGTTGGCGGTGCAGCTGACGACCTGGCACGGGGCGGGGCTGACGCACCTGCTGTCTGCCGGGTTCGCGCTGATTGCTGTGATTTTTGTGTGGCGATCGTTCTACGGGATGCGGATCGGGGCGGTGGCCGGGAGATGATGAGCCGCGGCCGGCGGCGACGACGGGCGTGCGTCCGTTTCGGCGGAACCGGTGTCTAACTCTGGAAGCGGGAGTTCACACCGATTCGTTGACACTGTTTTTCGGGTCTGACTATAATGCCGGGCCTTCAGAGATCAGTGGTGTCGCCGGTGGCTGGTGTGTCAGTACCGCGGCAACCCGTGTGTAGTTCGGCCCTGTGGCGTCGCTGGATGCGGGGACCGGAAGGATTGCTGGAGCGTTGTAAGGAGGTTCGCCTGTGCCACGCGAGATGTTCGGCGACGTTGTAGACCCGTCCATAAAGGTTGGGACGAAGCAGTGGTATACGGTGCCACTGTCGATCCTGGCCCATGCGGTGGCTCTCGGCGCCATGGTCGTCATTCCGTTGCTCGCAACGGACATGCTGCCGACTCCCCAGTCGGTCATGGCGTTTGCGGTGGCGCCACCTCCGCCGCCCCCGCCGCCCCCGCCGCCGCCCCCACCGGATGCGGCGCCGCCGCCCCCGCCGCCGCCCGTCGAGGTCGACGTGAACCCGGCGGCCGCGCCGGTCGAGGCGCCGCGCGAGCTCAAGCCCGAGCCGCCGCCCGTGATGCGGACGGTCGTGGGCGGTATTCAGCCCGTGGCACCGGTGCAGGCGCCGGTCCAGACGATGGCCCCGCCGCCCCCGCCGCCTCCGCCCGCCCCGGTGCGTGTCGGTGGCGAGATCAAGGAGCCGAAGAAGGTCCGCAACGTCAATCCGGTGTATCCGAAGATTGCGCAGGCGGCGAAGGTATCGGGTGTCGTCATCCTCGAGGCCACCATCTCGAAGGAGGGCGAGGTCCGGGACGTGAAAGTACTGCGGTCGATTCCGATGCTCGACAATGCGGCCATCGAGGCCGTGCGCCAGTGGCGCTATACGCCGACGCTGCTCAACGGCGTCCCGGTCGACATCATCATGACTGTCACCGTGAATTTCACGCTGAATTGATGGTCAGTGTGCAGAGTGGTTCGTTTGGCTTGGCGTCTGGCCAGAGGGTGACCGGGCGCCTCAATCCGTCCAGGCAGTTGCCGGTGGGACACGTTCGTTCGGAGGCTGGAAAATGGATCTGATGCAAATGTGGAGTGAGATGAGCTTCTTGGTCAAGGTGCTCATGTTCATCCTGATCTTCATGTCGATGTGGTCATTCGGCGTCTCGATCGAACGCTATTACGCCTTCTCGCAGGCGCGGAAGCAGTCGAAGCTCTACGCGCCGCAGGTGGCCAAGCTGCTGAAGGAAGGCCGCTCGAAGGACGCGATCGTCGTGTCCCAGTCGAAGCAGTACCAGTACAGCCACCTGGCGAAGGTCGTGCTGGCCGGTCTGCAGGAATACCAGTTCCAGCAGGAAGCCGGCGGAACGATTGAGCACGGCGACATGGTCGACACGGTGCGCCGCGCCATCCAGCGTGCGACGGCCCTCACGGCCAACGACCTCAAGAAGGGGATTCCGGCGCTCGCGACGATTGGCGCCACGGCTCCGTTCGTCGGTCTGCTCGGCACGACCCTCGGCGTCATCAACGCGTTCCACGGCATCGCGGCCTCCGGGTCGGGCGGCCTGGGCGCCATCTCGGGTGGTATCTCGGAAGCCCTCGTCGGCACCGCGCTCGGCCTGGTCGTCGCGATTCCCGCGGTGTGGCTCTACAACTACTTTGCCGGTCGTCTCGAGTACCTGAACGTCGAAATGGCCAACTCGTCGTCCGAGCTCGTCGACTACTTCATCAAGAAGTCGTAAGCCCCTGAAGGAGTACGTCCCATGTCCATGGATGTAGGCGGCGGCAAGGGCGGGATCAAGTCCGACATCAACGTCACCCCGCTGGTCGACGTGATGCTCGTGCTGTTGATCATCGTCATGCTCGTCGCCCCCTTGATTCAGCAGGGCGTCTCGCTGACCCTGCCGACCGCCAGTAATTCGGTGGCGAAGCCGGACACTGACGATCAGACAACGGTCTACGTCGACGCGAACAGCCGGCTGTACGTCAATGCCATCGAGATGACCGAGGCGGAGGTGGTTGCCCGGCTCCGCTCGATGGTGGAATCGAACAGCTCGCAAACGGTGTATCTCAAGGGTGACCTGGACGCGCCCTACGGCGCCATCATGCAGATGATGGACGCCCTTCGAGCCGCTCAGATCGAAACCGTCGCGCTGATTACCGAGACGGTGGCCCCCCTGGAAGGAGCGCAATAGTGGCTTCGAAGAAACACCACGGCGCTGAAGAGGTAGCCGAGGCGCAGGCCGCCAATATCACGGGTGACATGAACGTCACGCCGTTGATCGACGTGCTGCTCGTGCTGCTCGTCGTGTTCCTGGCCGCCCTCCCGCTCACGCAGCGGGGGGTCGACATCAACCTTCCGCTCGAAACCAACCGCAGCACGCAGGCGGCCGAGACGCTCGGGCAGGTCGTGGTCGAATACACGGCCGATCGACGGATCACGATCAACAAGCAGGACGTGACCGTCTCGATGCTGCCGACCCGGTTCGCCGAGGTGTTCCGCGATCGCCGCGAGAAGACCGTGTTCCTGATCGGCGCCAGTACCGTGCGGTACGGCGAGATCATGCAGGTCATCGACGCGGCCGTCGGGGCCGGCGTCGAGAAGGTCGGGATCGTCACGGAAGGCATGCGCCGGGAAGCGGCCGGCGGCAACTAGGACCGGTGCGCGGCGCGACGGTCTCTCGACCGCCGGGCCGCGCACGTCGTTTCTCACTGGACGTAACGGGCAGCCCTCGTGCGAGGGCTGCCCGTTTGTCGCTGGGCCCGCCGAGTGTCCGCTCGGCCCTCTCTGGCCCTCGCTCGACATCTCGAACTCGTCGGCGCAACCAGCGTCCCGCCCGCTCGCGCCCGCTTCATTTCTCCCGCGCATTCCCGTCGTTCGTGGCTGGCGCTCGTTGCGGGCCCGTGCCGTCCTCGTTCGACCAGGCCGTTGCCCGGGCGTGGCTGACGGTCCCCGTTCTCCAGCGGCTGGTCGCACGGGCCGCGCGGGCCTCGGCTGAAGCCGACGCCCGCGCGATGCCTGTCACGGATGCGCGAGCATCGTCTGCCGAGGCTGGACGAGGACCGCGATGCACCCGCGCGATCTCGACTCTCCGTCTCTGTGCCTCGCGTGCGCGTGTGCCCGCGACGTCGGCTGCGAGCGACCGGTCGCCGCCAGATATTCGTGGGGAAAGCTGGATTCGCGGGAAGGCTGAAGGGAGCGCAGGGAAGTGTCGCGGCTGCCTGCGAGCAAGCTCGCCGGGGCATCGCGCGAGGGGGCGCGGGTGTGAGCGGACTAAACGGGCGAATCGTCGGCGCAAAGAGAAAGGGCCGGTGATCGGGAACGATCACCAGCCCTTTCGGCGTTCGTCGCGGGGACTGGCTAATTGTTGACTGTCGAGCCCTGCTTGTTCTGCAGCGCGACGGCCCGCTCGCGAAGCTCGGCGGCCTCGGCCAGCAGGCGCTTCTGTTCGGCGGGGCTCCGCTCGCGATTGGCCTGCATGGCAAGGAGCAGGCTCTTGTAGGTGACCGCCTCGAAGTAGTCGGGGTTGATCGCCAGGGCCTTGTCTTCGGCTTCCATGCCGCTCTTCAGGTATTCAATCGCGCGTTCGCGCGGCACACTGGCGTCGCGGTAGACCTTCTCGTAGTAGTAGTGGCCCATCGTGTGCCACGCTTCCGGGTTGTTCGGTTCGAGTTCGGCGCGCTTCGCGAACTCCTCCATCGTCTTGTCGAACTCGCCCTGGCGGTTGTAGTAGTGCGCGAGCAGTTGGTGGCCGAGCGGAGCATCCGGGCGGACGTCGATGGCCTTGAGGAACATGGCCTCGGCCTGCTCGTAGTCGCCCTGCTCCTCGTAGAGACGGGCCAGCAGCTGGTAGTTGCCCGGCTCGTTGGGCTCGTAGGCAATCAGCTCCCTGGCCACCGGTTCGGCCTTGCTGAAGTCGTCGAGCTTGTCCGACCCGTAGATGGCAATCAGGTACTCGAAAGCGAGCTTGCGGAACTGGGCCGCCTGCGGCTCTTCGGACCCTGCCAGCTTGTCGACGGCCAGGCGGTAGTTCTCCGCGGCCTTGGGCAGAAGCGCGTCATTGGCCGCTTCGCCCTTCCGGACCGGACGATACATGTTGTCGTAGCTGTTGCCCAGGTAGAAGTAGGAGAAGCCGAAATCGGGGTTGAAGGAGAGCGATTCTTCGAGCTTGGCCGCTGCGCCCGGGTAATCACCCTTCTGGTACAGGGTCGCGCCGTCCTTGAACGCTTTGAGCGAGCGGATGCTGCTCAGTGAGTACTTGCCGCAGGCGCTCGTTGCGACGGCGAGGCCGGCGACGAGCACGATCATGCGGGCGAATCGGAATTGCATGCCACGTCCCCTTTTTATCTGACGCCGAGGAGTTCCCTGGGCGGCTGGCGCTGTGTCTAGAACCGGCTCAGTATAGTGACCGGTCCGGTGGTCGTCAAGCAAGGTTGCCTCGTCGGTCGGCGCCAGTTAACCGACCGGGATTCAACGGTTTCGTCGTTTCCGGCTATCATGGGGACCAGCCGCTGGCTCGCCGACCCTGCCGGTGACATGTCTGGTTAGACACCGGCCCCTATGATCCGGTTCGAAGATCTCCTGGAAAAGGTCCGGGCGTTCAGTCCCGACGCCGACCTGGAACTGCTCCGACGGGCGTACGTCTTCTCGGCCTACGAGCACAAGGGACAGGTCCGCCGATCCGGCGAGCCGTACATGATCCATCCGCTGCTGGTGGCCGACCTCCTGGCCGACATGCGGCTGGACGTCGTGGCGATCGCCGCCGGGCTGCTGCACGACATCGTCGAGGACACCCCGAACACGATCGAGAAGATCCGCGAGCTGTTCGGCGAGCAGGTCGCGCACGTCGTCGAGGGCGTCACCAAGCTGTCGGCCCTGCAGTTCGCCTCGAGCGAGGAGCGCCAGGCCGAGAGCTTCCGCAAGATGCTCATGGCCATGGTGGATGACATCCGTGTCATCCTCGTGAAGCTCGCCGACCGGCTCCACAACATGCGGACGCTGCACCACCTATCCGAGGACCGGCGCATCCGAATTGCCCAGGAGACGCGCGACATCTACGCGCCGCTGGCCAACCGGCTCGGCATGAGCAAGGTCAAGAACGAGCTCGAGGAACTGGCGTTCCGACACCTCGAGCCGGCCACCTACCAGGCCCTGCGCCTGGAGGTCGAGCGCAAGCGCCAGGCGACCGAGGGGCTCATCGAGGAACTGACGCACGAGCTCGGCGAACACCTGCGCGACGCGCAGATTCCCGTGGTCCGCATCCAGGGGCGGATCAAGCGCCTCTGGTCGATCTACCAGAAGCTCCAGCGACAGAAGATTTCGCTCGACCAGGTCTACGACTTCATCGCGCTGCGCGTGATCACGCCGAGCGTGAAGGACTGCTACGGCGTGCTCGGAATCGTCCACCAGATGTGGTCGCCGGTCCACGGCCGCTTCAAGGACTTCATCGCGATGCCGCGACCGAACGGCTACCAGTCGCTGCACACGTCGGTCGTCGGGCCCGGGGGCGTGCCGTTCGAACTGCAGATCCGCACCGAGGAGATGCACCGCATCGCCGAGGAGGGCATTGCGGCGCACTGGAAGTACAAGGAAGGCCGCGTCGGAGCGGATCGCGACGAGCAGTATTTCGCCTGGCTGCGGCGCCTGCTCGAGCTCCAGCAGGAAGTACGCGATCCGCAGGAATTCATGCAGAACCTCCGCATCGAACTCTACCCGGAGGACGTCTACATCTTCACGCCGAAGGGCGAGGTGAAGTCGCTGCCGCGCGGGGCGACGGCCGTGGACTTCGCCTACTTCGTGCACACCGACGTCGGGCACCGCTGCGTCGGCGTGCGGGTCAACGGCCGCATGGTGCCGCTGCGCACGCGCCTGAACAACGGCGACATCGTCGAAGTACTGACGCAGGCCGGGCACACACCGAGCCGCGACTGGCTGACCTTCGTCGCCACGTCACGCGCCCGCAACAAGATCAAGCACTTCATCCACGCACAGGAGAAGGTGCGGAGCGTCGATCTGGGCCGGCGGCTGTTCGACAAGGAACTGCGGCGGTTCACCGTGGATCGGGCGCTGGTGACCGACGAGGCGCTCGGCCGCATCGCCGCCGAGTTCGGCGGGCCCCGCGTCGACGATCTGTTCGCGTCGATCGGCTACGGCAAGATCACGGCGCGCACGGTCCTCACGAGGCTGGTGGGACAGGACGCGCTGAAGGAGCGCGAGGCCGAGGCCGCGCCGTCGACGCCGCCTCGCCGGCCGGCGGCCGGTGGCGAGGACCAGAAGATCAAGGTCCGCGGCATCGACGACGTGATGGTTTTCCGGGCGAAGTGCTGCAATCCGATCCGCGGGGAGAAGATTGTCGGGTACATCACCCGTGGCAAGGGCGTGTCCGTACACGCGTCGACCTGTCCGAATGTCGTGAACCTGCTGTTCGATCCCGAGCGCCGCATCGACGTCGAGTGGGATGGCGGGACGGACGTCATGCCGTACACGGTCCGCCTGAAGATCAGCGTCGAGGACCGTCGCGGCATCCTCGCCGATGTCACGGCGAGCGTCGCTGACATGAACACGAACATCCGGGAGGTCGAGGCCAACGCCAACGACGACCACCGCGGATCGATCCGGATGAGCGTGGAGATCAGTGACGTCAAGCACCTCGAGACGGTGATGAAGTCGATCCGTAATGTGGAGGGCGTCCTGGCCGTGGAACGGGCGGCGCGGGAGACCGGCGGCGTTACCGCGCGGCGATGATCTCGATTTCGACGCGAACGTCGCGCGGCAGCCGGGCCACCTCGACCGTGGCCCTGGCGGGCAGCGGGGCCGTGAACGCCTCCGCATAGACCGCGTTCATGGCGGGGAAGTCCGTCAGATCCTTCAGGTAGACCGTCGTCTTGACGACGTGGCCGAGCGAGAGCCCCGCGGCCTCGAGGACGGCCGCCAGGTTGCGGAGTACCTGGCGGGTCTGGGCTGCCGTGTCGCCGTCGACCAGTTGCCCCGTGGACGGGTCGACGGGAATCTGTCCCGACACGAAGACCAGGGCGCCGCAGTCGACGGCCTGGCTGTACGGACCGATGGCCGCAGGTGCGTCCGTCGTGGCGATGGCCCGTCGTTCGGTCATGAGTGTCAGTAGTCCCGGTCGTGTCCGGTACGCGTGACATGTGCGCACCGGCTGTGGCGTGAACGGCGCCCGGACAGGCCCGACGGCCTGGCCCCGGCGGCCGCGATCAGGCCGCCTTGACGACCTTGTTGGAGCGGATGCAGCGCGTGCAGACGCGCAGACGGCGGATACCGCCGTTGACGACCGCGCGGACGCGCTGCAGGTTCGGCTCAAACCGGCGGGCGGTCACGTTATGCGCGTGGCTGACGACGCGGCCGACGACCGGCGTCTTGCCGCAGACTTCACACTGTTTGGCCATGATGCTCGTGTCCCGTGACTGATGGACCGGCGACTGCCGGTCGTGGCAAACACGGAAGTATAGCAGAAGGCCGGCGCCCGGCGGGCAACTACCGGTGCGTGTTGCAACAAAGAACTTGATCGCCCGGTCGTCCGTCTAAGTCTGCACGCGACGGCCCGGCAGTCCGCTCCAGTGTCCCCAGGGAGTGGACCAGGCGTGACACATTTTCAGGCCGGTCGGTGACAGCATCGAGCTTGCATCTCGGTCTCGATGTGTGTAGAATTGGCACAATTATTGCTTTGAGGAATGATTCATTTCGGGTTCGACCTTTCGTCTGGCGCGAATCGACCTGTGAGGAGGGCGCAATGACTCGACGGACTACCAGCACGGACGACATGCCAACTGCACGATATGCGGAGCTGAAGCGGATCCTCGAGGAACGGCGTCGTGAGATTCTCAGCGAGGTGCAGGAGAAGATGCGCGACGTCCGGGCCTTCGGGGCTTCCGGCGAAGGCCAGGGCGTGCTCGACGCGGCCGAGACGACCGAGGCGGACATCCAGGACGACATCGAACTCGCCCTGATCCAGATGAAGTCCGAGACGCTCCACAAGATCGAGGAAGCGTTGACCCGGCTCGACGAGAAGACGTATGGCTACTGCAACGAGTGCGGCGATGAAATCTCCGAGCGCCGTCTGCGGGCGCTCCCGTTCGCCGTCAGGTGCAAGGACTGCGAGGAAGAGCGCGAGATGGCCGAGCTGCGCGAGCGGCATCTCGCCCAGCGACGTCCGGCCGGCTTTCTGATCGACCTGAGCTAGCCCGGCACCTTCGCCGAGGTCTCGACGCGCAGGTTCCGCGGTGGCGGAATCTGCGCGTTTCTCGTTTGTACCTGATTTCGGGTGTCCCGCCGGACTGCGGGTCCGGGGGACGCCTCTCCACGACGACAAGGGGAACTGAGATGAGTGACTCCACGTTCGATCACGATCCCGGTACGCCCGAGCGGACTTTCACAGTCCCACGCGAGGTCGCGGCCCTGCCGCTGCGCGACACCGTGCTGTTCCCGAATTCGTTCATGCCGCTGGCCGTCGCCCGCGAGTCGTCCGTCGCCCTGATCGACGATGCGATCGCGAACGCGAAGGTGATCGGCGTGTTCACGCAGAAGGAACCCGGCCAGGAGGATCCCGGCGAAGCCGACCTGCACGAGGTCGGCACGCTGACCCATATCCACAAGATGTTCAAGCTGCCCGACGGCAGCCTCCGCCTGATCGTGCAGGGCCTGACGCGGCTGCACCTCGATCGTGTCGTGTCGACGCGGCCGTACCTGCGCGCCGAGGTCAGCGAATTGACCGACAGCGCCGTGGATACGGATGCGCTCGAGATCGATGCGCTCGAACGCAACATCCGCGCGAACTTCACGCAGGTCGTGCAGCTCTCGCCGGTGCTGTCCGAGGATCTCACCGCGCTGGCCAGCAACATCACGGACGTGCCGCGGCTCACGGACTTCATCGCGTCGAGCCTCAGCACGATCGGGACGGCCACGCGGCAGGATCTGCTGTCGACGGCCGGGGTCCGGGATCGGATGGACAAGCTGAACCGCATCCTGACCAAGGAACTGGAGGTGCTCGAACTCGGCTCGAAGATCCAGTCGCAGGTCCAGTCCGAAGTGGGCAAGGGCCAGCGCGAGTACTTCCTGCGCGAGCAGATGAAGGCCATCCAGAAGGAACTCGGCGAGGGCGACGACCAGGCGCGTGAACTCGAAGAACTGCGCGATCGGATCGAGGCCGCCGGCATGCCGGACGAGGTGCGCAAGGAAGCGATGCGCGAGCTCGATCGCCTGTCGAAGATTCCTGCGGCCGCCGCCGAGTACACGGTGGCGCGGACCTACATCGACTGGCTCGTGACGCTGCCGTGGAATCAGCGGACCGAGGAGGTCATCGATCTGAAGAAGACGAAGGACGTCCTCGACGCCGATCACTCGGGGCTCGATCGCCTCAAGGACCGCATCCTGGAATACCTCGCCGTGCGCAAGCTGCAGCCCGACGTGAAGGGCCCGATCCTGTGCTTCGTCGGTCCTCCGGGCGTGGGCAAGACGTCACTGGCCCGCTCGATCGCGACCGCGCTCGGCCGCAAGGTCGTTCGCGTCGCCCTGGGCGGCATGCGCGACGAGGGCGAGATCCGCGGGCATCGCCGCACGTACGTCGGGGCGCTGCCGGGTCAGATCATCCAGGGACTGCGTCGTGCCGAGTCGAAGAATCCCGTGTTCGTCCTCGACGAGATCGACAAGCTCGGCTCGGACTTCCGTGGCGATCCGGCATCGGCGCTGCTCGAGGTCCTCGATCCGGAACAGAACAACGCGTTCCGCGATCACTACCTCGACGTGCCGTTCGACCTGTCCGAGGTGCTGTTCATCACCACGGCCAACGTCATGGACACGGTGCCGCCGCCCCTGCGCGATCGCATGGAAGTGCTGGAACTGTCGGGCTACACGGGGGAAGAGAAGCTGCAGATTGCGCGCGATCATCTGGTCGATCGCCAGATCCGCAGTCACGGCCTGGCCCGTGAGGCCGTCACCTTCACCGACGAGGCGCTTGTCGCCCTGATCCACGGGTACACGCGCGAGGCCGGCGTCCGCAACCTCGAGCGGGAGATCGGATCCGTGGTCCGGAAGATCGCCCGCCGCCACGCCGAGGGGGACACCACCCCCGTCACGGTCACGCCGGACGTCGTCACCGACCTGCTCGGGGCCCCGCGCCACCTCGACGAGGAGATGCGGGACCGGACGCGCGATCCGGGCGTGGCGATCGGGCTGGCCTGGACGCCCGTGGGGGGCGACGTGCTCGTCGTCGAGGCGTCACGGATGCCCGGCGCCAGTCACTTGACGCTGACCGGGCAACTGGGCGATGTGATGAAGGAGTCGGCGCGCATCGCGCTCTCGTGGTTCCGTGCGAACGCGGCGCGGTACGGCGTGGATGCGACGTTCTACAAGGATGCCGAGATCCATCTCCACGTGCCGGCCGGGGCCATTCCGAAGGACGGCCCCTCGGCCGGGGTGACGATGGTGACGGCGTTGGCGTCGGCCCTGTCGGGACGGCCCGTGCGACGGGATCTGGCGATGACGGGCGAGATCACGCTGTCCGGACGCGTGCTGCCCGTCGGCGGGATCAAGGAGAAGGTGCTCGCGGCCAGGCGCATGGGGATGAAGGAGCTCATCCTGCCTCGCCAGAACGAGCGCAACATCCTCGAGGATCTGACGCCGGCTCAGCGGCAGGATCTCACCATCCACTATGTGGCCGAGATGGACGAGGTGCTCGTCCTCGCCCTGCAGCCATCGACGCGCAAGACCGATTCGCCGCGGACCGGCGGACCGAGGCCTCGCTTCAACCTCGCCTGACGCCGGCACGACCGTGCCTGCACGCGGACGATCAGCGTTCGCGTGCAGGCAGCCGGCCCCTGGCCATGCCGAGGCCGACCACGGTCTTCAGGTCGAGGATCTCGCCGCGCTCGATCATCCGCCACGCCTCGCGCAGCGTCATCTCCGCTGTCGTGATCTGCTCGTCCGGGTCGCGGTGCACCGCGCCCGACGGCCTGACGAGATCGCGGCACGCGAAGAACGTCAGCTTCTCGTCGCAGAATCCCGGCGTCGGGTAATACACGCCCAGCCGCACGAGGGTCTTCGGGGACCAGCCGATCTCCTCGGCACACTCGCGCCGGGCCCCGCGCGTCGGCGTTTCACCCTCTTCGAGCGAACCAGCCGGCAGTTCCCAGATCCACTTGTCGATCACATAGCGATACTGCCGGATCAGCACGACGGTCCGCGGCGTGGGCTGCGGCACGAGGACGACCGATCCCCGGTGCCTGACGACGTCCATGCGGACGGTCCGCCCGTCGGCGGTCGTCAGCGTATCCTGCGCCACGCTGATGACGCGGCCCTTGTACATCGTGCGGCTCGCGCGCAGCTTCGGTCGACTAGTGTTCGGCATGGGCATCTTCCGGGACTGTCGGATCGTGTGTGTCGGGCGCAGGGGATGGGCGCGGCGACGACTGCCGCAATCGCGTGACCACCGCGGTCAGATCGGCGGGCAGCGGCGATTCGAAGGCGACAGGGCGTCCATCGGCCGGGTGCAGGAACGACAGGCGCCTGGCGTGCAGGAACGGTCGGTCGAGCCCGGCAAGGGCCGCAGGGCCACCGCGCCGCCGGCGTCCGCCGTAGAGCGCATCGCCGACGATGGGATAGCCGGCCTCGGAGAGGTGTACGCGGATCTGGTGCGTGCGGCCCGATCCGATCGTCACGTCCACGAGGGAGACCCTGGGGAACGACTCGACGTGGTCGATGCGCGTGAAGGCGGTCCGCGTGCGCCGGGCGCGGCTCGAGATCTTCTGCCGATCGCGTGGATCGCGTCCGATCGCCCGATCGAAGACACGCCCGGTCTCGGGCGTCCCCCACACGAGCGCCGTGTAGACCTTGTGGACCGTCCGATCGTGGAACTGCTTCGACAGGTGCTGGTGCGCGCGGTCGTGCTTGGCGACCACCATCACGCCGGACGTGCCGCGGTCGAGGCGGTGCACGATGCCCGGCCGCGCCCGTCCGCCGATGCCACTGAGGCCGCTCACGTGAAACAGGAGGGCGTTGACGAGTGTGCCGTCGTGATGGCCCGCTGCCGGGTGTACCACCATGCCCGCCGGCTTCTCGATCACCACGATGTCGTCGTCGTCGTACAGGATGGACAGCGGGAGATCTTCCGGCTGTGGGACATCGGGCAGCGGCGGCGGTACATGGACGACGATCGTCGTCCCGGCCGTGACCATGACGCTCGGTCGCGCCGCGCGCTCGCCGATCGTCACCGCTCCCTCGCGGATCAGCCGCTGGGCCTGCGACCGTGACATCCCGGGCAGGATCTGTGCGAGGTAGAGGTCGAGCCGCCGTCCCGCGTCGCCTGCGGCGACCACCAGTTCGTGTCGGGTCGACGGGACGACGCTGCGCACGACGCGGGCTCCGGTCAGGCCGCCGACGCCGCAGTCCGTCGCTGACGCAGCCACGCGAGCATGGCCAGGGCGAGCGGGATCGCGAGGACGGAGATGAACTGCGACGTGGACAGCCCGAACACACTGCCGCGCTCGTCGCCGCGGTAGATCTCGACGATGAATCGCGAGATGCCGTAGAGGAGGATATAGAGCCAGAACGTGCGGCCGGCGAACGGGCGGCCTCGCCGTTCCGTGGTGAGCAGCACGATCATGATCAGCAACTCGGCGCCCGCGTCGTAGATCTGCGTCGGGTGCAGCGGAATCCCGAGCGGCGTGCCGGTGTTGGCGGTGGCGACCGGGTCGGAGAACGTGATCGCCCACGGCACGTCTGTCGGCCGGCCGTAACAGCAGCCGGCGAGCAGGCAACCGAACCGGCCGATGACGTGCCCGAGCGCGATGCCCGGTGCGAACAGGTCGGCCGTGGTCCACATCGGCAGCCTGTAGCGTCTGACCAGCCACAGACCGACGGCGACCGCGAGGATCAGGCCGCCGTAGAAGACCCCGCCGGCCCGCACGAGCGACAGGACCTGGCCCGGATTCGAGACGAAGTAGTCGAAGTCG
Source organism: Acidobacteria bacterium SCN 69-37 (assembly GCA_001724025.1). Classification (GTDB taxonomy): domain Bacteria; phylum Acidobacteriota; class Vicinamibacteria; order Vicinamibacterales; family SCN-69-37; genus SCN-69-37. Next base: position 159,207 of record MEDJ01000019.1, on the reverse strand, counting down.
ACGGCAATCAGCATCGCCTTGGCGCCGACGAGCGCCGCGATGATTAGATAGATGCCGAGGTCCATCACGCGCGCGCCGTCGAGGCCGATCCGCCGCGCCCGGACCACGGCCAGCTGCAGTGCCGCCAGGTAGGCCGCGGCCAGCAGCACGCCGTACGAATAGACCGGCCAGTTGCCGACTTCAAACAGGATCGGATGCATGGCGCCCCGCGAAGAAAAGTTCGATGAACAGCAGCACCGCGCCGCACGAGATGGCCGCGTCGGCGACGTTGAAGGCCCAGAAGTGCCACTCGCCCTGGTAGACGTCGATGAAGTCGACGACGTAGCCGAAGCGCAGCCTGTCGATCAGATTCCCGACCGCTCCGCCCAGGATCAGCGACAGGCCCAGACGCGCGAGCCGCTCGGCCGGGGCGATTTGTCGCGCGTAGTAGACGATCCCGACGAGGGCCGCGACGGCCAGGGCCGTCGTCAATGCGAACCGGTACGGGTGCGCGACGTCGTTCATGAAGCCGAACGCCACGCCCGCGTTCTGGATGTGGATCAAATCGACGAGACCGGGAATCACGGTCACACCGTCGAACAGGGGGATATAGCGCTGCACGAGCAGCTTCGTGATCTGATCGACGACGACGATCGTGGCGACGAGCCACCAGCCGATGGTCCCGGCAGCGGGCCGGACGACCGCCCGCGGGCGGTCGCCTGCCGTCTCTGCGGCCGTCGGCGGCGTGTCAGGCAACATCAGGGGCCTTCATCGCCTCGTCACACCGATCGCACGTCCCGATCGGCGTGAGGTGATCGACGACACGCCAGCACCGAGGACACTTGTCACCGGGGGCCCGGCTCACGACGACCTCGAGGTCGCCGGTCGAGGATTCAAGGGTCACGCCGGACGTGATGAAGAGCATCGGCAGATCAGCCCGGTACTGATCGAGCAGGGCCGCGCGATCACCGGAGGCGCGCACCGTGACGTGCGCGGCCAGGGCGCTGCCGATCTCCTTGCGCTGTCGAGCGCCTTCGAGCGCCTGGTTGACGACATCGCGAATCGCCCGCAACTGGCGCCACCGCTCTTCCAGGGCCGTGTCGATCCAGCGATCCAGATCGGCGGGGAACAGCGCGAGGTGCACCGACGGTTCCCGGCTGCCCGGCAGCGCCCGCCAGACGTCGTCGGCCGTCACCGAGAGGATTGGGGCGAGGAGCCGCGCCAGCGTGTCGGCGATGACGTAGCACGCGGTCTGGGCCGACCGCCGTTCGGGCGAGTCGGCGCGCAGAGTGTACAGCCGATCCTTGGACACGTCGGCGTGGAACGCGCTCACGTCGACGGTGACGAACTCGTTGACCGCGTGGAAGATGCTCTGGAAGTCGTACGCGAGATACGCCTGTTCGACGTCCCGTGCCAGGCCCGCGAGCCGCGAGAGCGCGAAGCGGTCGACCTCGATCAGATCCGCCGGCGCAACCATGTCGCGTGCGGGATCGAAGTCGTACAGGTTCGACAGGAGGTACCGGAAGGTGTTGCGCATCTTGCGATACGCCTCGACCGTGCGCGCGAGGACGGCCTTGCCGAGCCGTACTTCGTCGCGGTAGTCGACCATCGAGACCCAAAGGCGCAGGACCTCGGCGCCGTGCTCCTGGATGACCTGCTGGGGCACGACCGTGTTGCCGAGCGACTTCGACATTTTCCGGCCACGCTCGTCGACGACGAAGCCGTGCGTGAGCACCGCGTGGTAGGGCGCCTTGTCGCGCGTCCCGAGCGCGACCAGCATCGACGACTGGAACCAGCCACGGTACTGATCGGTGCCCTCGAGGTACAGGTCCGCGGGCCACTGCAGCGCCGGCCGCTTCGCCAGCACGGCTTCGTGGCTGCAGCCCGAGTCGAACCACACGTCGAGGATGTCGCGCTCACGCTCGAACGTCGTACCGCCGCACGACTCGCAGCGGAGACCCTCGGGAACGAAAGCGTCGAGCGGCGCTTCGTACCACGCGTCGGCCGACGACGCCTCGAAGACCGCGGCGGTGCGATCGAGGATGGCCGGCGTCAGCATCGAGTGTCCGCACCCCGTACACGCGACGGCCGGGATCGGGACGCCCCAGGCGCGCTGGCGGGAAATGCACCAGTCGGGCCGGTTCACGAACATGCCCGTCATGCGCTCGCGGCCCCAGTCCGGGTGCCACTGGACGCCGTTGCTCTCGCTCAGGGCGCTCTCGCGCAGACCGTCCATGCTGATGAACCACTGCGGCGTGGCCATGAAGATGACCGGCTGATGGCAGCGCCAGCAGTGAGGATAGGAGTGTTCGACCTCGCCGTGCGCGAACAGACGGCCGCGCTCGGCCAGCGCAGCCTGCACGACCGGATTGGCGTCGAAGATCTTCAGGCCCGCGACGATGCCGACATCGGACAGGAAACGACCGTCCCTGCCGATGGGCGCGTACACGTCGAGCCCGTATTTCACGCCGGTCACGAAGTCCTCGGCGCCGTGTCCGGGCGCCGTGTGTACCGCGCCCGTGCCCTGCTCGAGCGTCACGTACGGCGCCAGGACCCCGAGCGACGTCCTGTCGTACAGCGGGTGCTTGAACGTCAGGTGCTCGAGCGTCGTGCCCGGGAACGACGCGATCGGCGCGGCGAACGTCCGGCCCGTGCCCGCCGAGACGCTCTCGGCCATGCGCTCGGCGATGATGACGATGCGACCGTCGATGTCGTAGCCCGCGTAGGTGAAGTCCGGGTGGAACGCGATGCCCAGGTTGGCCGGGATCGTCCACGGGGTCGTCGTCCAGATGAGAACGGAGAGCGCACGGCCAGCAAGGGCCGGCACGCGGCTGGCCAGTTGCGCCGTGGCCTCGGCCGTCAGGTCGAACTCGACGTAGATCGACGGCGAGCGGTGCGTGTCGTATTCGACCTCGGCTTCGGCCAGGGCCGTCCTGTCGCGCAGGCACCAGTGCACGGGTTTCTTGCCCTTGTAGACCAGGCCGCGGCTGACGAACCGCGCCAGGGCGCGCACGATCTGCGCCTGGTAGGCCGGCGTCATCGTCAGGTACGGATCCGCCCAGTCGCCCACGATGCCGAGGCGTTTGAAGTCCTCGCGCTGCGAGTCGACGAAACGTCCGGCATACGCCCGGCAGGCGCGGCGGAACTCGACCGGGGACTGATCCTTGGCCGCCGGGCCCAGTTCCTTCTCGACGTTGAGCTCGATCGGCAGGCCGTGGCAGTCCCACCCCGGGACGTACGGCGCGTCGTACCCGCCCATCGTCCGCGACTTCACGATGATGTCCTTCAGGACCTTGTTCAGCGCGTGACCGATGTGAATCTGTCCGTTGGCGTAGGGGGGGCCGTCGTGCAGGACGAACTTCGGGCGGCCCTGCCGGGCTTCGCGGATGCGCCGATAGAGGTCGAGGGCCTCCCACTGGCGGATGGCCACCGGCTCGGCAGCCGGAAGGTTCGCCTTCATGGGGAAGTCGGTGCGGGGGAGGTTGAGTGTGTCTTTCCAGTCGGACATGGTCGGCCGAAACCCTCATTCTATAATCGACCGGGTGAGCCCGACCGAGGCGGTCTTCTTCGACGTCGACTTCACGTTGATCCACCCGGGTCGCCGATTCCAGGGCCCTGGCTACGCCGACAGTTGCGCGCAGCACGGAATTACCGTCGATCCGGCCCGTTTCGAGGCCGCCGTCGCCGGCGCCGCCACGGTCCTCGAGGCGGCCGGACACACCTACGACGGCGAGGTGTTCGTGCGGTACACCGCCCGGATCATCGAGTTGATGGGCGGCGAGTCGCCGGCGGTCGAGACGGTGGCCCGCGAACTCTACGACGCCTGGGCCGATCCCGCGCACTTCGATCTTTATGACGACGTCCGGGAGACGCTGGGCGAGTTGATCGCGCGCGGCGTCCGGCTGGGCATCATCACCAACTCCCACCGCTGCCTGCGGTCGTTCCAGTCGCATTTCGCGCTCGACGGCCTGCTCGCGGCCGCTGTCTCGTCGTCGGCGCTGGGCGTGATGAAGCCCGATCCGCGGATCTTCCGGGAAGCTCTCGAGCAGGTCGGCGTCGAGGCTGCCCACGCCGTGATGGTGGGCGACAGCTTCACGCACGATGTGGCAGGGGCCATCGGGACCGGCATGCGCGGCGTGCTGCTCGCGAGGAACGGTCCCGCTGCCGTCCCACGCGATGACGTCCCGGTCATCACCTCGCTGCGCGAATTGACGGACGTCCTGTTCTGAACGCCGCCACCGCGCGTGCGTCAGCCCGGCGGCCAGGCGAGCGGCCGTCCCCCGATGACGTGCAGATGGATGTGGAAGACGGACTGGCCGGCGCCGGCCTGGCAGTTGAAGACCGTCCGGAACCCACGCTCGGCATAGCCGCGCTCGGCGGCAATCGTCGCGGCGGCGCGCAGCATCTCGCCAATCAGCGCATCGTGGTCCGGCGTCACGTCGTTGAGCGTGGCGATGTGCGTGCGCGGCACGACGAGGACGTGCATCGGGGCGATGGGCGCGATGTCGTCGAACGCCACCACGCGATCGTTCTCGAATACCCTGGCGGCCGGGATCTCACCGGCGACAATGCGGCAGAACAGGCAGTCCATGCGCTGATTATACGGACGTCGCCGGTGTCCGACCCTCGACGATCCGCGGAATTCCGGCCAGATCCGCGTGTGTGGCCAGCCCGGTGAACCCGTTGTCGGCCAGCAGACGGCCGACGGCCGACGCCTGACCTGCGCCGACCTCGATCAGCAGCGTGCCGCCCCCGCCGAGCGCGCGAAACGCGTCGGGCGCCAGGGCGCGAATGACGTCGAGACCGTCGGCGCCGCCGAAGAGCGCAGTAGCCGGTTCGAAGTCGCGGACGTCGCGCATCAGGCGATCGCGATCGGTCAGGGGAATGTACGGCGGGTTCGAGACGATCAGGCGGGCGCCTGCCGTGCCCGCGGTGAGCGATCCATGCGTGTACGCCACGCGATCGGCGACGTCGTGACGCGCGGCATTGCCGGCCGCCACGTGCAGCGCGGCCGTCGAAGTGTCAGTCGCGATGACCCGGAGGTGCGGACGTTCGGCCGCAAGCGTCACGGCCAGGCAGCCACTGCCCGTACCGACGTCGACGACCGTGACGGGCGCGTCAGCCGCGGCCGTCTCGCCGATCCGGACCAGGGCGAGGTCCACGATCTGTTCGGTCTCGGGCCGGGGAATCAGGACGTCGGGGGTGACAGTGAATGCGCGGCCGTAGAACTCGCGCGTGCCGGTGAGATAGGCCACCGGCTCGCCGGAGGCGCGGCGTACGACGAGCGGCATCAAGGCTTCGCCCCAGGCAGCCGGGGCGTCGTCGCGCTGCCGCGTCAGCCATGCGGCCGTGTCCCAGCCCAGCAGGTGCCGGCCGAGGACCGCCACGTCGATCCTGGCGGCGTCGGGAGCGAAGCCCGCGTCGACGAGTACCGCGACGGCGCGATGGACGCACGCGGCAATCGTCATCGGACTACGACGCGGCCGGCTCGGTTTCCGTCGCCAGCTGCAGCTTCTCGGACTGCGCGCGCGCCTCGAGCTCCGCGATCAGCTCCTCGAGATCGCCATCCAGGGCGTCGGCCAGCTGGTGCATCGTGAAGTTGATGCGGTGGTCGGTGATCCGGTTCTCCTTGAAGTTGTAGGTCCGGATCTTCTCGGACCTGTCGCCCGATCCCACCTGGCCGCGCCGCTCCTTCGCGATGGCGTCCTGCTGCTTGCGCATCTCCATCTCGTACAGCTTCGATCGCAGCACCTTCATCGCCTTCTGGCGATTCTTGATCTGCGACTTCTCGTCCTGCTGCGAGACGACGATGCCCGTGGGGAGGTGCGTGATGCGGACGGCGGAGTAGGTCGTGTTGACGCTCTGACCGCCGGGACCGCTCGAGCAGAACGTGTCGATGCGGAGATCCTTCGCGTCGATCTGCACGTCGACTTCCTCGGCCTCCGGCAGCACGGCGACCGTGGCCGTCGACGTGTGAATGCGTCCGCTGGCCTCGGTGACGGGGACGCGCTGGACGCGGTGCACGCCGCTCTCCTGCTTGAGCCGGCGGTAGACGCCCTTGCCTTCGATGGCGGCCACCACTTCCTTGAAGCCGCCCACGCCGGTCTCGCTGGAGGACATGACCTCCACCTTCCAGCTCTGCCGCTCGGCGAATCGCGTGTACATCCGGAACAGGTCGCCGGCAAACAGGGCGGCCTCGTCGCCACCGGTGCCCGCGCGGATTTCCATCACGACGTTGCGGTCGTCGTTCGGATCCTTCGGGATCAGCAGCACGCGCAGCCGATCTTCGAGGGCGATCAGTTGCGCTTCGAGCACGCCGATCTCGTCGGCCGCCAGCGCCCGCAGTTCCGGGTCCTCACCGGCCGCCATTTCGCGCGCGTCGGCCAGGGCCCGCTCCTGCTGCTGGTAATCGCGAAAGCAGTCGACGAGATCCTGCGTGTCGGCGATGGCTTTCGAGTGCGTGCGGTACGCCGCCGCGTCGGCCTGCACCGCCGGATCGCTCACCAGTTGCGTGAGCTCGTCATAGCGGGAGGCAATCGTCCTGAGCTTGTCGAACACCTGCGGGGTCATGGCTCTGTCCAGGCCCCGCCGGACACCGGGGGGAGAAAAGCGACTTCATCGCCGTCGTGTATCGGGGCGTCCATGCGGCTGAAGTCGGCGTTGACCGCACACGACAGACTGTCACCGAGCGCGGCCGTGGCCGGAAACCGCTCGACCCCGGCGCGCCAGGCGTCGCCGACCGTGGCACGGTCCGGCAGGTCGCACGTCCACGTGCCGCAGCCGGCCAGGTCGCGCAGTCGAGCAAAGTATTGCACCGTCACGCGCACGCACGCACCAGGGCCTGACGTCGCAGGTCATCGTTGGCGGGATCGGCGACGGGCCCCTCGATCCAATGCGCGCCGTCCTCGCAGACTTCCCGCTTCCAGACCGGGGCGATCTGCTTGACGCGCTCGATGCCGTACCGGCACACGCGGAACGCCTCGTCCCGGTGCGCCGCTGCCGCGGCCACGAGCACGCTGGTCTCGCCGACGGCCAGTCGTCCAACCCGATGGTGGATCGCCAGCGTGGCCTGCGGCCAGCGTTCGACCGCCTCGTGCGCGATACGCTCGAAGGTCCTGACGGCCAGCGTCGCGTGCGCTTCGTATTCGAGGTACCTGACGGTCCGGCCCGCGTGTGACCTGCGCACCACGCCGATGAACGTGCACACGGCCCCGCAGCCCTCGCCGTCGAGGCGCCCGGTGATCTCGACTTGCGCAACCAGCGGTTCGAGGGCCAGCCGCGCCGGCGTCACGACGAACAACGGCACGGCCATCGAATCAGTGTACTGCGCCTCGTCGTGCTGGTGCGTGCCGGCCTGCGGGAGCACTCGAGATGCCACCCGATGCCGATCAGCGGTCGACGAGGGCCTCGCCCCAGCCCAGCGGACCATGGCCGCGACCGAGGCCCGGTGCGCGTGCGATCGCGCGCGTGACGTAGCGCTTGGCCGCCGCCACCGCCTCGGACGCAGACTGCCCCAGGGCCAGGTGCGCCGCGATGGCCGCGGCCAGCGTGCACCCCGTGCCGTGCGTGTGCGGCGTCGGGATCCGCGCCTGCTCGAGCTCGATCGCTGTCGTGCCGTCGTCGAACACGTCGATGGCCGGACCGTCGAGGTGACCGCCCTTGACCACGGCCGTCGCGGCGCCGGCGTCGACGAGCGCGCGCGCCGCGCGACGCAGATCGGCAACCGAACGCAGCGACAACCCCGTCAGGACCTCGGCCTCGGGAATGTTGGCCGTGACCACCGCGGCCTGCGGCACGAGCCGCTGCCGCACCACGGTGATCGCGTCATCGTCGAGCAGGCGTGCGCCGCCCTTGGCCACCATCACCGTGTCGAGCACGACCGCGCGCATCTCCCATCGGGTGATCGCGTCGGCCACGGCCCGGGCGATGTCCGCGTTCGCCAGCATGCCGAGCTTCACGGCATCGGCGCCGATGTCGCTCATCACCGCGTCGATCTGCGCGACCACCATGTCGATGGGGATGGGCAGAACGGCCCGCACCCCCGTCGTGTTCTGCGCGGTCAGGGCCGTGATGGCGCTTGCACCGAACACGCCGTGCGCGGCGAAGGTCTTGAGATCGGCCTGGATGCCGGCCCCGCCGCTCGAGTCGCTTCCTGCAATCGTCAAGGCTGTCTTCATGGATCGTTGCGACCTCATCCTCACCCGTGCGCCATCAGCGCCCGAACACGAGCAGGTACTGATAGCGGAGGAACGTTTCCTCGCGCAGCAGCCGCAGGCCCACCTGCTCGGCCTCGTCACGGACCACGGCTGGATCGAGGCGTTCGTCGATCGGCGGCCCGGGGCCGCCCACGCCGTCGAGCTTGAAGTCGACGATGCCGAGGCGGCCGTGCGGGGCCAGGGCCTCGGCGAGGCGGCGCAGCACCGGCACGCGCTGCTCCCGCCGTTCGCCGAACTGCGGATAGGCATCGACGACGAGCACGGCGTCGAGTGCCGGCGGCAGGTGTGGGTCGTCGACCGTGCCGAGGATGGTCTCCACGTTGGCAAGGCCGAGGTTGGCCACGCGCTGGCGGATCGAGTCGATCATCTGCCGCTGGACGTCCTGCGCGTAGACCGTGCCGTTCGGGCCCACGCGCGCGGCGAGGCGGATGGTGAACCACCCGCCACCCGCGCCGATGTCGGCGACGCGCGATCCGTCCGCGATCCGGAGCGCGTCCATGATGCGCTCGGGCTGCTGCCACTCGTCTCGATCCGGACTCTCGAGGATGCCGAGATCCTCGGGCGGGAACAGCCGGCCGTGCGTCGTCGGGCGTTGCGCGTCGACCGGGAGGATCGAGGCGACGAACAGCACCGCGCACGCCGCGAGCCGGCCGACAGGCATCGCGTCAGGCCAGGCTTGCCAGCACGTGCTCGAGTCGTGTCAGGACATCGGCGGCGTGGGTCTGGAAGTGGCAGTGGATGACGGTGCGGCCACCCGCCACGAGCGCATCGAAATCGCCGAGCGCCTGCGCCTGTTTGAGCGTGCTGAAGGTGTACTCGGTGCCCGGCACCGGCGTGGCGCTGGCGTCATCGGACGTCACGAGGACGAAGAGGCCCGTGTTCGGTCCGCCCTTGTGGTACTGCCCCGTCGAGTGGAGATACCGCGGGCCGACGCCGTGCGTGGTGGCCACACCGAGCCGTGCGCGCAGCGACCCGCGCAGCCGGTTGATGGCGTCGGTCCGCGCCGGATCCGCGGGCAGGTAGTCGAGGATGGCGACGTAGCTGCCAGGTGCGCCCGCGCGCGCGCCGCCGGCATGGTCACGCCGCGCATAGAGCGACCCCGCATCGAGCGGCGGATCGAGCCGGAACGCGCCGCTCTCGCGGCGGATATCGAGCTGGGCCTGCGTGCGCGCCTTGGCGCTGCGGACATCCGGCTCGTCGAACGGGTTGAGTCCCAGGACGGCCCCGGCGACCGCGGTGGCGAACTCCCACCGGAAGAACTCGGCACCCAGCGCCACCGGCTGCGTTTCGATGCGGAAGACCGGGTGACCGGCGGCCTCGAGGCTGTCGGCGAACCGTTCCGGCGTCGTATCACCCGGCGTCGTGACGACGACGAACGCGCGATCGGCGCCGAACCGCTCGGGCGGGGCGGCGGGTTCCCCGACGACGGGCAGGATGCCGCGACCGAGCTTGCCGGTGCTTTCGGCGACCAGTTGTTCGATCCAGGCGCCCAGCGGCGCGAGGGCCGGTGAGCCGAAGAACGTCAGCTTGTCGCGGCCGGCTGCCGCCTGCGTGCCCATGAACACGCCAAGGCGCAGGCCGGGATTGGCCGGCGAATCGAGCTGGCACGCGTCGGCCATCTCGAGCGCCGGGGCGAGCAGCGTGGCCCCGGAGACCCCCAGCAGGGCGGCGGGCACCAGGCCGAAGAGCGACAGGGCCGAGTAGCGACCGCCGATGTCGGCCGGGTTGATGAAGACGTGACGATAGTCGTGTGCCGTCGCGTGGGCTACCAGCGAGGTGTCCGGATCGGTGATGGCGGCGAAATGGCGGCCGGGGTTCTCGACCGCCGCCGACATCAGGCCCCAGAAATACCGCTCGAGCGAGGTGACCTCCAGCGTGGAGCCGCTCTTGCTGGCCACGAGGAACAGGGCGCGCGCCGGCACGAGGGACGTCGCGACCCGCTGGATGGCCAGTTCGTCGGTCGTGTCGAGCACGACCAGCCGGTTGGGGTGGCCCGGCACGCCCAGGACGTCGCGCAGGACCTCGGCGCACAAACTGCTGCCGCCCATGCCGAGCAGGTAGATGTCGGTCAGTCCATCCTCGGCGGCTCGCTGGCGGAAGGCCTCGATTTCGGCCGCCCGGGCCGGCATGGCGGCGGGGGCATCGAGCCAGCCCAGGCGGTTCCGGATGGCGGCGGTGACGGCCGGGGCGGCATCGGCCCCCACGAACACGGCCGGATCCCGCGCCCAGATCCGGGACGCGACGCGATTGACTGTGTGGTCGGAGAGGAGCTGGTCGAGTGTCATAAGTGTCGGGCCGGGCAGGGCTGAGGCCGCCCAGTGCCCACAGCATAACGAAAAAGTGGCGGAGGTCGTGGGAGCCCGGTGGTCCCGTATAATCGAGGGCATGATCAACGTAACCGAGACTGCGGCGGAGAAGATCAACGAGCTGCTGACCGAAGAGGCGAAGGTGGGCGCTGGTCTGCGGGTGTTCGTGCAGGGCGGCGGGTGCTCGGGCTTCCAGTACGGCCTGATGATCGATGAAGGGGAAGGGGACGCCGACTCGGATCAGGTCTTCGAGGTGCACGGCGTCAAGCTGCTCATCGATCCCATCAGCCTGCGCTATCTGAATGGCGCCGAGGTCGACTTCGTCGACAACAACATGGGCGGCGGCTTCACCATCAAGAATCCGAACGCGAAGTCGACCTGCGGGTGCGGCTCGTCGTTCAGTGCGTAGCTGATCAATCGACACGGAACGGGCGGGCGGCCCCGCGTGCCCGACTGTTGTGGGTGCGTCCGACGGGACGCACGGGACTGGTGCGCTCATGTTGTCGCCGTCGCAATTCATCGAGAACCATCGGCCGGCCGGCGGTCGCCGCTCCGGTAAGCGTGACTTCATCGTCGACGTGTTCCTGCGTCAGAGCGGGCACCTCGGGGCCGATGATCTCGTTTCGCTGATCCGGTCCGAGGACGCACGCATCAGCCGGGCCACGATCTATCGCACGCTCCAGTGGATGGTCGAGGCCGGCATCGCCCGTCGCGTGGACTTCGGCGACGGCAAGTACCGGTTCGAGCACTCGTACCGGCACCCGCGGCACTTCCACCTGATTTGCAAGTCGTGCCAGCAGTCGTTCGAGTTCCTCAGCTCGGACATCGAGGCCATCATCGAGGACGTCGCGAACGCGCGACGCTTCACCCCGTCCGAGAGCGTGCTCCAGATCTACGGCACGTGTGAGCAGTGCCAGACGGGCCTGCCGTCGTCGGTGCCGCGCCTGCCGCTCGAGAAGGTGTTCGCGCGCGACGCGCTGCGCGTCGCTATTGCCACCGAACGCAGCGGCCTGGCGTTCTATACGCGGGCCTCACGCCTGGCGCGCGATCCGCGGGGCAAGCGGGTATTCGAGCGGCTGGCGGCCGAGGAGCGCGAGCATCTGGCCACGCTCGAGGCCCGGTACAAGGAATTGACGGACGCCGAGCCGCAGCTCGAGGCGCAGCCCGCGTTCCTCTTCTTCAAGAGCGCCTCGAACGGCCTGTTCTCGGCCGGCGTCGAGGAACTGGCGGCTCCGGGCGTGGGCGATCGCGAGGCGCTGCGCATCGGCATCCGCTGCGAGCGCGCATCGCACAGGTTCTTCAAGCAGTACGGCGAGCGCTTCGAAGAGTCGGAAGGGCGGCGGATCTTCCTCGAGTTTGCCGACGAGGAGCGCGATCACTTCGATCTGCTGGTCCGTGAATTCCGCGCGCTCGTCGCGCGGCAGGCGGCGAAACGGCCGCGCAGCCGATCCGTCGCTTCACCCAGGGGCGTGGACGGGGCCGCGAAGCCGCGCGGCAAGACGGGCGGCGCGCGGAAGTCGTCGCGGTGATCGATCTCCATCTGCACACGACCGCCTCCGACGGACAGCTGAGCCCGGAGGCGCTCGTCGCCGCAGCCGCGCGTGTTGGCTGCGTGGCCATGGCCGTGACCGACCACGATACGGTGGCAGGGATTCCGGCCGCGCGCGACGCGGCGACCCGTGCCGGTCTCACGTTTGTCGCCGGCATCGAAATGACGGCCGTGGCTGAGGATGTCGACGTGCACATTCTCGGCTACGGCATCGACATCACCGATTCCACCCTGGGTCATTTTCTCCGCGTACAGCGCGAGCGGCGGCTCGATCGGGTGGCGGCGATAGGCGATCGGCTCGCGCAGCTCGGTGCGCCGGTCGACGTGACGTCGCTCCTGGCCACGCCTGCGACGTCGGGCCGATCTGTCGGACGTCCCGCTGTTGCGGCGCTGCTCGTGGCAGCCGGCCATGCGGCGGATCTGGCCGACGCGTTCGATCGGTATCTTGCCGAGGGCCGTCCCGCGTTCCTGCCGCGCATCGGGCCCGAGCCGGCCGAGGTCGTCGCGCGGCTGCGCGCGTCGGGCGGCCTGTCGTCCATCGCGCACCCGGGCAAGTTGCAGCGCGATCACCTGATCGCGCCGATGATCGAGGCGGGGCTCGGGGCGATCGAGGTCTACCACCCGGATCACGCGGTGGCCGATGTCGTGCGGTACCAGACGATGGCCGATCGACACGGCCTGCTGGTGACGGGCGGATCGGATTTTCACGGGGCGGGCAGCGCCAGGGACGCGGCGCTGGGCCACGTTGGCCTGCCGCCCACGGCGTTCACGCGCCTGGTGGCCCATCTCGGGGATGGACGATGAGCGGGGCAGATGCGATGACACCGGCGGTACTCGTCCTGTTCGACATCGACGGCACGCTCATTCGGTCCGGCGGGGCCGGTGTACGTGGCATGAACGAGGCGTTCGCGCGCCTGCACGGGCGATCGGGGGCGCTCGACGGCGTGCCGGTTTCGGGGCGGACCGATCGCGCCATCCTCGAGGAGGTCTTCGGACGCTGGGACCAGGTTCTGACCGAGGACCTCGTCGGCCCGCTGCGTGAGTCGTACCTGACGGAACTCGCCCGCGCGCTGCGGCAGGTGCCGGCACCGGGCGTGGAGGTCCTGCCGGGTGTGCAGCGAGCGCTCGACGCGCTCGAGGCGCACCCGTCGTTTGCGCTCGGTCTGCTGACGGGAAATTTCGAGGAGGGCGCGGCCCTCAAACTCGGGCACGTCGACCTGTGGCGACGGTTCCGCTTCGGCGCATTTGGCGACGCGCACGCCGATCGCCGGGCCCTGGTGCCGGTGGCCATCGCGCGCGCACGGGCGTGTGGCATCGAGGCGGCGGGTGTCGTGGTGATCGGTGACACGCCGCTCGACGTGGACTGCGCGCACGCGCACGGGGCGACCGCTGTGGCGGTCGCGACGGGCGAGTACTCAGCAGAGGCCCTGGCAGCCACCGGCGCCGAGGTCGTCGTCGAGACACTCGAAGAGCTCGAGCCGATCGCCGAGCGCCTGGCGGCGTTGTCCGCGGTCGCGGGTTAGGTCGGATCCTCCGGCCGGTCGCCGGCGGACTCTGCCGGGGGCACCGGCGGTGTCCGGGTCGGATCCGGGTCCGTGCCCGCCGGATGGGGCGGGTGTGGCTGTTCGGATTCCGGCTGGTTGGCGGGGCGGTAGGGCGCGTCCGGCTTGAGCCCGATCTCGAGTTTGTCCTTGATGTCCTGCAGCGACATGGCATCTCCCTCCTGCAACAGACGCTGGGGAGCGCGACTACGGACGAGCGCCTGCACCGACGCCAGAGGACCGTCGAACGTCACGATCTGACGGGCGGACGGATCTCTCCGGGGGTGTGCGAAGGCGACCTGCGCCGTGGGGAACCCGAGGCTGACCACGCGGAGGACGATGCGTCCTCCGCCCGGGGGATCTCAGCTGTCGAGGAGGCGCACGTCAGCCGCGCGCGGTCCCTTCGGCGAGTCCTCGTTGATGAACTCGACGCGCTGTCCTTCACGGAGCAGTTCGAAGACTGCCCCACGTACCGCCGATCGGTGGAAGAAATGCTCCACACCACCTTCGTCGCGGATGAACCCAAAACCCTTATCGATCAACAAACGTGCAATCGTGCCACTGGGCATGATTGTTCCTTTGACGGGGAGCCTGTGCTCCGGACCAGTTGCGATGTAACCGTGGCCAGTCTAGGCACGGACCTCCGGTCAAGTCAAGGTCGCCCGGCGGGATTGCGGCCGAAAACCGCGGATCCGTCTCGAGCGGACGGGAGGCCTGGCCGGAGACTTTGACGAAACGCATCGACAGCCGTATACTTCGGTGTTCTCGCGTCCGACGCGTGGGCCTGTGGCGCAGCTGGGAGCGCGCATGAATGGCATTCATGAGGTCACCGGTTCGATCCCGGTCAGGTCCACCAAATTTTCCTGCGGCCCATCAAGCGGCCTTAAGTACTCAAAGAGAGAAGACGTTACGACGGTTCGATCGAAGGATTTTCCGCTGAACGCCACGCCTTCCGGGAAGAACAGGCGCTGAAGTCTCTGGCGCTGCTCCAACGACGCTTGAATCCACAGGTCCGCGGCCCGCGGTAGCACTCGCTCTGCAAAGTTCAGGATGCCCTCGACGTCAAACTCCTCGACCTTCGAGCCGTGCCGGTCAATCTCGACCAGGGTCAGTTCTTCGCGGAGTCGGTCGCGTTGCCGTTCGTACGTGCCAAGGTCAATCGACTCCTTGTAGATGAACGCGTCATCCAGGCGGTCAAGTTTCTGCTGGATCGCCTTGGCTCGATGCTCGGCGCCCGCCACCTCGGTCTTGACGACCGCCTTGCGATCGTGCCACACGCGCAGCACTGATTCCTTGAGTAGCCTCATGTATCCCGGCGTCGGCTGGAATCGCTCCAACTCGTCCACGAACAGCCCCTCGAGCTTTGCCTTTGTGATGTTGACCGACCGGCAAGGCGGCAGGCAGTGGTAGTACGCGTAACGAGCACTGCGTCCCTTTGACCAGCTTGCGGTGACGCCGCGTCCGCAGGCAGCGCACTTGATGAACGCCCGCAATGGGAACTCAGGCCGACGTCGATTGTATGGGCCCGTTGTGTGCACTCGTCCAGCCAGGATCGCCTGAACTCGATAGAACACGTCGTCCGGAATCAGAGCATCGAAATCGCCACGCTTTCCGACGATACCGTAGCCGGGTGCATCCACGATGCCGACGTACAGCTTGTTCTGCAGCATGGTGCTGAACGCCTGGGCGCTGACAGGCAGGCCCTTTCGCGTCTTCAGCCCTCGGCGGGTCATTTCGTTCAACAGCTCTTGTTTCGTGAATCGTCCGGTGGCGAAGTCTCGGAAGATTTGCTGGACAACCGAAGCTCGCTCGGGGTCTGGGATCAGGCTCTTTCCGTACGTCCTTGGAACGTTGACGTAGCCGATAGGAGCGAGGAATGTCCAGCGGCCCAGTTCCAAAGCGGCCTTCATCCCTGCACGTGTGCGATCCGATCGCACGTCGTTGTCGAATTGCGCGAAGGACGCCAGGACGCCCTCCATCAACTTTCCCGTAGACGTGTCGTCAATGGGCTCGGTCGCCGATCGCAACGAGATGCCGAGCGATTTCAGATGCGACCGCAGCGCGAAGTGGTCGTATTTTTCGCGCGCGAACCGCGTGAGGTTGAAGACGACAACGAAGTGAACCCTGCCCTTGTTTGTCCGGCAGTACTTGAGGAGCCGCTGCAGTTGAGGTCGGTCGGCAGTCTTCGCGCTCTCGCCTTCTTCCCTGAACTGCTCGAGAATCTCGTAGCCCTGTCGGCGACAGTATTCTTCGCACGCGCGAAGCTGCGTGGGCAGACTCAAGTTCTCGGTCTGCTCCTTCGTGCTCACGCGGACGTAGATGATTGCGCCGACCATCAACGGCAGCTTAGACCCACTCTCGAGCTCCCGCAAGGCCTCGGTGCCGTGCATGCGTCTAGCCTTCCGACTGCCCCTGAACCGCGATCTCGATCAACAAGTGGGCCATGGCATCGGCGTGTTGTCGAATCAGTTCGACTTCCTCATCGGACAGGCTTTCAGCTTCGCCTGCGAGCAACTCGCGGCAGAGGTCGAGCGGAATCGGGTCATGCTCCGGCTCAGACATCTTCGGCTGTTCCATGACGACGCCCACAACATTCGTGTTGTCCTGGACGCCCTCCCGAAGGAGGACGTCCAGAACCTTGCCTTGCACCGCTATGAAGCGGCCTCAGTTGCGGTCTCCTCGTACTCGGCGTACGCCTGCAGCACGAGATCACGCACACGTTCCTGTGACGCCGCGTCCGCGATGGGCCGCAGCAGCGCGAAGCTGCGGCGCTCACCATTCACGGAGTACTGACGCGCCGGGAACGTGACGTTGCGGCCACTGCCGCTGCGGCGCTCCCACACGGCGAATCCGATCAGCTTCAAGCCGTCGAGCACGCCGTCGTTGAAGTGCAGCTCGGCATCGGCGAGTTTGCCGGGCGGGTTGGCTTTGTCGTTCGGAACGATCTTGACGACCATGATTGAACCTCCTGAGAAGCTCGCCTCCTCGGCGAGCGGTTGACGCGAACGTGTGTGTGCGAGTCATGCAGCGACCTGGCTGGATGGCGTGGCCTGAAGCCGTTGCCAGAGCCAGTGCTGGAGCGTGTTGAGGCCGACGAGCCCGGGATCCGCCGCCAGCAACGGGTGCTGATGACCGCGGTACTTGGCTCGTTGCCACGCGAGCTCCATCGCGTCGATCAGCACCAAGCGCGCCGGTATTCGGGCGCGAGCGTGATCGAGCGTGATCGGCTCCGCTGTGAAGCTGACGACGTCTGCGAACGTCGCCGCGTGCAGCGTGACGGTTGCCGGCGAGTCGAGCTCGATCGGTGCCGTCGTGACGAACGCGAAATAGATTCGCGAGTGGTGGCCGATCGTCACCGTGATGTTGGGTGTGAGCGACCGTTCGTTCATGGGGTTCTCCTTTCTTCGAGATCCCCCGCCGCTTCGATAGATGCCCTCCGTGGGAAGTACCGAGGCCGAGTCAAGGCCGCGGCGCTGTTGCCTCTCAGAGCGGCGAGCGCAGCGAGCGAAGCCTTGACGCGGCTGAGGACTTCCACAGAATGCGAAGGTCGAAGCGGCGGGCATGGGTTACGTCCTCTTCGTGAACTGACCGCTCTCGTGGAAGCTGAAGTAGCGGCCTTCGTCGCCGACGATCAGGTGATCGAGCAGCGCGATATCGAGCACGTCGGCGGCGGCACACAGGCGGAGCGTGAGCCGCGCATCGTCGGGACTCGGGGTGGGATCGCCGCTCGGATGGTTGTGGACGACCATCACGCCGGTCGCGCCCGGTGTGAGACACGCGGGCAGGAAGACGTCCGGCAGGGACACCGGCGTGCTGTCGCGCGTGCCGCGCGAGAGCACATGCCAGGTGAGGAGGCGATGCTTGGTGGAGAGACAGGCGACGCCGAAGACCTCGACGGCCTGATCGGCGACCAGCGGACCAAGGACGGCCGCCGCGTTCCGCGGGTTGTTAAGCGCCACGGCGGGCACATCGACGACGCGGCCGTCGCTGTTGCGCAGCGAGCGGTAGCCGACGACGAGTTCGCGCACGCGGTGGCCGCGCGGCGAGGCCGATGAAAGGACGGAAGCAGTCATCACGAACTCCTTTCAGTGCGGGCGTGGCCCTGAGAGCGCCGCCCGGGACGCACGACGCCGTCGCCGTGCGCAATCGCAGCCGTTGGTGTTGAGTTCTGCTTGGAGCGGACCGCACCCGAGCCCGATGCGATGCCCTGTGCGAGACAGGTCGTAGAGCGACCAGCTGTGGCGCAGCAGCAGCGCGATAGCGATCAGCCGTGGGTACTGGCTGACGGGCACGCGGGAGACAGGACCGACGAGTCGATCGAATTCGTCAGTGACGTGGAGTTCGTCGAGGAGGGTGTTGACGAGCCGACGCGTCCACGGGAGATCGTGTGCGTCCTCCGCCATCTCTTGTAGGACAGCGAGGCGGTGACGCACTCTCCAGTGTCGAGCCTCGACGCGCTCCGGCGTCCAGGTGCGTGGCTGTGGTTTCGTGACTCGTTGGCGGGCGGATCCGTCGCGCATGGCAGACACCTCCGGCAGAGCGCCTGGCTCTGGGAGCGAAGGCGGCCACCTTGCGCGACGGTCTGTCGCGAGGGGCGGGTGATGGACGTGGCGTGGCGCCAGCGTCCGCTGTTGCGTGGTTGGGTGCCGCGGGCTGAACCCGAACGGCGAATGACCTGGCCTAGTGGACCGTGGTCAAGAGGCGGCTTGCGGCGCGATCGAGATTGAAGCGCCCGTCCTGCCAGGGTGTGCGCTGACTCAAACGCGTGAGCCCTTGCACGTAGCCCCAGACGGATCGAGGATTCGACTCGAACGTCTCCGCGAGCGTGTACGCCTCATCGGCGTGCTTTCGCGACAGCTCCAGTCGCTGCACCGCCGTATCGATCACCGCCGCACGATCCGACCCGAGTTCCTGGGACTGTGCCCGCAGGAGCACGAGGCGATCGTCGGCGACGTCCGCATCCAGGGCTGAGCGGACACTCTCGAGAGAGGCGGTCCACTCGTCCTGAATCGACACTCCCACGTGCCGGCGCCGGAAGCCGACCACGTGCTGGAAGCCCCAGATGATGTGGTTGCCGCATACCGCGCGGAACAAGAACACATCCAGGGTGAGGGCGGCGGCACCGACGTCGCTGTTCCGGAGAATGAATCCGCGGAACAAACCAGCATGCGACGTGTCAGTGGGGTCGTCGAGATCGCGGTTGCCATCCACGAGGAACAGGAACATGTCTCGATCTCCCAGGTAGGCGCCGGACGGAACCCGTTCAGCGCCGAATACGCCGTCCGTATAGCCGAGTGGCAAGGACCAGGCCGAATGCTGGGCCATGAGGTCGAGCACCCGTGCGGTCAGCTCGTCATGGTGCACACGCGCGTACCTCGGGGAGGTGACGGCGTGCACGGTCCACGGATCGTCGCGATCGAGGAGCAGCTGATGCTGCTCACGACGTTGACGGTGCAGCCCGTAGTTGATCGCGTCCGAGGCGATTACGGCGGGCAGCGTTCGGAGGTACTTCGGCGGCGCCCCGGCTATGCCGGCGAGCTGCTCGAAGCTCCAGTTCGTGAGGGCGGCCGGGCGACCGGACGTGTCGCGTAGCGCGAGCGCGTCAGCTGCCACCGCTTCTGTCCTGACGGCGACGGTCTCGATGGTGCGCTCTTCGGTGCGGATGCGCCGTGCGCGAGCCGACTCGTAGAGCGCGTGAACACTGCCGTACCGTTCATCCGGCGGGCGTGACGCCCATTCCCGGTGAGCCGTGTACGCGTTGACAGCAGACACACCTATTCCGTTCATTGGACTGCTCCTTTCTGCGTGCCCTGAGGGCGACGAGGTGGAACGAAGCCTCACGCCGGGCGGCGTGAGGGGGTGGTCAGGACGACCACAGCGAGAGAGAGTTGTGATCCCCTGGCGAAGGGGACCAATCCGTTCTCAGTTGCGATCCACCTCCGTGGTAGAAGCAGCAGCCGACTGCTTGTCGGACACGATGTACTCGCGGCGTAGCACGAACGGCCCGTGCTTCAGGGTTACGAGGGCGCCGATGATGACAAGGCTCGGCACTCCCTGGTGTCGGCGCGACAACAGCAGATGATGACGGAGCACTGCGTGGGCCTCGGGCAGCCGTTCCTGAATCTCTCGGATGGCTGCCCATTCGTCGGCCGACGCCATGATGGCGTGGGCGCTGCGGGCGACGACGTCGGCAGGGGTGACGGTAACGTCCGCTGAACCCGTGAACTGCCGGATGAACCTCTGAAGCCGCTGCGCGCCGTCGTGCACGTAAATGGGCATGGTGTCGATGGCCGCGAAGACCTGGCCACTGATTCGCGCGATGGCTTCGGCCATCGGCAGAACTCCGGATGCGTGCCGCGCCTTCTCTTCCTCGGTTCCGTTGACGCTGATCCACTCGGCAATGAACCGCTTCTTCTCTTCGTGCAACGCCGCCTGAGCGATCTGATCCTGTCGGACCTTCTCCTGGTAGGCGCGTTGGTCGGCACGAAATCGCCGATGCGCTTCCGGAGGGACATCCTTGGCCAGACCTTGGTCAGTCGACACGTCGAACAGCACTCCTCCGCGCTCGGTGATCACGTAGCACGTCTTCGGAGTCGGCGGTGGATGGGAGGCTGCACGCAGACCCTTGTCGGCGAAGAACGTCTCGGCGAGGCTCTGTCTCCGCACACGGTCGTCATCCGTTCTCTTGGCCTTCAGCGTCGTGCGTTGAGCGTGGTAGACGGCCTCGAGTTCGTGGTTCTTCGCCGCCGCGCGATACAACTCGTCGACGGTCGGGGGCGCGTCGTACATCGGCGCGGTGTCGATACGAACGATGCCCGTGGCATCCATCTCGAATCGCGGCCTGAGCTTGAGCCGCGCCACGCCTTGCCGGTCGACGGATACGAGGTGGAGGCGATTCGCCGGAACCTGCAGCGTGATCTGCTGGACCGACCGGCCGTCGCCGCCCGAGAGAAGTGACGCCTTCCTGCCGTCTTCAGACAGCAGATAGCCTGCGGTCGCGGAGAGCGTGCGCGCGGCATCAGCGCCCGGCGTCGAAGCCGCCGAGAGCGAGCCAGATTGCCTGTCGACAAAGCGCGTCACGGTCTCCATAACTGCGTCCTTTCCGCGAGACGTCGGCTGCGCAGCCGACGAAACAACATTCCATCGGGAGAGAACCGCGGCCCCAGGCGGCGGGGCTGAGCCCGCACCGCCTGGGAACCTTCTGGTCGATCAGGTGTGAGCCTCCGAGCGCTGGTACGCGTCGAGGATGCACTGCCTAATCGCCTCCTGCGCGCTGGCGTCCCCGTTCGCGGGACGCAACAGTGCGAAGCTCCGACGTTCTCCGTTCACGGAGTACTGTCGGGCCGGGAACGTCACGTTTCTTCCCCCATCGCGACGTTCCCACACTGCGAAGCCGATCAACTTCATCCCGCTGAGCGGGCCGGATGCGGCTTCGAACATCACCTCCGCGTCAGCAAGCTTCCCTGCGGGAGATCCCTGCTGATTCGGGATGATCGACACAGACACGACGACTTCGCCTTTTGACTTGGACATGGTTGTCTCCAAGACTGCCGTGGGCCTGAGACCGCTTGGCAGTGGCTGGTTCGAGCAGGTCCTGAGGACGCCGTCGAACAGGGGTGGGACGCACGGCCCTGGGAGCGCGTGCGTGGTGACGGGAAGATCCATCAATACAACCATGCGCCTTCGATGTCAATAGGAGAATTGCCAATTCTTCATTGCCGAGATACGAGCATACGCATGAGGTGACTTCACAAGAGGCCACCCTGAGGCTCACGCCCGTACCTCCTCGCGTTCGCAATCTTCTGTCGCAGCTCGCGTTCTGACCACGGCGGCTCGCATCGCGCGTTCCACTCGCTGAGCACCCGCACAGCCTCGTCATCCGAGAGACCGAATCCCCGCACGAGTCGACAGCACACGCGAAACGTCAGCAGATCGCCGCATTGACCTGACACCGCGGGACCGACGCGCTGGAGAAATGCGCGCGCGCGTTCCACCGGACCGGAGGCCATCACAGAACGACGAGTCGTTGTCGCAACTCGCGTAGGTGTTGCGGCACTGACCTCTGGCAGATCCTCCGCGCAGAAGACATCTCGCCAACGGAGGTACTCAATGCCGACTGGACTCGATGGATTCCGCTTGTGATTGAAGAATCCCGGCAATCTTGTGGTCTGCGCGCTCGAAGTTGCCGCTCGATCTGTCAGCAGTTCCCGCGCGAGCTGCTTCTGCAGCAACTCGACTCCCGGGGGCGCGATGTCCCGCACGCGCCACAGCACGTGCAGCCTGCCAGGTGACGAATGCAGCACGTACGAAGGCGGTGGCAGATCCGGTCGTGTCGACAGGGCGGCGAGCAGCCCTGGACCGTCGACGTCCTCCTCGAGGAACAGATGCCGCACCTGGGCGACGGCCGAGCGCGCGCGCGATCGGCCCGGCCGATAGGCGTTCACGCTGACGTACACATTCCAGCCGTGTGAGTTCAGATAACGGAGCCATGCCTGAAAGCGGTCGCCAGCCGCTGTTGTGACAGGCACGATGCGCTGAATCACCTGACCTGTGCGATAGGTCTTGAGGAGTACGCCTACCGAGTCGTTCGGAGCAAACGCCGCTCGCAAGAAGCGACCTGGCGCGCTCCGGTCGATCGCTACCACGTCGTCACTCCTTTGTGAGGGCGACCGAACCCGTGAACGGCACGGGGCAATCGACTCCGGTGATGCTGCCCTGAATGCTGCGGGCTTCGGCGGTCGCGAAACTCCCGAATGTCCCGCGGCATCCGCGCGGAGAGTTGTACTCGCCTTGGGTGCTGATCTGCGCTGGCGGCGTGTTGCCAGGAATCATCGATGTCGATGAGGTCAGGGTGATTGGAAGCCAGCCGTTCTCCGAGCGAATGGTGGTGCGGAAGGACTGGAGGTTCGTCTGCGGAACCACCTCGAAGGTGAACGTCACGGCGCCGGTGACCGGAGCACCAGGCTGGGCACCCGTGGGATCCGGCTGGATCGTCATGGTGCCTCGCCATGTTCCGGCGAGGAACGACTGCGCCGGCGACGGCGAGGTCGGCGCGGAGCCGCCACCGCCGCACGCGCCCAGCGGAAGGAACAGAAGCAAGGCCACCCAATGTCGAATTCGTACCCTCATGACAAGGCTCCCTGCGGCACTGGATGTTCCAGAAGCCGCGATTCGAGCAGGAACCGATCGCTTTGAACGTCGTAACCGCGCAATGCCGCGACTTGTGTAACGCGCCGGTGTCCGCCCATTCTCCCGATGTGCACGACAAGGTGAATCGCCAGTCCGATGGCTTCTCGGATACTGCGGTGCGGCAGCCCCACGTTTGCGGTCAGCACACAGTGCACCAGACGTGTGAGGGCCTGTTCCGCGGAATTCGCGTGGATCGTGCTGAGACTGCCGAGGTGCCCGGTGTTCAGCGCCTGCAGCAGGTCGAACGCTTCCGCGCCACGGACCTCACCAACTAGAATGCGGTCAGGTCGATGCCTCAGGGCCGCACGAAGCAGGTCGGCAATCGTGACGGGAGGTAGCGGCGCCTCCTGGCCAAGCGCCGGCTGTGCACGCCGTGCCTCGAGTCGAACAACATTCGGTTTGTTCAGATGAATCTCTGCGGTCTCCTCGATCAGGACGATCCGATCGTGATCGGGAATGTGCGCCGCGAGCGCGTTGAGCAGCGTGGTCTTACCGGTGCCGGTACCGCCGGAGAACAGGACGTTCTGCTCAGTCGCAATCGCGCCGGTTAGTTCCGTTGCGGTTTCAGCAGTCAGCGACCCGACCGCTACGAGGTCGTCGAGGCTGTAGCGCCGCGTGAACTTCCGGATCGTCAGGACCGGACCCGCCACCGCACAAGGCGGAAACATCGCCGCCACGCGGGAGCCGTCCTCGAGGCGCGCATCCAGGAGCGGCTGCGCGTCAGAGATCTCGTCACCGCAGGCCCGCGCGATGTTCTTGATCGCGACCGTAAGGTTCCGCGTCTCGAGGGTTCGGTCCTGGACCGCCTCGATGGTGCCGTCGCGCTCAACGAAGATGCGCCGGCCGCCGTCATTGACCATGACCTCGGTGATCGTCGGATCGCAGAGGAGATCCTCGATTGGTTTCAGGAACGGCAGAATCCGGTCCAGGCTGCTCACAACTGCCCTCGCGCCACCTGGTCGAAGTAGCTGGTCTGGACGTCAAGGTAGTGCGGTTTCAGGTAGCAGAACTGCGGACGCATCGGATTGAGACCGTCGTACGGCAACGCGATGGCCTGCCCGTTCTGCAACTCGGTGAAGACGCGCGGCGAGAAGATGTACTCGTGATGCGGCGCGTAGCTCTTGCTCGCGCTCACCGTTTGCCTTGCGGCGGTTGCCCTGCCCGTCAGCAAGGAGATGTGTGCGCCTTGGCCGCCTTCGGACAGCGTGTAGTGGGCCTTGAGACGGTCGCGCCGACCGCATAGATCCGCCGCGGCGCGCGCCGTGAACTCATCGCTGGTAGCGAGGAACAACTTCGTGCGGAAGCACTGGAGCAACGTGCGCCAACTCTCGTCACCGGGCAGCGCGGAACGCAGCGAACTGACGCTCTGAGTCGCGACGATGGGAATGAGCCGTGCCTGCCGTGACAACGCGAAGGTGCGCTCGTCGCCGGTCGGGTCGGTTTCGCCGACCGTCGCGAACGCGTGGTACTCGTCGCACACGAACAGCAGATCGCGCCAGGTCCGCTCAGGGTGCGCCGTGATCTTCGGGATGCGCTGGATGACCGCGCGCTGGAAGTCCAGCTTCAGCATGACGCCTACGGCGCGCGCGAGTCCGGGGTTCAGGCCCACCGGGAAGTTCAGCGCCAGTACATGACCCGATTCAAGGAGTTCCTGAAGCGGAGGCAACGGCCTCGGTTCGCCCGGTTTCGGCGGACTGGCGTAGGCGCTTCGCGGCGGGCAGAACGTCCGGTGGACGGCCGGGTTGTCATCGAAGAGCGAGAGGAAGACCACGATGCCCTCGGTGATCGACGAACGCAGGCGGTTGTCCAGCTTCTTCCAGCTGTGCGTGAACCATCGGTCAACGGCTTCGAGTTGGTGTTTGCGATCCAGCCATGCGGTTCCCTGCGCGCGGCGAACCTCAAATGGGATCTTCCGATCGGCCAGGTATCCTTCGAGGTCGCCGCTGTATTGGCGAGCCATGTGATCGGGTCCATCCGAGAACCAGTCTCTCCACGCCGAGTTCGCCAGATCCTGGAGCTCGTAGTTCGTCAGCGGCACCACGATCACTTCCGGCGGTTCTTTCAGCGTGGCTTTCAGCTTCGAGATCTCGCCGTCGATCAGGCCGTCCGTGAGGATGTAGCGATAGACCTCTGCGAACGTGGTGTACCCATCGGCAAGACGCCGCAAGAGGATGACGAACTTGAGCAGGTCGGTGTACGCCTGCTGCCAGAACGGCTCCTTCGACTTGCCAAACAGGTTGTTGACGAGCGTCGCGATGGCGTACGCGACCGCGTAGGGATCGAGATCGTTATGGAGCGGGTTGTAGCAGATGTCGCCACCGAGCCGAATCTCGGTGTAGTCCGAGGCGCGCCCGGCACGCGACAGCATGCCGCGGACCTGCTGGCAGAAGTCGCCCTTCACTTCGAGGACGAGCCCTCCGATCTTGCGCTGAGGATCATCCGCTCTCCAGCGCAGAAGCTGGTCGGTGTACGGGTACATGCACGCGGACGTTTTGCCGGTTCCAACGGCGCCAACTACCATCACCCCCGTGTAGAGGCCACGCTGGGGAATCGTGAGCCACGTCGGCGCGGGCGCACGTCCTGTTGTTGTCTCAAAATGGCTCTCGCCAAGTACCAACGTGGGCGACGGCCGCCGTTCGGGTGCGATGTACGCAGGAAGGGCGCGTTGTTTAGATTTCGCCGGCCGGCGGTACGCGACGATGGCCGTCAGGGAACCAAGGACGGACGCGGCGAAGAACGGCGTCGTGAACCACAGCGCCGCGTACCCATACACCAACACCAGGAATGCGGTGGGATTCCGCAACTCGATGATCTGCAGGTACACGTTGGCGCGATCGACCGGATAGGCGTGGACACCCACCGTGCCCACACCCATCGCGATCAGCATCGCGACCAGCGCTCGTTGTTCGAGAATCATCCGGCTCACGGCTCGTGCCTTTCCTGCCCGCACGTCAGGCGTGCGTCACGGATGGTTCGGCTGCAGCGTCGGCCGCGGCGGGCGGCGATTCGGTGCGGCGTCTGCTCCGGCGCTTCTTCAGGGGTTGACCGGCTGGCGACGGTGGCACGAACGAGGCGGTGTGCTCAGCACGCCAGGCCTGAAACTCTTTGTCCTTGGCCAGGACGGTGTCGATGACCTCATTGAGCACGTAGTCGGTGGACTCACCGAGGAAGTGCGCATAGGCAAACAGCGTCTCGTTCGTTTCGCGATCGAGCCTGACCATCCGACGGACCAACTGCTTGCCACGAGTGCGCGGTTTGATGAGCGGCATGGTTCCTCCTACACGGGGCTAACGCGAACAGATCGCCCGCTGGTTCCACGGCACTGGGCGCGGCAGAATCGCGGCAAGATGCAGTGACGTTTCCGCGGTGGTGACCACCTGCGGATCTCGCTGCAGATGAACCTCGACAGTCACGGGCTGCCGTGGCGTGAGCGACCACGCGCTGGCCGCAGGCTTGGCAGCGCGATCGGTGCAAACGCGTGGTCGCTCACGCCACGGCTTCCTACTTGATCGCCGCGCTCGGCTGCCGGCAGCCAGCGGGCGGCAGAAACCGCCGCCCGTTCGTGACGACCGCAACCAGCAGCGGGGCAACGACTTCGCCGTGGACGCTTCACCGGCACCGTCGGACCAGGAAGCAGCAGAACCGGCGAGTCCATTTATCGCGAGGGGGGAACACCTCGCGCGCGGGTACTGTTCCCCCCTGTGTTCCCCTTCCCGTTCCCCTCGAGTCCGGTCAGGCCGTACCGACCAGATGTGAGAGACGAAGGTACTGACGGCGCATCTCATGGCGTTCAAACCTGCCTTCATTCCGCTCGATGGCGTCGGCCAGACTCCTCGACATCGCGACATCAACGGCACGGGATCCATCGAGTTCCAACGCACGGCGCAGCCCACGAAAGCGAG
This sequence comes from Acidobacteria bacterium SCN 69-37, assembly GCA_001724025.1. Classification (GTDB taxonomy): domain Bacteria; phylum Acidobacteriota; class Vicinamibacteria; order Vicinamibacterales; family SCN-69-37; genus SCN-69-37. Next base: position 132,525 of record MEDJ01000019.1, on the reverse strand, counting down.
GTGTCCCGAAGATGCGCCGGGCACGGCGCATCCGCTTCTCCTCGGCGACTCCTGAGCCAAGGGTCTGCGCCTCCCAAAACCAGCGGAGTTCGTTCGCGGTCACGGTATCGAGCGGCGAAGCGAGTTCCTGCCTGAACACACCCTCATAGTCGTCCGCCAGGTGCTGCGCCCAGCCGTCCCGGTCCGTTTGGTCGACAGGCACAAGGAGGCGGATCGACCACGCAGGCAAGGCCCGAAGCAACTCTGCGTGGCGGCGGAGGAATACCCGGAAGTCGTACGGCACCGGGTTCACGAGCAGATACAGGAACGTGTGCATTCGGCCATCAGGCGAGACACCAATCGGCAGCTTGTCCGGGAAGTGTCGGATGGTGACGTTGGGTCTGACGCCGAAGGCCAGTCGCGGCAATGCGTCCCGCTCAAGTGAAGTCGTGGTCAGGAAATGGGCGACCTTGTCCTGTTCGGATCCGAGCCAGCGAAACTCCCGATGTGTGATCACATGGTCAAGGATCATCAGGCGTTCCAGCGCCTGCCCTGCCGCCATCCGCTTGCGAAACCGGACGTCTCGCTGCTCGATCGCCTCGTACAGCGCGGCGTGGTGCAGGTGGTAGACCCGAGCCTTGCTGTGGCCACACAAGTAGGGTGTCGCCAGCTTGCGGCTGGTCAGCTTCTGGAGAAAGTCGACCAATTTCTGCCCGCGTACGATCCGGGCAAACGTGCAGTACTGCCGGCCAAGAAAGAAGCCGGAATGGAGCATCACCTCGACTAGAAAGGCAGCCTGTCGATGTGTGAAGCCAAAGCCTGCCACGCGCTTGACGCGCTCTTCGTGGGTCACAAGAACTCCTCGAAGATGCGCGGGTTGGGACTGCGTCCGGACCGCCCGCCGCGGCCTCCGAGACCGGTGCTGATGCGATAGGAGCTGAAGCCGGTCCGCCCCTTCGCCGCGGCGTAGGCGCCGCGGTAGTGGGGCGTCACGACCTCGACGTCCTCGACCTTCCGTTCGCCGTTGGGCCGTTCGTACTCAATGCGAACGTCGGGAAAATGGACGTGGCCGTCCACCACCGGAAGCTCTCGGCTGGCAGCCCACTCCGCAACGTCGGCGGCGTGGCGATCGGCGTCCTGTTCCTGCCCGCGGCGCTCGCGCTTCAGATCGTGCAGGAACCGCTGGTAGTCCCGCTTCAGCTCGTAGTCGAGAACGACTCGTGTGACCGATGCGCCTTTGTCTTTGAGCCGCTCGGCCGACCGTTCGTAGGCCCGATAGAGCTGTGCGTCGTGAGACAGTTCTCGCGGCTTCACGAAGCCGGCGTAGTAGGTCTGCGCTGTGCCGTCGCGGTCGGTCTTGCGATGCCGCTCCAACAGTTCGCGACCGCGCTCCGTCAATGTCACTAGCGTCGCCCGGTCTCGGCCGAGGAGGTAGGGTCTTGTCTCCACGAGGCCAGCGTCGCGGAGGGCTCTCAACTCGCCGTTGCGGGCCTGTGCGGGACAGCCGCGTTGATCGCGAAGGTCGGAGGCAACTACAACGCGAAACGCGCCGGCAGTAGCCAGCATTCGGACTTCGGACTCGCGCAGATTGATCATGCGATCCCGGTCCCTCACAGGGCGGCGCGTGGAGCCGCGCGGCAGGTCCAGATCTCGTGTCAGGGCGTCTCGAGGCTCATCGCTCTTGGATGTCGACTCGTCGGCACGCGCGGTACTTCCTCGACCCAAGTCGGGCCGGTCACGCTCCTCGTCACGAGGGTCAATGTCGCGCCACATGCGTCATTTCCTATGGCTTGAATTCCTTGTGGAGGTCGCTCAAGACGGCGTCTCGCGACCCGAGCTGCTGGTCCATGTGTGCCAGCTTGCGCCCGGCGTCGCGCAGGAAAAGCCAGCGTGCGATGCCGTAGTACGCGGCGAACAGATTCAGAAAGAGGACCAGGATCGTCACGCCGATCGTGACTCCGTGATTGCGAAAGATCCCCGCCTTGAAAGGCGCAAGAAACGACAGCTCGCCGGCAAGCCACGCGACCACCAGGAAGGTTGTCAGGGCTGCGAGGAAGGCGACGTTAGCGACCATTGGCCTGCCCCTCCTCGAACGCCTGATCTACGCGGAAGTACGAGATCTGAAGGCCGAGCGGATTGACGCGAACGAACTCGTTGGGCACCCGGTCCCTCAAGGTGAAATCGATCTGCGCGATGAAGGTCTGGCGGGCGCGCTCCTGGCGCGTTCCCGGAGCGTACAGAAGCTTCTGGAAGCTGACGGAGGCTTTGTGCGGCGCTTGCGCCAACTCGGTCAGGCTGACGTTCTGAACAACGATGTCCACTTCGTCGGCGGACGGGTTCGTCATGAACGTCTCGATGGCCCGGCTCTGTTCGTTCTGAGCGATGGTGGCGTCCGCCAGGCCCGGCTCCAGGAAAAGGAGAGAATCGGGGTACTCGCGCTGAACTGTGGCGCGCAGCCGGCTGAAGTGCTTCACGATGAACTGCGTGAGGAAGTACCGGAGTTCAGGCGGTTGCGGCTGGTAGCTCGTCGCGTCGTACTGCACCGCCTCGGCCCTGCCGACGTCGTCGATCCGGATGACCAGCGGCTTGACCTGCGAGTACCGCGACACGGTGTAGACGTTGAGTCCGACCAGCCCGACGGCCACCAGGGAGACGAGTGCCAGCGCGATTCGGAGGTACGTGTTCGTGACCAGCGCGGACCCGTACAACTCCACGAACTGGCGCTTGGCGCCCTCGAGCGTCTTGGGATTCAGGTCCGCCGTGGTCGCGCTCATGATGCACCCCTCACTCGAAGAAGCGGGCAGCCAGAAGTCGCCACGCGATCCACAGCGATCCGCCGACAAGGCCCAAGAGGATGGCGATGCCGATACCGAGGATGTAGACGTTCCACAGACCTGGCACATTGACCTCGTGAGGCTCGCGCAAATGGTCTGGAACGGGCGTCTGGAATCGGCGTGGCATAACGTGTTCCTTCAACGCATGCGGATTAGGCGCGGAACAGAGGAGAGGATGCTCTGGCCGCCCTGCCCGGAGAAGATCGAACTCGTCAGCGAGGGGACAAGCGCGATCCCGATACAGAAGGTCACCACGACGGCGACCGCCTGAAGGCCATACACGCCGTACTCCGCTGACGTGATCGTTGGCGGGAGCGTCGTCACATAGCGGAAGACGAATTGCTCGAAGATCATCAGGAACGCGATGGCGACCACCGGGACAAACGAGTACTGGATGAACGATTTCAACCAGCCCCAGAAGAGCCACTCCAGCTTGGGCACGATGAAGAACGGCACGAAAATCGGCCCCAGGAGTCCGCACACCGCGCTCGCGATCAGCCCGAAGGCGATGACGGCGAGCGACAGTCCCTTGGCCAAAGCAATGAGTAGGAGCATCGCCCAGTAGATCAGGTTCGCCAGAATCGACCACGCATCGGGCTGGAGAAAATGGTCCGACAACTCGTCGAAGTGGCGGTAGATGTTGTCGAAGGCACGCGCCTCCAGAACGCTCTGGAAGTACCCCGTCTGGTCCGTGATGAGGTTGCTGAATGACACCCCGATGCCTGGAATCGGCGCCTCGTAGAACGCGATGAAGGCGTAGCCGAACGAGATCAGCATCAAGAGCTTCGCGAAGTCGAACATCGAGTCCCCGAGGTTGTCGTGCGAGAACATCATCTTGACGCCCTGCCACACGATCAGGATGGTCGCGAATGACAGGAAGAGGCTGTACCCGAAGCGCAGGAACTCGGGCTCATACACTGTCAGGAGGTTCGCGATTGCCTGCTGAATTGTGGGCAAGAGATTGAGCTGCACGACGGGCCTCCGGACTTTCTACGGTTGTCTCCACGTACGCAGCGCGTCCCCTGTGCCGGCCACGAACGCGGCGTTTGCCGCTCGGCTGTCGCGCCACGTCACGAGCTGCATGTTGATCGCCGTCGCATCGACGTCGCGCGCTCGCTTCGAGTCGACCAGGAGCTGCTCGACGAAGGCTGTCAGCAGCTGGCTGCGCGCCTGACGCTGTCGGGTTCCGAGCAGAATTGATCCACTGATTTTGTCGAGCACCGCCGTTGCGCTCTGTTCGAGCGACGGGTCGATGACCTGCGCCTCCAGCGCGTCGATCGCCTGCAGTTCCTGCCGGCGCCCGTTCAGGCGCAGCGACCCCGTGTCGTTGATGGCTGACATCGCCACGGCGTCGGCCATCTCCACTGTCGCCAGCCGGCTGTCCATCGCCCGCTGCGCCGTCGGCGTGAGCCGTCCGAGAGCCGCCCGCGCACTCAGTACCGGGTGGCTGACGGCGAGGTACGCCGCCCCTCGCGGGTCCCCGAAGATGAGGGCGTCGTTGAAGCCACTCGCGTAAAGGAAATCTCCTCCATGTGTTCGCCAGCGCGGCACATCCAGAAGGGCGTAACGACGGAGATCGGCAAAGGCGCTAAGGCGCCGCGCCATCGCCCAGAGCTTCGCGTGCTGCGCCTGCTCCGTTTGGAGTAGGTACTCCTGATAGATGGCCGAGATCGTGTTGCGTGCCGTGTTCGCCGGGTCGTAGACCGACAGCTGCGCACGCGTCGGTTGTGCAGCTAAGGCGACCATCAGCAGCCCGAGGAGAAGTCGTCGCATGATGTCCCCCATTCCTTGAGCGATGGCTACGGCTGACGCCATGTCCGAAGCGCATCGCCGGTACCGGCGGCGAACGCGTCGTTGGCGGCGCGCCCATCACGCCACGTCACGAGTTGCATGTTGATAGTTGCGGCTTCGGTGTCTCGCAGCCGCTTGCCCCGTGCGAGTAGCTGCTCGAGGGCGTGTGACAGGAGCTGGTTCGAGAGCATGTCCTGCCGCCGGCCGAGCAGTTCGCCAGCCGCGATCTTGTCGAGGATGGCCGTCATCTCGTGGTACTGCGAGCCCGGGTTCAGAACATCGTTCTGAAGGGATTCCACAGCGTTCTGAAGCTGGCCGTGGTAGCCGCGTGCCAAAGCGACCTGGTGGCCGCCCATCGTCGCTACGGAATCGGTGATCTCGACGGTGGCGTACTGCCGCTGCAGCATCTGTCTGGCCGCTGCGCTCAGCGTCGGAGGTGTGTTCGTCGGGCGAAGAAGCGGCAACGCGGTTGAGAAGTACGCCGAGCCGGTTGGATCGCCGCTGTTGAGTGCCTGAATCCACGGGCGACCGAAGTCCCATCGAGACGGATCGTGCGAGGTCAGTGCAATTGGAGGAGTCCGAAAGCGATCGAGGCTTCCGAGCCTCTGCGCCATTCGGAGCACGGTCAGGTACTGCGCCCGCAACTCGGTGTAGTGCTGTTGCACGCGGTACGCGATTAACGTCGTCTGGACAAGGTTCGCGGGATCGATGACGACGAACTGCGCATGAACGGGCGCCGCGATCGTGCACAGCGCGGTGACGAGCAACAGAAGTCGGCGAAACATGAGTCCCTCCCGTTCAGAACCGTCCTGAAGCGACGGCAGCGGTATACGACGGCAGCTCGATGTCGCTCGTGAGGTACACCTTCACCCGATGTCCCTCGCGAATCGTGATCGTCGGCAGCCGATTGAGAAAGCGATTCATGACTTGCATTGCGGCCTGAGAAGTCGCGTCACCCACGCCGCCAGCGATGACAATCGTTCGGTCCCCATCGCCGCTTCCGAGTCCGGCGCTGCCCAAGTACTGCGAAAGACCGCTGATCAAGCCAACGGCGGCAGCCGCGCCGAACGTCGACAGAAAGTGGTGGTTGACTTTGTCGCGCAGTCCGGCGTCGCCGATCTGGTTGAGGCCCATGAACTGATCGAGGCGGTAGCTGCGACCGTCCGGCATGAGCAACCGATGAAACGACACAGCGAGGCGCGTCTCGCCGAAGGCCTGCACCGGCTTCGTCTCGCCCAGAATCCTGGCGCCGGCCGGCACGAGGACTTGTCGGCCCGTGTGGGAATAGAGAGCGTTGGTGACCAAGCAGTTCACGGGCGCGGCCATCGCGCCGTCCAGCCGATTGGTGAGAACGGTGTCGATGATCGTGCCTTCGAGCACGCGATAAAGTGGTCCGGCGGCGCTGATCGGCGGTGTGTAGTCGGGCGTGTGCCGCTGCGCCGGATCCAGCGGCCGTGATTCGCTGGCCGCCGGTGTCACGGCGGTCTGAGCAGCGGGCGCTCCGGTGCCGAACGCCCCGGCGGTCCTAGTAGTGGCTCGCACAACTGCGTCAGCCACTTCTTCGACAGACGGACTCGGTGAGCCTGTCTGCGCGGCAGCGGCGCCGGGCATTGAGTCGGTCCGCCCCTGATCGGGTCGTTCGCTTTCGGGGCGCCGGCTGAGGACGACGTTGCTCGCGAAGAGGCTTTCGTACTCACGGCGCTTCCGCTCTTCGGCAATCGGATCCTGCGGTGGAGGTGCTCCTGTGTCGGCGGCGTACGGAGCCGGATCCGGCTGCGTCACTCCTGCTGTCTGCGCTTCACGGAGTGCCTGAGCCTCGAGCAGACGCAGGCGGTCCTGATAGTCGCGCACGCGATCAGCGCTCGGCGCCTGCGCGGGGGCGGCGGTTTGTGCAGGGCGAGGCGGCGGGTCTGGACGACCGACGATCAACATGATCGCCAGCATCACGACCGCCACTCCGGCCATGATCCACGTTTGCACGCCGCGCGGCAGGACACCGCGAGGCACCGGCCGACGATCGGTCACGGCAGGCGGCACCGGGTCTGGCTGTGCGCTGGAGATCGAGGGAGTGTCACTCATGACTCACCGACCCTGCTGAAGGAACTCGAAACGTTCCTTGCCGAGTGACAGATAGCCGCGGTCGAGCACCTTCGGAACGACGTACGTGCCGTTCTGAACCTGGAAGTTCAGGAGCCCAGGCTTCCCGTCCTTGATCTCGTAGAGCGCTGGCAGCTCAGTGGCGTCGGCCTTGATGTACGTGAACTGGCCGTCGTGCCAGATCGAGCGCACCAGGAACGGCCGCTCGTACTTCGGGGCGCCGTAAACGAACTGCAGCTTGCCGGGATACTCCTGCTGATAAGCGGCCAGCGCCTCCGTCGTCCGCCGGTTGGCGGCATCAGTTGCAGCCCTGGCCTCCTCCAATTCGCTCCGCAGCTCTTCGAGCTGTGCCGCGGTGTAGTACTTCGGCTTGCCCTGCGGCGCGCTCGGATCAGCGTTCACGTACACCTTGAGGTCGGGCATGCCGGTGCCGCCCTTCTCGGTGAGCAGGAACGAGTAGACCGCGCCGCTGGCCGTCACGAGGTTCATGTTTGTGGCGGCGCCTTCTTTTGCGGGCTTCACGTGCGCGATGTTGTGCGTTGCGGTGATGACCCAGAAGTCCCGGTCGCCACAGATGACGTCCAGGATCTCCTCGCCATCCGGGAGGAGCACCATCGTGGTGTAGCGCACCCGCGTTTGAAGCGTAATCAGGCTTCTGCCGGTCGCCGACACCTCGCGGATGCCGGTGCCGTTGGCCTGCGTTCCGTTGGCCTGCGCGGACGCGGGGACTGGTAGTGACGCGACGAATGCGAGTGCCAACGCGGGACCAAGGCTACGAGCGAGCATGCAACACCTCCCATGAATTCACGCAGAGGCTGCGAGGCGGTCCAGACCCGCCTCGAAGCCGTACTCGCGAAACGTCTCGGCGACCCGTGCGTTGTCGATGGGAGTGTTGGTGTAGATCCAGTAGCTCTTGGGGTCTACTGCCAAAGTGAGGACTTTAGCCAGGTCCGGACGCTTGAGCAGAATCTGCTGACGCGGGATCAATCCTGTCAGCAGGTCCAGTTCCATCTCGTTGAGCTGGAACAGTTCGGCGTAGTGCCGGCGATCCACCGCCGGATTCGCCAACAGCAGTTTCGTTGGGCAGCTTTCGACGATCGTGCGCAGCAGATCGGCCGACGCGAAGTCGTCAACGGTCTGCGTCGCCAGAATCATAGCGGCGTTGTGCTTCCGCCAGGTCTTCAACCCTTCCTGCACGTACGCGCGCAGTGTCGGGTGTTGGATGAAGCGCCACGCCTCATCGAGGACGCACACCTTGAAGGCAGCCGCTTCGCTCGGTTCCTGAATACGAGCGACGACCCGGTGCAGGACGTAGAACAGCAGCGGCTCGAGGAGCGCAGGGAACGCCCGCATCGCTTCGAGGTCGAAGACCTGGAATCGCTCCACCGTCAGGGTGTCCTCGATGTTGTCGAACAGACTGGCATAGCGGCCTTCTCCGACCCACTTGTGCAGCCGTGCGGCCAGCGCTCGCGGCAACAGGTTCGCGAACGTGAACAATCGCCGTTGGCTCGGGTCCAGCACGTAGAGGTTCTCGACCGCCTCGTAGATCTCGCGATCCTCGAGATCGCTGATTCGATACCCGTCATCGCCCTCGAGCAGCACGCGGACGAACGCATGCAGGAAGTGGAGGTGCTCGGGCGTTGGCTTCAGTGCGAACGGATTGATCGTGACCCCGTGACGCAGGCCGAGTTCCAGGTAGCGCCCACCGAGGAGGGTCGCGAGCTTCCGGTAGCTGTGTCCGATGTCCAGCACCACGGTCAGCGGGGCGTACTTCTGCGCGTGCGTGATCAGGAAGTTGAGTGCGAAGCTCTTGCCGCTACCGGTCGCGCCGAGGACCAGCGTGTGGCCGACGTCCTGCACATGGAGGTTGAACGCATACGGCGTTCGATGCGGTGTTTCGAATACCGCCAGGGCTTCCTTGCCCAGGTGGGGGCTCACGGCGTCGCCGTGGTCGAGCGTGAACAAGAAGCTGAGATCGGCAATGTTCGTTTCGAGGAGCGCGAGGCGTCGAAGGTTGTGCGCGCCATTGCCTGGCACGATGCTCAACCAGGCGTTCAGCAGGTTGTACGTCTCCTCGAAGAGGCTGCCGTCATGGACGGCCATCGCTTTCATCGCCTCGGCCGTCTGATGCTGGAGCGCGCGGGCGTCGGTGCTGTGCAGTACCAGGGCGAGCGAGCACTGGCCGAAGAAGTGACCGTTGACCTCCAGCTCCGTCAGGGCGTCGCCCAACTGCCTCACCGTGGTGCTCGCCGAGTCGTCGACCAGCATTTCCTCGGGCCGCGTCTCCGGCGACACGTAGTTCACGATCGAGACTCGCTTGTTGAAGAAGTGGCGTCGGCGGCTTTGCACGTCGCGGCGCATGCGGTCGCTCGGGATCCGCTGCCACTCGAGGCAGGCGATGAACTCCCCCGGAATCTCGTGCAGGTCCTGCAGCAGGAACGCGAACGTCTGACTCGGTGGCTCCTTCATCGAGAGCACTTTGACGATCCGGTCACCGACGACGAGGTGATCGCGGTGGCAATCGACGGCCGAATCCGACACGAAGTAGTCGAGGTGTGTGTCGTACGCGAGCCGCGCCGAGTCGACGATGGCCGGGGAGTAGTTCAAGAGCTCACGCAGGAACCGGAACGCTTCTGCCTTCTCGAGCCGCGCGGGACCGAACTCCCCGATCTGAACCTCGAATGCCTGCGCCTTGTGGTGAAGCGTCCCGATGGCTCTATCGAGTTCCGATTCAAGAAGCTGGAGTGTCTGGTCCGTCGAGAGCCAGGCGCGGAGTGCCTCCCGCGGCGCCTGCCAGAACTGGCGCAATTCCGTCCGTCGTCTGACGACATGCGGTGCTTCGTAGAGCAGCACGATGTACAGGGACAAGTCGTACAGGTCCTGTCGCCGGCCATTCAGGTACGTCGCTCGACGCTGAATCGCCTCGTTTGCGACCGGCGCGTCGCATTGCGCGGCGACGAACGGGCTGACCGTGCGTTTGAGCAGGTACTGGTAGACGCGGCAGTGCTCATCGAGCAGTCGAAGCGCCGCCTCAAAGCGATGCACGAGCGCTTGTCGCTGCGGATGCGACAGGCCTTCGTAGTCGACGCCGCGAAGGCGATAGACGACGCCGACGTGACCGGCCTTCGTCAGGAACGTCGAGTCGTCGACGAACCCCCACAGCGCCAGGAGGTTGTTCACGCTCCCTGCGTCGCGGTAGTCGCGGAGGATGCGCCCAACGCTCACCACGGCGTCACCTCCACGTCCACGCGATCGTGCTTTCCGGGGTCGTATCGTCTCCGCGCCTTCGACGAAGCGAGTAGAATCCGGAGCATCTCCGGGTCGCGAGCCGTCGCCCACAGGGCAAACCCGTACAACCCGCCGGCCATGAGCAGGCCGGCGAGGAACGAGTAGAACAGGTTGAACGTCGCCGCCCCGAGCAGCAGTGACAGGAAGAACAGACGCCTGTCCACGCCCCAGATCGTCAGGGGACGATGCAGCGCCTTGTACACGGGCCGGTACGTCGGGCGATCAGGCATGCCCGCACCTCCGCAAACCTTACGGACGTTTCAGAACAACCAGACGAGGAACTGCGCCGCGAAGAGCGCGAGTCCGCCGCCGAACACGATGCCGGAGATCTGGCGTTTCGCGCCGCCCTCTCCGAACATGAACATCAGTCCACCGATGACGATGGCCACGAGCGCGAGCGAGCGCGCCAAGGGGCCTGTGAACGTGCGTTCGAGATTGCTCGCGGCGCGCTCCCAAGGAGACTGGGCGAATGCCAGTGTGGGCAGGAGAAGGAGAGCCGTGAACACCATCGCACTCACGCGTCGAATCACTCTGACTACGTGGTCGCAGGGCATCGAGAACCTCCCGCGCTGGTGTCGTCGGAACTAGAATTGATCTAGCAGTACGAGCTTACGCATGTCAACAACAAAAGCCAGCTCCCCGGCAGGCGGACATGTTTCGTTGGAACTCGCATCGTGTCTGGGCGTCAGACGAACGATGACGCTACGGCGCATCATGCGACAGACCGGACTGCCGCCGGAGGTGCTTCTCGATCTCGCGCTGGAGATGCTCGACATCGCCAGCCGAAAACTGTCGCCATCGCCAATAAAAAGGCAGGCTGTCGGACTGGGAGCAGCCCGATGGCGCAACGTGAGCCCCGAGGAGCGTAGCGAGGCACTGCGGAAGGCTGCGCAGGCTCGGTGGGCGAAACCGCGTCGCAACAATCGCGACGAAGACAACCAGGGGAAGAAGTAGTACGCAGAATCTGCGTACTAGCAGTACAGGACAGTGCAGTACATAGACATGCAAGCTAACGCATTGCTGATGGGCTATAGAAGCAGACGGATAGCCAGTTGAGCGTCAGCTGAAGAGGAAGAAATGGCGGCTGGACTAGTGCAGATCACGTGCCCAGCGGCTTCTAACGGCAGAGCCGCCGCGAACTCTCGCGGGTTCAGTCGCTTGCGGGTAGAGCTACCGACACGGAAGAGGCGGGCGCTCCTTGGCACTGGGAAAGTTCTACCTGCCCGAGTGAACAGGTGGCCGTGAACATTACACGCCCTTCGGCGGGAGGTGCGCCGGCACTCACGCGTCACCGACGCGAAGCTTGAGACGTTTGAGCATGCAGGCGAGATCGTCCGGGTGCCAGCTGTGTCGGAGTATCAAAGCCACGGCGATCGCCTGGGCGTACTGAGCGGACCGAAGGTCGCCTGGAGCCCGCCCGAGCAACTCCTCGAAGTGGTCGTCGACGTACAGCTCCTCGAGGGTGGCCTCGATCAGCGGGCGTGTCCATCGGATTCCCTTCGTCACGGAGACCGCAGCGCGAAACAACTTCGGCCGGGTATCCCGACGCCAACGACGCGTAGCGCTGTCGGCCCTGCGGGAGCCGCCCCTTTCGATGGGCGTTCTCGAAGAGTCCGCTGCGGATAGACGTCGGCTACCAGCGGGCTTTCCGCGCGGTGACATAGGGCTCCTGGGAGCTGGTGAGAGGCCGGCGCTATGTTCCGGTTCACATGCAATGCCACAGCTTGAAGGCCTTCTTTCAGCACGATGGGGAGATCGAGTGCCCTGTGCGAGACGAAGATAGCCTGCGCGATCTCAGGAATGTGATCGGAGATCCGCGACCCGCCAGAATTCGAGCCGGTCTACAGCCAAGCTTCAGAATCCGATTGAGGCTTCCAAGTGGAACTCAACCGCTGAAGGTGGCGGAGTCGCCAGCCATGAGGGCTCAGTATCGCAAAATTGAGTTGACAACACATAGCAAAAATGCGATAGTTTGCAGCGAGGAATGCCCGAGTGCCCCAGACGGAGGTTGTGATCTTTGCCGCCGAGGATGGTTCATCGCCGCTACTGGCGTGGATGGACGCTCTCCAAGTCAAGGCTCGCGACAAGTGTACCGTTCGCATCGAACGGCTCGCGGAACGCGGACACGAATTGAGACGTCCAGAAGCGGATTATTTGCGCGATGACATCTATGAACTGCGGGTGCGACATGGCAACGTGCATCACCGGATTCTCTATTTCTTCCATGAAGGTCGCGCGATCTTGAGCCACGGATGTACCAAGGAGGACGTCGTTCCGCCGGCTGAGATCGATCGCGCGGTCGGTAACAGAACTCGGTTCATTCAAAACCCCAAGCGACATACCTATGAGGAGTGAACGATGACCAAGAAGGACAAGACGCGGGATGCGGTCAGGATCCTTCACGGTCGGTACGTGAAGGATGATCCAGAGCGCAAGGCTGCGCTTCAAGAAGAACGAGTCAATGCTGAAGTGGCCCGCTTGATTCACGAGATGAGGAATGCAGCGGGCCTCTCACAGCAGCAACTAGCCGAACTCATCGGGACAACGCAGTCCGTGATCAGTCGTCTCGAAGACGCCGACTACGAGGGGCGGTCTCTTTCGGTGCTGGAACGGATTGCGACAGCGCTCAATCAGAAGCTCACGGTCGTCATGACCGCCCGCGAGCCCGAGGAATTGGAGATTCGCGAGGCATTTCACCGCGTCGTCCAGATGCTTCGCCGGTCTCGCGGATTGTCGATCGATGACCTTGCGGAGAAGACCAAGATCGATCGCACTGAGCTCGTGGCTCTCGAGCGAAGTCCCGCGTATCGTCCATCACCGTTGACACTGCACCGCCTCAGTGAGTTCTTCGGGGTGCCTGACCGAAAGCTGGCAGTTCTCGCCGGCGCCATCCGTGAGGTGCCAGAAGACTTGCGACAACACGCCGCACGGTTCGCGGCACAGTCAAACTCCTTTTCAAAGTTGACGAAGGAAGAACAGCGCGTGTTGGATGAGTTTGTTGGGTTTCTTCGATCAGATCGCTAACAGCGCAGTGAGTAGCTATGGACCGAGCGACACGCGCGGAAATCGAACGGATTGCTGCGGCGACGCTGCGGGACGCCGGTCTCACAGAGCCTCCGCTCTCCGTGGAACAGCTGCTCCAGCACGTTCAACTCCATCGCGATTACTACGACCTGGCCAATCCAGGTTTTCTTGATCGCGCCAAACACAAGCTTCGCATCCAGGGCCACAAACTCGTCGACATCATCAACAAGGTCCGTCTGCAAGCCGTGCTTCTCTTTGACGAGAACCGCATCTGTATCGATCAGGAGTTACCGAGAATCAAGCATCCGTGGGCCTCATGCCACGAGACTGGGCATCGGCTGCTCCCATGGCACAAACCGTTCTTCTTCGGGGACACCGCTCAGACGCTCGATCCCGCCTATCAGGCGGATCTGGAGGCCGAGGCCAACTACGCGGCTGGTCGGCTGTTGTTCCTCGGCGACCGATTCACAAAGGACGCACGGGATGTGGTGCCGACGATCGAATCCGTCAAGTCACTCGCGAAGCGTTACCGAGCATCCCTGACTACGACGCTAAGGCGTTACGTCGAACAAGGGCCAGATCTGGCGATGGCGATGCTGGTCAGCACGCCGCTGTGGGCGCAGCAACCCGATGACCAGGAACATCGATGGCGCCACTTCGTTCCGTCCGAACGGTTCTCCAGACTGTTTCCAGACAGTTCCGCCGAGTCACTTCGTGTGGCCGTCGATAGCCATGCGAGCTACAAGAAGGGCGGAAAGGTTGCCGAATTTCGTCTCGGTTTGGTTGATGCCAGGAGTGATCGCCATGAAGTGCGTGCGTGGTCATTCAACAATCAGCACTATCTCCTGACACTCTTCGTGGAGGAGCGACGAGTCACCGAAACTCGAGTCGTGATTCCGCATCGCCGTATTCAGATCACTGGGTTCGAAGGAGGTGAGGAATGAACTTTCTTCACACGGATTTCAATGGTGGCCCCGACAACGTCGTCGTCGTAACGCTCGATGGTCAAGCGAATGTCATGCTGCTGGATGATCTCGCATTCTCATCGTATCGAAACGGTGGCCGTTTCACGTACTACGGAGGGTGGGCGACGAAGTCGCCTGTCCAAATGCGTCCGCCTTCGATTGGCCATTGGCATGTCGTCGTGGATCTCGGCGGGCGCGCCGGGCAAGTCCGCGCTGGAATTCGCATTGTGGGAACAGCTGCGTAAGGGAGCGAGTTGCGTTGATGGGGCTCTTCGGAACCTTTGACGTGCGCCTGGACCCTTGGGAAGCGGAGTACTCCGGCGAATTGTCAATCGAGGCAGGCTCTCTTGAGCCAGCGGAAGAAGTTGATCTTTCAGTTGAACAGCAGTCCGACGCGTGGACGCCAGTCTTGCCGGTGACTGGCCACCTCCCAGCGACGATTGTCTTTATAGATGGAGTTCGTCGGGTAGAGGCACGACTTCTGGTTCGCCGCGATGACCGCCTGATTCACGGCGTAATCGGAAGCTACGGTGTCGGAGCGGTCCGGGTTGCGGATGGGCGAGCAGCGTGCGGTCAAGAAGAAATCGGCCACATTGCGGTCCTCGGTAGCGGCGAATGTCTTCCTCGGCCGCTCGATCTCGGCGCAGCGCTGACTTACCAGCCTTCAAGCTCACCTCGTGACGACGCAGATGGTCCGCCGCTGGTGGTGTTCGAAGCGATGCGGGCAGCGGAGGCGCTACTGGCTCGCACATGCGCGGCGGATGGAGCCACTCTCGTCGTTGCAGATGGCCCCCTGACGTTTGGAGAGGCGTCGCGTGGTCAGGCCCTTGGGTTCGTCAAGCGATTCTTCAAGATTTACGTAGGGAATGTTCAACTCCGAACGCTGGCAAACCTGCCGCTTGGCGCTCGTTCCCCAGTGTTTCATATTCGAGGAGGCGCGCGATTCGGACGATTCTCGTGGTTCGTGCGCCTGGCATTGCGGCTCCCGATCGACGGGGATCTAACCGGTCTTGCGCGGCTCGAAATTGCCGACGTTGTTGGTTTCGAGACCGCGCGCGCGTTGGCGGATGCGGTGACGGTTGTCCTGCCACGGTTTGTGCCAAATCGCGGTCGTGATCCGCGGGCTCCACAGAACCTGCTACCTATCGGTGCGCTCGAAATGCATCTTCGTCATCAGCTCGGCGATCCGCGCGTCATTCGACGTCGTCTTGCCGAACTTATTCTGCGGGAGACCGTTCGTGCCTGATGCTTCAATTGCGGTACCGTCGCCTCAACCGGGCCGCGTAGACAGTTCTGAACGCCTAATCAAGCCAGTCGGTCTTGTCCTTGGCTCAATGGATGCGACCCCGCTCGAGTTTTGGATCGGTGTTGGTGAGGGTCAGATGGTCCAGCTCGACGACCTTATCGTCGTCGAAACGGTGACCCCGGACGGCACGCGCGTCTCCTTCTATGGAATCGTTGACATCGTCCGGAAGAAATTCGAGGGCAACCAGTTCGACACCGACGCCTTCAGAGTCGCGGCTGGAACGCTCCCGGTGGAAGTGTCGTACGCGGCCCACGTACAGGTGACTCGCGTCGACCCAGAAATCTTTGTCCCACCCGCCCCCGGTGACGCGGTAGCGGTTGTTCGTGGTGAAGCGTTTCGGCGGGCGCTCTACTTCGATCAGATGGAGCACACGGTGCCGATCGGACTGACCCGAGCCGGCGAATCGATCTTCGCGAACTTGGAGTTCTTGGACGGCACGCGGGGTGCGCACGCTTCTATTAGCGGAGTGTCCGGCGTCGCGACGAAGACGAGCTATGCGACGTTCCTGATCTACTCGCTCTTTCATTCAGGAGCGCTCGGGATCGATGCGGCGAATGCGAAGGCCTTGATCTTCAACGTCAAGGGCGAGGATCTCCTGTGGCTCGACAAGGCGAATGTGCGTCTGCGACCGGAAGACCAGACTGAGTATGAAGCGCTTGGACTTCCGTCAGGGCCCTTTCAGAGCGTGTCGTTCTTCGCGCCCGCCCGTCGAGGCAGCTCGACGCCGGTCCCGGACACTGGCAGTCGACAAAACGGCGTGAACCCGTACGTCTGGACGATCCGTGAGTTTGCTCGCAATCGGTTCCTGCGCTTTGCGTTCGCCGGCGCTCATGACGTTCGGGCCCAGTTCCATTTCGTAATCACCCGGGTGGAACGAGAACTCGAACGAGCCTCGCGTGAAGGTGACGAAACCGAGGCCGCGATAACGCTCAGCGGTACCAGGATCTGCAGTTTTGATGACCTGGTGGAGCTCTTCGACACACCGGCGCTAGACGCGATGATGGCAGGCGCTCCAGTCGCGGGCGGAACGCTTGACGCGTTTAGGCGGCGCCTCCACGCGGCGGCCGAGCACATGGGTCATCTTGTGAGTGGTGACTCCTCCGCTCGCGGTAAACAGATCGATTGGAGCGGGCAACAGGTGACGGTCGTAGACATTCACACCCTGCACTCGACGGCACAGATGTTTGTCGTGGGCGTACTGCTCAAGCGAATGATGGAGCAGAAGGAACAGCAGGGCGGCGCGAAGCCCCTTGTGTTCGTCGTGCTCGACGAGTTGAACAAGTACGCGCCACGCGAAGGGTGGAGCCCTATTCGAGATGTGCTCCTTGACATCGCGGAACGTGGCCGCTCGCTCGGCGTGTCTCTTCTGGGCGCCCAGCAGACGGCGAGCGAGGTCGAGCGCAGAATCGTGGCGAACGCCGCCATTAAGGTAGTGGGAAGACTGGACGCAGCCGAAGCGGACCGGGGCGAGTATGGCTTTCTCACCACGGTCGGGCGCAAACGGGCCGCGATGCTTCAACCCGGTTCGATGATTGTGTCGCAGCCGGAGATCCCGATGGCGATCCTGTTGCGGTTCCCGTTTCCGTGCTGGGCGACCAGGAAAAGCGAGGTCGCCGCAACCGTCGATGCGCACGATCCGTTCGAGAGGATGGGATAGCCGTGCGGATTGTTCATACGAGCGATTGGCATGCTGGCCGGCTCTGGAAGAGCGTGAATCGGCTTCCCGAACTTGGTGCTGTTCTCGACAATCTTGCAGATTTCCTGGTTCGCGAGCGCGTAGATCTGCTGTTGATGTCCGGCGATGTGTTTGATAGCGCCGGACCGTCGGCTGAAGCCGAGCGGATGGTGTTCAGCTTCTTCCGCCGGATTGGATCGTCTGGCGTACACAGTGTAGTGATCGCGGGCAATCACGACCACCCTGCCCGGATGGAGGCCTGGGGCACATTGGCGGAGTTGGTGGGGGTTCGATCGGTGGGCCTGCCGCGGCGCCGTGAAGACGGAGGACTGATCGAGATCGAGTCGTCTAGTGGAGAACGTGCACAGATTGCCGCCGTTCCGTTTGCATCAGTCGGCCGACTCGTATCGGCCATTGACGTGACCGCCGATGCCAGCATTGCGGCTCAAGAGTACGCGGATGGCATGCAGCGCATTCTGGAGCACCTCGCTGGAGGATTCCGACCTGACGCCATCAGGCTGATAGTCGCGCACACACACTTGGCGAATGCGATTCTTGCGGGATCGGAACGAAGGGTCCACATCGGTGAGGAGTGGGCAATGATGCCTCAGGCGATTCCAGCCACGGCGCAGTATGTAGCCCTCGGTCATATTCACCGGCACCAGAAAGTCGAAGCAGCTGCGCCGACGTTCTACGCAGGTTCCCCACTCCAGCTCGACTTCGGTGAGGTGGGCGAGATCAAGCAGTTTCTCCTGCTCGAGGCCGCATCGCACCTGCCTGTCCGAATCGAGGCGATTCCTTATCAGGGTGGCGTGCCGCTGAACGATGTGTCGGGGACGCTGGAGGAGATTGAAAGGGACGCTGAACGTCATCGGTCGAGTGGTCACCTCCGTGTAAAGGTGCTACTGCCCGCCCGTGATCCGGATATTGCTCGCAAAGTGCGCCAACTGCTGCCAAATGCAGTCGTGGTGAACGCGGACCTGCCACGAGACGAGCAGGCACCGGACATTGACCGTCCAGCACCCGGCGCTCCCCCTCGGGAGCTCTACGCGGCATATCACCGAAAGGAACACCGGCGCGAGGCAGAGGCGCAACTCCTGACCGCATTCGATGACCTCCGTGACCTGGTCGTGAAGGAATAGCGATGCGCCCCAGCAGCCTTTACGTCGAGGGGTTCACGTGCTTTCGCGACGCACAGGATGTACTCGACTTCGGCGCGCTCTCCCTCTTTGCGATCTCGGGCCCGACCGGAGCCGGAAAGTCGAGCATCCTCGACGCGATCACGTTCGCGCTCTATGGGTACGTGCCTCGCCTGGGGAAGCAAGGTATCTCTGACGCCGTGTCGCTAGGGCGAGACCGCATGGCGGTCCGGCTGGAATTCGTCGTCGGTGATCGGCAATTCCGCGTCGGCCGTGCGCTGCGACGTAAAAAGGCGGCCTCCGTGATTCTCGAAGAGATCACGAACGGCAACACACGGCTGCTTGCCGACAAGGTTCGCGACGCGGACGAACAGATCGCCGCCCTCACTGGCTTGCAGTACGAGACGTTCATCCAAACGGTCCTTCTACCTCAGGGTGAATTCGACAGGTTCTTGCACAGTGATCCTGGCGAACGCGGCAAGATTCTCCGCGAGCTGCTGAAGCTCGATGTGTATGAGCGAATGCGGCTGCAAGCCGAGCAGGAGTCGCGTCAGCAGCAACAACAACTGCGGCTCATGCGTGAACGCCTCGATCAGGACTATGCCGATTCGACCTCCGAGAATCTCGAAGCGGCACGCGGCAAGTTCGACGAGGCAAGCGGCCAAGAAGCGCTCGCGAAGACCGCCTCGGAAACGGCTGCACAGCAGCTGCAGGAGATTCAAGCGCGCTTCGTTCAGTCGACCGAACTCGCTTCAAACCGCGCTCGGCTCAAGCAACTCGATTCGCAGCGCGAGCAAGTCTCCGCAGATCGCGACCGGCTCGATAGAGCGCGCCGGGCCGCATTGGTGATTCCGCGTCTTGAAACGCTGGACGATGCGAACGCTCGGGTCGCGGGCGCTCAGCGAGAGCTTCGCCAAGCACACACCCAAACAGAGTCCGCTCAGTCCGATTTAGGGCGCCAATCGACCTCCCATGAACACGCGCAACGTGAACTCACAGCGATTGCCGGACTTCGCAAGCGAATTCAAGCTCTCGATGAGCTCCGCGGGGTAATCGAGCGGCAGAAGAAGGTTGCTAACGAAGCCCAGTCGACGAACTCATCGATCGCCACCGTTACGAAGGACCACAAAGCAGCGGTGGCGGAGCAGCGAAAGGCCGAATCGACAAGCACCGCCGCCGAGCGTGAACTTGCTGACGCGAGGACGGCAAGAAAGACTATCGGTTATGACGCCGACAGGTACCGTGCGCTTCAAGAGGTTGTTGCGGACGCCATCCGAGGCCGTGAGTTCCATCACCGGCTGACGGCTGCGAAACGACAAGCAACAGTCGCAGCGAACAAAGCGACCGAGGCGGAACTCGCCGTGAAGGACGCCGCCGCGTCTGTCGAGAAACACAAGGTGGCATTCGATCGCGCGCACGAGCAAGTCATCAAGGCCGAAGCTGCACTTCAACAAGCGCGCAACGCGAATCATGCCGCGGCTCTTCGCCCGACGCTGGAGCAAGGTGAGCCTTGTCCCGTGTGTGAACACGTTATCGAGCGGCTGCCGCGGCGACTTCGGGCGCCCGAGCTCGAGGACCGCGAAGATGCAGTAGAACAGGCGAAACGCGCAGAATCGAAAGCGAATCGTGCGCTCGAGCAATCCCGAGAGACTGCGGCCGGCGCGGTATCCCAGGCCAAGGAGCGCCGTGAAGTGGCGGAGGAGCGCACGGCTGACCTGCAGGAAATCGAGAAGGGGATCGCGAAGGCTTCCAAGAAGGTGGCTGGCGTTGTCGCAGCCTCTCAACGCGCGGTGATCCTCTCGGCCGAGGTGTTCGAAGCGATTTCGACTGAGGGCGACAGTTGTGCAGCGTTGAAGCAGCAATTCGAGGCGGCTGGCGAGCGCATCAACCGGGCGGATCTGGCGCGGCAACAGGCCAGGCATCGGCAGGATCAAGCTGCCACCGCTGTTCAACACCTCCTCGCGCGCACCGAGGAGTTACGTTCCCGATTGAGTCAACTTGAGGAGGAGGGATCCCAGATCACATCGCGAATAGTGGGGGTCACGAAGAGCTCCGATCCTGCCGGCGAACGGGAACAACTGGTCAAACAAGTGGCCAACCTTGAGACGTCCGAGCGCAAGGCTCAGGAAGCGCTGGAAGCGGCCAAGCGGTCGTTGGAGCGGGCGATTGCAACCGAACGTGGCGCGGAACAAAGAATGACGGAGCGGCAAGCGGAGGCCGATCGCGCCAATGCGGAGGCCTCCAAGGCCCTTGTTGACAGCGGATTCGCGGATCCGACTGTGACACGTGCTGCAGTTCTGCCGGCTGAGGCCCAACAACGGCTCGATGCGTCGATCCGAGGCTACGAAACGGAACGTCACCAGGTCGAGGTCCGGGTGCTCGAATTGGAGAACGCGCTCGCGGGACGGTATGTCACGGAGCAGGACCACCGCGAGGCAGGACAGCAAGCGCAGCGTGCAGCGCAGTCACACCACGCGACGCTGGAGACGCTTACACGCTCTCGCCAAGACGTGGAGCGGCTGGTTGTTCAGGTCGAGCGTGCGGTCGCGCTCCGCAAGGAGAAGGCCGCGCTCGAGGGTCGTTCTGCGCTCTCGGAGCAGTTGGCGCGTGACCTGAAGAATGACGGCTTCCAGCGATATCTACTCGAAGAGGCCTTCCGCGGCCTTGTCGACGGTGCGTCCGTACGGATGAAGGAATGGACGAACCGCTACACCCTGCAATGGGATGACGGCGCCTTCTACGCGATCGATCACGACAACGGCGGTGAGCGTCGACGCGCCGAAACCCTTAGTGGAGGTGAGACCTTCTTGGCATCGTTGTCGCTGGCGCTGCAATTGAGTGAAGAAATTCTGCGGACGGCCGGTGCCGTTCAAATCGACAGCCTCTTCATCGACGAAGGGTTCGGCACGTTGGACGTTGAAGCGCTTGAAATCGTCACGGACGCGATCGAATCGCTCAGGAGCGGCGGAAGGATGGTCGGCATCATTACGCATATCCGTGACCTGACCGAACGCTTGCCTGGCTGCATAGAAGTCGAGAAGGGTCTGGGGCAATCGCGATGGCAGGTCGCGCGAGTTGGCTAACTGTTTCAACGTGGCTCTATGAACACAGCGTGGGATTTTATCGAGACGCAAAGACTGATGGACCATGCCGCGGTCCGGCTGCTGCGGAGTCCGAATGCTGCGCTCACGCTAACCTTCCTCCACCGAGCCTTCAAAGAGCATCACGCAATAGCCGTCCCGGAATCGCACCTCCGCGCTCGCTTGGACAATTTTCTCGACGAGGCTCGTGCTCAAAGGCCAGGTGCGTACGCTCAGACCGCAGCCGAATACCTGGCCGCCTGGTGCGGCAACGAGCAACTGCTCCTCAAGAAGCTATATAGCAATGAAGCAGAGGAACCTGTCTTCGAGCTCACCACGGCCGCAGAGCGCGCGATGCAGTGGTTAGAGGACTTACAGGCGCGGCCGTTTGTCGGTGCCGAATCTCGACTGGAGCTGATCTTCCGTCAACTCGAAGAGATCGTCTTGTTCTCGACGCCCGATGCAAGCCGACGCGTGGCAGCTTTACGCGCGCAGCAGGCTGCCCTACAGGCGCAGATCGACTCCATCGAACAGACTCACACTGCCGAGGCCTATACGGCCGTTCAGTTGACTGAACGATTCGCGAACGCCCTTGATCTGGCACGCGGACTCGCCGGCGACTTTCGGCAGCTTGAGGAGAACTTCAAGGACGTCGCGCGGGCACTAGCGGAGGCTCAGACCAAGCCTGGGGCCACAAAGGGCCGCATTGTCGGTCAGCTTCTTGACACTCACGCCGCGCTGAAGGATTCGTCTCAAGGTCAAAGCTTCTACGCGTTCTGGAACTTGCTGTCGTCGCCCGAACGGCAACAACGATGGCGAGAGTTGACGCGTCAAGTGTACCGGATGGACGCGATCGACGAAGGGTTACGAGCCAATCGGCTCCTCGACCGACTCTCAAGCCGACTGCTGGTCGAAGGAGAGCGGGTCGTGCGCTCGAACGAGCGAATGGCGGCGACGTTGCGACGAGCGCTTGAGAGTGCAGCCACAGGCGAGGATAGGCGTCTTCGTGAGTTAATACGAGAGACGCAGCGGTTAGCGCTCGTCTGTCGCGCTTCGCCGCCGCCTGAGGATGATTTCTTCAATCTTGCTGGGCCGCCGGAAGCGTTTACCACGTTCAGTCGACCGTTCTGGCAGCCCGACGCAGCGGGTCAGGTTACAGACGACCTCACATTTGCCGCTCAGGGACTGGATTGGGAAATGGTGAACCGCTTTCGTGCGTTGGTGGATTTGAATCTGACCAGGCTTCGCGAGCAAGTGCGTTCATGCCTCGTAGCCACAGAGTCCGTTCTGCTGTCGCAGGTTCTCCAACGATTCCCACCGCGCGAAGGCATCCTGGAAGTTGTGGGCTATCTCGTCGTCGCCATGCAGGATGCGCAACACTACGTCCCGGGTGACCAGTTTGCCGAGGTGCAGATCGTGACTGGAGCCGGTTTGGACGAGCTGTGGCGGGTGCCTGAAGTCCTGTTTACACGTGCGCAGTAGGGCTACTCATGGATACACACTCACTGTTCGCGTCGCGCTCGTTTGTCTTGGCCCGACTACTACTCGAACCAATCTACCGAGAAGATGAGTCGCTGTGGGAGGCGCTGCGAGGAGAGCGTGACGCAATCGCGCACTACTTTCGGCAGATTGGGCAGGAGGTCGTAGTCGATGAAGCTGAGGGCTATGCATTCTTGCGCCAAATCGAAGTCGAGGGTGGGGAGTCGGTGCCGCGAATCGGCCGCCGACAGTCACTCGGATACACGGCTACTCTGCTCCTGGTCTGCTTGCGCGAAGAACTGGCCCGTTTCGATGCGTCCGCCGGAGACTCAACTAGGCTGGTTCTGACGCGGCAGCAACTGCGTGAGCTGGTCAGCCAGTTCGTGCGTGAAACGAATAACCAGATTCGAGATATCAGGAGAATCGATACTGCCATCGGCCGCCTCGAGGAGTTGGCGTTTCTGAGAGCCTTTGGACCCCCGGAGGCAGAGACCTTCGAGGTAATGCGAATCCTGAAAGCTCGTTTCGGCCCCGCGGAACTGGAGGAAGTGAGAAGCCGGCTCACGAATCATGTCGAACGAGGAGTTTGAGGACACTCGTCCCCACATGGAGTCCGGCTTTCGACTGGAGCGGCTGGAACTGTGGAATTGGGGGACCTTCCATGGCCAAGCGCAGACGCTTGAGCCGCGTGGTGGCTGGGCTTTGCTCGTCGGCGACAATGGCTCAGGAAAGTCCACCGCCATCGATGCGTTACGAACGTTGCTCGTACCACCCCGGATCCTGAACTACAACGATGCGTCCGGCGACGGTCGTCGCCCAGGCGGGCGCGATCGCACGCGGCGTTCGTATGTTCGAGGCGCTTGGGCGAGCTCCAGCACCGTCGATTCAACTGCTCCTACGACGCAGCATCTTCGCGAGGCCGGGGCCCTCAGCGCAATCGCGGCGGTGTTCACGGACGGTCAGCGTCAGCTTTCAGCGACGCTTGCACAGGTCCTTTGGGAGCACGAAGAGCAGGTTCGCGAGGTTTACGCGGTGGCGCAAGGTCGCCGAAGTTTGAGCGACCTGATCGAAGGACATACCAACACGAGTGAAATCCGACGGGCGGCCCGCCGTAATGGTTGGCAGGTCGAGGACAGCTTCGCCGCCTACGCGGAAAGGATGCGCAGTCTGCTGCATATTCCAGGCGACAAGGCGCTTGAAGTGTTCAACCGGGCGATCGGCATGAAGGAGGTCAGCGACATCGACGCATTCGTTCGGCAGTTCATGTTGCCGGCCGCTGACACATTCTCGTTTATCCGCGATACCGTCCAGCCCCATTACAGGACGCTCCTCGATTGCTGGGCAGCGATCGAGCGCGCTGAACGTCAGATTGCCCTACTCGGTCCCGTAGCCGAACGCGGTCGTCGCATCTCCGACGGTGAGCAGCGGATCGAGGTCTGGAGACAGCTGCAGGAGCTTGCAATCCCCTACTTCGCGAGCCGCCACTTGGCACTGCTTCGAGCCCATGCCATTGAACTCGCGACCGTGGTCGCATCGTCAGAGGCCGCGCGCGCAATGGTCGCTTCGCGTCTAGCCGACCACCGACGTGAACGCGACGATGTCAATGCCGCTATCGCACAGACTGACGTTGGGCCGCGCCTCCAAGCCATCGAGCGCGAACTGCACCACGCCGAACAAGCGCGACTGAACGCGCAGCATCGCCGCACGCGTGTCGAACCTGCGGCGCAGCTGCTTGCCGCGATTTCTTCATTGGCTGACGCCGCAGCTTTCGTCGGTGCTCGCGTTGGATGGGAGGAACGCGAGCGCGTGGAAAGCGTCGCGGCGAGCGAGGCGGACGAGCTGCGTGCCGCCAGACGACACGCTCAGGAATTGGCACTTGAGGTACGCGTTGAAAAGGCCGCCGAACTCGAAAGTGTCGAACGCCATCGCGTGAATATTCCTCGAGAGTTTCTGGCAGTTCGTGCCCGCATCGCGCAGGTAGTCGGGGTGGGCACTGAGGCGATGCCTTTCGCGGGTGAGCTGATAGAGGTTCGAAACACGTACGAGGATTGGACCGGCGCGATTGAACGCCTACTTCGCGGCTTTGGGTTGTCCCTCTTGGTCCCTGAACATTTGTACAGGCCGGCGGCCCAGTTCGTGAACTCCACGCTGCTCGGCCTGCGTCTCACCTTTCATCGTGTGCCGGATCAACATGTCGGACCACCGAGCTTGTCGAACGATCGCGTGCCGGGGCGGCTTGAATTTCGGATAGACCATCCGCTGCATCTATGGGTGGCGAATGAGCTAGTGCGCCGATTTAATCATCGATGTTGCGCGTCAATTGTGGAACTCGAAGGCGTGGACCGCGGTCTCACGCGCGAGGGCCTAATTCGTGAAGGCACTCGGCATGTCAAGGATGATGGCAGGCGCGTCGACGATTACAGTGCCAGAATTCTCGGCTGGTCGACGGACCGCAAGATCGCCGCCCTCCGCCTTCAGATTCGCGAAGCGGAAGAACGAGCCCTAGCCGAAGCCAACGCCGCCACAGCGGCAGGTCGGAGCGCGGGCGCAGCGCGGGAACGTGCGAGCGCCGCCCGCGAGCTGTTGGCGATCCGTGATTTTATTGAGATAGATCCTGAGCACTGGCTCCACGAGGTCATGCGGTTACGGACCGAGCAAGACCTCTTAGAGCGGAGCTCGAAAGAACTTCGAGCTCTCCAGGAACGGTTGCGGAATATTGATACTGCCATCCAGGCCGGGGAGGATGACCTGCGTGAACGCGACGGGGAACTCGGACGTGTGCGCGACCGGCTGGAAGCTTGTCAACGTCGCACCTCCGACCGTGAGCAGCAACTTGCTGACTTGAGCGGCTTCGATCACGACGGGTTGGAGGCGGCCTTTGCCGATATCACCGCAGGCCTGCCTCCCCTCACACTCGAGAACGCCGATCAGCTCACACATTCCGCCCATCAGAGCCTGCAGGGGCGCATCAGCAATGAACAGCGTCGAGTGAACGAAGCCGTCGAGAAGATGGTCGCGGGCATGAGCGAATTCCTAGGTCAGTTTCCTGACTTCCGCCAAACGCTTGAAGTGGGCCGCGCCTACGCCGACAGTTTCGCCGCCGTACTTCATCGCATCGAGGAGGAAGACCTACCGCGTCATAGGGAACGGTTCGAACACTACCTGAACGAAAACCTCGTAGGTGACCTGTTGATGCTCAATCGCCGTCTTGAGGAGCATCAGGAGGCGATCGAGGGCCGAATAGAGGAGATCAATGAGGCTCTACGCGGTATCGATTACGCCGACGACACATACGTCCAACTGCGGTTGGTGAGCCGCCCTGGACATGAGGTCGCTGAGTTTCGCCGGTCTTTGCGCGACTGTTTTGAACATGGCATCGCGCCGGCACCGGATGAGCGCCTGCGAATCTTCGAGCGTGTCCGCCTGCTCCTGGAACAGTTCCAACGCGATCCTGAGGGGACGCAACGCGTGACGGACGTTCGTACATGGTTTGCCGCTGGCGTCCGAGAGTTGCGTAGGTCGGACGACGTCGAGGTCAACTACTACGCCGCGACGACGGGCAAATCTGGAGGACAAAAGGCGAAGCTCGCCTTCACGATTCTCGCATCGGCTTTGTCCGCGCAGTACGGTCTGTCCACGGCTGCTCAGGACGCTCCCAACTTCCGCCTCGTGGTTATTGATGAAGCGTTCTCGCGCACGGACGAATCGAATTCCACTCGCGCGATGCAGCTGTTCTCTCAGCTTGGATTCCAGCTGCTCATCGTCGGACCATTCGACGCGAAAGCGAAGCTCGCCGTGCCGTTTGTTCGCACGATTCACTTGGCTTCGAACCCGTCAGGGAACAGTTCGCGGCTGATTGCGCTGACTCGGGAGCAAGTTGAGGCTGGACCTGAAGCCAACGGCCTGCAGTCAGAAGCGTTGCAGTCCCCGCCATCGCCAGCGTCTCCTGCCTAAGGGCCCGCAAGGTCTGCATGCTAAAGCCAGAAGATATTCTCGAAGGAGCGCTAAGCAGGTGGCCAGCTGTCCTGCGCGCGGAGGCAGCTGGCGAGAGTCTGTTTCCTCTGCAGATTCCGTTCGGCCGTCCCCGGACCACCGCCGACTTTGCGGAATTGAAGCGCGACATCGAGGCGTTGGCGGCGACCCATCATGAATGGCAAATCGAATGGCAGGAAATTCAAACGCGCAAGTGGGGACGTCAACGCTGGCCGATGCGAATCACATTTGGGTCAGCCGATGACATGGCGGCGGCTTTGGGCCGCTCGCGCGAGTTTGAAGCGTTCCACGACGCGGTTCGTAGAGCGCGGGAGTCGTGTCCGGCGCTGGAGCCATGGGTGCGCGCGAGAGCGCACCGTATCGTTGACTACCTTGAAGAGTGGCCAGCTCTGGTTGCTGTCTGCGCATACTTTGATGCCAATCCAACGCCACGGTGTTTCGCGCGCCAGATACCGCTGCCAGCTGGGACGAAGTTCGTTGAAGAACACGCCGGGATTCTTCGCGAGCTGCTCGATGTGGTGCTGGGCGATCGCGTCAACGTAGAGGGCGCGACGTTCGCCGAGCGCTTTCACCTTTTGGCAGATCCGGCGCCGGTTCGCTTTCGCTTCTTGGATCAGCGGCTTCGGGAACGCGTCGGCTGGCCAGTCGATGATTGCTCCGTGCCGGCGCCAAGTTTTGCGAATATCTCATGGGTCCCGGAGCGTGTACTCGTAGTCGAGAATCGGGACGTGTTTCTGTGCCTGCCCGAGATCCCTCGCACGTTAGCCATCTTTGGGTCAGGCAAGGCGGCATCGATACTCCCGGCGTGCCGTTGGATGGCGTCGACTCAGATCGTCTATTGGGGTGATTGCGATGAAGCCGGGTACGGCATTCTCTCGGGGCTCCGATCAAGCTTTCCGCAAGTCCGAAGCCTGCTGATGGACCACACCGCCTGGTGTCGATGGAGGCATCTTGCGTTACCGGGTCAACGAGACGCATCCGCCCGCCACTCGCATCTGACCGATGTCGAGCGAGAGGCTTTGAACGCGGTCGTGGCAGGGCCATGGATGCTCGAGCAGGAGAGAATCCCGCCAGCCGAAGCCGAGCGTGCTGTGCTCACCGCCTTTAACTAAACGGATAGGCGGCCTACACCGCGCCCGAGTCGCCGATTCACCGCCCCGCACCACAGACCTGTGTGCCTCTCAGGCCGCTCAATGGTCCAGCTGAATATCGCAAAATTGCGTTGACAAAGACATCGCAAAAATGCGATGGTGGATCTCAAGGGAGAACAGCCCATGGCAGCCGACAAGAAGACAGTCACGATCATTGTGGAAGGCACGCCGCACGAGTGGCCGAAGGAGGAGATCACTTACGCGGAGGTCGTCACTCTGGAGGTCCCTGACTACGCTCAGCACCCGGAGATCACGTACGCCGTGACGTACACCCGGGGTCACGGCAACAAGCCGGAGGGCATCCTCTCGCCCGGCGGGTCGGTCAAGGTGAAGGACGGGATGATCTTCAATGTTTCAGAGACTGGTCAGTCGTAACGACGACCTCCGCCGGCTCGTCGAAAAGGGCCACGCGGTCGCGTTCGACACGAACCATCTCGTCGTGCGCGACATTCCGTATCTCGACGCGGCCGGCGCACTTCAGACTGGCGCTCTGGTTGCGAAACTCGTGTTCCTCGATCTGGATCGAGTCAGGCAGGATGACCATCAGGTCTTCTTCGCCGGATCCGTGCCGCACGGTCTCGATGGGAATCCGATCCCGAATCTCGGCGGCGGTACTTGTCAGGTCACTCTAAGCGACGCCTGTAACGACGTGGTCGTTCAGCGGTCCTTCTCCAACAAACCGAAGGCGACCGGAGCATTTGCTGATTTCTTCGACAAGATCGAGAGTTACGTCGCCATTATTTCCGGTCCAGCCATTGAAAGGCACGGCGCCAACCCCTACACGTTTCGCTCGGTTGAACAGGTGGCGCCCGATAGCATTTTTAGGTTCCATGACACGCTGACGAGCAGAGCGGAAATCACGGATCTCGTCGCGAGGTTCAAGGACGACATCATCGCCGTGATTGGTCTCGGCGGCACGGGTGCCTACGTGCTGGACTTCATCGTCAAGACTCCGGTGCGCGAGATTCGCTCGTTCGATCTGGATTTCTACTACGTGCATAACGCATTTCGCTCTCCCGGTCGCGTCGAGGAAGCAGAGTTCGGCAAGCACAAGAGTGTCGTTTACCAGGCTCGCTATGAGAATTTTCGTCACGGTCTGTCAACAGCGCCCAAATTCATCGATCCGCAATCAGCCGATGACCTCGACGGAGTCACGTTCGCATTCGTCTGCGTCGACAAGGGTTCTGCTCGCGCGGGGATCATCGACGCTCTCATCGCGAAGAAGATCCCTTTCATCGATGTCGGCATGGGCCTCAACCGAAAACGTGGCGCTCTGAATGGCATGGTGCGCGTTACGTATTTCTCCGCCGCCAATGCGCAGATCGTTCGGGACAAGCAGTTGGTCGATCTCGCCGACCGGCCGGACGACGTCTATCGGGCGAACATTCAGATTGCTGAACTGAATGCACTCAACGCCTGCCTTGCGGTCATCAGGTTCAAGCAGCTGCGCGGCTTCTACTTCGAGGAAACGCCCCTCTACAATCTGTTGTTTGGCATCGGCGATATGAAAATCAGCAGTGAATCGGAATTGCCGTGAAGTTCGTCCTGCAGCGGGTCCACTACATGCCCAAGGAGCTGCAGCCGGGCATTCTGTACGTCTCCGAAGAGTTCCTTACGGCGGCGCATCTGTGCGCGTGCGGATGCGGTGCAAAGATCCGCACTCCACTTGGACCCACGGAATGGTCGGTTGAAGAGGATCCCCAGGGACCCAGCCTGTGGCCTTCCGTTGGCAACTGGCAGCAAGGCTGTCGTTCGCACTATTGGTTCCGCAATGGCGAAGTCGTTTGGGGCGAGGCATGGTCATCCGAACAGATCGCCGCCGGTCGCGCACAGGAGCAGGAGCGGCGTCGCTCCTACTACGCCAAACCCTACTCCGTCGGCAGGTGGCGGCGACTCTGGAAGTGGCTGAGTCGACTTTTTGCCGGTTAGCAATCGAACGGCAGCGACGAGCGCTCGTCACGACCACAGCGTCGGCGGATCTGTTCTGGGTCCGTCCTTGAGAGGGGCTACCGTGCCAAACTCCCTTGAAGTGTGCGGGCTATCGTCGAACGAAACAAGGTGACTTCGTGCCGCAGATCATCAGAACCTTCATTTCCCCGGAGGAGGTCTTCCCCGGTCGCAGCGTCGACTACGCCGAGCTATCGGGGCTTGCCTCGACGTTGAACCGCGACGAGGCTCTGCACTTTCTCGGGTTTCTGAATCTGCTCCTGTCGTCCGCGACGATCGAGACGGAATTCACCAACAACGTCGAGCCGGTTCGCGATGTGCAGACCTGGTTGATTCGCGAGGTCATCAGCGAGAAGTTGCTTCGCACTCTTCAGGCACAGTTCGGTGCCGCATCACTGCTGAATCGACCGTTGTTGCATCGGACGCAGCTCCTGTTTGTCACTCGTTTGGTTGCCACCTGGGGCCGCGCGGATGGCGGGAATCGTCTTCAAACGCGGGACGACTTCGACGTGATCGGCGACTTGTTGTTTCTCACGAATGGGCTGTTCCGTGTCGAGGAGCCGCCGTCCAAGAAAGCCACTGCGCTCTGGTTGGCAACGCAGATGGGGCCAATGCACGAGACCGAAAATCCCCCAGCGATCGAGATTTCGTGGCCTCGCGTCCATGACCTATTCACCCGCAGGCTCCCGGCCGCCGCAGCGGATCCTGCGGATCTCGAACGACTCGAACGCATCGCATTGTTCACAACAGGGTTCAGCATGGAAGCTTGGCTGGATCTCAGCTTCCTTCTGTTCTCATTCTGGTCTGCCGTGACCTTCAAGCAACTGATGGCGGATCGGTCACGCGGCTATCTAAACCCTGATCAGCCACACGAGACGATATCGAAGGAAGTGCTGCTTCAGGCGCTAGCCTCGCTTAGTACGCCGTTCGCCGAACTGCCTGACAGGCTCAAGATCGAGAGTTTTTCCCGCACGACGCTGTTCGACTTGACTCCGTTCCGCGCCTCGCCGCTCTGGATCATGCCCAACGGAGACGCGCTATGCATTGACGTCGCGCTCTTGGTAGAGCGACTCGGCGCGCACGCCTTCTGGAGCGTGATGAATGCGCTCGACACAATGGCGCGTCGCAAGCAATTCACCAGTACATGGGGGTCCGCGTTCGAGGCCTATTGCCTCGACCGTCTCGACAAAATATTTCGGGCCAGAAACTGGTTCTTTGTCCCCAACCCGCTCGACGAATCTTCAAACGAAGAGCTCTGGGATGCCGTCGCTGTTCGAGATGGCGCGGCCATCGTGATCGAATGCAAGGGGACATTCATCAAGTCTGGCGACAAGTACTCTGGGGAGCCAGCCGCGTTCTTCAGGGGGCTGACGCAGAAATTCGGGCACGTCAAGCACGGAGGACTCTATCAGCTCCGCAGCGGAATCGAGGCCGTATGGTTCAATCAAACCGCGAAGAGTTCCATTCGAGGCCTTCGCGCAGTGGAGGACATATATCCCGTGTTGGTTGTTCAGGACCCGATCATCAACGCCGGTCCCGTCATGCGTGTATTGTCCGATCGTTTCCTGCGTTCCATGGAACCACGACTGAAGGTAGGCCATCCGAAAGTGTGGCCGCTCACAGTCATGACAGCCGACGCGCTCGATCGGTTATCTGCTGTGATTCAGGTGACAGGCGAGCGCCTGGACTCGATCCTGAAGTCGTTCCACCGGGCACATCCGTCGAGGATGATCTCGCTGGAGGAGTTCATGGCGCCGAATGGCGACCGCTTCAATACTGAGGCCGTCCGCGCCATTATTAAGGGGCGATTCGATGTGATAGCCGAAGCGGCGATGCAACGCTTTCGAAACGGTGACTATGGTGGAACAGGCCGCGACGAGCCCGGCACTGTTGACCAAGAGAAAGCACGAGGCACTTGAGACAGCCCAGACACCGTGAAGTCAGACTTCCTTTAGGCGCCCCGACGCGTACTTGTGTAGCAGGCTCGAGATCAACGTCTGATACGGCAAGCCCTCTGCCAGCGCCCGCTTCTGGATCGCCTCCAGATCCTTGCTCGACAACCGGATGTTCAGCCGTCGATCCTTGCGGAACGTGGCCTTCGCGTAACGGGAGTACCGGGCGCGCTCGCGCTTGCCGCCCTTGGCGGACTTCCATTCGCCACGCTCGACGGAGCCAAGCAACTCCTTCTCGTCGGCATCAAGCTTCATCGTCGGACTCCTCACCGAGGTACTGCTTCGTCGCCTTCCGGCTCGGGATTATCGTCTTTAGGAAGACCGTCTGCTCATCCTCGACGAACGGCACGAGGTACACGTAGTCCTCGCGCCGGACGACGAAGATGCGCTGGCCGGCGTAACGGTCGGGATTCGGGTGTTCCAGGATGTCGAGCGCGTCGCCACGCTCGATGTGGAAGACGATCTCCTCAAACCCGATGCCGCGCTCCGCCCTGAGCTTCGCGTTCTTCGCATCATCCCAATCGAAGAACTTCACTGCGATCTAGCGTAGCACAATGTGTGCTTAGTAGGCACACAGTGGCGTCGGCTCCAGTGTGTCCGGCAGTGTGCCCAAACTCGGTCCGAGGAGCAGCAATCGGCAGCCAACGCCAACCAAGCTACCAACAGAAAACGGGCCTGAAATCGTCAATTTCAGGCCCGTTCTCTGATGTCTGGCGACCATAGCAAACCGCCGCCATCAGCCACTCGGCACGTCGGCGAAATCCTCAGAACCTTGCCAGCATCGACGTCGCGGAGACAACTGCACGCTACGGCATCACCCGCAGCACGCAGCCTTCTTGGCGGCCGGCGATGCCGTAACCGACCCGCAGCCGCATCCCGTGCCGCCCGCGGACTTCACGTCCGCATCGAGCGCGCAGCAGGCATTCGCCCCTGACGGTGCGGATCCCCCGCAACAGGTGCTTGGAGTGCCTCTCGCTGCAAGTGACGTGTCGGTCGTCCCGCGATCTGTCGTTTGTGTCCGAGTGGTGTCCATCTTGAGTGCCTCCTGGCTGTGGCCGGCGAGGTCGATCACCAGCGTTCTGATCCGTATGACGGGGAGGTTTGCTGTGGGACGCAAACGGTCGAGCAGGGATGTGGCGATTGGGCACGACCGTGCGTCCTTTCGGAAGGGGCCCCGTCTATACAGGCAGGAGCGACGGAGATCGCCAGGAGGACGTGATGACGAGCGTGGACACCGAGACGGTAAAGGCTGCAGTTCGAGAGACGTATGGGCGGATCGCATCAGAACAGCGAACCTCGGGTTGCTGCGGCACCTCGGGCTGTTGTGGCCCGGGCGAACAGCCGAATTCGAGTGCCCTCGGCTATTCGGAGGATGAACGGCAGAGCGCCCCTGAAGGATCGGATCTGGGCCTGGGATGCGGCAACCCGCAGGCTATCGCCGAACTGCAGCCTGGCGAGCGAGTCCTCGACCTCGGAAGCGGTGCCGGCTTCGATGCGTTCCTCGCGGCCCGGCAGGTAGGTACGTCGGGCTCCGTGATTGGCGTGGATATGACGCCCGAGATGATCACGAAGGCGCGTGGGAACATTTTGAAGACCGACCTGCGCAACGTCGAGTTCCGGCTCGGAGAGATCGAGCACCTGCCAGTGGCGGATGAGACCGTCGACGTGATCATGTCGAACTGCGTGATCAATCTGTCAACCGACAAGCCAGCCGTCTTCCGCGAGGCGTACCGTGTGCTCGCCCCAGGCGGGCGCTTGGCGATCTCCGACATCGTCGCGCTCAGGGAGATTCCAGCGGCGGTCCGCAACGATCTCGACGCGTACGCAGGTTGCGTCTCCGGCGCCGCACTCATCGCTGACGTCAAAGGGATGCTTCGTGGTGCCGGATTCGAGAGCATTCGCGTGGATCTGAAGACCAACAGCGATGCGCTGGTGCAAGGCTGGTCGCCGGGTGCCGAAACGCTCGTGGCGTCAGCGCTGATCCGGGCGACCAAGCCCCGCGCAACAGGGAGCAACGGGTGACGTAGAATGCCCGACGTGTCGCTGAGCACGGAAGGCGTGTGGACTGAGCTGCGCGCCAATATTCGTGGGTTCGTCGGCCGGCGCGTTCGGCAGCCGGCCGACGTCGATGACATCGTGCAGCGGGTGTTCCTTCAGGTGCACCGCGCATTGCCGACGCTTCGCGATTCGGACCGGCTCCACGCGTGGGTCTATCAGACGACCCGCCGAGTCATCGCCGACTACTACCGCGCACCGTCGCATACGCGAGAGGTGCCGGCGGGGGCGCCGGTCGATTTCGCTCCGCAGATCGCGGACGCGCCGGATGACGATGCCGACGGCAGCGCATTACAGGAACTCAGCGCCTGCTTGAAGCCTCTCATCAGCACGCTGGGGTCCGCTGACCAGGAAGCTTTGCGTCTCGTCGAGTTCGAGGGCGTCACCCAGGTCGAAGCCGCCGAAAGGTTTGGGCTCTCGGTGTCCGGGATGAAGAGCCGCGTCCAGCGTGCTCGATTGCACCTGCGCACGGCGTTGGACGAGTGTTGCCGAATCGCACTCGACCGACGTGGAGGCATCATCAGCTACGAAGCCCGCACGGATCAGTGCGGCACTTGTCAGGAGCCTTCTGAGCGAGCAGGAAGCGAGCCCTCTCCCCGGACTGCCCCTACCAACGAGCACCGCTGAAGGCCGCCCCTAACGCCTCATCCAATCAATGACTTACAGGAGTTGACGCCAGGTCTTTGGCAGTGATATCGTTAATCGACGATTAACGATGACTACCAAGACCATTCCCAACACTCCGGCTTGCGAGTCCGACGAGCCGGTCTGCTGCGCACCCGAGGGGCAAACCGTGGAGCTGCTGACCGTTCCGGTCGATGGACCAGCCGCCGACGACGAGCTCGCCGCGTTTGCCAAGGCGATTGCCCATCCCACGCGGGTGAGGATCCTGCGGATGCTCGCCAAGAAAGAGGCCCGGATGTGCAGTCACATCGTGGACGAATTGCCGCTGGCGCAGTCAACGGTGTCGGAGCATCTCCGCATCCTGCGTGGCGCCGGGCTCGTTCAAGCGAACGAGAACGGTCCGCGCGTCGGCTACTGCATCGTCCCGTCGGCGTTGAAGCGGTTGAAGGCACTCCTCGAGGCCGTGTAGGAAGGGGTTTCATATGACGCATATCGATGTCTTCGACCCGCCCATGTGTTGCTCGACCGGGGTGTGTGGTCCAAGTGTGGATCCGCTGCTTGCCGCGTTCGCGGCCGATGTCGAGTGGCTGACCGCTCAGGGCGTGACCGTCGTGCGGCACAACCTTTCCCAGGATCCGCAGCCATTCGTCTCGAACACGCATGTGCTGGATCTCATGCAGCGCGAGGGCACGACGTGTCTGCCGATCGTGCTCGTCAATGGTGAGGAGCTCGGCCACGGCGCGTATCCACGACGGGAGGCGCTGGCGCGCGCAGCCGGGCTCGCCGCGAGCGCCTCGCCGACCAAGCCGCGGATTCGCCTGTCGGAAGAGTGTTGTACGCCCGGATCGGGTTGCTGCTAATGGGTGCCTTACCGTTTGCCCCGACGCGCATTCTGTTCTTCACCGGCAAGGGCGGGGTCGGCAAGACGTCGCTCGCCTGCGCGACCGCGATTCGCCTAGCGGATGCTGGCACGCGTGTGCTGCTCGTCTCAACCGATCCGGCCTCGAATCTCGACGAAGTCCTCGGCGTCACGCTGGACTCGGTTCCGAAGGCCCTGCCGGGCGTTCCTGGCTTGTCCGCGCTCAACATCGACCCAGAGCAGGCCGCACGTGCGTATCGAGAGCGCGTCGTTGGTCCCTATCGCGGGGTGCTGCCAGCCGCCGCTGTGACCAGCATCGAAGAGCAGTTGTCGGGCGCATGCACCGTCGAGATCGCCGCATTCGATGAGTTCTCGAAACTCCTCGGCGACGCGAACGCCACGTCGGCCTTCGACCACGTGATCTTCGACACGGCGCCGACTGGCCACACACTCCGCCTCCTCGAGTTGCCGGCGGCGTGGTCCACCTTCATCGATACCAACGTGGGCGGCACGTCGTGTCTCGGACCGCTGTCGGGTCTCAAGGCGCAACAGTCGCTCTATGCCGCCTCACACGCGGCGTTGCGCGATGAGACACAGACAACCCTCGTCCTGGTGGCGCGTCCGGATGCGCCATCGCTCGCCGAGGCGGAACGCACGCGCAACGAGCTCCACCAGCTTGGGATTCGGAATGTGCAGCTGATTCTCAACGGTGTCTTCCACGCGCCGAACACGGGCGATGCCATTGCCGCGGCCCTGGAGGCGCGCGGCCGTGCGGCGCTCGACGACATGCCCGCCGGCCTCCGCAGCCTTCCGCGCACCGATGTACCGCTCCTGCCGTTCGGCCTGATCGGCGTCGATGCGCTCCGGCAGATCGGAACCGGCGGAAGTCCAGGCCCCACACGTGTCGAAGTCGCCGCGGACCCTGTTGAGCACGGCGAGACACTGAACGAGCTCGTCGCGCAGATCGCGGCGCGCGGGAAGGGTGTGGTGATGACGATGGGGAAAGGCGGCGTCGGCAAGACGACGCTTGCCGTGCGTATCGCCACGCAGTTGGCACGCGCAGGCCGCCTCGTGGTGCTGACCACGACCGACCCCGCCGCGCACGTGGATGCAGCCGCCCGGGAACGGCCTGCGACGCTGCACGTCGCGCGCATCGATCCGGCTGCCGAGACGCGGCGCTACACCGAGGAGGTGCTCGCGACAGCCGGCCAGGGACTCGATGCGCAGGGCCGTGCGCTGCTCGAGGAGGATCTGCGCTCGCCGTGCACCGAGGAGATCGCGGTCTTCCGCGCTTTCGCTGACACCGTCGCACAGGGTGAGGACCAGTTCGTCGTCATCGACACGGCGCCGACCGGCCACACGTTGCTGCTGCTGGACGCGGCCGAGGCGTATCACCGCGAGGTATTGCGGAAGGCCAGTGGGACCCCGGACGCGGTGCAGCGGCTGCTGCCACGCCTGCGAGACCCGCAGTTCACGATGGTCCTGCTCGTCACGCTGCCCGAGGCCACGCCGATTCACGAGGCGATGCAGCTCGAACATGACTTGGCACGCGCCGACATCACACCGTTTGCGTGGGTAGTCAACCAGAGCCTGACGCCGCTCGCGGTGACCGACCCCGTGCTGCGTGCGCGACGCAGGCATGAAGCCGTTCATCTCGGCGAGCTGGCAGCCCACGGGACACGTGCCGCGCTCGAACCGTGGCACGCCGACGTCCCCGCCGCGGATCCGGTTGGCGCGTGAGGTGGGCGATGAATCACGCCGTTACATCGATTCCGTCTTCCGCACCGACCACTCGTGTGTCGTCGCCGAAGCGGCTGAACGTCTTTGAGCGGTACCTGAGTCTCTGGGTGGGCCTGTGCATGGCCGTCGGCGTGGGGCTGGGCCTGACCGTACCGGCGATGATGCAGGGGCTGCGAGGCCTGGAGTTCGGCGCGGGCAGTCAGATCAACGTGCCGATCGCGATCCTCATCTGGCTGATGATCACGCCGATGATGATGAAGGTCGACTTCGGCTCGATTCGCAACGTCGGGCGTCGCCCGCGCGGTCTGTTCGTCACGCTGTTCGTGAACTGGCTGGTGAAGCCGTTCTCGATGGCCGCGATCGCCTGGCTGTTCTTCCGCTACGTGTTCAGCCCGTGGATTCTGCCCGCCGATGCCGACCAGTACATCGCCGGCAGCATCATTCTCGCCGCCGCCCCCTGCACGGCGATGGTGTTCGTCTGGAGCTATCTGACCGACGGCGATCCCGCCTACACGCTGGTCCAGGTGTCGGTCAACGACCTGCTGATGCTGGTGCTGTTCGCGCCGATCGTGACGTTCCTCGTCAGCGGAGCCTCCTCGCTCCACGTCCCCTTCCAGGTGCTGCTCTACTCGGTGCTGGTCTTCATCGTCGTCCCGCTCACGGCCGGCATGTTGCTCAGGCGCTGGTTCATACGGACGAAGGGCCGCGCGTGGTTCGAGAATGTCCTCCTGCCGCGGTTCGCCCCTGTCAGCATGGCGGCCCTGCTCGCCACGCTGGTGCTGATCTTCGCGTTCCAGGCCGAGAACATTACGACCAAGACGCTCCACGTGGCACTGATCGCGGTGCCCATCCTGATCCAGGTCTATTTCAACTCCTCGTTGACGTACGGATTGATGCGCCTGTTCAAGGTCGAGTACGCCGTCGCGGCGCCAGGCGCACTCATTGGCGCCAGCAATTTCTTCGAGCTCGCCGTGGCCACGGCGATTGCGCTCTTCGGACCGGAGTCCGGGGCGGCGCTCGCCACCGTGGTCGGCGTGCTCATCGAAGTGCCGGTGATGTTGTCGGTCTGTTCGGTATGCAATCGAACACGGCACTGGTTCCCCGCGCCGGCCGCCGCGCACTGATCGGAGGAAGCCATGACCTTCGTGACCGTTTTCCGTCGCGTGCCAAGGCCGATCACCGGGATGATCGGCATCCTTCAGGATCCTGACTTCGAAAAATTCGAGGCCAACCTCGACTGGCTCGAAACGACAGGCGCCCTCGTCGAGCAGTTCGATCCCTCGACCGCCCCCGAGGAAGTCACCAAGCGCCCGGCGGTTCAGCAGATCTTGTCCTCCGAGGGAGACCGCTGCTTGCCGCTGATTCTGGTGAACGAATCCGTGGTCTCCCGAGGAAGGTACCTCTCGAGGGCGCAGCTCGCCCGCGCAGTCGGACAGGGACAGGGTTGGGAGCGTTCGGTCGCCTGACGGTTTAGCCGGAGCGAGACATCGGTGACGACGAAGCTTGAGTTCTTCGTGACGGCCCGGCGCGTTGACGCCTCTGGCAGCGTCGCGACGTGCAAGGAGGCCACGCTGACGCTCGACACCGCGCTGGCTGGTCGACGCGATGCACTGAACCCGGCTGAACTCCTGCTCGCCGCACTCTCCGCCTGCATGATCAAGGGCATTGAACGCGTGGTGCCGATGCTGAAGTTCTCATTGCGCGGCGTTGAGATCCGCGTGCACGGCGTCCGTCAGGACGTCCCGCCGCGGATGGAACGTATCGACTACGAGATCGTGGTGGACACCGACGAGCCTGACCGGCGTTTGGAGCTGCTGCACGACAACGTGAAGAAGTACGGGACCGTCTTCAACACGGTGGCGCCTGGCACCGAATTGACAGGTGTGCTCGTTCGCACGAAGTGACCACACAGACGGAGATCACGTCTCATGCAGCCATTTCCTCATCACTATTCGGTCGTCGCGAAGGCAGATACGCAGGGCGATGTCGCCTTGGAGGGCGAGCGGCTCCCGCCGATTTCGTCGGCGCCGCCGACCGAGTTCGGCGGGCCTGGCGACCGATGGTCGCCCGAGACCTTGTTCGTGGCCGCCGTGGCGGATTGCTTCGTCCTGACCTTCCGCGGCATCGCCGGCCTTTCGCGGTTCTCGTGGGTGTCGCTGGAGTGCCACGTCACCGGAACCGTCGACCGCGTCGATCGCGTCACGCAGTTCACGGGACTCGAGGTCCACGCACGTCTCAGGGTTCCATCAGGAGCGAACGAGGACCAGGCGCGACGCCTCATGGCCAAGGCAGAAGAGACGTGCCTGGTCACCAATTCTCTGAAGGTGCGGCCTCACCTGGAGTCCGTCGTCGTAATCGAGGAGTCGTGAAGACCATCATCTTCGCGTGCGTGCGCAACGCGGGTCGCTCACAGATGGCCGCCGCGTTCTTCAACAAGATGGCCGATCCGGCCAAGGCGAGAGCTTTATCGGCGGGAACCACGCCTGGCGACCGAGTCCATCCCGAGGTGGTCGCCGTGATGCAGGAGGTCGGCATTGATCTGGGTCGCGCACGTCCTCAGAAGCTCACGAGTGACTTGGCCGCCGAGGCGCAGCTCCTGATCACCATGGGGTGCGGTGACGAGTGTCCCTACGTGCCAGGAGTGCGCCGCGCTGACTGGCCATTGGACGATCCGAAGGGTCAATCGATCGAGCGCGTCCGCGCTATTCGCGACGACATCCGGACTCGTGTAGAGGCCTTAATCGACCAAGAAGGCGCGCGAACATAGTCGGATCGGTAGCAGCCTGAGCTCTGATCACCGATGCTCGAGCCAATCGGCGAGAGTGAAGGCGCGGTACGTTGGAAAGCGCGAATCCGCCGGTTGAAGCACGGTCGCATCGATTCCATCGCGAATTCGTGTGATGGAGAATCGCGATGTGCCTGTCGCATCAGCAGTCGTGAACTCACCTACGAGCAGCTGTTCGTCATTCCACCAGACATCGCGCATCCACGATCCCTGCCGCGTCGAATAGCGCTGGAATCGAGTGCCGTCGATCATCCGGGTTTCTTCCGCGCGCGTGTGGTTGCGGAGCGTGTCGATTTCGAAGCCGAGGGCAACCACGTCGGCCCAGCCACGGATGCCGAGCATGATTCTGAGGTCGCTCTCCTCGTAGGCGATGATGGCACGTGCGTCATGGTGAATGAGGGAGCCTGACACGCGCCGATGATCCCGGATGTTGCGCTCGAACAGCCACTCATGTCCCTTCTCGGCGATGTGCACGCGGTCAAAGGTTCTCGTGATCGTGCGCCCTTCTCTTTGAGTGGGGCCATTCAGGGGCGTCCGCCGGACAGTCGCCGAGACAGTGACGGCCAGCACGCGGTCGGCCGCCGCCGGCACTTCGGGTGGCGGCGTTGGCGGCGTATCGGATGCACGCCGTGTCGGCAGGGTGATCACAGGCGTGTTCGTCGCTTCTCTCGCGCTCTGGGCGGACGCGATGCCCTCAGCGGGCATCAGTGAGAGTGCCGCAAACAGCACGGCCACGTCGATACGCCTCTGACGCACATACCACGTTTCCATTGGTGTTCCTGAAAGTGTCCTTGAGGCGGAGAGGGCTACGAGTTGCCTCGGAGCCCCCCAACAGCGTGCACGCTCAGTGAATACCCAGCGCCCGCTTCATCACTTGAAAAATGTGCGTGTTCTTCACGGTCCCGTCGACCAGGTCAGCGCCCGGACCGATGGCGTAGATCGTCACATCCTCGCCCGCGTGCGTTTCCGAGCCCAGAGGCACGGCCGCCTCCTGAAAGTACGCTGGGTGAGAAGGTCCAGTCGGCACGACGCCGCCGAAGCCGCGGAAGACATCGGTTCGCGGATCGACGCGTGATGCCGCACGGTATCCAGGCCCGTTGTGATAACCCAGCACCGTATAGGGGACGCCATTGCGATCTGGCGCCGCGAAGACATGACCAGTCGACTGGTCGATGTCCCAGACGAGATCGAGAATTCCGTGGCCGGCAGCGGCAGCATTCTCGTATCCAGGCTCGTGTGACCGCACGGCGTAGGGCAGCTCTTGCAGCGGTCTCAACGGATACCCGGCAATGTTGAACACGTGGCTGTGGTCTGCGGAGACAATGATCAGCGTGTCCCGAAGGTCCACCATCTGAGCTGCGGCTCCGATGGCCTCATCGAGTTCCTGAGTATCGGTCATCGCCCGGTAAGCGTTGCCGGCATGATGCGCGTGATCGATGCGCCCCGCCTCGACGTGCAGGAAGTACCCCTCTGATCCGCGCCGAGAGGCACCTTCGAGCAACTGGATCGCCTTGACCGTCATGTCCTTGAGACTCGGCTCGCCCCCGAGGTCCGTCGGCCGATCGAATTCGTATTCCATGTGGCTGCTCTCGAACAGGCCCAGCACTGGCAGACTGGCCGGCGTCAGGCTGCTGAATCCCGCGGTGTTCCAGACGTACCTGTAACCGGCGCCCTGGAACTCCGAGCGCAGGTCGCGGCTGTCGGTGCGCGCGCCACGCACGCCCTCCTCATCCATCACGCTGTTCGGGACGAAGAACCTCCGGCCGCCGCCCATGAGAATGTCGACTCCGCGTCCGAGCCGGTTGTTGAACGTGCCATCCGTCGGCAGCGCCTGGAGAGCGATGTCGTTCTCGTTGTTGCGCTGATTGATGTGCGCATAGGTCGCCGCCGGCGTGGCGTGCGTGATGGTGGCGGTTGACACGGCACCGACTCGCATTCCCCGCCGTTTGGCCAGTTCGAGCAGTGTCCACTGTGCATCGCCGTCGCCGTCGTTGTTGAAGTCGTTGGCTTCGGTGGATTCGCCAAAACCAATGACGCTCTGATTCGTATTGACGCCGGTCATCATCGCCGACATGGTCGGTGCGCTGTCGGGCGTGATCGAGTCCGATGCATACGTGCGCGAGAGCGCCGTGTGGGGGAACTGGTCCATCACAAGCTGTCCGTCCACACCCACCGAGAACACGCGGGCAGCCGTGACGGTCGACACGCCCATGCCGTCGCCGATGAAGAAGATCACGTTGCGGGCCCTCCGGCCGGTGTACCTCGCGTCCTGATCCCGATCGCCGAAGCCTCCGCGTGCCACTGTCGCCGCACCACCTGAAGCAATCAGGACCGCGGTCAGGATCGCTCCCTTCCAACCTCTCACCCGCATAGCGCCTCCTTGTATGTGTGCTGTTCTGCAGCGTGCGTGGAGACGATAGCGAGCTTGTGTGACGGACCCTCCGCGACGGCGTGACTATCTTGAAAACACGACAGCGGTCGGTGTGTCGCACGACGAAGGACAGCGCTACTGCGCTGCGTCCGCGACGTGTCTCACAAGGCGTTCGCGCGCATCTCGGCGATCCAAGGTATTCGGGCGCAGGAGTAAGACGTCTAACCCCGAGACGCAGCGAGCTTCGGCCGTTGTCAGATCGTGGTCCGTGAGTACAACGACAGGACAGGTGAGTACAGGCGGGCCCTGAAAGAGAAGGGCGATTGCCGGCCGAATAGCATCATCATCGCCGACCGAATCCTCTGATGTGAGGACAACCCCGTCCAACAGGATCGACCGTGCGACAGCCGCTGCACGCGCCGCACTGTTCGTACGGACGACATCGAGTCCCATGGCCGTCAACGACTCCACCACACTGTGCGGGAGAGGGAAAGCGTCCTCAACCGCCAGAATCATCCGGGCTGGAACCGATTTACCCGGCGGTGGGGACTGTATTTCCAGCCAGGACTGTGAGGGTAGCGCTCGTTTCTTCGCACGCGGCGACGACGCGCGCCCTGGCTCCTCCATCAGCGCGCCTTTGACAGAGCGGGCGCGGCCATCCAGCCGCGCCCGTCTAACAGTAGCGAGGTCCCTCGCGTCGGCCAGCTCAAAACACTAGGCGAAGTCCGAACTGTGACACTCGTGGGCCCCCGACGGTCGACGTGATCGTTCCGAAGTCGACGCTATCGAAGTTGTTCTCGGGCATCGCAAAGTTCACCGTGTTGAACACGTTGAAAATCTCCCATCGCAACTCCGCCCGCACGCGGTTGCCGAACGGAATCTTCTTGGCGATGCTCAGGTCCACGCGCCGCTGAGCGGGACCACGTAGGAAATTACGGGGCGTGTTGCCCGCGGCGGTCGCCGCACGCAGTTGGGTCTTGTCGAACCATCCGTCTTCGGGATTGGCCGCTTGCTGCGCGACGCTGTCTTCCGTCGCGCCCGATGCGAAGTCAAGACGCTGGAATCCAAGTCGCAGCAGACCTTGTTCGGGACGGAACACACTGAAGGGCCGGCCCGACTGGAACTGCATGAAACTCGCGATCTCCCAGTCGCGCAGGAACGCGTTGTCGCCAAGCGGGAGGTTCCACACCGCACTCAGGCTGAAGCGGTGAGGTCTGTCGAAGTCGGAGCGCGCCCAGTTCGACTCCAGGTCGCGCGAGTCATTCTCGACAGAGAACCCGCTGTTCGGCGTATCGGGCCGTCCCCCGCCCGCCGTGCTCCCCGGATCCGCCGACATCAGGTCTTTGGTCACGGAGTAGGTGTAGGCAGCGTGGAACTGGTATCCCTGGGAGAACCGCTTTGTGACGCTCGTCTGCAGTGCGTGATACGTCGACCGCCCCTTGGACTGCAGAAACAACGCCTCTGCGTCATTGAAGCCGTAGTAGAGCGTGCGGACCTCTGTCGGAATGGTCACGTTCCCTGGGCCGTTGTTCCGGTTCCCGCCGTAACCGTAACCCAGCCCATTCGGATCCTGTGCGTTCGACGTCCCGCCATTCGCGCGATATGCCGCGGTGATGCGGTCGAGGATCTCCTGCGGGGTGTTCGGATCGTTCAGGTCCCACGGTTCGTTGAGGGCCGTCGCCAACAGGAGGTTGCGCCCGCGGCTGCCGTTGTAACGCACCTCCAGCGCCATGCTGGGCGCCAGCTCCCATTGCCAACCGAGATTCCAATGCTGGTAGAACGGCGTCTGCAGATCGCGATCGACCGCGCGGAACTCGAGAGTCTCGGCAATGTTGCCAAGGCCGCCGTTCACCCCCACACGCCCGGTGCCGTCCCGAATGGTGTAGGTGCCGTTTGCGCCGCCGCTGTAAACGAGTCGGAAGGGAAAGAAGGCATCGAACGGTGTCGGCTGCCCATTGAGGACGTTGGACGAGAAGGCGTTCTGAATGGGCACCTGCCGGCTTGGCACGGTGATCTCGATTTCCCGCAGGATCGGGTAGTTGCTGAACACCGTGTTCATGAAGGCGGCGGACGGACGGTCGTAGAAGAGGCCGTAGCCGCCGCGGACGACGTGCTTCTCGGACGCTGTATACGCAAAGCCAAGCCG
Organism: Acidobacteria bacterium SCN 69-37; assembly: GCA_001724025.1. Classification (GTDB taxonomy): domain Bacteria; phylum Acidobacteriota; class Vicinamibacteria; order Vicinamibacterales; family SCN-69-37; genus SCN-69-37. Next base: position 88,245 of record MEDJ01000019.1, on the reverse strand, counting down.
GGGCGCGAAGTTGTTGAGGTCCTGGCCATTCAGTGTGTGCTTGTTGTCGACCTTCGTCACCGCCGCGATGCCAGCGTTCACGGCTGCGAACTCGCTGTTCTGGATGTTCGACGGCACGATGATGGCATTGAGCGGGTTTGCCGGGTCAGTGACCAGCGCGGGATCGAAGTTCCCGAAATAGCCGTTCTTCTCGTAGGGCCATCCGAACCAGTCCCAGCGCACACCCATCGAGAGGCTCAGACGATTTCCCACACGCCAGTCGTCGGTGACAAACCATGAGGCGTCCTGCATCAGGAAGTTCTTGTCCGTGAACCCGAACTGCGTATCCGCCTCGCTGGTGAACCCGAGCAGAAACTGCTGGAAGTGCTCGATCTTTTCGAATTCGGTGCCCTGCTCTTCGGGCAGGTTGGTCTTCACGTCGTGGAGCTTGAAATCGCCGCCCATGCGGATGCTGTGATTGCCGCGTGTCATGCTCACCGCATCCGAGAAGTGCAGTGTTCGCTGCTCGCGGCGGTTGAACGCGTCGTTGGGTGCGCCGAACGACCAGGTGATCCCGCGATTAACAAAGTGCCCAAGGCGCCTGGTGGCGTTTGAGTCATCGAACAACAGCGCTGGATTGACGATGCCGAACTGATCGCTCGTCACGCCATTGATGTCATCGTCGAGGCGACGCGTGTTTCGGAGCGTGAAGAAGCCGACGCGCGCTTCGTTCAGGATGTTGCTGCCGAACACGTGGGTGTTGCCTACTGAGGCGACCTGACCACGATTGCTCTTCAGCAGCGGGAATGGCGACGCCAGCGTGGACGGGTCCGGAAACGGATCGGTGCTCGGAAAGTCCGCGGCAAAGTAGGACACCTGGAGCCTGTTGGCATCCGTGACGCGCGCGTCCACGCGGACGCTGCCTTGCAGTTGCTTGAACTCCGCGGGAATTACTTGCCGAAGCTCCGCAACCGGGTCGCCGCCGGCCGCCGTAAACGCCCCGACACCTACTACGGGCTCGCGTCCGATGACCGCTCCGGTCGGTGCTGGAATCAGGAATCCTCCCGTCCGAGGGTTCTGCGCGTTCAAGAGTGCGAGGGCGAGCGGTGAGATGTTCTGCGGCTGGAGCGCAAAATTGGGATTGAGCTGACGAAACGCTGCGACGATGTTCTCGGCTGTGCGAGGGCCGCTGATGAGACCAAGCGCGGCGGGCAATACCGCACGACTCGACGCCGTTGGCACGTACCCGGTCTCCGCATCCGTGTGCTGGAAGCTGCCAAAGAAAAACGCTCGGTCGCGGCGGAGCGGCCCACCGACGGTGAACCCCGACTCGACGCGGCGCATCTTGGGTTTCTCGATGTCGTTCTTCTCGAAGAAGAAGTCGTTCGAGTTGAATCGGTCGTTCTGGCCGAACGAGTAGAACGAGCCGTTGAGGGCGTTCGCTCCGCTCTTGGTCACGAGCTGAAAATTGCCGCCGCCGCTTCGACCGGTCGCTGCGTCGTACAGGCTGGTCTGCAGCTTGACTTCCTCGATCGTCTCCGGCGCAGGGGCCAGTCCCTCATCCAACGTGCCAGTGTTCGACAGCATGCTCGTAATATCGACGCCGTTGTACAGCACGCTGTTGCTGGTCTGCTTTGTGCCGTTGACCGATGGGGAGATCGCGCCGGTATCGTTGCTGCCGACCGGCGGAATATCCGCGCTCACGCCGGCCGTCGCGGTCAAAAGGTGCGTGAAGTTTCGAGTCGACGACGGAATCGATTCGATCTCCTCCGCGCTGAGCCGTCGTGTCACCGTCGGCGTGGTCCTCTGCAGAACCGGCGACTCGGCCTGCACTGTGACCAGCTCCGAGAGACCGCCGACTTCGAGCGTCACATCGATTGTGCGCGGCACGGCGGCTTCCACCACCACTCCCTGCCGCTTGGTGGACTTGAAGCCGTCCAGCTGAAATGTGACCTCGTAGGTGCCAGGCGTGAGCCCCGCCAGTCGATAGAACCCCTCACTGTTCGTGATGGTATTCCGCGCGTCGTTCGTCGCTGTGTTCACGGCCGTCAACGTCACCCCCGGAATCGCGGCCTGACTCTGATCGACGACGCGGCCATTGAGCGCGCCCGCCGGACCGCTCTGCGCTGTCACCGTGGCCGGCCACGCGAGCACGGCGGCGATCGCGCAGATCGCAGATGCTCCGGCGATCGATTTCCTCACACCCATCTCATCACCTCCGCTTAGGACTCGGCGAGCGATACACGGACCGCTTCGATACGGATACGTGCGCCGCGTCTTGACCCGTGCGAGTCGACAAAAATCGTTGGCCATTCGTACAAGCGAATGACCTCCGGCGGAGCTTATCCGGCGCGAATGACTTGGGTGTAACGCGGTCGTTGCTGTGTCGTTAAAACTGTGAGGGCGGCTGCCCGACGCAGCACTGGCCTGACCAGCCACAAAGCTGTCGGACGGCTCGCGCAATGTGCCGATACGTCTGAGCGTTACGGGGAAGGAGGACGGCTCCGACGTCGAGGTAGTCCTGTCTGAGCTGCCGCGAGAACGTCGCCGATGTCAGGACGACCAGCTGGGGAGTGGCAGACTTCGGTTCGCCATGCGCGATGAGCTTCAGGAGTTTCCGGGCGCTGAGATCACTCGTCTCTCCTCGGAGACAACGCGTATCCAGCACGACAGCGTCCATGACAACTGTTTCGAACATCCGGCAGGCATCCCGTACGTCCGGCACCTCGACAACCGTCAACTCGCATCGTTCCAGCAGACCCCTCACGATCGCCGGAAGCTTCGGAAACCCGACGAGCGCGGTGAGGCAAGACTCGCGGGCCTGCGGAAGAGGAGTCTCAGTCTTGAATCGAGTCATTGCCGTTGGCGGAGCGGTCCCGTAGACTGCTCCGGTAATGCTACAGACGTCTCGGCTGCCGGTGGACCGCCTCTTCCGCGCATTCTCCGATAGGACGCGCCTGCGGATTCTCCACCTTCTGAAGAACGAGGAGCTGTGCGTGTGCGATCTCGTGTCGATCCTTCGAGTCCCGCAGCCGACGGCGTCTCGACACTTGGGCTACTTGCGCCGCGCCGGCCTGGTCCGTGTCCGCAAAGAGCGTTCGTGGAACTACTATTCGTTGGCCGAGCCACGCAACTCGTTCCACGCCAAGCTCCTCGAATGCCTCGGCAGCTGCTTCGCGGAAGTACCCGAGCTCGGCCGCGATACGGCCCGTCGTGCACGGGCGCGCGTGGGCAAGTGCTGCGATTGACTGGAGGCATTTTTTTTGGTGCATCATATTCGCCTAAGCGAATGGCGCCGCACCAGGGAGGTTTGTAGATGAAGCCGCGCGTCCTATTTCTCTGCACCGGCAACTCGTGCCGAAGCCAGATCGCGGAAGGACTTCTCCGGCACATGGCCGGCGATCGGTTCGACGTCCTCAGCGCGGGCACCGAACCCGTGCCTGTGTCCGAGGACGCCATCGACACGATGGCAGAAGTCGGAATCGATATCTCAGGCCACGAATCCAAGGCCGTCAGACCCTTCCTAGGCCAACACTTCGGCTACGTCATCACGGTGTGTGACCGAGCCGTCGAGCGCTGTCCGATCTTTCCCGGTGCCGTGAAGCGGCTGGAGTGGAACTTCGCGGATCCAGCTGTGGTATCCGACGGTCCCGCACGCAAGCGCGCATTTCGTGAGGTGCGAGATCAGATCGCTGAGCGAATACGAGAGTTCGTGAGTTCCACGCCGTAGCGAGGCACTGCGACGGAGGCTGCGGTGAATGGATCTGCGAAACACGCTTCAGCGCTCACGACGAAGCCGGGCATCGTCGCCAGGCGGTCGGCGCGACTGCGGCTTGCGCTCGGCACTGCGCAAATGTCCGCAGCGGCATTCGCCCTTGGACTGTTGGCGTCCGACGGTGTCACGGCGCGAGCGCTGGCCGCCGCCGTCATTGCGTGCACGCTCACGACGGTGAGCGTGCTTCTCTTCGGAAGCCGGAGATCGTCGAAGTGACGCAGGTGAATCTCCCGGTCTGTCGATTGCTGATCATCATGCTGTCGAGCGCCCTTGCTACGACAGCGTGTGGCGACCGGTCGTACGCGGCGATGGAGGCTCGCCGGGTGTTCGACAGGGCGACTCCTCCGGGCTCGAGTTCCTGCTGGCCAGGCGAATCACGCCGCTCGCCAGACGCCTTCGAGGCGTCGTGCCAGATGTCGCTCTCTGGTGAATGGGACGATTACAGGCGATGGGTGCGGGGCGCAATGACACCCTACGAGGAACGTGCCGACACGCCGGAATCGATCTCCTTCTCGAGGACCACCGAAGGCGACGTCTATACGGCGCGGATCGAGCTGGTCACCGACACGTCCACAAAGACCGTGCGCGTCATTTTTCGGGCCGCCCCGTGGTAGTAAGGCATGCAACAGCACATTGCGAGCGGGCGATCCAGCCACGTCACGGAGAGGTCTCAAGGGGATGACAACTCGAGTCGGGATCAATGGGTTCGGCCGGATGGGTCGCCTGGCGTTGCGTGCTGGGTGGGGACGCACAGATCTGGAGTTCGTGCACATCAACGAAGTTGCAGGAGGACCGCCGACAGCGGCCCATCTCTTGACATTCGATTCAGTCCACGGACGATGGGACAGGCCGGTCGAGGCCAGCGAAGACGCGCTGTCGATTGATGGCCGCTCCGTCGCATTCTCGGCTGCGGCAACGCCAGGCGCGATTCCCTGGTCCACGGCCGGCGTTGACGTCGTGCTCGAGTGCAGCGGGAAGTTCCGCACGACTGAGAAGCTGGACGAATACCTCCGCGCGGGCGTCAAAACTGTGATCGTGGCCGCCCCAGTCAAGACAGGTGCGCTCAACATCGTCATGGGCGTCAACGATCACTTGTACGATCCGACGTCCCATCGCCTGTTGACCGCCGCGTCGTGCACGACGAACTGTCTGGCCCCAGTCGTCAAAGTAATCCATGAGCACATCGGCATCACGCACGGCGTGATCACGACCATTCATGACATCACGAACACGCAGGTTGTGGTCGACGCGCCGCACAAGGACCTGCGGCGCGCACGTGCGAGCAGCCTGTCGCTCATTCCGACGAGTACGGGATCGGCGACCGCGATCGGTCTGATCTACCCGGAGTTGCTCGGCAAGCTGACCGGCATCGCGGTCAGGGTGCCGCTGCTCAACGCCTCGCTGACGGACTGCGTGTTCGAAGTGCAGCGTCCCACAACCGTCGAGGAGGTCAATGATGCATTTCGTCGGGCCGCCGAGACGGCGCCGTTGAAGGGCATCCTGGGATACGAGGAACGACCTCTCGTCTCAGTTGACTTCAAGGACGATCCGCGCTCGGCGATTGTGGATGCGCCGTCGACGATGGTCGTTGACGGTACCTGCGTGAAAGTGTTGGCCTGGTACGACAACGAGATCGGGTACGTGCACCGAATGATCGAACTCGCAGCGAAAGTGGGCGCATCTCTATGAACGTGCACCCTCGCAGCGTCGCGGCCCCGCCTCCTGCGATCAGCATACGCAACTACGCGATCGTCACCGCAGCGTATTGGGCGTTCACGTTGACCGACGGCGCACTGCGCATGCTGGTGCTGCTGCATTTCAACGAGCTAGGCTACACACCGGTCCAACTGGCGTTTCTCTTCCTGCTGTACGAGTTCTTTGGCATCGTCACGAACCTGGTCGGCGGGTGGATCGCGTCCCGCACGGGGCTGAGGTTCACGCTGGTCGCCGGCCTGTTGCTGCAGGTGATCGCGCTCGGGTTGCTCGCGCTGTTGAATCGCGAGTGGGGCGTGGGGCTCTCCGTCGCATACGTGATGGGCTGCCAGGCGCTGTCAGGCATCGCCAAGGATCTGACCAAGATGAGCGCCAAGAGCGCCGTCAAGGTGCTCGTCCCGAAGGGTGACGACTCCGGATTGTTCAAGTGGGTGGCCGTTCTGACCGGATCCAAGAATGCGCTCAAGGGTGCCGGCTTCTTCGTGGGCGGTGTTCTGCTGTCGGTGTTTGGGTTCCGCGGCGCCCTGTTGGTCATGGCGAGCGGCGTGCTGCTTGTGCTGCTCTTGGTGCTGGCGTTTCTTCCGGCGGCGATCGGACAAGCGAAGAAGAAGGCAGCCTTCGCGGGCATTCTCTCCAACTCGAAGGGGATCAATCGTCTGTCGCTGGCGCGGCTGGCCCTGTTTGCTGCACGTGACGTGTGGTTTGTTGTCAGCGTGCCGATCTTTCTCGCGAGTGTGCTTGGCTGGTCGTTCACGCAGGTCGGCGGTTTCATGGCCCTGTGGGTCATCGCCTACGGCATCGTGCAGAGTGCCTCGCCGGTGCTGCTGGCAAGAGTGACGCACGGCAGGGCCCCTGGGCCGATGCTCGCAAGCGCTCTCGGTCTCGGTCTTGCCGGAGTCACTGCCCTTATTCCAATCGGTCTGCAGCTCGGTACTCCCGCGGCGATAACCATGCTCGGTGGACTGGTGCTATTCGGAATCGTGTTCGCGTTGAACTCGTCCGTGCACTCGTACCTGGTGCTCGCGTACTCGGAGTCGGATCGCGTCTCATTGAGTGTGGGTTTCTACTACATGGCGAACGCCTGCGGTCGACTGCTCGGTACGCTCCTGTCCGGCGTGCTATATCAGCTTGCAGGCGTGAGCGCGTCTCTGTGGGGTGCGGTCGTCCTCGCGGCGGTGGCCGGCGTCGGTGCGATGGTCTTGCCCCCAGTCACGACTGAAGTCGACTGGACGGGCGCCAAGGGCGACGACTGAGAACGACGGGTGGCGTCCACCGGTGGTGAACGCCCCCGACTCGTATGTCCTCAGTGGCAGAGCGGACAGGGCGGACGGCACCCGCTGCTCGCGACCTTGTCGCCGCGTACGCCGTTCCCGTCAACAGGACGAACGCGGCGCTCAAGAGGGTCAATAGTCGTCTCTTCATATGCACCTCCTTGTGCTCACCTGGGAGTGTCAGGTCTGCAGTCGACTGGAGAGTCAAGTGCGGATCGCGTTTCGGCCTGCTGGACCTTGCAGCCGACTGGAAGGTGTAGCCTGTCATGAGATGCTGATCGGCGAACTCGCGCGTCGTGCGAGCGTCACGCCACAGACCGTCCGGTACTACGAGAGCCTCGGTCTGCTCTCGCGTCCAGATCGGACGCCGGGCGGCTATCGACATTACCGTGAGAACGCCCTGGAGGAACTCGCGTTCGTTCACAAAGCACAGACCTTGGGCTTTTCACTGGATGAGGTCAAGCAGATCCTCGATCTCGGGCGTGCGGGTCGCGCGCCCTGCGCGAGCGTCCTCGCCATTGCTGAAGATCACCTAACGAACGTGGATCGGCGGATTGCGCAGCTGACGGAACTGCGACACGAACTCGCGCAGGCCGTACAGCGCTGGAAGAACGGCGGTGTGCCGGCGCAGTGCGCCTCAACGCTTTGTGGGCTGATCAACGAAGTGAGCGACGAGACGGCGCCGAGGCGGCACACGATCACGGCTCGCCAATCCGCGGGACCAATTAATCGGATCGCGCCTCGAAGACGCGCGCGAGCGTAACGCCTGAAAACGTCACAGCACGAGCAGGAGCTTCAGTCCGGCGACAACAAGGACCGCCGCGAGCAATCGCCGAAAGGTCGTGACCGCGATTCGTCGGCTCCCCAGATCGCTGCCGATCACTCCGCCGACGATGACGATCGCGGTCCACACCCACACCTCGCCAGGCAGTGCTCCGATACTCGTGAGATTCCCCGCGAGTCCGGACGCCGAATTCGCGAGAATGAATGCCGCGGATACGCCGCCGCTTTCTCGCGTCCCCGACCAGCCTGTGAACAACAGGAGCGGGCTCAGGAAGATGCCGCCGCCCGTGCCGGTCAGACCCGCGAGCAAGCCGATCGCGGCACCGCTCGCCATGGCCGGCGCCAACGGCGGCCGGCCGTGATGCAGCGCGTCGTTCTGACGCCGTGTTTCGAGGAACAACCGTGTAGCCGCGAACAAAAGCACGAGACCGACAGCCTGCTTGTACCAGTGCCCTGGCAGCTGAACCGCTCCGCCGATGAAGGCGAATGGAACGGACGTCAGGGCGAATGGCCACAGGAGCGGCCAGGAGAAGTGCCCGGCGCGCGCGAAGCGGAAGGTCGCGATGGTGGCGACCGCGAGGTTGAGCACCAGCGCGCCCGGCTTCATCACCGCAGCATCGACGCCGGTCAGTGCCATGACCGCGAGGTAGCCCGACGCCCCTGCATGGCCCACCGACGAGTACAGGATCGACGCGGCTGCCAACCCCGCCAACAGCCAGACGTTCACGGCCGGCGATCCGTCGACTGGGCGGGGCGGTACACTGGCGTCATGGCACTCGATTTAGGCACTCGGCCAATGCGGGATCAACATGCACCGTCGTGCAACGTGAACGTCCAGGTTCTCACGAAGTCCTGGCTCGAGATCGACGGGCAGTTCGCGTTGGGTCCGCACGGCTTCGAGTTGTTGCGCGCCATCGGCCAGCATCGATCGCTGGCCGCCGCGGCTCGCGCCGTCGGCTGGTCGTATCGCCACGCCTGGGACTACATTCGACAGGCTGAAGCTGTGTTCGGCTCGCGGCTCGTCACGCCGCGAGCCGGCAAAGGACGGGCGCGTGGAATGATGCTGTCACCGTTCGGCCGCGATGTTCTGTGCCTCGGCCAACGCCTACGCGGGAGAACGCGGGTTGTCCGGCTGGAGGCACCGCGCGAGTTATCTGTGGATGCGCATCTAGATGCCGCACCAGCAGACTAAACAGCAATACGACCTGGGAGCACTGCTTTCGGAAAGAGAAGCCGGCTGACCCTGCGCGGCTATGATGAAAAAGCACGGCATGCCGGGCAGTATGCGGCCCGGAACTCCCCGCTAGACGTCAACTCAGGCCCGTCGGGAACCGGCGACCGCCGGTGCCGAGAATCCAGCAGCACTGCGGGATATTCCCCCCGGCCCCCTCAAGGAATCCGATAGCACCAACGTTCTAGGGTCGTTTTTGCCCGTTTCGTGATGGCCCTCATTTCGCACTTACGCGAAATGGCGTCATGACTTTGAGCGAAGCCGCGACCGTTACAAAGGCCCTGGGACATCCAGGACGTCTTCGGATCCTGGCCATTCTCCGGGACGGCTCGCTCTCGGTCTGCCAGATTGCCACGATCCTCAGCGCACCCCCGTCGACGATTTCCGGCCACCTCACCGAACTGCGGCACGCGGGCTTGGTGTGCGAGCAACGCACGGGCAAGTGGATCTATTGCCGACTCACAGACGACCACACCGTGGCCACCTTGCTCGCGCCGCTGTTCGCGGCACTCACCAAAGACGAGGACGTTCGCCGGGACGCCGCGGCCGCCGCCGTCTTGCGCCGCCGACGGCTGGCCGCGGTGTGCGCGGCGGTTCTGCCACCAGAAATCACCGAGGCTTGAGATGAGCTTGATCGTCGCCGATGACCTCACCAAGACGTACACGACGGGAACCGTTCGCATGGACGCGCTCAAGGACGTGACGTTTACCATCGACCGTGCCTCCTTCGTGACGTTCATTGGCCCGTCGGGCAGTGGGAAGACGACGCTGCTCAACCTGATCGGCGCACTCGACCGGCCGACCACGGGTCGGCTGCTGGTGGCGGATACGGATGTCAGCACGCTGGACCGCCGCGCCGCGGCGGCCTTCCGGGGCCAGACGATCGGCTTCATCTTTCAAGAGTTCAACCTGATGCCGGTGCTCACCGCGTACGAGAACGTCGAGTATCCGCTCTTGCTCATTCAACGCGTGGCTGCCGCCGAGCGTCGCCGGCGCGTCCTCGCCCTGCTGGAGGCCGTCGGCGTGGCCGATCAACACGACAAGTATCCCGACCAGCTCTCGGGCGGCCAGAAGCAGCGAATCGCGGTCGCCCGAGCGCTCGTGACGAATCCGCAGCTCGTGCTGGCCGACGAGCCGACCGCCAACCTGGACCATGCGAACGCGGCGCTCGTCATGAGCACGATGCGCCGCATGCGCGACACCTTGAAGACCACCTTCGTGTTTTCTACGCACGATCCGCGCGTGATGGCCGAGGCAGAGATCGTGTTCCGCCTGGAGGATGGCCGTCTTGTGGGCCGTGACGTGACAGGAGCCGCCGCATGAGCACGCTCATCAAAATCGCGGTTCGCAACCTGACCCGGTATCGCCGCCGGTCGTTTCTGACGGCGTCGCTCATCGCGATCGGCGTCATTGCCGTCGTCGTCTTCGAGGCCGCCTCCGGAGCCTTCACGGGCCTGATGATCGGCCAGATGACGGACGCCATGCTCGGGCATCTGCAAGTCCATCGGCGTGGGTACGTGGCGTCGATCGACAACCTGCCGCTGACGCTGATGCTGACACCGGCGGACGTCGCGGTCGTCGAACAGACGCTCCGCGCGCAGCCGGGGGTCGAGTCGTACTCGCGCCGGCTCAAGTTCGGCGCGATGTTCAGTAACTACACCGAGACGACCGCGCTTCGCCTCAATGGCGTCCACCCTGAGGACGAGTGGCGGACGCTTCCGCTGCTGGCCTCGCGGATCACACGGGGTACAGCGACACTGGAGAAAGGACACATCATCATCCCGGACCTGCTGGCCAACGGGATGGGCGTGAAACTCGGAGACACGGTCGTGGTCATCGCGACCAATCGTGACGGCTCCGTGAATGCTGCGCAGCTCGTCGTCAGCGGCGTGCTGGCCAATGTCACCGGCCCCAGCGGTCGTGACGGTTACTTGCACATCGAGGATGCGATGTCCTTGCTCCGAATGGACGCGCCAGAGATTAGCGAGATCGCCGTCCGTCTGAAGGACTTCGACCAGCTCGATCAGGTCGCGGGTGCGGTGCGTTCGGCCCTGCAGCAGTCGACGACCGCCGGCCGGATTGCCGAGACCGAGGTGCACACGTGGGAGGGGCTGTCGCCCTTCTATAACGTTGCGGTTCTGATCAACATCCTCGCGCTGTCCGCGACACTCGGCCTCGTCGCCATCGTGCTCGTCAGCGTCATGAACGTGATGCTGATGTCGGTCTACGAGCGCGTGAAGGAGATCGGCACGATCGCGGCGATGGGGACAATGCCTCGCACCATTCTCAGCATGTTCGTCATCGAGGGGTTGTCGCTTGGTGTGCTGGGGATTCTCATCGGCGACGCCGTGGCCGCCGCCGCCATTCTCGGCATCAACGTCATTGGGCCGACGTTCAATTTCGGACGCGAGACGGGGCTGGTGCTCTCGCCGCAGGTGGACCTCTGGCAGATGCTCATCATCTCGGGGGTCGTGCTGTTCGTGGCCGTGGTGGGCACGGTGCAGCCCGCATTCAAGGCGTCTCGCATGGAGCCCGTCGAGGCCCTGCGACATGGATAGGAGACCGGTGATGAGCTTCCGTGTCAGATGGACGCTGCTGGTGCTCGCCGGCGCGCTCGTCGCGGTTGGACAGAGCCCGCTTCGAGCCACGATTGATGGGACTGCGCTGCTGCGACAGGTGGACCGCCGGCTGAACCCGCCGTCCTATGACGCCTACAAACGTCTGATCAACGTCGAACCCAGCGGACGCACGCGCGAGTATCTGCTCTATCAGGTCGCCGAAGGTCGCGAAAAGGTGGCGGCCCTCTTCCTGTCGCCGGCAAGCGACAAGGGACGGAGCACGCTGCGCGTCGGCGACAACATGTGGATGTATGTGCCGAACGCGGGCAAGCCGATCCGCATCACCAGTCTGCAATCAGTGATCGGCGGCGTGTTCAACAACGCCGACATTCTGAGCCTCGATTATTCCGCGGAATACGACGTCGCAAAGGTGGATGAGTCCGGCGAGGACTACCTGCTCGAGCTCAAGGCAAAGACCACGTCGGTGGCGTACGACCGGCTCAAGATGTGGGTGAGCCAAAAGAACACGTTGCCCGTGCGGATCGAGTGCCTGACGCCGACGTCGATGCTGATCAAGACGATCTACTTCAAGGACATCAAGGACTTCGGCGGCGGCGTCATCCGTCCCGCCATAGTCGAGACCGACAGCCCGCTGTACAAGGGCTACAAGTCCTCGATGGTGTTCGTGCACATGAAGGCCCGGACGTTCCCAGGCGAGGTCTTCACGCTGACCTTCATGCCAAACCTGGAGTCGATCAGGCGTTAAGCCGATCGAAGCTCCACGTGTGGCGCCTCCAAAGAATCAGCAGTCTCCCCCGATCGCAGGCCCGCGTGAGCCGATTCCTCTATGCGATCGTCATGTTTCTCCTGCTGGCGAGCGTCGCCAACGGCCAGGAGCCTCCTGTGGAGATTCCACCCGTTGATCGAAAGCCATATGCAGCGAACGGATTCGTGGAGCTGCGGCCGGTGATGATCTGGCAGGACACCGACGCGGCGTTGTTCCGGCTTCGTTCGTTCACCGACCAAGCACCCGATGCACAGACGATGCAGCTGACCTCGCGCTTGCAGCTCGACGCGAGCTATCGACGAGGGTGGTTCAGCGCGCAGACACGGAGCGTGGTGGATACGGGGTACACCAGCGGCGACTGGACCGCTGATGCAACGGCGTACGAGGCGTATCTGTCGCTGAAGCCCGCGCCGTCGCTCACCATCGATGCCGGGAAGAAAACCCTGAAGTGGGGCAAGGGCTATCTCTGGAACCCCGCGGCCTTCCTCGATCGGCCCAAGAACCCTGAGGATCCCGCGCTGGCGCTGGAAGGCTTCATGGTCCTCTCGGCGGACTACATCCGCACCTTTGACGGATCGCTCCAGGTGGTGTCCGTGACGCCGGTACTAGTACCGGTCTTTGGCGATCTCAATCAGAGCTTCGGCGGGCGTGGTCATCTGAACGTCGCCGGCAAGCTGTACGTGCTCCTGCACGACACCGACATCGACGTGATGTTCCTCACGGGCGGCAGCCGGCGCGCGCGATTCGGGTTCGATTTCTCCCGCAACCTGCGGTCGAACCTCGAGGTACATGGGGAGATGACCCGCGTGCCGCACAACCTCGCAGCGGCCCTGGAGCCCGCTGGCGCGCTCGTGCAGCGGGAGCAGCCGGCGACGAGCCTCGTCATGGGTGTGCGGTATCTCACGGAAGCCAATACCACGTACATCGTCGACTACTTCCGCAACGGCACCGGCTACCCGCCGGCCGAAATGGAGACCTACTTCGAGCTCGTCGAACGCGGCTACGAAGCGTGGAGCGTCAGCGACGACCAGCGGGCCCTGACGCTCGCCAGCCGAGTGACGGAGGCGGGTTATGGTCGGATGAATCCAATGCGGAACTACGTGTACGGCCGGGTCAACCAACCGGACGCGCTGGGTGTGCTCTATCTCACGCTCGGCGCAAGCGCGATCGTGAACGTCGACGATGGCAGCTATTCGCTGTTGCCCGAAGTGCAGTACAAGCCGACCGAGAACCTCGAGCTGCGGTGGCTGGCGAACATCCAGCGCGGCGGGTCGTGGACCGAATTCGGGGAGAAGCCTGCGGACGTGCGCGTCGAACTCCGCGCGCGCTACTACTTTTGAGATGAGGCACTCTGCAGCGTGGTCATCCGGCGCGCCGCAGACGGATTACTACGCCGGAGAGTTCGCGCGCACCCAAGAGCATCGTTAAGATGATGGCGGAGCGCTACATGGCCGATCTGCCGATCGTGTGCACATTGAGTCCCGAGGCCGTCCGAACTCGCCGCCAGGGGCTTCTGTCCGACCTGCTTCGTCGAGCAGAGGGACATGAGGAGTCGACGGACGGACTCCGCCTCCGATTTCTGCCCTCGGCTGAGACGCTCACCGCGATCGTCGATGCCGTCGAGGCTGAGCGACATTGCTGCCGGTTTCTCCGGTTCGGCATCACGGTCGAACCTGACGGCGGTCCGGTGTTTCTGGAGCTCAACGGCCCTCCTGGCACGCGGGAGTTCGTGGTTTCGTTGCTCGACCTGTGACGACCAACATTGCCAGCTTCGTGCTGGCGGCTCTCCTCGAGATCGCCGGGTGCTTCGCCTTCTGGCTCTGGCTACGCCGTGGCGCGTCGCCGTTCGTCGTCGTGCTGGGCGTAGCCAGCCTCGTCGCATTCGCAGTGGCTCTGACGCGGGGCATGACGTGAACCGGCTGCGAGGCCGCCGTGAAGCTGGCCGCAACGTCCGTCGATGGCGTCAAGGACTGCAAAGCTGATTACAAGACTGGCCAGGCGGAAGTGATGTACGACCCCTCGAAGACCACGCCCGACGCGATCGCCAAAGTGATCTCGGAAAAGACCGGCTTCAGGGCAACTGCGCCGAAGTCACCCAGCTCGTAACAGACCCCGTTGCTCAGCCTAGAGCGAGCCTAGAGCAGAGTTGTGAACGCTCGGACGTAGTACACCGCCACGGTGAGAAGGGCGCCTCCGCTGACGACCTGCAGCGGACGACGCCAGCGCGAGAGCGCCGCGAATCGCATCAACAGACCCGCAAACAGACCGACAATCAGGAACGGCAGTCCACGGCCCACGCCGAACACAAACGCGAGCAGCAATCCGTACTCGGCACGGGCCTGAGCAGCCGAAATCGTCAGCAGGACAAGAAGGGGCGCGGCTGACGTGCCAAGGCTGAAGATGAAGCCGTACACGAACGCTCCGCTGATTCCAGGTCGGCGCAGATTGGCAAGTCGATGAACCTTGAGGCGAGGACCGATGAACGCCACCACCGCCGCACCAAGGGAGAGAACCGCCATCACGAGCGCCCAATACCGGCCGAACGATTCAGTGAGGAATGCGCCGAGCTGACCCGCCAACGCACCGAGGATGGTCAAGTTGATGACGATTCCTGCGAAAAACGCCAACGCCATGAGCACACCGCTGCGACGCTCCTGAATCTCCGAACCTCCCGCTGCCGTGGCGACGCCGATCCCTACAGGAACCGTGCAGGGGCAGACGGCGCTGGCTAGCACGCCGGCAATCACCGTCACCAGTAATGCCGCGGCACTCGCGTGGGGGAGGGACGCGCCAAAGCGCTGGAGAAAATCGTCCAGGATCATTGTGAGGCAAGGGGCGTGGGCACGCCTGCCTTGTACCCGAGCTCGGTAATCGCGCGCGTCAACTGGTCGGCGCTGACTTTCCCGTCCTGGTAGTGGATTACCACCTTACGCTGCTCCAGACTGACCTCGGCATGTGCGACGCCTTGAATTCTCCTCAGCGCCGATTTGACATTCCCCGCACAGACTTGGCAGATCATGCCATCCACTGGCACCGCGACAGCTCGCATCACCACCTGCGTGTCCGCGCCTCCCTGCGCCGAGGCCGTGACATCGCGCCGGCACGCGGATGAAGCCGCGAGTCCCACAACAGCCGCTGCGAATCCGATCGAAAGGACAATGGCGCGCATGCGGTCTATTCGAAACATGTCTGTTCTCCGTCAGCGACGCTGCGTTCGGGTTTTCTCTTGGCCGGTACGCCGCATACCCAGATGCAGCTCGATGTCCCCTACCGCGGGCTCTCGTTCCTCGGCGCTCGCGATAATCTGACACAGTCCGCGGCACGTGGGTTCCCGCTCGCCATCCCATTTCTTCACTTCGCTGGCGAGTTGGTCGCGAAAGCGGGTGAGCTGCCGGATTCGCTCCTCGACAGCCGCGAGATGCCGCCGGGAGAGGTCCAACACGTGCGAGCACGGCGTATCGCCAGCGCGGCTCAACGCAAGAATTTCGCGAATCTCCTCGAGCGAGAACCCCAGAGACTGCGCCTTCTTGATGAACCGCAGCTCTTCAACCGTCGTGTCCGTGTAGCGGCGATACCCCGTCGCGGAGCGAGGCGGCGGTGCCAGGAGGCCGATGCTTTCGTAGTACCGGATGGTCGGCGCCGACAGGCCGGCGCGCTCGGCGATATCTCCAATCAGCAGACCTGCCATATCCACCCAGTACACACCTTCAAGCGGACTTGAGGGTCAAGTCGTTTTCGCGCTCCGGTGGGGTCACGCCTCCAGGGCCGGGAATCCCGCTTCTTTCATCACGTTTTTGAGCTGCTCCACACGGAGCTTGGTGGGCTCATACAGCACCCGGATGCGCTTGTGCGAGACGTTCGGCCGCACGTCTCCGACGCCGGGAAGCGAGTGCAGCGCGCCGTCGATCTTCTCCGCGCAGCCTTCGCAGATCATGTTCGGGATCACAAACTCCGCATCAGCCCACGACCCGCCTTTCCCCACATCGTCGGGTGCGGAATCAGCGCGTCGCAGTCGGAACCTGCCCAGAAGATTCGTGAATGTGCTCACCGTCAGGCCACCGTGGTTTCGTACCCGGCCTCGTTTAGACGGTCGGCGATACGGCGCGGCTCCAGCACGGCAGCGTCGAAGAGCACCTCAATACGCTGCGCCTCTGCCTGCGCACGAACGTGCCCGACACCTTCCAACGTCTTGAGCAATCGAGTGACGCGCTGCTCGCACGCGCCGCAGTTGAGCCGCTGCTCGCCGACCACTTCAAACGTTACCGACCTGAACATCAAGACTCCCTGTCAGTGGTTACGCCTTGGCGCCCGCGGGAACCAGCGGCTGCTGGCCCACAGTCTTGATCGCACCGAAGAAGTACGCCCCGCGTCCCCACAGCGAGTTGATGAAAATCGTCGTCACACTCGCCGCCATTGCCACCATGCCCCACACCGGATAGACCAAGCCGGTCGCCGCCGCCGGAATCCCGATCCCGTTGAACAGGAACGCCAACACGACATTCTGAACGATCTTCCGATAGCTGTATCCACTGACCGCGTGGGCGTCGAGCACCGCGGACAGGCGCTGGTTGAGAATGATCACGTCGGCTGACTCGATCGCGATGTCGGCGCCGCTGCCGAATGCGATGCCGACGTCGGCCTGCATGAGCGCCGGCGCGTCGTTGATGCCGTCGCCGACCATGGCCACTCGTGTGGTCTCCTGCAGCGTGCGAATGATCGTGGCTTTCTCGGCGGGCAAGACGCGCGCGTGGACGTCGTCAATACCGGCCGCGCGCGCGAAATGCCGTGCCGCCTGTTCATTGTCGCCCGTAATCAGGCTGGTCTGGATCCCCATGGCATGCAAGCGGCGCACGGTCTCCGCAGCATCCTGCCGGAGGGCATCGCCAAGCGCGAGTACACCGACAAGGGCGCCGTCATGCGCGACCCCGATGACCGTCAGGCCTTGTGATTCGAGCTGGGCGACCCGCGCCCTCACCGGCTGAAGATCCACCGCTTCAGACGTCAGAAACGCCGGACTCCCGACGATCAGCGTCGCGTTCCCGAGACGGGCCCTGACGCCGCGACCAGCGACCGCCTCGAATCCTTCCACCTCGTGCAGTGGCACGCCGCGTCGAAACGCCTCTTCGACGATGGCGCGGGCGAGCGGATGCTCGGACGAAGATTCAGCCGCTGCGGCGAGGCCGAGGAGTGTCTCTTCGTTACCGGTGACCGTCACCGTTTCGCGCAAAGCCGGCTGCCCTTCGGTTAACGTGCCCGTCTTGTCGAACACCACTCGCCGGACCCGGCGCAGGACTTGAAATGCCTCGCCCGTGCGCATCAGCACGCCGCGTTCGGCTGCTTCACCTGCGCCGCGGACGATGGACAGCGGCGCGGAGATGCCCACCGCACACGGGTATCCCATGACCAGCACGCTGAGGCCGGCGAACATCGCCCGCTGCAGATCGGGTGGCGCTCCGCTGACCATTGGCATCAGCAGCCAAAACAATGTGGCGCCGGCAGAGGTCAGCAGGACGATGGGTGTATAGACGCGCAGCACACGATCGACGAGGTGCAACACACCGGGTCTTAGGGCGCGGGCGTCTTCCACGCTGCGGATCACCTGGCGGAGAAAGCTCTCTTCGCCGATGACCGTGGCACGCACGAGCAATGTGCCGTGGCCATTCAGCGAGCCGCTGACGGTTCGATCGCCGGGCCGCTTCTCGATTGGCAGCGGCTCGCCGGTGACGAGCGATTCGTCGACGTTCGATTGCCCAGATACGACCTCCCCGTCAACTGGCACCCGACCGCCAGGACGGATCCGCACCAACTCGCCGATTTGGACCTGTTGGAGCGGAATCTTCTCTTCCTGTCCGTTTCGCACCACGTGTGCCACGTCCGGTTCCAGATCGAGCAACTTCTTGACGGCTTGCGAACTCCGGGTCTTCACGATCAGCGACAGCCACTCGGAGAAAATGTGATAGCTGAGCACCATGACCGCGACGGAGAAGAACGCGACGGTTGGATACTCCGGCGGGTTGAGGGCGAGGCCGACCGCGCCACCGATCAAGCCAGCGAAGGCGCCGAATTCCACGAGGACATGCTGGTTGAGAATGCCGCGGCGGAGCGCCATGTAAGCCATGCGCACGATGTGCCCACCCACGCCGAAGGTCACGATGAGTGCAAACAGGCCCGCGGTCCATGGGACCGCACCGCCGAACGTGCCTCGCAGTTGGAAGTAGTAGATCGCCGTGCCGAACACCGCGAGCAGCGCAGACCCTCCGACGGCCATGCGCGTGCCGTAGCCGCGCAATACAACGAACGCGAGCGCGACGAGGCTGGCAATCGAAAACACGCACAGCGGGAACCATGGGCTGTCGACGGGATAGCCGACCAGTCCCATCGCCGCAATGGACATGGTGAGGGCCGTCAGAAAACGCCAGCGCTCCTGGACCAACGCCCGCTCTTCTTCTTCAAAGGGCCGCAGCTTGCGGGGATCGGAGACCGTATAGCCGATATCTTCGAGCGTCTGCAGGAGATCCTCTGCGCGCGTGACGCTGGGGTCGTACTCGATGAGCGCCTGCTCGTGCGTCAGGCTCACGGCGATTTTGTTGACGCCTGGCCGTTTCCCCAACGCCTTCTCGATGGTGCCCGTGCACAAGGAGCAGTGCAGCCCCCCAATCCGTGCCCGGATTCGCCGCCGGCCTGGGATGCTGGAGGGTTCTTCGCTCCAAAAGTGGGGCGCGGCTTCAACGCTCGCCACGGTCGTCATCGTTGCACCTCGGTTCGTGACCGGTCGTTCATACACACAGTAGAACTCTTCAAGTTGACTTGAGGGTCAAGTAGTTTCGTTTCGGGCCTGGTCCGATAGTGCGACTTGGGCTTGACCTTGAGGACGCCTGCAGCGCCTACGATGATCGTGTGGCGGATGTCCATACGCGTGATCGGGCGACATCAGTGAACAGATCTCACGCCTCCACCAGGAATCGTTGTCATGACCCGAATCTGTTCACCACCGCGTCCGTGACCCACAACGTGAGCAGCGTCAGCACGGGCATTTGCAGGAGCGGCACCAAGCCGAGCTCCACGCCCGGCACCAGAGGCATGCTCGGCTCATACTGCCACCGTCCCGTGTTGAGGCCCCACCACTCGACAGCAGCACCAGTCACTGCGCCGAGCACAATCGCGAACGCGATCGTTCCGGCTGACCAGCGCTGAAACCACGTCGCGCGGCGATAGGCGAGCCACCCTGCGATGAAGATGGCAAGCACCAGCAGGCCATCGCCCAGGCTGGCGACAAAGCAGCGCCACGTGGCCTGGGCGATGGAACCCATCGGCGCAAAGAGGAACGACCGTGCCATTTCCCACGGATAGTTCAACACCACGGCCGCAACGAACAGAGCGCCCACGGTGCGGAACACGCCAGCGGCAGCGTTCATCTCGGCTATCCTGCCCTTTCGGCGTCCTCATTGCGAGCGCCGCGCTCCCGCGGCTGCTGACGCGCGCGATACGGCCGTGGCCCATGCCGCACATACCACCGCCGCAGCCTCGCATCATCAAGAAGAAGAACACGGCTATCAACGCTGCGTACGCGAGATTGTCCCAATTCACGATGTCTGCTCCTTTCGTGATTGCTTGGACACGTGTGGCGGTCGCGTTCGAGCGTCATCTGGGTGCCAGCCGGTGGTGCTCCGCGGCCGAGGCTCGCGCCGCATTCGCAAATTCACGAGACAGCTTTGCCAGGCGCTCGCAATGACTGGCCAACGCCGTGAAGCTCCCGGTCCGATCGCTCGGATGCCCCCGATAGCTGACGGCCATCGCGGCGTGTTTCTGTGCGCGTCTCGTGTATTTCGCGGCGAGCTCGGTGAAGTACTCGCCGAGCATTCGATGCTCGGTCGCTGTGCGGGCACCCGCAGCGAGCTCACGCAGTTGCGCGTCCGTCGGTGCCGGCGCACCCTCGCCGCTTTCAAACCGGGCGGCGCTCTCTGGTGCGTTCGATGGCATGCCAGCAGCCAGACGACCGTGATGTTCCGATAGTTCACGGAGCGCGACGGCCGACTTCGCAGACGCCTCGGCGCGTTGGTTGTGATAGACCGACGGCGGAACAGCGGGCGGGTGGTTCGGGTTGCCCGTTTGGACCAGCGCCATCGCCCGATGGCGCTGTGCGTCTGCTTCGTATGTGGCACCGACGGCTGCGAAGTGGTCGCGCAGTCGCGCATGGTCGCCCGGCTGGCCGTTCGCGACCAGCTGCTTGACTTCGATGCTTGTCAGCAGAGCGGTCCGGTCTTGCGCGGCGGCAGCCGTCGCAAGGGTGAACACGGCCAAGCCACTCAGAATCGTGCGGAAATAGATCGTTCTCATGACAGCTTCCTTCCTCTCGTAAACCGATAAGCAGAAACCTGTGCGCCGCGCGAGATCGCACGGACGCACTCAGACGTGGTTGAGAGAGGAAGGAATTACAGGCGGAGAACCGTCGGAGCCTTGTAGTAGCCGGGCGGAGGGTGACTGTGCGAGAGCACGAGGGCAACGCTTCGACTCTCGAGATCGGGACAAGACGCTTGAGGCACGTCCGCAGGGAGGTGTGTGACCAAGCGAGGCGATTCGTGACGACGGCTGTCTTCACGGAGCACCGGCCCAGACACGAGGCCGCCGGCACAACTGCTCGTGTCTGCCTGCACCGTGGTGCCGGTCTGCGCCATCGCCTGCTCACACGGCCAGCTGCACCAGACCAGACACGCTGCCGTGGCCGCAGGCGTTCCCGCAAAGGTCAGCACGATCGTGAGAGCGGTGGCTCGAAACATCGTTCTATCTGTTAGACGCACAACCCTCGCGGGCATTACATCCAAGTCAGGCCTGCCTCGCTCCGCGCTGGGCATAAACGCCTCGCGAGTCAATTATGGGAACGCAACGGACGTTCCACCCTGAGCACGGTTCGGCCTCACCGCGGAGCCTCCTCGAGGCGACCAGCTCGTCATTTGCCGTGGCTCACAAACACTCGAGTGTGGCCGTCCTTGTCGAATGCGAGCACATCGAAGGGCTGCGCCTTCCGCCCCGGCATCTCCATTCCTGGTGAGCCGATCGGCATCCCAGGAACCGCAAGGCCAACGATGCCGGAGGGGCGCTCCTTCAGGAGACGCTGAACATCCGAGGCAGGCACGTGTCCCTCGATCGCATATCCGTTCACCAATGCTGTATGGCACGAACGCGCCTGTCGTGGCACGTGCTTCTCGGTCTTGATGTCGTCCAGCTGCCTGGACTTGATGACCTTCGTCGCAAATCCGTTCTGCTTGAGATGGTCCACCCACTTTGCGCAGCATCCGCACGAGGGGTCCTTGTACACGGTGACGCTCGTACCCGTGCTCTGCGCGCTTACCGTAAGACCGCCCAGGAGAGCCACCGTTCCGAATGCCACTGCGAGACATGTCCGCTTCATCACGTTACTCCTTGATCTGAATCGACTCGCGATCTGTTGCCACAGGCGGTGCGCTGGCGATCGCTGCCAGCCAATCCGGTATCGCCCGATCCACTAACTGCAGGAACAGAGACAGACTCGAGGAAGAGCGGCCGATGCCATGCCGCATCCGCGCCGGGAGCCGTTGGATTGACAGCGCGGCTCCCGTATGCCCGTCGATCAGCACGACGGTAGCCTCGAGCACACGACCCGCGGTCGGTATGTAAATCGTTCGGGGCCCACGTTGGACGATGGCCGGGGGAGCCAAGAGCAGCTTCACGGAACCGGTCACGATCAGCGGAGTCCCATGCTCCTCACCTTGTCTTCGCCAGTACGCAACATCCGAGAGCCGCTCCTCGGACTCGACGGCGAGCGGCTCCGCTTCGACTGTCCCGGCAGGCACATACGCGCGCAACTGCGCTCGCAGTAGTCGAACCGTTTCCGTGCTCACATCCAGCTCGGAGTTTCGGCCTGCCACGAATCCGGCCACCCACACGCGCCCGAGCCTTGCCGCCTTCAGCTGCACCGAGGCTGGCAGCGAGTTCGGCGCTCGTACAATCCGACGCGCACACGCCGTTACCACGATCGCGATCAGCCCCACGGCGAGTACTCGAACCATCCATGGACCCCTGTTCCTAGTGCGTCATCAGCGAGGGCCGCAGCGTGCCCCTCCGCAGCGCTCTCATCTTCATGATGTAGAAGATGACCGGCGTGATGATCAGGACGTGAATCGTGGACGTGATCATCCCGCCGATGATCGGCGCGGCAATCGGCTTCATCACGTCCGAGCCCACGCCCGCGCTCCACATGATCGGCACGAGACTCGCCATCACCACGGTGACCGTCATCAGCTTCGGCCGGAGCCGCAGTACCGATCCATCGATGGTGGCTTGGCGCACGTCGTGCTCGGTGATCTCGCTGCTTTGCCGCAGCCGCTTGTCGAGTGCTTCGTGCAGATAGACGACCATCACGACGCCGGTCTGTACCGCCACGCCGTAGAGCGCGATGTAGCCGACCCATACCGCGACCGAGAAGTTGTAGCCAAGGAGCCACTGCAGGATGACGCCCCCGGTCATGGCGTACACGACCGAGAGCATCACGATCGTGGCCTCGGACGCCGAGTGAAACGTCATGTACAGCAGCATGAAAATGATGAAGAACACGAGGGGAACCAGAATCTTCAGCCGCTCGCGCGCGCGGACCTGAAACTCGTACTGTCCGGTCCACTGCAGCGTGTATCCGGTGGGGAGTTGCAGCTGCTGCGCGAGCGCCGCTTTCGCCGCCTCCACGTACCCGCCGATATCGGTCGTCACGGTGTCGACGTAGACGTAGCCCGCGAGCTGCGCGTCTTCGTCGCGTACCATGGCGGGACCGGTGGTCAGCGTGATCTCGGCGACTTGCGAGAGGGGGATGCTCGCGCCCATCGGCGTCTTCACAAGTACGCGTTCCAACGCGGGGATACTCTCGCGGAACTGCCGCGCGTAGCGGACGTTGACGGGATACCGTTCGCGTCCCTCCACCGTCTGCGTGACGTTCTCGCCGCCGAGCGCCGATTGAATGACGTCTTGGACGTCTTCGATCGTGAGCCCATGTCGGGCGATCGCCAGTCGATCGATCCGGATGTCCGTGAAATACCCTTGCGAGACCCGCTCGGCGTAGACGCTGCGCGTGCCCGGCACCTGCTGCAGGATGCGTTCGACCTGTTGGCCGAGTCCCTGAATCACATCGAGGTCGGAGCCAAAGATCTTGATGCCCACCGGCGTCTTGATGCCCGTCAGCAGCATGTCCAGCCGGTTGCGAATCGGCTGCGTCCACACGTTCGGGAAGCCGGGGAATTGCAGCTGTGCGTCCATGTCGGCCTGCAGCTGTTCGAACGTCATCCCCGCGCGCCACTGCTCGCGCGGCTTGAGCACAACGGTCGTGTTCACCATGCCCATGGGCGTGTTGTCGGTCGGCGTCGTCCCGCGGCCGACGGTGCCGAAGACTTGCGCCACTTCCGGCACCTGCCGCAGCAGCTTGTCTTGCACCTGCAGCAATCGTGTCGCTTCGGTGATCGACATGCCGGGCGGCGACGTCGGCATGTAGAGCATCGAGCCCTCGTAGAGCGGCGGCATGAACTCACTGCCGATGACGAACAGCAGCGGAATTGTGAGCGGGACGACGGCGAAGTTCACCAGCAGCGCCGTCCATTTGAACCGCAGGGCGCCGCGGAGGATCGGCGCGTACAGCCAGGTGAAGAACCGAGATACCGGGTTCACCGATTCCGGCCTGAGGCGGCGCCCGCGGATGAAGATCGTCATCAGCACGGGCACCAAGGTGATGGCCAGCAGGGACGCGAGCCCCATGGCCGATGTCTTCGTGAACGCGAGCGGCCGGAACATGCGGCCCTCCTGCGCCTCCAGCAGGAACACCGGTACGAACGACACGATGATGATGGCCAGCGAGAAGAAGATGGCGCGCGCGACCTGCTTCGCGGCGCCGATGATCACGCGGGGTTGATCCTCGAAGGCGACCGGCTCCTCCGGCTCCGACACGTGCCGGTAGGCGTTCTCGACCATGACGATCGACGCGTCGACGAGCACCCCGATCGCCAGCGCCAATCCGCCCAGCGACATGATGTTGGAGTTGACGTCGAGGTAGTACATCGGGATGAACGACGCCACGACCGCGATTGGTAGTGCGAGAATCGGCACCAACGCTGAGCGGATATGGAACAAGAACACGAGGATGACCAGCGACACGACGATGGCCTCTTCGATCAGCGTGCGTCGGAGCGTGCCGATCGACTCGTTGATCAGACCCGAACGGTCGTAGGTCGGGATGACGCGTACGCCGCCAGGCAAGGAGCCTTGAATCTCCTGAAGCTTCGTCTTGACTCGGTCGATCACGCGCAGCGCGTTCTCCCCGAACCGCATCACGACGATGCCGCCCACAACTTCGCCCTTGCCGTCGAGCTCCGCGACACCGCGCCGAAGATCCGGTCCGAGTTGAACGTCCGCGACATCGCCGACACGAACCGGCGTGCCGCGCTCGTTGGCGCCGAGCGACACCGCCGCGATGTCCTCCAAGGACGTGAGGTACCCTCGCCCTCGGACCATGTACTCGCGACCGGAGAACTCCAGCAGTCGCCCTTCGACTTCGTTGTTGCTCGCGCGAATGGCCTGCACCACGTCCTTGACGGATTTGTCGTAGGCGGCGAGCTTGTTGGGATCGAGGTTGACCTGATACTGCTTGACGAACCCGCCGATGCTCGCGACTTCGGCAACCCCTTCAACCGAGGCGAGGGCATAGCGCAAGAACCAGTCCTGCATGCCGCGGAGCTCTGCCAGGTTGTGCTCGCCGGTCTCGTCGACCAGCGCGTACTGGAAGACCCAGCCGACACCCGTCGCGTCTGGGCCGATCGTCGGATTACTTCCTTCCGGCAGTCGGCCGCGAATCCCTTGCAGGTACTCGACGACGCGACTGCGCGCCCAATAGATGTCGGTGCCATCTTCGAAGATGACGTAGACGTAGGAAATGCCGAAATCCGTGAATCCGCGGACCGTCCGAACACGTGGCGCGGAGAGGAGCGCCGTGACGATCGGGTATGTGATCTGATCCTCGATGATGTCCGGGCTGCGGCCCATCCATTCGGTCGAGACGATCACCTGCACGTCCGAGATGTCGGGTACCGCATCGAGCGGCGTGACCGTCATCGCCCAGATGCCCCACACCGTGAGCACCACGGTGCCGGTGAACACCAGGAACCGATTGCCCGCACACCAGTCGATGATTCTGATAATCATCTCGCCCTCTCGTCTCGAGCCGCTCCTCTCACGCCATGCTCACTGAGCGGTGATAGGAAACTTCTTCGATCCGATCTCCTTGCCGGCGCGCTTCACGCTGACCGTGACGTCCCATTTGCCGGCCATCATCACTTGCCCGGTGCCGACGTACCGCCCTTCCTTCTGGTGCTTGAGGGCCACGGTGTTCTTCATCTCCGGCATGTTGCCCATCTTTTCCATGTAGAACAGGGCAGAGACCTCGGCGTCGGTGATCGGTTTTCCCGACGCGTCCTTGACCATCGCCTCGAAGGTGTTGTCACCGGTCTTTGGCGGACTCGGCCTGCTGGTCAGCATGATGTCGACCGTCGGTTTCTGACCCGCGGCCGGTGCTTGCGCCAATGCGAAGCCGCTGGCCGCGAGTGCAAACGCCGCGAGCGAGGCCGCGCAGACGAGCCTTCGTGCGCGGCCGTGAGTGTGTGTGCTGCTGATGCTGGACATGTCTTCTCCTTTGTGTGTGCTCTCGCCTCTTCGCTATCGGGCGGCGACGGCGAACTGCTTCCGCCCGAGTGGTTGACCACCTTTGCTGACCGTCACCGTGACATCCCAACGGCCGGCCATCATCACTTGCCCCGGACCCCGGTACACGCCGGCGCCGGCGTGGGGCAGCTTCGCCTCGTTCCGCATCGCCGGCATGTTCATCGTCGGCATCGCCGGCATGAACAACTGCACCGACACGTCCGCATCCGTCACGAGTTGACCCTTGGCGTCCTTGACCGCCACCTCGAAGAGCGTTTCGCCAGTCCGCGGCGGATCCGGCTGCGATCGGAACGTAATGTCGAGCGCTGCGGCACCGGCGCCCGGCGCCGCAGGACCGGCTTGCGGCGCCTCGTAGTTCTGCAGGCCGGCGCGGAGTTGGCTTTCTGAATCGAGGAAGAACGTCGCACCCGTCGCGACCTGCTCGTCTTCCTTCAAGCCCTCCGCGATTTCGATGCGCTGCCCGAGACGGCGTCCGATCTTGACCGGCCGTGGGACGAAATAGCCGTCTCCCTGTGCCACGAACACGACCTGCTCGGTGCCCGAATCGAGGACTGCGTTCGACGGCACGGTCAGCCCCATCGCACCTCGGCCCTGCATCTCGACGTTCGCGTACATCCCCGGCTTCAACCGCTCACGCGGGTTCGCGAATTGGAATCGCACCTTGACCGTCCGAGTGTTCTCTTCCACGAAGGGGTAGATGTAGATGGCGCGGCCGTCGAAGGACTCGCCCGGATAGGCGTCGAGCGTGACGGTCGCGCGCTGTCCCACACGCGCGAGTCCCATCTCCTGCTCGTACACGTCCGCTTCGACCCAGACCGTGGAGAGGTTCGCCACTTTGTAGAGCATCTGGCCGGGCATCACGTGCATGCCCTGAAGCGCCTGTTTCTCGATCACGAACCCGGAGACTGGCGATCGAAACGTGACCACATCTGGCGCCTGGCGCTTTTCCTCGAGCGCCTGGATTTCCTCGCCTGGCAGATTCCAGAGCACAAGACGCTGTCGGGCTGCCGCGACGATTTGCTCTGCGCGCTCGCGGGCGTCCGCAATCACGGAGGTCTGCACCTGATCCCGGGTCTTCAGCGCCAGCAGGTATTCGTGCTGCGTCGCGAGGAGGTCCGGGCTGTACAGCGTGAAGAGTGGCTGGCCCTTCTGAATCGGCTGGCCGGTGTAATCCACGTACAGATCGCGAATCCAGCCCTCGAGTCTGAGATTGATGTCCGCGAGGCTCGTTTCGTTGTAACGGACTACGCCCACGGTACGAAGCATGTGTTGCATCGGCTCGTGCATGACGGGCGCAGTCCTGACGCCGATCAGCTGCTGGCGACGCGGGTCGATCGTGACGTCGCCTCGCGGCGTCGCGGCCGGCTCGCCTGGCTTGGCCGGCATGCTGTCGGCCGGCATGCCCGCCATCGGCGGCTGACCGGGCGCATCGCTCTGTGCGGGTGGCGGCTGGGTAATGCGCGCCCGAATCGCGTACATCGCCCCAGCAAGCACGAGCACCACGACGGCAACGACGGCGGACGCCAACAGTACGCGCCTCATGGTCACTGTCCTTCCTTCGCCAACACCGCCACCGTGGTTCCAGCAGGCAGATCGGCGCCAACCGCCCGTTCGAGATCCGCCAGCGCCTGTGTGAAATCGCTCAGCGCGCGGAAGTAGTCCAGGTTCACGTCCAGCAGCACGCGCTGGTTGTCGATCAACGCCTGGAAATCCACGCGATCGGTCTGATACGCGACACGCGAGACCTCGAGCGTCTGCTGCGACTGCGGCCTGATGGTCGTGCGCAACAGCGCAGCGCGGTCCTGTGCCGACCTCGCACGCACGTACGCGTCCTGCACCGCCAGGCGCACCGTGTTTTCTGCGGCCTGCACACGAGCCTTGGCGGCCTGGATGGCGGCGGTCTGCTCGGCCACGCGCGCGTCGATTCTGCCGCGCGACCATGGCGCCTTGGGCCACGTAATGCCGATGCGGCCCATCCACGCATCCGTCCCGCGCGGCATCAACATGTAGCCGCCCTGCACCGTGAAGTCCGGCTTGTAGTCGCTTCGGACAACCGCGAGTTCCGCCTCAGCGCGCTCGATCTCGACTCGGGCTCGCTGCAATTCCGGTTGGCGCTCGATCGCCAGCCGCTGCAGGTCCGAAGTCGCCGGGAGAATCGTTTCTTCCTGTGGCTCGATCAGTGGACCGATCGGCGTTTCAGGCGGGCGATTGAGCAGAACGTTCAACCGTGCGCTCGCCAGCTTCGCCTGCTCGTCGAACCTAATGATGTCGGTGTGCAATCGCGACAGCTCAACGACCGGCTTGAGGACGTCCTGTTGTGAGATGCGCCCGGTCGTGTACTTCGCCTGGGAGACGTCTGCGATCTGGCGCAGCAGCTCCACGCTATCGAGGTGCACCTGGATGGCCTTGCGCGCGATGTACAGCGAGGCGTAGGACTGCTTGATCTGGTTCACGACCTCGCGCGCCCGGACGGCAACGTCGCTTTCGGCCAGCGCGACGTCCTTCTCCACAACGGCCGCACGCAGCTGACGCTTGCCCCGGCCCGGCAGATCCTGCGTGACCATGAACATGTACATGTTCGTGTCCGCCGGATTGATCGAGTTGAACGGCCACTGCCACACCTGCGCCTCGGCCATCGGCGCGGCGAGGAAGCGCTCCTGGATCGGGCGTTGCCGCACGACGCCAAGCTGCTCGCGAAGCGCAATCAGCTCGGGATTCTTGTCGAGCGCTTCCTGAAGGAACTCGGCGAGGGTGACGGGCGGTCCGGTCGGGTGCGCTTCAGTGTGCGTGATGGTCGGCGGCTGTTGGGCCTGTTCTGACGCCGCACCGGCGTGCACCGCGGCCGGCCTCGCCGTCATCGCAGCACCGATCCAGAACAGCGAAATGATGACACTCGTGCGCATGCTCGTTCGCCTTTCAAGGTCTCTCTCTGTCGATCCGAATCGCGCGGTCGCTGTCGGAGGCACGGCTGGAGCCGAAGCTCCAGCTGACGCGGATGCTCGACAAGTTGCGTGATCATGGCCAACAACATTCGTCACGAACACGCGCACACGCGCGTCCTCATTGCCCGCAGTACTCGCGGGCAGACACACGACGACTGTCAGTGGCTAGACGAGGAAGACGGAGAGAAGAACGTGCTTCGGAACGGGTGGTGCCGGAATCGGTGCGGCGGTTCGCCAGCCGTCGCTCAGCACGAGAGCTGGGATAGTGGCTGGGAGCACAACGCCGGTGCCCAATACCGCACTCGAGATCGAGACGATAAACGTCGGATTCGATTGACTGGAGTTCTCGTGTTCAGACGCGGCGCAACAGCTGTCTGCCTGTGCCTGAGTGACGGTGTGCTCAGTCGAGTACGACGCGCCGCTCTTGTGCATCGGGCAGTCGGAGTCGGCACAGCAGTCCATGCGCGCTTCCGGCGTGGGAGCCCAGCCCGCGCACACGGCAGCGTTGCCGCCGACCAGCACCAGGCTGAGGGCGACCGCCGCGAGCTGATGGACGAGCCTTACCACATTCCTAGGATGCTTGACGGTTGGTGCCGTGTCAAATCACCGAGGCCGCCCATAGTCCCGCCGACCCGGCCGCTTGCCGTCTCGTGGTCGACTGCGCTCGTCGTTCGGAATAACTCAAAGCTGTCCCTGAAATTGTCCCTGCGGCGCCCAAAAACAGCGCTCCCAGAGCCAACGCCAGCCAACTCGCGCGTCGGTCGATGCGCTGAGAAGAGAAGGATTTGCGAGGAAAAACGGAGATGGCCGAAATGCTGATTGGGCGTTTAGCAAACCGCTGCAGAACGGACGCACCGCAGCAGTAACACGACACATGGTCATAGCGGTTCGATCTACGGAGTGGGTTGGCGATTTCAGCCGTTTAGAATCAATAACTTGGAGATGGTGGCCCAGATTTTCCCACGAAGATGGAACCCACTGACCAGCTGGATGCGCCAAATCGAAGACTTCCGGAGAGCCGCGTAGGGCGGCTTGCTAAACGGAAATCCGCCTCTCGACCAACCTCGATTTTCCTCGTAAATCCTTCCCTTTCTTTACCTTCTCCGATCGGACTACTTGGCTACTGTTGGCTCTGGAGGCCCTGTTTTGGCGGCTCACAGGGACAATCTTGGGGACAGTCTTTGCGCCGTCGGCGCTCACCGAACGCGCGCGGCGAAGCCGATGATGATCACCGCTCCTGCGATCGCTAGAGCGGCTCCTGCCAGGTCGGTCCGCGTGGGCGCTTGTCCCTCAATCAACCAAAGCCAAACCAACGACGCAGCGATGTAGATCCCGCCGTACGCCGCATAGGCTCGTCCGGCGAACACCGAGTCCACGCGCGTCAGCGCAAACGCAAAGGCGATAAGGCACACTACACCCAGCACTGCCACTACAGGCGTCGCTCCACGGCGAAGCGACATCCAGAATGCGAAGCAACCCGCGATCTCGAAGAACGCGGCGATCACGAAGATGGCGACGTTAGCAGTCACCCTTCGATCAAGGCGCTGATAAAGTCTCGAGTTCCAGGAGGTCCGGTGAGATCAAGGAACAACGGTCCGCCATCGGGCTCCACCGTCATGGCAAATCGAAGGAACCGGCAGCAGTGACGTTCGGCCTCGACGGCTCGAGCGATCAGGTGCAGCGTTTCAGCAGAAGGTGCGAACTCGAGACGCAGACCGTTCGAGAGATCGTCACGGCGCACGGCACGCCCCACGAGATCCATCAACAGGCCCTCCCGACGGGTCCGGAGCGCTTCAGGCGTCAAAGTGCAAGCGATCGGCAGTTCCGCCATCGTCGTCCTCTCCCCGATTCTGCTGTAGGTCACCCTTCTATCTTGGATCACGCCCGGTCTGCGCAGCAGCCAAGGCTAGCGGCTTCTTGGTACTCGTCGAGTTAGAGCAGAGTTGCGAACGCCCGCACGTAGTACACGGCCACGGTGAGCAGCGCGCATCCGCTCACAATCTGCAACGGACGGCGCCACCGGGCCAGCGAGGCGAACCGCATGATCAGTCCTGCGAACAGACCGACGATAAGGAAGGGCAACCCGCGCCCGAGACCAAAAGCAAAGGCGAGCAGTAGACCGTATTCAGCGCGGGCTTGGGCAGCGGCGACAGTCAACAGCACCAGCAGCGGAGCGGCCGAGGTCCCGAGGCTGAAGATGAATCCATAGACGAAGGCGCCGCTGATGCCTGGTCGCCGCAAATCGGCGAGCCGCTGAACCTTCACCCGGGGGCCCCAGAATGCGACCAGCGCCGCAGCCAGGGAGAACACCGCCATACCGAGTGCCCAGTATCGGCCGAATGATTCAGTGAGGATCGCACCGAGCCGGCCAGCCACGGCACCCAGCAATGTGAGGTTGACGACGATCCCGAAGAAGAACGCGAGTGCAACGAGGAGGCCGCTCCGTCGCTCCTGACTCTCGGTTCCCCCAGCCGCAGTGGCCAGTCCGATCCCGACTGGTAGCGTGCACGGGCAGACGGCGCTAGCCAGAACACCCGCCACGATCGCCACGAGTACTGCCGCTCCACCCGCGTGCGGCAGCCACGCGCCAAACCTTTGGAGGAAGTCTTCGAGAATCACTGCGATTGCGCGGGCTTTGGCACTCCTGCCTTGTATCCAAGTTTGGTAATCACGCGGGTCAAGTCATCCTCGCTGACCGTGCCATTCTCAAATTGGATAGTGGCGGAGCGTTTTTCTAAATTCACTTCCGCGTTCTGAACCCCGTGGACGGCCTTCAATGCGTTTTTTACGCTACCCGCGCACACCATGCAGATCATGCCTTCCACGGGAACGGTGACTGTCCGCATCTCCGTTGGTTTGGCCTGCGCGCGTTGGGCCGAGGCGATCACGGTACTCTGAGGCGAAGCAGTCGTATCCCGCTGACAGGCGGTCGCGGAGACCGCGACGGTGAGAACGAGCGCCGCAAGTCCGAATGCTCGGGAGCGACTCGATTCTGGTCTACGCATTGGATGTCTCCGTGAACACCGTTATCTACGTGCTTTCCGTCGCGACCCAGCCCGCAGATCCCTGGCGTGCAAATCGAGGCTTGGAGCATCCGCCTCTCGCTCTTCGGCGCTCGATATGATCTGGCACAGTCCTCGACACGTCGGCTCTTTCTTCCCGTCCCACTTGGCGAGCTCGGCCGCCAGTTGATCGCGAAACCGCGCGAGCTGTTGGATTCGTTCCTGGACCGCTTGGAGGTGTCGTCGCGAAAGATCCAGCACGTGCGAGCATGGCGTGTCACCCGCCCGGCTCAACTTGAGAATCTCACCGATCTCTTCGAGCGAGAAGCCGAGAGATTGTGCTTTCTTGATGAAGCGCAGTTCCTCGACCGTCGTGTCGGCATAACGTCGATACCCCGTCGCGGAGCGCGGTGCTGCCTTCAGTAATCCGATGCTCTCGTAGTATCGGATCGTCGGCGCCGTCAGGCCGGTGCGCTCGGCCACGTCCCCAATGAGCAGACCTGCCATATCCACCAGTACACACCCTCAAGCGAACTTGAGGGTCAAGTATTTTCTGGGGCGTCGAGAGCGGTGAATCCGATCTTGGTGAGGGCATCCTTGAGCTGGTGCTCCTGCACTTTTCCAGGCTCGTACCGCACGCGGATGCGCTTTTTCGCCACTTTCGATGTGATCTCTCGGACGCCGGGCATCGAGGTCAGCGCTCCCGCGATCTTCTCCGCGCACCCTTCGCAGACCATGTTTGGCACCAGGAACTCTCGATCCGCCAACAGTGCCGTCGCGGTCATCTCTTCGCGTCCCGGAACGACGCGACGGAAGCCGAGCGTCGCCAGGAGATGCGTAAACCTGCTCACTGTGTGGTCACCCTCGTCTCGTATCCGGCCTCGCTGAGGCGCGCCGCGATCGACTTGGGGTCGAGCACGGCAGTGTCAAACAACACATCGATCCGTTGACGATCCGCCTGCGCTCGAACCTGTCCGACACCTTCCACTGTTTTAAGCAGACGAGCGACGCGTTCCTCGCACGCCGCACAATGAAGCCGCTGCTCGCCGGTGACTTCGAAGGTGACTGATTTCAACATATTCTCGCGTCCTCTTGTCGCTCCGTTATGGGGTCACGGGCGCGGGCGCTGGCGGCGGCTGGCCGACCGTCTTGATGGCCTCGAAGAAATAGGTGCCGCGTCCCCACAGCGAATTGATGAAAATCGTCGTGACGCTGGCGGCCATCGCGACCATGCCCCAAACCGGATAGACCAACCCCGTGGCCGCCGCGGGAATGCCGATGCCGTTGAAGAGGAATGCCAGCGATACGTTCTGCACAATCTTTCGATAACTGTCTCGGCTCACAGCGTACGCATCGAGCACCGCCCCGAGGCGTTGACTGAGGATGATGACATCGGCGGACTCGATCGCGATATCCGCACCGGTGCCGAACGCGATCCCGACGTCCGCCTGCATCAGCGCCGGCGCGTCATTGATACCGTCGCCGACCATCGCGACACGGGCACTCTCCTGCATCTTGCGGATCAACGCGGCCTTTTCCGCAGGAAGCACGCGAGCATGCACCTCCTCAATGCCTGCCGCACCGGCGAAGTGACGCGCGGCCTGCTCATTATCGCCCGTGACCAGGGCTGTGCGGATACCAAGCGTATGCAACCGACGGACGGTCTCCGCAGCGTCTGGTCTGAGCGCATCGCCGAGCGCCGCGACACCAAGCAGTACTCCGTCGCGCGCGATGGCGATCACGGTGAGTCCGTGCGCTTCGAGCTCGCTAATGCGTTCGGTCTGAGCGCTGAGGTCCACGCCTTCCGCGGCGAGGAAGGCCGGGCTACCGACGGTTAGCGGGTGACCCCGGAGACGGGCCCTAACACCGCGACCGGTGACGGCCTCGAATCCTTCGACCTCTGGCAGCGGGAGACCCCGCTGAAACGCTTCTTCGACGATTGCGCGCGCCAACGGATGCTCGGACGATGCTTCGACCGCTGCGGCGACGACGAGTAACTCCTCTTCGGTGCCCGAGACGGCAACGATGTGGCGCAACGCCGGCTTGCCCTCGGTCAAGGTCCCCGTTTTGTCGAAGACCACCCGGTTGACGCGGCGCAGCGCTTGGAAGGCCTCGCCCGTGCGCATCAGCACGCCTCGCTCGGCCGCTTCGCCGGCCCCGCGCACGATCGAGAGCGGCGCCGAGATTCCCACCGCACAGGGATAGCCCATCACCAGGACGCTCAACCCCGCAAACATCGCGCGCTGGAGATCGGGAGACCCTCCGATCATGAGTGGACCGAGCAGCCAGAACAGCGTCGCCCCGGCCGCTGTGATCAGCACGAACGGCGTGTAGACTTGCAGGACGCGATCGACGAGGTGCAGCACGCCGGGTTTGAGCGCCCGGGCGTCTTCTACGCTGCGGATCACCTGTCTCAGAAAACTTTCCTCACCCACGACGGTCGCACGCACGAGCAGCGTGCCGTGGCCGTTCAGTGAGCCGCTCACCGTCCGATCGCCCGCACGCTTCTCGACGAGCGCGGGCTCGCCGGTGACCAGCGATTCGTCCACGTCCGATTCTCCGGATTCAACCACGCCGTCCACCGGCACCCGGCTCCCGGGTCGGATGCGCACAAGGTCGCCAACACGGACCTGTTCGAGCGGCACGGGTTCCTCTCTGGCGTTTCTCACCACGTACGCGACGTCGGGCTCGAGGTCCAAGAGTTTCTTGACGGCTTGGGAACTGCGCGTTTTGACGATCAACGACAGCCACTCCGAAAAAATGTGATAGCTGATCACCATGACCGCCACGGAGAAAAACGCCACGGTCGGATACCCTGAGGGGTTGAAGGCGAGACCGATCGCGCCGCCTACAAGGCCGGCAAACGCTCCGAATTCCACGAGCACGTGCTGGTTAAGAATCCCGCGGCGCAGCGCCATGAAAGCCATACGCACGATATGGCCACCCACGCCGAAGATGACCCCGACTGCGAACGCGCCGGCGACCCATGGTGTCGCCGCTCCAAACGTGCCCCGCAACTGGAAGTAATAGATGGCTGCCCCCAAAGCCGCCAGCAGCGCCGAGCCGCCGACCGCCCACAGCTGCCCGTAGCTGCGCAAGACGACGAAGGCAAGCGCGACAAGGCTTGCAATGGAGAAGACGCACAGCGGAAACCACACGCTGTCGACCGGGTAGCCGACGAGGCCCATCGCCGCGATTGACGTGGTCAAGGCGGTCAGGAAACGTCGACGCTCGTGCACTAACGCGCGCTCTTCTTCCTCATACGGCCGCAGCTTGCGCGGATCGGAGACCGTATAGCCGATGTCCATCAGCGTCTGCAGGAGATCTTCGGCGCGCGTCACGCTCGGGTCGTATTCGATGAGCGCCTGTTCGTGCGTCAAGCTCACGGCGACTTTCTCAACGCCTGGTAGCCGGCTCAGCGCCTTCTCGATCGTGCCAGTGCACAACGAGCAATGCAGGCCCCCGATGCGGGCGCGGATGCGTCGGCGGCCCGGCAGTTTGGACGGTTCCTCGCTCCAGAAGTGTGGAGCGGCTTCAGCAGTAGCGACGGCGTGCATGAGGACCACCTTGGTTGCGTAATACTCGTGTCGAATT
This sequence comes from Acidobacteria bacterium SCN 69-37, assembly GCA_001724025.1. GTDB lineage: Bacteria > Acidobacteriota > Vicinamibacteria > Vicinamibacterales > SCN-69-37 > SCN-69-37. The sequence continues at coordinate 52,882 of MEDJ01000019.1, read as the reverse complement.
CCATTACACGCCTTCAAGGGCACTTGAAGGTCAAGCGGTTTCTTATGCTGCCTGCGCGGGCCCGGATAGGGCTTGACTCTGGAGTGCACTCCAGGGTGGATACTTGTGGCATGAGCTCCTGTTGCGGATCTCCCGACCGCGTGCGTGCAGCCGTCACGTCGCGATGTCCTCAGAGCGGCGCGAAGGGCCTCACGGTCGATCTGCTCACCGTCAAGGCCTTGCTGTGCGAGTCCGCACTCCGGGTTGTTGGCGAGGGGCCTTATCGATTCTGTGCCGACCCCACGTGCGCGGTGGTGTACTTCGACGACGAGGGTCACGTCTTCAACACGGCGGACCTCCGTGTGCCCGTCTGGCAGAAGCAGCCCGTCGGCGCGGGCAGGATCTGTTATTGCTTCGACGAGAATGAGGCGTCGATGGCTCGGGAGTTCGCAGAGACGGGTCGGTGCGACGCTCCGCAGCGGGTGCGAGCCCATATCGCGGCCGGCCGCTGCGCCTGCGAAGTGCGGAACCCGCGCGGCGCCTGCTGCCTGGGCGATGTCATGAAGGCTGTCGCACGGATCGAGGCTGAAAGTGCCTCGGTCATTCAGAAGTAAGCCCATGGCCGCCACGTATCGGATCAGTGAAGTTGCAGACAAGGCGGGCATTACGCCTGACGCCATGCGTTACTACGAGCGGCTCGGCGTGTTGCCCCGCGCGCCGCGCACGGCTGGCGGGCTACGGGCGTACGGCGACGACGTGCTGCCGCGAGTGCGATTCATTCAACAGGCCCAGGCAATGGGGCTGACCTTGAAGGACGTGAAGGAGCTCGTTTCCAACGAGGGACGTGGCGGGCATCAGCGATGCCGTCGCGTGCGTGATCTCCTGAAGAGTCGCCTTGCTGACGTGGATGCCAGGCTCAAGGAGATGCAGGCGTTTCGACGGACGCTCCGTACCCACCTCCACGATTGCGAGCACGCCCTCAAGCAGGAGAGGCCCGTGTGCCCGGTGATGGTCGAATTGGGAGGAGCACGCCAGTGAAGACCGCCCTCGCCTCCGTGTTGGCGGCCGGTGTGGCATCGGCGTGTTGTATCGGACCCGTGGCATTCGTACTCCTCGGCGCCGGCACGTTCGGCGCTTCCCTCGCCGCCCTGGAGCCGTACCGTCCTGTTTTGCTTACGGCGACGGCGCTGCTGCTTGGCGGCGCCTTTTACGTCGCATACCGCCCGACGTCCAACTGCGACACGTGCTCCCCGGCGTCGCGGAAACGCACCCGTCTCGCCGTGTGGTTCGCGGCCGCACTCGCCACAGCACTCGTCACTTTTCCGTACTACGTTGACTATCTGTTCTGAAGGGGACATATGCGAAAGATTCTGGTACTGGCAGCAGCGGTTCTGGTCGGCGGCGTCGCAGCGGTCACGGCGGACGCGCAGAGTCCGCGCAGACTAAGCCGGCCGAAGCCATCAAAGTCTGCACGATGAAGGTCACCGGCATGACGTGTTCGGGCTGTGAAGCGGCGGTGAAGATCGCCGCGAAACAGATTGACGGGGTCAAAGACGCGAAGGCCAGCTACGCGAAAGGGACAGCCGAGGTCACCTACGATTCCGCCAAGACGTCGCCGGACGCGATCGCCAAAGCGATCGCCCAGAAGACTGGCTACAAGACCGAGGTCGCGAAGTAGGGTCGATACCGTCGGCCTCGAGTGACGGCCGAATCCGTTTGGGGCACATGGAAAGAACTTTTCGATCTGGTGATCCTCGGCTCCGGCTCCACTGCATTGGCGGCCGCACCCACAGCTGATGAGCTGCTGCGAAGGTTCTTCACGACGCGCGAAGAAGGATGGCCTGGTTCACCGCGCGTTCGCAGTTGGCCGGGGGGGGCAGCCGTTCTCGCGGTAGAAGCCACCCGGGTCGGCCTTTAGGTTTAGAGTTCGACGCGTCGCAACCTGAGCGCGTTTCCAATGACCGACACCGAGCTGAACGTCATCGCTGCGCTGGCAATCAGCGGGCTGAGAAGAAGCCCGAACCACGGGTAGAGGATTCCCGCCGCGATGGGCACGCCCGCCACGTTGTAGATGAATGCGAAGAACAGGTTCTGCCGGATGTTGCCCATCGTCGCTTGGCTCAACCGGCGCGCCCGCACAATTCCCCTCAAGTCGCCTTTGACCAGCGTCACTCCGGCACTCTCCATGGCCACGTCAGTGCCGGTCCCCATAGCAATGCCGACATCAGCCTGCGCGAGCGCCGGCGCGTCGTTGATGCCATCGCCAGCCATCGCGACGCGCTCGCCTTTTTGTTGCAAGCCTTTTACAACTACAGCCTTCTGATCAGGGAGCACATCAGCCTCCAGGTGATCGATACCCACTACACGCGCAACGGCCTCGGCAGTCGTCCTGTTATCGCCGGTCAGCATCACGACTCGAATGCCCTCGGCGTGCAGAGCGCGTACGGCCTCCGCCGAACTGTCCTTTATCGGATCCGCGACACCGATGAGACCGGCTGCCCGGCCGTCGACACCGACGAACATCACCGTCTGGCCTCTTTGCCGCAGTTCTTCCGCCTGTGCCCTTAGGCCGCTGACGTCTACGGCCAGCGACTCGAGCAGCGTGACATTGCCGATCGCCACACGTCGTCCTTCAACGAGCCCACTCACGCCCTGGCCGGTGATGGATTCGAAGTCGGTCACGTCCGTCAACGTGACGCCTCGATCGCGTGCGCCGCTGACGATCGCCGCCGCGAGAGGATGCTCGCTGACGTTCTCGAGACTGGCAACAAGGCGCAGCAATTGTCCCTCATCAAGGCCGCTACCCGGAGCGACCGTTATCAGCTTCGGCTTGCCCTCGGTGAGTGTGCCGGTTTTGTCCACAACGAGTGTTGTCACCTTCTCCAGAATTTCAAGTGCCTCTGCGTTGCGGATCAACACTCCGGCTTCCGCGCCGCGCCCAGTCCCAACCATGATCGACATCGGCGTCGCCAGGCCCAAGGCGCAAGGGCACGCAATGATCAGCACGGCGACGGCGTTCACCAGAGCGTGGGCTAGACGTGGCTCGGGCCCGTACATCGACCACACGATAAAGGCGAGGACCGCGACGGCAATGACAATGGGCACAAACCACGCGGACACCGTGTCGGCCAACCGCTGGATCGGCGCCCGCGAACGCTGCGCTTCGCTGACCATGCGGACGATCTGCGCCAGAAGAGTATCCGCGCCCACGCGCTCCGCCTGCATGACGAACGTGCCGGTTCCATTCACGGTGCCTCCCGTGACCTTGCTTCCTGCCGTCTTCTCAACCGGAATCGGCTCGCCAGTGACCATTGATTCGTCGATGGCCGTCTTACCCTCAAGGACGACGCCGTCTACCGGAATGCGCTCACCCGGCCGGACGCGAAGGCGATCGTCGACATGCACGTCGCTGAGCGGGACGTCGTGCTCCGTTCCGTCCGACTCAATTCTGCGAGCGGCCTTTGGCGCGAGTCCAAGCAGGTTCCTGATCGCGGTACTGGTTCGACTGCGGGCGCGTAACTCCAGCACTTGCCCGAGCAGCACGAGGACGACGATGACGGCCGCGGCTTCGAAGTACACCGCCACTGCGCCGTTCATCCGGAAGGAGGCGGGAAAGAGCCCCGGTGCGATCGTCGCCACGACACTGAACACGTACGCGGCTCCGACGCCGAGCGCGATGAGCGTGAACATGTTCAGCTGACGGGTGACGACGGACACCCAGCCTCGCTGGAAGAACGGCCAGCCTCCCCACAGCACGACCGGCGTGGCGAGCGCGAACTGGATCCAATTCACGGTCCCAGGCGCCAGCGCATGGTGGAGCGGCTGCCCCGGCAGCAACTCGTCGATCATGAACACGAGGATTGGTGCGGTCAATGCGAGGGACCACCAGAATCGCCGCGTCATGTCCTCGAGTTCTTCGTTCGGTTGCTCCTCCAGCGTGATCGCCACTGGCTCGAGGGCCATGCCGCAGATCGGGCACGTACCCGGGCCCTTCTGGCGGATCTGCGGATGCATTGGGCAGGTGTACTCCGCCTCCGAGTCCACGAGCGCGGCCGGCTGCTTCCGCTCCGAATCGACGAAGCGCTCTGGATCTGTCCGGAACTGCTCCAGACAGCTCTCGCTGCAGAAGTAGTACGTGTGCCCCTTGTGCTCGACGCGGCCGACGGAGTCGTCGGGCGATATCGTCATGCCGCAGACTGGGTCGAGCGTGCCGGCAGGCGCCATTGAGCCGTGTTCGTGCTTTTGCGCTGACATCGACTGGCCTCCAGCGGTTGACGCATCACGACGTTCTGCGTTGTTCAGCACGTTGCCGAAGGCTTCGGCGGTGCTGCCGGTCCGTGCAGCCGAACCGTAAATGTCGTCTTGGCCCCGAGAACCCTCCTATGCGCTCAGGACTTCTACGCCGCCTTTCCAGCGTGATCATCACGACGTTGTCGTCCGCCTGCGCGTGAATCGTCATGAGCGCGACGGCCCATGCCGCACATGCCAGCGCCGCAGCCCCGCATCATCAGGATGACCAATGCCGCGAGCAAAGCGAAATATGCAAGATTGCTCCAGTCCACGTGAGTTCTCCTTGGTTGGAATCCGTTACCCGGGACCGAGATCGGCGATGGGATTCCACAACATCTCGATCAGGCGCTGGACTCACTTCGACCGAGTATCGTCACCACCGAAGCAGCGTCCGGCCAAGCGATTTGCCGACAACGCCACACAGCAGAATCGATCCGGCGTACCAGATCGCGACAAATGGCAATGAATCATCCGGGCAGTGAAGCGAGTACGCGGCGGCTCCCAACGCGCCGGCAACCAAGCCCGCTATCGCACCGGTGCGCCCCAGCTCCGTTGGGGCTCCTCTCCGCAAGCCCCAGATCAGCAGCGCAAATGGAAGCGTCGCAAACAGCGGAATGCAGACGACGCACATCGCCCAGTGCGTCCCGAGCACCATCTCACCCCACGCCGCAGGCGGCGTCAGCGCCAATGCCGCCACCCCTGCTGCACCGACCACGACGATGGGCAAGAGAAGGTAGCGAGACAGCCGGCGCACATCGCGACCTGGATGGATTGCGCTGAACAACACGACTCCGCCGCTGATAGCTAGGCTCAAACTGAAGAGGAGCTTCAGCGCCAGGAAGTGGGCGGGCGCTTCGGCGAGACCGGGTCGCGGCCCGACCGTCGCGAGCATAACGCAGACGGCGATGACGGCGCCAAGCACCATGACCCACGACAGGATTTTCGCAAGGGGTGCCCGCCTCACGGGGCCGACGTCCGCGCTCAACGCCTCGATCAGCCGTGCCGTATTCATGGCTTGTTCCCTTTCTTCACCAATGCCGAGAGCGCTTTCAGGCCGCGATGTACGGACACCTTCACCGCGGACTCAGACATGCCGGTCTTTGCGGCGGTCTCGCGAACACTTAAGCCCTGGAGCTTCATGTACCGAATGGCGCGCCTCGCCTTTGGTTGAAGCGTGGCCAAGAGGTAATCGAGGTCATAGGCGCTCTCGACACCGTCGACGTCGTTCTGGGCGATCAGGTGTTCTGCGTCGTCCGCGGGGATGTCCCGGAAAGACACCTTGGTGCGCCGAAGATAGTCGAGGAGCTTGTAGCGCGCGATGGCATACAGCCAGGGCGTAAAGGGCTGCGATCGATCGTACGTGTCGCGCCGCGTGTGCACCGCGAGCAAGACTTCCTGCACGAGGTCCTCTGCTTCTGTCGGCCCCCGATGGAACTGCAGGAGCCGCGACCGAAAGTACCCTCGGAGGCGGTGACTCAGATCGACTAACAGGCGATGATGCGCGTCGGCGTCGCCGTCGAGCCCAGCACACATGAGCGATCGAAGTTCGTACTCGCTCGATTGCTCGGTCATCGCACGCGCGCATCCGTTCTCATGTACGTCCCATTGTTCGTCAAGAGGACGGTCGAAGCCATGGGAGGCGGACTGCATCTACCCCCTTCCACGGTTTCGCCTGGGACATGCCGCGCACGGATCCCGTCGGCCGTGTCCCAGGCAGGCTCACCACCAACCTGACTACCGCGATGTGGCGGCCAGGCGACCGTGCATGGCGGCCGACTCCTTGGCCTGTTGTGCGGACTCGCGCGCGCGTTTGGCCAACTGGTCGCAATGCACCGCTGCCCACGCGATTCGCGTGCCCCTGTAGGTGCCGGCCATCGCCACATGCTCCGCAACGTCGGCCGTGTACTGTTCCTCCAACGTGACGAAATACTCCGCCAGTGCCCGGTGATCGGCGGGCGTGCTGGCCTTCGCAGCCAGCGCAACGAGGTCTTCGTCGCTCGGCGTCAGCGCGCCCGCGCCGGCTTCGAAACTGGCGCCGGCCTGGGGCGCGGTAGACGCAGTTCCCGTCGCCAGCCGCTGATGGTGTGCGGCGAGTTCTCTCACAGTATCCGCCGACTGTGTATTCAGCTTGGCCAGGCGCTCGCAGTGGATCGCCCACCCCGTCGCCATTTGGCGGTTCGGATTCCCGGTGAACGCCCTTGCCATAGCCGTGTGCCGCCGGGCCTGCGCCGCATATCGTTCCGCGAGAGCAGAGAAGTGGCTCGCGAGGCGGGCCTGGTCACCGGTGTCGGCACTGCCGACGAGACGCCGTACCTCGAGAGTGTTCAAAACGGCCGATGGCGGTGTTTGAGCGGCAGCAGTTCCTGCGAACGCCAGGAATGCGAGGGCCGCAACTGACCATGAACGGGGACGAAGCGTAGACATGATGGACCAACCTTTCTCTGCGACCTCAGTCGCCACTGACGTGAGCCACGGAATCGCTCGCCGGAATCGGATGTGACGAGCTGCGTTGATTGCATGTCGCCGGCTGCGACCGGTTTCGGCTCGCGTGACTGTCTACAGAGGAATCCGTCCGCGCGACCGAATTGGTTACACGGGGGCGGGATGGCGACTTTTGGGCTGCAATTCCCCAGTCCTTTAGCCCTCTGTAACCAAACGCTCGTACCCTGCGAACTGTCCTTTAGTGAGGGTGCTGCGACCCAGCGAGGCCGCGTCGGCCCCCCGCGGGCCGCTCAAATGACCCGTAGGGTCAAATCAATGCACACCGTCGTTGGCACTGGCGTGCATAGGAGACGAGAGATGAAACTGATGGGCGTGACGATCGGCATCGCGGTCCTGGTCGGCCTCATCGCGGCCGGCTGCGGTCGTGGCACTCAGAACGACGCTTCGAGCCAAGGCATGGCGTCGATGCCCGCGGCGGCTCCGCCCGCAGCCGCGGCACCGCCGATGACATCAATGCAGGCCATCGACGTGACGTTCAAGACCGAGCCAGATCCTCCGAAGGTCGGCGAGAACACGTTCGAGGCGATGGTCATGGCCGGCGGGCAGCCGGTCACGGATGGCGGCGTGTCAGTTGAGTTCGTGATGCCCGCGATGCCGTCGATGAACATGCCCGAGATGCGCAACACCGTGGCCCTGAAGCACGACGGGAGCGGTCGCTATCGCGGCATAGGCACTGTGGCGATGGCGGGCGCGTGGGAAGCCACGGTCAAGGTGACGCGTAGTGGCCAGGAAATCGGCTCGCGCAAATTCCCCGTGACGGCCAAGTAAGCGTTGCGGCGTCCTGACTGCTTTGGCCTGATTAGATTGACACTGCTATAGCCACCATGCATCCTACTGTTGTGGAACTGCTGTTCAGACGTGCGGCGGCGCTCGTCGTTGCCCTCACCCTCGGTGCCGCTGGATGGGCCGAGTGCGCAGGCTGGCAGGCCACGCCCGAGGCCCGCATGGCCTGCTGCTCGGACAGTGATGTGTGTCCGATGCACGGCGCCCCCGAGGCAGGTTCCGGCTCTGCGAGTGTGGTCACACAGGCCCAAGCAGACAGCTGCTGCGCGGCGTCCGACACGAACGACTCGACCCCGTCGGCTGGCGCATTCTCCCTTTCGCTGTCAGCGGCCCTCGTGACCAGCCCTCTAGCGACCCTGGCGCCAGTGACCGCGCCAGCACCACTCGATGCGTCGCGCACCCATGTGCCTCTCCCGGGCGCTCAGGTGCCGAGGCACGTCTTGCTCTCCGTTTTCCTGCTCTAGCTCGCGACAGTACCCGTGTGTCCTGCCGCCAGTGGCGGCTTGGCTCTAGATGCGCGCGCCGACGCGTGCGCGAGGTCTGTCGTCCATGATCAACCGTCTCATCGAGCTCTCGCTCCGGAACCGTTTCATCGTCATTGCGTTCTTCATCGCACTCGCTGGGTGGGGGTGGTGGGCTGTCAGGGCGACGCCGATCGACGCCATTCCGGACCTGTCGGACAACCAGGTGATTGTCTTCACCGACTGGCAGGGGCACAGCCCGCAGGAGGTCGAGGATCAGATCACCTATCCGCTCACGGTCAGCCTTCAGGGGTTGGCCGGTGTGCGCGTGGTGCGGTCGCAGTCCGCGTTCGGGTTCTCGATGATCTACGCCGTCTTCGAGGACAACATCGATCTGTACTTCGCGCGCGCTCGCGTGCTCGAGCGAATGAGCTTGGTCGCCAAGACACTGCCCGTTGGAGTCGTCCCGACGCTCGGACCTGACGCCACGGGCGTCGGTCACGTCTTCTGGTACACCCTCGAAAGCCCCAACCACTCCCTGCGCGAGCTCCGAAGCTTGCAGGACTGGTTTGTCCGATACCAACTCAACGCCGTTCCTGGCGTCGCGGAAGTGGCATCCGTTGGCGGCTTCGTGCAGCAGTACCAGATCGATGTGGACCCCAACCGCCTAAGGCAATACGGGCTGCCACTGAGTGCTGTCGTCTCCGCGGTCCGCGAGAGCAACCTGAATGTCGGAGGCAACGTTCTGGAGTCGAACGGTGCCTGGTTGATTGTCCGAGGCGTCGGGTTGATCGCCTCGGTGGACGACGTCAAGAAGATCGTGATCGGCGCCTCGAACGGCACCCCGGTGTACGTCGAGCAGGTCGCGAATGTGCAGATCGGCAACGCGTTTCGCGTGGCGTCGCTCGTTAAGGGGACGAGCGAAGCGGTAGGCGGTGTGGTCGTCGCGCGCACCGGCGTGAACACCAAGGAAGTGATTGATGCCGTGAAGGCGCGCATCGCCCAGATCCAGCCAGGGCTACCGGAAGGTGTCACGATCGTGCCGTTCTACGACCGCTCGACGCTGATCGAGCAGGCGGCTGACACGCTTCGACGGGCGCTCATCGAGGAAATCGTGCTCGTGACGCTGGCGCACGTTGTGTTCCTGATGCACTTCCGGTCGATCCTGATCGTCACCATCCCGTTGCCGCTGGCGGTGCTCATCTCGTTTCTCGGGATGTACTACGCCGGCATCTCGTCCAACATCATGAGCCTGGCGGGTATTGCGATCGCCATCGGCGTCCTCGTCGATGCGGGCATCGTGGTCACCGAGAACGCCTTCCGGTTCATGGAACAGCGTGGTGTCGATCCGAAGGACCGCCGTCTGGTCTGGGACACCGTGCTGGAGTCGACGCGGCTGGTCGGCCGACCCGTGTTCTTTTCGATGGCCATCATCCTGCTCGCCTTCATCCCGGTGTTCGCGCTCACCGGCCAGGAGGGCAAGCTGTTCCACCCTCTCGCCTTCACGAAGACGTTCGCCGTGCTCGCGGCGACCGTCGTGGCCGTCACGCTCGTCCCCGTGTTGTGCAGCCTGCTGCTCGGAGGCAAATTCCACAGGGAAGATGACAACCCGGTGATGCGCGGGTTGCAGCGACTCTATCGTCCCGCGCTGGAGGCAGCACTCGCGCGACGTGTGGTGACGGTGGCGATCGCCGCGCTGTTATTCGCTGGTGCGTTGTTTGTGGCACGCGGAATCGGCAGCGAATTCATGCCGCCCCTCAACGAAGGGGACTTGATGTTCATGCCCATCGCCGATCCCAGCATCTCGCTGGAAGAGAACACCAAGATCGCCGCGAAGCAGAACGCCATTTTGACTTCATTCCCCGAGGTGGCCTATGCCGTCGCTAAGGTCGCGAGGGCCGATACCTCGACTGACCCTGCGCCGTTGAATATGACGGAAACGGTGGTGCATCTCAAACCCAAGGACCAATGGCGGGAGGGCATGACGCTCGATCGTCTGCGTGCCGAGATGGGTCGCGCAGTGCAGATGCCCGGCGTGTCGAACATCTGGACGATGCCGATTATCAACCGGATCGACATGCTGACCACAGGCATCCGGTCCGAAGTGGGCGTGAAGATTTTCGGCACGGACCTGACGAAGCTCGAGGGTCTGGCGCGACAAGTGGCAGACGCGGTGCGCGCGGTCCCCGGATCGAGCAACGTGTATCCCGAGCAGGTCACGAGCGGTCAGTACCTCAATATCGAGGTGGACCGCGAGGCTGCCGCCCGGTACGGGATCGGTGTTGGCGAGGTGCAGCAAGTGATTGAGCACGCCGTCGGTGAAACGGTGCTGACGACGACGATCGAAGGTCGAGCGCGGTTCCCAGTGCGGGTGCGTTATCGGCCCGAGGACCGGACGGACGCGCAGGCTCTGGCGCAGGTACTCGTCAGTGCGCCAGGCGGCGCTCAAATTCCGCTCGGGCAACTCGCGCGCATCGACCACGCGCGAGGGCCTGCCATGATCTCATCCGAGAACGGGTTGCTTCTCGCCACCGTGCTGCTGAACGTGCAGGGACGCGATGTGGGTGGGTTTGTGCAGGAGGCTCGCGAGACCGTCGCACGTGCGGTCGCGTTGCCCGCGGGCTACTACATCGGCTGGAGTGGACGCTGGGAGAACCAGGAGCGCGCGCGCGACCGGTTGCAGATTGTGATCCCCATCGTGCTCGTCATCATCTTCATCCTTCTCTACTTTACGTACGGGTCGGCGATCGAAGCCGCTCATGTGCTGCTTGCCGTTCCGTTTGCCCTGACTGGCGGCGTGTACCTGTTGTGGCTGCTTGGGTACAACTTCTCCGTGGCGGTCTGGGTCGGTTTCATCGCGCTCTTCGGAACGGCCGTGCAGACCGGCGTCGTGATGGTCATCTACCTGGAAGAGGCGGTTGAGCGCAAGCGGCGCGAGCTCGGCGGCACGCTCACGCGCGCGGCGTTGCGGGACGCGGTCATGGAGGGCGCGCTTCTGCGGCTGCGACCAAAAGTGATGACGGTGTCGACCGTCGTCGCGGGGCTGCTGCCCATCATGTGGAGCACCAGTGTTGGAGCGGAAGTCATGAAACCGCTCGCGACACCGGTGCTCGGCGGCATGATCTCATCGCTCCTCCACGTGCTGATCGTGACGCCGGTCATCTTCTTCTCGATCCGTGAGCGGCAGCTAGGTCTGCAGCACGAGCCTCTACCAGCCTCGTTGCAGCGACCTCTCAGCCGACGCGCGATGCTGATCACGACGGTGATCCTGATCGCGCTCGTGGGCGCGTCGTTCGCCGCCTGGCGGCTCACGCGGACGCCAACGACTGATGCCGGGGCGTCCGCGGCCGGCGGTGGCGTGGTCCAGACGGTGCGGTCCGGAGACGTGGATATCGTGCTGCTCTCTCCGACCGGAACGCTTCGAAGTGGCCGCAATACCTTCACGATCGAGTTCCGCTCACCGTCGGGCGACCTGCTCGATGTCGGAACGGTGCGGCTGGCTGCGAACATGCCGATGCCCGGCATGGTCATGCCGGGGAATGTGCAGGTGAATCCGGCAGGTGTCGCCGGGCGCTATACCGCGACCGCCGAGTTCGGGATGGCGGGCGCGTGGCAGATGAGCATCGAATGGAATGGCCCGGCCGGCCAAGGTTCGGCCAACTTCGAAGGTGCGGTGCAATGACGGCGTGTCGACGAATCCCGCGCTTCATGTTGGCGGCCATTGTGCTCGCTGCGCCAGTGCACGGCCAGGAGGCTGCGCCGCCTCCGCTCGCGCCGCAGTATGTCGACGCGCAGGCGGGCGTGACGCTCGACACGGCGATCACACGCGCGCTCGAGCGCCAACCGTCGCTTCGCGCCGTGCGTGCGGACATCGCCATCGCACAAGGAATGCGGCAGCAGGCAGGCCTGCGCCCGAATCCGACGCTCACGTTCGAACGCCGCACCGAACCGGGCGGTACGGACAGCCTGAGCAGCGTCGGCATTCAATGGCCGCTGGATCTTTTCCGCCGGGGCGGACGCGTGCAGACGACCGAGCGCGAGCTGCAGGCGACGCAACTCGGCGTCACCGATCGCGAACGATTGCTGGCGGCGGACGTGCGCATGCAGTACGGCGTTGCCGCGGCGGCGGTCCGTGAGGCGGTCATCGCCGATGAGGTGGTCGCCGCCGCCCAGCGCCAGTGGGACATCGTGCGCGCTCGCGCGGAGACCGGTGCCACGCCGCCGCTGGACCGCGATCTGCTCGAGGTGGAGCTGCGCCGCTTCGAGGCAGAGCGTCTGCTCGCCACTGGTCGCGCCGATGCGGCCATGGTGCAGCTCAAGCAGTTGCTGGGCATGTCGCCGGAAGAACCGCTGCGGCTACGTGAGACGCTCGAGAGTCTTGTGACGGCGAGCACCATCGCCGCGGGGCCTGAATCCTCGGTATCGATCTCGGCGCGGCCGGACGTGCGCGAGGCCGAGGCGCGCGTCGCCGTGTCGGACGCGCGGATCGATCAGGCACGCCGCGAGGGCCGTGTCGACGTCAGTCTGTTTGGGACCTACATGCGCATGGACGCCGGCTTTCCCCAGCAAGGGTTCGGCCCGACGGGCGCGCTGGAACGCGTGCGTGGCCGCTTCAACTATGTCTCAGGGGGCGCGATGGTGATGGTGCCCCTGTTCAATCGGAACCAAGGTCAAATCGCGGCGGCCCAGGCCGAGCGGACTGGCGCGGAGGCTCGCCGCGAAGCGGCGGAACTGGCCGCACGCGCGGAGGTCGCCTCGGCGCAGGCGCGCGATGCGCAGGCGCAGCGAGCGGTCACCCTCTACTCCGGCAGGGTGCGGACACTCGCTCGACAAAACCTCGACGTCGTCCGGCAGACGTTCGATCTCGGTCGCGCCACGGTCTTCGACGTTCTTACGGAACAGCGCCGGTATCTCGATATCGAGCACGCGTACACCACCGCATTACGCGAGGCTTGGGAGGCACGTGCCGCTCTCAAGCGCGCACTGGGAGAAACGAGATGAATTCGGAATCACGCGTGTCAGTGCGGTGGGCAGTGCTGATCGCGGCAGCTCTGGCGCTCATTGCGGTGGGTGCAGGAGCGACGTACATCGGTTTGCGATCGAGGGCGCCGTCGGAGTCCGACGGGCACGCCCCGATGGCGCCAACGCCATCGCCGGCTGCGCGTCCGGCCGCCGAGCCTACTTCTGGCGGAGTTGAATCGGCGGCATTACCGGACGTCGTGGTGGCCCTCAGTAAGGAAGCGGTCGACCGCGCCGGTGTCACCGTCACCGCAGTCGCGGCCGGGACGATGTCCGGCGGCCTTCGAGCACCAGGTGTGGTGGAGCCCAATGCGTACAAACAGGTCGTGGTGACACCGGTCGTCAGCGGCCGGATCACGCGTGTGGCGGCTGAACTGGGGCAGCACGTGCAGCGGGGTCAGACGCTCGCGCAGATCTTCAGCCCGGAGCTGGCCGACGCGCAAACGCGCTACATCTCGGCACGCGCGGAACTGGAGGCGCATGAGCAAGAGCTCGCTCGAACAGAGAAACTGGTCGAGATTGGCGCCGCCAGCCGTCAGGAACTGGAGCGCATTCACGCTGGGCATACGGCACGACGCGCAGATGTGGAGAGCGCGGCATCCCGTCTGCAGTTGCTTGGACTGTCCGCTGCTGCGATTGAAGCGCTTGGACCCGGAAAGAATCAGAGCGCCACCACGAACGTCCCTGCACCTATCTCAGGAATGGTGACTGAACGTCTCGCGAATGTCGGTCTCAACGTGGACCAGGCGGCAAAACTCTTCACCGTGGTCGATCTCTCCACCGTCTGGGTCGTCGCGGATCTCTACGAGAAAGACTTCGCGCGTGTCCGCGTCGGCGGCCCCGCCACCGTCACAACGAATGCGTATCCGGATCTGGTGCTGCAGGGTCGCGTGAGCTATATCGACCCGCAAGTGAGTAAAGAGACGCGGACCGCTAAGGTTCGCATCGAAGTGCCCAACCCGCGCAATGAACTGCGTTTGGGGATGTATGCCGAGGCGCTTCTCGGCGGCGGTGAGGGTGGCCCATCGACGCCGGTGATCCCGCGAAGCGCCGTGCAGAACGTCGGCGACCGCACCGTGGTGTACCTCGTGAACCCGAAAGAGCCTGGGAAGTTCGTAGAACGTGAAGTGCGGCTCGGCGCGGTGACTGGCGACCAGGTCGTGGTCATTTCTGGTGTGCAGCCGGGAGATGTCGTGGTGGCCGAAGGCAGTTTTTATGTCCGCGCCGAGCGTGAGCGACTCGGGTTGCGGCCGGCGCCTGCGAGCGCCTCGCCAATTCCGGCATCAACAGCGTCGACGACACCAGGCGCCATGCACGGCGACACGAAGGCGCAGGAAGCAACGGTCACCGTGACGGACGCGAGCTTCGACCCACAGCTGATCACGCTGCGAGCGGGGGTGCCCGCGCGGGTGACGTTTATCCGAACGAGCGACAAGACGTGCGCGACGTCCGTCGTGTTCGCGTCGCTGAACATCCGACGCGACTTGCCGCTCAACCAGCCCGTCACGATCGAATTCACGCCTGACAAAGCGGGCGAGATTGCCTTCGCGTGCGGCATGAACATGTTGCGCGGTACCGTCGTCGTGCAATGAAAGTCAACAGGGATGCGTGGGGCCTTGTCGTCGCCACGTTCGTCTCCGCTGTCGCGCTCAACTTCGGCTGGGAGATGGCACAGGCACGACTCTACGAGCCGATGGGAACCGCGTGGGAGGCGACGCGGCGGTGTTTCGTAGCCAGCCTTGGCGACGGGCTGATGATCCTGCTGGTTGTGGCGGGCGGAGCGATGCTGTTTCGGACGGGCAGATGGTTCGTAGAGCCAGCGCCGGCGAGGTTCGCGTTTGCAGCAGTGGCGGGGTTGATCGTCGCGGTCGCCGTCGAGCTGTGGGGATTGGCCACCGGCCGATGGACGTATCAGGTGTACATGCCGCGGGTACCCGGCACCGAACTCGGGGCCGTGCCCTTAGTGCAGATGGTGATACTGACGCCACTGAGCTTGTGGCTTGCAGCCGCATGGAGGAGCCGATGAGGAGCACGCTGAGAACGGATCACAGAACGATAAATGGACAACGTTCAGCCAGACAGGGGTAAAGCTGTGAGAACAGTAATCGGCACGGCCACGATCGTGATCACTCTGGGCTGGATTGCGGCAACCGCCGGCCAGGAAAGGCCGGCGCTGGAGGCATTCAGCCACTACGAGCAGATCCGAGTTGCGCTCTCTGCCGAAACGCTCGCAGAGACCGCGAAGCACGCCAAGGCTCTTGCACCGCTGGTTGGGGCTGTCGTCGGGAACGCTGCAAAGAAGGCCGCGGACCAACTCGCAGCAGCAAAGACGCTCGAGGATGCGCGGGCATATTTCGGTGATCTGTCAGTGCTACTCGTCCCGAAATTTCAGGCCGAAGGCATCCCCGGGGCTCACGCCTACATGTGTCCCATGAAGCAGAAGCCGTGGATCCAGCGAGGCGACACGATGAGCAACCCGTACTTCGGTAAGGCGATGGCCAATTGCGGCTCTCCGCTAGCGCCGCAGGCAAAGTGAATGACGCAGCACAAAGGAGGAGTGATGCCAAGAATTCTGATGGTGGGGCTCGTGGTCGCGATGCTAGTGCCGCAGGCAGCCGCACTAGCGCAGCAAACACCGGCGATCGAAGTTTACAAGACCCCGACCTGCGGATGCTGCAACAAGTGGGTGGAGCATCTCCGCAACAACGGCTTCACCGTACGGACTATCAATCTCGACAGACTCGCGGACGTGAAGGCGCGGCATGGTGTTCCGAGCCGCGTCCAGTCGTGCCACACGGGCCTTGTCGGCGGCTACGTCATTGAGGGGCACGTGCCAGCCGCCGACATTCAGCGCCTACTGAAGGAACGCCCCAGTGGTGTCCTCGGGATTGCGGTGCCAGGTATGCCGATCGGCTCACCCGGCATGGAAGTGCAGGGTACCAAGGCGCAGCCGTACGAGGTGGTGACGTTCGACAAAGAGGGGCGAACTAATGTGTTCGCCGCCCACGGCCGTTGAGAGTCGAATCCTATGCAATGCCAAGGCGCTAACACTCATCGGCCGGAGCACGATGGAGATCGGATCCGTTCGATTCACTTGCATGGCGCTCGCGACCGCCATCGCCATCGCAGCTGCAGTGCAAGGGTGAGGGCATGTATCCGGTTCTATTCCGCATAGGCGATTTTGAGATCACGAGCTTCGGCGTGCTCGTGGCGGTTGGCGCCCTCGTTGGCATCTGGATGTTCGGTCGAGAGCTGAAGCGGAGCGGCCTGCCCGATGCCGGCGTGGACGCCGCAGTGGCAGGCGTGATCGGCGGGCTGATTGGCGCCAAGCTGCTGTGGACTCTGGAATTCTCTGGTGAAGCGCCCATCGCCGATCTGCTCTTTAGCCGTGGCGGGCTGAGCTGGTTTGGGGGACTGATTGGAGGCGTTGGGACAGGTCTATGGATGCTCCGGCGTCGCCGCGTTCCTGTCGTTCGCGCGTTGGCGGCAGCGACGCCCGCGGTCGCCGTGGGTCATGCGATCGGGCGGATCGGGTGCTTCATGGTGGGCGACGACTACGGGCGTCCAAGCAATCTGCCCTGGGCGGTCGCGTTTCCTCAAGGGCTGCCGCCCACGTTCTTACCGGTGCACCCGACGCAACTGTATGAGGCCTTCGCGCTTGTCGGTGTCGCTTGGCTGCTGATTCGGTGGCGTCGCAAGGGTGTGGCCGATGCTTTCGTTTTTGGTCGCTACTTGGTGTTGGCGGGTTCAACCCGCTTCGCGATTGAGTTCATCCGGGTCAACCAGCGCGTGGCGGGACCGCTGACGCTGGCGCATTTGATCTCGCTGGCTCTGGTCCTTGCGGGAGCCACGATAGTTTGGGGCAATTCGCAATCAGGAAGAGCTCGTCCCGCCCGCGACTAGCCAGAGCTGAAAGCCCGAGAGGTGGGCCTGGCCTGCCGGGCAGCTCTCATTCCGTGCCGCCTCAATGACGGCGTCTTGCCAATATTCACGTCAGCGGTTCGATAGACCGGCGCCTGCCGAAGCCCCGCCGACGCGTCAGATCTGCGCGTCTTCCTGTCCTTGACGCACGACCGACCAGAAATACGAACGCCGGCTCATGCGAGTAAAGCAGCGCACGCCAATCACTTGCCGGTATCGTTGTCGGCGAAAAGAACCGCTACCTTCTGGTCAGCGGTTTCGACGCCTCCATCGTCGATGTTCCGCGGTGGACTCTGAGAGGTGGCAGGGACAATTTTAGGGACAATTTGGACTTCAGATGCGTTCCCGTAACTCGAAGCCTGTCGTATACTTAGCTTTCTCGCCGCGGTGAGGTGGCCGAGTGGCTGAAGGCGATGGTTTGCTAAACGGAAACTCGCCTCTCGTCCAACCTCGATTTTCCTCGTAAATCCTTCCGTTTCTTTACCTTCTCCGATCGGACTACTTGGCTACTGTTGGCTCTGGATGGGCCATTTTGCCGCGCCACAGGGACAATCGTGGGGACAGTCGCGCGACGTTCCACCTGTGGCTGAAGCGGCGTTGCGGATCGCACCTCACCGTGCACGCGCGGCAAAGCCAATGATCACCAGGGCTCCAATCACAGCGAGAATTGCGCCGGTGACGTCAGCACGCGTCGGCGTCTGACCTTCAATCACCCACAACCACACGAGCGACGCCGCGATGTAGATCCCGCCATACGCGGCGTATGCTCTTCCGGCAAATGCCGAATCCACTCGCGTCAGCGCAAGGGCGAAGCCGATCAGGCTTACGATTCCGAGTACTACAAGGACCGGCGAAGCGCCGCGACGAACCCAAAGCCAGAACGCGAAGCAACCGGCGATCTCAAAGAATGCCGCAAACGCGAAGAGGGCGATGTTGGCGCTCACATCTCGAGCAAGGCGGCTATGAACTCTCGCGTGCCGGGTGGACCGCTGAGTTCCAGGAAGATCGGGCCGCCATCGGGTTCGACGGCGATTCCGAAGCGAAGAAACCGGCAGCAGTGACGCTCCGCCTCGACGGCGCTCACGATCGTCGATAGTGTGTCTGCGGTTGGCGCAAACCGGAGGCGAAGACCCTCGGGCAAGTCCTCGTGATGCTCGGCCTGATGCAGCAATTGCAAGAGAAGTCCCGCGCGGCGGGCTCGGAGAGCATCCGGGGTCAACGTGCAGACGATCGGCAGATCGGCCATGTTTTGCCTCCTGCAGTCCTCATCTTATCGAAGCCAGCATGTTCCTCGGCGATCAGCGGAACAGTGCCGATGCACCACATTGGCTCAGAGCAGAGTGGCGAACGCCCGCACGTAATACACGGCGACCGTCAGCAGCGCACATCCGCTCACAATCTGCAGAGGGCGCCGCCAGCGGCTGAGCGAGGCGAACCGCATCATGAGGCCCGCGAAGAGACACAACGATCAGAAAATGGCAGCCCGCGACCGATTCCGAACGCGAAGGCGAGCAGGAGACCGTACTCCGCGCGGGCTTGCGCCGCGGAGACCGTCAACAGCACGAGGAGCGGGGCTGCAGATGTCCCGAGGCTGAAGATGAACCCGTAGACGAACGCACCACTGATTCCTGGCCGCCGCAAATCGGCGAGTCGTTGAACTTTCAGACGGGGACCCCAGAGGGCGACCATCGCTGCAGTCAGGGAAAACACCGCCATGCCGAGCGTCCAGTAGCGGCCGAACGATTCGGTGAGAATCGCGCCGAGCCGGCCAGCCACGGCACCAAGCAACGTGAGATTGACCACGATCCCGAGGAAGAACGCGAGCGCAACGAGGAGGCCGCTGCGTCGCTCTTCACTCTCGGTTCCCCCTGCTGCCGTGGCCAGTCCGATCCCCACTGGCAGCGTGCACGGACAGACCGCGCTCGCCAGAACACCAGCGACGATCGCCACAAGTACCGCAAGGCTGCGAGGAATCGCATCTCGCTGAGGGCGCGTCGAAGTTCAGCAACCGGAACCTGTAGAAAGGTGGCGAACAGCATCAACGCCAGCGCCGGATTGACGAATCGCTCGAACGCCGCGGTGTCGGGCATGAGAAGCGCAATCAGGACGGCAGTGGCGACGGTGCAGAAGTAGATGGCAATCTGCAGTCGCTCAAGGTTTTCGCGAACGTGGTGCATAGGGTGTTGGAGGAAGGACTTCCTAGGGAGCCATGTGCTGAGTTGGCTCACTTAAAATGGTGCGGCCTGACTGATTGTGGGGCATTCTTCGAGCGACCGAGCCGCGACTCTCCGAGATTACCTTCCCCACGCGTCCTGGCCCGCCTTTCACGTGAAGGCTATGTGGACTCGATGTTCAGCGGGCTGAAGGCGTGATTGTCGGGAGACCGCTCAATGTCTTACTGAAGTTCGCCGTATACGACCATGGCCGCCCCTCGCGGCGATGAAGTTCAAAGCCGTGCCGCTCGACGAGCCGTCGAACGCTTGAGAATGCGGCAAAGTCAATATCAGGGAGATGCTCGCTAATCGACAGCACACCTCCTGGGGCCAGGACCCGGCGGATTTCCGCCAGCATTTCCCCCTGTTGCGAGACCTCGCCGAAGACCGTCACCATGTAGACAAGGTCGAACGACCCAGTGCGAAATGGAAGCATGCTCGCATTGGCCGCGACGCCATTGATCTGACTCGTTACAGGTTTGCGTGCCCTCGCCTTACGCAACATTTCCGGCTGAAGGTCCAACAACATCAAACGGCGACATTTGGTCCCTACAGCGATACTGTAGTGTCCGGAGCCTGCGCCGATCTCCAGTGCACGGCAGCCGGGGTGGAGAGGGAGGCGCTTGACCAGCGTCGTCGGGGAGAGGAGTACGCCCCGGCCGGGCAGATCCAGCACGAACGCAAGTTGGTGAGGAAACACGCCACGCCAAACCCCTCCTTTCATCTTGCGCAGCGTCTCAAGCATCGCTTTATCCTTCGATTGGCCGAGCGGGAGCCTAACCAAACCGGATCGCGTCGGCAGGACGAGATCCCGCCGGCGCACCACCGCATCACTTTTCATGTACTCGGGGGAGCTCCCGGCGCTGCGCCGACCTGGGCTACGGGGTCCGGGTCACACTACGCACGACGACCACGAGCAATGCGACGATTACTGCTGCAGCCAGCAGCATCCAGAGAAGTCCGAGCCCGCCGCCCATGCCCATCATGCCGTCCATCATCCCGCGCATTACATTCCTCCCATCATTCCGCCGTCACAACCACAGACCCATCCCCATCATGCCGATCATGCCAAGCAGCGGCAGCAGCACGATCACGACAGCGAGCACGACGAGGACGATGATCGTTTGTCTGACGTGTCATAACCCCTCCTTGAGACTGAGGGTGTTCAACGCGCACGGGGAGGGTGCTCGCGATTTACGCGGCTGCTCTAAGTGCGCGGCTCGCACTCCAGGCTCGCGCGCCGAGACCTAAGGCGATGGCGCCATTCACGAGGGCAGCCGCCGCGTGGAAGGTCGGGGTGGCTCTGATACCGAGGTGCTCGACCGGATGCTCGACGTGCGTTTTTGTGATGCTGAGGTACGCATGCACGACGGCGTGAAACGCTTCTGCACCGGCCAGAAATCCGAGCAGCTGTGTGCGATTGGTCATACGAATGCCTCCTGAGGTGAAGGCATGAGCTGCAATCAACGCGCCGTGCGGGAGCGCCAAGTCACCACAGCAATAACAAATAGCGGCCCCGCTGCCCATTGAGCCGGCGTCGGCCCAGCGTATCGCGCATCCGCGACGCGCAGAAAGTCGAGCCCAAACCGAACCGGCAGATACAGCAGCATGAAGAGGACGAAGAACGTTCCGGGATGCCGAGGCCTCCGGTCCATGCATGTGCAGCCGCTCCAGTACGGCGCAACGTGGCGTTGCGAACGCAGGCTTCATGATCGGAGCCGCGACGTCAGAAGGTTGTCCGGAACATCAACTGGACGATGCGCATGAACCCGGACTGCTGACGGATCTGGCCGAAGCCAGAGCTACCCACCGTGTGGATCGGGCCGATCACCTTGATCGTGTTCGTGAGGTTGATGACCTCGAGCCGGAACTGGCCGCGCGCGTTGCCGCCCAGGCGCATGTTCTTCGCGATGGCCAGATCGATGTTGTTGCGATGCGGCGCGCGAAGGTTGCCGTCCGTGCGCGGCGCCGTCCCGAGCGTGAACGGGGCCGGGACCGAATAGCCGGCCGGGGTCAGCCACTGGCCGAGAATGCGCTCGTCGCGCCCGCCTGCCGTGTTCGGGTCGACGCCGGTGGCGTTCGGCCGCTGCATCCGCGTGAACAGGTTCGTATTGTTCGTCGAAGACGCCACGGGAATCAGGAATCCGCTTTCAATGCCCATGACGGCCGAGACGCTCCATCCTCCGAGCAGTGCGGCCTCGACACCGCTGTTCATCCAGCGCTTCCCTGCGCCGAAGGGCAATTCGACCACGGGCGCCAGCATGATCTTATGCGGCACGTCGATGAGGCCCAGCGCGTACTCGGCGTCGAGGTCGTACGCGTTCAACGCCTCGGGCGTGTTCGGCTGCATGAAGTTCGTCTCGCCGAACTGGTTGTCCTTCAGGCGGCTGTAGGTGTAACTCACGCGGCCACCCCACCCGTTCGTCATCCGCTTTTCCGCTTTGAGCACCGCAGCGTGGTACTGGCTCCGTCCGGCGGTGTGCTGCCGCATGAGGATGTCGCCGAACTGCGGGAACGGACGCAGCAACTGGCGGTGCTGCACCGTGGGGCTCGTGACGGCGAATCCCTGACCCGCCGGCAGGCCGAAGAAGGGGTTCGGCACCTGGTCGAACAGCCCGGCGCCAAGCGACAGGTGGCGGGGATCGAGCTGGTTGATATTCACCACGGCGTCGTTCGAGCCGCCGAGACCCAGGCTTCGGCCGGTCGCCCCGACGTACTCCACGCCGACCGAGAGGCTCTCGCCGAGCTGACGTTCGACGTCGACGGAGTACTGCTGCACCCACGGCGACCCTTTGTCCTGATCGATGAACTCGATCTGTCCGCCGACGCCGGTCAGCGGGCCCAGCGTGTTGCCGACTGGCTGGAGTGCGCCATTCGGAAAGGGATCGTCAAGGGGTGTGGTCGGGATGAATTGGCCCTGGCTGATGAATGTCTGGCGGACGTAGCCAATCTGGCCGTAGTTGACGCCACTGACCGGCTGGTAATTCCAGGGGGCCCAGTAAATGCCGTAGCCGCCGCGCATCACTGTCCTGGGATTGATTGAGTACGCCACTCCCACGCGCGGCGACAACTTCGCCGCCGAAGGATCACCCTGATAGTCAGGCGCCCCGTTTTGTCCAGGGTAAACCAGACCTCCGCGCACCGGCTGCCCGTTGACGACGACGTTCCCGAGCGCTCCGTCAGGATTGAGCGTCCGGTCGAACCCCACGGTGAATTGATCGTTTCGCTCGCGAAGACCATCCTCGCGCTCGACGCGGAGGCCGGAGTTGAGCGTCAGCCTCTCGTTCACTCGGAAATCGTCCTGGATATATGCGCCGTAGTACTTCACGAACGCGCTGAGCGGGCTCGAGACGGTGACCTGACTCTGATTGCCAGGGTCCCCTGACGGATACCCCAGAAGGAAGCTGGCGAGCGCGTTGCCCGAGGTGGCCGTGCCGTTCGCCAGCGGATTCGCCGATGTATAGAACCGATCGAAGCGCACGTCGCCAGACCCGCCCGTGAACGACTGCGTGTCCACGCCGAGCGCACGGAAGTCGAAGCCCGCCTTGATCGTGTGACGCCCCACCAGCCTGGATGCCGTGCCGTTGACGCCCCATGAGTCCCAGATGCGCGGGGTGGGATCGACCGCGCCGAACCCTTCGTAGTCGGCGACGGTGCCACGCGGGAACTTCCTGATCTGCTGCGCGCCCAGGAACGTCTGGCTGAAGCCGAGCTGCGACGGATCGAACTCGATCGTGGTCGAATCGTCGTCCTGCAGGCGCGTGTAGCCGTACCGCCCACCGTGTTGTTTGCCGGCAGCCACGTGTTGTTGAGCGCCACGAGGTGAAGCGTGCGGTCGAGCGTGCCGTCACGGGGATCGGCAAACCGGTTGGGGCCTTGACCGCGCTCCCAGAAATTCTCATTCGTGCGTGACGTCTTGTTCGTGATGTAGAGGCCCGACAGCGACACCTTGTCGGTGAACCGGTGGTCGATCTTGACGCTCGACATGATGGCGAAGCCGGTCTGGTCGGCGGTGCTGTCGAGGTTGGCGCTGCCGTTGCTCACATCGCGCGTGGGCAGCGGGTAGTACTTCAGGATGTTCAGCGCCACGGGATTGAGTCGATCGGCCGGGAGGATGTTGCCAGGAAATGGATCGCGGACCAACAGGCCGGTCGCTGGATCTGTGCGCGTGGTCAGCGGATCGTAGATGGTCACGAGCTGACCGGCGCTGTTGACACTCTGCGAGAAATCGCCCGCGCGCTCCCGCGACGTTGGCACCCGAAGCGTGCTGCTCCGCGAATCCAGCGATGTGTAGCCCTCCATGGCGAACCAGAAGAACGTGCGGTTCCGCACGATCGGGCCGCCGATGCCGCCTCCGGCGTTGTGGAAGTAGCTGCGCGGCTTCGGCTGGCCCGCCGCCTGGGTGAAGAAGTTGTTGGCGACGAAGGCGCTGGGGCGCTCCTGGTAGAAGGCGCTTCCCCGAAAATCGTTGCCGCCTGATTTGAACGTCACGTTGTACGTGCCGCCGCCCGTGCGTCCGGTTTCGGCGTCGTAGGTGTGGAGCTGGACGCTCACGCTATCGACTGCCTCGAATGACGGGTTCACCGACGGCCGATTTACAAGGTCCGTGTGCGAGACGCCGTCGATGACGTAATTATTCGCACGGCGTGCGCCGCCTCCAAGAGACACGAGGGAAGGATGATTCAGGTCTTGCAGCCGCGTGAACACCTGGTTGCCTGAGGAGACGACCGTCGGCACGACGACCGACATCATGTACATGTTCCGGGCGACTGACGGCAGCGCATTGAGGTCCTCGGCCGCCAGGACAGTGCCAATTGACGCATTCGTCGTGTCCAGAAGCGGGGCTTGCCCGCTGACCGTGATCGTCTCCTGCAGGCCGCCCACTTCGAGCAGCACGTCGACCGTGATGAACTGCTGCGTCGCGACGCGAAGGCCGGTCCGCTCGTAGGCCTTGAATCCCTCGAGCGCCGCTCGAATCGTGTACATCCCCGGAGGAACTGCAGAAAAGTCGTACTCTCCGAGGTCATTCGAGACCGTCGCGCGCATCGCACCGCTCGCCTCGTTGATCAGCTGCACGGTAACACCGGGCACGACACGGTCCGACTCGCGGACCGCGCCGCGCACCCCGGCGGTGAATGTCTGGGCAGCTCCGGCATCGGGTGTAACGCCGAAGACAACGAAAAGAAGGATTACGACAGAGCCACGCATCATTCAGACACCTCCTACGCTTTGAGCATGCGGAGCCCACTGCCGATGACGACGAACTCGCTGATCTCATGGCCAAGGACCGCAACCGGGAGATTGAAGGCGCCGGCGATCGCACCCACGACCAGCACGGCAATCACCCCCGCCGACAGAACCAGGTTCTGCCGCACGACGCGCTGACTGCGTTGGGCGAGCGTGAGCGCGTACGCCAGTCGCTCCAGGTCGTCTGCCATCAGCGCCACGTCAGCCGTCTCCAACGCGACATCCGTACCGGCGGCGCCCATCGCGACGCCGACCGTGGCCGCAGCCAGCGCCGGTGCATCGTTGACGCCATCGCCGACCATCGCCACGTGGCCGTATTGCGCCGACAACTCCCGCACCTTCGCGACCTTGCCGTCAGGCTTCAGTTCGGCATACACATCGTCAACGCCCGCTTCCGCGGCGATGGCGCGGGCGGTCCGCTCGTTATCTCCGGTCAGCATCACAATTCGCTGGACGCCCGCCTGTCGGAGCGCGTGCAGGGCCTGGCGGGCATTTGGGCGAAGGTTGTCGCGGATGGCAATGAGCCCGTCAACCTTTCGCTCGTCTCCGATCAGGACCACGGTGTTGCCCGACTCCTGGAGTCGAACGATCTCTGCGGAGAGGCCGCCGAGCCCAGCACCGAGTCGCGTGGTGAACAATTCAGGACTCCCGACGTACACCTTTCGATCGCCAACCAGGGCGGCGGCGCCGAAGCCGGTGATTGACTGAAAAGCGGACGCCTCAGGAATCGTCAGCCCTTGGACTTCCGCCCGTGTAACGATGGCGTGCGCGAGCGGGTGCTGGCTGCGCCGTTCGACGGCCGCTGCGCGAACGAGCAGATCCTCGACGGTGGTGTCCGCACGCATGGGAATGACGGCGGTCACTTCCGGCTCGCCGCGCGTGAGCGTCCCCGTCTTGTCCAGGGCGACCACAGACACTTTTGCCAGTTGCTCGACGTAGACGCCGCCCTTGATCAGCACGCCTTTGCGCGCCCCGGTGCCCAGGGTCGCCACGAGCGTGATGGGCACGGAAATCACCAGCGCACATGGAGCGGCCGCGACCACGAAGACCGTCGCGCGTTCGATCCATCGTGTCCAATCCCCGGTCATCAGCGACGGCACGATGCCGAGTAGCAGGCCCGCCAGCAGCACCGCGGGGCTGTAACGCGATCCAAACTGCTCAATGAACCGCTGACTGCGCCCCTTCTGCTCCTGGGCCTCCTCCACCATGTGGATGATGCGCGCGATGGTGTTCTCGGCGAAGGTCTTCGTTGCTCGGATCTCAAGCGCACCCTCCGCGTTGATGGTGCCGGCAAACACCTGCGCGCCTGGCGCCTTGTGGACCGGGACGCTTTCTCCGGTCACTGGTGCCTGATTGACGCTCGATTCACCCGCCTCGACGACGCCGTCTGTGGCGATCGACTGACCGGGTTTGACGATAAAGAGGTCTCCAACGCCCAGTGCCTCCACCGGGACCACTTCCTCTCGTCCGTCCCGTTTCACCAGTGCCGTTTTCGGCGTCAGGTCCATGAGTGCACGAATCGCGGAGCGGGTCTTCTCCTCCGTATATCCCTCGGCCGCCTCTGAGATGGAATATAGGAAGGCCAACATCGCACCTTCGCCAGCCTGCCCCATCACGATCGCCACCACGGCGGCGACGAGCATGAGGAGCTCGATGCCGACCTCCCGTTCGAAGACCAGCTCTTCGAGCGCTTCGCGTCCGAAATACCAAGCGCCCGAGACCGCCGACGCGACATAGAGCGCGAGCCCCGGCAGGTCGGCGCCAGACCTCGTGGCAATCCAGCCAATCAGCAGCAGAAGACCGGATCCTGCCGACGTCAAGACCTTGGGGTTCTGCCACGGCCGCGGCAACGTGGACGATGCGCGAAGAGGCTGTGGAGGGAAGCCGATCCCGCGGAGCTGCGCCTCAATCGTCGGTGCATCCGTCTGGCTTGAGTCAAACGTGACCCGCACCTTGGCCGCCTTCGGCAGTACCTGCAGATCTGCGATACCTGGCATCTCCTGGAGGCCGCGACGCAGCCGCGCGGCGTCCTGATCGCAGTCCAGATTGGCGACGTGGAGTTCGAGTTGTTCAGTCATTGGCGAGTGACGGGCGGCGTGGAAGCCGAGGGGACGGTGAGCTGGCCTGCCGCGTGGAACGCGCGGTTGACAGGATGACGATGGTTGGCTTCGTAGAGGTCAGCGTCCGTGCGTCGAGTGGCATCGGTCATGACTGCCTCCCTTCGGCGACTGATCCGTGCTTGATGTATTCAGCATGGGAGATGACGCTCCGATACTTGCCGCCCGCCGATTGCTCGGGAGGCTCGTGCGCCCGTTCGATGGTGACGTGCCCGAGTCCATGCGCCGCGAGCACCCGGCGGATTTCGCGATCCACGGCCGGCCACACACGCTCGGGATCGGCACCAGGCGCGAATCGCAGCCGTACGCGAACGATCGTCGGTCTGGTCTGCACGATCTGGAACAATGCCACTTCTGGCGTGTCGACCACCTCGAACATCAGGGCCGGGATCGACACCTGCTGCCCGTGCTCCGTCGGGAACGCGAGCACATCGGCTGTTCGTCCCTCGACGCGGATTGCGGGGAGCACGCTGCCGCACTCGCAGGGATCTGGTCGTAGCAGAAGGCGATCACCAAGGTCATACCGGACAACTGGCTGCACCTGATTGGCCAGATTGGTAACGAGCACCGTGTGAGAGAGCATGCCCGGCGAGACCGGCCTATATTCGGAATCGACGGGCTCAAGCAGTACCCAGTCGCTGTTGACGTGCAACCAGCCGTGGTCGCAGCTATAGCTGATAAAGGGACACTCTGTTGCCGCGTAACTGTGATGGACGGGCACGTTGAACGCCTTCTCAATACGGTCGTAGCCCGACTCCGGCAACCCTTCGGCGGACAACACGATGAATACCGGCTTGATCCGGAGTCGCCCGCCGATCTGTTCTTCCGCGAGTAACGCCCCAATGCTGGCGTATGGCGCCAGGACGTCGGGACCGAACGCGTTGAGTTGCGCCACGAGCTCGGCAACCGGCGCATGCGCGGGCAGCACCTGGGCTTTCTCCCGACCGCGCTTCTCCTGCAGACGAGCCCCGGCCACGGCTTCCGCATAGTGGCCGCTCGTGGCACAGACCATCGTGATTCGGCCGCCACGCGCGATGATTCTGAAGACCTCGCGCGCGCCAAGCCACTCGCGCAGCATGCGTAACGCGAGAACCGTCGTCACCGCCATCGTGCGGTCGTCCCACACGAATATGCCGGGTACGCCGGTCGTACCGGACGTCGTCAGCGCGGTGTATCGATCGAGAAAACGCTCACCGATCGCCGCGGGTTCGCTGATGAACGCACGAACCTTCTCGAGCGTGATCTCGCGGTCTGTCACCCAGTCATCGAATCGCGCCATCAACCCTTTCTTATTCGTCATCGGCACCTGCGACGGCGTCTCGACCGGCGCGGGCACGTCCCTATACAGCTCTCGGTAGAAAGGCGAGTGGGCGCGGGCATGGGCCACGATCTCGGCGAATCGGGCACGCTGCCGGCGCGCGATTCCGACTGGGCCTTCCTTCCGCGCGCGGCGCGCGTCCCGCAGCAACGAAAACACGTGCGTGCTCATCAGTGTGCGTGTGGGGGCGGCGTCGGCGTCCCCGTGCGGCAAAGCGGTTTATAGACGGCGTCGATCGCCACTCTCGCCTCGGCAACACTGCGGCCTTGTTGGAGCATCAGCGCAACCTCACGCGTGATCGCGGCGCACATCGGGCACGTAAACGTGTGGTCATCCCAAATCGGTTGACCCGCGGACGTGAAGCCGCGCACGTAGCAACTCAGATTGCTGCGATGCCCGAGACGCGCGCACCCGCAGTAGCACGGGATGGCGCGCAGCACGTCCGGATGACGCGCTGCGTACGTATACAGGCCATCGAGATCTCCGACGGTCGCTCCACGACGATCCGGCAGTGACAGCCACCCTGGATCCCACGTCGGCCAGTGCGGAGCGGCCCCAGTCGCATTGAGTGTCTGCCGCCATTCCAGCAGAGCGTCGTGGCGCTCCACGGAACGAACCAGCATGCCGATGAGCGCGACACCGCCAATCCCGAACAGTGTCGCAATCGCCAGATCGATACGAGACCACCTCCGGGATGGACGTCTTCTTCGCGGGAACCGCCTGCTGCGGAATAGGCGCAGAAGGTGTTCAGCCATGCAGAACCCCGCGACGGGTATGGCGGGCGTCGCGAAGGATCGCGATCCCGCCCCACGCGACGACAACGGCGATCGCCATCCCAACAACGAGATCGGGCCAGAACGTGCCGGTCCATGCCACCAGAGCTGCCGCTACGAGTACGCCGACATTCGAGATGAAATCGTTGACGCTGAACGTCTGGGCCGCCCGAAGGTTGACGTCTTTGGTCTGCAAGCGGCGGAGAAGCCGCAGCGACCACAAGTTGACGCCACCGGCAACGACGCCCATCGCGACCATCACGCCACTGACCGGCTCGGCGCCGGCAAAGAATCGCCGCATCGCATCGGCGATGACGATGCCGGCAAGCACAAGGAGCATGGCACCCGAGATCGTCGCCGCCACGGTTTTGCGGTGCGGTGATTTCCCGACCGCGAAATAGCTGATCGCGTACACGGCACTATCCGACGCGTTGTCGAGCGCGTTCGCCATCAGGCCGCTCGAATCCGCATAGACGCCTGCCAGCGTGAGCGCGACGGACAAGAGTACGTTCAGCGCAAACACCTGCCGCAGCACCCGCCGCTGCTGAGCATGGTCAGCGGCCATGGAACTGACCAGCGAATACGCCCCTACAAGGCCGTGACGCCATGCTCTCCGTTACGCACACGGACCGCATCCGCCACGGGGATCTTGAAGACCATGCCATCACCGGGCCGTCCCGTTGTCGCCGCCCGTTGAATGACCTCCACGACGCGGTCCGCAAGCGCGTCGGGCACGACGGTTTCCAGCTTGATGAAGTCGGCCTCGAGGCCCCGCGGAGCGACTTCGGGATCGTGCGGCTGGGGCCGCGAGTACGCGTGGACTGTCGACACGGTTACGCCGGGGAGGCCGGCAATCGCGTGAAGCGCCCTCATCACCTCATCCAGCCGCTGCGGCCGGATGATGGCCTTGATCTCGTGCATCACAGCTCGACCTCCGGCCGGTCCCGTTCGAACCAGGCGAACAACGTGGGAAGAACGAAGAGCGTCAACAGCGTGGAGGTGATCAAGCCGCCGATCACCACCGTGGCCAGGGGCCGTTGCACTTCGGCGCCGGTACCGGAGGACAGCGCCATGGGAACGAATCCGAGGCTCGCGACGGCGGCCGTCATCAGCACGGGGCGAAACCGCTTCTCCGCGCCTTCCAACACGGCTTCGCTCACCGTTTTTCCTTCCTCGCGCAACTGATTGATGAAGCTGAGCATGACGACTCCATTCAGCACGGCGACGCCGAACAGCGCGATGAATCCAACGCCCGCACTCATCGAGAAGTCCATCCCGCGCAGAAACAAGGCAAGGAGGCCTCCAGTGATCGCGAATGGGATGCCCGTAAACACCAGCGCGGCCTGCTTCAGCGAATTGAACGTCGTGAACAGCAGCAGGAAGATGATGGCGAAGGTAATCGGCACCACGATCAGCAGGCGCTGGCGCCCACTCTCGAGGTGCTCGTACATGCCGCCCCAGTCCATCGTGTATCCGGCCGGTAGTGGGACGGCGGCGGCCACCTTCTGCTGCGCTTCCGCCACCATCGAGCCGATATCGCGGTCCCGAACGTTGACTTCGACGGTAATGCGCCGTTGCCCGTTCTCCCGGCTGACTTCAGCCGGCCCCTCGCGGCTCACGATCTGGGCAACCTGCCGCAGGGGTACGCGCTCACCGTTCGGCGCGCTGACGAGGAGGTTACCGATCGCTTCCGCATCCTTGCGCACTTCCGGAGGGAAGCGGACCACGAGGTCGAACCGCATGAATCCTTCAAGGACGGTGGACGCCTCCGTCCCCGCGACCGCTGACTGAATGACTTCCTGCACGTCCGCCGCGTTGATCCCGTATCGTGCAATCGCCTGGCGATCGATGGTGATGTCGAGCACTGGCAGGCCGGTGATTTGCTGCACCTTGACGTCGGCAGCGCCGGGGATTGTTCGCACGACGGCGGCCACTTCGTTGGCCTCACGCAGGAGCGTGTTCATGTCTTCGCCGAAGATCTTGATGCCGACATCCGCGCGCACGCCGACGCCTTCGATGAGCTCCATCATGCGGAATTCGATTGGCTGCGAGATGGACGCGACCACCCCTGGAATCGCTTCGAGCCGTTCCGACACCTCGCGAACGAGGTCATCCTGGTCAACGTCGTCGCGCCACTGGTCACGCGGCTTCAGGATGGCGTAGGTGTCCGTCATGTCCGGTCCCATGGGATCGGTGGCGATTTCGGGACGCCCGATGCGACTTACAGTGGACTGCACCTCGGGGAACGACTGCAGCGTGCGCTCGACGATCGCGGACTGGCGCACGGCTTCGGTCAGCGACACGCTCTTGAGGCGCACGTGGTTGACCGCCAGCGCGCCCTCCTCGAGCTGAGGAAGAAACTCACTGCCCATGGTGAAGAACAGAGAACCACTCGCCAGGAAGATGAGGGCGGCCGCCGCCGCCGTCTTCGCCGGATGCGCGACGAAGCGCACGAGCAGGCGCAGATATGCGGGGGTGAGACGCGCGAGCACAGGATGGTCGCGTTCACGGGCGGGATCGCGCAGGAAGAACGCGCAGAGTGCCGGAATGAGGGTCAGACTCAGCACCACGGCGCCGGACAGCGCCAGGATCACCGTGAACGCCATCGGCCTGAACATCTTTCCTTCAATACCGGAAAGCGTCAGGATCGGCAGATAGGCCGCAATGATGATGACCATCCCGAACAGCGCCGGCTTCAGCACCTCAACCGCGGCCTCTTTGGTGATTCCGTGCCGCTCCTGGGCTGTGAGCGCACGTTGGAGCGCATGCCGGCGTTCCGCCAGCCGCCGCACGGTGTTCTCGACAATGATCACGGCGCCGTCCACCACCAGGCCAAAGTCGATGGCGCCAAGGCTCATCAGGTTCGCAGACACCCCGAAGTAATTCATACCAATAATCGCGATCAGCATGGACAACGGAATGGCCGACGACACGATGAGCCCGGCGCGGACCTGTAACAGGAACAGGAACAGGACGACGATCACGAGCAAGCCGCCCTCAATCAGGTTCGTGCTGGCCGTGGCGATGGTGTTTCCGATGAGGTCCGTTCGGTCGTAGAAGGGCCTGATGACGATCCCGGGGGGCAGAGACTTCTGGATCACGTCTAGACGCGCTTTGACAGCCTCGGTGACGGTCCGGCCGTTTTCTCCTTTGAGGAGCATCGCCATCCCCATCACCGTTTCGCCTTGCCCGTCGCGGGTTGCGGCACCCTGCCGGACCTGCGCGCCGATGGCGACCCGGCCGACGTCACGCACATAAATAGGTGTCCCGTTGTGCGCTGCGACGACGATGGTCTCGATGTCGCTGACGGACCGAATCAGGCCGACGCCGCGCAGCAACTCTTGCTCACCGCCGCGCTCGATGTACGCGCCGCCTGCGTTCGCGTTGTTCCGCTCCAGCGCTTCCACAACCTGCCGCAGCGTCAGCCCGAATCCGGCGAGCCGCGCCGGATCCACGAGCACCTCGTATTGCTTCTCTCGCCCTCCGAAGCTGTTGACCTCGATGACACCTGGGACGGTGCGTAGCTGCGGCTTGATGTACCAATCCAGGATCGTACGGAGGTCGGTGAGGCTGTCGTTGGTTTGGGTTCCGGCGACGCCGCCGGCAGCCAGCAAGTCCTGGTCGGGAGCCACTGAGGTGTCGCGTTCGACCGTGAACTGGTAGATCTCGCCGAGGCCTGTGCTGACCGGTCCCAGTTCCGGCACCACACCGGGCGGCAGGTCGCGTTCCGCCTCACCAAGGCGCTCCAGCACCAATTGCCGCGCCCAGTACAGGTCCACATCGTCGTCGAACGTTACCGTGACCTGCGAGAGGCCGAACTGCGAGATGGACCGTACCTCCTGCTTACGGGGGAGGCTGCTCAACGCCACCTCGATGGGGAACGTGACGTACTGCTCCATCTCGAGCGGGGCAAATGCCGGCGCCACCGTATTGATCTGGACCTGATTGCTGGTGATGTCGGGAACGGCGTCGATCGGCAGACGTGTCGCGGAGTAGAGGCCGAACGCGACGAGGACGACGCCAAGAATGACGACGAGACCACGCCAACGGATGCTGAAATCGAGAACGCGTTCGATCATGGCAGTTCCCTTACGGGGCCTCTTCTTCTTCTTCGCCTTCGGCCTCGATGGATGAGGCTTTCAGCTTGCTCTTGAGCATGAACGCACCCGTCGTCACGACGCGCTCACCTGCCTTGAGGCCCTCCAGCACCGGCACGCTGTCGCGCTGAGCGGGTCCTACCTTCACGACCCGCTTCTCGTAGCGATCGTCCGTGGCCTGGACGAACACGACGGGTTGTTCGTCGATCTCCTGCAGGGCGGCGGACGGAATGGTCACGGTCGAACGCGTCTCGCCGGTGGGCACCTGCATGCTGACGAACATTTCCAGCTTCAGGCGACTATCGCGATTCGGCACCTCGACTCGCACCTTCGCCGTCCGGCTCGTGGGATCCAGGACGTCGCTGATATAGGTGATGCGTCCGCTGAAGGTCTCGCCCGGATAGCTTTCAACGGTGATGAGTGCATCCTGCCCGCGGCGGACGGATCCGAGGTCCTTTTGGTAAATGTCGCCCAGTACCCACACGGTAGAAAGGTCGGTGACGGTGACGACCTCCGTCTGCGTGTCGACCGCTTCGCCGGGCGCGACGTCGGTGGCAGTCACGACGCCCGCAAACGGCGCGCGCAGGACGCCGCGGGATCCACCACCCCCGGCTGAACTGAACGTCGAGAGCTCGGCGCTCGTCACGCCGAAGCGCCGCAACTTCTGTTCGACGTTCGACAGCGCGGCGCGCTCCACATTGATGCCGGCGAGCGCGCGCTTGTGCTCCGCGTCGCGGCGTTCCTGTTCGGCTCGAGAAATGCCCCCGGATTCGACCAGCCGTCCCGCGCGTTCAAGCGCGCGGCGTGCGACGTCGGCCTCGGCCTCTGCGCGCTCCACGGCGGCGGCGGCGGCGCGATATTCACCTGCGAGCTGCCCCATCTCGATGTTGTCGTAGGTGACGAGCGGCTGGCCCGCGGTGACGCGATCGCCCGTGCGCACGTGGAGCTGCTCGACACGTCCCGGCGCGAGCGGGCGGACGTGCGCCACGCGCGTCTCGTTCGGCATAACGACACCTGTCGTCTGAATCATCGCGGCGAATGGCCGCTCTTCTGCAGCGACGACTGCCAAGCCGATCGCGTCGCGGACGTCGTCGCCGATTGTTACTGCGTCCGACGACACAGCTTCGGAGGCTTCTTCCGTCGTGCCCTCCGGCTCCGCCTCCGGCGAGGACGTTCGCATTTGAACCACGACAATCACCGCGATAACGGCAGCCACCACGACAGCCAGAAACAACGCGCGGCGTGCGCCAGGCGCGCCGGACCCGGTTTGCGATTCCATCACCATTTCATTACCTCAACTCTCCGCCGACGGCCGCTTCGAGCGTCGCGCGGGCGATGTACAGCTCTTTCAGTACATCGGTGAATGCCTTCTGCGTTTCGACCAGGCGTCTCTGCTCCTGTACGAGGTCTAGCAGCTGACTCTCGCCGAGTTCGTAGCTTGTGCGAATGATGTTCACCGTCTGTTGAACCTGTTTGATGACCTGCCCATCGAATGCATCAATGGCCTGGCGTGCTCCTACGTACTGCGCGAAGGCCGCCCGAACATCCGCCCGAACGGACTGTTCGATGTATTGGCGACGCAGCGCCGCGGCCTGGCGGCGAGCCTGCGCGGCTTCGATGGCACCCTGATTCCGATTCGCGAACGGCAACGGAATCGATACACCAGCGGTGAGGGTGCGGTCCGTGTCGCGCAGCGGAACGATCTGGCCGCTCGCGGTGGTGCCGAACTGCTCGAACCGCGTCGAATTCTGTTCGTAGCGGACGACGCCAATGACGTCTGGGACCCGCTCCGCTCCGGCCAGCCTCAGCTCGGCGTCGGCGCGTGCCTCCTCGGCCCGTGCCGCCTTCAGATCCGGCCGCTGCATAAGAGCGCGTTCGACGGCCTGATCGAGCGACACGTCCACCCCCGGAGTGGTCAACTCGCCTCGAAGTACAAGCGAATCACTGGGCGGCATACCAGACGCGAGCTTGAGCGCGGTGAACGCCCGTTCCGCCGCACCTCCCGCGAGCGATCGATCGGCCGCCATGCGCCCGACTTCTACTTGCAGCAGTATCCGCTCGAGCGGTGCGCCTTCGCCCTCGGACACGCGCTGAGTGGCAACCCGCAAGCTCCTGTCGTTCAACTCGTACAGTTCCCCGAGCGTCGCGAAGTTACGTGCAGCAGCCAGCGCCTCCGCGTACCGTGCATGAATGTCCGCCCGCAGGAGCCTCTCGCGGTCGGCCACAAGGAACTCGGCGATCTCAACGCCTACCTGCGCGACATCGATACGTCGCGCACGCTTTCCTCCGAGCTCAATGGTGTGGGCATAACCCACGTCGAAGGCGCGCTCGCCCGGCGAGCCGAGCGGCCGGCCGCTCGTGACGCTCACGTCCACTCCAGGGTTGGGACGAAGCCGCGCCTGCGTCACAAATCCACGGGCAGCCGCAATGTCCTGACGTACCGCCAGGAGATCGGCATTGCGCTCCAGCGCCAGACGCTGAAAGTCGTCGGGCGCCAGCCCCTGGCCTTGTGCGCCAACCTGAACGGTGTGCGCGCCAGACACCGCGGACCCCAACGACTCCCGAAAACCCTGCGCTGCCGCTGGCGGCAGGCCACTGCAAAGGAACAGCACGACACACGACCATGCGAGTAGCCGCATAAACAACCCTCGAGTTGCACAAATGAAAACGGAGCGCACGGCCACTAATGGACCGTGCCGGTGAAACGAATTGCTAAGGGATTAGGCGAGCCGAGGCGGGTGGTCGATATCGCCGACCGGCGCGATGCACGGTGGGTCGATGGGTAGGGTGCGGCAATCCGTGACCAGCACGAGTGCCGTCGGGAGGTAACTTTGAAGCGGGCCGGTGCCAGCGGAGCACGCGCCGCAAATCAGCGAAGCTGTTCCCTGCGTGCCAGAGCTAGACGCCTGATGCGACTCGGCGCCCGCGACCAGGCACATCACCGGGCAGACGAGGGCATCGACTGTGACAAACAGCGCGATGACCAAAACGACACGCCGACTCAACCGGCCGAACATTGTGGGCGCCATCGTATCACTCACGCCTGTGTACTCCAACGGGAGCCGCGAGCGATCCTGACGTCACGCCGCCGGGCAATCCTGTTTGGAGCGGATCCGGGCCATGACTTCGTCGTCCAGCCAGGCGACGAGGCTTGAGGTAATCCTGACACGCTTCGGAAACTCTCCGCGACGTTCGAGCCGCTAGATCGTCGTCCGCGACAGGCCACTTCGGTCTTGGACGGCGTTGCACCGCAACAGCTTCATTGGCAGCGCCGGGACGACGTCCGTCGAGGTCACCTCAAACAGCAGGAACCGGTTTCAAAGACCGGTGCCTGACGGCGGCCCGTTCGCGCGCCAGATCTGCGCGCGCTTCGCGTCCTCGACGCACGACCGACCAGATATGTGGACGCCGGCTCATGCGAGTAAAGCGGCGCGCGCCAATCACTTGCCGGGATACTTGTCGGCGAAAAGAACCGTTGCGTTCCCGATCGGCGCTCAGCGCGCGCGCACTGCGCTTTGCCATGTCGTGTTTTGCGAGCTGGCAGGGACAATTCCAGGGACAATTTGGACAGAGCAGCGTTCCCGTAACTCGAAGCCTGTCGTATACTTAGGTTTCTCGCCGCGGTGAGGTGGCCGAGTGGCTGAAGGCGATGGTTTGCTAAACGGAAACTCGGCTCTCGGACATCCTCGTTTTTCCTCGTAAATCCGCGCCCTTCAACAACTTCCGCTGTCGCGTGACTTAGCTACTGTTGGCTCTGGAGACGCGGCTTTTGCCCCTCGCAGGGACAATCGTGGGGACACCGCTAGGCGTCTTGTCGTTATCGCTACCCAGCGAATGCGCGCTTGAAGGCGTCTCCCTTCTGAATTCGGGAACGAACCGTGGTCACGATGAGGTCGACGAGCCGTTCAGGCGATCGCCACTTGAGTGCGAGCTTCGACGAGTCCATGGCGTGCTCGGCAACGATGTCCTTCAGTTGTTCCACCGAGAGCGGCGCGAGGGATGAGCGCAGCACGTCCTCGCCGTGCGCGAACTGGTCGAAGGGGTTCACGACACCCGCTGCGCGCCGGTTGCGCCGCGCCGGCTTCGCGCCGCCGACCACCGGCTGCGCGGATCCTGTCGGACCGCTGGTGATCGCCGCGACGAGACGCCGGGCAAAATCCGGACGACGTTCCGCCTCGGCCAAGATCTCGTCGAACAGGCGTCGAATGGTCGAAACGCTCATTGAGCTACCGGTACCTGGACGCGGTCCAGGATCTCCTTCGTGAAGGCGCGGTAGATGTCGAACTGGCCGCGGTAGCCCCACTTTTGCCTCATCGTCGAGACAGCCTTGAACTCCGCGGCCTGCGCGATGTCGTTGTTCTCGGGAATAACCGTGTCGAACAACGGCGCCTCAGTGTAGCGCTTGAGAATGTTCAGCTGCGCGCTATGTACGGAAGACTGCGCCCGGTATTTCGTTGCGAGGATCCCGAGCGGGGTGATTGTCTTGCCGATCGTTTCTGCGAAGTCCTTCACGCGGTCCACAATCTGCTTGATGCCGTACGTCGACAGATGGTCGGGAATCGTCGGGATGACGTAGTAGTCGGAAATCGAGATGCCGTTCAGCGTCACGAGCCCGAGCGAGGGTGAGGACTGGCATCGGCTCCTGAACGGTCGTGTCTTCTTCTGGGTTGACGAAAAGCGCCTCAACGACCTTCGCAGTGCTCGGGCGTATCGTGAGCAACGACAGACTGTGATTTTCGCCGATACCCGCCGACTGGTGGGTCGATACGCTACCAGGATCCGGCTTGCGCACATCAACACTGGTGCTACCCGCTCAGTTGTTCACTTCCGAGACCTCGAGACTTTCAAGACGATCGAGCAGTACGACAAGAGGAAAGTTGTTGAACTTACGATCGATCGAGGTGTGCCTGACCTTGCGGAGTTCGTCGTTCGAGTCGAGGAGATCGGCGGTCCGGAAGCATCGAGCACCATCTGGCCATGAGACGTGATGCCGGAGCACCAGGTCGGTCGCACCGCTTCGGAGACCTCCGAGGCAGCGGTGCGCAGGGAGCCGGCAGCCGCTCTCACCCATCGGGTTGCCCAATCGCGCATTCGCCTCCCTCTCCCGTAGAATGCCCTCGTCCATGCGAACGATTTTCGACACCTGCGAGCCCAGAGACGACGTCCGCCACGGCACCATTCGCGAAAGTGAGTTCGCCGCCGACCTGGCGCGGGTCCTTCGCAAAGAGGCGGCGAAGGAGTATCAGGACCCGGCGCTGTTCTTCGCGAACACCCACCCGACCGAAGGACTAAAGGCCCTGCTGACCAACGTGTTCCGTCGCCTGTCGGGTGCGGGCGGGGAAGCGAGCGCCATCTTCCGGCTCGACACGCAATACGGCGGTGGCAAGACCCACGCCCTGATCGCCCTCGCCCACGTCGCGAACGGCGCGGCCGGAGTCGCGAACATCGACGAGTTCGTCGAGCGCGCCCTCGTTCCCTCCACGCCCGTCACCGTTGCCGCCTTCGACGGCGAAAACGCGGACCCGGCCAACGGGCGCGACGTCGGCGACGGCATACGCGCCTTCACGCCCTGGGGCGAACTGGCCTATGCGCTTGGAGGGAAGGCTGGCTACGAACGGGTCCGCGCGAGTGACGAGCAGCGCAAGGCCCCTGGCGCCTCCACGATCGTTGAGCTTTTCGGCGGCCGACCCGCGCTGATGCTGCTCGACGAGTTGTCGGTGTACCTCCGCAAGGTGAAAGGTCGGCCCGAGGCCGATCAGCTGACACCCTTCCTGACGGCGCTGTTCAAGGCTGTCGAGAGTTCACCGGGCGTCGTGCTGGTGTTCACCCTCGCCCTCGGTAAGAGCGGGGCTTCCGACGCCTATGCGCAGGAGAACGACTACCTCGCCGAGAAGCTCGCCGAAGCGGAGAGCGTTGCGGCGCGCAAGGCCACGCTCCTCGAACCAACCGCCGAACACGAGACCGCCGCCGTCCTCCGTCGTCGCCTCTTCGCCCATATAGACGAGGCCGGCGCGGCAGAGGCGGTCGAGGCCTACAGCGCGCTCTGGAAACAGCACGCCGGCGATCTGCCCACGACTCGCCTGAACGCGAATCCGACAGAAGAGTTCCGCCGCAGCTACCCGCTCCACCCAGAGCTGCTGTCAGTGCTGACTGACAAACTCGCGACCCTCGAGAACTTCCAACGCGTGCGCGGCATGCTGCGTCTGTTGACGCAGGCCGTCGCGAAACTCTGGTCTGAACAGCCGGCACAGACCTACGCCGTACATCTGCACCACCTCGACCCGGCCTTCGGTCCGACTCGTACGGAAATCGTCACCCGCCTGGGTCTCCGGAACTTCGCTCCCGCCATCGACAACGACGTGGCGTCGGCGAACGGCACGGCCCTCGCGCAGCAGATCGATGTGGCCGACTATGCCGGCCTTCCGCCGTTCGGATCAGCCGTCGCGCGGTCGATCCTCTGGCACTCATTCGCGTTCAACGACCCGTTGAAGGGCGCGTCGGTCGAGGAACTCCGCTTCGCGTCGCTCGCGCCGGGCATGGACCTTGGGTTCATCAACGACGCGCGGCAGAAGTTCACGTCGCAGTCGGCCTACCTCGACGACCGGCCCGGTGTGCCGCAGCGGTTCCTCACGGAAGCCAACCTGAACCTGATCATCCGTCGCCAGGAGCAGCAGGTCGATCGCGACGCGGCCCGCGGCGACCTGCAGGACCGGATTCGCGCCATCTATGAGGGTCAGACGCTCCGCCTGATCCCATTCGCCGCGGGACCAGAGGACGTTCCAGACTCCATCGAGGAGGGACGCCCGTTCCTCGTCCTGATCGGTCACGACAACGAAGCGGTCCGCAGCGACCGCCTCGAGGTGCCGAAGGTCGTAGAGAAGATCTTCCGCTACAAGGGCACACAGTCGGAGTTCCGCGCGCTCCAGAACAACCTCGTGTTCCTGTCCGCCGACGAGACGCAGAAGACGATGATGAAGGACGCGATGGTGCGCCGGCTGGCGCTGCAGGCCATCGCGCGGCCCGAACGGATCGGTCAGCTCGCCGAACACCAGCAGCACGACGTACGCGAGCGCTTCCAGCAGTCCGAGCAGCGACTGGCTGCGGCGATCCAGACCTGCTACCGACATGTATTCTTCCCGTCGCGCAACAACAGGCTCGAGGGCGCCACGGTGGAGCTTGGCCACACGGCGCTCGATGTACCTTCGGCGTCTGAGCGCCCCGGTTCCGGCCAGCTCGCCATTCTCCGCGCCCTCGAGAACAACAACAAGATCCGCCGAGCCAGCGACGCGCCGCTGGCTCCCACCTACGTGCGCGACCAGACGCCGCTGAAGAAGGGCCAGATCACAACAGCCGCCCTGCGCAACGAGTTCAGGAAGGATCCGCGGCTGCCCATCCTGCTCGGTGATGACAACTTCATCGAACTCGTCCGCAAGGGGATTCAGGAAGAGGTCTACGTCTACCGGAGTGCCGACCTGTTACTGGGACCTGGGGACCCTGGGGCTGAGATCCGCGTCGACGAAAACTCCATGGTCTTCACCATGGCCTACGCCCGGGAGCACGGCATCTGGCCGCGAACACCTGCGCCGGGTCCAGGGCCGCAGCCGACGCCACCGGGACCTACGCCGCTCCCGACCCCGCCGCCTCTGCCGCCGGGAACAATCGAGATTCGTGCCGAGGCGCCGCTGAAGGAAGCACTCACGCACCTGTGGGATCAGGCTCGCACGAAGACGGGGATGCAGATCCGGTCGATCCGTCTGCGGGTTTTCGACGCGGACGAGGCGCTCCGCCTGCTGAACTCGATGACCGGCATTCCTGGCGCCGAGACCAGCGTCGAGATCACCGCCGCCTACGAGACGTCTACCGGCAGCACGCTCGACCTGACGTTCGAGGGCGCGCCGAAGGACGCGCTGGTCGTGAAGGAGTTCCTCCAGCCCCAGTTCCGATCGGCGGGTGAGAAGGATCTGACGATGTCATACTCGCTGACGTACGCAGCTGGTCTGTCACTGGACGGTGACGAGCCTCAGAAGCTCGCGGAACGCCTTGCGCGTTTTGCCACCGGCACAGTCGAAGCCCGCGCCGAGCTGGTGCGAGGAGAACGGTCATGAGCGCCGCCCGTCAGCCTGCCACCATCGACATCCTGCACGCGACGCCGCAGTACGAACTCCGTGTGAAGCGTCGCGGCGCTGGCGACCTGCTGCTCGAGGTGTGGCAGTTGCCCTCGCACGCGACACCGGAAGTGCGCGAGGC
Source organism: Acidobacteria bacterium SCN 69-37 (assembly GCA_001724025.1). Taxonomy (GTDB): domain Bacteria; phylum Acidobacteriota; class Vicinamibacteria; order Vicinamibacterales; family SCN-69-37; genus SCN-69-37. Next base: position 11,915 of record MEDJ01000019.1, on the reverse strand, counting down.
GCGTTACGTCGGTGGGCTCGGTGGCCGCAACTTCGCCTTGGTCGAGCATCGTCTGCTCCGGCAGCTCCGCGCCGAGCACATCGACATCACCCGCACTCGCACTGGTGATCGTCACCGCTTCTCCGTGCCCGAAACGTGGGCGCTGCGGCTGGGCCTCATGTTCAGAGCGCTGGCGCCCATGCGCCACCGCGGCTACATCCGCGCGGTCGCCGAGGGCATCGAGGCGATGCCACGCGAAGAGGCCGCCTACTGGCTCGGCATGGCCATGCACCGCAAGTACCCCCGGAGGGTACTCAAGGCGCTGCGGGCACTCCTGGTGGATCCCAAGTACTCTTAGGGCAACGGTTGCGCTATTTTAGGAACGCACCGAAAACTGAAATAGCGGTGGGCGTTATTTCAGTTCTCTCAATTACTGACACCAGCCGTGCAACCATCTGATTTCACACAGGATAGCCCTGGTCGACTGGTCCCGGTCCCCGAGGGGGGAACCGTGGCGTTCGTACCTGACGCCATGCCGGCGGAGCTCCGGCTGGGCACCGGAACGGTGCGCCTGCTCGAAGACGCAGTCTATACGCTCGGCCTCCTGAACGGCTCGGCCGGCCGCCTGGTCAGTCCCTACCTTATTGGCCAGCCGCTCCTCCGGCGCGAGGCCATTCTTTCGAGCCGCATCGAGGGTACCTTCACTACTCCCGAACAGCTCGTGTTACTCGAGGCGGGTGTCCCGACCGACGAGGAGGACGAACGCATCACGGCGGATACACGCGAGGTCCTCAACTACGTTCGCGCCATGGAACGTGGCCTGGAACTGCTGGACGGATTGCCGGTTTCCCGCCGGCTGCTTCGTGAGCTCCACGCTGTTCTGCTACACGGCGTGCGTGGCGGCCGGGACCTGCCGGGCGAGTTCCGGCGGGAGCAGAATTACATCGGGTCCCAGCACGCGCCGATCAGTGACGCGCGTTTCGTGCCGCCGCCGGTCGACGAGATGCACACAGCACTCGACGCGTGGGAGCACGATCTTCACCTCGAACACGACGTGATGCCGACACTCGTGCGCGTCGCAGTCGCTCACTATCAGTTCGAAGCCATTCATCCCTTCCGGGATGGCAACGGACGCCTGGGTCGGTTGCTGATTCCTCTACTGCTCTGCGAGCGCGGCCGCCTGTCGGCGCCACTCCTCTACATGAGCGCCTACTTCGAGCGTCACCGGCAGGCATACGTCGATCTGCTGCTGCGTGTCAGTACCCATGGTGACTGGGAGTCGTGGCTGGCGTTCTTCCTCCAGGGCGTAGCCGAGTGCGCGCGCGACGGTCAGGTGCTGACCGAAGACCTCCTTGCGCTTCGCGAGCGTTATCACACGCAGGTGCGCGCAGTGCGCTCCTCGGGGCCCCTCCTAACTGTCGTCGACGACCTGTTCCGTGTTCCCACCACGACACCGACCCGTGTGGCGCAGTTGATCGGGAAGACTGCGGCCACGGCCGGGTCTGTGATCACGAAGCTCCAGGACCTCGGGATCCTGGTAGAGGTGACCGGCCGTACACGTAACCGTGTGTACGTCGCGCGTGAGATCGTCGGCTTTCTGGGCCGCGACATGGTTACTCCGACGACGAGACCGCCGGCGACGCGATGACAACACGACTGATTGAAACCTGGCTGCCCATTGCGGAACTCGGCGAAGAAAGTACGCGCGAACGCAGGTCCATGACCGCGCTGCCGCCGGTCTACTACCTGCACGTCTGGTGGGCGCGACGGCCGCTCGTGGCATCGCGTGCCGCCGTGCTGGCGTCGCTGCTGCCGGCGGATGCGGACCGAGAGCGGTTCAAACTCGTGCTGGGGATCCACGGGGATCCGGTGGCGACAAGGAAGCGTATAGACGCCGCGAAGCGAAAAGGCGAAAACCTTGGGCCGAACGTGTACGGCTACACCAGGGCATTCTCCTATCGACCGTCGGACTCCGACGTCGCCTGGGCTCGGGCGAATATCGCGCGAGTTGGCCTCGATAGCCAACCGCGGGTTCTGGACCCGACCGCCGGCGGCGGAAGCATCCCTTTGGAAGCTTTTCGGCTAGGGTTCTCGGTCGCCGCCAACGATCTGAATCCAGTGGCGGCGCTACTGCTCCGAGCGACTGTTGACTGGCCCTTCCAGTTCGGTGAACAGCTCGCGCAGCGGTTTCGGGAACTCGTGGCCGAGTTCATTGTCAAAGCTGAGCCTCACTTCAAGGAAGTATTCCCTGCCGAACCCGACGGCGTCCTGATCGACGGTTACCTCTGGGCGCGCACGATCGCCTGTCCCTACTGCGACGGTCTGATTCCCCTGTCGCCAAACTGGCGCCTGGCGCCGGACGGCACCGGTGTCGCCTTGAGACCAGACCCGTTGCGGAAGGTCTGCGACTTTGAGGTTGTCGATTCGGTCGAGGAACAGAGCGAGGGCACCATCTCCGGAGGTGACGCGAAGTGCCCGTATCCCGACTGCGGCCGCATCGTCGACGGTGACGAGGTGAAGCGACAGGCTCAGGCGGGCGCCATGGGCGACCAGCTCTTCGCCGTCGTCTTCAAAAGACGTATCGAGGGCAAGACCAAGACCGGTCGGAAACAGATCAGGTGGGTCCGCGGATACCGCGCCCCGCGCCCAGAAGACGACAACCGGGAGCAGGTCGCCGAGCGGCTCAGGCTGAAGCTGCCGGAGTGGGAAGCGAACGACATCGTGCCCACAGAGTCTGTTCCTCCTGGCCTCAAGACGTCCGAGCCGATTCGCTACGGCGCGACTTCCTGGCGGGACATGTTCTCTGAGCGGCAGCTGTTGTGCCATGCCATCAGCGTCGAGCTCTTTCGTGGTTTGCTCGCGGAGCGGGAGCAGCGAAGGCCCTTGTCACTCTTGGATCGGGTGGCGTTCGTGTACTTTGCGATGTCACTCGATAAGTTGCGCGATTACAACTCCAGGATGACGCGGTGGCATCCCAATCGAGCAGTCATTGCGGGCACCTTCGATCGTCATGACTTCGCCATGAAGTGGTCGTACGCCGAAATGGCACCGCTGGTTACCGGGCTTGGTTTCGAATGGGCGTTCAAACAAACGGCGAAGTGCATTGGTGAACTTGTCTCGCTTGTTCACGGAGAGGAGACCGCGTCCCAGCGTGGCCTCAACTATGAAGCTGACGCCGTGCGGTCGGACGCGAGTCTTGTCGTCACCTGTGGCTCTGCGGACTCGATGTCGCACATCGACAATAGCAGCGTGGATGCGGTGGTGATGGACCCGCCGTACTACGACAACGTGATGTACGCGGAGCTGAGTGGGTTCTTCTACGTCTGGCTCAAGCGCACGGCGGGCTACGTCTTCCCGGAACTCTTCACGCGCCAATTGCCAGACACCGACGCCGAAGCCGTGGCCAACCCCGCCAAGTTCAAGGGGCAGAGAGGCGCCAAGGCCCTGGCTGGACGGGACTACCAGCAGAAGATGGCCGCCATCTTCGCCGAGTGCCGGCGCGTGCTGAAGCCCGACGGCATCCTGACCCTGATGTTCACGCACAAGGCCACCGGCGCCTGGGATGCGCTGGCCAGCGGTCTGATGGACGCCGGCTTCACGATTACGGCGTCGTGGCCCATCAACACCGAGGCCGAGGGCAGCCTCCATATCAAGGACAAGTCTGCCGCCAACAGCACCATCTTTCTGGTCTGCCGTCCGCGTCTGGATCGCCGACCAGACGACGAGATCGTGTACTGGGAGGATGCGGAGCCGCGAGTCACCGCGGCTGTCCGGGCGCGGGTCGAGCAGTTCCAGAAGGCCGGTCTCCGTGGCGTGGACCTGTACCTGTCGTGTTTCGGTCCGGCGCTCGAGGAGTTCGCGAAACACTGGCCGCTGCGCCGCGGACAGCCGCGCCCAGTGGTAAGGCCGCGGCGGGGCCAGGACACGCTGCTGCCCGATGCGCTCGATCCCTATGCCGTCACACCAGAAGACGCACTCGATGCCGCGCGTCGCGAGGTGAAACGCTGGCGTATGGAGCAGTTGCTGCGGGTATCGCGGCAGGTGGAACTCGACAAGCTGACCGAGTGGTTCATCCTGGCCTGGGACGCTTTCAAGTCGCCCCAGTTTCCCTACGACGAAGCCCTGCGCCTTGCCCGCGTCGTCGGTGTGGACCTCGACCGCGAGATTGTCGGACATCTGGCGGAGAAGAAGGGGTCGGATCTGGTGCTGTGGGACAGCGCGCGCCGCGGCGCAAAGGGCACGATCGGGCCGGCGGATGGCAGCCGTGCCGTGCTCGACGCGCTGCACCACGTGGCGTGGCGAGTACGGCAGACCGGACTGCAGACCGGTCGCGAGTTGGTCGAGCGCGAACAACTGCTGCAGGAGCCGGGGTTCATCGCCGGCCTGACCGCAGCGCTCGAGGTGCTGCCGGTGTCGTCGACCTTCACCAACATCAAACTGGCGGCTGGCCCGCTTGCCGAGGCGGCTTCGGACTTCGACGCCCTCGAGAACGTCCGTCGCCTCCTGTTTGCCGATCGCATCCGTGAGCCGGAGCAGTTGACGCTTCTCGGCGAGGACGCCGGATGAGTCTGCTGACCGACCGCAAGTGGAAGGCGAAGTACAAGTCGGGGCGCGACAACCTGCTGCGCGACTTCTACGAGCCGGCGCTTGCGGCGGCCACGCGGTACGACCGCGCCACCGGCTTCTTCTCTGCAGGCGTGCTCATGCTGGCGTCGCGGGGTGTCGAAGGACTGGTTCGCAATCAGGGGCACTGGCGCCTGATTGTCGGCTGCCAGCTCGCAGTGCCCGAAGTGGAGGCGATCGAACGCGGCCTGAATCCTGCCGAGGCCGTGGCGCTGGCCCTTCGCGAGATCCCGCTTTCGCCCGAATCCGAGCCTGAGAAGGAAGCGCTCGAGTTATTGAGCTGGCTGGTGGCGCGCGGGTCGCTGGAGGTGAAGTTTGCCATCCCGTGCGACGATCGGCGTCGGCCGCTTGCTAATGCCGGGATGTTTCACGAGAAGTCGGGCATCATCGAGGACAAGACCGGCGAGCGTCTGGCCTTCAACGGTAGCATCAATGAGACCGTCTACGGCTGGCACGTCAACGTGGAGAGTTTTCACGTCTTCACGTCGTGGTCGGGCGTCGAGGCGCTCGCGCACGTCGATTCCGAGGAGCAGAGTTTCCGGGAGCTCTGGAACAACGAAGCGACGCACTGCCTGGTGGTCGATCTGCCCGACGCCGCGCGGGATGACCTGCTGCGCTTCCTGCCCGCCGAGGACGCGACGCCGCGCAGGCTGACTGAGACGGATACGGAGGGGAGGGTCAAGCCCTCCCAGACTGCAAAGCTCCCCGACCAGACCGCCGCCACCGACGAACCGCGCGACCTGCGTCCTCTGGTGTGGGGCCTCATCCAGCACGGGGCGACATTCGCGAATGGTGGTGAACGGGTGGGCGAAGCCACGTCCACCGTGTCGCCGTGGCCTCATCAGGTGCGCGCCTTCGATCGGATGCACCGCACGTGGCCGCCGCGACTGCTGATTGCCGACGAGGTGGGGCTCGGCAAGACGATCGAGGCAGGCTTGATCCTGCGTCAGGCGTGGTTGGACGGCCGGCTCAAACGGGCGTTGATTCTGGCGCCCAAGGCCGTGCTGCGTCAGTGGCAGATCGAGCTGCGCGAGAAGTTCAACCTCGACTGGCCCATCTACGACGGCGACTACCTCGAGTGGACGTCGAGCCGTGGTCGGGAGGAGGATGTCACGCGGCGGCGAGCGGGGAAGGACTGGCACCAGGAGCCGTTCGTCATCACATCCAGTCATCTGATGCGGCGTGCCGCACGGGCGCCCGAACTCATCGAACGTGCCGAACCGTGGGATCTCGTCGTGCTCGACGAGGCACATCATGCCAGGCGCAAGGGTGGCGGACTCACGAACGATCGACAGCCCAATCGGCTCCTCGATCTCATGCAGCGATTGCGCGGGCGGTCCGACGGGCTTCTCCTGCTGACCGCCACGCCGATGCAGGTGCATCCCAAGGAAGTGTGGGATCTGCTCGCACTGCTGCAGATGCCGGAAGAGTGGACAGACGACGGCTTCGTGCGGTTCTTCGAGGGAACGGCGCATCCGAACCCGTCGCCGGAGCTGTTCGAGGAGCTGGCGCGGCTGTTCCGCGCGGCCGAAGCCGCCTACGGGCCGCTGACTGAAGCCGACGTGCTGAAGTGGGCGCCGAATGGCAGCCGGCTGGCAGCGCGTAAGATCCTGGGCGCGCTGCGCGACTCGGCACAGACCGAGCGGCGCCGGCTCGAGACCGACCGGCGCAAGGCGGCCCTGCGGATGATGCAGGAGGCGTCGCCCGTGGCGCGTCTTATCTCGCGCCACACGCGCGACCTGCTCCGGCGTTATTACCGCGCAGGGCGCATCAGCACACCGGTGCCAGACCGGAAGGTGCGCGACGAGTTCGTCGAGCTCACGCCTGCCGAACGTGCCGTCTACGACCGTGTCGAGGACTACATCTCCAACACCTACAATGCGGCCGATCCGGAGAACCGGAACGCCATCGGGTTCGTGATGACCATCTATCGGCGGCGCCTCGCCAGCAGCTTCCAGGCGCTGCGAATGACGCTCGAGGGGCGGCTCGAGGCGCTCAAGCGTCCGGGGCGGCTGACCGAGGTGGCCGATGAAGACGTGCCGGAAGAAGACGATGTGGATGGTGAGTTGGCAGAGGTTGAGTACCTCGACGGCACGTTGACGGTGGCGAACGAGTTCGAGGAGCCGGCGCTGATTGCATCGCTGCTGGAGGACATTCGGGCGCTGCCGCCTGACACCAAGGTGGAGTGGCTGCTGACGCAGCTCCGGCAGTTGCGCGACGAGGGCCGGCAGCAAGCCATGGTGTTCACGCAGTTCACCGACACGCTGGACTACGTACGCGGTCGGTTGGCTGGCGCCGGTTTCCGCGTGCTCTGTTTCAGCGGCCGTGGTGGCGAGGCCATGACGCCAGGCGGTCAATGGACGCCGGTATCCCGCGAGGAAAGCAAGCGCCGGTTTGCGGCCGGCGCGGCCGACATCCTGATGTGCACGGATGCGGCGGCCGAAGGCCTGAACTTCCAGTTCTGCGGTGCGCTGGTCAACTACGACATGCCGTGGAATCCCATGCGCGTCGAGCAGCGTATCGGCCGCATCGACCGGCTCGGGCAGAAGTTCACCGACATCCGCATCGTCAATCTGCACTACGACAACACGGTCGAGACGGACGTGTACCGCGCACTTCGTCAGCGTATCCGCCTGTTCGAGCAGTTCGTCGGCCGTCTGCAGCCGATTCTTGCGGCGCTGCCCAGAGCCATTGCCAAGGCGACGCTTGCGGGTCCGAAGGAACGCGACGAGGAGCGCCAGGCGGCGCAGGCGGTCATTGGCGATCAGGTGCAGAAGGCCGAGGCGTCGACATTCGACCTCGACGCGTTGACGGCGGGCGAGCTCGACGATCCGACGCGGTTCGAACCGGTCTACGACCTCGACTTTCTCGACGCGGTCATCCGGCGGCCCGATCTGCTGCCGCCCGGAGTGGAGGTTCGGCCCCTAGGGCCGCGCGAGTACGAGTATTCGCAGCCCGGCATGGCCGAGCCGCTGCGCGTGACCACGAGCGCGTCGTACTACGACCAGCACCCAGAGAGCGTCGCCTTGTGGTCGCCCGGGAGCCCGTTGTTTCCCGCGTTCGAAGGGGCAGCAGGGAGGGAAGAGGTGGAGCAGAACCGAGCGGTTGTGAAATCGGTGACGGGCGCGAGCTCCGGGGGCAACTGACGATGGAGACGCGGGATGTCGATTGGATTCGAGTCGTCGAAGACGTCCTGGCGGCGTTGGTGAACCGGACCTTCAGAGTTACAGATGGTGAGGGCACTAGGGAATACCGGCTGTGGGTACTCGGGCGTCCGAGCGACGATCCTTCCGTCGAGTTCGGTCCGGACCGGCTCCTGAGTGGGGACCATGCTGAAGGCTACGTTCGCCAGCAGCTCTCATCTGCACACGCCGTCGAGGCTCGATACGAGCGGGCGTGCAGGACACTTATCAGTCTTGGCTCGAGCCCGGAGGCTGTCAGGGCGTTCGTAGGCGAAGAGTCCACTGAGGTGCCAGTACCGCGAACGCCAGAAGGCGTCGAGGCCTTCTCGGAGTATCTCAAGGCGTGGATCGCGAGACAGTTGCTCTCTGGCGACGAGGCCATGGTCCGACGACTGGAGCCGGACATCGAAGCCGCTCGTGTACGGATCCTGCTGTCAGAGTTTCGCGGTCGGTTCGGCAAAGCCCTGGATCGGCTGAGACGGCTTGCGCCGATCGACGTTGTTGATCCGCTCGTGGAAGAGGCCGGACGTGTCTACCTGGCCGGGCACTACCGGAGCACCGTGCTGCTTGCGTGGACGGCCGTCGAGGCCGTGCTGAGGAAGAAGCTGGGCTACAACGAGGTGCGCTACGTTGGTATCAAGGAACTGCTCGACGAAGCCCGGTCTGTAAGAATCCTCGTCGGCGATCACATCGAGATGGCCCGCACCCTCCGCGACGCGAGGAACACCGTAGCTCATGCCGGTGCGCCGGTATCTACCGTAGAAGCCGAGAAGGCGCTTGATCTCAGTCGGAAACTGGTTGAGGAGCTGTCGAGGTAGTCAGGTCAGGAGCGCGGGCGAGCTGCCTGTGAACTTAGGTAGTTCATCGATAAGATCAATCGCGACCGCTGACGACGGCACGCGATCTTCCTCGCCGGACGGACTCCTGTCGGGGCCGTAAAGGACGACGCCCACTACACGGAGGCGGGCATCCAGGAGCGGGGCACCGCTCATTCCCTTTCTGGTTTCGAAGCTCGGGAATAAGTTTCGATGGCCAAATCGGAGCCGGATCATCGAGACTCGGCCTTCGAGCTGGGCCACCTTGACCGGCTCGTCTGGGAAACCGGCTGTTCCTATCTCGACGCCCTCTGCGACAGTCCCGGCGTCTCCTCGATCGAGAGCAGGCAGTCTGTCGCGCGGCGGCGGCTCGAGCACGCAGAGGTCGCTCGCAGTGCACAAGGCGCGGATCCTGGCAGGGAAACGTTCCGCAGGTCTTGTCGGATGCCAGATTCGCATCCTCTCACCGACACAGTGCCCGGCGGTGACGAGGCCAACGTCCTTCAGCACGAAAGCCGTGCCATGTCGCCGGATGGAAACGCCCTGGGTGGCCACCTCGGACTCGACAATCCACAGAGCCTGCTCGACGTGGCTCAGGTCTACGATCCTTGGAGTCAACCACTGATGAAACCTGGCGGCGCGGTTCCAGAGAGAGACGAACGTGGCATCGTGATCGCCTTTGACCATTCGAATGAATTCGAGGCGGCCGCGCAAAGCCCTGAGGAAGTCGGCGGCAGGCAGATCTGGACGTCGAGATCGGGAGAACCTGTCGTGGAAGACGCGTTCGGCCTCTCCGACGCCGTAGCGTTCAACCGCATGGATCATCGCCCGTACGTTCCGGACGTACTCGCGAGGGACGTTCTTCTTCCGATTCACGATCAGGCCGGTCACTTCCTGTCGGTCAAGCGTGCCGGACAGCCTGACCTTTGACTCATTGACGCTGAAGTTGTGGCTCTCGATCAGGAAGCGGAGCCCGTGGCCAATCTCTGCAACGCGTCTACCTTCATCGTGCTTCACCGAGACAACCGCGTCGTCGAACCCGGCCCTTCCCGTCGACAAAGTGATGTCGTCAGCGTACCGCGTCACCGCGCACCTGTGTGTCTTTGCAAAAGCCTGGAGGGCACGGTCAAGGGAACGGCACACGAGGTTCGTGACGACGGGCGATGTCGGAACCCCTTGGGGCAGCCGGCCCCTGAAACAGCAGATGCGCGCCATCAGATCGGCGGCATCTGGACCGGCCCCGAAGCGCTCGAAGACACCGCGAACGCGGCCAAAATGGATGCTGTCGAAGAAGTCTGAAAGGTCGACGTTCAGCACCCACCGCTGCTTGACATGTGGTTCGGCGTTCGTGAGGATTCCGCGCCCCTTGATCGGGACGAAGCCGTGGACCGAGTGGCGCGGCACGTAGATGGCGTTGAGGATCTGGCAGAGTTTCCGCTGGACGAGCCTGATTCCGCCCTCCGGCGCGCTGATCGTTCGGTAGCCTCCGCTCTTCTTGGGAAGTTGGAACTCCCGGTAGCGGGCACCGTTTCGGTAGCACCAGTAGTGCAGGTCCTTCGAGTCGACTCGAAGGAGCCGAGCAACGTCCCAGCGAGTCATGAGCCTGGGAAACGCCTCGCGCAGATGGGCGTCAGTACCCAATGGCTCCACGTCGTTGACCTGGTCCCGTTTGGCCAAGAAGGAGACGTCGACCTATTCCAGCTTGTCGCAGGCGATGGCGATGGCGGCTTTAGCCGGTCCACACCGCACAGACCGGGCGAGCGCGCGCAGCTTACTTTGGAGTGAAGTGGCCGCAGTATCAACAGCCATATGGCGAATACCCGACGAGGTCCCTGCCGAAGTCTAGCAGGGTTGTGCGCAGCGACAGCCGGTGATGTCCAACAGCTGGACCTCCGATGCTGAGCGGCCGATGTCAGAACACAGTTGCTTGAGGCAGTCGCCGCGAAATCGAGCGTTCTTCTCGATTTCGCAGGAGGGACACAGGATCCTAACGCCGTGCCGCACGTGGGTAGCTGCTACCCGTTGGCGCGACCCGGCGGGCGCCAAGGGTAGCAGCTACCCGGCCGCGCCCGCCCTGGGCCGGGCGGGCCACCCCGAAACCGCCGAATTTCTCATGGTTAAATGGGGCCTCGTTCTTGCGCAGGCCGGAGCCATGGCAGACAACTCCGTCGTTGTGCGATGTGGCCGCTGCGGTCGCGAAGTAACGGTTGCCCTTGTTCGGCTCCTCTGCCGCCGCACCTTCGACTGCGATACATGTGAGATTCTTCCCGCTCGCACCGTGGATGCCGACGGTCTTGAAGACGTCTCCAATGAAGACGCAGTGAGTGCCAGAAGGGCGGTCCTCGAAATCAACGGCGGCCTGACGCAAAGAGAGCGGTCCATGTTGGCGCGGAAGATTGTCGGCTTCTCTGACGCCGAAGTCATACGCGCTTTCGGAGGCGACGCGAACGAGCTAAGAGGGTTGTTGGCTCGGGTTCTGTTTCTCAGCCGGCGTCGCCCGTAGCCACCGATATTGGGACCCGTCCGGGATGTGCGCACATCTTTTGGTTTCCGGTACGGACGGGGAATGAACTCAACTCTGCGAGGCGACTCTCGCGGCGATCGGCCACGCGCAAGGGGGGAACGGCTCTACGCCGACCACATGGTCTCGATCTCGGAACAGGCGGCTTCGACGTCCTGCCTTCGCCGTCTTGAGGTGCGGGGAGCCTGGTGCAAGCGCCCCGCGAACACATCCAACACCAGACACAGTCGATGGCCGACGCCCTGAGCACCTTTCAGGCCCTCGACAGCCATTTGGAGGATCGCCCCGGCGTAACGCGAGCGCTCGTCGTTCAGTGCCGCGGTCTTGGAGAAGAAGAGCTTGACGGCCCCGACAATCACGCCAGGAGTCCTCGGTGGACACCTCAAATCCGGCCATCGATCGACGGCGCAAAACCGGCCACCACAGGCGGGCGACCGAGACGACAGGGTTTTACTTCGCCAGCGGCTCCGGACGCAAATCGGTGGCGACTTTCGTCCGCCAGCTCCGGGGGCCGCACTTCAGCACATGCGCGTGATGTAGGAGCCGATCGAGCAGCGCCGTGACCGCTGCGGTGTCGCCGAGCAGCTTGCCCCAGTCGTCGACCGGGCGGTTCGAAGTCAGCAGCGTCGAGGCCCGTTCATAGCGCCGCATGATCAGCTCGAGCAGGTCCTCGGCGGCGGTGTGCGGCAGCTTCCGCATCCCGAGGTCGTCGATGATGAGCAAGGGGACCGCGGTCAGCTCTGCGAGGAGCGTCTTGCGCGTCCCATCGATCGCCGCCTCGGCGATCTGATCGAT
>MEDJ01000018.1 GCA_001724025.1 Acidobacteria bacterium SCN 69-37 | reverse complement strand
CCGACCCAGAACGCCTACATCGAATCGTTCAACGGGCGCTTCCGCGACGAGTGCCTGAACGAACACTGGTTCACCAGTGTGGCCCATGCCGAGGCCCTCATCGAGACGTGGCGCCACGAGTACAACGAGGAGCGACCGAAGCGGGGGCTCGGCGGGCTGACGCCCGCGGCCTATGCGCGACAGCTGACCAGGAGAGAAGAGAGTACAGTTACCGCTGGACTCTAAAGCCGGCTGCTACTCAAGACGGGGGGACGTCACCATCACGGTGAGTGAGGGGCGCGTCTCCACGCAGGCCATCCGCGAATTGATCGACGCCGGCCGCGCGATGCTCGATCATCCGATCGAGCCGTTGCCGCACGTCCGCGAGACGCTGGATCAGCTGCGTGGCCGCTATCGTTTGGTCGTCATCACGAAGGGCGATCTCTTCCACCAGGAGCGCAAGCTGGCCGCGTCTGGGTTCGGGGACTACTTCGACGCGATCGAGATCGTGAGCGACAAGACCACGGGCACGTACGCGCGCATCTTCGCGCGCTACGGCGATGGTCCGGGCCGCAGCGTGATGGTCGGCAATTCGCTGAAGTCGGACGTGCTCCCCGCACTCGAGGCCGGGGGGTGGGGCATCTACGTCCCGCACGCGCTGACCTGGACGTTCGAATACGCCCCGAAACCCGAGACCCATCCACGCTTCCGCGAGATTGCGCATCTCGGTGAACTCGAGGCCCTGCTGGGCAGGCTGGGGGCCGGGCAGGCGTCCTGACGCGCCTCCTGCGACGTTTTGTCGCAGGGGACGGCCGTGGCGCCGCCGCTACAATCACGAGGTGTTTCACGCGCGGACCGTCTCCTGGCTCGTTGCCCTCCTCGTCTGTGTGTCCGCGTGGGTGTACGTCCTGCGCGTCCCGTCCTCCCCCGGGACGACGCAGGCCAGCGGGCACGTGATGGACCATTCGGCGCACGCAGCCGGACCCAGCCCGATCATCACGACCGCGTTCGATGCGGCCGGCGTGCTCTACGCCGTCGAGGCGTCCGGATCGCAGGTGCTGCTCCGCACGTCGAGTGACAAGGGCCGCAGCTTCTCCGATCCTGTGGCCGTCACACCGCAGCCCGAAGCGCTCGACGCCAACGGTGAGGCGCGTCCCAAGGTCGTCATCGGCCGGAACGGTGAAGTGCTGGTGTCGTGGACGCGCAAGGGCGAGGCCCTCTACACCGGCGACATCCGATTCGCGCGGTCGATCGACGGGGGCCGCACGTTCTCCGCGCCCGTGACGGTCAACGACGACGGCCTGCCGATCGGTCATCGCTTCGACTCGCTCGGCGTGGCCCCCGATGGCACCGTGGTGCTCGTCTGGATCGACAAGCGGGATCTCGAGCGGGCGACCGCCGCGAACGAAGCCTACGCCGGCGCCGCGCTGTACGTGGCCACGAGTCTGGATGGCGGTGCGACGTTCTCGGCGAACCGCAAGCTCAAGGATCACAGCTGCGAGTGCTGCCGCATCGCCGTCGCCTTCGACGAGGACTCGGCGCCTGTGATGTTCTGGCGTGACGTGCTGCCCGGCGGGATCCGCGATCACGTCGTCGGACGCCTGACGGCCGAGGGGACGATGGCCCCGGTGCGTGTGAGTCGCGAGAACTGGCAGATCGAAGCCTGCCCGCACCAGGGCCCGGCCCTGGCGATCTCCGCGGCAGGCCGCTACCACTTCGCCTGGTTCACCGGCGCCGAATCGACGGGCGACGCGGTGTTCTACGCGCACTCCGACGATCGCGGCGTGACGGTCAGCACGCCGCGGCGGCTCGACTCGGGCGACCTGGCCGGTCACCCGAGTCTCGTCCTGGCCGGCGGACGCGTGTGGCTCGCCTGGAAGGAATGGCGCGACGACAACCGCACCGCGGTCATGGTCATGTCGTCGGCCGACGATGGCGAGACGTGGTCGACGCCGCGCGAAATGGCGGACGCGCCCGGCACGTCCGATCGTCCGTTCCTGATCGCGCACGCGGACACGGCCTACCTGTCGTGGACCGACCCGGTCCACGGCCTTCGTGTCGTGCCCGTCCCCGCGCGCTGATCAGGCCCGGGGACGAGCGTCCCCGTTCAGCGCCTCCAGCGCCAGGTACAGCGCGTGCGTGCCCTTGCGGCCGTGACCGAGCTGCTGCGTCTGCTGATAGAGACCGTGAACCATCGTGAGTCCCGGCAGCTTCAGGCCCATGCGCCGGCACTCCTCGAGCGCGATGCCCATGTCCTTCACGAAGTGATCGACGAAGAACCCGGGATCGAAATTGCCCGCGAGCACACGCGGCGCGAGGTTCGTGAGTGTCCAGCAGGCGGCCGCCCCGCCGCTGATCGACTGGAGCATCGTCTCGAGATCGAGTCCGGCCCGCTTGCCGTAGAGCAGGGATTCGCAGACGCCGATCATCGTGCCCGCGATGACGATCTGGTTGCAGAGCTTGGCGTGCTGTCCGGCGCCGGCCGGCCCCTGGTGCACGATCGTCTTGCCCATCAACTCGAAGAACGGCCGGACACGATCGACGGCCGCGGTGTCACCGCCGACCATGATCGAGAGCGTGGCGTTGCGCGCGCCCACGTCACCACCGGAGACGGGGGCATCGACCGCCCCGATCCCCTTCGTGCGTGCGATGCGATCGATTTCCACGGCCAGCGTCGGCGACGTGGACGTCATGTCCACCACGACGGCTCCCGATGTCGCTCCCGCGAGAATGCCGTCGTCCGCCAGATAGACCTGGCGGACATCGTCGGGCATGCCGACCATGGTGAAGACGACGGCGGCGCCGGCCGCTGCCTCGCGCGGCGTGGCGGCCCAGTGCGCCCCGCGATCGAGGAGCGGCTGCGCCTTCGCGCGCGTCCGCGTGTAGAGGGTGACATCGTGGCCCGCGTCGAGCAGGTGGCCGCACATCGAGGCCCCCATGACGCCGGTACCGATCCAGGCGAGCTTCTGTGGTTCGGACATGAGAGGGAAGGGTACTACGGGGGCGGGGATGCGGCGAGGGATCGACCATGGAGGCACGGAGGACATGGAAGCAGCAAGCGCGACGAGCGCGGTGGGCGGCGTGAGGTGACGACGCAGACGAGACGGCCATGCCCACGATGCCGTCTCGTCTGCGTCGTCACCTCACACCGCCCGGGCGACCCTGGTCGCCGTGGGGCCGCCAGCGGCCCCACGCGCTCGTCGCGGAGTCTCTCTGCGCGCCCCCATGTCCTCCCTGTCCTCCACGGTTCAATCTTTTCGAGGTTTCATTCGCCTGCCATCGAGGTCCCGCACACGTAGGCCGTGGACCAGGCCCACTGGAAGTTGAATCCGCCAAGTCGGCCGTCGACATCCAGAATCTCACCCACGAAGTGCAGGCCACCGGCGAGGCGCGAGGCCATCGTCGCCGGGTCGATCTCGCGCAGGTCGATGCCGCCTGCCGTCACTTCCGCGTAGGAGTATCCGCGTGAGCCGGTGATCGGGAGCGGCCAGTCCGTCAGCGTGTGGAGCAGCAGGCGCCGGTCCTCGCGTGGGAGATCGGCCAGCGTGCGATCGCGTGACACGTGCACGCACGCCAGGACCGCGTCGGCGACCGCGGCCGGCACGAGTGCGGCGAGCGTCGTGCCGACCTGTTGTCGCGGGTGTGCGAGCGCGTGCGACAGCCACGTCGCTTCCGTCGTCTCGAACGTGTCGCTGAGAAGGTTGGCGCGCAGCGAGGCCGTGCGTCCCTCGATCTGGTGGCGCAGCCAGTGACGCGACGCGTCGAGTACGGCCGGTCCGCTCACGCCGAAGTGCGTCCACAGCATCGCCCCGTCGACGTGCGTGGGCCGTTGTGCGTCGGAGACCACGCGCAGGTGCACGGGATGCGATACGCCGGAGAGGTTGCCGCGCCACGCGGCGGACGCGTCCTGATCGAGGCAGAGCGGCACGAGCGCCGGTGTCGTTGGCACGATCGTGTGGCCGAACGCCCGCGCGAGTGCGTAGCCGTGGCCGTCGCTGCCGGTCTTCGGCAGCGACAGGCCTCCTGTCGCGAGCACCACGCGGCCGCAGGAGATCGGCCCTCGCGCGGTGACGACGTCGAAGCCGGTGCCTGATTCGCGTCGTGTGACGGTCCGTACGCGATGGCCCGGACGCAACTCGGCACCGGCGCTGGCGAGTCCCTGCAGCAGGGCGTCGAGCACGTCGCGGGCCCGGTGCGAGTCGGGGAAGAGCTTGCCGTGCGCTTCTTCGTGCAGCGTCACGCCGAGGTCGCGGAAGAACGCGACGGTCGCTTCGACGGGGAAGGCGCGGAGGATCCGGCGGACGATGGTCGATCGGCCGCCGTTGTAGTCGCGATCGGTGACGACGGCGTTCGTCACGTTGCAGCGTGAGCCGCCGCTCACCAGGATCTTGGCCCCGGGTTTGTGGGCGCCATCGACCACGATCACGCGGAGATGGGGGGCGGCGCGCCGTGCGAAGATCCCGGCGGCGAGACCGGCCGCACCGGCGCCGACGATCACGACGTCGGCATCGAGACGAGTGGACACGCGGGGCATGGTGTCACGTCTCCAGTGTGTGGGGATCGGCGGATCTCGGCTCGGCCGGTCGGGCCGACGAGTATGATGCGCACCATCGAGGAGGCTGCATGAAGATCAGGTCGGCCGTCGTCCTGGCGGTCGTGGTCGTCGCGATCGGGAGTGCGTGGGGCCGTGTGCGGGCGGATGGACAGGCCCCGACGGCGCCCGGCCGCTTCGAACGGAATGTGCTCGCGTACGAGGCCGCCGATCGGGCGACGCCGCCGCCGCGCGGGGCGATCCTGCTGGTGGGCGATTCGCAGTTCTACAGGTGGCGGACGCTGGCCGAGGATCTGCCGGGCTACACGGTCGTCAACCGCGGCATCGATTCGTTTCAGACGTCGGATCTGCTGTATTTCGTCGATCGCCTGGTGCTGCCGTACGCCCCGCGCCTGATCGTCATGCACGTCGGCGGCAACGACGTGAACAATGGCCGGACACCCGAACAGGTGCTCGCGGATGTCCAGGCATTCGTCACGCGCGTGCGGGCCGCGCTGCCGGCGGTGCCGATCGCGTTCTCGAGTATCACGCCCGGACCTGGGCGCTGGGAGCAGGCCGAGGTGCGGCGGCGAACGAACGACGTCGTGCAGGCCTGGATCGAGACGCAGCCGGGCGTGTCGTTCATCGACCTCTGGCACGCGATGCTGACCCCCGAGGGGCAGCCACGCGAGGATCTGTGGGTGGCCGATCGGATTCACCCGAACCAGGCCGGTTACCGGATTCGCGTCGAGTTGATGCGGCCGCTGCTGGGGCCGCCCGATCGACAGTGACGTGTGCGCTGGGCGTCAATCGTGATCGACGCGATCGGGACGATGTTGACAGGCGCCGGGTCGCTCACTACGCTCGGCAGCCGGAGGCGACGAATGCTGCGGATACTCCTGGGCGCGGGACTCGCGCTCGTGCTGACAGGACAGATGGCCGCACAGGCGCCCGGCGACGGGCGAGGCGGGCGCGGCAGCGCACCGCAGGGCCCGGCGCCGACCCACGGAAACATCGACTACGCGCCGCCGGAGCCGGCCACGAGTGTGGGGCACAAACTCGATCTCTACGTGCCGGCCGGCGCCTCGTCCGCGTTGCCCGTCGTGATCTGGACCGGCGGATCGGCCTGGCGCGCGGAGAACGGCCGGAGCACGGCGGCCGGCGTGGCCGCCCGCCTGAACCCGGCGGGCTACATCGTGGCCGGCGTGTCCATTCGATCGAGTACGAACGTCAGGTTTCCCGGTCAGCTTCACGACATCAAGGCCGCCATCCGGTGGCTGCGCGTGAACGCGGCGACGTACCGGATCGATCCGGATCGCATCGCCATCATGGGGGACAGTTCGGGCGGCTGGACCACGGCGATGGCCGCGTTGACCGGCGACGTCCCTGAACTCGAGGGCACGGTGGGCACGACCGGCGTGCCGAGCACCGTGCGCGCGGCCGTGGCCTTCTATCCGCCGACCGATTTTCTCGACATGGATCGCTGGATGCTCCAGCCGTGCGCGACGGGCGGCTTCTGCCACGACGCGACGGACTCGCCGGAGTCGCAGTTGATCGGGTGTGCCATCCAGGCATGCGCCGATCGCGTGCGCGCCGCCGATCCCGTCCGGTATATCAGTGCCGGCGATCCGCCGCTGATGATCCTGCACGGGAACTCGGATCCGCTGGTACCGCACAATCAGGGTGAACGGCTGTACATGGCGCTCAACAAGGCCTGCCACGAGTCCGCGTTCATCAGCCTGCCGACGGCCGGGCACGGGCCGTGGAACGCGTTCCTGACAGACGACGCCACGCGCGCGGCCGCCACCATGCGGACGACCAGCGCCGACGGCTGCCGCGTGACGAACCCGACCCCGTTCACGCCGACCTGGCAGACCGTCATCGCCTTTCTCGACACGCATGTGAAGTAGGCGGTGCGGCTGGCTGCTGCGGGCCCCCGGACGTCAACGCGTTAGGGCTCCGGACGTCGCGGCTCCGCACATCCTCATCCTGTGACGAGGGCCGCGGCAATCGATGCCGCGGCCTGCTGCAGCGCGGGCAGGAACTCCCGGCGGAGGGCCGTCGTGTCGGCGCGGGCGACGTGGACGCCGGCGTTGATGGCCGCGACGACGACCCCGTCAGCGCGTCGCACGGGGACGGCAATCGATCGCAGGCCGAGTTCGAGTTCCTGATCGACGATGGCGAAGCCCTGGGCCCGGACGGTGTCGAGTTCGACGTCGAGCCGGTGCCGATCGACAATCGTGCGCGGCGTATGCGCGTCGAGCCGGACGCGCGCGAGGACCTGGCTGCGCAGCGGCTCGTCGAGTGCGGCCAGCAGGACGCGTCCCATCGAGGTCACGGCGGCCGGGAGGCGGCTGCCCACGGCCAGTTCGATCGAGAGGATTCGTCGTGCGGCCGCTCGCGCCAGATACACCACCTCGTCGCCGTCGAGCACGGCCAGCGAGGACGACTCGTGGAGATGGGCGGCGAGTTGCTCGAGCCGCGGCTGCGCCACGCGCGCCAGGGCCGCGGCCCCGAGCACCGACGGTGTGGCCGCGAGGAACGGCGAGGCCAGTGACACCACCGTGGGCGCGAGGCGGTAGGCGCCTCCCGCACTCGTCGCGTAGCCCGTGACGACGAGCGTGTGCAGGCAGCGTCCGGCAGCGGCCCGCGAGAGGCCCGTCAGCCTGGCGATCTCGCTCGCGGTCAGCGCCGGGCCGTGCGCGGCCAGCGCGCGCATGACGGTCAGGCCCCGCGCGAGCGACTGCATGAAGTCCGGATCGGTCGTCACAGGCGCCCGATTATCGGGCATTCCGGGCGACTGCGCTACCATCCTTGCGCCGCCCGCTGGCCGGGCCGCGCCACGATGTCGTCCCGCCTCTTCACGATCGGCACCCTGGTTGCCGCGTCCCTCACGACGATTGCGACCTTCTACCACTTCAGCTACCTGTTCTTCCTGCTGCGCGATCGGTTCGGGTTCGACGATCGGGCCAACCTCGGCGTGGCCGCGCTGCACGGCGCCATCTATATCGGCGCGGCGTGGTGGGGCGGCCGGTTCGCTGAGCGCCGCGGACACGGCGTGAGCCTGGCTGTGGGCTTCGCGGGCCTGTCGATCTGCCTGATCGCGGGCGCGTTCGTGCCCTCCGCGGCCGGACTGCTCGTGGTGGTCGTGGCCTACACGGTGGCGCTGCTCCACGTGTGGCCGGCGCTCGAAGCGATGACGATTGCCGGCGAACCGCCCGATCGCGTCCCGCACGCGGTCGGCATCTACAACCTCACGTGGTCGGGTTCCGCGGCGTTTGCGTATTTCACGGGCGGGCCGCTCTACGACTGGCTCGGACCACGTCTCGTGTTCGAGATTCCGGCGGCCATCATGCTGATCGCGCTGGCAGGGCTCGCATGGTTGTGCCGTCGTCCGTGGCTGCCGGTGCACGCCGGCAGCGCGATGGCGACCGTCGAACGGCCGCCCGCACCGTTGTCATCCCCACCGAGGGCACGGACGTTCCTGCAACTCGCGTGGCTGGCCAATCCGCTGGCCTATGTGGCGATCTACACGCTGCTGGCCGTGATGCCCGGTCTGGCGGCGGCGTTGGGATTCTCGCCCACGCAGGTGGGGCTCTTCTGCGCGATCTGGTTTTTTGCGCGGCTGGTGGCGTTCGCGGTGCTGTGGCAGTGGCCGGGCTGGCACTATCGGTTCGGCTGGCTCGCGGCCTCGTACGTGCTGCTCGTCGTCAGTTTCCTCGGGATTGTCCTGGCGCCGAATGTGCTCGTGCTCGTGGTCGGCCAGATCGTGTTCGGCGCGGCCACGGGGATGGCGTATTACTCGTCGCTCTTCTACGCGATGGATCTCGGCGAGGCCAAGGCCGAGCACGGCGGGCTCCACGAGGCGGGCATCGGCCTGGGCGTCTTCGCCGGCCCGGCCGTCGGCGCGCTGTCCCTGTACCTGTATCCGGCTGTTCCGCAGGCCGGAGCCCTGGCCGTCGCCGCCCTGCTCGCGGCCGGCTTCGTCGCGATGGTGGTCATCTGGCGACGGGGATGACGCGGAACCGGGCGGAAACGTGCCTCACCCTCCCGCAGCCGCGTCGCCCAATCGCCCGTCTCCCCCGAGGCTGAAGCCTCGGGGCTCCGAAAGTCGTCGAGGCCTTGAACGCCTCCCAGTCTTCCTGTCTCCTCCCGGCCCGTCGCCTCCCAGCCTCCTCTCATCCCCAGACCAATCGCAGGGCCGCCACGGCAGTCAGTACGAGCAGGACGGCGTTGAACAGGCGCTGCGGCACGGCATGGGTCAGCCACCGGCCGACGACGATGCCGATGACGATGGGCGGGATGAGGACGAGGTTGAGCGCGAGCGACGAGCCGCCGATCAGGCCGAGGGCGTAGCTGAACGGCAGCTTGAATGCGTTCATGATCAGGAAGAACCACGCACCCGTGCCGACGAGCTCGAACTTGGGCAGGCCGATCGCCAGCGTGAACAGCGTGATGATCGGGCCGGCCCCGTTGGCGAGCATCGTCGTCCAGCCGGCCAGCAGTCCCATGGCCCAGGCGAACGGCCGCGAGTGCGGGGCCCCGGCAAACAGCTGCGGTCGCGCCATGTGTGCGAGCTGCATGACGGTCAGCGCCATCAGGATCCAGCCCATCAGCGGCCGGAACAGGCTGTCGTCGGTGACGCGCCACATGACGAGGGCGCCGACGATCACGCCGAGACAGGCGGGCGGCAGCATGTGCCGCATGTAGTCCCAGCGGGCGTGCTGGCGGAAGGCGATGACGGCCAGCACGTCGCCCACGACGAGCATCGGGAGGATGAGGCCGGTCGATTCCCGCGGGCCGAAGACGAAGGCGAAGATGAGCAGGTGGACGAAGCCCACGCCGGAGAAGCCGGCCTTCGTGATGCCGATGCCGGCCGCGCCGGTGATGACGAGCAGCCACTGGATCGGCGTGAGATCGGGCAGCAGGAGCATGGGCCGACGGATCTTCGCTGTCAGCGAGACCGACGTCAACCCCGGAGCAGACAACGGGGCGTGGCGACGGTGTGTCGGTGCGCGGCGTCCCCGCATTTGTTACGATGCGACCTTCGTTCGTCGTTCGTTGTCGTGTAAGTGTGTGGAGGTTCCACCGTGTCAGACATCGAAGCTTCCGAACCCTCTCTCGGAAGGCGTGGCATACCCGAGCGTTTTGCGTCCGACCTGCATGACGTTCCGCCGGAGTCCCCGACAGCCCGTCCCGCCCGTGAGGGTCTCCCCTCGACCTACCGCATGCGTGCGGATACCCACTATGTCGAACAACTGACGAGCCGCCGCGATCGCGGGGACGCGCCCGAGGCCACGGTCCCGGCCGAGCGGCCCGAGTCGGCCGTTGGTCTCGAGCGTCATCGCCGCAGTGACCGCGTGATGGGGCAGGTGAGCGACGAGATTGCGACGATTGCATCGGCGGCCTCGATGCTGGCCGCCGAGACGTCGCCGCTCGCCAGGCGCGTGGGGCTGGCCCTGGTCCGGGCCCAGGCATGGCGCGCGACCTGGCTGTTGAAGGCGTCGGCGATTCTGGATGGCCGGCATCGCGGGACGATGAAGCCGACGCCGATGGCGTCGCTGATCGAACCGCTGCGCCAGGGGCTGGCACCCGAGTGTCGGCTGTCCGGTCTGTCGTGGCAGGTCCAGGCGTCCGACGCGAATGCCGTCGTTGCCGTGGACGCCGTGCTCGTCACGACCGGCGTCACCGGCGCGGTCCTCGCGACGCTGGGACTGATGGACGACGCAGAGGGCGGTACGGTGCGGGTGTCGTTCGACGTGGCGGGACGCGAACTGCGGGCTGTCGAGATCGTGCAGGACACCGTGCAGGTACCGCCGGCTGCCGCTGTTCGCTTTTTCGACGCGACCTGGACGGACCGTCCCGGCGGCTGGACCGCCACGATGGGCGCCCTGACGGCCCACGGCGTGGCCAGGCAGGCGGGTGGCAACGCCGTGTTTCTCCCCGGCGATCGGTGCGGCAGCACCATTCGGATCGGGTTCAGGGCCCAGGCATAGACGGAGCGGGTACTGGTCCGCGGCACCGACTTGTGGGGCCTGTCGGGGCCCCAGGGCCCGTCGGTATGTCCCGGGGCGCGTGAGGGGCGGGGCCTTGGGGCCGGTGCGAGCGCGCGGACGTGAAGGAGCTGCGGTCCCGCTCCGTCGCTTGCCGGCGGGACGCAGTACAATGTCCTCCCTGCCATGAAGATCGCGACCTTCGATACCACGCTCCGCGACGGCACTCAGGGCGAGGCCGTTTCCTACTCGGTCGATGACAAGCTGCTGATCGCGCAGAAGCTCGATGCGTTCGGCATCGACTACATCGAGGGCGGCTGGCCGGGGTCGAATCCCAAGGATCGCGAGTTCTTTGCGCGCGCCCGGGACCTGACGCTCGGCCACGCGAAGCTGACGGCCTTCGGGGCCACCCACCTGGCGCGGTACCGCGTCGACGAGGATCCGAGCGTGCAGGCTCTCGTCGAAGCCAATACGCCCGCTGTTGCGATCTTCGGGAAGACCTGGGATTTCCACGTCACGCGGGCGCTCGGGATCACCCTCGACGAGAACCTCGTCCTGATTGCCGAGACCGTCAGGCACCTGAAGGATCACGGCCGCGAGGTCATCTACGACGCCGAGCACTTCTTCGATGGCTACCGCGCCAATCCGGACTACGCGCTGCGCACGCTCGAGGCCGCGGTCGGCGCCGGGGCCGATGTGCTGTGTCTGTGCGATACGAACGGCGGCACGCAGACCGCGCGGCTCGGCGACATCGTGGCCGAGGTGCGCCGGCGCGTCGACACGGTCATCGGGATCCACCCGCACAACGACTCCGACCTGGCCGTGGCCAATGCCCTGGCCGCTGTCGCGGCCGGTGCGACGCACGTGCAGGGCTGCCTGAACGGCTACGGCGAACGCTGCGGCAACGTGAATCTCGCATCGGTCATCGCGAACCTCGAACTGAAGCTCGGCCACGAGACCGTCGGCCGCGAACGGCTGAAGGACCTGGCCTCGCTCTGCGCGTACATCGCCGATCTCGCCAACCTCCCGTTGCGCAACGATCAACCGTTCGTCGGACGAAGCGCGTTCGCCCACAAGGGCGGTATCCACGTGGCGGCGGTGCTGAAGGACTCGGCCACATACGAGCACATCCAGCCCGAACTGGTGGGCAATCGCCAGCGTGTGCTCGTGAGCGATCTCTCGGGACGCGGCAACATCCTCTACAAGCTCGAGCAGCAGGGCCTGGCGAGCCGGCTCGATGCCGACGCGCGGCGCGCGCTGCTCGATCGCGTGAAGCAGCTCGAGTACGAGGGCTACGAGTTCGAATCGGCGG
Organism: Acidobacteria bacterium SCN 69-37; assembly: GCA_001724025.1. Taxonomy (GTDB): domain Bacteria; phylum Acidobacteriota; class Vicinamibacteria; order Vicinamibacterales; family SCN-69-37; genus SCN-69-37. The sequence continues at coordinate 56,998 of MEDJ01000018.1, read as the reverse complement.
AGGGGTCGTTCGAGCTGATCGTGAGGCAGGCGCTCGCGCCCGGTGAGCGCGTCTTCGACATCCTCGGCTACCAGGTGACGATGCGGTCGGAGGGCGGCGACGGGCCGCGCGCCGAGGCGACGGTGTCGCTCCAGGCCGACCAGGGACCGCTCACGGTCACGATCACCGGCCATGGCCCGTTCAACGCGCTGCACGAGGCGTTCTGCCAGGCCGTCACCCCCATCTTCCCGGCCGTCGTCGATATCGAGCTCGTCGACTACAAGGTCCGCGTGCTCGATTCCTACAAAGGCACGGCCGCGAAGGTGCGCGTGCTGATCGAGTGGGCCAACGAGCACCGCACGTTCGCGACCGTCGGCGTGTCCGACAACGTCATCGAGGCCAGCTGGAAAGCGCTCGTCGATGCCGTGCAGCTCGAACGGATGCGCGCGGCCGACCTGACCCATGGCGGCATCGACGCGCGGCCGGTCCAGGTCCAGTAGGAGCCGTCGCACCGCCCGGGCCACGAGCGCGGCACTGGCGTCGCGCGTCGACGCGCTGCTGCGACCGTACGCCCTTCCCGCGCGTCGCGCGTTCCTCTCGTCGGGATACGCGCCGACACGGTTGTCGTGGCTCGGCGTGCCGATTCCCGCGGTCAGGCGCGTGGTCCGTCAGCTTTCGGCGGCGACGGCGGATCAGACGCCGGCATCCATCCTGAGTCTCGCGCTGGCGCTTTCCGCGCGCGGGTCCATCGAAGGCAGACAGGTGGGATACGAACTGCTCGAGCGACGACACGACGCGCTGGCGCTCGTCGACCGCGCCGTGGCGGAGCGGCTGGGCCGCGGCCACGACAACTGGGCATCGGTCGACGCTTTCGCGACGTCCGTGACGGGACCGGCATGGCGGCTCGGGTTCCTGACGGACGCCGATGTCCTGGCGTGGGTGCGCGCCGACGATCCCTGGTGGCGGCGTACGGCGCTCGTCTCGACCGTGGCGCTGAACGTCCCGTCACGTGGTGGACGCGGGGACGTACGCCGCACGCTGCTCGTGTGCCGCACCGTCGTCCGCGACGTCACGCCGATGCTCGCGAAGGCCCTGTCGTGGGCGCTGCGCGCACTCGCGCCCCACGATTCGACGGCGGTGCTGGCATTCATCGATCGGTATCGCGCTCGACTGCCGGCGGTCGTCGTTCGCGAGGTCGAGACGAAGGTGCGGACGGGGAAGAAGAGATAGTCGCGGCCACCGGTCATCGCTCCTGCCGAAGCAACTCCGCCGGCTGGATGCGGCCCGCTCGGATGGCGGGTTCGATGGCGGCCAGCGTGACGACGATGGCGACGGCGAGCCACGCTGCGCCAAGCGAGAGTGCGTCGAATCCCGTGGTGTGGGTGACCGAACCTGATGGCGTCCCGGCTGGTCCCCCGAGGCTGAAGCCTCGGGGCTCCGAAAAGCGCGGTGGCCCGCCGCCGCGCCAAACGTGGCACCCTGAGCCGGCAGTCGGCAGCCGATTCTCACCTCGCAATCGCGATGGCTTCGCCGTCGACGATGTCTGCGGGGGTGCTGATGATGACACGTTCGCCGTCGCTGAGGCCGTCGGCGATCTGGGTCAGCTGGCCGGCGACCAGGCCCTGCCGGATGGCCCGCCGGCGTGCGATCCCGTCCTCGCCGGCGACCATGACCCAGGTGCCGGCCTCGTCGCGAATCACGGCCTGCGTCGGGACAATCACCGCCTCGGCGCGGCGATCGAGCAGGATCGACACCGACACCGGCGTGTCGAGCGGCAGCGTGGCCGGTTGCACGAAGTTCAGTCGTACCTCGCCCGTCGGTGCCGCCGGATCGATGAGCTGGGCCTTCGAGGCCACCGTCGCCTCTTCGTCGACGGCCCCGGCAATCGCCCTGACGGTGGCGGTCTGGCCGGGCACCACGCGCGCGAGCTGCACGATGGGCAGCTGCACGGACACCTGGACGCGCGAGGGATCGATGATGCGGATGATCGGATCGCTCGGATCCGGCCGGACGGTGTCGCGCTCAGCGTGCCAGAGGCCGGCCACGACGCCGGAGAACGTGGCGCGAATCACGCTGCGAGTCTGGCCGGCGCGTGCGGTGTCGAGTCGATTGCGTGCCGCACCCAGGGCCGACTCGGCCGTGGCCTGCGCGAGCTTCGCGTCTTCGTGCGCGTTCCGCGACGCGATGCCGCGCGCGAACAGATCGGCCTGCCGCGTCAGTTCGGACTGCGCCCTGTCGAACCGCGACTGCGCGTCGAGGACCTCCAGTTCCAGCGCCGCCAGCTCCTGATTGAGCGACGCAATGTCGAACCGCACGAGGACGTCGCCGATCTGGACCGGGTCGTCCGGCTTCTTCGGCAGTTCCAGGATTTCCGCGGCTTCGGGTGCGTAAATCGTGAGGTCCGCGACCGACGAGGGCACGATGGTGCCCGAGACGCTGGCCACGTCGCGGAGTTCGTCGGTGCGGGCTGCGGCTACCGAGACGACCGTGGGCCGCGCCTCCTCGACGGCCGGCTCCCTGCCACCACAGGCAGCCAGCGGAACCAGGGCCACGAACGCAAGGGCGCAGCGCATGCTCATGCCCGCATCATACGACCGGCGACGCACGGGCGCTTCGAACGTGCGGCGGTGCCTCCTCGGGACTGAAGCCCCGAGGGGCCGGAACATCGCGAGCCTCCCGGCCCTGTATCATCTGTTTCTCATGACGTCCCACGCCCTCGTCGTTTCCGCCACCGACGAACCGGGTCTCCTGCACCGGCTCACCAAGGTCCTCGCCGATCACGGCGCCAACATCACGTCTGTCGATCTACACGGCGGGGCGCCGCTGTCCGAAATCGATTTCGAGTTCACGCTGGCGGAGCGCGACGTCTCGGCCGTGGTCGAGGGGCTGCGCGCGGTGTCGGGCGTGACCGGGGTGGATCCGATCCCGCCGATGGGCAAAATCTACGGCAAGCGCATCGTGGTGGCCGGCGGCGGCGCGCAGGTGGGATTCGTGGCCATGGGCGCGATCTCCGAGGCCGACAGGCACAACATCCGCGGCGAGCGCATCTCGATCGACACCATTCCGCTCGTCGGCGAGAAGGAACTCGCGGCCGCCGTCCGCGCCGTCGTCCGGCTGCCGCGCGTGAAGCTGCTGGTGCTGGCCGGATCGATCATGGGCGGCGAGATCACGCACGCGGTCGAAGAGGTGCGGGCGGCCGGGCTCCCGGTCATTTCGCTCAACATGGCGGGCAGCGTCGCCGAGGCGGCCGATCTCGTGGTGAGCGACCCGGTCCAGGCCGGCGTCATGGCCGTGATGGCCGTGGCCGACACGGCCAAGTTCGACATCCGCCGCCAGACGAAGCGCCGGTACTAGCCCGTGTAGGGGCGACGCATGCGTCACCCCTATGGCATGCGTCGCCCCCTCGCGGGGGGCGCCCCTACGCGGGGGCCGCCCGACAGACCGGCAGCCGTGCCGTCGCGCGGCCCGCAGCCGTTTGCGCCACCGGCTTCACGCCGTCTTCACACCGCCGCCCGCGGCGCGTAGTACGCTCCTCGCTCGACATTCAGCGCGCGTTCCGGACGTTGGTTCCCCGCGCCGCAACGCGTCATTCGCGAAGGAGCACAGCACACATGCGACGAGTAATCCTGACTGCGGCCGCACTGGCGGCCGTATGCGTTCTGGGCCTGCACGCGCAGCAGACGACGGACGTCCCCTCGAAGGGGCCGAACCCGCACGTGAAGACGGACTGGACGATCGATGGGGCCACCATCTCGATCACGTACGGCCGGCCGTCGCTGAAGGGACGGGCGCTCGACGGGTTCGAGTGGTGGGGCCAGGAGTGGCGCACCGGGGCAGACGAGCGGACGCGGCTGGAGACCAGCCGGCCGCTGCGGATCGGCACGCTCGACGTGCCCGCCGGCACGTACGGGCTCTATACGCGGACCGGTGCCGGCGCGTGGGATCTGATCGTCAGCAAGGCGCCCGATGGGTGGGGCGTCCCGTATCCGCAGGGTCAGGATCTCGGCCGCACCGCGATGCGCGCCGGCACCGCCCCGCAGGCCGCCGAACAGCTGACGTTCTCGATTGACGACACGCCTGCCGGCGGCACGCTCCACATCGACTGGGGCACGATGCGGCAGAGCGTCGAGTTGACGGTGCGGTAAAGGCTGGGGCCGCGGCGGCGCTGCGAGGCTGCTGGGCTGCAAGGCTACGAGGCTACGAGGCCACAGGGCTACGAGACCAGTCGGCCACGAGACGACGAGGCGGCAGGAAGTTCCCCGGGGCGTCAGTCCCGGGGCTCCTGTCGCCAGTCGTACCAGTCGTACCTGAAGCTCTACGCTGCCGACGTGTCGGTCACGCCCAACCGGTGCAGCTTGTCGATCAGCGTCGTGCGGCTGAGGTTGAGCAGGCGCGCGGCCTGGCGCTTGTTGCCGTTGGCCTTGGCCAGGTAGCGCAGGATCAGTTCCCGCTCCACCTGCGTCATGGTCGACACGAAGTTGATGCCCTCGTCGGGCGTGGCCGGCAGGCTGACCGCCGTCAGCCCCGACGGGGCGAGCAGTTCGTCGGGCAGCGTCTCGGGCAGGATCTCCCGGTGGTCGCCGCTCATCGTCACCCCGTGCTCGATGGCGTTCTGCAGGTGGCGGATGTTGCCCGGCCACGTGTAGTTCATCAGCAGCCGCAGCGCACCCTGGCTCAGGGTCTTCGGCGCCAGGCCGTTGCTGGCGCAGGATTCCTGCACGAAGTGCTGTGCCAGCACGGGAATGTCCTCGCGCCGCTCGCGGAGCGGCGGCAGGATGACGCGCACGACGTTGAGGCGATAGTAGAGGTCCTCGCGGAACGTGCCCTCGCGCACCATGCCGAGCAGGTCGTCGTTGGTCGCGGCGATGACCCGCGCGTTGATCTTCATCGGCTTCGACGTGCCGACCCGCTCGACCTCGCGCTCCTGCAGTGCGCGCAGCAGCTTGGCCTGCAGTGCCATGCTCATCGACGACACTTCATCGATGAAGAGCGTGCCCTTGTCGGCCGCCTCGAACCGGCCGACGCGCGCGTTGACCGCACCGGTGAACGCGCCCTTCACGTGGCCGAACAGCTCGGCCTCGGCCAGCCCTTCCGGAATGGCCGCGGCGTTGAACGCGACGAACGGCTGGTCGCGGCGCGGGCTGTTGTGGTGAATCGTGCGCGCCACCAGCTCCTTGCCCGTCCCCGTCTCGCCCTGGATCAGCACCGTGCTGTTCATGGGGGAGACCAGCTCGAGCGTGGTGAACAGGCGCTTCATGCCGGCGCTGGTCCCGATCAGGCTGCCGAAGCGGAACCGATCGTTGAGCCGGGCCTTCAGCTCGGCGTTTTCCGACTGGAGGCGCCGCTCGCTGAGCGACGTCTTCAGCACCTGCACGAGCTGGATGAGCTGGAACGGCTTGATCAGGAAGTCGACAGCGCCGCGCTTGAGGGCACGGACCGCGTGGTCGATGCTGCCGAAGCCCGTGGTGACCACGCACCGCAGGTCGGGGTAGCGCGACAGCGCTTCGTCGAGCAGGTCCAGCCCGTCGCCGTCTGGCAGCTGGACCGCGACGACCAGCGCATCGTACGCGAAGCCGTCGAGCCGGGAGAGCGCGTCGCTGGCGCTGGCGGCCTGGGCTGCGGCAAATCCCGCCGCCTCGAGCGAATCGACGATCATCTGGCGCGATTCATTTTCATCTTCCACCACGAGCACGGTCGGCCGGGCACGATCTGAGACAGACACTCTGGACTCCTCGGGGAGGGGGACGAGCGGTCCCGCATTCATGCTTTGTCCGAGCGTGCCGATTGACACGGCCGGAGAGCGACCTCCTTTAAGGCAACTGCCGTGCCAGCGGCATTGCTGCGCGTTGTTGCACGCATGCTGGACACTGTCATGGACCCGACGCCGAGTCGAGCGCTGGTGTCTGATTTTTGACAGATCGGACTGCACACCGTCCAACTGCGGTCAGATCGGCGACACCCCGCTGTCTGACCCGACACCAGGGCCTCGGTGGACCGACCACCGCGGGCCGAACCTGACAGGGGCCCCGACCCTCCGCGTGGTGTCGGCCGTCCGGTCGATCGTGTCGGGCCGTCGTCACCGGGACGGCCGCGTGCGCGTGTCGATCCGGCGGATTCTTTCCCAATCCGTGGCTTTTCCCCGATCGCGGCTCCTGCCGATCGGGCATTCCTCTTGCACAACTGCCCCCTGCACGGGCGACGGGTCCGAGGCGGCGCACCGCGCGAACGCCCGGACACCGCCGGACCGGGATGGAGTGTGGAATGTCCGATCCCCTCAGTGACGGCGCGATCACGGCGGCCCTTGGCCGGCACCTGACGCAGGCGGTCCAGCGCCAGGCCGCGGCGGCCGGCAACCTGGCGAACCTCGATACGCCCGGGTACCGCACCAAAGAGGTGCGCTTCCTCGATGCACTCGACGATCACCTGGCCGCGGCAGGGGTGGCCACGACCGACGCGCGACACCTCGGCGCGCAGGCGAGCCCCTCCGGCGTGCGCAGCGAGGTGGCCGAGACCGCGGGTCTGGCCGCGCGGCGTGACGGCAACAACGTCCAGATCGACAGGGAACTGCTCGACCTGACCCGCGCCACCGGTGAATTCACCCGCGCCCAGACAGTACTCGCGGCGAAGTTCCGCCTGGTGCGCTACGCCATCAACGAAGGACGCTGATCATGGCCTCGACCCTTTCGTCTGCGATCAATGCCAGCGCCAGTGCGCTCGACGCCCAGCGCGCGCGCATGGAAGTGGCCGTCTCGAACCTCGCCAACGCCGAATCGACGCGCGGTCCCGACGGCCAGCCCTATCGGCGGCGGGCCGTCGTGCTGGAGTCCGTCCAGGCCGACACGCCGTTCTCCGTGCAGGCAGCCGGCGTCCGCGTGGCGGAGATCGTCCAGGACACGTCCGACTTCCGGCGTCGCTACGAGCCGTCGCATCCCGACGCGGACGAGAACGGCTTCGTGGCCGTCCCGAACGTCGACGTGCCCGAGGAGATGGTCGACATGCTCGGCGCGGCGCGCGCCTATCAGGCGAACCTGACCGCCATCGGGCTCATCCGCGATACGGTGCAGCGGGCCCTCGATCTGGCGAGGTCGTGATGGCGATTGATCCGCTGAGTCTCATCGGGGCCGCGCCCACCGTCGGTACGAAGCCGACGACGGGCGTGTCGTCGCAGGAAGCCGGATTCGGCGACGCGCTGAAGCAGTTGATCGGCGCGGTCGAAGGATCGGCCGGCGAAGCGAACCAGGCCATCGGCCGCATGCTCGACGGCAGCGGCGACGTGCACGAGGCGATGATCGCGATGCAGCGCGCCGAGCAGATGCTCCAGTTGACCGTACAGATTCGCAACAAGGTCGTCCAGGCCTACCAGGACGTCATGCGCATGTCCGTGTAAGGACGTCACTCACCCGTGAACATCGAACACCTGTTGTCTCAACTGAAGACCCTGACGGCGAAGCTGTCGAAGGCACAGCTGGCCGGGCTGGCCGGCATGTTCGTCGCCGTCGTCGCCATCGTCGTTGGATCGGCGTACTGGATCAACGCGCCGACCTACACGCTGCTCGTCGCCGACATGGATGCCGAGACCGCCAGCTCGGTCGTCAGCCGGCTGAAGGCCGACAACGTGCCGTACCAGTTGGGTGACGGCGGCCGATCGATCAGCGTGCCGGTCGAGCGCGTCGACGAGCTGCGCCTCGCCTTTGCGTCCGACGGGCTGCCGTCGGCCGGCCGGATCGGGTTCGAGATTTTCGATCGCACGGCGTTCGGCACCACCGAGTTCCTGGAGCAGGTCAACTACCGCCGCGCGCTCGAGGGCGAACTCGCGCGCACGATTGCCAGCATCGCCGACGTGGCCAGTGCGCGCGTGCACATCGCGATGGCGAAGGACTCGCTGTTCATCGATCGATCGGAACCGGCCAAGGCGTCGGTGGCCCTGCGGCTGCGCGGCAACCGGCCGCTCTCGGCCGCGACGGTGCGCGGCATTGCCGGGCTTGTGTCGTCGAGCGTGGAAGGCCTGCGCCCCGAGTCCGTGATGATCGTCGATCACCAGGGGCGGCCGCTCACGAAGCCGGACGAGGACGAGGGACCGGCCGGACTCAACGCGTCGCAGGCGGAACGCCAGCAGCAGATCGAGCGCGACCTGTCGACGAAGGTGCTCGCGATGCTCGAGCCGGTCGTCGGCATCGGGCGCGTGCGCGTGAACGTCGCGGCGCACCTGCGCGGCGACATCATCGAGGAAACCGAGGAGCGCTTCGATCCGAACACGGTCGTCCGCAGTCGACAAACGTCGACGGAAACGGGACCGGCGACCCTGGCGTCGGCCGGTGTGGCGGGCGCGCGCGCCAACCAGCCGCCCGCGCTCTCGACGTCCACGCCCGCGACGCCGCCCGCCGTGCCGGCCAACCCGACATCCGGGCCCGGTCGCTCGACCGAACTCACCAACTACGAGGTCAGCAAGCTCGTCAGGCACACGGTCAGCCCGCAGGGGCAGCTGGCGCGACTCTCGGTGGCCGTCATCCTCGACGACGAACGCGTGGCGACGACGGGGGGCGACGGCGCCGTGCAGGTGACGACCCGGGCGTGGGAACCGGCAGGCATCCAGCGGGTCCAGTCCATCGTGGCGGCAGCCGTCGGGCTCGATCCGACCCGTGGCGATCAACTCACGGTCGAGAATATCGCGTTCGAAACGGCGCCTGACACCGGCGACGAGGTGACGCCGGGCATCGGCACGCAGGCGCTCGAACTGGTGCGCGACCACTGGCCCGCAGGCGCACGTCTGCTCGTCATCCTCCTGATTGCCGCCTTTGCGTTCTTCGGCGTGCTGCGACCGCTGCTGGGCCGGATCGGGACGATTGTGGCGCCGGCGCCCGCGCTGCCCGTGCCGGCCGCGGCGTCGGCGGCGCGCCTGCCGACCGTGAGTGAGATGGAAGGGCAGATCGATGCGGAACTCGATGCCATGGTCCCGGTCGAGGACCGGCGGCTGCCCGTGCTGACGCAGCGCGTGGCGAAGCTCGCCCACGAGGAGCCCGAGCAGGTGGCGCGGATCGTCCGCGGCTGGATTTCGGAGGATCGGCGATGACGGCAACGACACAGGCGACGACGGTCAGCGGCGCGCGCAAGGCCGCCATTGCGCTCGTGGCCCTGGGTGAAGAGAGCGCGGCGTCGGTGTTCAAGTTCCTCGGCGAGCACGAGATCGAGTCGATCGCGCGCGAGATCGCGGCCCTGGACGCCGTGCCGCACGAGCTGGGCGAACAGGTGCTGATGGAATTGAATTCGTCGGCCGGGGCCTCGCGGCCGGCCCTCGGCGGTGTGGAGCAGGCCCGGCGGATGCTCGCGCGGTCGCTCGGTCCCGATCAATCGCGGCGCATCGTCGACCGGATCGTGCAGTCGATGAACACCAGCGCCGGGTTTGCCTCGCTCGAGCGCGCCAACCCGACGCAGCTCTCGAAGTTCTTCCTCGGCGAACACCCGCAGACCACGGCGCTGATCCTCGCGCACCTGCCGTCGCAGGTGGCTGCGCAGCTGCTCGAGCAGCTGCCCGACGACATGCGCAGCGATGTGCTGCTGCGCATTGCGAGCCTCGGCGAGATTCCGCCAGACGTGATTGCCCGCATTTCGACCGTCATCGAGCAGCGCCTGCGCGGGCTGGGCGGACAGACGCGCGAACAGCGCGGTGGCGTCCGCGCGGTGGCCGAGCTCTTCAACTGCCTCGATCGCGGCGTCCGCAGCCCGGCGCTCGAGCGGCTCGAGGCGCTCGCCCCCGACACGGCCACGGCCGTGCGCAACCTGATGTTCGTCTTCGAGGATCTGGTGAACATCGAGGAGACGGGCATTCGCGAGATCATCAACCGCGCCGACAAGAAGGTGCTCACGCTGGCGCTCAAGGGCGCAAGCGAGGCGATCCGCGAACGGTTCTTTACCAACATGTCGCGGCGCGCCGTCGACCTGATGAAGGAAGAGATGGAAGTGCTCGGCGCCGTCAGGCTCCGCGAGGTGGAGAAGGCGCACCAGGAGATCGTCGCCGTGGCACGCAAGCTCGAGGAAGAGGGCCTGATCACCACGGGCGCCGGGGCCGGAGAGCCGTATGTCACGTAGCGCCCGGCGGCTGTCGTCCTCGGTGACGACCGACCGCTTCGCGTGGCAGGGGCTGCCGCCTGCGGGGCCGCTGGCCATCGTGCCGCTGCTGCCGCCCATGGCGGCGCCTGTCGCGCCCGAACCGATCGTGACACCCCCGATCCGCGAACGGCCCGTCGAACCGCCGCCCGTACCGGCGCCGGTCATCGATCCCGTCGCGATCGCCGAGCAGCAGGCGTATGCGCGCGGGGTCATCGACGGCCAGCAGGCGGCCGAGACCGACACGACGGCGCGGCTCGATGCGATGGCCGCCGACCTGGCCACGGCCATCCGGGATCTTGCCGCCGTGCGCGGCGATCTGATGCGACGGGCCGAGCGCGACCTGGTCCGCCTGGCGCTGGCGATGGCCGAGCGTATCCTGCACCGCGAGGTCACGCAGGATCGCCATCGCCTCGTGGCGCTGGCGCGCCTGGCCATCGATCGGCTCGGCGAGAACGTGGCGGTGCGCCTGCAGCTCAATCCCGCCGATCTCGAGGCGATCCGGACGGCCGGCGCGCTCGACGTCGGCCAGACCGTGGAAGTGACGGCCGACGCCGCCATCGCACGCGGCGGCTGCCTCGTCGCCTCGACCTTCGGAACGATCGAGGTGGGGATCGAGGCGCAGATCCGCGAGATGGCGCGCGAACTGCTCGGCGACGATGTCGACGCGGGCGAGGAGGATCGCGATCGTGTGGTCATCGGCAGCTGACGACACGTTCGGACTCGGCCGCTACGTCGCGCGGATCGCCGAGATCGAGCCGGCGCCGGTGATCGGCAAGGTCGCGCGGGTCGTCGGGCTGCTGCTCGAATCGAACGGCCCGGCCGCCAGCGTGGGGGAGATCTGCGAGGTACGGACCGGCCGCGGTCGGCCGCTGCCGTGCGAGGTCGTCGGCTTCCGCGACGGCCGGCTGCTGTCCGTGCCGCTCGGCGACACGACCGGGATCCGGCCCGGCGATCGCATCGTGTCGCGCGGCCGGGCGTTGACCGTGCCTGTCGGCACGTCGCTGCTCGGCCGCGTCATCGACGGGCTCGGTCGCCCGATCGATGGCCACGGTCCGCTCGGCACGATCGATCAGGCGCCGCTCAGGCCGGAGGCGCTCAACCCGATGGCGCGTGAACCGATCCGGCAGGCGATCGGCACGGGCGTGCGGGCGATCGATGCGCTGCTGACGTGCGGCCGCGGCCAGCGCATCGGCGTGTTCGGCGGCAGCGGCGTCGGCAAGAGCACGCTGCTCGGCATGATGGCGCGCGGGACCGAGGCCGACGTCGTCGTGCTCGGGCTGATCGGCGAACGCGGCCGCGAGGTGCGCAGCTTCCTGGAACACGACCTCGGCCCCGACGGCCTCGCGCGATCCGTCGTGGTCGTCTCCACCTCCGACAGCCCGCCGCTGACGCGTCAGCGTGCCGCGTACACGGCCACGGCCATTGCCGAGGCGTTCCGCGACCGCGGCCTGCACGTGCTGCTGATGATGGACTCGGTTACGCGCTTCGCGATGGCGCAGCGCGAAGTGGGACTGGCGGCCGGCGAACCGCCGACGGCCAAGGGCTATCCGCCGTCGGTCTTCGCGCGGCTGCCCGGCCTGCTCGAGCGCGCGGGGGCGCTCCGTGGCCGCGGCAGTATCACGGCGTTCTACACGGTGCTCGTCGAGGGCGACGATCACAACGAACCGATCGCCGACGCGGTGCGCGGCATCCTCGACGGCCACATCGTGCTGTCGCGCGACCTGGCCGCCCGCAATCACTACCCGGCCATCGACGTCCTGCCGAGCATCAGCCGGACGATGCCCGACGTGACCACGCCGCAGCACCGCGCGCACGCGGCGACCGTGCGCGAGTGGCTCGCCACGCTGCGCGACAACGAGGACCTGGTGAGCGTGGGCGCGTACGTCGCCGGCAGCAATCCGCGGATCGACACGGCGCTCGCGCGACGCGATGCGATCGGCCGCTTCCTGTGTCAGCCCGCCGACATGTCCGGTCGGCTGACCGACCACGTCGCCCAGCTCTCGGTCCTCACCGCATGAGCGAGTTCCGCTTCCGCGCCGCGGCGGCGCTCGAACTCCGGCGCACGCAGGAACACGAGGCCGGCCTCGCCCGGGCGCGTGCCGAGGCCGCCGTTCGCGAGGCCGAGCGTGTGGCGGCCGTGGCCGATGGGGTGCGCCGCACCGCGCAGCAGCGTCTGCAGATCCTCGAGCGGCACGGCAGCGACGTGGCGACGTTCATGTGGCATCGGAATTGGATCGTCAGGCTCACCAACGACCTCGCCGCGAAACGGCACGAGGTGGTGATGCTGGCCGAGGCGGTCCGGCAGGCCGAGCAGCGCTGGCGACAGGCACGGCAGCGACGACTGGCGCTCGAGCGCATGCAGGAACGGGCGTTCCGGCGCTTCAGGGCCGAGCAGCTCCGGCAGGAACTCAAGGTGATCGATGAACTGGCGCGGCTGCGATACGTCATGGCCGACGCCTCGGGAGATGACAGATGAGCGTGACGGGGGTATCGGGAACCACGGGAGCCACGGACGCCGAGCCGGCCGCCAAGCCTGACGCGCTCGGCCGCGACACGTTCCTGCAGCTGCTGATCACGCAGATGCAGCACCAGGATCCACTCCAGCCGCAGGAGAACGGCGAATTCCTCGCGCAGCTGGCGCAGTTCAGCTCGCTCGAGAGCCTGCAGCAGATCAAGGAAGACATCGCCGCACTGCGCGCCGCCGCCGACCTGGCGCAGACCGCGCCCACCTCGACGACGGCCGATCCGGTGGCCTCGGGTTCCTAAGGAGAAGCACATGTCCAGTTCGTTCTCGGCCAGCCTGTCGGGCCTGGCCGCCAATCAGCAGAAGCTCAGTGTCATCGGCAACAACCTGGCGAACCTCAACACGGTGGGGTTCAAGGGCAGCAACGTCAACTTCGTCGACCTCGTGGCGCAGTCGGTCGGCGGACCCAGCGTCAATCCGATGCAGATCGGGCTCGGCGTGTCGGTGGGGCAGATCCGCACCACGTTCACGCAGGGATCGGTCGACAAGACCGGCGTGCCGACCGACGTGGCGATCCAGGGCGACGGGTTCTTCGTGGTCGGGACCGGTGTGAACCGGACGTACACGCGCGCCGGTGACTTCAACTTCAACGCCGACGGCATGCTCGTCACCTCGTCGGGCCTGCCGGTCATGGGCTACACGGCGGTCGATCCGGCCACGGGCCTGATCGACACGTCCGGTGCGCCGGCGGCCATCGTCGCGCCGCCCGGGGTGCTGCGTCCGCCGGTGGCCACGTCGAGAATGTCGACGCTGACGAACCTCGACGCGAGCGCGGCCGTGGGGGACACCTACGCGGCACCCGTCGAGATTTACGATTCACTGGGAATTCCCCACGTGGCCACGGTCACCTACACGAAGACCGCGGCCAATGCCTGGTCGTACTCCGTGACGGTGCCGGGGGCCGAGGTGACCGGCGGCACGGCCGGCACGCCGTCGCAGGTGGCCACGGGCACGATCGGATTCTCGACGAGCGGTCTGCTGACATCGGTCAACGGCGGCGTCGTGTCCGACGTGGCCATCACCACGCCGACCTGGACGAACGGCGCGGCGGCCTCGACGATCAACTGGGACATCGTCAACACGAACGGCGTGTCGTCGCTGACCGGATACGGGGCGCCCTCGGCCACCGCGTCGGTCACGCAGAACGGCACCACGAGCGGCGCGCCGTCGTCGATCGTGTCGGTGGATCAGGAGGGGAACCTGATCGCCTCGTTCGGCATGGGGCAGACCGTGTCGGTGGGGCGACTGGCCCTCGCCACGTTCAACAACCCGGCAGGCCTGGTGAAGCTCGGGACGAACATGTACGCGCAGAGCGACGCGTCGGGCCAGCCGATGGTCGGCACGGCCGGGACCGGGGGCCGCGGCGTGATCATCGGCAGCGCGCTCGAGGCGTCGAATGTCGACATCGCGCACGAGTTCACCCAGATGATCCTGGCGCAGCGCGGCTACCAGGCGTCCTCGAAGGGCATCACCGTGGCCGACGAACTGCTCGTCGACACGCTCAACCTCAAGCGATAGCCGCGCGGATCGCTGACCCGTGCTGGCCTTTCCGCCGCTCACCGGTGCGGCGTCCGCCGCCGGCGCCGCCGCCCGTCCCCCGAAGGGGGCCGGGCAGGCCGCGCCGGCGAACGACGCCGCGTCGTTCCTCGACACACTTGCCGCGTTCGGCGCGCCCGTGGACGCCGGCACGCCATCGGACGATGGCGTGCCGGCGTCTGCCGACGCGCCGGACGATCCCGACGCCGACGCGGCCGCTGCCGACGACGAGGTCGCGGCAGCGGCCGCGCGCGTCGTGCCGGTCCCGGCGTTCCCCGAGTCGTCAGCCGGTGGTCTGCCGGAGCCCCGCGGCGTCAGTCGTGAGGAGTCTTCCCTGGGGCTGAAGCCCCAGGGCTCCGACGGACGCGAGCCGCTCCAGGGCTCCGACGGGCGCGAGGCGCTCCAGGGCTTCGACGGACGCGAGCCGCGCCAGAGCTCCGAAGGGCTCGAACAGCCTCAGGGAGCCGGATGGCTCGGACAAACGCCGGACGCCGAACGGCCCGCACCGCCGCAGGGCGTCGACTCGCCCGAACGATCCCGGGGCGCTGATACGTCCGCGTCGGTTCAGGGCGCGAGTCTGCCGGAGCCCCGCGGCGTCAGCCGCGGGGAGGCTTCCCTGGGGCTGAAGCCCCAGGGCTCCGACGGACGCGAGCCGCTGCCTCAGGGCTCCGAAGGACTCGAGGAGCCTCAGGGCGCAGCATGGCGCGGACAGTCGCCGGACGCCGAACGGCTCGGACAGGCGCAGGGCCTCGACGTGGCCGACCGACGCCAGAGCGCTGATGCGCCCGCGCCGGTTCAGGGCGCGCGTCTGTCGGATCTCCGCGGCGTCAGTCGTGGGGAGGATTCCCTGGGGCTGAAGCCCCAGGGCCCCGAGGGGCCCGGACAGCCCCAGGGCTCCGACGGACGCGAGCTGCCTCAGGGCTCCGAGAGGTTCGACCAGCCCCAGGCCGCAGCACGACTTGGACAGTCACCCGCCGCCGAACGGCTCGGGCAGGCGCAGGATGCCGACGCGACCGGATCGCCGCAGGGCCTCGACGTGGCCGACCGACGCCAGAGCGCCGATGCGCCCGCGTCGACTCAGGGCGCGCCTCCGTCAGGGCGCCGCGGCGTCAGTCGCGGGGAGGATTCCCCGGGGCTGACACCCCAGGGCTCCGAACAACTCGAACAGCCGCAGGGCTCCCGTGGTGGCTTCGGCGTCTCCAGGAACTCCGATCGGCATGACGTCCCACCGTCACCGCCGTCCGGCCGACCGTCATCGGAGGGTGGCGACGGCGCTCCCGGCTTCAACCTCGGTGCACACGCGGCACCGCGGTTGGCACCGCCTGCGCCGGCAGCGCCCGTCACGTCGTTCGCATCGTTCGTGCCGGCCGACGCGCTGCCGTCCGACACCAGCGGACAGATCGTGCAGGCCATCCGTCTGCAGATCCTCCGCAACGGTGGCGAAGCGCATATCCGTCTGGATCCACGGCAGTTCGGCGACGTGACCGTGCGCGTGTCCGTCGAGCAGGGACAGGTCACGGCCCGCGTGGAGGCCGACGCGCCCGTCGTGCGCGAGTGGCTGCAGGGCCACCAGCACCTGCTGCGCCAGAACCTCGCGGGTCAGCAACTCACGCTCGATCGGCTGGAGGTCCACGAGCCCCCGGCGTCGGCCGACCGCGACCGTCAGGACGATGGCACGAGTCGTGATGGACAGCAGGGCGAACCGCGACAGCCGCGTCGTCGGCGGCCGGACTCCGGCGGACGGTTCGAAGTCGTGGCCTGACGGCCCGGGAGTGTCCTCGTGATCAACAGCCTGTCTCCATCAGTCACTGCGGCCGGCGGCGATCGCTCGTCGCTGGTCGATCAACTGGTTCGTCGTGCCGACGTCAACCACGACGGTGCCGTCACCAGCACCGAGTTCATGACGTTCCTCGACGACCTCGTCCAGTCGCTCGATCGCGATCGGGCCGCCGAGGCCTCCACGCCGTCGTCGCCGATGGCCGCGGCCCCGGCTCCTGCGGCGGCCGAGGCCGCCGCGCCACTCTCGCGCGCGCAGGCCGAGACCCTGCTACGCCAGGCGTTCGAGCCGCTGACGAGGCATCGCTGACATGTCGACCCCCGAACTCCAGCCCGTGGCAGGCAAGGCACGCGGCAAGGGCCTGATGATCCTGCTGCTCGTCGTCGGCCTGGCCGGCGGTGGCGGCGGCGCGTACTGGTGGGTGTCGCGCACGGCCGGTGTGGCCGCGGCACCGCGCGAGATCCCGCTGTCGGAGCGCGGGCTCGTCCCGTTCGAGCCATTCATGGTGAACCTCGCCGACGGCGCCGGTAACCGCTTCCTCAAGGTCAACCTGCAGCTCGTCCTCGAAGACGCGCGGTCCGCCGAGAAGGTGTTGACCACACCTGTCGTGGTGTCGCGCATGCGATCCGAGATTCTCGAGCTCCTCACGGAACAGACGGCAGGCGCGCTCGTGACGCCCGAGGGCAAGAGCGCGCTCAAGACCGCGATTGCCGATCGGCTCGAACCGGTGCTGTCTGGCGGGAAGGTCGTCGATGTCCTCTTCTCCGAGTTCGTCGTCCAGTTCTGACGCGCCGGCCTCGCTCGACGCGATGCGCTGGGTGATGGACGTGCCCTCTCCTGTCGACATCGTGCTCGGCACGACGACGGTGAAGGTGCGCGAGTGCGCAACGCTGGCCGTCGACACCGTGATTCGCCTGAAGCAGGCGGCCGGGTCGGATCTCGAGGTCCGCGTGGGTGGCATCCCGATGTTCGCCGGCGAAGTCGTGATGGCCGGCGACGACGTGTCGCTGCGGATCGGACGCGTGCTGCCGCCGGCCGGTCAGGAGATCGCGTGAGCTGGCTCGTGTTCGCGCAGACGGACGTGCTCGGCACGGCCGGTCCCGACCTGGTGCCCTCGGTCTGGCGCGTGCTCGGGGCGCTGGCCGTGGTGCTGGCGTTGCTGGCCGCGCTGGCCTGGCTGCTGCGACGTCAGCAGGCGCTGCGGCGCAGCGGCCGCGGCATGGGCGTGGAGTCGGCGCTCTCGCTCGGCGAACGCCGATCGGTGGCGATTGTCTCGATCGAAGGGCGGCGGCTGCTGTTGGGACTGGCGCCCAACGGTGTCACGCTGCTGACCGAGCTGGCGCCGCTGCCGACGTTCGACGAGGCGGTCTCGCGTGCAACGGCCGGAGACGGAGACGCACGGGCATGATCCGCGCCCGTCGTCTCTCGGCGCTGGGGGCCGTCGTACTCGGCGTCGTCGCGATGCCGTCGGTGGCACTGGCGCAGGCCCCGCAGGATCTGTCGGTCCAGATCGACGGGGTGGGTACCGTCTCGGCGCCGCTTCAGATCGTCGTCCTGATGACGCTGCTGACGTTCCTGCCAGCAGTGCTCGTGATGATGACGTCGTTCACGCGCATCGCGATCGTCTTCCACTTCCTGCGGCAGGCGCTCGGCACGCAGGAGATCCCGTCGAACCAGATGGTGGTCGGGCTCACACTGTTCCTGACGGCGTTCATCATGGCGCCGACGGTGTCGCGCATCAATGAACTGGCCATCCAGCCGGTGATCGCCGGACAGATGGACGTGACGACGGCGATGGAGCGTGGGGCACCGCCGCTGCGCGAGTTCATGCTGCGGCAGACGCGCGAGGCCGATCTCGCGCTGTTCGCCGGCCTGGCGCGGATCGAGCGTCCGGCCTCGCCCGACGAACTGCCGATGCGCGTCGTGATCCCGGCCTTTGCCATCTCGGAGCTCAAGACCGGCTTCCAGATGGGGTTCTTCCTGTTCGTCCCGTTCCTGCTCGTGGACCTGGTGGTCTCGACGGTGCTGCTCTCGGTCGGCATGATGCAGCTGCCCCCCATGATGATCTCGCTCCCGTTCAAGGTGCTGCTGTTCGTGATGATCGACGGCTGGAACCTGCTGGTGGGATCGGTGGTGAGGAGCTTCTTGTGAAGCCAGAACTCAGAAGTTCGAAGTTAGAACGTCGGAAAACTTCGAAGTTCGAATTTCCCCGAACTTCGAACTTCTGACTTCTAACTTCCCAGTTGATCGCATCTTCTTGCACCCATGTCTGAGTCCCTCGTCCTTGGTGTCGTGCGTCAGGCGATCGAGACGGCCATCGTCGTGGCCCTGCCGATGCTCGTGGTGGGGTTGATCGTGGGAGTAGTCGTCAGCATCCTGCAGACGGTGACGTCCGTGCAGGACAACATCCTGTCGTTCATCCCGCGGGCGGCGGCGATCTTCGTCGTCTTCGCGCTGACGTTCCCCTGGATGCTCCGCGTGGTCACCGGCTTCGCGCGCACCCTGTTCCTGCAACTGCCCGACCTGGTGCGATGACCGGCTTCGACCTCGTCGCGGGCCTCGCGCTGCTGCTCGTCAGACCCGGCATGATCGTCATCGGCACGCCGTTCTTCGGGGCGCTCCACGCGCCAACCGCCGTGCGCGTCGGCCTGACACTGATGCTGGCCGTGCTGATGGCCATGACGGCGCCGGTCCCGCCGAGCCTGCCGGCCACGGGCCTGGTTGTCGTCGTGCTGCGCGAGGCGGCCATCGGCCTGGCCATCGCGATGGCCGTGCGCGTGCTGGTCGGGGCAGCGGAGTTCGCCGGCCATTTCATCGCGTATCAAATCGGCCTCTCACTCGGTTCCTTGATCGATCCCCAGTCGGGCGTGCGCAACAACGTCCTCGCGCTGCTGTACGCCAACGTCGTCGTCGTACTGTGCCTGGCGACCAACGTGCACCACACGCTGATCCGGGCACTGGCCGACTCGTATACCGCGCTGCCGATCGGCTTCGGCGCCATCGGCGGCACGCTCGCCGACACGGTGGCGGATCTGCTCGGCGCGGTCTTCGTGATCGGCCTGCGCATCGCCATTCCCGTCGTCGCCGTGCTGCTGCTGATCGAGTTCGGCCTCGGGCTGCTGGCGCGCGTGGCGCCCGCCCTGAACGTGATCGTGGCCGGCGCGCCCGTGCGCATCGTGGTTGGCCTGCTGGTGCTGGCCGCCAGCCTCGTGGGCCTGCCCGCCGTGGTGGCGCGGTTCGTGCCGACGGTGTTCGACCTGGCGGCCCGCCTCGCCGCCGGGTTCAGGTGATCGGACATGGCCGCGTCGCAGACAGGGGAACGCACAGAAAAACCGACAGGCAAACGCATCAGGGATGCGCGCGAGAAGGGGCAGGTGGCGCGCAGCCGCGATCTGTCGAGTGCCGTGTCGCTGGCGGCGGTCACGCTCGGCCTCGCGTGGCTCGGTCTCGAGATGCTGACGCGACTGGCCGGCCGGATCTCGATCGGGCTCAGCACGCTGGCCGATCGGGCTCACGTGGCCCTCGTGCCCGGCACGATCGAGGGGCTGCTCTGGGCCGAGGCCGGCCTGCTGCTGCAGGTCGCCGGTCCGCCGGCGCTCATCGCGGGCCTGCTGTCGGTCGGCACCAGCTTCGCGCAGATCGGGTGGTCGTTCTCGCCGAAGGCGCTCGAGCTGAACTGGGAGCGGCTGAGTCCGGCGTCGGGCCTGGCACGGCTGAAGCCGACGCACGCGCTGCCGGAACTCGGCAAGTCGCTCATCGGCATCGTGCTCGTGGGCGCGGTCGGGTACCTGATCGTGCACGAGTTCTCCGTGCAGGCACCCGGACTGATGGGCATGACCGCCGTCGAGTCGGGTCGCGTGGCCTGGGATCGCCTGTGGACGCTGCTGTGGCGGACGAGCCTCGTGCTTGTCGTGCTGGCGGCCGCTGACTACGGGATCCAGTACTGGCACTGGTACTCGGGCCTGAAGATGACGCGGCAGGAAGTGCTCGACGAGTCGCGGATGAACGACGGCCGGCCGGAAGTGAAGGCCCGCGTGCGTCGGATCCAGCGTGAGATGGCGCGCAACCGCATGCTGAAGGCTGTCGAAACGGCGACCGTCGTGGTCACCAACCCGACACACTACGCGGTGGCGCTCGAGTATCGACGCAGCGAGATGGCCGCGCCCCGCGTCGTGGCCAAGGGCGCCGACCACATGGCGGCGCGGATTCGCGAGATTGCCCGCCGGCACGACGTGCCGATCGTCGAGAACGTCACGCTGGCACGCGCCCTGCACAAGCACGCCGAGGTCGGCGACACCATTCCCGCCGACCTGTTCGGTGCCGTGGCCGAGGTGCTGGCGTACCTGGTCCGGATGAAGCGGCTGATGTTATGAGCACCCAGGCGGCCCCGTTCCGCGCGTCGTTCCTGATCGCCCCGGCGGCGATCATCGCAGTCGTCCTGCTGATGATCGTGCCGCTGCCGACGTTCGTGCTCGATCTGCTGCTGTCGATCGACATCGGCCTGGCCGTCGTACTCCTGTTCACGGCCATCTACGTCAGGCAGCCCACCGAGTTCTCGGTCTTCCCCTCGCTGCTGCTGCTGCTGACGCTGCTGCGCCTGGCGCTCAACGTGGCATCGACGCGGCTCGTTCTGCTGCACGGCCACGAGGGCGTCGACGCAGCCGGCCACGTGATCATGGCCTTCGGCCAGTTCGTCGTCGGCGGCAACTTCGTCGTCGGCGTGGTCGTGTTCCTGGTGCTGGTGGCCATCCAGTTCCTCGTCATCAACCATGGCGCGGTCCGCATCTCGGAAGTCACGGCCCGGTTCACCCTCGACGCGATGCCCGGCCGGCAGATGGCGATCGATGCCGACCTGAACGCCGGCATCATCACCGATCAGGAAGCGCGCGCCCGGCGCGAGCGGCTGCGCGGCGAGGCCGACTTCTATGGCGCGATGGACGGCGCCATCCGCTTCACGCAGCGGGACTCGCTGGCCGCGGTGCTCATCACGGGCGTCAATATCGTCGCGGGCCTGATCATCGGCGTGGCGATGCACGGCGTGGATCTGACGACCGCGCTCCAGACCTACACGATCCTGACGGTGGGCGAAGGCCTGGTCACCGCCATTCCCGCCCTGCTGGTCTCGATGGCCGGCGGTCTGATCACGACCCGCGCGGCGGCCGAGTCGAACCTCGGCGAAGAAGTGGCGGTGCAACTGCTCGCGCGATCGCGGCCGCTGGCCGTGGCCGCCGGCGTGCTCGTGGCGCTGGCGCTCGTGCCGGGACTGCCGAAGGCGTCGTTCCTGTTCGTCGCGCTCGTGCTCGGCGGCGCGGCGTGGGCCAACAGGCGCGAACTCGACACCCCCGACACGGCCGCCCCGGCGCCCGGGACGACGGCCGCAGCGGGCGACCAGGGCGACCCGATCGCGCCCGTCGATCCGCTCGGCATCGAGGTGGGCTATGCGCTCGTGTCGCTCGTCGACGAGACGCGCGGCGGCACGCTGCTCAATCGCGTGCGCGCGATCCGCCGGCAGATTGCGACGGAGACCGGGCTGCTCGTCCCGCCCGTGCACGTCTCGGACAACCTCCAGCTCGGTCCGCGCGTCTACGCGATCCTCGTCAAGGGCGTGGAAGTGGCGCGTGGCGAGCTCTACACGGATCGGCTGCTCGCCATCAATCCGGGCACGGTGACGCAGGCGGTCGAGGGGATCGCGGCTCGCGAGCCGGCGTTCGGCCTGCCGGCGGTCTGGGTGGCGCAGGATCGCCGCGACCAGGCGCTGGCCGCCGGCTACACGGTCGTGGATCCGACCACGGCCGTGTCGACGCACCTGTCGGAAGTCGTGCGGACGTTCCTGCCCGATCTGCTCACGCGCCAGCAGACGAAGGACATGATCGATCGCGTCGGCGAGACCGCGCCGAAGCTCGTCGAGGAACTGGTGCCGAAGATCGTGTCGGTCGGCGACGTGCAGCGCGTGCTGAAGCAGCTGCTGCGCGAGCGCGTGCCGGTCCGCGACCTGATGACCATCCTCGAGGCGCTCGCCGATGCCGCGTCGGTCTCGAAGGATCCCGACGTCCACGTCGAATCGGTCCGCACGGCCCTCGGCCGATCGATCTGCCGCAGCTACCAGGGCGAGAACGGCGAACTGGCGGTCCTGTCGCTGTCGCCGACGCTCGAGGACGCGCTCGTCGCGTCGCTCACGCGCACCGATCGCGGTGCGGTCCTGGCGCTCGACCCGAATCGCGCGCAGGCCCTGGCGAGCCGCCTGGCCGAGGCGCTGGCCACGGAAGATCTGGCACAACCTGTGCTCCTGTGTTCGCCGATGCTGCGCCCACACCTCTGGCGACTGTTCTCGCGTGCCCTGCCGCACATCGCGGTGCTGTCGCACGCGGAGATCCCGGCGCAGGTGCGCGTGGTCTCGGTGGCCACGCTCGACTGACATGCACGTCAAACGCGTTTACCGTCCGACCGTGCGCGAAGCCCTCGCGGAAGTGCGGGCCCAGTTGGGGCCCGACGCGCTGGTGCTGTCGACGGAACTGGTCCCGGCGCCCGGCTGGCGCGGCTGGCTCGGCACGCGCGTGGTCCGGCTGACGGCCGCGGCCGAGCGGCCCGAACCGCTCGTCGAGACACCGCCGTCGACGCCGATCGAGACGCCGGATCTGTCGGCGCCCCGGACACCGGTGACGTCGCGCCGACATCGTTCGCCCGATGACAGCGCCCGCGCCGGCGTCACGGCGCGGCTCGTGGCGGCCGGACTGCCCGCATCGCTCGCCGAAGCGGTGACCGCGCGTCTGACCGATGCCGAGTGCCGCGGCGGATCCGATCGCGCGCTGAGGCGTGCCCTGTCGGCCGAACTCGAGCCGCTTTCCGGGGCCCCGGCCGACTACGAGCGCTGCGAGATCTTCGTCGGCCCGCCCGGCGTCGGCAAGACCACGACGATCGCGAAGATCGCCGCGCAGGAACGCGTGCGGCATCGCCGCGCGTTGAACCTGGTGTCGGCCGACGGCTTCCGCGCCGGGGCGATCGAGCAGCTGCGCAGCTACGCCGAGGTGCTGGCCGTCCCGTTCCGGGCCGCCCGCAGCGCCGAGGAACTGCAGGCCGCGCTGACGCACGCGCGCAATCCGATCCTCGTCGACACGCCCGGCCGGTCGGCCGCCGACGGCGAGGCTACCCGCATGTTCGAGGTGCTCTGCCAGCGTCGCCACGTGCGCACGCACCTGGTGCTGGCCGCCGACACCTCGGCTCCGGTCGCCCGGCGCGTGTTCGACCGATACGCGCCCTTGGCGCCGGCGCGCGTCGTCATCACGAAACTCGACGAGTGCGAGTCGGTGACGCCGCTGCTGTCGGTCGTCCGCGAGCAGGGGCTGCCCGTGTCGTACCTGACGACGGGCCAGCGGATTCCCGACGATCTCTGGCGTGCGACGCCCGCCAGCCTGGCCGCCGCGCTGCTGCGCGAGCCGGCAACGGAGGACTACTCGTGTCATTGACCGCCTCGGCCGAGCCCCGGCCCCGAGCGACCCGAATCGCCGTGACGAGCGGCAAGGGCGGTGTCGGCAAGACCAGCCTGACCATCAACCTCGCCGTGGCGATGGCGCGGCTCGGCCACCGCGTGGGCATTCTCGACGCCGATTTCGCGCTCGGCAACATCGACGTGATGCTCGGGTTGACGCCCGAGGTGCACCTCGGGGCCGTGCTCGAGGGGGTCAAGCGGATCGACGAGATCACGCTCGACGGTCCGTCGGGCGTGCGCATCATCCCGGCCGGCAGCGGCGTGCGCGCGCTCACGGCGCTCGATGACGATCGCTGGCTCCGGCTGGCCGCGGCGATCGACGAGGCGGGACGCGATCTCGACTTCCTGTTCTTCGACACGGCCACGGGCATTGCCGACACCGTGCTCGACGTCATCCGTCTGGCCGACTACGCGCTGGTCGTCACCTCGTACGACCCGGCGGCCGTCGTCGATGCCTACGCCGTGATCAAGCTGATTACCGCTGCCGATGCGGCCAAGCCGATTGGCGTCGTCGTCAACTCGGCGCGCGACTCGGAAGAGGGTGGGCTCGTGTTCCGGCAGATTTCCCTCGCGGCCGACAGGTTCCTCGGCCGCACGCTGCGCTACGACGGGCACGTCCTCGAGGACCGGCAGGTGCGCGAGTCGGTGTTCGCGCAGATGCCGCTGCTGCTCGGCGCCGACGTCGCGGGCCCGGCCACCGGGTGCATCCGCCGCGTGGCGTCACGGCTCGCCTCGGCGCGGCCGAACGGATCCGGGGGGCCTTGGCCGGCACCGCCCGGGCGGATCGAGCGTGGATCGCCGGCCGCCACGATGGAGGCTCCCCGATGCGCATGACGATGGCGCCGGCTGTCGATGCCGCCCAGCGCGATGCGCTGGTGCTGGCTCACGTCGATCTGGTCAAGTCGATGGCCAGCCGGCTCGGGCGCCGGCTCCCCTCGCAGGTCGAGCTGTCCGAGCTGGTCAGCGTCGGCGTCCTCGGGTTGATCGAGGCCGCCAACCGCTATCAGCCCTCGCTCGGCGTGCCCTTCGACGCGTTCGCGCGGCGCCGTATCAACGGCGCCATGCTCGACGCGCTGCGCGGACTCGACTGGGTGCCGCGGTCGCTGCGCAAGCTGCAGCGCGACGTGGATGGAGCCATGACCCAGTTGCGACACACCCTCGGCCGCGAACCCGAGGCCGAGGAGATTGCAGCGTCGCTCGGCGTCTCGGTTCGCGATTACGACGCGAAGCTCGATGAACTGCGCATGGCGGAAGTGGCCGTCCTGCAGCCGTCGGGCACGAGCGACGAGTCGGTCGACCTGCTCGAGGTGGCCATCGACGACCAGGGGCCGTACCGGCAGCTCGAGCGCCGTGAACTGCGCGCGCGGCTCGCGGCCGCCATCGTCCAGTTGCCCGAGCGTGAACGCCAGATTCTCGCGATGTCCTACGAGCAGGAGATGACGCTGGCCGAGATCGGACTCGTCATCGGCGTGGGTGAGTCGCGCGTCTCGCAGCTACGCACGCAGGCCATCGCGCGCCTGCGGTCCCTGATGCGCGAGTGGATTGTCCCGCGGGAGGCGCACTGAGATGGACCGCGTGCTCAGTCAGGCCGAGATCGACGCGCTGCTGACCGTGGCGGCCGGCACGGGCCGCGCCCGGTCCACGCCACGCGAAACCGGACCGGTCGTCCGCTACGACTTCCGGCGGCCGGATCGCGTGTCGAAGGAGCAGATGCACGCGCTGCAGTTCCTGCACGAGCGGGCCGCGCGCAATCTCTCGACATCGCTGTCGGCCTACCTGCGGACGACGATCACGCTGTCGGTGGCGTCGGTCGAGCAGGTGGCCTATCAGCAGTTCCTCGCGATGCTGGCGGATCCGACGGCCTTCTATTCGGTCGGGATCGCGCCGTTCGACGAGCTCGGCGCCCTCGAGATCGGGCCCGGCGTGGCCTTCGCGATGATCGATCGCATGCTCGGCGGCACCGGGCAGACGCCGCCGATGGCGCGGCCGCTCACCGAGATCGAGCAGAACGTGATCGACGAGGTGGTGATGCTGCTGCTCGACGGCCTGGCCGATGGCTGGCGGGCGGTGGCCAGCCTGGCGTTCAGCATCCGCGGCCGCGAAACGCGGCCGCAGATGCTGCAGGTCGCGGCGCCTGCCGAGATTGTCTGCGCCGTGACGTTCGATCTGAAAGTGGGCGATGTCCGCGGTGCCGTGCACCTCTGCATCCCGACGAACGTCGTCGAGGCCGCCGAGGGACAGGTGGCCAGCGCATGGCAGCGGCAGAAGCGGGCGCTGACGCCCGTCGAACGCGCCTGGCTCACGGAAAACCTCGGGCGTGTCCCGGTGCCTGTCGTGCCCCTGATTCGGACGCGGCTCAAGACCGGTGCGGTGCTGGCGCTCCGGCCCGGCGAGGTCGTGGCGCTGCCGTTGTCGGCCGACAGCCCGATCGACGTGTTCGTGAACGGCGTGCGGAAGATGGCCGGGCGGCTGGCGTCGGAGCGTGGCCGGCTGTTCGTACAGGTCGAAGGGCGTGACGACCCGGCGGCCGCAGGAGTGATGTGAGATGGCCACCCCGTTGACTCAGCAGGATCTGGCACGCGCGCTGGTGCGCGAACTGCCCGGCGCGTGTGCGGTCGCGTTCGGTGGAACGGTCTCGGCCATCGACGCCCCGGGCACGACCGGCGAGGGATGGACCGTGGCGGTGCCGTTTGGCGGCGCCGCCACGGGCCGGTTCGTGATCTGGACCGACGCGCTGTCGGCCGCCGCGTGCGCGACGCGCGCGCGGCCGGCCGACGAGGCGCCGTCAGACGCCGCCATCACCGAAGTGCTGGCGGCGCTGGCCACGCAGCTGGCCTCGGCCGTCGAACTGACGCCCGAGGCCGCGGGCCTGCTGGCCGGGGCGCCCCGGGCGCGCCGCACCGGCGCGCCCGAGGCCGGCGACATCGTCACCGTCGCGTTCGGCGACGGCGCGACGGCCACGTTCCGCGTGGCCGCCGAACTGGCGCCGGCGGAGGCGCCCTCGCCGGCGCCGCTGCACGATTCACGGCTCGAAGCCGTGCTCGAGGTGGATCTGCCGCTCGTCGTGCGCTTCGGCCGCGCGGTGATGCCGCTGCGCGACGTGGCCGACCTGGGGCCGGGCGCCGTGGTCGACATGGGCCGCGCCCCGGACGAGCCCGTCGAACTGCTCGTGGGGGAACGTCTCGTGGCACGAGGCGAGGTGGTGATCGTCGCCGGGAACTACGGCGTGCGCATCACGGAGATCGCGGGCGGGCGCCGCCCGGCGGATCTGGAGGGACGAGGATGACCGTCACATCACTGTTCGCGCCGGAGCACGGCCTGCTGCTGACCATCGCGGTGATCGTGGGCGGCGTGTTGTTCGTGCAGACGGTCCTGGTGCTGTGGGCCGCGCGCCGGCTCGACGAGCTGGCGCACATCCGCGAGCGCCTCAGCCGTCTGGCCGATGGCCTGGCGTTACTGACCGACACGACCGAGGCCGGCCTGGCCACGCTGGCGCGCGAGCTGCAGCAGCAGCGCGCGGGCCGGACGCCGACGCCACGCGCGACGCGTGCGGCCGTCAGCCGCCGCGTCGTCGCCGCGGCGCGCAAGGGCGACGAGGTGGCGGACATCGCGGGCCAGGAAGCGCTGTCGGAGAGCGAAGTGCGGCTGCACCTGCAACTGGCGCAGGCCGCGGGACCGAAGGCGTCGAAGGAGGCGGCATGGCCGGCAGCCACTACATCGCGCTGAGCGGACTCCGCGCGCGCGCCGACGAGCTCGATCGGATCGCGACCGACATCGCCAACATCGGCACCGCCGGGTACAAGGGCGAGCGGCAGGCGCGCGTGGTGGCCGAGCGCGCGCAGTTCGAGCGGACGCTCGACACGGCGATCGACACGTCACTCGGCGACGTGCGACTCGACGTGCGCGATGGCGCCCTGGCCTCGACGGGCCGTCCGCTCGACCTGGCCATCGACGGTGACGGGTTCTTCGTCGTGGAAACGGCTGACGGCGATCGCTACACGCGCAACGGGCACTTCACGCTCGACGCCGATCGTCGCCTGGTGACCGAGGACGGGTACGCGGTGAAGGGTGTCGACGGCCCGATCGTGGTCGGCGACCGCGAAGGGGAATTGAACGTGGACGCCGACGGCACCGTGTGGAACGGCGTCACGCGCGCCGGCCGGCTGGCCGTGATCGCGTTTGCCGATCCGGCCCGCATGACGCGCGAGCAGGGCACGCTGCTCGGCGCCGGGGATCAGCCAGCGGTCGCGGTGGCCGCCCCGGCGGTCCGCGCGGGCACGCTGGAACAGTCCAACGTCTCGATTGCCGATCGCCTGGCCGCGATCACCAGCGTCTCGCGCGGTTTCGAGGCGCTGCAGAAATCCATCTCGATGCTGATGAACGACGTCGACGGCAAGGCCATCGAGCAGTTGGGGAGACGGGTGTGACCGGGATGGTTGAAGGCTTGGAGGCGACAGGCTGGGAGGAGGCTGGAAGGCTTTCGGCCTCCTTCCCGCCTTCCAGCCTCCTCCCAGCCTGTCGCCTCCCCGCCTATTCAGTGAGGTACCTATGATTCGCGCCCTGTACACCGCCTCGAGCGGCATGAATGCGCAGCAGATGAACATCGACAACGTGGCGCACAACCTGGCGAACGTGAACACGACCGGCTTCAAGAAGGCGCGCGTCGAGTTCGAGGATCTCGTCTACCAGCAGGTGCGATCCGCCGGCGCGTCGGCCTCCGAGACGACCGAGGTCCCGATCGGGCTCGAGGTCGGACTCGGCACGCGCGCCGTGGCGACGTCCCGCAATTTCAGCACCGGCAACATGCGCGCGACGTCCGTGCCGCTCGACGTGGCCATCCAGGGCGAGGGCTTCTTCCAGATCACGATGCCCGACGGGACGACGGCGTATACGCGCGCGGGCAACTTTCACCTGGACGCACAGGGCCTGCTGGTCACGAACGAGGGGTACGCCGTCGAGCCGCAGATCACCGTGCCGCCCAACGCGACGACCATCTCGATTTCGCGCGATGGTGTCGTCTCGGCCGTCGTGGCGGGTCAGACGGCGCCCGAGCGCCTCGGCACGCTCGAAATCGCGAACTTCGCGAACGAGGGCGGCCTGCGGCCGCTTGGCGGCAACCTGTTCGCGGCGACGACGGCCTCCGGCGAGGCCGAACCCGGTGCGCCGGGCGTCGACGGCCGCGGCACGTTGACCCAGGGCTTCCTCGAGGACTCGAACGTCAGCGTCGTCGAGGAGATGGTGAACATGATCATTGGTCAGCGCGCGTACGAAGCGAACTCGCGCGTCGTGCGCGCCGCCGACGAGATGCTGTCGCAGGTCAACAACCTGGTGCGGTGATGACGACCATGTCTCGCGCGATCGTGCGGGCGCGGCCCGCCCTCCTGGCCGCGGTTCTGCTGCTGGCCACGGCCACGCTGGCCGCGGATCCCGCGGAGGGCACGGCGCGCGACGTGCTGATTCGGGCCGCCACCGCAAAGCTCGGCACCGACGCGGTCGTCGAGATCGTCGCCCTGGATCTGCCGGCCGGTGCGGCGGACCGTTTCGTCGACGCGCGCATCGATCCGGCCGCCAAGCTCGGGCGGCCCATGCGTGTGGTGCTGGTGCCGGCGCGCGGGTCGCGCGTGCTGGGCACGGCGTCCCTGCGCGTCGTGGCCGCGCACGCCGTGGCGCGGCGCGATCTCCCGCGCGGCACGACGGTGACGTCCGACGACGTCGAGATCGTGACGGGCGAGGTGCAGCAGGTGCCGCTGCGCCGTCTGCCCGGCGCCGACGAAGTGATCGGCAGCCGCGTGCTGCGCACGATCCCGAGTGCGGCCATCGTGATGCCGGGGGCCGTGGCGCTGCGACGGACGGTGGAACCGGGCGACCGCGTGACGGCAGTCGCCATGGCCGGCGACGTG
Source organism: Acidobacteria bacterium SCN 69-37 (assembly GCA_001724025.1). Taxonomy (GTDB): domain Bacteria; phylum Acidobacteriota; class Vicinamibacteria; order Vicinamibacterales; family SCN-69-37; genus SCN-69-37. The sequence goes on along the minus strand of MEDJ01000018.1, from coordinate 27,689 downwards.
CAGGTGAGTGCCGAAGTGACGGCCGCCGACGGCGGCAACCCCGGCGACGTGATCCGTGTGGTGAACCCCGGATCGCGGCGCAGCCTGCGCGGCCGGGTGGTGCGGGAAGGCCTGGTCGAGGTGGGATATGCGCGGTGAAACGGCGGTCGTGTGGGCCATCGTGTTCGGCGTAGGACTGGCGGCACCGGCAGCGGCGCAGTCGCAGGCGCCCGTCAGCTACGAGGACGTGTACGCGCGCTATCTCGAGTCGGCGCGGGACACGGGGCATGCGGGCCGTGCCGGGTGGATGACCGATCTGACCAGCGATCAGCGGGCACGTTACGTCAACGACCTCGTCACGATCCGCGTCGTCGAGAGTCTGAGTGCGTCGGGATCGGCCGAATCGAACATCGGGAAGAACGGCAGCGCGAGCGCCGCGTTTCCCGGCCGGATCGGGACGGAATTGGGGCGCGTGCTCCCGATGTCGACGTCGACGTCGTTCAACGGATCGGGCGGCACCACGCGGACGACCGAACTGTTCGCCACGCTCACCGCGCGTGTCGTCGAGGTGTTGCCGAGCGGCGATCTCGTCGTCGAGGGCGTGCGCGAGGTGGACATCAACGGGGATCGCAGCGTGGTCGTCCTGTCAGGCGTGGTGCGTACGGCGGACATCCGGCCGGGCAACGTCGTGCTGTCGACGCAGGTCGGCCAGCTGCGCATCCAGTCGCTCAGCGCCGGGTTGATGCGCGACAGCCTGACCCCGGGCTGGCTCGTTCGCATCCTGAACAAGATTTTCTAGGTGGAGGCCGAGATGCGAAGTGTGCGTACGGGACGGTGGGTGATCGCGCTGGCAACGATGGCGGCGATGACGACCGTCGTACCGACGACGACGGCGGCACGGGCCGAATCGCGGCTGAAGGATCTCGTGACGCTGCAGGGCGCGAGCCCCGCGCCGTTGATGGGCTACGGTCTGGTCGTGGGCCTGAACAAGACGGGCGACAAGCGCCAGACACTGTTTTCCACGCAGTCGCTCACCAACATGCTGTCGCGCTTCGGCCTCGTGGTCCCGGCCGACCAGGTCAAGGTGGAGAACATTGCCGCCGTGCTCGTGACCGGCGAGATCTCGCCCTATCAGCGGACGGGCGCGCGGATCGACGTGATCGCGTCGTCGATTGGCGATGCGCGGAGCCTGCAGGGCGGCACGCTGCTGCCGACGCCGCTGCGCGGACCGGACGGCGAAGTGGCCGCGCTCGCGCAGGGACCGCTGTCGATTGGCGGGTTCGGTGGGGGCGGCGGCGGATCGAGCGTCCAGGTGAATCACCTGACGGTGGGGCGCATTCCCGGCGGCGCGATCGTGCAGTCGGCGCCCGAGGCGAAAGCGGCCACGATCGATCGCCTCACGTTCGCGCTGCGTGAACCGGATTTCGTCACCGCTGCCCGCGTGGCACAGGCGATCAACGCCTTCCTTGGCACGCCCGCGGCCGAGGCGCTCGATCCCGGCAGCGTCAGCCTGGCGGTGCCGGAGCTGTACCGGACGTCGGTCCCCGCGCTGATGGCGCAGCTCGAGACGCTGCCGATCGATACCGACGTGGTCGCGCGCGTCGTCATCAACGAACGCACGGGGACGGTGGTCGTGGGCGGCCACGTCCAGCTCGGACCTGCCGCGGTGGCGCACGGCAACCTGTCCGTGCGCATCACGACGCGCTTCGACGTGAGCCAGCCGGCGCCGTTCTCCGGCGGCGAGACGATGGTCGTGCCGAATACGCAGGTGGACGTGCGCGAGGGGACGGCGCGGATGGTCTCGATGGCCGAAGGGACGACGCTCGACGCGGTGGCCAGCGCGCTCAACACGCTCGGGGCCTCGCCGCGCGACATCATCGCGATCATGCAGGCACTCAAGGCGGCCGGCGCCCTGCGCGCCGAGATCGTCATCCTGTGAGGAGACGACCGTGAGCGGGATCCCCACACCGATCGATCTCGTCGGCGCCGGCGCCGCGGCCACACCGACGGCCGCCGACGCGGCGCGCAGCCCGGAGCAGCTGCGTCAGCTCGCCGCGCAGTTCGAAGCGCTGCTGCTGTCGCAGATGCTCTCGCAGATGCGATCGTCGCTGTTCGAGGCCGACGAGGAGGCGTCGGGGTTCGGCGGGGGCCCGCTGGGCGACGTCATGTTCAGCGAGCTGAGTCTCGCGCTGAGTCGTGCGGGGGGCTTCGGGCTGTCCGAGTCGATGCTGGAGCCACTTGCGCGGCAAGCCGGAGCGATCGACACCGCGACCGGCGGGCTGGGCATGCCGGCATCGGCGATGGACGCGGTGGCGATGCCCACGTCGGCGCCGGTGACGCGCGCCGCGTTGTTCGAGGGGCGGATGACGTCCGCGTTCGGGTGGCGGACGCACCCCGTGTCCGGCGGCGCGAAGTTTCACGCGGGCGTGGACATTGCCATGCCCGTGGGGCGCGACGTGCCGGTGGCGCAGACAGGGCAGGTGACGTTCGCGGGTGAGCAGGGCGGATACGGCCTGACGGTGATCGTCGAACACGCCAACGGCGTATCGACGCGGTATGCGCACCTGTCCGAGATTCGCGTTGCGGCGGGCGAGACAGTGGTCGACGGCCAGACCCTCGGCCTGTCGGGCGCCACGGGGCGCGTGACGGGGCCGCATCTCCACTTCGAGGTGCTCGAGCACGGCAAGCCCATCGACCCGCACGATGGCGTGGGGAAGTTGTATGCGAGCCGCTGAACGCCGTTTTCCGGCCGGCGCACCCGGAGGCCTCTCCGCCTTCCCGCCGATGAATCTTCCAGGCTCCTTCCGGCCTGTCGCCTCCCAGCCTCCCGCTAAAGTCGCGCCCGGCCGGGCCGATTACGCACGCAGGGATGGAATTCGGGCCCAGGACGCTCGGGAGCGAACACACCATGAAAGTAGAGCCACGCGCGGAATCGAGTCGCGAGGTCCAGCCCGTGAAGGCCGAGGACGTGCGGTCGGTGCGGGCCGAGGACGTGCCGACCGTGACGGTCGACGAGGTCCGGTCGGTTGCGCCGCCGTCCGACCCTCCGGCCGATGCGGTGACATTGTCTGGAACGATCAGGTTGGCCGACGATGCCGTCCGGGCGGCCGCCGTCTCGGGCGACGTGCGTCCCGAAGCCGTGGCGCGGGCGCGCCAGCTGCTGGAATCCGGGCAGCTCGGGGCCGATCCCGAGGCGCTGGCGGGTCGCATCATCGATTCGCTCCTCGAGTCCCGTGACCCCCTCCCCTGATGCCCTCACCGTGCTGATCGAGTCGCTCGACGGTTTTGCCGCGGCGCTCGAGTCCGGTCGCGCCGACGCGGTCCTGCTGGCGGAAGAGACGCTCGCCTCGGCCGTCAGCGGTATGCAGACCGCCGATCTCACCATGATTTCCCGCAATCCCGACACTCGTGGCCGCATCGACGAGGCCCGACACAAGCTTTCGCGTTGCCGGGCGATGGGCGCGGCGGCGTCGGGGCTCGTGATCGCGATGGGCGTGTCGGACTATGGCCGTCACGGCCGGCCGTCGATGACGCCGGCTGTCGTCGCGACGACGCCGGCGATGATGGCATCGAGGGGCTAGGACGATGGCAGGACTCTTCGGCAGCCTCACGATCGCGACGAGCGGCCTGACGGCGGCCCGCACCGGGCTCGACGTCACGGGTCAGAACATCGCCAACGTCAACACGACCGGCTACGTCCGGCGGCGCATGGATCTCGCCGAGATTGCGCCGAACGCCTCGATGCAGGCCGGCCGCGGTGTCGAGGTGCTACAGATCCGCGCGCTGCGCGATCACTACCTGGAGACCCAGCTTGCGCGCGAGCAGGGCGGCCGGGCGTCCGACGAGACGACGCTGGCCGGGCTCCGCGGCGTCGACGCGATGATCGGGTTGCCGGGCGAGTCGCTCGACGTGCAGATCACGTCGTTCTTCGATGCCTTCTCACTGCTGGCCAGTGATGTGACGTCGGCGCCGGCGCGCGAGGGCGTCGTGCGCGCGGGCCAGGCGCTGGGCGATGCCTTCAACGCGCTGTCGACGCGGCTGACGGACGCGCAGGCCGTGCACAACCAGTCGATCGTGGCCGCGGTCAGCGAGTTCAACAGCCTGGCCACGCGCGTGGCGCAACTCAACGCGCGGATCGTGACCGGCGGCGTGGACGTCGAGGCGCTCCGCGACGAACGAACCACGGCCCTGGCAGGCATGGCCGAACTGGCCAACATCAGCCTGATCGAGCGGCCCGATGGCGCTGTCGACGTGACCGTCTCGAGTGGTCACGCGCTCGTCGTCGGTGCCAATGCCTATCCGGTGACGGCGACGCCGGAGCCGCCGTCGGGCTTCGTGTCGCTGCACCTGGCGGACTTCGACGTGACCGGCAAGGTGACCGGCGGCCGCATCGGTGCGCTGATCGACCTGCGCGATACCACGATTCCGTCCTACCAGGCAGCGGTCGACAGGCTGGCCTACGACATCGCCACGCAGGTGAATGCCGTGCACGCCACGGGCGTCGACAGCCAGGGAGGCGCGGGCGGGCCGTTCTTCACGCCGCCGGCGTCGGTGACCGGGGCCGCGGCAACGTTGTCCGTGTCAGCCACCGTGGCCGCCGATGCCGGGATGGTGGCGGCGTCGGGCACGGCCGCGGCGGGTGACAACCAGGTGGCGCGGGCCATCGCGGCGCTGCGCGAATCGCGCGTGATGAGCGGGGGATCGGCGACGGCGGCCGAGGCCTGGGCGAACATCGCGTACCAGGTCGGATCGGACATCAGCGCCGCACAGGCCTCGCTGGGGACGCGCGAGCAGATCGTCAAGCAGCTCCAGCGGCTGCGCGATCAGCAGTCCGGGGTGTCGTTCGACGAGGAGGCCGCGAATCTCATCCGGTATCAGCGATCGTACGAGGCCAGCGCGCGGTATTTCACGACGATCCTCGATACACTCGATTCCCTCATGGCGATGGTGCGATAGTGCGAATCCTCTTCGATCCCATTCGTGATGGCCTCAGCGCGATCGAGACGGCCAGCTCGCAGTTCGCCACGGCGCAGCAGCAGGTGGCCTCCGGGAAGCGCCTGGCCGGGGCCGGCGACGATCCGCTGGCGATGCAGCAGGCGATTGGCGAGCGCGCGACGATCGGTGCGCTCGATGCCTACAGCCGGGCGAACCAGTCGGCGGCCTCGAGGCTTGCGGCCATCGACTCGGTGCTCTCCGGGATGACCGACAAGCTGACCGCCGTCAGCGTCGCCGGCATGAGCGCGCGCGGCGATCACGTGACCCCGACCGCCCGCGCGGCGGCGGCCGCCGAGGTGCGCAGCCTCCGCGACGCGCTGCTCGCCGACGTCAACTCGTCGTTCCAAGGCTCGTATCTGTTCGCCGGTACGCACGTCGATCGCGTGCCGTACGCCGACAGCGGCGGGACGTGGACCTATCAGGGCAACGCCGACGTCACACGTGTCGACATCGAACGCGGCCGATCGGTGGCGGTGACGGTGGATGGCCAGCGCATCGTGCAGGGCTCCGACGCCGAGGACCTGTTCACGGTGCTCGACAACCTGGCCACGGCCATCGAGAACGCCGACGGCGCAGCCATCCAGACGGGACTCGATTCGGTCGAGCGCGCGTTCGTGCGTACGCAGCACGCGCTCGGATCGCTCGGGGCCGACGAGCGGAACCTCGATGATCTCGCGTCCCGGCTGTCCACGCTGCGTCGCGCGGCCGAGACCCGCCGGTCGACGCTCGAGGATGTGAACGTCGCCGAGGCGATCACGCGCCTGGGCCAGGCGGATACGAGCTATCGTGCAGCCCTGGCGGCGGTGAGCACGGCCGAGCGCCAGTCGCTCCTGGACTACCTGCGATGATTCAGTCGTCGGCCATCGATGGCGTCGTCACCTTTCCCGAGGGCCTGCCGGGCTTCGAGGCCCATCGCCGGTTCGTCCTCGTCGCCTCGCCGGACATGGCGCCGTTCACCGTGATGCAGGGCGTCACGGATGAAGCGCCGTCGTTCGTCGCCGTCGATCCCCGCGTGGTCGATCAGGGTTACCCGACGACGCTCGACAGGATCGATCTGGCACGGCTGGCCGCGCACGAACGTGAACCGCTGCTGTGGCTGGCGATCGTGGCCGCGCACGAGGACGGCCGCGCCACCGCCAACCTGCGCGCGCCGGTGGTCATCAACCCCGGGACGATGCGCGGGATCCAGATCATCGCGGTCGACAGTCCGTATCGCGTCGATCACCCGCTGCCGGTAGACTAGGCCGATGCTCGTCTTCACCCGGAAGGTCGACGAAGCGATCGTCATCGGCGACGGCATCGAGGTGAAGGTGCTGCGCGTCGGCCGCGACAGCGTCCGCATCGGCGTGAACGCCGCCCCGCACGTGCCGGTCCATCGGCGCGAGGTCTACGATCAGATTCGCGCCGCCAACGCCGCGGCTGCCGCGTCGTCGACGGCCATTCCCACCCTGGTGGCCCGCCTGAAGGGCAAGGTCCCGGCCGCCGGCACGTCGTAGGACAGGCCGGCAATGACGGTGCCGACCGGATCCGTGTCGTGCCGCGACTGGCGTCGCTGCGCCGCCGCCGACGTCCTCCCGCTGATTCGTGCAGAAGTCGACGCGTGGCGTCGCACCCTGGCGTGGGATATCGCCGAGCCGTGGCAGGTCGTCGATCCGGCGCGGCAGGCCGGACAGCTGCCCGGTCTGGTCGCCAGCGACGATGGCGGCCGGCCCGCGGGCTGGACCGCCTACGTGCCGCACAACGGATATCTCCAGGTGATGGCGCTCGCCGGCCGGGACGCGCGTGTGATCGCTGCGCTCGTTGACGATCTGATCGCGTCGGACGAGGCCCGGACCTCCGCGGCCACGATCGTCTGCGTGCGTGACGCGCACCCGGACCTCGGGCGCGTGCTCGCCAGCCGCGGGTTTGCCGTCGAACCTTACCGATACCTGATGTGCGGGCGGATCGGCGGGCAGGAACGACTCGATGGCGGGATCGCGCGCTGGCACGATCACGCCGAGGCGATGGCCGCGCTCTGCGACGCCGCGTACAGGCAGCAGCCGGGGATTCGCGCGTTCGCTCCTGGCGGAACGTCCGCCGAGTGGCAGCAATATATCGAGACGATCGTGGCCGGGACCGGGTGCGGCTGGTTCCTGCCGGAGTCGAGCGTGGTCGTGGTGGATCCGGCGGATGGTCGGCGCGATGGTCGACTGGCCGGCGGCATCATGCTGACCGATCTCGGGACGGGCGTGGCTCACATCGCGCAGCTGGCCGTCCATCCGGCCGCGCGCGGTCGGGGCCTGGCACGCCGGCTGGTCGCGACAGCGCTCGCGGAAGCCAGCCGCTTCTACGAGCGAGCCAGCCTGCTCGTCGCATCGTCGAACGCCCCGGCCGTGCGGCTGTACGAATCGCTCGGCTTCGTCGATCACGCATCGTTCGTCGTCGCCCGACGCTGACCGCGATCGTCGAAGCCGGGATCTTCGGAGCCCCGGAGATCTGACTCTCGGAGCCTCCGGAATCCGAACCTCACGCACGCACCGACCTGTTGCGCTCATCGAGTTCCGAGGTCACGGAGTGTTCGGCTGGGACCTGCTCGTCCCGCAGGACGAGCCTGATTGTGGTCGCCTGGATCGTCTGCAGCACGACTGGCCAGCATCGGTCTGCGACCCACGTGTCGCCGGTCCGCAGGATGATGTCGTCATCGGCCGGTGTGGTCGTCAGCCACAGGCAGCCGTCGAGGACGACGAGCGCGTCGATGCGATCGCGGGCGTCGATGCGTTGGAGCCGCGCGGCGGGGAGGTGGAAAGTCACGAGGACGATCGTGGCCCGTCGTCGTCGGCCTGAACAGATGCAGCTGGTCGCGAGATCACCTAGTACAGTAGAATCTGTACAATATAAGAAAGCAGCTGTCTGTATCTGTTCAGTCGCTGGCATGTCGGGGCATCGTCGTTCCATGGCGCTCGTATCTGCGCGCGAACCGGTCTATCAGCGGCTGGCCGACCTGCTGGCCGGCCTCATTCAGGCTCGCGCGCTGCAGCCGGGTGATCGCGTGCCGTCGGTGCGGGCGTTCTCGCGCCAGCAGCGCGTCAGCGTGCCGACCGCGCTCCACGCGTACGCGACGCTCGAGACCCGCGGCCTGATCGAGGCGCGGCCGAAAACCGGCTTTTTCGTACGGGCACAGCGGGCCGACGCGCTGCGGGAACCTCGCGTCGCGCCGGCGCGTCCGCGCATCACGGACTTTGCGGGGCTCGATCCGCTCGCGACGGTCTTGGGCGACTCGAGCCATCCCGGCCTCGTGCCGCTCGGCGCGGCGGTGCCGTCTGGTGCACTGCTGCCGGCGCAGGCGCTCAACCGAACGATGGGCGTCATCGCTCGGCGGCTGGGTGATTCGAGCCTCGCGTACGACGTGGCGCCCGGCAGTGATGCCCTGAGGCGCGTGCTGGCGCGACGCTCGCTCGAGTGGGGCGGCCGGCTGGTGCCCGACGATCTGGTCGTCACCAATGGCTGCACGGAAGCGCTGTCGCTGGCGCTCCAGGCCACGTGCCGGCCCGGCGAGACCGTGCTCGTGGAGGCGCCGACGTATTTTGGCGTGGCCAGCATGCTGCGCGATCGGGGACTGCGTGCGCTGCCGGTGCCAATCGACAGCACGCTGGGCCTCGATCCACGGCGCGTCGAGGAGGCCATGCGTCGCACGCGGGTTGCCGCGTGCCTGCTCATCGCGAATTTCCACAATCCCGTCGGGTGTCTGATGCCTGACGATCGAAAGCGTGCGCTCGTGCGTCTGCTGGCGGAACGGGGCGTGCCGATCATCGAGGACGACATCTACGGCGATCTGCAGCACGAGGGATCGAGGCCGCGGTGTCTCAAGGCCGACGATCTCGACGGGGGCGTCCTGCTGTGTGGATCGTTCTCGAAGACGCTCGCCCCGGGATATCGCGTCGGATACATCGCGGCCGGTCGGTGGCACGACCGCGTCCTGGCGCTGAAGCGCTCGCAGTCGCTGGCCAGCGCCACGCTGCCGGTCCTCGCGGTGGCCGACTTCCTGCGCAACGGCGGGTACGATCGCTATCTGCGCCGCGTGCGGCGCGCGTTCCGCGATCAGGTGGCGCGTATGCGCGAGGCCGTGGCCGGAGCGTTTCCCGAGGGCGTCGCGCTCAGTCGGCCGCAGGGCGGCGTGGTGCTCTGGTGCGAGATTCCCGGCGTCGCCGCGATGGACTTGTTCAGGCGCGCCAGGGCAGAAGGCATCAGCATTGCGCCCGGGCCGATGTTCGGGCCGCAGGGCGGCTTCGAGCACTGCATCCGGTTGAACTGCGGACACCCGTGGTCCGATCGGATCGCGAGGTCGGTACGCACGCTCGGCCGGATCGCGCACGAGTTGCAGGCCCGCGGCGGTCGGGCGAACGGCGGTGCGTCGTGACCCTCGAGATCGCGCGCGGCCATCTCGAGGCCACCCCATCGGTGCTTCGAGCCCTGACGACGACGCTGTCCGCCGAAGTACTGTCGTACCGCGAAGCCCCCGAACACTGGACCGTGTTCGAGGTCCTCTGCCATCTGACCGACACCGAAGAGCACAACTGGCTGCCGCGCCTGCGCGTGTTCTTCGAGGCTGACGATGATCGGCGGTTCAGGCCGATGGATCGCGAACGAGGTCGTCAGCGCTACGCCGAATGGTCGGTCGACGCGCTGCTGGACGCGTTCGCGCAGCGGCGCGCCGAGAACCTCACAGCGCTGGACGACCTGCGTCTCACGTCCGCGGACCTGGAACGGCAGGCGCAGCATCCACAGCTGGGTGTTGTGACCGCCGCTCAGCTGCTCGCCACCTGGGCCACACACGACCACGCACACGTCGCGCAGATCTCACGCGTCCTGGTGCGATGCCACGGCGACGCCGTCGGCCCATGGCGCGCGTTCTTCAGCCTGCTGCGTTCGGACGGGACACCGTGAGGGGAGGGAGGACACGAAAAGTGTGAGTGCCGTCCATCTGCCGGTCCTCCACTAGAGATCCGGCGCGGGGAACAGGACGCCACCGAACAGGAGCCAGGCGACAACGAGCGTCCAGACGACGTTCAGCGCCTGGGCGATCAGGAACGCGAAGGCCGGGCGTCCTTCGTCCATGCTGACGAGATCGCCGAATCGTGTTTCGAGACCGATGCAGACGAACGCCAGCGCGAACCACCAGGTGCGCAGGCTGCGAATCAGGCCGCCGGTTTCGGTGACGATCGCGTCGCTCAGCACGAACGAGAAGAGCAGCGAGGCCAGCACGAACCCGATGACGAACTTCGGGAAGCGGTCCCAGATGACGCGCAGCGAGACGGCCTGACCGGTCGCGCCGCCTTCCCGCATCGTCCACCAGACCGACAGGGCGAAGGCCGCCACGCCGAGCATCGCGTTCTGCGAGAACTTGACGATGACCGCAGCGTTCATGGCCGACTCGGAGATCAGCTCGCCGGCGGCGACGACGGCGCCCGACGTGTCGATCGTGCCGCCGACCCACGCGCCACCGACGAGCTCGGGGATGTCGAACGCGCGCACGGCCCAGGGCATGAGGATCATCATCGGCGCGGCCACGATCAGCACGAGCGACGTCACGTACGACAGCTTCTTCCGATCGCCCTGGATGACCCCGCACGCCGCGATGGCTGCCGACACGCCGCAGATCGACACCGCGGTTGCGAGCATGGTCGAGAACTCGTCATCGACGCCGAAACGCCGGGCCAGCCAGAACGCCGCGTACCAGATCACGACGATGACCAGTAGCGCCTGCACGATGCCGAAGATGCCGGCGCGCATGATGCCGCCGAACAGGATCGTCGCGCCCATCAGGACGAGTCCGGTCTTGATGAAGTACTCGGTCCGCACCGCCGGCTGGAGCCACGCCGGCACGCCCACGATGTTGCTGATGAGCAGGCCGATCACCAGGCTGAAGATGACGTATTCGAATCCCCACGCCTGGATGAACGCGGCCCCTTCGAGCGCCAGTGCCAGCCAGGCCAGCACGAACACCGCCGGAAAGGCGACGACGAACGGCCGGGCGCGCTCGCCCATGGCGAGCATGCCGAGCGTGGCGGCGATCAAGAGGTAAGCGCCGAACGTCAGCGATGCGGTCAGGTTCCCGGGGGCGAGCAGCGTCCCGATGGTGGCGGTGTCCCACGCGAATCCGGGCGTCGCGGGACGAAAGCCGACCAGTGTGAGCGCGATGAGGGCGAAGCCGAGGATGACGGTGAGCCAATCCTCGCCGATCTGGCGGCCTGGCGCTGGCGCTGGCGTGGGCATGCGGCGAAGGATACCAGAGCGGGGCGGCGCAGGCGCCGGGATGTCAGCGGGTGCGCCGACCCTGGATGGCGTCGAGTTCGCTGTCGATCTGCCGGCGGATCTGCCGGGCCTTCCGTTCCTCGAGCGCCCGGTTCATGCTGCGGAAGATCGACAGCAGGTCGATGCCGGCGCCGCCGGCCAGGCCCCTGCTGGAGAGCGCACCCGACGGCGGCTCGATCGGGCTGATCTCGAACCACTTGCCCGTGCCGCGGAGATAGTCGGCGAACGTGGGACGCGACTCGGTCACGCTCAGATAGAAGGTGAGGCGGTCCGTGTCGAGCGTGACGGGCGTATCGGCCTCGACGCCCGACTGCACCCGATCCAGCGTGCGGGCATCGGGCGTATAGACGGGCGGAGCGGCCTGCGGATCGTCGGACTGTTGTGCCAGGACCGTGGCCGGCACACCGATCAGCCCGATCGCGACGAGACAGAGGCCGGCCAGCAGCGCGCGCACTGTCGATAAGACGCCACGCCGCGAATCACGGACGGGCAGACGCGGGCCGGCGATCGGCGCCGGGGTCACCGGGATGTCCACTGTGGCACTCTATCCCGTCCGTGTGGACTGCGCGTACCCCCCATCGCGTGCGTGGCTCGAGGGCCCGCCGGCGGGCGGCACGACGGCGCGGGGAGGCGGTCTCTTGATCGCCCGCAAGGTCCGTGGCTCTCGATGCAGGTAAGATCATCCGGGGGGTGTATACGATGATCGATCACGCGTCGAAGGCGCAAACGTTCCACAGCCTGCACGTCAAGGGCCACCCCGTGGTCCTCTACAACATCTGGGATCCGGGCAGTGCGAAAGCGGTCGCTGCGGCCGGGGCACAGGCGCTCGCGACCGGCAGTGCGCCCGTGGCGATGGCGTTCGGGTACGCCGATGGCGAGCAGATTCCGATCGACACGGCCATCGACAACATCCGGCGGATCGTGGCATCGACCGATCTGCCGGTGACGGTGGATCTCGAGGGCGGCTACGGCGTGCCGCCCGAGACGGTGGCGACCTCGATCGCGCGCGCGATGGAGGTCGGCGCCATCGGCTTCAACTTCGAGGATCAGGTGATCGGCGGCAGCGGCCTGCACGACCTTGCCGTTCAGGTGCCGCGTCTCGAGGCGGCCTGTCGCATCGCGGAAGAGGTCGGGGCTTTCGTCAATGCGAGGACCGACATCTTCCTGAAGGCGCCGCGCGATCGGCACGACCGCGCGATGCTCGATCAGGCCGTCGAGCGGGCGAAGGCGTACGAACAGGCCGGCGCGCACGGGTTCTTCGCCCCGGGCCTGGCCGACGAGGCGCTGATTGGCGCGCTCTGCGCCGCCGTCGCCCTGCCCGTCAACATCATCGCGTTACCCGGCGTGCCGCCGCGGCCGCGCCTGGCCGAACTTGGCGTGGCGCGCATCAGCTACGGATCCGTGCCGTGGAAGCAGATGATGGTCTGGCTCGAAACGCAGGCACGCGAGGCCATCGCGGACTGACCGCGAGGCGCGTGTGCGCGCCCGGCATACGGAGGCGGGCCGCTGACGGTGAGATCACCCGGCGGCCTGCCGCCGCTCCCAGCTGAACACATCACCTGCAGGCAGGTCGCGGAGTCCCGACTGCTTCAGCATCCAGAGCGCCTGCGCCCTGTGGTGTGCGCCGTGCGTGATGACGTGGGCGATGGCGCTGCCGTAGGTCTTCGTGACGGGAGGCGTGTCGAGCACGTCGAGCCAGGCGTCGTCCCAGCCGCCTCTGTCGGCCACGTCGCGCGCCGTGGTCGCGAGCACCGACGCCGCACGATCGAGGCGTTCGATCAGCATCTCGATCGTGCTCGGCGGCCGCCGGACATCGTCGCGCGACCGGATGCGACCGGCGATGAGCCCGCTCCAGACGTCCAGGTTGAACACGAGGTGCTGCAGCGTCCGGCGCAGCGTTCGATGACCGATGTCGAAGTCGGCGTCGAGCTGTTCGTCGGTCAGTCCCGCGCAGCGCCGGAGCAGCTCGCGCGTCGTCCACGCATCGTGGGCGAGCAGGCGGTCGAGGAGATCCATGCCGGGAGCTTATCCGACTATCAGCACTTTGACTTCCGCGCGAACGCCTCTGACACTCGGGTCATGACAGATGCCGTCAACCTCTGGTCCGAACCCGAACATGCCACGCAGTATCTGCAGCGCGCCGACACGATGCCGCATCGCGTGGCCGGCGAGCAGGCACTGCTCGAGTGGCTGTCGGATCAGCCGCCACGAGTGCTCGATCTCGGCAGTGGCGACGGACGGCTGCTCGGTCTCGTACGAACCGCCTGCGAGCCGCGTGAAGCCGTCGTCCTCGACTTTTCGCCGGCCATGCTGGAACGGCTGCGCGAGCGCTTCGGTAACGATCCCGCCGTGCGCGTCATCGAGCACGACCTCGAACGTCCGCTGCCAGACCTCGGCGCCTTCGATGCCATCGTGTCGAGCTTCGCGATTCACCACCTCGGAGACGAACGCAAGCGAACGCTGTATCGGGAGATTTTCGATCGCCTGGTCCCAGGTGGCGTGTTCTGCAATCTCGAACACGTCGCGTCGCCGACGCCAGAACTGCACCTCGAGTTCCTCACGCGGCTCGACGTCCGCCCGGAAGACGACGACCCGTCGAACAAGCTGCTCGATGTCGAGACGCAACTTGCGTGGCTGCGCGACATCGGGTTCGTCGATGTCGACTGCCACTGGAAATGGCGGGAACTGACGCTGCTGGCGGGACGACGGCCGGTGACGGGAACCGTGTAGATCATTCCATCTTGAGCGCGTCGAGCGGATTTACGCGAGTAGCCCGTCTGGCCGGCACGACGGCGGCGACCACGGCGGAGACGAACAACACAGCGGTTACGGTTACGAACACGACCGGAGCGTGTGGGGTCGTGTCATACAGCAGGCCGGCGAGCCGCGGCGCCGCCACGGAAGCCGCGACAAGACCGATGGCAAGGCCGATCGCGACGGTCACGGCGCTGTGCGTGCTGACCAGCATCACGATGCGCCACCGTGAGGCGCCGAGTGCGGTTCGGACGCCGATCTCGTGCGTACGCTGCGAGACCGCGTGGGCCACGGTGCTGTACAGGCCCACGGACGCGATGAGCATGGCCGCCGAGCCGAAGAGAAGGAACATGGTGGTCCCGAGTCGCCAGGGCCGGAGTTGCGGTGCCGTCAAATCCTCCATCGTCTGCACCTGGACGAAGGGCATGGCCGGCGTCAGCGTCTGCAGGACGGTGCGCACCGCGGGGACGAGCGAGCGGGCGTCGTGGCTGGTCCGAACCAGCATGCGCGTCGGAGCCCCGGCGCCGAACGGGTGTGAGGTCAGGATGAACAGCCGACTGTGGGCCGTGTCCGTGCGATCGTCGAGCAGCGTGTTTTCGACCACGCCGACGACCTCGGTACAGGTCGAATCGCTGCCGAGATGCAGGCATTATCCGAGCGGATCGCCTCCGGACCAGTATTCTGCGGCGAGCGCGCGGTTCACGACGGCCACGCGCACGGCGAGACGGTCGTCGTCACGCGTCAGGTCGCGACCGTATTCGATCGACGCGCCGATCGTCGCGAAGTAGTCGGGCGTCACGACCGTCATCATGGGAACGGCGCGTTCGTGCCTGTCGTCGGTGGCGCCCTCCACGCGGATCGCCACCGGCGTCATCCGGTACGTCATCGCAACGCGTTCGACGCCGGGGATGACAGCCAGCCGTTGGAGGCTCGACGTGTAGAGAGTCTCGGCGTCAGCAGCGCTGATACCGCCGGGCCGGCCGGGGAGCGTTGCTTCGAGCACGCGCTCGAGGTCGACGCCGACATCATGGGTGCGCACGGCGTACAGGCTCTTCGCGAAGAGACCGGCACCCACGAGGAGCACGACCGAGAACGCCGTCTGCACGACGAGGAGACCGCCGCGTAACGCGCCCGTTCGTCCTGTGGTGACGCGCGCCGGTCGCAGTCCGTCGCGGTGGCTGTTCGAGAGGCCGAAGATCGCGGGCGCCAGTCCGGTGACGAGCGCCAGCAGCACGCCGACGCCAAGCGCGACGACGAGCATCCGCACGTCGATGACGCGCTCGTCCCAGGCGAAGCCGGGCAGGAGCAACTGCTGAACCAGCCGGCCGCCGAGGTAGGTGACGGCCAGGGCTGTCGTGGCCGCGAGCGCAGCGAGGATTGTCGACTCGGTCAGCAGTTGACGCACGAGCCGGCCGCGGCTTGCGCCGAGCGCCAGACGCATCGTGATCTCTCGACGTCTGGTGAGGGTGCGCGTCAGCAGCAACTGCACCACGTTGGCGCCGGCGATCAGCAGCACCACAACCGACACACCCAGAAGCCACAGGCCCACGCGGCCCTCCGCGGCGATGCCGGTCGGTGCATGGAGGCCGCTGAGTGGGACGGCGAACGCCGAGGCGTGCGGATCCTGCATCCACGGCGACTGATCCGCCGCCTCGAGGCTTGCTCGATACGCCGCAGTTGCCTGCGTGTTCGCGATCTCGTCTGTGGCGTCTGCCGACAACCGCGCGACAATGCCGAACGCGAAGCGACCGTAGTCCGATTCCCATTGAGGACCAAGCAGGAGCCGCCCCAACGTGCCGATCGGTACCCAGAAGTCGACTGGCTGCCTGTCGATACCCGAGAACCCTTGCGGTGCGATCCCCACGATCGTCAGCAGCGCGCCTTCCACCAGCAGTTGGCTGCCGAGGACCTGTGGACTCCCGCCAAGCTCGCGCATCCAGAATCGATGACTCAGGACGACGACCGGATCGGCGTCCGGCACACGGTCTTCGTCCGCGGTGAAGAAGCGGCCGGCGGCAGGTCGAAGACCGAGCACGCGAAAGTAGTCGGCATTCGTGAGCTCGACGTGCGCGGACTGCACGTCGGCGCCACCGCCGACCGAAACGTCTGTCCGGTACGTGGCCGCGGAGACGTCGAAGGCCGCGACGTTGTTCCTGATGGCCGCGACTACGGGATAGCTGTGATAGTTGAACGCTCGGACGGCCACAGGACCGGTCACGCGCTGCTGGTCGTCCGTGTGGAAGTACACGCGTCGCACACTGTCGGCGCGGCCAATGCCGGCGGGCGGTCGCAGGAGCATCTGGTCGACAACACCGACCATCACCGCGTTGGCGGCCACGCCCAAGGTCAGCGTCAGCACCGCGACCGCAGCAAAGAGCGGAGCGCGACGAAGCGTGCGAACGCTGTAGCGGACGTCCTGCAGCAGTTCCTCCAGCGGCCGCCACCCGCGCTGATCGCGATACGACGCCTTGATCCGGTCCACGCCGCCGAACTGTCGTCGAGCTTCTGTGGCTGCGTCGGCGCGCGACATCCCGCGTTCAGCGAGGTCGTCGGCGAGATCGGCGATGTGCGCGCGGATCTCGTCGTCGAGCGCGCGATCGCGTGCCGATCGGCGGAAGAGTCCCGCCAGGCGCGCGAGCCAGACGCGGAGCGTCGTCATGGCTGCTGCTCCATCTTGCCGATCCCGCACTGGCTGCGCGTCTGCTTGGCGCGGACGCCGGAGCGCTGCTCGATGCGAAGCCCATCGGTCCGCCGCTGCCGCGGGACGGTGTTCTGCTCGGACATCTCTTCGAGTCGCTCGTCACGCTGTCAGTCCGCGTCTTTGCGCAGGCGGCCGAAGCCTCCGTGCGTCATCTGCGTACGCGAGGCGACCTGCGCGAGATCGATCTCATCGTCGAACGCGGCGATCGGCGCGTCGTCGCCATCGAGGTCAAGCTGACGCAACGTGTCGACGACGCGGACGTGCGGAATCTGCGGTGGCTGGCCGCGACGATCGGCGACGATCTGCTCGACGCGGTGGTCGTGACGACGGGACGCACGGCCTACCGCCGACGTGACGGCATCGCCGTCGTACCTGCCGCGCTGCTCGGGCCGTGATGGCGCGTTGCCGCAAGGGCCGGTCTCGTGCCAGCCCATGCCGCCTATCGCACCTTCGGTCGAAATCCCTGCACGGCCGCACGACAGATCCGCTCGCACAGTTCGCCAAAGTCGATGCCGACCGCCGCCGCTGATTGCGGCAGCAGGCTCGTCCGCGTCATGCCGGGCACGGTATTCACCTCGAGACACCACGGCTGTCCGTCCGCATCGAGCCGGAAGTCGACGCGGCTGTAGGGGCCTGCCTTCACGGCGCGGTGTGCGGCCAGGCCGAGCTGCTGCACGAGTTTCGTCGTGCCGGACGACAGGTCGGCCGGGAAGATTTCCTCGGCACCACCCGACTGGTACTTGCTGGCATAGTCGAAGACATCGGCCATGCGCGGGATGATTTCGCCGACGGCCAGCGCCTCGCCATCGAGAATCCCCACTGTCAGTTCGCGGCCCGCCACGAAGCGTTCGACCATCACCTCGTCGTCGTAGCGCGCCGCGGTCTCGATGGCGCGCGCAACATCGCGTTCGTCGCGGACGACCGTCAGGCCGACTGTCGATCCCTGCTTGTTGGGTTTGACGACAACGGGCAGGCCGAGCGTGGCGGCGATGAGGTCAGCGTCGACCGGAGCCATCAGCCAATCCGACGTGGGGACGCTCGACGCGCGGAAGAGGCGCTTGGCCACGTCCTTGTCCATCGCATACGCGCTGGCCATGTGGCCGCTGCCGGTGTACGGCACGCCGGCGAGGTCGAGCAGTGCCTGCAGCGTCCCGTCCTCGCCGCTGCCGCCGTGCAGCGCGATGAACACCACGTCGACGCCGGTGAGATCCGCGGCGCGCGCCACGATGGACGAGGACGTGTGGCGCGCCAGCGTGAGCGCCTCGCCGGACGGTGGCGCTGGTGCGACGCCGCTCGCGAGCAGGCGCTCGCGTTCAGCCGCCGGCAGTTCACCTCGCACCGTGTCAACGGCAATCACGTCGTGGCCGCGATCGGCCAGCGCGCGCGCCACGTGCGTGCCGCTGGCCACCGAGACGTCGCGTTCCTCACTGGTGCCACCGAACAGGACGGCGATGCGCATGGGCGACCATCATAGGGCGGCGGGTGGCCAGACGGTTCTCGTCCAGAACGCCACCGAGCTCATTTCGTTCCGCCGCTGCCTGGCAACTGGAGGACTCATGAACGTCGTGGGCAGACGATCGGTGGCGTCGCTGCTGAGCATCGTGTTGAACGTCGCCTGGTGGGGAATCGCGATGGCGACGGTGGCCACGATCTTCCTGGCCGTGCTGCCGCTGTGGTTCGACGTCTCGACCGGCGAGATGGACATTCCGGTGGCGTTCGGCCTCGACGCGCCCGCGCTCGAGGCGAGTGCGCCGGGACTCGGCATCGACAGGGCGGCAATCCGCGACGTACGTGCCGAGGGGCTGCTGACGTTTGCACCGCCGCGCGGCCTGTTCCTGACGGGCGTCGCTGTCGCGCTTGCAGGTTCGCTGGCGCTGCTGTGGTGGATCGTGACGCAGTTGCGCGCCGTGTTCCGCACACTCCGCGAAGGCCACCCGTTCGTCCCGGTCAATGCCACCCGCATCAGGCGGATCGCCTGGGTGCTGCTGCTTGGCGAGGCCGCGCGTGTGGCCGTCGGGATGGCGTACGGCTACTACACGGTCAGCCACTTCCAGGCCAGCGGTGTCCACTTCCTCGCGCGGCCCGATCTGAACGTCGTCGTGATCTTCGAAGCCCTGATCATCCTCGTCATCTCCGAAGTCTTCCGGGCCGGCACGCGGCTCGACGAAGATCAGGCCCTGACGATCTGAGGCGGCATGGCCATCCGCGTCAGACTCGACTATCTGCTGCTCGACAATCGCGTGTCGCTCACCGACCTGGCCGATCGCATCGGCATCACGATTGGCAACCTGTCGATCCTGAAGACGAACAAGGCGCGGGCCATCCGCTTCTCGACACTCGATGCGCTCTGCCGTGAGTTGAAGTGCCAGCCAGGCGACCTGATCGAGTGGGTGTCCGACGAGGACGAGGCTGAGGGAGACGATCTCGGCTGACGTCAACGCCGGACAGGGAGTCTCCTTACTCCACGGAAAACCGCATCGCGCGGCCGGCAAGGCGTTCGCCGACCGCAACCTCGAGCCGCAGCAGGTAGTCGCCGGGCGGCAGTTGCGCGATCGGGAGGCCGATGCGACAGTCGGCTGCCCGCGCATCGCCGAACGCGGACGCGGCAAGCGTGAGCCCTTCATCGCGCACGGTACGATCCTGCGCGTCGACGATGCGGACGCGCACGGCTGCCTGCTGGAGGTCGTCGTCTCGCCGCGTGCCCTGATAGATGCGGAAGAACGCCGCGACCGGTCCACCTGCGCGTCTGAACGCGCGCGCCGTCGTCGGCGCAACCGGCAGCAGATCCTGAAGCGCCTCGCGTGGCACGTGGTTCGTCGGCCGCGGCGCGTCGATGACGATCGTGGACAACGAGAGCGGCAGCGAGGCGAACGCGGGGACGGTGACGTACGAGAAGACGCTCGAGGCCTGCTGTGACGACGTGTTCTCGACGGCGACGCGGATCTCGTAGTCCCCCGGATCGAGCGCCAGCCGCGTCAGCGCCTCGGGGCGCGCGCGCGTAGCCGCCGCTGTCGCAGTCGGCCACTCCAGATCGATCGTCTGCCGCGCGCTGGCGCGCGGCCGTCCCGTGGCGTCAAAGGCCGCGACCGTCACGTCGATCGGCGTGCGTCTCGTTGTCGCGTCGTCGGTAGGCGCGAACGCGTCGAGATCGACCGACGCCACGACCGTCGGTCTCACCGCGCCCGGCGTGGCAAATGCCGAGAGGTTGACGGCGAGCGGCAGCTGGGCGGTCGGCAGCAGGCCATCGAGCGCCCGATCGATCGGCGAAGCGGTGGGCCCGTCGGTCGCCGGCATCGGTGTCGAGAACTGTCGTCTCGAGCGCACCTCGACGTTGCGGCGATTGACCTTGACCTCGATGGAGCGAATGGGCCTGGCCGGATCGGCATCGGACGGGCGGAAGCCGAGCAGGTAGTACGACGCACTCTCGCTGACGATAGCGGGCACCTGTGCCTGCGGTGCGTTCGTGTTGGTAATTGTCCGGCCTCCCGTGTGGTCAGGCACCACGTGCACGTTGTTCTGGCGTTGCAGCGCCTGCTGCATCGTTTGCATGCGCGCTGGTCCGCGAACTGCCCATCGGCCGTCGGCCGTCGGACTCCCGACCGTCTCGAGGCCGCTCGGATCCAGTCCGTGCACGACCACGCCCGATCGATCGAGCGCGGCGAACATCTTCTCTCGCGCATCCTCGAGCTTCTGCCCGCAACCGAGTTCGCCCTGCTGCGGCTGCGGCCCCGCCTGCACGATGAAGTCGCTGCCGATGAACAGCAGTGACTTCCGGCGGCGCGGCACGTCCTGCAACGCTTCGGCGACGCGGGTGATTGTTTCCGGCACGCAGAGGCCGCACAGACACCTCCCATCCGTCAGCGGTGTGAAGGCCGCGTCGAACCCGGCGTGGATGCCGGCTTCGATCTGCTGGGCTTCGCCGGACGGTGCGGTACTCCAGTCACGCTGGTTGATCGCGCGCAGGAGACGTGCCCGATCCGCCGTGAAGTTCTGCGGCACACCGCCGCTCGTCGAGATGAGCGCGGCCATGTCGCCAGGCCCCAGCTCGTTGACTGCAGCGGTGGCCACCTCCCGCGCTGTATTCGTAGGCTGCCCGACCGGGATGGTGCGGTCCATCAGGATGACGACGAGGCGGCCCTCCTGGGCCATCGCACGGTTGGTGACGACATCCGGAGGGATCTCCGACGTCCACGCGGCATCGCGCGACAGCTCTCGGTCGGGCAGATCGACGAACGTGAACGTCTCGAGCGGCCGAGGCTGACCGTCCTCGAGGATCGTGAAGTCGGCGGCCGTCAAGTCGCGCACAGGCCGTCGACGGCCGTCGAGCACCGAGACGTCGACCTCGACGAGATCGGTGGCCGCGCGGAATACCGGCATCTGATCGGCTGGGGGCTCCTGCCGGGCGAGCGGTCGTACGCCGGCCGAGAGCACGACCAACGCACAGGCGACCAAGGCCAGACCTGACCAGCTGCGTCGAACTGCGTTGCGGGACATCGAGATCCTTCTCACCGTCACTGGTGGCCGATTCCTTTACTCCACGTCGAGCACGAATCCGACAGCGGTCGTCGGCCGCGCCCATCGGATGATCTTCACCCTGGGTTTGTGGTCGGACGGCTCCGCAACCTTCAGGACCGGGAGATCGAGCGCGTCCCGAGGCGGCTCGAGACGCTCGTCGTTGGTCCCTGTGCCTCTGAAGAAGGGGACGGTAGCACGTGGCTTGTCGAAGCTCAAAGAAGGACGGACGATGAGGCTATCTGGCGCCGGCGGACAATGGACCATGGAGCGCATGGAGGACATAGAGATGACGCGTGCCGCTTGCGCGACGAGCGTCGGGCTGGAAGACGCGCGGGGTGGACACGAAAGGGGGACCGTTCGCACGCCCCTGTCGCGTTCACCCCGCGCGTCTCCCTGCCTCCATGGGCTCCATGGTTTCAAGATCGGGCCGTGACTCCGCGGTTTCCCGCATCCACTCATCCCGGCACGTCGTCGAGCAGAAGTCGATCGTTGCTCCACCGGACGTGTGCGCGATCGCGCGGTCCCGCGGAATGTACGTGCCGCACTGCGGATCCCGGACGAGCGTGCCGCCAACCCGCTCGGGCTTCCGCCCGCGCACCGGATCGGGCGAGGACGAGGTGCCCCCGGCGTATCAGGATCATCCTGCTGCACGGCAGTAGTGCCTTGACCCGGCACCCTGGAAGTACGATCGGAGACGCCGCGAGGGAGCCTCCGTCTTCAAACGCAACGAGAGAGGAGCTGTCGTTGCGGACGAGAGTCGACGGCGGGCTAGGTGCGGTGGCGGCGCCACGTGAGCAGCCAGCCCGTACCAACCAGCGCGCAGGCGACAAGGCCGATGACGAGAAGTCGTGGCGTCAGCGCGCGCGGCAGCCATCCGCGCGCGATCAGCAGAAGGCCAGCGCCCGTGGCCATGCCCGTGATCCAGCCAATCGCCTCGATGCGGGTGATGTCGTCGCACACGCGACTCCGGAATGCGTCTGGCCGCACGATCCGGGTGACGGCCTCCCACACGCGCCAGCTGTCCCAGCAGAGCAGGTAGAGGACCGACAACAGCATCGCGCTCGTGATCCACACCGTACCGCTGAACCCGACGCCCCACGTGATCAGGCAGATGCTTGCGACGACAGGCAGGAACAGCAGCGCGCCCAGCAGCGCCGTCCGTGGAATGAGGATGAGGACAGCGGCCGTCAACTGCACGACGCCGATGAAGATCCAGTAGGGGCCCGTGCGGTACATCGCCTCGAAGAAGAAGCCGACGGAATCCGACACGGGCAGATGCGTGAACCGCTGGCCCGTGGCCTTGACCAGCCCGGACGGCAGGAAGGCGGTCGCCAGCAGCAGCCGATTCACCAGCGTGAAGCGATACAACCACGGCTGCGTGCGGCTCCACGCGTGCCAACGGTCCACCACGCCGGCGAACGAAGACCAGGAGCGCATGAGTGTGCTTGCTCAATACGCAAGTCGCACGCGCGGGTTCCGAGCGTGCACATCGGTCGTGCCTGCCGTTCCCGTCGATTCACGCGTGAACACTCGGATCGGCGTCTTCTATCGGACCTGAGCAGCCTCGACGTTCAGAGCGCCCACCGCACTCGCTGGCGGACGCCACCAGTCGCCCGCCTGTCGTATCGGCCATTCCTGAAAGGACGGCCCCAGGCCGTGCCGGGCCCACCTGTCGCCTGTCGTACCAGTCGTACCTGTCGTACCTGATCTCTCTCTATCCGACCTTGTCGACGAGCTTCGCGCTGGAGATCGGGGGGGAGAGGACTCGGCGGTAGGCGGCCAGCGTGGTTTCTCCGCGTTCGAGACTTGCCATCGCGCTGCGGCGGGCGAGCTCGGCATCGGCCAGTGCGGAGATCGACTGCTGATCGGTCGCCAGGATCGCGTTGACCAGATCGGTCGCCTCGCGATGTCGCGCGACCACGGCTTCATAGCCGTCGATCCGCCGCGCCAGCTCGCGGTGCGTCGTCAGGGCGGCGCGGACCTCGCGCATCCCGTCTTCGAGCGAGACGAGGCTCTGCATGATCGCATCGCGTCTGTCGGCGATCGCGTTGAATCCCTGGAAGTCGGCCGCAGCCGTGGCCGCGCGTTGATCGTGCGCCACGCGGGCGAGCTGGTGCAGGAGGGCGAGTTCGGCGTCGATGCCCGCAGCGTACTGGCCGAGCAGGCCAGCGGCCTCGTCGGGCGTCATGCGGCGGGCTCCGGAATGGCGGGCCTCGCGGTGGCGACCTGCTGCCAGCCGTCGCGCAGCGTCTCGATCACGCGCCGCACGTCGTGGATGGGCGCCGGATCCTGTCGGACCGTGGCATCGACGAGCGATTCAGTCATCCACGTGTAGAGCCGATCGAGCTGCACGGCCACCTCGCCGCCCTGCTGGAGGTTCAGCGTGCTCTGCAACTCGCAGATGATGGCCAGGCTCCGCGAGATGGCATCCCGCCTGGCGCGGATGTCCCTGTGCGCCATCGCGTCGACCGCCGCGCCCGTGTAGCGCAGCAGGCCGTCGTAGAGCATGACGACGAGCTCGAGCGGACTGCTCGAACGAACCTGGGTCTGCATGTAGTGCTGGGCTGCGCGGCCGGCGTGGTGCATGGTGCGTGCTCGATCGAAATGCGGGAGTGGCCCGGATCTAGATGCCGAGATTGGAGAGGGCGCCCGACTGGCTCTTGAGCCGCGACATCACGGCGTCGGCCTCGGTGAACTGTCGCTGCAACGCGTCCCGCTGGATGGCGAGGCGCGCCTGCATGGCGAGAATCTGGCCGTCCATGAGCGTGATCTGCTTGTTGATCCGATCGCGGGCCGACGAGAGCAGACCCGTCGTGTCGGTGTACTCCGCGAGCATCGTATCGACAGCCGGGAAGGCGCCGTCAGGGCCCGCGAACAGCGCGCGCGCGTCGTCCGGGTTGGACGACAGCGCCGCATCGAACTTTGCCCGGTCGAGCTTCAGCGTGCCGTCGCGTGTGAACTCGACGCCGACCTCGGCCAGGTGGCCGTAGGCCCCGGCGCCGTGCGCCCCGAGCAGCGCCGACCGGAGGTTGCCGCGCAGCTGCCGCAGCAGCGGATCGCCGCCGATGCTGCGCTCGTCGCCCGTGCCCGCCGACACGCGTTGGGCCTCGAGGAAGCCCACCATGTCGTTGTAGGCCGCGACGAATTTCTCGATCTTTTCGGCGAAGGCGCCGTTGTCGGTCGCCACGTCCAGGCCGATGGTGGCCGACGGATTCGCCTGCTGAACGGTCAGCGTCACGCCGGGCACGATATTGTCGAAGACGTTTGAACTGCTCGTGGCGGCGATGTTGTTGATCGTGATCGCCGCGTCCGTCGCGTCGACCACGTTGGCCCCGAACGAGATGCCCGCGCCGCCGCTCAGACCATTGGTGACAGTGAAGGCGTGGGCCGTGCCCGTCAGCGCGCTGGTGAGCGCGAGTCGGTAGGCGCCGGGGCCGGTCTGCACTACGGCAGCGGTCACGCCCGTGTCGCTGGCCGCGTTGATCGCGTCGGCCAGGCCCTGCAGCGTCGTGTCGCCGGCCAGCGCGACCGCGACGCCGCCAATCGTGATCGATCCGCCACTGGCGACGACGGTCGTGTCCGCGTCGGCGAAGGTTTCGGCCGAGGCGGTCACCTGCGCACGCGCCAGGCTGGTCACGACGACGTCGTAGTGTGCGGGCGTGGCGGAAGGCCCGCTCGAGATCGAGACGGCCGCGGCGTTGGATGACGTACCGGCCGTCGTCGACACGGCGTCCATCGTCTTGAGCCCGTCGGCGGCCGAACGAAGAGTATCGATGCGCGTCCGGAGCGTCTCGAACGACGTCAGTCGCGACTTGAGCGCGGACTGCCGATCCTGCAGCGCGGTGAGCGGCACGCTCGCCTGCGTCATCATCGCGTTCAACACCACGTTGAAGTCGATGTCGTTGAAGCCGCTGAAGGTGATGCCAGAGCTCATGGGAGAAGCCGCAGAGAAAGATGACGACCGACGACCGCGATCCGGCTACCGGCCACTGCCTACCGGTTGTCGGTAGACCGTGGCCGATAACCGTCAGGGATCTCTATCGCAGCAGCGAGAGCACCGAACCGGTCATCTGGTTCGCCTGCGCGAGGGCCGCGATGCCGCTCTGCGTCAGGATGCTGTAGCGCGTGAGGTTGGCCGACTCCTCGGCCATGTTCGCGTCGCGGATCCGGCTCTCGGCCGCCTTGTTGTTGGTGATCTGCGACTGCGCCAGCGACATCGCGTACTGGAGCCGGTTCTGGATGGTGCCGACGGTCGCCTGGGCGGAGCCGAGCGTGCCCACGGCCGCCGTGACGGCCGTCACCGCCGTCTGCGCGTCAGTCGCCGTGGCGACCGACAGGCTCGCGATGCCGAGCGTCGTCGTGTCGACCGCGCCGATCGTGCCGCCGACCGTGCCGTTCGCACCGTTGCTGCTGACGAACACCGAGAAGCCCTGCGCCGTGTCGAGCCCGGCGACCGACGCCTCACGGCCGATCTCCGTCAGCACGTCCGAGAATTCCGCCTGCAGGATGCTGCGGTTCACCGACGAGCTGGCCGACGCCGACTGCGTCGCCAGGGTCGAGAGCCGGTCGAGCAGGTTCGCGATGTTGTTGAGCGCGCCGTCCTTGATCTGCAGGGATGACAGGCCGTCGCCCGCGTTGCGCAGGCCCTGCGTGAGGACCGCGACGTCGGACCGGTACTGGTTGGCCACGACGAGCCCCGCGGCGTCGTCGCCCGATCGGTTGATGCGGTAGCCGCTCGACAGACGCTCGAGCGCCTTCTGCAGACCGATGTTGGTGGTGTTCAGGTTGGCCTGGGCGTTGACCGCCGAGACGTTCGAGACAACTGAGAACGAAGCCATTGCGATTCCTCCTTGAGTCCGCGACCGGCGTCCATGCCGGCCGTGCGGACGGCGTCGAGCCGCCCGGCATGGTGAGGTAATCGGGGGACGCCCGGGTTTCTTTAGCGGAGCTGGCAGGAATCTCGCCTTTCTCTCGGCCGAGGAACATACCCATGGCCGTGACGCCGCTGCCCATCGAGACGCCGTGTCCCGAGAAATCATTCGGAATGCGCCGGATTTCGTCGAATCTGCGATTCAAGTCCGTACCAGCCAGTCCGTCGACGGTGACGGTTGACCGGCGCGGCCCTGTCGGTGAACCGACGATCGGGAGCTCTCAAGCGCTCGGCGATCGCGACGACGACATCGTCGTGGCCATGTCGCACACGGCCGCCTCCGACGTGTCACCGCGTCCGAGTCCCGCGCTCGTGCGCGAAGCCATTGCCACGGCGCTCGAAGGGCTCGATGCCGTCGAGGCGCAGGCCTACGATGCGGCGCGCCGGTTCCGGCGGCTGGCCGTCGGCGAGGCGCATGAGCGGCTGTCGCACCTGGTCGAGAGTGCGCAGACGCTGCTGACGCTGGCCATGGTCACGGCCGACGCGGCCGGGACGGATCTCGATGCGGTGTGTACCGAACACGAGTTGACCGTGGAACGTGACACGCAGACCGCGCTGGCGCTGATGATCGCCCGGCAGCTCGACGGCGATTGGCCGGGACTCGCCCGCGCGATCGAGCAACCCTTCGTGGCCGCCCTGCACGGCTGGCGGACCGTCTTTCAATTGATCGAGGATGCGCTCGGTCCCTGGGGACACGCGGCGTGACGAGGGCCGCGCATCGTCCGTTCGTGCTGTTCGCTGCCGCGGCCGGCGCCGAGATGGGGTTCGGCCACCTCGTCCGCTGCGGGGCGCTGGCCGATGCGCTCGGCGTGTCGCGCGAGATCGTGCTGCGCGGCCGCGCGTCGGCGCGCACGGCCGCGCTGGCGCTCGGCTGGTCCGTCCACGAAGGACGCGACCTGGTCCGCACGCTCCAGCCGGACGTGGTCGTCGTCGACGACCCGTCCGCGCCGACCCGCGCGCGGCGCGTCCGGCAGGCGCGCCGCGCGGGCGTGCCGGTCGCGGTCATCGTCGACGCTGCGCCGCCGGCAGAGACGCGCGGCGCCGACCTCGTCGTCGATGGCAGCCTCGTCGCGCAGCCTGGCGGCTGGGCGACGAGGCGTGCCGGTCCCGCGTGGGCCATCCTCGCGCCGGCCGTCGCCGCTCGGCGGCGCCGGCCGCGCGCGCGCGACCGTCGTCGCGTGTTGATCGCGCTCGGCGGCGGCGCGCACGTGCGCCGGATCGGCGCCCGCATCGCCGCCGCGCTCGTGGCCCTCTCCCCGCACCTGCACGTCGATCTCGCGGCCGGATTCGGGCCGGCCGCAGGAGACCCGTTGCCACCAGGCTGCCGGTGGATCCGTGCGCGGACCGGCCTGGCCGACCGGCTGTCGTCGGCCGGCGTGGCCGTCGTCGCCGGCGGCGTCACGTTGTACGAGGCCTGTGCGCTCGGCACGCCCGCAGTTGCGGTGCCTGTCGTCGCCGCGCAGCGGCCGGCCATCGCGGCGGCCGCGGCGGCCGGGGCCGTCGTCGACCTGCGCGGGCGCCCCG
>MEDJ01000017.1 GCA_001724025.1 Acidobacteria bacterium SCN 69-37 | reverse complement strand
CGGGCCACGGGCGGCCGGGCGCCCGCGGGGTCGTGGACGTTCAACTGGCAGGAGAGCGGCCGGCTGCTGCAGATCATCGGGCCGACGAATCTGGTCGAGTACCGGACGTACGTGATCGACGACGTGCCGGTGAAGACCGAGCGGACGGTGATCAGCCCGGGCGGCACCATCGTGAATCGCCCCGGGAATCTCGGAGGGCCGTCCGTGTGACTCAGGCCACCTTGGCCTGCGCATAGTCGTTCGCTTCATGCTCGGCCGGCGGGACGTCCCCAATCGGTTCGAGCAACCGCTGCGTGTTAAACCAGTCGACCCACGTGAGCGTCGCGTACTCGACCGCCGCCAGATGGTGCCACGGGCCCTGCCGACGAATCACCTCGGTCTTGAAGAGGCCGATGACCGATTCGGCCAACGCGTACGAATCGCCGCGGCTCCCGACCGACGGCGCGATGTGCGCCTCCGCGAGGCGCTCGGTGTAGCGCATGGCCACGTACTGCGTGCCCCGGTCGCTGTGATGGAATCAGATCGGCCGTGTCCGCGCCACAGCGGGCGTAGATGGCCTGCTCGAGCGCGTCCAGGACGAAATCGGTGGCCAGCGTCGGCGACACGCGCCAGCCCACGATGCGGCGAGCAAAGACGTCGACGACGAAAGCGACGTAGACGAAACCGCGCCACGTCGCCACGTACGTGAAGTCGGCGCCCCAGAGTTGGGTGGGCCGCGTGGCGGTGAAGCGCCGCTCGACGAGATCCGCCGGTCGATCGGCTCGGTCCGTGGCCCGCGTGGTGACCGTCCAAGCTCGCCCGCGACTGGCCCCACGCAGCCCCAGCGCCCGCATCAGGCGTTCGACGGTGCCGCGCGCGACGCGCCAGCCCTCGCGCTGCAACTGCCGCCAGACTTTCCGCGGGCCGTATACTCGATGATTCGCCTCCCACACTCGACGAATCGCCTCCGTCAGGATCGCATCTCGCTGCGCCCGCGGACTGCGCCTCGCGGGCGCCCGCTGCTGCCGCTGCTGCCAGAAGTAGGTCGACGGAGCGATCGGCAGCACCGCGCAGATCGGCTCGACTCCGTACGTGGCCCGCTCCTGGTCGATGAAGACCACCAGCACTTCGGTCGGCGGTCGAGCTCCGCCTGCGCGAAAAACGCCGACGCCTTCCGCAAGATCTCATTGGCGCGGCGCAGCTCGAAGTTCTCCCGCTCCAGTTACTTGATCCGCGCACGCTCATCCGTGGTCACGCCCGGGCGCGTGCCGGCCTCGCGTTCGGCTTGGCGGACCCACCGGCGCAAGGCCTCGGCGGTGCAGCCCAGCTTGCCGGCCATCGATCGGATCGCCGCCCACTGCGATGTGTGCGTGTCCGTGTGCTCCAACACCATCCGTACGGCACGTTCACGCAACTCGGGGGCGTATCGGGTTCCTGGGGACATCGGCTCCATCCTCTCTCGGAAAGAGCCCTCCGATAAACCCGGGGCGATTCAGTGGCGGGAGTTGCCGCTGAAGTACCCGCGCCATCAGACCTGTCATCGGCGGTTTCAGCTGTGGCGTCGAACGGGAGTGCTGCACGACGTCCTGGAGCGGCTCGCCGACGACTTGCGGGATCCTGGGCGCCTTCGTCTATGGCCTGTTCGCGATGGGACGCGTATACGTCTGGTGCGTCACGACCCGTGAGGCGCCGTAGCAAGGCGGCTATTGCCAGCGGAGGACAACACTTCGAATGGACAATCGGCTTGGGCAGCATCCAATCTGGCTGGCGGCCATCATCGGCCTGGCCGTCCCCGCCTATTGGATGTCGCTCGAGATGCTGCTGTTTTCGGCGCCGTCAGATATCGCCGTCCTGAGCCTCGCCGAGCGAATCACGTACCTGCCGAAGAGTTGAGAAGACTCGTGGCCGCCGTTTGTCGGTCCCCTCGTCAACGCCGCCCTCTATGCGGCGATTTGTGCGGGGCTGCGGATCCTGCCGCGCGTGTTCTTCGCCGGGAGTCGGGAGCAGCCTGCTCCCCCCGTTGAGGGCCGCGCGCCCTCGATGGCCGAACGCGACCGTCGCGAGAAGCGATGGTTTGTGATGAGTATGGTGCTGGGCGAAACCGGCTCGTTCCTGCTCGCAGATCGAGAACCCGGCGCGCCCATGATCGAGATCATCGGAGGCGTCGTGATATTCGGGCTGTTCCTCGGGGCGTTCGTCTACGTCGCCTTCCTGATGGCGCGGCTCCTCGCCTGGAGCGTGACGTCGGCGACGACCGCCGAACACGACGCTGGACGATGACCGCGCCCGAGAGGACAGGGTCGAGCCCCGCGATCCGCACGACGTCGCCCGCCCCGCGGCGTCCGCAGCCCGCGGCGGGCACGTCGAGGACCCCATTCACCCACAGCGACGACTCGTCGAACCCGGGGTGTCACTGCGCGGAGGTCACACCCAGCATGTGCGGCGGTCACGTCGACGGACCACGCAACTCGCAGCAACGACCCGCGGAGGTGGCCGGCAGCGCCTGCGGCGGGCAGTGTGACGAGCCGGGGCGACAGGAATGAGCAGCTGGCGAACCAGCTGTGACGAGTCGGAGAAGGACGTGCCACCACGCGCGGAGGGCACGATCAGCAGTCAGGGAAGCAAAAAAAGCAGTTGGATCAGGGGGTAACTTGTTGATCTGACGCGAGTTGCCTGACTGCGGAATATTTCTCGTTTTGTGACCTGCGCACCCGATCACAGTGGTATGCAAAAACACGTTCACCAATCGCGCCGATCGCTTTGCCTGACCGGCGCGATCCGTTCGGGCGGTCGGCGCCCGTCGATAGGGTGGTCGACGCGCGGGGTGTGGGTAATCGGCGGGACCGGTTCGGGTGATCGGCGCCGTCCATTTCGGTGATCGCGGCGACCGGTTCCAGTGACCGCGGTGACCCGTTCAGGTGATCGCGCCGCGCCGTGCACCTCACCCGCGCGACCCGTGTCCCCGATCGCGCCGACCCGTTCCAGGCGTCGGCGCGACCGGTATGTGCAGTGGCGGCGACCGGTCGCACCGTCCCGCGCACGTCGTTCACCCGGCTCACGTGACCGCGGCCTCCAGACGATGGGTGTGGCGCGTCTACGGCACGGCTGCCGACTCCGCCCCCGGCGGCTCGCGGAACGGTTCGATCGGAATCGGCATGTACTCGACATCGAGGATCTCGAGGTGGTCGGTTTTCGTCGGCGCGCGCAGGACGACACGGTCACCCGCTGTCGACTTCATCAGCGCGCGCGCCAGCGGCGACATCCAGCTGATGTAGCGGCGCTCGAGGTCCACCTCGTCGAGCCCCACGATCCGCACGACGTGCTCCTGCCCCGCGGCATCCGCATACGTGACCGTCGCGCCGAAGAACACGCGCGTGCCCGCCGCAGCCGGCCGCGGCGCTGCCGGATCGACCACTTCGGCGGCATCGATGCGCTTCGTCAGGAACCGGATGCGCGAGTCGATCTGGCGCAGCCGGCGCTTGCCGTAGAGATAGTCGGCGTTCTCGCTGCGATCGCCGTTGCCCGCCGCCCACGCGACGACCTGCGTCACGGCCGGACGCTCGCGGCTCACGAGAAACCGGTGCTCGTCCTTCAGACGCTGCAGCCCGCCCGGCGTGATGTAGTTCTTCAGCGTCGGCCCCGGGGCCTCGCGCACCGGCTCCCTCAACGGCCGCTTCGTCCGCATCGTGCTCATTCGTCACCCGACTTCGTCATGGTCACCACGCGGCATGGACGAACGCGGTCACTGTCGACACACGCGCGAGCCGCCGTCCATCCGCAGCACTCGCGATTGTCGCACCGAACGTGGGGACCCGGTATCATCGGGCGCATGCGCCGAAGCGACGACCACCCTCCCGCGGCGTCGACATACCACATCGAATTGCCGGTGTCCGACCGTTCAGGCTCGACCTCACGGCTCACGCGCGCTCCGACACGCGGGAAGGCGGTAAGATCGATCACTGAAACCGGGCAGTTCACCAACGCCCACCTCTCGTATCACAGGCCAGGCTCCCCGTCGGGGCCAGGAAGGATCCCATGTCAACCGTTACGTTCCGTCAGCAACCCGTCCGCGTGGGCGGCCAGCTTCCCGTCTCTGGCCAGGCCGCCCCGGACTTCATGCTGGTCGCCAGCGATCTCTCCGATCGGCGCCTGAACGACTTCGCCGGCAAGCGCAAGATCCTCAATATCTTCCCGAGCATCGACACGGGCGTCTGCGCCGCGTCGGTCCGCCGCTTCAACCAGGAGGCTGCAGGCCTGAAGAACACCGCCGTGCTCTGCATCTCGGCCGATCTTCCGTTTGCCCAGGCCCGGTTCTGCGGTGCCGAGGGCATCAAGGACGTGGTCACGCTCTCGACGATGCGGGACCACGCGTTCCTGGATCGGTACGGCGTCGCCCTCGAAGACGGGCCGCTGGCCGGAGTCGCCGCTCGAGCCGTGGTCGTGCTCGACGAGCAGAATGTGGTGCGGTACGTCCAGCTGGTCCCCGAGATCACGCAGGAACCGGATTACCCCGCCGCGCTCGCCGCCCTCGCCTGAGAAAGGACACCGTGTCTCAACGCGCAGATTACGCAAAGACTTCGCCCGGAGGTCTGCAGGCCATGGTCGGCCTCCAGCGTTACGTCGATCAGGCAGGCCTCGAACGGCCGCTGCTCGAACTGGTCAAGATGCGGGCCTCGCAGATCAACGGCTGCGCGTACTGCCTGGACATGCACAGCAAGGATGCGCGGGCTGCGGGCGAGACCGAGCAGCGCCTGTACCTGCTGAACGCGTGGCGCGAGACCTCGCTCTACAGTCCGCGCGAGCGTGCGGCCCTGGCCTGGACCGAAGCGTTGACCCTGATCTCGCAGGGCGACGTGCCGGACACGCTGTACGCCGAGGTCCGCGCACAGTTCAGCGAGAAGGAGCTGGTCGACCTGTCGCTGGCGGTCATCGCCATCAACGGCTGGAACCGGCTCGCCATTCCCTTCCGTACCGAAGCGGGTCACTACCAGCCGGGCTCGCACTGACGATCCGACACCACGATGCACGTCATCGTGCGGGTCCACGGGCGACGCCCTCTTTGATCCCGAGACGCCGGCGAACGGTCAGCCGGCGTTTCGGGATGTCGACACCGACCGTCTCGAGGTCCTTCTCCCCGGCGCGTCGGGCGCGAGGCTGGCGGCCAGGTGCTTGCCCGTCAGCGTCGACCGCGTCGCCACGAGCTCGGCGGGTGTGCCCTCGAACACCACCCGCCCACCATCGTGCCCCGCACCGGGACCGAGGTCGATGATCCAGTCGGCGTGCGCCATCACCGCCTGGTGGTGCTCGATCACGATGACCGACTTGCCGGCGTCCACGAGTCGATCCAGGAGCCCGAGCAGCTGCTCGAGATCGGCCAGGTGCAGCCCCGTCGTCGGCTCGTCGAGCACGTAGACGCCACCGTCCTCGCCCATGTACGTGGCAAGCTTCAGGCGCTGGCGTTCGCCGCCCGAGAGCGTCGTGAGCGGCTGGCCGAGCCGCAGGTAGCCAAGTCCCACGTCCGCCATGCGCTGCAGGATCGCGTGTGCCGCCGGCACGTCTGCCTGCCCGGCACCGAAGAACTGCACGGCCTCGGTCACCGGCAGATCGAGCACCTCGGCAATGTTCAGCCCGCCCGTGGTCCGCGATGCGCCTGTCGCGCCACCGGACGCGCGCCCACCGAGGCGATAGTCCAGCACCGTGGCCTGAAACCGGCGCCCCTCGCAGTCCTCGCAGACCGTCGTCACCCCGGCCATCATCGCGAGATCCGTATAGATCACGCCCGCGCCGTTGCAGGTGGGACAGGCCCCCTCGGAATTCGCGCTGAACAACGCCGGCTTCACGCCGTTGGCTCTCGCGAAGGCCTTGCGGATCGGTTCGAGCAGATCCGTATAGGTCGCCGGGTTGCTGCGCCGCGATCCGCGAATCGGCGCCTGGTCGATCGACACGACACCCTCACGGCCGCGCACCGACCCGTGAATCAGTGAGCTCTTGCCCGATCCGGCCACGCCCGTGACCACGACGAGCACGCCGAGCGGAATGTCGACATCGACCTGCTTCAGGTTGTGCGTGCACGCGCCGCGCACGGCCATCACGCCCGTCGGCGTGCGCACCGACGCCTTCAGCGACGCGCGATCGGCCAGGTGCCGTCCCGTCAGCGTCCCGCTCGTCCGCAATCCGTCGACGGTGCCCTCGAACACGACCTGGCCGCCGGCGGTCCCGGCACCGGGCCCGAGATCGACGACGTGGTCAGCGATGACAATCATCTCCGGCTTGTGTTCGACGACGAGCACGGTGTTGCCCTTGTCGCGCAACCGCCGCAACAGCCCGTTCATGCGCTCGATGTCGTGCGGGTGCAGGCCGATGGTCGGCTCGTCGAACACGTAGGTCACGTCGGTGAGCGACGACCCGAGGTGGCCGACCATCTTCGTCCGCTGCGCTTCGCCGCCCGAGAGCGAGCCCGACTGTCGGTCGAGCGAGAGATAGCCGAGCCCGATCTCCACGAACGACTCGAGCGTGTGCCGCAGCTTTGCGAGGAGCGGCGCCACGGCAGGGGCGTTCACGTCACGCAGCCACACGGCCAGGTCGCTGATCTGCATGGCGCAGGCGTCGGCAATACCGAGGCCGCGAATCTTCGACGACCTGGCGGTCTCGTTGAGCCGCGTGCCGCCACAATCCGGGCACGTCGTGAACGTCACCGCGCGCTCGACGAACGCGCGGATGTGCGGCTGCAGGGCCTCGACGTCCTTCGACAGGAACGCCTTCTGGATCCGCGGGATCAGCCCCTCGTAGGTGAGGTTCAGGTTGTCGACCTTCACCCTGGTCGGCGGCTTGTGGAGGAAGTCGTGCAGTTCGCGCTTCGTGTACCGACGGATGGGCTTGTCCGGATCGAGGAAGCCGGACGAGGCGAACGTCCGCACGTACCAGCCGCCAGCGTTGTAGCCCGGCACCGTGATGGCGCCCTCGTTCAGCGACCTGTCCGCGTCGTAGATCCGGGCCAGGTCGATGTCGGTCACCGATCCCATGCCCTCGCACCGCGGGCACATGCCGCCGTTGACCGAGAACGTCCGCTTCTCCGTCGTCGTCGCGGCCCCTTTCTCGACGGTGATCGCGCCGACGGCCTTGACCGACGGCACGTTGAACGAGAACGCGTTCGACGATCCGATGTGCGGCGTGCCGAGCCGGCTGAACAGCACGCGCAGCAGCGCGTTCGTGTCGGTCGCCGTCCCGACCGTCGACCGCGCACTGGCGCCCATCCGCTCCTGATCGACGATGATCGCGGGCGTCAGCCCCTCGAGCACGTCGACGTCGGGCCGGCCGACGGCCGGCATGAAGCCCTGCAGGAACGCGCTGTAGGTTTCGTTGATCAGCCGCTGTGACTCGGCGGCAATCGTGCCGAACACCAGCGACGACTTGCCCGATCCCGAGACGCCGGTGAACACCGTCAACCGGCGCTTCGGGATGTCGACGCTGACGTCCCTGAGGTTGTTCTCCCGGGCGCCCTGGACGCGAATGACGTCGTGACCGTCGGCGGGATGGCTCGGCGTCGTCTTCTTCACGTCCTTACGGCAGCCGGTTACCGCCGCGATCGTTGAACGTTGCCAGCCCGCTCTTTGCCAGCGCGCCCCGGAACTCGCTGCCATTCGCGCTCACGACCGCCGTCCCGCTGGCGCCAACGGACGTCACGCGACCGGTGACGACGCTGTCGATGATCTCGATGTTGGACATGCCGCTGGCCGCAATCGCGACCGTCTGCGACCGAATCTCCGAGTTGCGGATGATGACCTTGCAGGTCCCCGACGCCTCGACGGCCACGCCAGGCGTATCGATCAACACACCCTCGAGCGTCACCACGCGCGTCCCCGAGCACTGGAGCGGCTGGGACGCACGGAGATTGCGCGACGCTCCCGCACCCGCCACCACACTGCCCGCCCGACCCGTCGTCGTGGCAGCCGCGCCCTGCGGTACCTCGACAACGGTATCCCCCACCTGCAGGCGCTGCCCGCCAGCGCCTTGCTGCACGTCGATCGTGCGGCCGCCGACCTGCACCGTCTGGCGATCGGCACTGCGCTCGACGACGATGTCTGAGCCACCGGCGCCCGCCACGCGCGTCACCTCGACGGCACTGCGGAGGTCGACGCCGTCACGCGTGGCCAGGAAGATCTCCACGCGCCGGTTCTGCTCGCGACCCTGGGGATTGTCGGCGCCGTTGGGCAGCGTGTTGTACGCCACCGGCTGGGTCTTGCCCATGCCGCGGCCGAGCATGAGCGACGCGGGGATCCCTTCCGTACGGTTGAGCCACGCAATAACCGCCGCGGCGCGGTCTTCGGAGAGCTTCTGGTTGTAGGCGTCGGCGCCCACCGAGTCGGTGTGCCCGACGACGTAGACGTCGCCGCGTGACCGGTCGCGAATGACCTGGGCAATCTTGGCGAGGGAGTCGCCGGCGGCCGGCCTGATGGCCGTGCTGTTGAAATCGAAGAGGATGTCGCCGCTGAGCGCCACGCGGATGGTGCCGTCGGCCTCGCGCGCGCCGAGTTCGACGAGCAGCGCGTCGCTGGCACCGCGGCTGACGCTGACCCGCTTGCGCCAGTCGTCACCCGACGCCTCGACCTGCTGCCCCGGCGTGCGTACGCGGACGAAGTCCCCGTCGCGCTCGACGGCAATGGCCTGACCGGCGGTCGTCACGCCCACGGCCTGACGCTGCGCGTCGGCCGTGCCTGGCAGCCACAGCAGCGCGGCCATCGTCGCCGCCAGTCCCCATGATCGTGTCGGTGCAGTCATGTTCCCGCCTCTCGTCACAATGATCGGCCGATGTCTCCCGGGACGATAGGGGCGCCCGGCGGCTCAGCGGCGTGCGCGGCGGCCTGGTGCGGCCTTGCGAGTCGCCACGTTGAGCGCCACGGCCTCGCGGACGAGCGCCGTCAGCGCCCGTGCGTCAATCACGTCGCCTTCGTGGAAATCGATGGCGCGGCGCACGCGGCCCTCGAGGCTCGCGTTGAAGAGGCGACCGGGATCCGCCAGCGAAGCGCCCTTCGCGAACGTCGTCTTGACGACGTTCCTGTGGGTTTCACCGGTGCAGATGAGACCGTCGCGTGACCAGCAGGGCGTGCCGGGACTGGTGGGCTTCTCCCATTTCCATTCCTCCACGATCCCGGGATCGGCGGCCGTGACGATCGCGCGGATCCGGCCGAGCATCTCGCCGCGCCAGTCGCCCAGGTCGACGATGCGCTGGCTGATCTTCGCGGCGGCCGTCGTGTCCTCTTCCGATCCGTTCGCTGCCATGCTGTACCTCCCGGACCGTCGCATTATCCATCGGGACATCCCTGGCGGGCCCCGTCATCCGCTCGCGGCGTCCTCGGCGGTCCGGCTCTTCACGCGCACCACGGAGACGACAATCAGGATGAGCACGGCCGGCACCAGCGCGACCCACCGTTCCGAGATCCCGAGGCGCGCGAAGACCGATGGCACGACATACGCGACGACCGCCAGCACGCTCGACGCCCAGGCGAGGCTCGCGACGATGTTGATCAGACTCATCTTGAGCGGCGGCACGCGGGCATACGCGCAGGCGGCGGTGAGCGCGATGCGCAGGCCCGGGGCGAACCGGATCGCGAAGATCATGGCCGACTCGTGCCGGCGAACCTGCCGGACCAGGCGATCGCTGTGACGTGCAACGGCAGGCATCCGCGACAGCCACCGGTGCACGCGGCCGCCCGCCAGTGACAGGCGCAGCAGGTTGAACAGGACCTGATCCCCGAGCGTCGCGCCAACCGTGCCTGCAGCAATGACCGCCACCGGATCGAGGATCCCCTGACCGGCCAGGGTCGCGGCCGCGATGAACGTCCACTCCCCTTCGAGGGCGGCGGCCGCCAGGATGCCGACGTAGGCCGCGCCGCTGCCGATCAGATCGATCGTCATGGCCGGCACACCTCGAGCGTCGACGCGACCGCGAGCGGCGGCATCGCCTCCTGACCATGGAATCGACGTTCGATGTTTGACACCACCACGCAGACGACTCTCGAGGGCGGCCGTGACAGCGATTCGAATCGCTGGCGGCCGCGGCCTGACTGATGACGATGGCTCCCGGGATGTCGGTCGTGCGTGACATGCGCGGTTCTCGCACGGAACACCGCGCCGACCGGGATGGCCAAGGTCGCAGAAACGGCGCTAGCCGATCGCGGGTGGGGCGCGGGAAACCTGGCGGGACGTGCGGAGGATGACGCGTGCGTGGGCGTCGGCGACGTCGACGATCGCGTGCGGCGGCAGGAGGCCGACGAGCACGATCGACGGCGCCAGCATCGGGGCGACGCAGGTTCCGTGACGCGTCTCCATCGAGTCCTGCGCGTCCGAACCGTCGTCCAGACCGCTGGACGGGAGCGAAGACGCGGCGGACCGACGCGGGCCGACAGTACGATCGCGCTCGAACCGATGGCCGACGACGGCGTGGGAGGCGGTCTTCCGGCTCAGGAGACTGGCGGCACGTTCGCTGGCCACCAGTTCGAGCTGGCGGTTACCGCCGACATCTGTCGAGGCAGTCTGATCGGGGCGTGCCGTGGCCGGGGCGGCCAGCAGGCCGGCCAGCAGTACGGTCCATCCCAGGAAACGACGCGGGAGCAGGCGTGCACGCATCGAACCTGCCGAGTATAGCCGAGGCGCGGACGCACCGGCGCACGCGCGGCGCCTCGTCACGCGACTCGCGCGCGGGCGGGCGGGCGGCCGTCAGCGTCCGGGACGTCCCGGGTCTTCGCCTGCGACCTGCACACGACGAAAGCAGGCCGACGAGTGGTCGTTGACGAGCCCGACGGCCTGCATCCAGGCATGGACGATGGTCGGTCCCACGAACTTGAAACCTCGACGCTTGAGCGTCTTCGAGATCTGTTCGGCGAGCGGGGTCGTGACCGGGAACGACAGGCCATCGCCGGTGACGGGCCGGCCGTCGACGAATGACCAGCAGAACGCGGCGAAGTCCTCGCCGCCGTCGCGCATCGCGCAGAAGATCTTCGCGCCGGTGATGGTCGCGTCAATCTTGGCGCGAGCGCGGACGATGCCCGGATTCGCCAGCAGCCGCTCGACGTCCTTCGACGTGAAGCGTGCGACCACGTCCGGATCGAAACCGGCGAAGGCCTCGCGGAAGGCGTCGCGCTTGCGGAGGATGATGGCCCACGACAGCCCGGCCTGGAAGCCCTCGAGCATCAGCATTTCCCAGAGCGCCCGCGCGTCCCGGAGTGGCACGCCCCACTCCTCGTCGTGATAGGCCTCCATCACCGGATCGCTCGAGGCCCACGTGCAGCGCGGCTTCGCGGGTGTCGCCATGATGCGTCGGCTACTCCCCGCTGCTGCCCTTCACCTGATCGTCTTCGTCGGCGAACAGCACATTGAAGCTCGTGAGCGATCCGTAGCAACCGCTGACATACCCCTGCAACTTCACCTTCACGTCGTCCGGCAGATCCGACGCATTGACCTGTTGTTCGAGCGTGCGCAGGCGATTCCGGATCATCACGACCTTGTGGAAGAAGGTCTCGATCGGCCAGACCTTTTCCTGCAGTGCCTCGTTGGCGGGCCTGAGCACGAGCGTCCCGCCGCGCCACTTCTCCGCGGGCACGACCGGTGAGACGCCGGCTTCCTCGCGAATGATGCGGCGGAGCAACAGTTCGAGATCCTGAGTCGTGTCTGGCAGCATGATGGGAGATCCTGCACGTTCGCGCTCGGTCACGATCGGCATGGTCGTCGACGACCGGCGGGCCGCCGCGTGGGCCGATCCGGCCGATCCCGGGGACGAGTCGCGCCCGGACCGGACATCGACTGGTGTCTCCGGCGCCTGCACGCCCGACGGCGCGATACGCGGGCCGCCGCGGTAGTTGTGCTCGCTGCCGCAGTAGCCGCACGCGACGCGCAACGGCTGGCCGTCCGTATCCACGACGACGACCGTGTGCATCCGATCGGTGCGGCACGCGCGACAGTAATCCTCAATCGAGCCGCCAGCGCGGTAGGTCCGGACGGACGTCATGGCGCCCCATCCTATCGCGGTTGTCGGCCGTCGGCCCTGCTGACACGTGGACAATGCTTCTCCGCCTCGATCCGACCAGCGGACGCGCTTCGGGCCGATTGAACCGCGTCACTGACCGGACGGCCAGAGCGCGGCCGGTCGACCCGGGAGCCAGTTGATGAAATCGGTCGGCGGCGGCACGACACCGAGGAAACGAACGCGCTTCGCGATCTGGGCGCGATGACCGTGCGAGTGCAGGCAGACCTGCACGCATGCCTGCGCCACCGTGCACTGGTCGCCGGGGATCTGCGGATCGCGCAGGATCCGATCGAGATCGGATCCGTCCGCCGAGGCCAGCCACGTCGCTTCCAGTGTCTGCACGTCCGCAAACCGCCGGACCAGATCGTCGAATGACGGGGAGATCCGGGACTCGACCTCGACATCGAACGGCCGCCCGAGGATCGTCAGGATCCAGAAGCGGTTGGCCAGCAGCACGTGGTGGAGCAAGGCGCTCACGTCAGGATCGGCCGCGATGGCCTCGTGCGCGCCAATGACGCCAAGCATGGTGGCGTTCGCGTGTCCCTTGTGCGCGACGAGGTCACGAAGCATCTCGAGCATGCGTGCATCGTAATCCACGGTCGTCACGCCCTGGCGGCCACTGCCCCGCCCGGCCGGTCCCCGGCCGCGCATCCCTCTCGCGGCCTACCCCTGCGGCGGCGGCACCGGCTTCGGGCCGTGGTGCGCCATGATCGCGGCGAGCCGCGCCCCGTCCGGCGGGCCGCCACCGGCCGCGTTGAGCACCTCGGCGGACTCGCGGAAGAACCCCGGACCGATCGCCGCGGGCGTGACGACACACACGGCCGTTGCGGCCACCTCACCGTGATTGTCGAATCGATGCACGGCGCCGCGCGGAATCACGAGCGCGTCGCCCGCGCGCACCTCGATCGGCACGTCGTCAACGGTCCACGTCAGGACGCCCTCGAGGCCGTAGATCGTTTCGTCGTACTGATCGTGACTGTGTGGCGGTGCCGCCAGACGTGCGGCGGCGGGGACGATGAGCTCGAACAGCGCCAGTGTGCCGTGGGTCTCGGCACCGGTGGCCAGGAAGCGAATCGACAGCGGACCGAGCCGAATCGACTCGTCGGCGGGACTCACACGATATTCGGCAGATGGCATCGGCAGTCTCCCTTTCAGTAAACGAAATTTACCATTGCGCGCCAAGGTAAACTTCCTTTACCAACATGTCAAGAGCCACCGGGCGCTCCGGCGCCGTTCCATCGAAGGACATGCTGATTGGCGCGCTGCTGCGCGTGCCGGCGCAGGCGATCCACCGTCGCATCATTGGCGATCTGAACGCCGCGGGCTTCACGGAGCTCCGCGTCCCGCACATGGCCATCTTTCAGTATCCGGGGCCCGATGGAGAGCGTCCTGGCGTGCTGGCGGAACGAGCCGGTATCAGCAAGCAGGCGATGAATCAGGTTCTGCGCAGCCTGGAAACCGCCGGATATCTGGAGCGGTCGGATGCCCCCGATCACGGTCGCGCGCGCATCGTCCGGCTGACAAGGCGGGGCGCCATGGCCTACGCGACGATTCACGACATCCTGAGGGACATCGAACACCAGTGGGCCGTGGAACTGGGACCACGGGCCTTCGGGAATCTCAAGACCCTGCTGATTCGCGTCTGGGAAAGCCCTCTGGTTCGGTGAGCCGGAGGACGATCACGTCAGGGCTCGGCGACCATCCCGGACGACTGATGAAATATTATTTAATTACATCATATACTTAATCTGTGCGGTATCCCATTCCCCCCGTCACACGCGAACGTCTCGCAGCCTGGCTGCCTACGGCCAAAATAACGCCGGCTCCACACGGGCAGGCGGATGGGGTGCTGGTGTGGCAAGGCCCACGGGGAGCGGTTCGCTGGGTGGTCGCGTTCAAGAACCATTTGCCCCAGCAGGACATCCAGGTCCTTGCCAATCGGCTGGCACAACTGATCGAGACGCTGCCCAAGTTAAAGGCCACGACGCGAGCGCTACTCCTTGCCGCGTACGTCCCGCCGAAACAGGCCGAGTTCCTCCGGCGCCGGGGCATCGACTACGCGGACGATGCCGGCAACGTCCATCTGGACGCACCGGGTGTACTGATCCACGTCGAAGGCAAACGGCCCGACCGCACCAACACCAAGCCACGCGGCATCACGAAGGGATGGGTGAAGGTGGTGCTGGCGGGCCTCCTCCGGCCCACTTTGTTCGAAGGCCCATATCACGAACTGGCTGCGGCGGCAGGTGTGACTGCGCCAACCGTCATGACGTGTCTTCGCGATCTCCAGCGTCGCGGCCTACTCGACGCTCGTGGGCGGCATCGTCGGACATTGATCGGGCGTCGTGAGCTGCTCCCGCTGTGGACGCACGCCTACGTGAACACGCTGCGTCCCCGACTCAACGAGCGACGCCTTCGCGTGCAGAAGGCCGTTCCTGACGATCTGTTACGCCGTGTACAAGAGGTGCTGAAAGCGCACGACATCGCATGGTGCACGACAGGCGCCACCACCGCATTGGCGCTGACGCACTACTACCAGACCGACGTCACAGAGATCTATGCGGCGCCTGATGCGATCACGGACGCGGTTGCGCGTGAACTCAAGGCCCAGCCGACGCAGGGTGAGGCGAACCTCATCGTCATTGAACCACCGATCCCGAATCTGGTCCGCCAGACGACACAAGACGACGCCGTTCCGACCGCACCGGCCTTGCTGGCCTATGCCGAGCTTCGATATCACGGCACTGGTCAGGCGAACGACGCGGCGGAACTGCTGTTGCCATTGATCGAAGCGCCCGATGCCCCCACGACTTGATCCACGTCTTCTTGAAACCGTCGTGGCACTCGCGGATGGCCTCGAGCACGCCGGTGTTCGCTATTGCATCATCGGTGCGCTCGTGCCTGAACTGCTATTGAAGACGCCGCCGTCCAGGAAGACGAACGACGCCGATGCGGTCGTCCTCGTGGACACGCTGCCCGAGTTCGATCGCGTCAAGGGCGTGCTCGAACAACCGCAGTACGGCTTCGTGCGAACACGCCAGCCAGAGCGTGGCACCGGCAGGATCGACGTGCTCCCGTAAAGCGAAACCCTTGCGCCAGACGGTCTGCTTCGGATTCCACCGAGCACGCCGTACAACATGCTCGGTTTCAATCGCATCTTCGAGTCACAGACCACAGCCAACCCTGGCATCGGTCGCGCGCTACCTCTGGTCACGATTCCGCTGTACGCGCTTCTGAAACTCGTTGCGTACTCCGATCGGCTCATGCCGCGCGATCCGGCTGGTGTGCTTCACTGTCTGATTCACTACGAGGAGGACTCGGAACGTCTGTACGGCGTCGAGCACCGCGGCACGCTCATCGATTTCGATCTCGCCGGTGCCTATCTCCTTGGTCACGACGGCCAGAAACTGATTGATGAAGCCCTGACAGCAAACATCCGACCGATCCTGGAAGCCCTGGCGGATCCTGACTCGCCGCTGGGATCCAGCACGGTCTACG
The DNA here is from genome assembly GCA_001724025.1 of Acidobacteria bacterium SCN 69-37. GTDB lineage: Bacteria > Acidobacteriota > Vicinamibacteria > Vicinamibacterales > SCN-69-37 > SCN-69-37. The sequence goes on along the minus strand of MEDJ01000017.1, from coordinate 32,227 downwards.
AGTACCGGAATGGCGCGTTCGACGAACGGCTGCGCACGTTGACCGCGCGCCTGTTCGACGCGTACAGGAAAGGCCTCGGCGTGTAGCGCCCTCGTCGGCACAATGCACTGGTCGGCGCCGCCTCTTTACGGAGCATCCGGTTGAACCGGATGCTCGAAATTGTTCACAATTGTTCACTGCCGGACGAAACGGAATCCCGCTAACTCATTGAAGGATTGGCTCCTCGGGCTGGATTCGAACCAGCAACCCTCCGGTTAACAGCCGGATGCTCTGCCGTTGAGCTACCGAGGAACATCGGTGTGGCGCCTGGCCGGGCCGCGGAGCAGCGGAACAGGCACACTGTGCGGGCGACGGCCCGCGGCAGGACTCCTGATTCTAGCCGGAGCCCCTGCCACGCGCAAGTCTTGCACACACGAATCGTCCGGCCCTATTTCACCGTCACGTCCACGCTGATCGTCAGGTTGCCGTGCAACGCGACCGACACCGGACACGTGCCCTCGGCTTCCTTCGCGAGCGCCTCGAAGTCCGCCGCCGTGATCCCCTGCAGCCCTTCGGCCTCGACCTTCAGCGCCGATGACAGGATCTTCAGCCCGGCGTCCGTCTTCTCACCCGTCACCGTGCAGGAGACCGTTGTCGCCTTCGCCGACGCGCTGCGCCGGCCGAGGGTGGCGGCAATCACCATCGCGTAGCAGGTCCCATGCGCGGCGGCAATCAATTCCTCCGGGCTCGTGGCGCCCTCGGGCTCGCCGATCCGCCGGGGAAACGTCACCGGCAGATCGAACGCCCCCGTGCCGGCCTTTGCCGAGCCGGTGCCGTCCGTGATGCCGCCCTGCCAGTTCACCGTGACGTGCCTCGAGAATTTCATGACGGTCTCTTTCCTCAGTGCATCGACGACGCAGGTGACGTCGCCGGGTCTGCCCCCAGCTTATCGCCGTCGGCCGCCGCGGCTCGTCACGGTCTGCACGATGACGCCCACGACGGTGAGTCCGAACCAGGCCGCGACCTGCCACATCTGGCCCCCGGTCTGCCCGAGCGGATAGAGAATCCAGACGTCGCCCGCCGAGGCCGCCCGTACGGCCGCCGGATCGCCCATCAGCGCCAGCGCCGCCACGATGATCGTCCACGCCCCGGCAATCGCCGTCCCGAAAATGACGACCCACCGCACCACGGACAACGCCGCCAGCGCGCCGATCACGCACACGATCACGAGGAGCCACGTCGGCGGGTCGCCCCCGACGGCGCGCCAGATCAGGTTCATCGCCAGCGCCGAGAGCCCCGCGCCGACGAGCCCGACGCCCATGAAGTACGCCGCCACCATCAGCAGCGCACCCACCACGCCGCCCGCCACGGCCGCAACGCCGAGCGCCCACAGGTTCGCCGACCCCATGATCGACGTCGCCATGAACGCGCCGAACAGGAATCCATAGAGCCCGAGGACGAGGCGGAAGAGCCGGTACCCGGCAAAACAGGCCAGCAGCCCGCCAACGGCCAGCAGCACGGCCGTTCCGGTGGCGTAGGAGGCGGGCAACATCCGCACGATTATAGAAGGAACTTCCCGGTACACTGGCGGGCGATGTCCGCTCCGTCTCCCAGGCCCGCACGCGCACGCCGCGCCACGGTTTCCCTGATCCTGCTCGTCGCCGGTCTGCTGCTGCTCGTCTGGACGTTCCGCCGGCTCGACCTGAGGGCCGAAGACATCCAGACCGGCTTCGCGAAGGTCGGCGTCTGGTTCGCGGCCATCCTCGTCATCTCCCTCGTGCGGTTCGTGCTGCGCGCGCGCGCATGGATGGCCCTGACGGGCCTGCCGCTGCCCGTCGGTCCCGCCGTGGCCGCCACCATCAGCGGCGACGCGCTCGGGAACGTGACGCCGCTCGGCCTGGTGGCCAGCGAGCCGGCCAAGGCGCTGTACTTGCGGCGCCTGGCCGATCCCGGTCACACGCTGCCTGCCCTCATTGCCGAAAATTTCTTCTACAGCGTCTCGGTCGCGATCTACGTCATCATCGCCTCGGCCGCGATGTTCGTGTTCTTCGATCTGTCACCCGCGGCGCGGATGGCCGGGCAACTCTCACTCGTGGCCATGGCCCTGGTCCTGGTCGGCGCCGTATGGCTGGCCTGGCAGCGACCGGCCATGGCCAGCCGGCTCCTCGCGCGACTGCCCGGCGGTCGCCTGCGCGACGTCGCCTCACGCGTGCAGCAGTTCGAAGAACGCACCTACGGCGCGGCCACGGGACGCGCGCCGCTCGGCACGGTCGCCGCGTGCGAAATCAGCTTCCACCTGCTGAGCCTGGTGGAGTGCTGGCTGACCTTCTGGCTCCTCGCCGGCGAAACGTCGCTGGCGCCTGCTCTCGTCTTCGACGGCTTCAACCGCGTCGTCAACGTGGTTGCCAAGCCGGTGCCGATGCGCGTGGGCGTGGAAGAGGGCGGCACGGCCCTGCTGGCCGGCGCGATCGGCCTGCTGCCGTACGACGGCTTCATGCTGGGGATCGTGCGGAAGGTCCGCATGATCGTGTGGGCCGCCGTGGGCCTCGGTCTCTGGGCCTGGAAGGTCGCCGCCGAACGGCCAGCGGCTAAGGGCCTGTCAGGAAATCCCTGACGTCTTTGGGGCGTCGAGACGCCCGGCTGGTCAGGCGCGACGACCGAGAATACCAGGCGTATTTGAGGGAGGAGCAACGCCGCCAGGCGGGATGGATCGGCGGCCCGAAGACGTCAGGATTTCCTGACAGGCCCTAAGGGTACGCAATCCTCATCGTGAACGAACCGGTCCGGGCGAGCGTGCCGAGATCGAAGACCATCGCACAGTAGTCGCCCGCATCCACGCGCGCCGTCAACTGCGGCGACGAGCCGGGACGCGCGTGCACGATCTGCGCGAGCCGGCAGCCGCTGCCGTCACTGGCCAGCAGGCCGAGCCCGAGCCCGAGTTCGACGTCTGGATCCGAGAAGCTTTCGAGCGTGAGCGAGACGGTGCCCTGTGCCGAAGCGACGAAGGTGCGGCTGGATCTGCCGGCGGGCGTGAGCGTGTTCGCGAACGTCGCGGTCCCGGCCGATCCGCTCAGCCTGACGAGCGCGGGCGAGACGACCCGCAGCGTCGCCGCCACGGTGCCCGTCAACGCCGCGTTCGGATCGGAGACGATCGCGCAGTACGTCCCGACCTCGACGTACGCCTGCAACGCTGCGGTCAGACGCGGCGCGAGATCGAGCTGCGACACCGGCTCGCAGCCACTGCCCGACCAACGCGCCAGCGTGAGGTGCAGTACGGGCGACAGCGACTGCAGCGGGTCTCCGCCGATCACACCGCCAAGCATCACCTGCACTGTCGCGGGCTGCGACAGGGAAAACAGGTACGTATTCGTGCCGCCGGGATCGAGCGGGCCGGAATAGATCTCGATCAGCTGCTCGACCACAATGGGCGTGGGCCCAGTGGAATCCGACGAACAGGCCGACACGGACAGGCCGAGGGCCAGGATCAGGGGGAGGACTCGCAGACGACGCATCGGGTACATGGGGTCTCGCCTTCAGACGGCCTACATCTCGCGTCGGCCTTCCATGGCCTTCGAGATGGTGAATTCGTCGGTATATTCCAGGTCGCTGCCGACGGGGACCCCCATGGCGATCCGCGTCACGCGCACGCCGAGTGGCTTGAGCAGCCGCGCCAGGTAGAGCGCCGTGGCCTCGCCCTCGACGTTGGGATTGGTGGCGAGGATCACTTCCTCGACGCCGCCGGCGCCCACGCGCACGAGCAGTTCGCGGATGCGCAGATCATCGGGCCCGACGCCCTGCAGCGGCGCGATGGCCCCGCCGAGCACGTGATACCGCCCGCGGAAGCCGCGCGTCCGCTCGACGGCCCCGACGTTCTCGGGCTGCTCCACCACGCAGACAATCCGCGCATCGCGATCGCCGGCCGTGCAGTAGCCGCAGGGATCGACGTCCGTGATCATGCCGCACGACGAACAGTAGGTAATCCGCTCCTTGATCGACACGATCGCGCCGACGAGGGCATCGACCTCCTCGCGGGGGGTGCGGAGCAGGTGGTGCGCCAGACGCTGGGCGCTCTTGGCACCGACGCCTGGCAGCTTCTGGAGGGCGGCCACCAGTTCGGCGAGCGGATCGAGACGGGTCATCTCAGAGCCCGGGGATCCTCATGCCGCCCATCATGCTCTGCATCTGGCCGGCCAGCGCCTCGTCCACCTTCCGGTGCGCGTCGTTGACCGCGGCCACGATCAGATCCTGCAGCATCTCGACGTCGTCCTTCGAGACGACCTCGGGATCGATCGTCACGCGGACCAGCTGCTTGTGCCCGGTCACGACGACGGTCACCATGCCGCCACCGGCCGTGGCCTCGATCTGCATCTCGCCCATCTGCTGCTGCAGACGCTCCTGCATCTGCTGGGCCTGCTGCATTGCTTTCTGAATGTTCATAGCTCCTCGACACCTTCTATTTCGCCACCGAACACGTCCAGCACCGCCTGCACCGCCGGCTCCGCCCTGGCGCGCGCCTCGAGATCGGCCCGTCGCGGATCGGCAGGCGCCGTCTCGGGCTCAGCCTGCGCGACAGGCGGCAATTCGTGGACCGTCAACGCCAGCGGACGGCCGACGGCCTGCTGGGCCACCTGCTCGAGCCAGGCGCGCTTCGCTTCCAGTTGTGTCCGCAGATGCCGATGAACGGCCGTAAACGTGAAGACCACCGCGTCGCCCTCGACCACGATGTCGCGCGCCTGAGCCACGACCATGCTGTAGAACCCCCGGTTCTGCTCGCGGAGCGCGCTGAGCAGCGCGCCCTTTGGATCCGCGGGCGGCGCCGACGATGGCGGTGCGGGGGGACGATCGGCGCGTGTGGCCGGGGTCGACGACGCAGCCGGCCGTTCGGGCCGCGCGGCCGGGGCCGGAGCTGACGAGGGCCGCGCCGCCGGGGCCGCTGTTGGCCGCGACGAGGCCGCGCGTGCCGGTGACGACGCGGGCCGCGAAGTCGGGCGCGGCAGGCCGGGCGTCGGCTGGCGTGGCGCGGCGGCGGCCAGTCCCCCCTGTTCGAGACGGGCGATCAGTTCGGTGAGCGGCGTGAGCTGGCGCAGGTGAATCCACTTCACCAGCGTCATCTCGAATGCGTGCCGCGGCTGTGACGACTGGCGGATGTCCCACTCGGCGCGCGACAGCAGATCGAACGCGCGCATCAGGTCCTCGCGCGAGTAGCGGCGCGTCAGCGGCTCGAGCCGCGGCCGCTCGTCTTCCGAGGCCACTTCCGGATCGGCGTACCGCGTCGGATCGATCTGCAGCACCATCAGGTCGCGCACGAGCCTCGCCAGTTCCCGGCAGACGAGCCGGAGATCCACGCCGCTCTCGACCACACGATGCGCCAGGTCGAACACGCCGGGCAGCGACTCGGCCGCCACCGTCTCGACCATCTCGAACTGCAGATCGCGCCCCACGAGGCCGAGCACCGTGCTGACGTCTTCGGCGGTGACGTTCTCCGTCGTGAAGGCCAGTACCTGATCGAGCGCCGACAGCGCGTCGCGCATGCTGCCCTCGGCGTGCCGCGCCACCAGCGCCAGCGCCGCATCGTCGATGGTGATCCCCTCCTCGACCATCACCTCGCGGAGCTTCTCGCGGATCGACGTGAACGGCAGCGCCCGGAGTTCGAACACCTGCGATCGCGACTGGATCGTGATCGGCACGTTCTGCGGATCGGTCGTCGCCATCATGAACTTCACGTATGGCGGCGGTTCCTCGATCGACTTCAGCAGCGCGTCGAACGCGTTCTTCGAGAGCCGGTGGACCTCGTCGATGATGAAAATCTTGAAGCGATCGCGAATCGGCGAGATCGAGAGCGGCTCGACGATCACCTCGCGGACGTTGTCGACCTGGGTGTGGGTGGCCGCGTCGATCTCGAGCACGTCCATGTCGCGGCCCTCCGCGATCTCGCGGCAGGCGTCGCAGTGCCCGCACGGCGTGGCGGTCGGGCCGTCCACGCAGTTGAGCGCCTTGGCCAGCAAGCGCGCGGTCGTCGTCTTGCCGACGCCGCGGGGGCCCGCGAAGATGAAGGACTGGGCGAGCCGGCCCGAGGCCAGGGCATTGCGCAGCGTCTCGACGACACCGCGCTGGCCGATGACGTCATCGAACTGCGTCGGGCGCCATTTCCGGGCCAGCGGCTGGTGATCGGTCGACATGGACGGCGGTCGGGACATCAGGGTCGCACGCCCGACCGCGGTCCGGATGACCTGCGGCACAGTGCAGGGTCGACTGAGCGCTGCTGCCTTCCGGCCCTGACGCGGTTCGTCGTCTGAACTTGCACAGGGTCCGAACCGCGGTCCGGCGTGCGAAAGGACAGTGTAACGTGAACGCCGAGTCAACAGCCACCCCGCACGCTCTCGTGCGATCTCGCGGGATCAGGCGGCCTGTCCACTCCTCGGCATCCGGCCCAGGGTCGCCGCGCATGCCACGGTGCCGATGCCGGCGAGACCGATGACCCACCCCATCGGCCGGGGCGTGCCGTCAGCGAACACGCCGACCAGACCCGATCCCGCGATGCCGCTGCCGTACTGCAACGCGCCAACCAGCGCCGAGACCGCGCCGGCCTCGGCAGGAAAGCCGCCGAGCGCACCGGCCACCGAGTTGGCGACGATCAGACCCGAGCACGAAATGAACACGAACAGCGGCACGAACAGGCCCCACAGGCCGCCCACGTCGGTATAGGCCGCCACGGCGCTCACGCTGCCCGCCAGCGCCGCAAGCGTCCCACCGAGGATCAGCAGACGATCGGAACCGAAGCGGCCGACGAGCCGACTGTTGACCAGGTTCGTCGTCATGATGCCGAGGATGCCGGCACCGAACAGCAGGCCGTAGTACCCGGCGGGCACGTGGTGATAGGTGATGTACGCGAACGGCGATCCGGCAATGTAGGCGAACATCCCCGCGTAGTAGAAACCGCCGGCGCTCGTGTATGCCAGCAGCTGCGGATGCGTCAGGAGCCTGGCGTACCCGGCGAGGGCACGCCCGAGTCCGTCGCGGCGGCGGCGATCGGGCGCGAGCGTCTCGGGAATCGTGAACAGCAGGGCCAGGCTGACGAAGCCGATCGCGACGAGCAGCCAGAAGATCGCGCGCCACCCGGCCATCGCCGCCACCTGCGCGCCCACGACCGGCCCGATGAGCGGCGCAATCGCCATGATCACCATGAGCGTGGACAGCATGCGCGCGGCGCGCGATCCCTCGAACAGATCGCGCACGACGGCGCGGGCAATGACCACGCCCGCGGCCGCGCCCAGCGCCTGGACGACGCGCCAGCCGATCATGGCCTCGACGCTGCCGGCCAGCGCGCAGCCGGCCGATCCGGCGATGAACAGCGCGATGCCCGCGGCCACGGGCACGCGCCGGCCATACCGATCGCTGACGGGGCCCCAGAACAGCTGGCCGACGCTGAAGCCGATCAGGTAACCGGTGATGGTCAGTTCCACCAGTCCGTGGGACGCCCCGAGTCCGTCGGCCATCGCCGGCATGGCCGGCAGATAGAAATCGGTCGAAATCGATGCGAATCCCATCAGCACGGCGAGCACGCCGAGGACGTGTCCGCCCACCTGGCGGTCGACCGGCTCCGCCAGACCGACGATGGCGGAGCGGCGATCCGGACGGCCGCTCATGCCGTGCCGCGATACTGCTCGTCCGTAACGTGCTCCAGCCAGTCGACGACCTTCCCGTCGAGGGCCTCCGCAATCGCGAGGTGGCTCATGGCGACCTCTGCCGACGCCCCGTGCCAGTGCTTCTCGCCGGGCTCGAACCAGACGATGTCGCCGGGGCGGATCTCCTCGATGGGACCGCCCTCACGCTGCACGCGGCCCACACCGGTGAGCACGATCAGCGTCTGGCCGAGCGGGTGCGTGTGCCAGGCCGTCCGCGCCCCCGGCTCGAAGGTGACGGTGGCGCCGCCGACGCGCGCCGGCGCGCCTGCCTGGAACGGCGCGTCGATGCGCACCCGTCCCGTGAAGTAGTCGGCCCGACCGGCAGCGGAGGCCGTCGAGCCTGTCCTGGTGATGATCATGCGATGTCCCCGGTGTGCGGACGGCGGGCCGCCGCCGATCGTGGCCATGCCCGCGTCATCCTCTCAGCATAGCAATCGCGCCAGCCCTCGTCGGCACGGTCGGCGCGCGCGGCGCGCATTGCTGAATCTCTCTCACAGGCGCTGTGCCGCGCGGCCATCTAGTATCGGCCTGCCTCGCGGCGTACGCTGATGGGTGCCCTCGCATCGGGCAGGAGGACTGGACACCATGCAGCGACGCACACTCGGCCGCTACGGCCTCGAGGTCTCCGCGATCGGCTACGGCGCCATGGGCCTCAGCCATGGATACGGCCCGCCCACCGAGCGGGGCGAGGCGATTGCGCTCATCCGGCACGCGGTCGAACACGGCGTGACGTTCTTCGACACGGCGCAGATCTACGGCGTCGTCAACGAGGAGATTGTCGGCGAGGCGCTCGAACCGTACCGCGGGCAGGTGGTCATCGCGACGAAGTTCGGGTTCGAGGTCGGCCGCACGGACGGTCAGCAGATCCTGAACAGCCGGCCGGAGCACATCCGCGCGGTCACTGACGGATCCCTGGCGCGACTCCGCGTCGAGGCGATCGATCTCTACTACCAGCACCGCGTCGATCCCGATGTGCCGATCGAAGAGGTGGCCGGCGCGGTTGCGGACCTCGTTCGTGCGGGCAAGGTGCGACACTTCGGGCTGTCGGAGGCTGGCGCCGAGACCATCCGTCGTGCGCACGCGGTGCACCCGGTGGCCGCGGTGCAGAGCGAATACTCGCTCTGGTGGCGCGAGCCCGAGCAGGCGATCCTGCCGACGCTGGAGGAACTCGGTATCGGCTTCGTGCCGTTCAGTCCGCTCGGCAAGGGCTTCCTGACCGGCGCCATCGACGACGCCACGACGTTCGACGCGTCGGACTTCCGCAACATCGTGCCGCGGTTCAGCGCGGAGAACCGGCAGGCCAACCGCGCGATGGTCGACCTCCTTACCCGGATCGCCGCCGAACGACACGCGACCCCGGCGCAGATCGCGCTGGCCTGGCTGCTGGCCCAGAAGCCCTGGATCGTTCCCATTCCCGGGACCACGAAGCGGCATCGGCTCGACGAGAATCTCGGTGCCGCGGCGATCGCGCTGACGTCCGACGAACTCGCGGCGATCGACGCGGCCCTGGCATCGATCACCATCCACGGCGCGCGGTATCCCGAGCGACTGCAAGCGCGGGTCGGACGCTAGGAGGAGCTGAGCGAGCCAGCCACATCGAGTTCGAGGACAGAAGAGGGGCCCCCGAAGAGCCTGAACGGTCAGGCCAACTCATGGAGCCCGACGACTGGACCTCGGACGACCTCCTCGAGTCTGGATCAGCGCCGCGCTGCAGGCGCTCGATGTCCCTGGCGGTACAGTTTCCGCCGGTCAGCCCTCGAAATAATCGCTATCGACTTTCGGCACCTTGACCGGGCGCAGCGTCACACCGACCTCGTGGTCGATCATCAACTCCGCCAGCCTGGCGCCGTCGATCAGCACGATTCGCTCAACCGACCTGCAAAACTCCAGCGCCTGATGCGTGAACGTGGACGTGGTGATGAAGACGCCCTTGTTGGCGCGCTGACCGGCCAAGGCCCCGTAGAACGCCTGGACTTCTGGCCGACCGACGCCACTCTGCCACCGTTTCGCCTGGACGTAGACCTTCTCCAACCCCAGCTTGTCGAGTGCAATCACACCGTCGATACCGCCGTCACCCACACCACCCACGCGCTGGAGATCGGCCCGACTCGCGCCGTAGCCCATGCGATGCAGCAGATCCAGCACGATGGTCTCGAAGTACTGTGGGGACACCTGCGAGAGCTGCTCCAGCAGTTCCGACGCAACCGCCTGGCGCAGTTCACCAAGCGCCTGCTCCAGACGATCGTCAGGACTGGCCTTCGCCGAGGGATCGGATTGGCCGCCAACGGATGCCGCGATGTCGTCGGCGCCGGAGGGTCGCAACCTGACGTCTTTGTCGTACTTGGCCATGGTTTCGATCACCTGTTCCGGCAGCGGCCCGGGTGTCGCCTCGGCGAACGCCGCGCCTGCCGGCGTCAGCCTCCAGAAGCCTCGTCTCAGACTCGCGGAATACCCCGCACGTTTCAGCCGATCGTGGGCCCATCCCGCACGATTCTTGTAGACGGCCTGAATGCCGCTCGGGAGCAACTCGGCGCGATCAGCGTCCGACAAGCCCAGACTGTCGGCGACCGCCTCCTGCACGTCGCGCGCAAGAGCACCCTCCGGATGCCCGGCGAGGTACCGCAACACGGGCTCGATGAACAGGTCATAGGTCGGGACAGGCATGACGCCGCGCAGTGTACCGCCTGTCGGCGACGGCCGAGCCCGACAGTCACGCCACAATTTGGCATTGGCCGGATCGCCGCCCTCCGCTAAACTGGTGATTCCACTTGATCGGAGAGATGGCCGAGTGGTTGAAGGCGCACGCTTGGAAATCCACATGGCCGTGTGCGACGGCGTGCTCTCGATTGCGATAACCGTTACAGGTTCAAGCGCTTAGCGGCGCTCGCGTCACGAGCGTCGATCCCCGTAAACCACTGCACTTCTCGCGAAATCGATCGGGTCACGTCACGGTTACGTCACGGTGGGCGTTCATGAGCCGTGTTGCGCTGCTTGGCGCACCGCATCACGCACCTCGCTCAGACTCCAAGTTCTTTGCACTGAGCGCGGCACGACTCGTCAACCGCATTGATTGCGCTTTCGACAAACTTCCGCCATGCTCGCACGTGGCTCTTTCTGAGCGTGTCCGGAACCTTCCCAGTGTGAACGATCTCGCCTCGCAGCGTGACCAGCTCATTGACGGCATCCTCGAACGAGCCATCTTTGAAGTGTTCCGGTATCACGTCACTGGGTACGAGTCGGAAGGCATCGGCAACTCCTGCCATCGACAGGAGATTCTTCACCTGTCCGACCCTGGCGGTGTTCAGTCCGAACTTCTCATCCTCGTCCCCAATCGCCTTCTCGCGAACACTTGTGACCCACAGCGCCCGCCAGCCAGGAGAGACGGCCAAGTCCCACGCTGACTTCTTGTCCAGTTGACGGCGGACCTGTTCAGGCACCCTGTCTGGACTGATGCCAGTTGCCACCGTCTCGGCCAGCTCAATCGCCAATTGCTCGACGTAGTTCTCCCATATCCCGTACGTGAATACGACAGATGCAGCGAACAGAGCGCGTTCCTTGACGGAAGGCTTACCAGCTCCGTCTTTCACGAAGCCCAAGAGGTTGTCGACAACCTTCAGTGCACTTGGCACGCTCTGGTGAGCCTTCGTAAATTGTGACGTCCAATGTGCCATCTACTTGCCTCGATGAATCCCTGCCGAAACGCGACTTGCTTCCCCTTGAGGTCCAGACCGAGGTCCTTCATAAGCTCGGCCACTCACTTCCTGCAGGCCCTGCTTCACGGCTCCACCAAGCCTCTCAGCGACATGTTCTCGGCCACCACATCGTGCGGCACGAGCGCGTACCGCCATGACCTGCCGCCATACGAAGCCGCGTGCGCGGAGGCGTGGACGCACCACTCCTCGGCGGCCTGGCGCTTGGCGGCGACTTCCGGATCGTCCACGTCCTTCCGCGCCTTCGTTTCGATCATCAGCAGCTCGGTGTCGGTCTCGGCGACGAAGTCCGGGACATAGAGCGGCCGGTCGGGCCCACGACGATACGTGATCTGGAACTGGCCTGACGCCGGCTTGAACCAGCGGATCGCGTCCCTTTCGAGGATGACCGCGAAGCGGCGCTCGGTGTCCGACTGGAACTTCTGAACACGGTAGAGGCACTTCGCGAAGCCGCCGAACACCATTTGGCCGATCTTCGACAGGTCTTCAGGCGCGACGCGGTAGTCGCTGACCGGCCCCGACGCGGTGAAGACGCCGCGCCTGATGATCGGCGTGAATCCCTGGTAGACCTTGGCCTCGTAGCCGCCCTCGGCCTTCTCCCAGTAGTGGCCGTGCATCTGCGCGTGGATCAGGGCACAGAGCGCCCGTTGGTGGAACTGGAGGACTCTTCCCGTCTCTTCCTCGCTCAGGTAGCCGCGAAGGTGCGCCACCACCTGCCCGGCGAGGTCGTACAGCAGGTTCGCCTGCTCGTCGTACGAGACATCGTCGAAATCCACGAGGCCACGGACGATGTAGTTCTCCAGCCGCTGCTCGCGAATCCCGCCTTCGCCCGTGGACAGCACCTGGTATTCGGACGTCCGCAGGTGCTGAATCCAGAGGTCCTCGGTCACCGGCTGGTAGTGCACCGACGAGAGGTCCAGCGTGAACGGACTGAACCCGGACTCGACCTTCCCGATCGGAACGACGAGGACGCGCGGGATGTCGATCGTGGCGTTGGCGACCTCGGCGCAGACGGTGGCCACCACGCGGTCGACGTCGACGCCCATGCCGTCGAATGCGAGTTGCTCTGTACTCTGGCGAACGGCCTCGGCGATTCGCGCCTGAACCTCCGGCCGACGCAGAAGAGCCGCGCCTGGCAGATCGGTCGGGCTACTCGACGCCGTCTCGATGGCCTGAACGGCCGCGGCTGCTACGCTGCGCTCCTCGGCCGACGCGAACAACGGCGGAGGCGGTGCGGGCTGCCCCTCGGCCGGGGCAGCGGCTGCGGGTGGGGCCACGCCGAGGCGTTCTGCCAGCAGTGAATGAGACTCCACAGTGACGAGACGTCGCTGCAGGTCCTCGGCAGGAATCTCAACCGCCTGCACGCGCAGCGGCGAATCGGCCTTGTTCGCGTCGTCCACAATCTCCTGAAACCGGTCGTGGGCGACGATGTTCAGGCGATCGACGGGAACGAGGCCGACGCGCTCGCCATACGGCAGCCGGAGGCCGCGCCCGATGCTTTGCTCTACCAGCGTCCGCGCATTCGCCGCGCGGAGCGGAACGATCGTGTAGAGGTTCGTGACGTCCCAGCCCTCCTTGAGCATGTTGACGTGGATCACGATCTCGGTCGGCTCGTCGGTCTTCTCGACGCTGAGAAGCCGTCCGACCATGGCCTCTTCCTCCGCGCCGGTCTTGCTCGAATCCACCTGAATGACGCGGTCCTTGTAGCGTCCGTCGAAGAACGCGTCGGACTTGATGAGCGCACCCAGTTCAGCGGCGTGCGTGGTGTCGCGCGCGATGACGAGGACGAACGGTTTGACGAGCGGCCGGCCGGACTCGCGCGCGTAGGTGTCCAGCTCCACCTTCACGTTCTCGTGCAGCCGGATGCCGTCTTCGAGCTTGATGCGCTCGATCTCGGCCGGAGGAATGCCGTTGGGATTGAAGTCCTTGCGCGTGACGACCGCCGGCTCCTTCACGAACCCGTCGTCCATCGCCTGGGCGAGGGAGTAGCGATAGACGACATTCTTGAAGTGGATCGGTCCCTTGGACGACTCCGTGAACGGCGTGGCGGTCAGCTCGAGCCCGAGCGCCGGCTTCAGTTCGTTGATGGCCCTGACGCCGGCGCTGGCCCGGTAGCGGTGCGACTCGTCCATCAGGAGCACGAGGTCGGTGAGGTTGGCCAGGTAGTCGAAGTAGCTCTCGCCGATGTACTCGGACAATCGCTTGATGCGCGGCGACTTGCCGCCACGCACCTCGCTGTTGATCTTCGAGATGTTGAAGATGTTGATGCGGCACGGCGCGAGCTGGTCGAGCAGCGTCGCGTCGTAGTTGTCGCCGGTGATGATCTGCGGTGGTTCGACCGCGAACTCCGCGACGCCCTTGAAGACGTACTTCGGCGTGTTTGGCGTGAAGTCGGCGCTCAGCTTCGAGTAGATCGTGAGGTTCGGCGCGAGGATGAAGAAGTTCCGCACGCCGTGGGCGAGATGCAGGTACGTGACGAAGGCGCCCATCAGCCTCGTCTTGCCGACGCCTGTTGCGAGGGCGAAGCAGATCGACGGGAACTCGCGCTCGAAGTCGGTGACGGTCGGAAACTCCGCCTTGATGGCCTCCAGGGCGACCGCGGGATCGTCGCCCTTCTTGAGCGTGGCGAGTTCTATGATGCGGTCGAGAATCTCCAGCGAGTGGCGCTGCGGTGCGCGGAGACTGAGCCGGCCGGCGATGGCGTTGACCTGACGATGCATCGGCGTCAGTCCTCGAATCCCAAACCCTGCTGGCCAGCCGGTGGCGGAGCGGGCGACAGATTCGCCACTTCCAGGCTGTAGTCGTCGTGGCCCCACTCGCAGCGGGACAGAACCGTCTTCGGGATCTTCTTGATCGTCAGATTTGGGTAGGCGTCAGCCTTCCCACGGAAGGCCGTGCACATCACGAGCAGGGATCGCTCCGGTCCGACGTCTGCGCTCAGTTGCTGGAGCTGCTCGTGCGTGAGGTGCTGCGTCGTCACGTACATGAAGTCGCGCTCAGTCGAGTGGCCGTGCTCCCAGTAGACCGCCTCGTTCGGCGCGTACACGAAGCCTTCGAGCTTGCAGAGTGCCTCGGCGAGCATCGCCGCGTTGTACGCCTTGTTGATGATCCAGTTGCCCCACTTGTCTCGTTCGAGGAGCGACGGCGCGAGCCGGCAATACCTGAAACCGCCGCCACCCTTCCAGTTCGTGGAATCGGTCACGCCGCCGGGATCTTGACCGTCGACAACCCTCTTCAGACGAGGCAGGATGTGCGTGTGGCAATGCTGGCCAAGTTCGATCATGACCCACCGGCGGCGCATCTTCAGAGCGACGGCACCGGTTGTCCCTGAGCCGCCGAACGAGTCCAGGACCCAGTCGCCCTCCTCGGTCGCGAGTTCGAGCACTCGGCGGAGTAGCCTCTCCGGCTTCGGTGTCTGGAAGACATCGGCGTCCACCGGTACCACCGCCATGACCTCCTTCTTCGCCTCTTGCGTGTTGCCCACCTCGTCGTGGGGCCAGATCGTCTGAGGCACGATGCCTTCCATCACCTCGGAACGAAACCGCTTGAGCCTCGGCGTGTTGTTGCCGCCCTTGCCCCACCAAATTCGTCCATCCGCATCCAGGCTCTTGAACTTCTCTTCCGATACCCGCCAATACATGCCTTTTGGAGGGCCGGCGATCACACGACCGGACGGAGTCGTGATCGGGTAGATCCCCGCCGAGTAAGCATTGCGCGCAGATAGGTCACCAGACGTCCAGGGACCACGGGGATCGTTGTCAGGGTTCTTGTAACTAGCGTCGTGCCGCTCGTCGCGCGGCAAGAGTCTCCGCCTCCAGAGCGTCTTCTGCTTGGCGTACACCAGGACGTGGTCGTGCGAGTCCGAGATGAACTGCGCGGTGCTGTTCGGCGAAAACCTCTTCTGCCACACGACGTTTGCCACGAAGTTCGCGCGCCCGAACAGTTCGTCGCAGAGAACCTTCAAGTAGTGGGCCTCGTTGTCATCGATCGTGATCCAGAGGGACCCGTCCTCGGAGAGCAACCGACGGAGTAGTTCCAGGCGTTCGCGCATCAGCGAGAGCCAGACGGAGTGCTCCAGGCCGTCGTCGTAGTGCTCGAACGCACTCCCAGTGTTGTACGGCGGATCGATGAAGACGCACTTCACCTTGCCCGTGAACTCCTGCTCCAGCGCCTTCAGCGCGAGCAGGTTGTCGCCATGAATCAGGCGGTTGTCGAAGATGTCGTGGTCGGTCACGCGGTGCGCCGCATGGTACGAGCGCTCCGGTTCCTCGATGAGGATGCGCGGCTCCAGCTTGGGCCGGTCCTCCTTGCCAATCCACGTCAGTTCGAGCTTCTGTTTCCGGTGCATTCCGTTGTCCGTGCCTACTCTGTCACAGGACGCGCCACGGCACGCTGAACAGACATTCGGTCGTGACCTTCTGCGTCAGCTGCGCTTCGAGTTGTGCGATCAATTCCCCACGCGTGCGGTCGATCTCGTCCTGCGACTCGAACAGCGCGCGGCGCTTGTTGTTGCGTTCCGTTTCCAGGGTCTTCATGCGCTTCTGAGACGCCAGCTTCTCTTCGAGCGTCACGGCGATTCTGGCCGTCTTGCGGGCTTCTTTGATCTGCCGATCGAGCTCCTTGATCTCTCGCTCCAGTCCCACCTTCAGGTCATCCGCCCATCCATCCAGCTTCTCGGCTTCGGCCTCGAACGCGCTGGCCGAACGCTCCGAGACGCTTCGTCTGACTGCGGCTTCTCGCTCACGCGCAGCCTCGGCAAGCCTGGCCGCAAGAGCCACCCGGCGCTCCTGGGCGTCGAGCACGAGCTGTCCGCTGGCGCGATCCACGGCTCCGGGAATGGTCAGGAGACGGGCCGCCACATCCTGCGGCACCACCGTACCGTCGCCAGTGACGACGCTCAGAAGCAGGTGGTCCTCGGCCTGTCCGAGGGTCTCCACGGTGAGAAAGTCCAGACGAAGCATCCCTGTCGTGCCGCGAAGTGCTTCGAGCACGGAGATCCTGCCGACGTGGTTCGCGTAGTCGATCCGTAGTTCGAGATCTGGTTCGTCGGGCATCGGCCGCCCCTTGGCCCGTGCCACGACGGCCTCGGCGAGCGGATGGCTGAGGCGGTAGAAATGCGCATCACCGGATCGACGTGGCAGTTCGTATCGCCCGGTCGGGACGTCGGCGTCCTCCGGCGCCCTGCGGAGATCGAACGACGACTCGGAGAGGAACGTCGCCGCGTCCCCCAGCTCGAACCGGGTGAGCGCCATGAGCCGCTGTTCGTACCGATTCAGCGCGGCGCGCGACGACTCGTTCCTGACCCGCAGCTTCTCGCGCACCTCATCGTCGAAGTGCTCCAGCAACTGCTGACGCGCCTTGTTGAGCGTGTCCGTGATCTCGAAATCGAGCTCCTGCTGCAGGACGTCGAACGCGTCCTTGATCTCGTCGGTTCGCCGGCACTGCTGGTAGATCGACGCGATGCGCTTCTCGAAGTCGACACCCGACTCGATGGCGCCGAGGACCTCGTCGCTGGCCCCGAAGACGCCCTCGAAGAGTTGGAACTTCTGGGAGAGGAGCTGGAATACGCGTTGGTCGGCCGCGTTGGTCCGGTTCAGGAAGTTGACGACCACGACGTCGTGCTTCTGACCGTAGCGGTGGCAGCGGCCGATGCGCTGTTCGATGCGTTGCGGGTTCCACGGCAGGTCGTAGTTGACGACCAGCGAGCAGAACTGGAGGTTAATGCCTTCGGCGCCGGCCTCGGTGGCGATCATGATCTGCCCCTGGTCGCGGAAGTACTCGACGATGGCTGAGCGCATGTCCGCTGTCTTCGAGCCCGTGATCTGGTCCGTGCCCTCGTGCCGGGCACCCCATTCGGCGTAGATGGCCCTGGACTGCTCGTCGGTGTTGGAGCCGTTGAACAGCACGAGCCCGTCTTTCCACGGGCTGTCGGCCAGCAGCCGCTGGAGATAGAGCTGCGTCTTCCGCGACTCCGTGAAGATGATGGCCTTCTTCGCCGCGCCCAGTTCCGTGGCCTTCGCGAACGCCACGTGCAGGGCCTTCAGCAGCGCCTCGCCCTTGGCGTTGTGCGTGATGGACGCAGCCAGATCCCGGAACTGTTCGAGGTCGGCAATCTCGCGCGCCAGCGCCTCCCGGTCTTCGTCTGTCAGGGGCGGCCCGGGCTCCTCCTCGTCCCACTCCTCGGCCGTCTCGTCGAGGGCTTCGTAGTCCTCGTCGAGTTCGTTCAGCAACTCCTGAGGGGACGGCTCCTTCGGCGTCTGCTTACCAAGCGTGGCCTTGAGACGCTTCACCAGCGTGTCGAGCGCGCCGGCGATGGCAAATGACGAGGACGCCAGGAGCTTGCGCATGACGAGCGTCATGAGCGTGCGCTGGCCGGACGGGAGCGCCTTCAGGTTGTCGCGGCGGAGGTACTCCGAGACGAGGTCGTAGAGCCGATCCTCGGACTCGTCCGGTGTGAACTGCTCGACGAGCGGGAGACGCTTCGTGTACGACACGTAGGCTGTCACCTGTCGGCGCAGCGTCCGGTGGCAGAGCGGCGCGAGGCGACGCTTCAGCGTGGCGAACACCTGCTCCTGCGTCAGGTCGCTGAACTGCTCGCGGAAGCTCTTGAGGTCGCCGAACACCTGGTCGTCGATGATGCTCACCAGCCCGAACAGTTCGAGGAGCGAGTTCTGGAGCGGCGTGGCGGTCAGTAGCAGTTTCGGCGCCGACGCCAGCGCCTGCTTCAGCGTGTTGGCGATGACGTTGGATGGCTTGTAGACGTTGCGTAATCGGTGCGCTTCGTCCATCACCACGAGGTCCCAGGGCGTGTTGTGGACGTCGGCCGCCTTGTTCCGCGCGAACTGGTACGAGCAGATGACGATGTGGCCGTCGGCGTCGAAGGGACGGAAGTGGCCGGCCTTGATCGCGTCGTTGTAGGACTTCGCTTCAAGAATCCGGCACGGCAAGAAGAACTTGTCCGTCAGCTCCTGATGCCACTGCTTGCGCAGGTTCGACGGCGTGATCACGAGGATGCGCCGCTTTCGCTCCGCCCACTTCTGCGACAGCACGAGGCCCGCCTCGATCGTCTTCCCGAGACCGACCTCGTCGGCCAGCAGAACACCGCGCGAAAGCGGGGACTTGAACGAGAACAGCGCGGCGTCGATCTGGTGCGGATTCAGATCGACCTGCGCATCGACGAGCGCACTGGCCAGCCGGTCATCACTGTCCGGCGGGCATCGCCGCGTCAGCTCGTACGCGTAGTACTTCGCGTGGTAGGGCGTCAGCGTCTGGGGGAGGGAGGCAGTCGCCGGCGTCACGAGTCTGCAAGCTCCTGGGGCGGACGCCTGGCGACGTCCGGGAAGCGACGCTGGCTGACAACCCATCCGGTCCCGTGTCGCTCCACATAGTCAAGTATCGACTGCTCAGTCGTTTGCGGGTGCCTCCTCATGAGATTGTGAAGCAAAAGATGCCACAGATTTGCTTCAGCTCAAAGCAGAGCTGGCGACCGGGTCGGCGGTTTATGAGCGGCTATACGCGGTTTATGAGCGGCTTTATGCGCGCGCTCATACTTTCGCTCGCCCTTCGTACCAGGCGGCTTTTCGCATGCCGTGGCGGCTCAGTCGACCGCTCCTGACCAGCCGAGCCAACAGGCGGCTGGCTTGATGCGGGCCGATCCTGCACAGTTCAGCAACCTCCGAACGCGTGATCCGGCCGTGTTTGTCGACGTACTGCAGCACCATCTGCTCCTGCTGCAACGGCTCGAAGCCGCGCTGGCGGACGTACGCAGCCTTGTCGCCGAGAGCCCGGTAGGTGGCGGCCGACAGATGCCACGTGCGGCCCCGTTTCTGGCCTCGCTCTTCGATGATGCCGGCCTCCACCAGTCGATGCAGCGTCGCGCGCGCATCGGCATCCGGCTTCTGGATCATCTTCGCGACGTCGGCCGTATCGAGGCTGCGCTCCTGCCACAACGCGTTCAGAACGAGCAACTCGTCGAGGCTCAAGTCCCGATCGCGCTGCGCCTCGGTGACGAGCAACCTCACGAAATCCAGATTCGCCTCACCACCGGGAATCACCACGATGACGCCCGTCGCATCGCTGCGCGCATAGGAAGGCGCTGGCCGGCCGTTGCGCAACTGCTCGAAGAAGATCGTGTCGATGCCGCGAGCGGTCCGCTCCACGATGCCGGCACGCTTGAAGGCGTCAGCGAGGAGCGGGTTGCGCGGCCGTGGAGCGGTGACCAGGAGATTGTCGAGCCGGACACCCTCAGGAAAACCGCCCGGGCTGCTGATCTCGATGCGGTCCGCGTGCCACTGAAAGTGCACGGCGCCAAGCCGTTGGTAGTCGCGGTGGATCAACGCGTTGGCAACCGCTTCACGCAGGGCCCGCTCCGAGTAGTCGGGCACGCCCACACGAAGCAGGCCCACCATGAGCTCCTCTTCGCGATTCCGGGCACGGATGCGGCCTTCGATCTCCTCCATCACGCGAATCAACGGCCAGCGAAAGAAGTCGTTGACCTCGACTTCGAGACCGCGCAGCACCTGAAAGGCCACCTCGTTCCCCGGCACGAAGCGTCGCAGGGCATCGTCCTTCCCGAAGAGGAGCACGGCAGCCAGGCGCAAGGCCCTCGGGCTTCCATTGGCATCCACGACGCCAAGGGCCTTGGCCAGCTCCAGGTCAGGAAGGTTGAGGAGCGATTCGTCGCTGCGTCCCCGGCGTTCACGGACGCTGCGCCGGAAGCGCTCGAACTCGAGCGGGTCCAGGTCCTCCCAGCGCGCCGCAGCGACGACCTGCGCTGACGGGTCGAGCAGACCGCGATCTGCCTGCTGTGACTGAATGGCAAATGCGTCCATCGGGAGACACGCGGGACGCCCGTCACCACCCATTGTTCGGCGGAGGAACTGACCGTCGCTCGTGCTCACGACGTGCTGCTGCGGAGGCACCTCGGCCACCAGAATGGGCACACCATCCAGCGAGTGCTCTTCGACTCGCACGGCGAGGGCCGGTCGTGTCCGAGCCGCGATGAGGGCAGTAACCTTGTCGATATCCGTAGTCTTGTCGTGGCGGAAACGAGCACCAGTGACGGTGCCGTCGTCCTCAACGCCAACGAGCAGCCAACCGGGTTCTGTGGCCGTTCGATTTGCGAGACAGACGACAGCCTCGACGAGCTCGCGGTCGTTGAGAGGCGACCGCTTCTCGCCCTTGAACTCGACGTCCAGCGTTTCGCCACCCGCGATGAGGCGACGGAGTTGCTTCGCGGTCATCAATATCACGATTCCGGTTCGCCTGTGCCGCGCTTCCGATACTCCATGATTCAGCCTATCGTCCCGTACTTGCGCCGGAGCCGCTCGAAGACCTGCTCGGCCGGCCTGCCAGGACCGCTGTTGAGCCCCTTGTGGATCGCGGCACGAACGTCGTTCAGTTCGGCCACCCGCGCGAGCTCCCGTGCTTCGAGCAGGCGAAGGGCGGCGCGAACCACCTCGCTGGCATCAGCGTAGTGACCGGTCTCGACCTGAGAATCGATGAACCGTTCGAGGTGTTCTCCGATGTCATAGGTGCGAGGCATGGCGTCTCCCTTCGGACTCGCCACTGATTCTGCTTCATTGGCGTCACTACCCGAAAACCACGCAGGAACGACTCACGAACAAATTGCAGAGCACTTCGTCGCGGCCCATACTCGCTGCATGACGAGGGGTGGCTGCATGTTCGACGGCTATGATCCGCCCCCCGACGTTCGTGACGATCGCCACGAAGGGCACTCTTCCTCGATCGTGGTGGTTCTCAGCGGCTTGCACGATCGCCTGTTGGAAGTCTGGATGCTCGCTGAGTCTCATGGGCGCACGCGCTCCTTCGCCAGCCATTGCCGTGCCGACGGCAGTCCAGAGAGGACACCGAAATCGAAGCGTGACACCGGATTCAGCGAGGCACGCAGCCTGCGGAGCGTGGCGGAGCTTGCGCCGATCGTCTCGCCGATGGCTCCGAGCATCGCACGGACGCGCGGCGGTTCGGATGGCGCGACACGAGCGAGACGTTCGTATCGGCCCGGTTCCTTGAAGAGGCGGAGTGTGCGGCGGAGCGTGTCCTTCTCGGACAGCTCGCTCGTGCTGCCGCCGCGGCGCAGGAAGTCGAGCAGCGCGGCGTCGTGGTCCGAGAGACGCTTCCACGCCTCCGGTCGTCGAGTATGGACGATCGTGTCGCGACCTGCGAGCTTGCGCGGCAGGCTGGCGGCCGTCGTGGCGACCTCGCTGCGGCCGGCCGCTTGCGTCGTGAAGCCCAGCAGGTTCGCCGCGGCGACGCCCGCCGGGAACATGGGCGACCGGCCGGCGGCAAGCTTCCGGATCGCGACAGGATCCGGCCGACTCGGGCCAAGAGCCGTCGCCCGGCCGCGATAGTAGACGCCTTTGCTCAGACGCTGCAGCGTGCCGTCCTTCGCCAGGCGGGACAGGGCCTGCGCGACGGCTGCGACGGGCAGGTTCGGACAATCGCTGAACCGCCAGACCCGCTCGCCGCCCGCCTCGACGCGCCGCCGAATGACCTGGACGACGGGCGGGCGTCCGTTGGTCCGCTGGGCGAGTTTCATAGGCTTCACTGTGCGTTGTGGCTGCCATGTTGTCAAGTTTAGCAACAAAAAAACTTGACGCGTGTTCGCTAGAAGCAGGCTATAGCACCCACCACCGTCAGGAACCACCCAAGAACGCCCGCCGATGAATTGCAGAGCGCCTCGCCGCGGCCCATATTCGCTGCATGACGAGGGGGTGGCTGTATGTTCGACCGCTACGATCCGCGCGACGACATTCGTGAGGACGACCGCGACCGGGGCCGCGAGCGCGATCGAGGAGGCCGGGGCGCCGGTAGCACGCCCGGCCACCGAGACCGGAGTGCGCGTGATCCCTTCACGCGTGACCTCGACCTGCCGGATGGCCGCGATCGGGAACGGGCCAGGGACCGCGATCGCGAGTACGACATCGACGGTTCCGAGGCCCGCATGCTGGCCACTGTCGGCTCGTTCCGCGTCGTCTCCGAACATGACTTGTCGGCGCTACGCGACGATGCCCGGACGCCGCAACAGAGCATGCGGCACCTCGAAGACTCGGGGCTGATTCAACGCTCGCCGCTCGACGTCAACGACCGCGCGGTCGTCCTGACCGACCGCGGGCGCGACCTGCTCGAAGCCAACCGATCGATCCCCCGCGACGAGCGTACGCGCGACCGGCAGGAGTTCTACGCCGGCCTCAGGAAGCCGCGCGAGCTGACCCACGACGTCAAGGTGTACCGCGCCTACGAGCGCACGGAGGCCCGCATCCGCGACGATGGCGGGCGCGTCCGGCGCGTCGTTCTCGACTACGAGATGAAGCGCGACTACCAGCGCTTCCTGCACGAGCGCAATCGCGGCAAGAAGGATTGCGACGGACGTCCCGCCCGGGACGCCGACGAGATCGTGCACTGGGCGCAGGAGCACGACCTGCCGTACGAGCGGGACGGACACGTGCACTTCCCCGACGCGCGCGTCGAGTACGAAGACCGCGACGGTCTCGACCGCTTCGAGGACCTGGAGATCGTGACGCCGCACTACCGCGGCGCGCACGCGGCCGGCGCGGCGACTTCAGGATTCAGCTGCCACATGTCGCTCGGGTCCAGCGTCGGCGGACGCGGGGGCGGCAGGGGCGGGCGCGGCGGGTTCGCCGAGGAGTTCGTATGAGCATGCTTCCGCTCGAGCCGACACCACTGCCGCCGGCCCCAAAGTACTGGGCGCTCGAAGAGTGCGATAGCGAACGGCTGCACGCCATTGCCGCATTCGGGTTCACGGAACGCCAGTCACGCTTCCTCATGGAGGTGCTGCTGCACTCGGGCGTGTTCCTGGAACGGCAGTACTGCCAGTTCGCCGGCATCGCCCACGGGCAGAAGAGCACGAACTTCATCCGCACCCTCGTCGATCGCCGCTTCGCGACGCCGGTGACGCCCGGCAAGCTGCACCGAGGCCGGATGTTCCACGTCCACTACAAACCGCTGTGGACCGCCATCCGCGAGCCCGACAGCCGCTTCCGAAAACGTGCCGCGCCGGGACGCCTGATCGAGCGCGTGATGCTGCTCGATGCGGTCCTCGACGACGGATCGATGATCTGGCTGGCGTCCGCGGCGGACAAGCTACACCACTTCAGGGATCACCTCCGCGATCGGTTCGAGCTGATCGACATGCCACAGCTGCGATTCGGTGAAGGCCCGTCGCGGATCTATCGCCACTTCCCGGACAAGCTGCCCATCGGCGACGACCGTGAGCGCAGCGACCATCACGTCTTCATGTACCTCGTGACGACGCCCGTCCCGTGGGACTTCAGGCTGTTCCTCCTGCGGCACGTTCCCCTGCTGCGTCAACTGAGCCGCTGGACCATCCGGCTGCTGTTCCCGAAGCCCCTCGTCAGAGCGCGCCAGAGCTACCTGCACGCGGCGCGCGAGCACCTGGTGGGAGCCGCCAGGGGTCGGAACGTCTCCATGATCGAGGAGATGTTCCAGCAGCGGCGACGACTCACCGAGCCGAACCCGGAGCCGCCGTACGCCCGGTATCAGGAGGACGTCCGCCTGACGTCAGCGCCGCGCTTCCGCGCCCTGTATCACCAGTGGCTCGCCGATCCCGAGCGGACGCTCTGGTTCGCGGATTCCAACGTCCTGTCCGACGCGCTGGAACGCGGATTGGGCCGCGTCGAGTGCGTCGAGCTCTCGCGCCAGTACCTGCATCTCTCCCCCCTGGTCGACGTTGCCTGAGCGCTCCGGCGTGACTGGCAATAATATTCTTAGACGTTATATTATTGCCAGCAGAGGCAACTGCCATGCAGAAGCGCCAGTGGGATACCGTCCTCTACGACATTGCCGAGAATCAGGTCGGCTACTTCACCGCCGCCCAGGCCCGCACGGCCGGCCTGCACCAGGTGCGCCTCGTCCAGCTCGCCCGGCAGGGTGCCATCGAGCGCGTCTCCCGAGGGGTCTACAGCCTCACGCGGTTTCCCGTCTCGCAGCTCGGCCACTACATGGAGGCCGTCCTCTGGCCACAGGTCCGGCGGCCCGACGTCGTCGGCGTGATCTCCCATGAATCGGCGCTGGCGATTCACGAACTGTCCGACGTCAATCCGGCGCGGATCCACGTGACGCTGCCGACCTCCGTGCGCATCCGCCGCGAGGTTCCGAAGCGCCTGGTGATCCACTACGCCGACCTGGCCGCGGAAGACGTCGAGACCGTGGGAGGCGTCCCGGTGACCACGCCAGCCAGGTCGATCCGCGATGCGCACGCCAGCCACCTCGGAGCCGCGGTGGTCCGCCAGGCGATGGCCGACGGGCGACGGTCCGGAGCGCTGCCAACGGCCGTGGCGGACCGCCTGCAACGTGAGCTGCTCGGGACCAGACCGCGCCCGCGGTCGAGCACGCGCCGGCGGCTGGAGGCCCGGTGACCGCAGCACGCTAACGTCCGACCGGACCGCCGCCGTCAACGCCTCGCCCGGAGCTGGAAACTACGCGAGGTGGACATCGACGAGGCACTCATCCGCGTCCGCACCTTCGTCGCCCGCATCGTCAACTCGCGGTGATAGCCAGCCGCTCATCTCTTGAAGCAGGCCCCTCTCTCCCCCTAGCCAGCACACGTCTTGTTCCGCAGACGCGCGCAACGGCCGAGGACAACCTCTGGGGACCACCTCGATTTCGCAGGTCGTCCCCTTGCGCGATTCTGCCTGCGCCTGCGGACCTGACCATCGCGATGACCGCTGCCGGACGTTCGGCCGGGATAACCGCCTGTGCGCGCGCCGCTTCGCCGCGATGAACCTCCGACGCTGCCCCTGGGCGGCGCTCTATGCCGCCCTCCTGCTGGTGCCCAGACAAGCGCCAATACAGGAAACCATGGCGTGAGCGACCCCGCCTGGCGCCCGGTATTTCGTCCCACGCGAGTCCGGAGGGGTCGCTCACGCCATGCTGTCAGTGCCGGTGTCGATGTCGCTGTGGGCGTCGATCGTGACCGGGCGCGCCGCTGCTTGCTACCGCAGATGTCGCACCTGGTATTGGTAAGGTTGCCCGCACGGTTCGTGACTCGGTCGTGCGGGAAGGACGTGCCCGGTCGTTGGCCCGGAGCTTCGGCGAAACCGGGGCCGCCGGCCATCACGCGTTCGAGTCTCGATCTGTGCTCGGCGCCGTCAAGGCGCGTCGCTTCGCTCCGCCCGCACGAAATGTATGCGGCTGCGGCCTTGACCGCGCCTGCGCGCAGATTGTGTCCTGGCAGTTGCGTGATGGCCGACCGTGAATGGCTGCGTGCGGCAAGCAGGATCCACCCCAAGACGTTCAGGCCAGACAGGAAGGTCGAGTTGCTTCACGCGCTGATCTGCAGGTCCCACATTCGGTCGCCACGAAGCACATGCACGGCATAACGAAACGCCGCTGAAAGATCCTCGGGCGTGAGTTGTGGATACTGCGCGAGGATCTGCTCAGACGAGGCCCCGCTGGCGGTCAGTTCCAGCAGGAACTCGACGCTCAGTCGCGTGCCTCGCACACGGGGTTTCCCGTCCAAGATTCGCTGGTCGCTGACGATGAGGTGCTCGACCATCTCGCGTGCTCCTGTCGGTCGATCCTACTGCGGGAAGCAGACGCCACTGGCGGCTTCGTCAGAACCGTCCAACCTCACGTCGAAAGTCTTCATCATCGACGCTGAACACGTCCACGCGCCGACGCGCGAGTTCCGCAAGGAAATCGCCACGCGTCAGGCCGGCCGCCTCCGCAGCCGGCTCCATCGACAGCGCACCTTGCTGATACCAGTGAATCGCCGCGGCCAGGCGGATCTCCGCGGCCATCTCGTGCGGCGCCTTCTTCAGCGCAGCGAGCACGCTATCGGGGACCGTCAGTTGGATCTGAACCATGCCTCGTCTCGGTCTCAAAATCGCTCACGGACCGGGCAGGCGAGCACGCCCTCGTTCCCGTTCGGCGGCGTACACCAGGCACGCTCGAATGTCGTCACGCACCAGTTGCGGGAAGTCCTGCAGGATCTCGTCAGCGCTCATACCGGCAGCCAGGTAGCCGAGCACGTCACCGACGGCGATTCGAGTTCCGCGAACACACGGCTTGCCGAAGCGCACGCTCGGATCGACGACGAGCCGGCCGAGAAGCTCCATGGGCGGAAGTGTAGACCTCAACGGCTCGACCGCGTCGATCTTCCCCCTTGATCTCGCCCCGCAGCAGGCGTAGCCTGTCCTCATCGTCCGTGCCCCACTGCACACCTCCCGCGCGAGTGACACTCGGCGCGGGTTGCTGACGGACGGCAGCCTCAGGGCTCCCGCCAGCAGCACACTCCTTCACTAGCACGGTTGCGACTCCGACCCGCGCACTCACGTGCGTGGCGCGGAGATCAGCTATCGCCTGCGGCCTGCTCCATCGGTGCGTCGCGGCGATACCGAAAGCCCGGTCGTTTGCTGGCGATTCGAGCAGGCAGCACGCCAGCGCACCGCATGGCTTCGACACGCGTGGCTTCCAGCCGCGCACACTGCGCAGGCGCGTTGCCTCCGCAGACGATGTTCGGCACAACCGCCGGCATCTCGCGCAACTGCCAGAACGACGCGACGGGCACACAGCCACTCGCGTTCGAGCGCGCCATCCGTGGACGTTCGACAACAGGCTTGTCCGCCGTAGCCCTCGGGCGAAGGCGGATTGCGAGGTGCACCATGAGGACATGGCTGACGGTTGGCGAAGGCGCCGACCACGCGAACGTGAGTCGGGACACGATCTACACCGCGTGCGAGCGGCACGAACTGCGGCACGTGCGAATCAGCGGACGACGGACGATTCGGTTGCGCGCGGCCTGGGTCGACGAGTGGATGGAACAGCACGCGCGAAACCCGAGAGGCGCGCGGATGGCGACGAGCGCGCAGGACGGAGCGGCGTCATGAACATCCAGACGATTCGTCACGCAACGCGCGCGTTGACCGAGCGCGAGGTCTCCGAACTGCTCGGCCTCTCGGTCGCCACGCTGCGTGCGTGGCGGCATCGCGGCCAGGGACCACGGTTTCTGCGGCTTGGCCGAGCGGTGCGCTACCTGCCGGCTGACCTCGAGGACTTCGTCAGCGCCAGCGCCGTCAACGCCACCGTGGAACTCTCGAACGATCGGCGGCTCGGCACGGAGGAGCTCCGGCCATGAGCCTATGGAAGCGCGGGCGTCAGTACTGGGCGGACTTCACGGTCGATGGCCGTCGCTACCGCAAGCGGCTCGACACGACGAACCTGCAGGACGCCAAGCGCAAGGAGCGGCAGCTCATCGAGGACGCCGGCAACGGCGCCGTCGCGACGCATGCGCAAGGACCGAAGCGGCTGTTCGAGGCCGTGGACGCCTACATCGACGGCAAGCGCCTGCACTGCTCGCCCCGCACGATCGAGTTCGAGGAAGAGCGGCTGATCACCCTGAAGCGTTACTTCGGCGACGTGCCGCTGACCGCTATCACCGCGAAGGCTATTGCCGACTACCAGCGCCAGCGCCATGACGCGGGCAAGGCCAACCGGACCATCAATATGGATGTCGGCGTGCTGTCGCGCGTCCTCAAGTCGTGCGGCAGATGGCGTGCGCTGGCGGACCACGTGCGCAACCTGCCCGAACGTCAGCGTCCGGTCGGCCGGGCGCTGACACCCGACGAGCGCAAGCGGCTCTTCGAGGCTGCGGCATCCAATCCGGAGTGGGAGCACGTCTACTGTGCGGCGGTCGCTGCCGCTAACACATCGATGCGGCCGGTGGAGGTCAAGCACCTCCGCCGCCGCGACGTCGACCTGGCGAAGAAGCTGCTTTACGTCCGCCGCAGCAAGAACGAGACGAGCCACCGCGTCATCCCACTGAATGCGTCGGCGCTGCAAGCCGTCACCCGGATGGTCGAACGTGCCGATCTGCTCGGCCACACCGAACCCGACCACTACCTCTGGCCCGCCTGCCAGTGGGGCCGGTACGACCCGACGCAACCGATGCTGAAGTGGGACACGGCGTGGCGCGCCCTACGTGACGCCGCCGGTCTGCCCCGCTTCCGGTTCCACGACCTGCGGCACACGGTCATCACGGAGCTCGCGGAGCTGGGCGTGGCCGACCACGTCTTGGAGTCGATCAGCGGCCACCTGTCGCGGCGGATGCTGGAGCACTACTCGCATATCCGCATCGATGCGAAGCGGCAGGCGCTCGACGCGCTGGACGAATCTCGGCGGGACGTCCACAATAGCGGCGGCAGTGGAGACGGCGACCACGCGACCAAGGGCAACGACACTGAACCACCCGAGAGCAGCACGGACATCCCGCTGCTCGTGGCCCTGTCGGAGAGCCTTACGTCACAGTCACGTCACAGTTTGCGATTGGCGGGGTCCCCGCCCTCCGCTAAACTGTTGATTCCACTTGATCGGAGAGATGGCCGAGTGGTTGAAGGCGCACGCTTGGAAAGCGTGTGTAGGGGAAACTCTACCGAGGGTTCGAATCCCTCTCTCTCCGCCAACCGTCGCTCACGCTTGCCAACCCCACGCGTCAGCCTACGGTTGGCAGGCCGTGCGAAGGTTGTCCACCGTAGCTCCGCAGGAGCGAAGGAAGCCCTTCCTCTCACTCCTGCCATACGCCCTTTGCCCCCTCCCGACAGACACTCCGGCCGCCGGACACGCCGGCCTTGTCCGGCACGATCCGCCAGGTCCGCGCCGTGACGCGCGTGCCCTCTGGCCGTCCGATAGCCGACAGCCGCATGGCCTCGCCATCGGACGGCCATCCCACAGCCGCGATGGCACCGGCGCCGAACGCGACGTCGCACGCTCGACCGTCCCGGCACCCTCGACCGCGAGACGTCATCACTGAAACGCAGACGGTAACGGAGCCAGGGACTCAGCGCACGGACTTACAGCCGCGCGCTCACGTCCCCGGCACATCGAGCGCCGCGAGATCTTCTGTCGTCAGCGTCAGGTCGGCCGCGCGCGCGAAGCTGTCGACGTGCGCGGCGCGCGTGGCACTGGAGATTGGCGCAGTGACGCCGTCGCGCGCCATGACCCACGCCAACGCCACCTCGGACGGCTGCGCGCCATGACGCGCCGCGACCTCGTCCAGCGCCTTCAGGATCGCCTCACCGCGCGGCGTCAGGTACTTCGCCATGCCCTGCCCGCGCGCGGACTTGCCGAAGTCCGCCGTCGACCGGTACTTGCCCGACAGGAACCCCGACGCGAGGCTGTAGTACGTCACCACGCCCAGCCTCTCGCGCACGCACAGGTCGTGCAGCGGTCCCTCGAAGGCCCCGCGATCGTGCAGGTTGTATTCGGGCTGCAGCACCTGGTATCGCGGCAATCCCTTCTCGCGCGAGACGCGCAATGCGGCCTCGACCTGCGCGGCGTCGTAGTTCGATGCGCCAATCGCCTTCACCTTGCCGGCGCGCAGCAACTCGTCATACACCGCGAGCGTCGACTCGTGCGGCGTCTCGGGATCGGGCCAGTGCGAGAAATAGAGATCGATCGCGTCGATCCCCAGGCGCGAGAGTGATCCGTCCACGGCCTGACGGATCCTGCCCGCCTCCAGTCCCCCGTCCATCGGGGCGCCCATCGACGAGGCGCCGACCTTCGTGAAGATCACGACGCGGTCGCGCATACCGGGTCGCGCCTTCAACCAGCGCCCGATGATCGTCTCGGACTCGCCGCCGTGCCTGCCCGGCGCCCAGCCTGGATACGCATCAGCCGTGTCGATCGCGTTGAAACCGCGCTCGGCGAACGTATCGAGAATCGCGAAGCTCGCCGGCTCGTCGATCGTCCAGCCGAAGACGTTGGTGCCGAGCACAATCGGCGCGATGGACAGACCCGTGGATCCCAGAGGACGAAGCTTCATCCGTCTATCCTACCTGAGCCATGCCGGGCGGGCGCCCAGGCCCGCCCCTTGCGCGTGACGCGAACGCTCACATCCCTGCAAGCGTCCGGCTGAGCGCCCGCAGCTTCGCCCGTGCGTCGGCGTCGTATGCCTGGGCGTTCGCGCGAGCGGGTCGCAGGCCGCTGTAGTACTGCCCTGACACCACGTCGGGTGCGGTGATCAGGTGCATCAGCGCCTCCGCGCCCTCGTCCACGCTCGTCTGCGCCGCCAGTCCCGACTGCTGCACCATCGTCGTGTTCATCAGGGTGGCCGGGTGCAGCGCCACGACGATGACGCCGCGATCGTGCAGCTCGTCGGCCAGATCCATCGTGAACAGGATCTGCGCGAGCTTGCTCTGGGGATATCCCTCTGCGGCACGCCCCGGTCGCTCGAGCATCACGTCGTCGAAGTCGATCGGCGACTGCCCCACCGACGCCACATTGATGATGCGCGACGGCGCCGCCTCGACGACGCGCGGGAGCAGTTCGCGCGTGAGCAGGAAGTGCGCGAGGTAGTTGACGGCAAAGTGCAGCTCGTAGCCATCCCGGCTCACCTGCCGCTCGCCGCGATTCCAGACGCCCGCATTGTTCACGAGCACGTCGATGCGCGGGTAGTCGCGCTCGACGGCGGCGGCGAACTGCCGCACCTCGTCGAGCGACGAGAAGTCAGCGGCGTAGAACCGCGCGCTGCCGCGGCCGCCCTTCGCAATCTCGGCCACCAGCGCGTCGCCGCGCTCGCGATTCCGGCCGTGGACGATCACGTGCGCCCCAAGCCCTGCCGTGCGCAGGGCCACGGCCCGGCCCAGACCGTCGGTCGACCCCGTGATGAGGACGGTCTTCCCCTGGAGATTCCCGGCGGCCTGAGGTGTCGCCTCTCGTTCCGCCAGCATCGCCGGCACCATGAGCGCCAGCGCGCCCGCGACGACGGCACCGATCGCGCGTCGTCCCATCGTCCATCGTCGTGTGATGTCGGCCATGGCCTGTCCTCCCTCGCTGCTGCGACTACGGCGGCATGATAGAACGAACCTCTCATGCCTCAGCTGCGCTATTCGGTTGCCGCCAGCCTCGATGGGTATATCGCCGGTCCCGGGGGCGAGTACGACTGGATCCCGATGGATCCGGACGTCGACTTCGCCGCGCTGTACGCGAGTTTCAGCCACCTGGTGATGGGACGGCACTCGTACGACGTCTACGTCGCGACGGGCGGCGGTGTCGGGCCCGCGCTGCCGGTCACCGTCTGCTCCACCACGTTACCCGAGGGGGACCGCGCCTGCGTGACGTTCGTACACGACGCCGTGGCACACGTGCGCACGTTGAAGGCCGGTGACGGGCCGAAGCCGATCTGGCTGTGGGGCGGTGGCGTGCTGTTCCGGACACTCGCGGACGCCGGGCTTGTCGACGGCGTGGACGTGGCGATCGTCCCGATCCTGCTTGGCGGCGGCATTCCGCTGCTGCCGCCCGGTGCGCGCCTGCCGCTCCGGTTTGTCCGCCAGCGGCTCTACGAGAAGTCAGGCATCCTCGCCGTCGACTACGACGTCCGACGTCCGGGGACGGACGAGAGGTAGCGTCCGGCGCCCTACCCGGCGTCTCCCTGGGGCTGAAGCCCCAGGGCTCCGAAGAGTGACGCGGGTAGCGTCCGGCGCCACCACCCGGTGTTTCCCCCAGGCTCCGCAGATCGCGCGGCTACGGCACGAGCGTGAACTGCGACATGTTGAGCAGCAGCTGGTTGCCGGCTGCCCTGTCGTTGCGGAAGACGAGATAGACGTCCTGCACGCCTGTCGTCGGTCGCAACTCCGCCGTCGGCCCCGCCGGGGCGGTGGGGCCGGCGGCAGCGGCTGCCCCACCCCGACCCGCGGCCGGCGGCGGCGCGGCCGCCGCCGGGCCGGTGCCCGGACCCGTGCCCGCGCCGCCGCGGCCACCGCGTCCCGCCGGCGCCGTGTTCACGTCGCTCGGCGGGAAACCCTGCGCCGCGGCCATGGCCACGGCGCCCCCGCCGCGCGCCGCCGCCACGGCCTG
>MEDJ01000016.1 GCA_001724025.1 Acidobacteria bacterium SCN 69-37 | reverse complement strand
GGGCTGCGGCGCCGGCCCGGCGCCGCGAGCGCCGGCCGGGGCGCCCTGACGACCCGCGCCGCCGCCGCGCGGCGCGGGCGGCGGCGCGGTCAGGACGTTGGCAATCGTCTGGTTGTCCTCGATGTTGGCAATGAACAGCCCGGGCGCGTTCAGCTCGAGCTGCCCGCCGTACGACCAGTGCAGCTGCCACAGATCCTCGAGACCGGGGGACGAGAGAATCGTGCGGATCGTCTCGGGCGCGCCGCCCTTGCGCGTGCCGTTCTGCATGGCGGCCACGCGCGGCCGGAGGCCCTGCACCATCGCGGGCGAGTTCGACTGGTTCTGCCCGTGGTGCGTGACGAGGTACAGGTCGACCGTGCCGAGCTTGTTCTGCGGACACACCAAGTCGAGTTCCTTGGCCCAGTAGAGATCGCCCAGGTGCACCGTCCGGAACTTCCCGAACTGGATGACGCTGCCGACAGACGCGGCATTCTCCGGATCGGTGGTCGGCAGCGGCTTGCGCTCGGTCGCGGCGCAGGCGGCGGCGTTGTCCTGGCCGGCACCGGGCAGCGCCGACGCGATGGTGTCTCTGGCGGCCGAGACGATGGTCCAGTCGAGTCCGGCCACCGAAAGCTTGTCGCCCGGCTTGACGACGGTGTGCTTCGCCTTGCCGTACAGCTCGGCGTAGGCCGCCTGGAAGCCCGCCACCTGCTCGCGCTCTTCGATCGACGGGCCGTGGTCGATATAGTGCGCGATCGGCATGGCCGCCGCCAGGGCCTGGACGCCACCGATGTGGTCGAGGTGATAGTGCGTGCTGATCAGGTGATCGATCCGGGTCACGCCCGCGGCCTTGATCACTTCCATGATGCGGTCGTGATCGCGATCGCCGGGAAATCCGGTGTCGATCAGGACGGACTCGCCCGTCGGCGTGACGAACAGCGTGGCCGTGCCGCCTTCGGTGTCCGGAATGTAGATGTCGAGCGTGCGTGCGGCCTGCGCCGGCGCAGGGGCAGGCGTGGCAGAGACGCCGGCGACCAGGGCCGCCGCGCCGAGCAGGGTGATAACCGTCCGTTTCATCTCGAGCCTCCCCCGGGAAGCGGGGTTCGTTCGTGGAGTGCCCGTCACCACGACGGGTCCGTGCGTTCGGGAGTGCTCATGATGCCGCACGGATCGCGTCGGTGCAAGGCAGGAAACCCCAACCTGTCCGAAAGGGATCATTTTTCATCAGGGGGGGAGTACAGCGCGTGTTTCCAACGGGATCAACTGCGGGTAACATTACCAACCGACAGCTTTTTCAATTCCGCGCGGGTGTCATGGCAGGGCTGGCGTGTGGGCGTGTGCCGATGCGCGCGGGCGGAATGCGACGAGGGCGAGAGGCATTATGACTCCAGGCAAGACAACCGGCACCACGGCATTGGTCTTTGGTGCGTTTCTCCTGACGGTAATGGCGACGGCGCCGCGCGGTCAGGCGCCGCAGGCGCCGGGCGCGGCGGTCGGCGGGGGGCGTCCGGGCGGTCCCGGTGCCGCACAGGGCGTGGCCCCGGGCCGGGGCCGGGGCAATCCCGCGCAGGAGCTCTACGCGCAGAACTGTTCCGGGTGTCATGGGAACGATGCGGCGGGCGGACGCGCGGTCTCGTTGTTCGACGAGCAGTGGCTCAAGAGCACGAGCGACGACTTCATCGTCCAGACGATCCGGGACGGCATTCCGAACACGGAGATGGAAGGGTTCGGCCAGATGCTGAGCAGCGACCAGATCTGGTCGCTGCTCAACTACATCAGGACGCAGGTCGGCAACCTCCGGCCGCGGCCCGAGTTCGTCGAGAACCCGGACGGGCTGATTCTCAAGACCGAGAAGCAGACGGTGAAGGTCGAACTGGTGACCGATGGCCTCGAGACCCCGTTCGGCCTGGCGTACCTGCCCGACGGCCGGCTGCTGATCACCGAGCGGCCCGGGCGGCTGCGGATCTTCGCCAATGGCAAGCTGTCCGAGCCGGTGAAGGGCACGCCCGAGGTGCACGCGGTGCAGGACGGCGGCATGCTCGACGTCATCGCGCACCCGAACTACGCGCAGAACGGCTGGATCTATCTCGCCTACAGCGAGCGTCAGCCGGGCTACGTGGCTCCGGCGCCGCAGGCGGCCCCGGCCGGGAACGCCGGCGCCCCGCAGGGACGCGGCCGCGGGCCGGCCGTGCCGGCCATGACCGTGGTGGTACGCGGCAAGATCAACGCGAACAACGAGTGGACCGATCAGCAGTTCATCTTCCGAGCCGATCCGTCGCTCTACACCGGCAGCGGGGCGCACTACGGCCTGCGTTTCATCTGGGACCGCGAGGGACACCTCTTCTATTCGATCGGCGAGCGGGGATCGATTCCGAACGCGCAGGACATGAAGAGTCCGCTCGGCAAGATTCATCGCGTCAACGAGGACGGCTCGGCCGTGGCCGACAACCCGTTCGTCGGACAGGCAGGCGTGCCGCCGACGATCTGGTCGCTGGGGCACCGCAATCCGCAGGGCCTGGCCTGGGATCCGGTCACCGGCCAGCTGTGGGAGTCCGAGCACGGGCCGAACTCGGCCGACGAGATCAACATCATCGAGAAGGGCGCCAACTACGGCTGGGGCGTGGCCACGAAGGCCTCGCAGGCCGGCATGGTGTCATCGGCGCCGGGGATGATCGATCCGATCATCTACTACACGCCGTCGATGGCCACGGCCGGCATCTCGTTCGTCACGAGCGATCGCTATCCGGCGTGGAAGAACACGAGCCTGTTCGTCGGCGGGCTGGTGGGCCAGCGCATGGAGCGTCTCGAGGTGGCCGACGGCAAGGTCACGCACCAGGAGATCATCTTCGACCAGCTCGGGCGCGTGCGTGACATCACGCAGGGACCCGATGGCCTGCTCTATATCGCCCTGCAGAATCCCACGGGGATTCCCGGCGTGCCGCTCTCGGCCTCGACGCCGGGTCGGGTCATCCGACTGGTTCCGCAACCGTAACTGCCGCAACGCCGGGTCGCACAGGGCCCGGCGTTGCCGTATCTGACCGCCATCACATGGGTGTCCGTTGACGAGAGTGAAGTGTATGCGCGCAAGAACCTGGGCAGTGGCGGCCGGTGTGGCCGTCGTGGCAGCCGTGACCTACGGCGTCGTGCACGGGCAGCAGGCCTGGCCGCCGACGCCGGTACCGGAAGACGCGGGATCCCCGGCGCTCTCGGCCGAGGAGTCCCTGAAGACCATCGCCGTGCCGCCCGGCTATCGGGTGGAACTGGTGGCCAAGGAACCGATGGTCATCGATCCGATTCTCGCGGAGTTCGACGCCGACGGCCGGATGTGGGTGCTCGAGATGCCGGGCTTTGCCATGAACCCGGCCATGGAGGACTCGCGCGAGCCGATCTGCCGGCTCGTCGTCCTCGAGGACCTCAACGACGACGGGGTGATGGACAAGCGGACGGTGTTCACCGACGGGCTCGTGCTGCCGCGGGCGATCAAGCCGGTGGATG
Source organism: Acidobacteria bacterium SCN 69-37 (assembly GCA_001724025.1). Lineage (GTDB taxonomy): Bacteria > Acidobacteriota > Vicinamibacteria > Vicinamibacterales > SCN-69-37 > SCN-69-37. The sequence goes on along the minus strand of MEDJ01000016.1, from coordinate 42,879 downwards.
GCGGGGTGCTCGTGGGCGAGCCGCCGATGGTGTGGCTGATGCGCGACACTGACGGCGACCTCAAGATGGACGCGAAGGAGCTCATCGCCGACAGCTACGGCCGCCGCGAAGCCAACATCGAGCACAACGCGAACAGCCTCATCTGGGGGCTCGACAACTGGATCTACACGTCCGAGCACGACTGGCACCTGCGCTTCGACGCCGGCAAGTACGAGATCGTCCCCACGCTCAATCGCGGACAGTGGGGCGGGTCGATCGACGATGCGGGACGACTGTACCGGAACGTCAACAACGCGCCGCTGTTCGTCGACTTCACGCTGGCGCGCTATTTCATGCGCAACCCGAACATCACGCGCACGCGCGGGCTCTACGAGCCGGTGATCTCGCTCGAGGACGCCGTGGCCTGGCCGATCCGGCCGACGCGCGGCGTCAACCGCGGGTATCGCGATCAGTTCTTCCGCGAGGACGACACGTCGCGCATCCTCCAGAGCACGGGCACGCCGCTCGTCTACCGTGGGGATCGCCTGCCGAAGGACGCGCAGGGTGACGTGTTCATCACCGACTCGGCCACGAACCTCGTGCACCGCCTGACGATGGTCGACGACGGCTCGGGCCGGATGACTGCGAAGAACACGTACGAGCGCGGCGAGATCTTCGCCTCGACCGACGAGCGCCTGCGGCCGGTGAGCCTGACGTCCGGTCCCGACGGCACGATCTACATCGTCGACATGTACCGCGGCGTCGTGCAGGACCTGACGTATCACACGGAGTTCCTCTCCGAGTACATCCGCGACAACGAGCTCGCGATGCCGATCGGGCGCGGCCGGATCTGGCGGCTGACCCACGACACGACGCAGCGCGATCGGAAGCCGCAGCTGTCGAAGGAAACGCCGGCCGGACTCGTCCAGTACCTCTCGCACCCGAACGGCTGGTGGCGCGACACGGCGCAGCAGTTGCTCGTCCAGCGGCAGGATACGTCGGTCGTGCCGGCGGTGAAGGCCCTGATGACGTCGGCCGACTGGCGCGTGAAGCTCCACGCGATGGGCGTGCTCGACGGGCTCGGCGCGCTCGACGTGGAGACGGTGCAGACCGCGCTCGGTGACGCGCACCCCGACGTGCGCGCCTGGGGCATCCGGTGGGCCGAGAAGTGGATCGGTCAGCCGAATCACCCGCTGACGGCGAAGGTGCTCGGCCTCATCGACGATCCGAACTGGATCGTCCGTCGGCAGCTGGCGGCGTCCATCGGCGAGTTGCCGATTGCCGCCCGTGTGCCGCCGGCCGTGACGATCCTGGAGCGGTACGGCGACGACCCGCTGACCGTCGACGCGGCGATCAGCGGCCTGCGCAGCATCGAGGGCGAGGTGCTCTCGCGTCTGCTCCAGGCCCAGGGACGCGTGGCACCGGCCGAGGGCGTCTCGATGCTGGCGGCCACCGTGGCGCGCACGGGGAACGTGGCGCAGGTGCAGAGCATGCTGACCGTCGTCGGCGACGCCTCGACGCCCGAGGCGATCCGCCAGGCGCTGCTCCAGGGGCTCGATGCCGGATTGCCGGCAGCCGGCGCGGGACGCGGTCGTGCGGGCGGTGGACCCGCGGCCGGACGCGGCGGTCGTGGCGGGGCGGCGGGCGCGGCTCGCGTCTCGCTGGCCGCCGAACCGACGGCGCTCACGGCTTTGGCCTCGGGCACGGACACGCTGGCCGATGCGGCCAGGGCCGTGGTCGCCAAGCTCGATTGGGCGGGCAAGCCTGCGCCGGTCGTGACGGTGGCGCCGCTGACGCCCGAAGAGCAGAAGCGATTCGCCGCCGGGGGCGAGCTCTACAAGAACCTCTGCATCGCGTGTCACCAGGAGAACGGCCAGGGGGCCGACCGGATCGCGCCGCCGCTGGCGGGTTCGGCGCTCCTGACCGGTACGGACGCGATTCCCATCCGCATCGTCCTGGGCGGAAAGGAAGGCTCGATCGGCCTGATGCCGCCGCTGGCGGCGCTCGACGACGAGCAGGTGGCGAACGTGTTGACGTACGTGCGGCGCGAGTGGGGGAACACCGCCTCGCCCGTCACGGCCGAGTCGGTGCAGGAGATTCGCGGGCTGACGAAGACCCGCAAGCAGCCGTGGACGAACGAGGAATTGATGGGGATGGCCGGGCGCGGCGGTGGTGCCGGCCGGGCGGGTGGCGCCGGTGCCGGCCGCGGTGGTCAGTAGCCAGGAACGACGCAGGAGGATGGACATGAAGGTTCGGACAGTAATGTGTGCGGCGCTCGCTATGGCGCTGGGGATGCCGATGATGGCGGCGGCGCAGGCGCCGCCGCAGGGCGCCCCCGCCCAGGCGGCGGCCGTGCAGGCGCAGACGCCGCCGATTCGGATTTACATCCGTGGCGGGCTGAAGACGCATGGAGACGGCGAGCACGATTACCCGCAGTTCCTGGCGGACTGGAGCAAGCTGCTCACCGCGCGCGGGGCCATCGTCGACGGCGGGCTGAGCTTCCCGTCGGCCGAGCAGCTCGCGGACACGGACGTGATCGTGATGTACAAGGGCGACGCCGGCTACATGACGCTGCGCGAGCGCCAGGCGCTCGAGGACTTCCTCGCGCGCGGCGGCGGGCTGGTGGGCGCGCACGACGCCATCTGCGCCGATGACGAGGTGTGGTGGTCCACGATCTTCGGCGGCGCGAAGCGCCACGGCGAGACGAACTTCACGCTGCGGGCCGAAGTGCCGTACACGATCGAGGCGCCGAACGACCCGATCATGCAGGGCATGACGAACTTCACGATCACCGACGAGGCGTTCTTCAAGATGACCTGGGCGAAGCGGCCGAACAGCGACGATCCGGCCGTCACGGTCCTCGCCTCGGCGAAGATTGCCGACACGCCGAGCGCGAAGGGCTTTGCCGGGACCCAGGTGCCGCAGATCTGGACCTATGAACGGCCGTTCTTCCGGTCGCTCGGCGGCCAGCAGCCGTTCCGCGCATTCGTCTGGATGCAGGGACACGTGTACGAGAACTTCTCGCACCCGCAGGTGCAGCCGATGCTGCTGCGCGCGATCGCGTGGGCGGCCAAGCGACCGATCGATTCGCTGATGCACGAGCGGCCGGCCGGCCGCATGGGCGGCGGCGGACGTCGTGGCGGTGGTCCCGGCGCGGCCGGTGCCCCGGGCGGCGCGCGCGGCGGCGGCAACTGATGGACGAAGGCTGGGAGGCTGCAGGCTGGGAGTAGGCTGGAAGGCCCAGGATGCTGGAAGGCTACGAGGCCCTGGGAAGACAAGACCGCAGGGCTACTGACTGCAGGGCGACCAGGCTACGAGGCTACTGGGCCGCAAGAGGGGCCGCACGCGGGCGGGGTGATGCACATCATCCCGCCCGTTGTGTGTGTACGGCTTACATGCCGTCGTACTGCGGACCGTCGCCGCCTTCGGGCGGGACCCAGTCGATGATCTGGTACGGGTCCATGATGTCGCACGTCTTGCAGTGGACGCAGTTGGAGGCGTTGATCTGCAGCCGTCGCCCCCCCTGCCCGTCGTCGACCATCTCGTAGACGTGCGCGGGACAGAAGCGCGTGCACGGGTTGGCGTATTCGACGGCGCAGCGCGTGCGGCAGATCTCGAGGTCGTGTACGAGCAGGTGCGAGGGCGCGTCCTCGCGATGGTGCGTGCCCGAGTGGTGGACGCCCGTGACGCGATCGAAGGTGAGGCGCCTGTCGTACTTCGGCGCGGAACGTCGCGCGACGGCCGTCTCCGCTGCCGATCCGTAGAAATCGGCCAGCGTCGCGGTCCGCTCGTGTCCGGCCGTGGCGGGCATGGGATCGCGCAGCCACCAGCCACCCGTCAGCATCGAGAGACCAGCGAACGCCACACCGGCGGCCAGGCCGTGGCCGAAGGCCTGGTGCACGTTGCGCACCGGGTAGAGCTCCGTCCTGATGGCACTTCGATCGATCGCGTCCTGGTAGCGGGCGAGTCGCGCGGCCGAGACGTCGCCGGCGCGCACGGCCTCGAAGGCCGTCTCTGCGGCGAGCATCCCGCTGCGCATGGCGAGGTGGATGCCCTTGAGCCGCAGCGAGTTCACGAACCCGCCGGCATCGCCGGCAATCAGGACGCCGTCCGAGGCCAGCCGCGGGATCGCGTGCCAGCCGCCCTCGGGAAGCGCCTTGGCCCCGTACTTCACGAGCGAGCCGCCATCGAGCAGCGTCGACACGAACGGGTGCTGCTTCAGCCGCTGGAACGCCTGGTGCGGATCGAACAGCGGGTCGTGATAGTCGAGGCCCGTGACCAGCCCCATCGAGATCTGGTTGCCCGGCAGGCCGTAGAGGAACGCGCCACCGAACTCGTGCAGGCGCAGCGGGTAGCCCATCGTGTGGATCACGCGGCCCGGCGCCAGGCGCGTGTCGGGCGTTTCCCACAGTTCCTTGATGCCGAGCGCGTAGACCTGCGGCAACCGATCGCGATCGAGTCCGAGGCGCTGCACCAGGACCTTGGTCAGGTTGCCGCGCACGCCGTCGCAGATGATGGTGAGCGTCGCGCGGATGTCGACGCCCGGCTCGAACGCCGCAGTGGGCTGGCGTTGCCGGTCGAGGCCACGATCGCCCGTACGCACGCCTGTGACGACGTGGCCGTCCCACAGGAGTTCGGCGCCGCCGAAGCCGCTGAACAGATCGATCCCTTCGGCTTCGACTTGCGTGGCCAGCCAGGCGACGAATGCACTCAGCGAGATCAGTGCGCAGCCGTGATTGGCGAGCGGGGGCGGCGTGAACGGCAGCCGCCAGGCCCGGCCGGCCGTCAGCAGGTGGACTTCGTCGTCCGTGACGCGCGTGTCCACTGGCGCCTGGCGATCGGCGTAGTCGGGGATGAGATCGCGCAGCGCCGAAAGATCGAGCACGGCGCCCGAGAGCGCGTGAGCGCCGGGTTCGCGACCCTTCTCGAGGACGGCGATACTGAGCGGCTCGCCGCCGGCGGCCTTCTGGAGCTGGGCCAGGCGCAGCGCGGCCGCGAGTCCGGCCGGACCGGCACCGACGATCAGGATGTCGACGTCGAGGACTTCGCGATCGGGCACCGCGTCAGCGCGCCTCGAGCGCTGCGACGAGCGCAGGGACCACGTCGAACAGATCGCCGACGATGCCGTAGTCGGCGATCTCGAAGATCGGGGCGTCGGCATCCGTGTTGACGGCGACGATCGTCTTCGCGCCCTTCATGCCCACGATGTGCTGGATGGCGCCCGAGATGCCGAGGGCGATGTAGAGCTGCGGCGCCACGGTCTGGCCCGAACTGCCGATCTGGCGATCCATGGGCAGCCAGCCGGCGTCGCACAGCGGCCGCGAGGCTGCGATCTCGGCGCCGAGCGCGGTGGCGAGCTGCCGCACCATGGCCAGCTGCGTCTCGTCCTTCACGCCGCGCCCGACGGCCACGATGCGCGTGGCAGTGGACAGATCGACCTCCTGCTGCGCGTCGCGGAATGGCGGCTCGACGACCTGGCGGATGTCGGCGTCGGTTATGGCGGCCGGCACCTGGCGGATTGGCGCCGGGGCGGTCGTCGTGGGGAGATCGTCGGCCCGGAACGCGCCGATCTGCACGGTCACGATGTGCGGAGCCGGTCCGTCGAGCACGATGTCGGCCACGACCTTGCCCTGGAAGATCGGCCGCGCGAAGGTCACGCGCCCCTCGACCGTCGCGATGCCCGTGCACTCGGTCAGCAGCGGTGCCGCCAGCCGGGCGGCCAGGCGCGGCACGAAATCGCGTGCCTGATACGTGTGGGGCAGCACCACGTGTGATGGCGCGAGTGAGCCGACCAGGCCCGCCAGTTCGGCCACGGTGCCGTCGGGCGTATAGGTCCCCAGCGCCGGGTGTTCGAGGCGGATGATCTCGGTCACCGGCAGGCGGGCGGCGGCATCGGCAGCAGCGGCCGTGTCGCGGCCGAGGACGACGGCCGTGACGGCCGGATCAATCTGCCTGGCGGCGGCAAGGGCTTCGAGGGACGCGGGAGTCGGGAGATCGTCGGACGTGTCGGCAACGAGGAGGATCATGGCGCTTCAGACTGTCGCCGCAGTATACCAATCGGGCGGCAGACCCCCGGCCGGGAATCCCCGTGTGTCAGGCCGGTTCGGACTCTGCGTCGTCGGTTGGCGCGGGCGTGCCCGTGGCAGGCGTGTCGGTGATGGGCGGCAGCGGCTGCCGCTCGGCCGGGTCGGGCGACGGGTTCAGCACGTCCCTGTATGCCGATCCGAAAATCTCCCACGACGTCACGAACATCCCGGCCAGGATCGGGCCGACGATGAAGCCCACGGGGCCGAACACGATCAGGCCGCCGAGCGTGGAGAACAGGATCATCAGGTCGTGCATCTTCGTGTCGCGTCCGACGAGCCGCGGCCGCAGCACGTTGTCGACCGATCCGACGATGAGCGAACAGAAGAGCACGAGGATGACGGCCTGCATCACCTGGCCGGAGGCAGCCAGGATCACGGCAGCGGGCACCCACACGAGCGCCGCGCCGATGAGCGGCAGAATTGACAGGACGATCATCACGACCGTCCAGAACACGACGTCCGGGATGCCGACGAGCCAGAACGCGAGCCCGGCCATCGTCCCCTGGATGACGCCGATGACGACCGTGCCCTTGATCGTCGCGCGCGTCACCGACACGAACCGGTCCTTCACCCGCTGCCCGTCGTCGCGCGTGAGCGGCAGGTAGCCGAGCACGCGTCGCAGCATGCCCGGGCCGTCCACGAGCAGGAAGAACATCGTGTAGAGCAGGATGAAGAAGTGGAAGATGAACGTGACCGTGCCGCGCGTCGTGTTCGACAGCGATCCGATCAGGAACGTGCCCACGGCCTTCACGATGTCGCCGGCGCGCGTGACGATCTCGTTTCGGTACGGCTCGATGTACTCGAAGCCGGGCAGGCGTTCGAGCTGCTGATCGAGGTACGTCGGCTCCGAGATGAACCGCTCCACCACGGGCGTGATGCTGCCCGTGACGCGCATGGCCTGGTTGATGACCACGGTGAAGATGCCGATGAGCGGCAGAATCACGACCAGGACGACAATCAGCAGCGTCAGGCCCGAGGCGGCGTAGCGACGGCCGTGCAGGAGCCTGACGAGCCTGGCGTAGAGCGGGTAGACGAGACCCGAGAAGGTGGCTGCCAGCAGGATCGTCATCAGGAACGACTGCAGCAGCACGAGGAAGGCGACCGAGATCCCGACGACGAGGCAGAGGAGGAACAGCCGCCGGAAACGATGTTCGGTCATGGGCGTCGTGGACACCGAGTCCATCATGCGCATGGAACGCCGAGCGGGTCAACAGGAGGTTGGCTCCCCGGGGCTGAAGCCCCGGGGCTCCGTTCGGAGATCTCTTCGGAGCCCTGGGGCTTCAGCCCCAGGGACCCTGCGCACGACGTGACTTGTGCCGGGACCATCGGCTGAGGTTCGATGATGACGTGTCGTCGTTCTCCCCAGGCGTCCGGGATGCCCCGGTCGTGCCCGCCGGCCTGATCCACCGCAGCCTGCTCGTTTTCGTCCGCGTCGAGGCGTCGGAGATGGCGGCGCTCGGCTGGGCGTGGCTCTATTTCTTCTGCGTCCTGTCGTCGTACTACGTCCTCCGGCCGATCCGCGACGAGATTGGCGTGGCCAATGGCGTCGAGAACCTGCCGTTCCTGTTCGTCGGCACGCTGACCGGGATGATCCTCTTTAACCCGCCGTTTGCGGCGCTGGTGTCCCGGCTGCCGCGGCGTCGGTTCATCGGCGTGGCCTACCGGTTCTTCCTGGTCAACCTGATCGTCTTCTTCGTCGTGACGCGCTGGGCGCCGGCCTCGGCCCAGTTCTGGATTGGCGCCGTGTTCTTCGTGTGGGTGTCGGTCTTCAACATGTTCGTCGTCTCGATTTTCTGGGCGACGCTCGTGGACCTCTTCACGCGCGAGCAGGGCAAGCGGCTGTTCGGGTTCATCGCGGCCGGGGCGACCATCGGCGCCATCTTCGGGTCGAGCCTGACGGCCGGGCTGGTCGGCGTGCTCGGGGCCGCCAACCTGCTGCTCGTCTCCGCGCTGCTGCTGGAACTGTCGGTCCGTGCGTTCGGACGACTGGCCGATGCGGCCACGGTGGGCGAGGCGGCCGGGCGCGTGATGCAGACGGAGCGGCCGATGGGCGGCAGCGCGTGGGCCGGCGTGACGCAAGTGCTCGGGTCGCGCTACCTGCTCGGCATCTGCGCCTACATGCTGCTGTTCACGACGCTGACGACGTTCCTGTACTTCCAGCAGGCATGGATCGTCGATGCGACGATCACGGACCGCGTCGCGCGGACGGAGTTCTTCGCGCAGCTGAACCTGATCATCAACGTCATCGCGCTGTTCGTGCAGATGCTGCTCACGGGCCGCATCGTGCGCTGGGCTGGGATTCCCGCGACGCTCGCCATCCTGCCGGCCATGACGATTGTCGGGTTCATCCTGGTCGGCGTCATGCCGACGATCGCCGTCATCGTCGCGTTCCAGGTGCTGCGACGGGCGGGCGAGTTCGCGCTCGCCCGTCCAGCCCGCGAAATCCTGTTCACCACGGTCAGCCAGGAAGAGAAGTACAAGGCGAAAAGCCTGATCGACACCTTCGTCTACCGGCTCGGCGATCAGGTGGGCGCCTGGTCCTACACGCTGATGGCCGCGCTCGGGATGGGCATTGCCGGCATCGCCTGGGCCGCCGTGCCCATTTCGATCGTCTGGCTCGTCAACGGCTGGTACATCGGCCGTCAGCAGGAGCGGATGGTGAAGGCCGGCCAGAAGTGAGAAGGCCGCCGTTCGGTTCGTTCACTCGGCGCGCGGCACGAGCCGCGTCTGACTCCACCGTGCCGTGCAGTCCGGCCCGCGAGCGGTATACGGCATGTCGGACAGCGCGTCAGTGAGTCCGACCCGGAAGACGAACGCGCCGCGAACGCTGTCGGGGGCATCGTCGACGTGGAGCGTGCCGCAGCGATCGGCCAGAACGAGCGCCCGCGCCTGGGTGAGGAGCGCGTCGCGCATGCCGGCGGCTTCGAGCCAGACGTGACGTCGCTCCTGCATGGACGGCATGTACAGGAGCCAGAGAGCGACGACCGCCGCGATGCCGATCGCGCCGGTCCGCCCTGTCTGTGACGCGGCCGCGCCGATGAAGAAGGAGAAGCCGACAGCCGGCAGATAGAGGTATCGCCCACCCTCGAGTGTGGGCGCCACGAAGAGTGTTCCCAGCAACGGCAGCGATCCAATCGCGATCCATGCGATGGCCACCACCGTACCGGCCAGGCGCGGTTGACGACCCGGAGGACCTGTCTGTCGATTCCGCCAGTGCTCGACGAGGATCATCACGAGCAGGCCGATGGCGACGAGACCGATCACGTACACGATGGGGCCGAGGCCGCGATCGGTGCTGACAGGTGTGACGAGGCCGGCGAACGGGCGCAGGACGAGATCTTTCACGGCTCGGCGATCCGAGGGGAACGTCGCGAGATGACCGGCAAGCGACGACGTCCACGCCGAGCGGGCGATCAGCACGGCGATGACGGCGACGCTGCTGATCGCGAGCGTCTCGATCTGTCGTCGACCGTCGGGACCATCGTCAGGAGAGGCCATGATCGCCAGCATCGCGAGGAGCGGGACCAGGGCGACGGCGGACTCTTTCGCGAGCAGGCCGGCGACACAGCAGGCGGCCAACGCGATGATGTGGAGCCGCTGTTGCCGACGTCCCAGCCAGACGAGGCAGGCCAGCAGCACGAACAGCGTCGACACGAGATCGAAGATTCCGGCGGTCTAGGCGACAGCTTCGATGTTCGTCGGGAGAAGGGCGAACGTCACGCCGGCGGCCACGGCCGCGCGCCTGCCATACCAGCCGTGGACGAGCGCCGCGACGAGGCCGCTGTTGATCGCGTGGATCGCGATGTTCGCCACGTGCAGCGCAGGCCAGTCGCCGATCGGGATCAGGAGCGACCAGAGGGCCAGGGGAAGCGGACGGAAGAAGTCCCAGCCGGCGTTCGTCCAGTCACCGGACGCGGCCCACTGCCGGAGCACGAAGTCGTCCGACAACGGGCCCAGGCGCACGCTCCACGCGAAGGCGATCACCGCCACGGCTGCGGGGACGACCAGGACGGTCCGTGGCGGCGTTGTCCACGAGGGCAGACGCGGACGGCCGCTCTCGCGCGACACACTCACGACATGCAGACAGAAGCCGACGGCCAGGGCGATGCTCGCGGCCTCCAGGTGATGACGTGCGATCGGCAGCCCGGCCAGTGCACACACGACGAGGCCCAGCAGCCAGACCAGGTCCGTTGCGAGGATGAGCGTCGTCCACGTCAGCGCCGTGACGCGCTTCATCGTCATGCGCCGACCTTGTCACATGACATGCGATGTCAGTGGGCTCTCAGATGGTTCGCGTATCCTTCAAGGCCGACACGAGCTGCGCTGCGATCTCGGTCGCGCTGCCGGTGAGCATCGTCGTCTGCTTCGTCCGTTCCGGGATGCGGACGCCGACGATGTGCTGCGTGGCCGGGAGCGGCGTCGGCGCGGCCACGACGTCCAGCGGCTTCTTCTTCGCGGCCATGATGCCCTTCAGCGTGGCGTAGCGCAGCTGGTTGATGCCGCTCTGGATCGTGAGCACGGCCGGCAGCGGCAGCGTGACCCACTGGAACCAGCCGCCCTCGAGCTCGCGCTTCACGCGGACGGCGCCCTCCTGCGGCTCCACGGCCACGACGATGGTGGCGTGCGTGGTGCCGAGCAATTCGGCAAGTCGCACGCCGACCTGGCCGAAGCCCTGATCGTCGGACTGGAGTCCCGTCAGGATCAGATCCGCCGGTACGTCGCGCAGCGCGGTGGCCAGCGCGTGTGCCGTCACCGCGGCATCGGCCGTGGCGAGGTGATCGCCCGCGACGTGCAGCGCCCGGTCCGCCCCGCGCGCCAGGGCCTCGCGCAGGATCTGCGTCACGCGCACCGGGCCGGCCGAGACGACGATGACCTCGCCGCCGTGGGTTTCGCGCAGCCGCAGCGCTTCCTCCAGCGCGTACGCGTCCGGCTCATTGAGCGCCCAGCTTGCCGCGTCGTCACGGATCCAGGCGGCCGACGGATCGAGGCGGATGTGCGTTTCGCGGGTGACGACCTGTTTCAGGCAGACGACGATGTGCATGCGGGCGGCTCGTGACGGACGGGCGCCATTATACTGGCCGGACTGCCGCGACCGCGGCCCCTCCGCATGGCCATGCGCACGCCCCACGTCCGATCGGCGTCCAGGTCACTGAAACTTCGCCCCCGTCCCCGGGTTCTCTCTGCCAATGGGTTCCGGTTCGCGGCAGTTCAGGCATGAGCGACGTCGACCGGTTTGAGGCGTTCGTACTTCGGTTCCAGGACATGGTCTACGCCACCGCATTCCGGCTGCTCGGCCGTCCCGCAGATGCCGAGGACGTGGCGCAGACCGTCTTCCTCCGGGCCTTCGAGCGATTCGATCAGGTGGGCGAGAGCCCGGCGGCGCCGGGATGGCTGAAGACCGTCACGACGAACCTCTGCCTGAACCATCTCGCGCGGCATCGCGCGCGCTGGCGGCTGTTCAGCGAGATGGGGCGCGCGGACGAGGACGGCCAGGTCGAGGCATTCGAGTCGACGCTGGCCGCGCTGCCGCTGACCGACACGATTGACGAAACCGACGCGCAGGCGGCGCTCGAGGCGGCGCTGGCCGCACTGCCCGCGCACCAGCGCGTGCCGCTCGTGCTGTTCCACTACGAAGAGAAGAGCTACCAGGACATTGCGGCCCTGCTCGGCGTGTCGCTGGGCAAGGTGAAGACGGACATCCATCGGGCCCGCGCGGCCCTGCGTCGTGCGGTGACACGCCATGCATGAGGACGAGGAACTCGAGCGATTCATCGACGCGCGCCTGAAGGCCCTGCCGGGTCGCCGGGCGCCGGAGACGCTGCGGTCGTCGGTGATGCAGGCCGTGCGCGCCGGCGCGGCGCGACCCTGGTACGCGCGGCCCTGGGCCGCATGGCCGGCGGCGTGGCGTGCGTCATCGGCGGTGGCGCTGCTCGTAGCCGCAGTGAGCGTGATGTCGATGACGTCGATGACGTCGATGCCGGCGCTGCCGTCGGTGGTCGAGCCGCTCCTGGCGTGGGGCGCGTGGGTGATGACGCCGGTACGTGATGTTGCAGCAGCGGTCGGGACGTTCTCGACCGTCGTGGAAGTGATGGGCCGGGTCATCGGACAGTCGATCCTCGGCGTGGTACTGGGGCTGTCGGTGGCCATGGTCGCGGCCAGCGCGCTGATCGGGGAAGCCATCCGGCGGGTGGCATTCGGGGAGACCGGGGTATGACGGGAATGCGTCTGGGGCGTGGGAGCGACGGCGCGGTGCGGCAGCGGGCCAACGTGGCGGCACGGCCGCGCGGTATGGCCGGGTGGTGGCACAGGTGCGGGGCGGCGTGGCCGTCGACGCGGCGGCGCGGCGTGGTCGCCGTGTGGCTGGTGGTGATGCTGGTGGGCCTGACCCTGGGCAGCCTGGCTCGGGCGCAGGAAGCCGAGGTGCCGGCGGCGCCCGCCGCACAGCCGGCCCCTGCGGCTCCGGCGGTCAGCGCGCCGCAACCGCAGGCAGTGGTCCCTGCCGCGCCCGCCGCACCCGAGGCCCCCGTCGTCGCGGACGAGGTCGACCCGTCCGCGTTCCGATGGAGCCGGCCTGTCGTCCGCGTGGGCCAGGACTACGAACAGCGTGTTGGCGACCGCGTCCGCGAGGCCGTGATCGTGCTCGGCTCCGCCACGATCGCCGGCGAGGTCGACCGGGACGTCGTCGTCGTCCTCGGATCGGCACGGCTGCTGCCGACCGCGGTGATTCACGGGTCGCTCGTGAACGTGGGCGGCCGCGTGATCGTGGCCGAGGGCGCACGCGTGGATCGCGACTTCGTCGTGACCGCCGGTGTCGTCGAGACGCCACCGCAGTTCAGGCCTGGCGGCAACTCCGTGGTCATCGGTCTGCCGGGCGCCGGCGCGAGCGGCGACGCCGTGGCGTCGTGGATCATGCACGGTCTCTTGTGGGGGCGCCTGATCGTGCCGTCACTCGCGTGGCTCTGGGTGGCAGCGGCTGTCTGCATCTTCCTCTACCTCATCATCGCGCTGCTGTTCGATCGGCCCGTGCGCGCGTGCCGCCAGGTGCTGAACGAGCGCCCGCTGAGCGCACTGATCGTCGGCATGCTCGTGTTCATCCTGATTGGCCCGGCCTCCTTCCTGCTCGCGGTCTCGGTGATCGGCATCCCGGTGCTGCCGTTCCTCGTGTGCGGGCTGATCGCGGCGACGCTCGTCGGCAAGGTCGGCGTCAGCCGCTGGGTGGGCAGCGGCATCATCGAGGAAACGGAACCGGAGAGTCGCGGGCATGGGCTGCGATCCTTCTTCGTGGGATCGGGAGTGATTCTGCTGACCTACATGGTGCCGGTGCTCGGCATGCTGGCCTGGGCGATCGGCGGGACGTTCGGGCTGGGCGCCGCGACACTGGCGATGCTGTCCGGCCTTCGTCGCGAGAATCCCTCGCGACCGCGACGGAGCGTGGCGGCCGCTGCGCCGGTGTCGACGCCCGTGGTGGCGGCATCGATGACGCCTACGCCGGCCGTGTCGTCCGAGGGCACGTGGGAGAGCGGAGCGTGGACCGCGTCTGCTGTCGAATCGCCCGTCGATCCCACGATTCCTCCCGTGACGCCGATTCCCCCTGTGGCGCCGCCGCTGCCGTCGTCAGGCGCCGGACTCGACGCCGCCGTGGCCCTGCCGAAGGCATCGTTCCTCGATCGCCTGGCGGCCTTCGCCCTCGACGTGCTGCTGGTGATCATCGCCTACAACCTGCTCGATGCACGCAGCGAGCGCGCCTTCTTCTCGCTGCTGCTCGCCTATCACGTCGTCTTCTGGGGACTGAAGGCGACGACGGTGGGCGGCATCATCTGCAACCTGCGCGTGGTGCGGACCGACGGGGCGCCGCTGACGTTCGCGGACGCGCTGATTCGCGGGTTCTCGAGCATCTTCTCGCTCGTGGCCCTCGGCCTCGGCTGCTTCTGGATCCTCGTCGATCCGGAGAAGCAGGCGTGGCACGACAGGTTCGCGGGCACGTGGGTGGTGAAGGTGCCGAGAAACTGGCCGGTGTAGGGAGGCGGGGAGGCTACAGGCTGGGAGGAGGCTGGAAGACTGGAAGGCGGGGAGGCGGAAGAGGCGGTAGCGCCCGGCTGTCAGCGGCGAGGGGAGCACCTCGTGATAGCCGCGCGACATCAGCGTGGCCGCGCACGCGGTCCTGTCGCACGTGCCGTTCGATACCAGGCTCAGGCCCGGCCTGGTGCGTGCGATGGCGGCCTCGAACGCCGTGGGATCCGGGATGTCGGGCTCGAGTTCGTTGACGCGGCGTCCGTGCCCGAGATAGAGATGCCCGCCGAAGCGCCACGCCTGCTCCGCGAGTACCGGCGCCGACGTCAGCGACGGCGCCATCGCCCTGGCGAACGCCACCTCGCCGTCCGTGCGGGTGACGTGATACTTCGACGTCTGGTCGAGCGTCCTCAGGGCTACGGCGGCGAGCAGGCCAAGCGCGATGGCCGGCGCCGCGGGGGTGAGTCTGGCGCGCACAGTGGTGACCAGCGCCATCAGCCCGTGCGCGGCCAGCAGCGAGAGCAGCGGCACGACGGGCACGAGATACCGCGGCTCCTTGTGCGGCAGCACGCTCAGGGCGGCGAGAGGCAGCCACACCCACAGGCTCAGCCGGCGATGGCGCGGCGTCGCGTAGACCGCAAGGGCGACAGCCAGGTAGTCGGACCAGCTCGGGATCTCGCGCACGTAGTACCACCACGCGTCGTACCCACGCGACGACAGGCGGTCGACGAGCGTGAACGCGACGATCGCGCGGACGCTCGCGAACGGCGTGCCCCAGTACCAGAGATCGCTGACGCACTGAATGGTCGTGGCGGTCGCCGCCAGCGCAAGGCGGGCGTAGATCGCGTGCCTGACGCGCCTGTCTGCCGCGAGGTGCCCGATCAGCGGGAGCACGAACACCACCTCGCTGAATCGCAGGCAGGCCGCCACGCCGACGAGCGCCCCGGCGGCAATCGCGTTGACTGCTCGCTGCGCGCTCGTGAGGATGCCGTACGCGATCAGCACGATCAGCGCCGCGATCAGTCGCGGCAGTTCGGTGGCGCCGAACTCCACGGACAGACTGCTGGTCGCCAGCAGCGTCGCGGCGACGATCCCGATCGCCGGAGCGGCTCGACGGGTCGCGATCCTGTACAGATACGCAACGCTGATTGTCGAGATCGCGACGACAGCCAGCCGGCCCGCGATGACGAGGTGCGCAACGTCCGACCAGCCGGCAACGCGCGCCAGCCACTGCACCGGATAGACGACGCCCAGCGGATAGAAGGCACTGCGGAGTTCCCACACCGGCCAGCCGGTGCCGAGCAGGACACCCAGCGTCATCTCGTGCACCTCGACGTCGTCGCCGCCGAGGAAGCCTGGGTGGCCCACGGCGATCGCTGTCTTCAGCAGGACGACGCCGAGCGACAGCAGGAGGACGATGGTCCAGGCCCGACGACGCGTCAGGCGATCGAGGAACGAGCCGATGGCGTCCAGGCCCCGCAGGGCGCGGTCGGGGAGGTTGGCAAGTGGCGCAGCGGACAGGGCGAGCAGGGGACGATGCCGGCAGCGGTACCGTACGAGGCCCCAGACGATCAGGAACAGCAGCAGGGATCCCGTCGAGTGCGCCCGGATCTCGAGGCCCGGGACCTCGACGCGGCCGCCGCCCGTGATGGCAATCACCACCGCGGCCGCCAGGGCGACGACAGCGAGCGCGTCGAACCCGATGAGAAGGCAGGCCGTCAGCATGGCGCCTGCCCCTCATCGTCTCGCAGTTTCGCTATTTCGTCTCGCGTCGATACGCCCGGGCCAGCAGTGAAACCGGGTGCGCTACTTCGATCTTCGCCCCTGCGGCGTCGAGCCCGCGCAGCACCTGCAGGTGGCAGCCCGGGTTGGCCGTGGCGACGCACGAGGCCTTCGTCGCGATGATGTTGGCGGTCTTGCGCTCCTGCAGCTTCGTCGCCTGCTCGGGCTGCGTGATCGTGTAGACGCCAGCGCTGCCGCAGCACCACGACGCCTCGGGCAGTTCGGTGAGCGTCACGCCGGGAATCATGCGGAGCAGCTGCCGCGGCTGCTTCGTGATTTTCTGGCCGTGCACGAGGTGACACGACTCGTGGTAGGTGAGCGAGACCGGCGACTCGAACGGGCTGGCGGTGGGCGCGCGCGCGCCGATCTGCACGAGCCACTCGTGGACGTCGCGCAGCTTCCGGTCCCAGGCCTGCGCGCGTTCGCGGTAGGCCGGGTCGTCGGCGAGCAGCGGGCCGTAGTGCCGCAGGTGCGATCCGCAGCCGCCCGCGTTCGAGATGATCGCGTCGTACTTCGCGGGCGGGAACAGATCGATCATGCGACGTGCGAGAGCTTCCGCCAGTTTGGTCTCGCCGTTGTGGGCGTGCAGGGAGCCGCAGCACGGCTGCACCGGCGGCGTTTCGACGACGCAGCCGTTGGCGAGCAGGGCGTCGGCCGTGTCGCGGTTGATGTCCGAGAAGACGAGGTCCTGCACGCAGCCGGTCAGCAGTGCCACGCGGAATCGCGGCGTCCCCGTCGGCACCTCGGTCGGCCGGATCAGGGCGTTCGAGAACTTCGGGGCGATGGGCGGCGACTGTGGTTCGACGCGCCGCAGGCTCGGCGGCAGCAGGCGCGTCAGGCCCAGGCGTCGCACCAGGGACTCGAGTCCCGTGCGCTGGTAGACGCGCAGGCCCGCCCCGGCCGCCCGCAGGAGCGACGGCCGCTGGAACAGGATCTTCAGCGTGAGCGTGCGCCAGAAATCACGCGAGAGGTTGTCGTTGATGCCGGATCGCTCGATGTCGGCGCGCGCCGTTTCGAACAGCTTGCCGTACTGCACGCCGGCCGGGCACGCGGTCTCGCACGCCAGGCAGCCGAGGCAGTAGCTCATCTCGTCGGCAAACGTGCGATTGACCTCGAGATCGCCGTCCGCGATCGCGCGCATCAGGGCGATGCGGCCGCGCGGGCTGTTGCGTTCGTGCGTGGTCTCGTCGTACGTCGGACAGGTCGGCAGGCACATCCCGCAGTGCATGCACTGCTGGAGGATCGCGTAATCGATGGTCTTCAGTGTGACGTTCGCCATGGCAGGCTCAATCGAAAATCTTGCCGGGATTGAGCAGGCCCTTCGGATCGAGGGCGCGCTTCACCTCGCGCATCAGTTCGTAACTGTGGTCGCCCATCTGCTGGCGCAGCCACGGCTTCTTGGCCAGGCCCACGCCGTGTTCGCCGGTGATGGTGCCGCCCACTTCCAGTGTCTTGGTGACGATCTCGTCGAGCGCATGGTGGACGCGGGCCATCTCGGCCTCGTCGCGCTCGTCGGTGAGGAACGTCGGGTGCAGGTTGCCGTCGCCCATGTGGCCGAACGTGCCGACCTGCAGGTGGTGCCGCGCGGCCGTCTCCGCGATGAACGTGACCATTTCCGCCAGCCGGTTCCGCGGCACGGTGACGTCTTCGAGGATGGTCGTCGGCCGCCGGCGCGCGAGCGCGGAAAACGCGTTGCGCCGCGCGGACGCCAGGTTCGTGGCCTCGGCGTCGTCCTTCGCGGTGCGCACCTCGCGGGCGCCCTGCGCGGCGGCAATGGCCGCCATCCGTTCGGCCTCGTCGGCCACGGCGGCCGGGTGGCCGTCGGTTTCCATCAGCAGGACGGCCTCGCAGTCGGTGGGCAGCCCGACCTTCGCGTAGTCCTCGACGCAGCTCGCGGTCGTGCGGTCGAGGAACTCGAGCGTGCAGGGAATGATTTTCGCCGCGATGATGGCCGACACGGCGCTGGCGGCCGATTCCATCGTGTCGAACAGGGCCAGCATCGTCCGTCGGGCCGCCGGCTTGGGGACGAGCTTGATCAGGACCTCGGTGATGATCCCGAGCGTGCCCTCGGAGCCGACGAACAGATCCTTCAGTGAGTAGCCGGCCACGTCCTTCACGCACGCCGAACCGAACCGCGTGATGCGACCGTCGGCCAGGACGACCTCGAGGGCCATCACGTAATCGCGTGTGACGCCGTACTTCAGGCCGCGCAGGCCGCCGGAGTTCTCGGCCACGTTCCCGCCGATGGTGCTGATGCGCATCGAGCCGGGATCGGGTGGGTAGAGCAGGCCGTGCCGTGCCGCGGCCTCGTCGATCTTCATCGTGACCGCACCGGCCTGCGCGCGCATCGTCAGGTTCTCGGCGTCGACCTCGAGGATGCGGTTCATCCGCGCGAGGCAGAGCACGAGTGCCTCGGGCGCGGCGACGCTGCCGCCGCTCAGGCCCGTACCCGATCCGCGCGTGACGATCGGGACGCCGGCCTCGGCGGCCGCGCGTACGCACGCCGCGACTTCGTCGGTCGTCAGCGGGAACACCACGGCGCCGGGCCGCACCCGGATGGCGGCCGTCCCGTCGAACGAGTACGGAATGAGATCGTCGGCGGCCGTCAGCAATCGATCGGAACCGACGACGGCCGTCAGGGCGGTGAGGAGAGAATCGTTCAGTGCCACATCAACACTTCTGACGTTCGGACGTGCCGGGGGCTTCACCCTCTGGCGCGTCCTCCGGGGCCCACGCCCCGGAGGTCCATGCGGAAAACGACGGTCGAGCGCGGCGTCACCCCTGCCAGGCGACGGTGCGCTGCTGCTGTTCGCCGAGCCCCTCGACCCCGAGGCGCACGACGCTGCCCGCCTGCAGATACACCGGCGGCTTCTGGCCCATGCCCACGCCGGGGGGCGTGCCCGTGGTGATGATGTCGCCCGGCTGCAGGCTCATGAACTGGCTGATGTAGCTCACGAGGTAGGGCACCCCGAAGATCATCGTGCTCGTCGTCCCGTTCTGGTAGCGCTTGCCGTCGATCTCGAGCCACAGGCCGAGCTGGTTCCAGTTCGGCACGGCGTCGGCCGTCACGAGCCACGGGCCGATGGGGCCGAACGTGTCGGCACTCTTGCCCTTCACCCACTGGCCGCCCATTTCGAGCTGGAACGCGCGTTCCGACACGTCGTGGACCGTGCAGTAGCCGGCGACGTGTGCGAGCGCGTCGGCTTCGGAGACGTACCGGGCCTCCTGGCCGATGACGATGCCGAGCTCGACTTCCCAGTCGGTCTTCTGCGATCCCTTCGGGATGACGATGTCGTCGTTC
The DNA here is from genome assembly GCA_001724025.1 of Acidobacteria bacterium SCN 69-37. Taxonomy (GTDB): domain Bacteria; phylum Acidobacteriota; class Vicinamibacteria; order Vicinamibacterales; family SCN-69-37; genus SCN-69-37. The sequence goes on along the minus strand of MEDJ01000016.1, from coordinate 23,721 downwards.
GGACCCGAGATCGCCGACGTGGCCTTCATGAACAGGATCGGCTCGGTCGGGACCGGCATGTTCGACTCGGCCGCGTGATCCGAGTAGTTCAGGCCGATGCAGATGAACTTGCCCACCCGGCCGACGCACGGTCCGATACGCGGCGCCCCCTCGACCTTCGGCAGCGTGGTCAGGTCGAGCGCCCGCAGGCGGGCCAGGCCGTCCGGCAGGAGCACCTCGCCGGCAATGTCCGGCACCACGCCGCTCAAATCACGCAGCGCACCCGTGTTGTCGAGGATGCCCGGCTTTTCCTGGCCGGGCTGTCCGTAACGCAGCAATCTCATCGTGTATCCCTTGACAAAGTTAGAAGCCAGAAGACAGAAAGCCAGAACTTCTGGCGTCGACGTATTGGCGGCGTGCCTGTCGCCGGCCGCTAATACGTCGATCGTCCTCCGCTGATGTCGAAGACCGATCCGGTGGAGAACGAGTTCTCCTCGGAGGCGAGCCAGGCCACCATCGACGCCAGCTCCTCGATCTGCAGGAAGCGGCCGCGCGGGATCTTCGACAGCATGAACTTGTGGAACTCGGGCGTCATCTGGTCGAAGATGCGCGTCTTGGCCGCGGCGGGCGTGACGACGTTGGCGGCGATGTTCTTGTCGGCCAGTTCCTTGCCGAGCGACTTGGTGAAGGCGATGACCGCGGCCTTCGAGGCACTGTAGGCCGAGGCGTTCGGATTGCCTTCCTTCCCGGCGACCGACGCGATGTTGATGATCCGGCCGTAGTTGCGCTCGATCATGTGCGGCACTACCGCGCGGTTCGTGTAGTAGATGCCGAAGAGGTTGATCTCGATGACCTTGCGCCACTCGTCGATGGGGTAGTCCCAGATCTTGTGGTTCGGTCCCGCGATGCCCGCGTTGCCGACCAGGATGTCGATCTGCTTCAGCGCCCCGAGTGTCTCGGCGGTGGCCGCGTTGACCGCGTCCAGATCGGAGACGTCGACGCGCACGGGCAGGACGCGCCCGAGGCTCGAGACTTCCTTGGCGGTCTTGTCGAGTTCAGCGGCGTCGAAGTCCCACATCGCCACGGCAGCCCCGGACTTCAGGAAGCGTTCGGTGATGGCGCGACCGAATCCCTGAGCCGCTCCGGTGACGACCGCCACGCGGCCATTCAAATCAAACGTGTGCACGATATTCGCTCCTCGTTAGCTGTTCCCGAACGTTCCGTCGTTGTCCCCGCCGGGGCTGAAGCCCCGGCGCTCCGAACACCGGCAGTCTGCAGCCGGCCGCCTCTCACCCCTCAGTGTGATTCCCGCGTGACTTCCACGCCGCGCTTGCCGACCAGGAAATCCAGGTCGGCGCCCTGATCGGCCTGCTGCACGTGCTCGACGTACAGCTTCGCCCAGCCGCTCTCGGGCACCGGCGCCGCCTGCCAGGCCGCCCGTCGCCGCGCCAGTTCCTCGTCCGACACATCGAGGTGCAGGCGTCGGCCCGGCACGTCGAGTTCGATCATGTCGCCGTCCTGGACCAGCGCCAGGGGACCGCCAACGGCCGCCTCCGGCGAGACGTGCAGCACGACCGTGCCGTACGCCGTGCCGCTCATGCGTGCGTCCGAGATGCGGACCATGTCCTGCACGCCCGCCTGCAGCAGCTTGGGCGGCAGGCCCATGTTGCCGACCTCGGCCATGCCCGGATAGCCCTTCGGCCCGCAGTTCTTCAGCACGAGGATGCAGGTCGCGTCGATGTCGAGCGCGGGATCGACGATGCGGGCCTTGTAGTGTTCGATGGTCTCGAAGACCACGGCGCGGCCGCGGTGCTGCATCAGGCCGGGCGAGGCTGCCGACGGCTTCAGCACGGCGCCGTTCGGCGCCAGGTTGCCCGAGAGCACGGCAATGCCGCCGTGCGCGACCACCGGGTTGTCGAACGGGCGAATGACCTCGGTGTTCCAGATCGGCGCGTCCTTGACGTTCTCCCACTGCGTGCGGCCGTTGACGGTCAGCGCGTCGCGGTTGAGCAGGTCGTGTTCGCCGAGGATGCGCATGACGCCCTGCAGGCCGCCTGCGTAGTACAGGTCTTCCATCAGGTAGCGGCCCGACGGCTTCAGGTCGACGAGCGTCGGCACGTCGCGGCCGAACGCATCCCAGTCCTCGAGCGACAGCGGGACGCCGAGACGGCGCGCGATGGCGATCAGGTGGATGACCGCATTGGTGGATCCGCCGATCGCGCCATTGACGCGAATCGCATTCTCGAACGCGGCCCGCGTGAGGATCTGCGAGATCGTCACGTTGTCGCGGACGAGATCGACGATGCGCCGGCCGGCAATGTGGGCCAGGGCGTTGCGCCGCGAGTCGACGGCGGGAATCGCCGCGTTCTGCGGCAGGCCCAGGCCGAGCGCCTCGACCATCGACGCCATCGTCGAGGCCGTGCCCATGACCATGCAGTGACCGGCCGAGCGCGACATGCACGCTTCGGCCTCGCTGAACTCCTGCAGGCTCATCCGGCCGGCCTTCACGTCCTCGCTGAAGCGCCACACGTCGGTGCCCGAGCCGATGTCCTGGCCGCGGTACTTGCCGTTGAGCATCGGGCCGCCCGAGACGACGAGCGCGGGGATGTCGCAGCTGGCCGTCCCCATGATGAGCGAGGGCGTCGTCTTGTCGCAGCCGCAGAGCAGCACGACGCCGTCGACGGGATTGGCGCGAATCGATTCCTCGACGTCCATCGCGACGAGGTTGCGGAACAGCATGGCCGTGGGCCGCATGTTCGATTCGCCCAGCGACGTGACGGGAAACTCGACCGGCAGGCCGCCGGCCTCCCACACGCCACGCTTGACGAACTCGGCGATGGTGCGGAAGTGCGCGTTACACGGCGTCAGTTCGGAGAAGGTGTTGCAGATGCCGATGACGGGGCGCCCGTCGAACACGTCTTCCGGATAGCCCTGGTTGCGCATCCAGCTGCGATGGATGAAGCCGTCTTTGTCGGCTTTTCCGAACCATGCGGCCGACCGATAGGTTTTTTTGTCTGATGTCTTCTGATGACCCATAACCGTGCGGTGCCCGACCTCGTGCTCAAGCCGCCATCAGGCCGGTCAGCATCTGGCACGAGGCGGGAGACGTGCGAGAGTCCAGAACGGTCGGCGCGCGTTCACTGCGAAACAGGCTTCCAGTTTACCCGGAAGGTCGTCGTCGTGCATCGCGAATCCGCGCGCGCAGGAATGAAGGTGCCCCGGGTGGGTATCGGACAGGTGGCCAGCATGGCGCGCACCGGTGACCTGTGACATCATCAGGCGCCATTCACTATCAACCGTTCGTGAGGTAACTGTGGCATCTACTGTTTCCCCGCCTGGGGGCTTTTCCGCTCCTCCCACTCGTGCCCGGTCGATTGCGCTGAGCTTTGCCGTGATCCTGGCCGTGGTGACCTACATCGATCGCGTGGCCATTTCGCAGGCCGCGCCGTTCATCACCGAGGATCTCGGCCTGACGCGGGTGCAGATGGGCTGGGCGCTGGCGATCTTCGGGTACGCGTACGCGATCTTCGAGATTCCCGGCGGCTGGCTGGCGGACCGGGTCGGTCCGCGCCGCGTGCTGATGCGCATCGTGCTGTGGTGGTCGTTCTTCACCGCGGCCACCGGCTGGGTGTGGAGCGCCACGTCACTCATCGCCGTCCGCGGCATGTTCGGGGCCGGCGAAGCCGGGGCCTTCCCCGGCATGACGCGCATGCTGACGACGTGGCTGCCGAAGAACGAGCGTGAACGGGCGCAGTCGCTGATCTGGCTCGCCACCCGCATGGCCGGCGCGTTCACGCCCCTGATCGTCGTCTGGCTGATTTCGCACCTGACCTGGCCCCGCATGTTCGAACTGTTCGGCATCATCGGCGTGGTCTGGGCGTTCTTCTTCTTCCGCTGGTTCCGTGACGATCCCGCCACGCACCCGTCGGTCAACAAGGCCGAACTCGCGCTGCTCCCGCCGGCCAGCGAAGTGGCCGTGGCGCACGGCGGCGTCCCCTGGAAACTGATCTTCACGAACCGATCGGTCTGGCTGTTGTCGATTCAGTACATGTGCCTGGCCTATGGTTGGTGGTTCTACATCAACTGGCTGCCCACGTACCTGCGCGAACAGCAGGGCGGCGTGCAGTTCGGCGGCCTGCAGCTCGGGCCGTTCGTGACCGCGATGCTGGCCGGCCTGCCGCTGCTGCTCGGCGGATTCGGCTGCCTGGTGTCGGCCGCGGTGCTGCCGCGTGTCGCGAAGGCGGTGGGCAGCGTGCGGCTGGCCCGGCGGATCGTGGCGCTCTGCGGGTTCGTCGGGGCGTCGGCCTGCATCTTCATCTTCACGGGCATCCAGCACCCGATCTACGCGATGTTCGTGCTCGGCATGGCCGGCTTCTTCAACGACGTGATCATGCCCGCCGCGTGGGCCGGCACCATGGACATCGGCGGCCGCTACGCCGGAACGGTGTCGGGCGCCATGAACATGATGGGCAGCATCGCCGGCGCGTTCTCCGTGACGGTCGTGGCCTACATCCTCACGTGGACGAACGACAACTGGACGCTCACGTTCATGATCTCGTCGGCCATCTACATGGTCGGGGCCGTGTGCTGGCTCTTCCTGGATTCCCACACACCCGTCGAGGCGTCGGCGCCGAGCGCGCAGGCCTGAGATGGGGGCAAGGACAGGAAGGACAGGGAGGATCGCGTGAGCGCGGCTGACGGCCACGCCGGGGGCGGACGCCTGTCGGTGACGCTGCAGAGCGTGTCGACGTCGCTCTCGGGCACGACGGTTTCGCTGCGGCAGATGCTCGAGTTGATCGGGGAAGAGGGGATGCTGCTCGTCTGCGCCGTGCTGACGCTGCCGTTCCTGATCCCCGTCTCGATTCCGGGGGTCAGCACGGTCTTCGGCCTGGCCATCATCCTGTTCTCGGTGGGAGTGACGGTCAACCGGATGCCGTGGCTGCCGCGGCAGATTCTCGATCGTCAGCTGCCGGCGCCGGCGCTGCGGCAGGCGTTCGAGAAAGCCAGCGGCGTGGTGGCGCGCATCGAGCGCGTGGTCAGGCCGCGTCTGCAGTTCGTGGCCGGCACGGCCGGCGCGCGCCTGCTGCACGGCGGCGGACTGGTCCTCGGCGGCATCCTGCTGATGATGCCGTTCGGGTTCGTGCCGTTTTCCAACACGCTGCCGGGGATTGCCATCCTGCTGCTGGCGCTGGGCCTGCTCGAGCGCGACGGCCTGCTGCTGATCGCCGGCCATCTGATGAACGTCGCGACGATCATCTACTTCGGCATCCTCATCGCCGGCGCCATCGCCGCCGGGCGGGGACTTGCGGGGTTGATGGGGTAGGGGTGATGGGGTAGGGGCGACGCATGCGTCGCCCCTGCAACTGCGTCATCGCCGGCGCTCTACCTCGCCGTCCAGCCGCCGTCGATCAGCATCGAACTGCCGGTGATGAACGATGACGAGGGGGAGGCGAGGAAGACGACGAGGCCGGCGAGCTCGTCGAGTTCACCCCAGCGGCCCATGGGGATGTTGCGCACGAACTCCTGATACTTGACCGGATCGTTCAGCAGCGGACGATTCATCTCCGTGCCGAACGGGCCGGGGCAGATCGCGTTGACCGTGACGCCCGTGCCGGCCCACTCGAGCGCGAGCACGCGCGTGAGCGCGGTCACGCCGGCCTTGGCCGACGCATACGGCGCCCGCCCGGGCAGCGCGATGTAGGACAGGATCGAGCCGAGGTTGATGATGCGGCCCCAGCCGCGCGTCGCCATGTCGGGACCGATCGCCCGCGAGCAGAGGAACGGGCCCTTCAGGTTGGTGTCAAGCACCGAATCCCAGTCCGCTTCGCTCAGTTCGTGGACCGACCCGCGGATGTTGTTGCCCGCGTTGTTGATCAGGATGTCGATCGGTCCGAGCGCGGCCGTCACGTCGGCCGCCAGCCTGGCGACGTCCGCTTCCTTCGTGATGTCGGCGCCGAACGGGAGGATGCGGCGGCCCGTGGCCGCGGCCAGTTCGGTGGCGGTCTCCTCGAGGTTGGCGATGGTGCGGCCGGCCAGGGCCACGTCGGCGCCCGCTTCGGCCAGCGCCAGGGCCATCGTCCGGCCGAGCCCGCGTGCGCCGCCCGTCACCAGGGCGATCTTGCCGTCGAGGCGGAAACTGTCGAGTACGTTCGTATGTGCCATGAGTCTCTTCAGGGGAACAGGGTGAAACACGAGCGCGCCCGGCCGCGGCGCGGGCCTCGCCGGAGACCCGCCGCGCGCGACCGGCACGCACCAGCGGAAAAGCTTACTTGATCGGGGAGTAGTCGGTCGGCGTCGCGAAGTAGGACTCGGTACGCGAGACGATGTTGCCGTTGACGTTCGACGCGGCGGCCACCTTGATCCACTCGGGATCGCTCTGGAACGCCTTCCAGTTGGCGGCAGCGGCTTCGCGGCTCTCGTGCTGGATGATGTAGACCAGCGTGTTGCGCTGATCGGTGGGGATCCAGTACGCGATGCTCTTCATGCCGTGCCGCGCGAAGATGCGGATGGTGTGATCGCGGAACCGCGCGTGCAGATCGTCGAGCCTGCCGGCTGACGCGACGTAGGTCCGGACCTCGAAGACCGGGCCTGACGGCGCGGTGGCCGGGGCGGGCTGCTGAGCAGCCAGGGGAAGGGTGGTGGTACCGGTCAGGGCAGCGATCGACAGGACCGCGGCCAGCAGTCGGGCGCGAACGGACATAGGACGGCCTCCTTGGATGAGCGTGCGCGTCAGTATACCCGCACGCCCGGCGGCCGACGGGTGTGGTCCGCGATCGCCGGGACGGCTCAGCGGCCGGCCGCGCGCGGCTGGCGCGTCGCGTCGGGGGCCGCGGCGCCGGCGAGGAACAGCACGGCGAACAACTCCCCGAGCTGCGCGGGCCGCAGTGGTCCGTTCGGGCGGTACCAGAGCATCGTCCGGTTGGTGAGGCTGAAGAGCAGCAGGCCGAGATACCGGGTCGGCAACTCGGGACGCAGCGCGCCGGCCTGCTGCGCGAGATCGAGCACGTGACGCACGGTCGATTCGTGCGCTTCGCGCAGCAGCGCGACGTCGGTGGCCTGCTCGCCCGACAGGGCCCGGGCCTCGAGCAGCGACGCCGCGTGCTGATCCTGGTGCTGGAGCAGGCTCGTGACGTGGGCGATGACGAGCTGGCGCACGCGCTCGAGCGGATCGCGCACGTGCTCGGTGGCCGCGAGCACGTCCTTCCGGATCTGGCGCAGCGCCATCGTGCAGACCTGGTGCAGCAGGTGCGCCTTGCCGCGCGTGTGATGGTAGAGCGACGCCTTCTGGATGCCGAGCACCGCGGCAATTTCGCGCGCGGTGGTGGCGTCATAGCCCCGGGCGCGGAACAGCTGCGCGGCCACCGTGAAGATGCGCTGCGCGGTGCGGACCGCCTCGCTCTTCGAGCCGTCGTCGATGACGGCCGGCGCGTCGGGCGGCCAGGCGGCCGGCGGCGCCACGCGTCGGCGATCGGTGGCGGCGCCGTGCAGGAACAGGTCGATGACGAGATCGCTCAGCGCGTCGGGGGACAGGTCCTCGGCGGGCCCGTACCAGACCAGGATCCAGGTGAACAGGTTGAAGAGCCCCTGCTCGAGGTACTTCGCGTCGAGGTCGGTGCGCAGATCGCCGCGCTGCTGGCCATCGGTGAGGATGCCGCGCATCAGCTGCCTGTAGCGATCGAGCGCGCCGAGCACGTCGTCCTGCCGCGGCGTCGACAGGCCGCGCAGCTCGAAGATCATCGTCGCGTGTTCGCGCTGATTGGCGAGCAGTTCGCGGATCGTGGTCCGGATGAGGGCTTCGAGCCGCTCGCGCGGCGTCGTCAGGCCCGAGAGGGCGGCCTCGCTGGCCCGCAGCAGCTGGGCGAGTGACGAGGCGCAGATTTCGTAGAGCAGATCTTCCTTGCTGGCGACGTGGTGATACAGCGTGGCCTGCTGCAGGCCGAGCGTCGAGGCAATGCGACGCGTGGTGGTGGCGCGGTATCCGTGCGTCCAGAAGAGCTCGGCTGACGTCGCGAGGAGTCGTGAGCGGTGGGGGGAGGAGGTGCGGGTCGTGAGGGCCACGGGTCTTGGCGCATCTTGCGGCAGCGCCTTCCCGGCGTGCAAGAGATCGGGGGGCGCATGCCGGGACGCGACGTCTGGTGAGGCAGGCCGTCCGGCGTCCGATGTCGCGGTTTTTCAGCCAGATTCAGCGATTCTCGATGATGGAGCGTGGCACGATCCGCCCGCGCGCGCAGAGGTCTGGCGACGGTTCTTCAGGGGCCCTGTGGTCAGACCAATCGACTGGGTGGCCGGCCGGGGAACGGATGCCGTCGCCGGCGCGAGGGGCCTCCGGGGGCCCCGGGCCCGACGCGCGGCGAGCCGGTGGTACACTGTGGGCCCCGTCCCTCGGGCCGACTGTCGTCGGGACTGCGCCGCCCTCGCAGGAGACGCCCGGGGCGATCGACCGACGTATGACCCATCCCGCTCATGACGCCGATGCCCTGAAGCCGGTCCTCGTCACCGGCGCGGCCGGATTCATCGGCGCCCGCTGCCTCGAGGCGTGCCGGGCAGCAGGCTGGCCGGTGATCGCCGTCGACACGCCGCGCTACTTCACGGAACGCGCCGAACACGCGCCTGTCGATCCGGACCGGATCGTCGCGACCGATCGGCTCGACGCCTGGCTCACCACCGCGCCGCCGCTGGCCGCCATCGTGCACCTGGGGGCCTGCACCGATACGCGCGAGACCGACAGGGCGTATCTCACCGCCACGAACCTCGAGGCATCGCAGCGCCTCTGGCAGTATGCCCGGACGCACGGCGTGCCGTTCATCTACGCCAGCAGCGCGGCCACCTATGGCGATGGCCGCCTCGGGTACGACGATGACGAGACGCTGATCGCGCGTCTGGTGCCGCTCAACGCCTACGGGGACTCGAAGCAGCAGTTTGACGTGTGGGCGCTGGCCGAAGCGCGCGAGGGTCGGGCGCCGGCGCACTGGTGCGGTCTCAAGTTCTTCAACGTCTACGGCTACGGCGAGCGCCACAAGGGCCCGATGGCTAGCGTGGTGCTCCAGGCGTTCGATCAGATTCGCGCGGCCGGCCGCCTCCGCCTGTTCCGCAGTCACCGCGACGGGATTGCCGACGGCCACCAGGCCCGCGACTTCGTGTTCGTCGACGACGTGGTCGATACGCTGCTGGCGCTGGTCGAGCGTCCGCCCGCGCGCGGCATCTTCAATCTCGGCAGCGGGCGCGGGCGGACCTTCCTCGATCTCGCGCGGGCCACGTTCACGGCGCTGGGGGAGCCCGAACGCATCGACTTCATCGACACGCCGCCCGACATCCGCGCGCACTATCAGTACTTCACCCAGGCCACGATGGGGCGGCTGGCGGCGGCCGGCTACGTGCGGCGGACCACCTCGCTCGAGGAAGGGGTGCGACAGTACGTGACGGCGCTCGAGGCGGGGCCCGGCTGTTGACGCGCGCGGCACCGGCGATGTCCGTCGCCCGGATCTCGGGATGGGGGGGCACCTCTGTCGACGGCACCGAACAGCGGTCGGAGGATCTGCTGGCGCTGACGGCCGACGTGCCGCTGTCACGCGGCCTGGGGCGGTCCTACGGCGATTCGTCCCTGCCCCCCGCCAGCCAGCCCGTTGTCGCGAGCACGGTCCTGGCCGACAGGCTGCTGGCGTTCGACGAGGCCACGGGCGACCTGACGGCCGAGGCTGGCTATTGTCTCTACGACTTGTGGGATACCTTCCTGCCGCGCGGCTGGTTCACGCCCGTCTCGCCGGGCACGCAGTTCGTGACGCTGGGCGGCATGGTGGCGGCCGACGTCCACGGCAAGAATCACCATCGCGCGGGGACGATCGGCGCGCACGTGCGGGCGATCGTCCTGCGCGTGGCCGGCGGCGAGATCGTGCGCTGCTCGCGCACCGCCCACGCGGACCTGTTCCGCGCGACCATCGGCGGCATGGGCCTGACCGGGCACATCGTCGAGGTCACGCTGCGGCTGGTGCGCGTGCCGTCTCCCTGGATCATCGGTGAGACGCGGCGGATTCCGAACATCGACGCGTTCGTCGGCGCCCTCAAGTCGGCGGCGGCGATCTGGCCGTTCACGATGGGCTGGATCGACTGCCTCTCGACGGGACCGCGCCTGGGACGCGGCGTCCTGTTCTCCGGACGCTGGGCCACGGCCGACGAGGCGCCGCAGCGCTTTCCGCGCCGGCTGCGACGGCTCTCCGTGCCGGTGTCGTGTCCCTCGTGGGTGATGGGCACGACGATCGGGCGTCTCTTCAACGCGGTCTACTACCGCGTCCACCGCACGACGCCCCGCGCGCGCATCGTGCACCCCGAGTCGTTCTTCTATCCGCTCGACTCGGTCCACCACTGGAACCGGCTCTACGGGCGATCGGGATTCACGCAGTACCAGTGCGTCCTGCCCGAGTCGGCCGGCGCACGAGCGGTCCACGACCTGCTCGTCCTCATGAGCCGTTTCGGCGCGGCGTCGTTTCTCTGCGTGATCAAGGATTGCGGTCCCCAGGGCGACGGGCTGCTGTCCTTCCCGCTGTCGGGCGTCTCGGTTGCGCTCGATCTGCCCGTGCGCGACGACACGCAGCAGGTGGTCGATGCGCTCAACGCGTTCGTGGTGGAGGCCGGTGGGCGCGTCTATCTCGCGAAGGACGCGTACACGCGCGCCGAACACTTCCGCGCGATGGAGCCGCGGCTGTCCGAGTTCGAGACCATCCGGCGCCGGTGGGATCCGGACGGCCGGATTCGCAGTCAGCAGTCGATCCGGCTGTTCGGAGATCCATCGTGACCGTCGTGATTCTGGGAGGGACGAAGGGCATCGGCCGGGCGGTGGCGCGTCGCTGTGCCGCGCGGGGGGACCGTGTGTTCCTGCTCGGACGCGACGCGGCCGATCTGGCCAGGAGCGCGGCCGATCTCGACGTCCGCGCGGGCCGCGCCGTGGCGGCCGGGACGGCCGTCTGCGACCTGGCCGATCCCGACACCTTCGCCCCCGCGCTGGCCGCGGCGGCCGAGGCGCTGGGCACCATCGACACGGTCGTCGTGACGGCGGCGGACTTCGCGACGCAGGACGTGCTCGAGCGCGATCTCGACCGCACGCGCCGCCTGCTGACGCTCAATTTCGCGCACACCGTCGTCTTCTGCGAGCACGCGCGACCGTATCTGCTGCCGCGCGGCGGCACGCTGTGCGTGGTCAGTTCCGTGGCCGGGGATCGCGGGCGCACACCGGTCATTCTGTACGGCGCCAGCAAGGCCGGCCTCTCGCAGTACCTGGAAGGGCTCGACCACAAGTATCGCGGCGCGGGTCTCCGGGTGGTGTGCGTGAAGCCGGGATTCGTGAAGACGGGCATGACGGCCGGCCTGCGTCCGCCGCCCTTCGCCGGCGAGCCCGATCAGGTCGCCCGCGACATCGTCCGGGCGATCGATCGCGGCACGCCCGTGGTGTATACGCCCGCGATCTGGGCACTCGTGATGTTCGTGATCCGCCGGCTGCCGAGGGCGGTCATGCGGCGGATAGGATTCTGAGGAAGGGGATATCGATGGAAGCGGGCACACTGGTTCCGGCCGGGCGCAAGCTCGGGGTCATTGGCGCGGGCGTCATGGGACAGGCGCTGATGAAGGGGCTGCTGTCGGCGGGGTTGTTGACGCGCGATCAAATCTGGGCGGCCGATCGCAGCCCCGAAACGCGAGAGGTCGTGGCGCGCGATCTGGGCGTGGCGGTCAGCGAAGACTACCGGCACGAACTGGCGCAGACCGACGTCGTGCTCGTGTGCGTGAAGCCGTCGCAGATCGTGCCGACGATGGCCACGGCGCGCGCGTCGGGGCCCGCCTCGTCGACGCTCTTCATCTCGATCCTGGCCGGGGTGACCACCGCACAGCTCGAGGCCGCGCTCGCGTTGCCCAATCCGTGGGTCCGCGCCATGCCGAACACGCCGGCTGTCGTCGGCGAGGGCATGACCGTGGTCTGCCGCGGCCGCGATGCGACGACGGATCACCTCGAGACGGCGCGGCGGGTGTTCGCGGCCGTGGGCCGGTGCGAGGTGGTCGACGAGACCTATTGCAACGCCATCACCGCGCTGAGCGGCAGCGGACCGGCGTACATGTATCTGGTGATGGAGGCGCTGGCCGACGGCGGCGTGCGTGTCGGCCTGCCGCGCGATCTGGCATTGACCCTCGTGGCGCAGACCATGCTCGGGGCCGCGCGCATGGTGCAGGCGACGGGCCGGCACCCGGCGTCGCTGCGCGATGACGTCACGACGCCGGCCGGGTGTACGATTGGCGGGTTGCTGATGCTCGAGGACGGCAAGATCCGATCGGTGTTCGCTCGCGCGGTAGAGGAAGCCACGCGCATCGTCGAAGATCTCGGCCGTTCCGCATCCACGACCAGGAAGACAGGCGACCGCGCATGACGACGAGTTCCCAGACCCGCACCGCAGAACTGCTCGCTATCGAGGATACGTGGGGGGCGCACAACTACCACCCGTTGCCGATCGTCGTCGCGCACGCGCAGGGGGCCTGGGTGACCGACGTCGAGGGGCGGCGCTATCTCGACTGCCTCAGCGCCTATTCCGCGCTCAACCAGGGGCACGTCCATCCGGCCATCCTGAAGGTGTTCATCGAGCAGGCGTCGCGCGTCACGCTGACCTCGCGGGCGTTCCGCAACGATCAGCTGCCGCTCTTCTGTCAGGACCTGGCGGCGATCTGCCGGCTCGACGTCGTGCTGCCGATGAACTCGGGCGCCGAAGCCGTGGAGACGGCCATCAAGGCGGCGCGCCAGTGGGGCTACGCCCGGAAGGGCATCCCGGACGGGGCCGCGGAGATCATCGTCTGCGGCGGCAACTTCCACGGCCGCACGACGACGATCATCGGGTTCTCGTCCGATGAGGATTACAAGCGCGGATTCGGGCCGTTCACACCGGGATTCGTCAGCGTGCCGTACGGCGACCTGGCCGCGCTCGAGGCCGCGATCACGCCGAACACGTGCGCGTTCCTGTTCGAGCCGATTCAGTGCGAGGGCGGCATCCTGATGCCGCCGGCCGGGTTCCTGCGTGCGGCGGCGGATGTGTGCCGCGATCGTCGCGTGCTGCTCGTCGCCGACGAGATCCAGACGGGGCTGGGCCGGACCGGCGCGTGGTTCGCCTGCGATCACGAGGACGTCCAGCCGGACCTTTACATCCTCGGCAAGGCCCTGTCGGGCGGCTTCTATCCGGTGTCGGCCTGCGTGGGACGACGCGAGGTGATGGAACTGTTCACGCCCGGCAGCCATGGCAGCACGTTCGGCGGCAATCCGCTCGGCGCGGCCGTGGCGCGCGCGGCCCTGCAGGTCCTGCGCGACGAACAGCTGATCGAGCGCAGCGCGAAGCTCGGCCAGGTCCTGCTCGATGCGCTGCGGACCATCGAGAGTCCCGTCATCCAGGCGATTCGCGGAATCGGCCTGCTGGCCGGCATCGAACTGCGCGAGCCGGCGCGGGCCTACTGCGAACGCCTGCTCGAGCGCGGCGTGCTCTGCAAGGAAACGCACGAGCGCGTGATCCGGCTGGCGCCGCCGCTGGTCATCGAGGAGACCGACCTGCTCTGGATGGTCGATCAGGTCCGCGAGGTGTTGACCGCGCCAGTTCGGAACGCGTAGGCGTCGGCCTGGTGCCGGCCCGGGCTCCTGCCCCGGCCGTTGTATCCTCTGTCGAGCGGATGCCCATGCCCTCGACGACCGTTCGCTGTCCGAACTGCCGGAAGAAGCAGGAAGAGCCGTATCCGCAGCGATGCGGCTGCGGCCAGAGCCTGCTCGCCGCGATCGCGGCGCACGGCCGCGCGGCCGAGGCGCGTCGTCCGGACGTCGCGGCGGTGACGCGGTATGACGCCGGCAGATCCCTGGCGGCGTCCGGCAGTCACGGCCCAGACCGCGCGATCGAGTCCGGCGACAACGAGTGGTAACTGCGGGCCCCGGCCCGAACACGGAGGAATCCCCATGAGCATGGCCGCCGTATTGCTGCCGGAGTTCGATCAGGAAATGGCCAGCACGCGCCGCGTGCTCGAGCGCGTGCCCGACGGGAATCCGGACTGGAAACCGCACCCGAAGTCGTTCTCGCTTGCGCATCTCGCGCAGCTGCTGGCGCGCATGCCCGGCTGGATCGGACAGACGCTCACCAGCACGGAACTCGAGCTCGGCACCGGTGGCGGCTACAGCAATCAGCCGACGACGTCATTGCTCGAGACGTTCGACGAGAACGTGCGCCGCGCGCGCGAGGCGATCGCAGCGTCGACCGACGCGGAGTACGACGTGCCGTGGTCGCTGAAGGTGCACGGCCACGTGGCATTCACGCTGCCGCGGCGCGCGGTCGTGCGTCAGCACATGGGGCACCTCAGCCATCATCGCGGCCAGATGACCGTATACCTCCGCCTGCTCGACGTGCCTGTGCCGTCGGTGTACGGGCCCACTGCCGACGAATCCTGGCAGGGATAGCGCGGCCTACCGTCCGAGCAGGCCGCCGAGCCCACGCCTGATCGCGCTGCCGGCTTCCTCGACGGCCTTGTTCGTGATGGCTCGACGCAGCACGTCTGTCGTCTCGAGCCGCACGTCCATGTTGCCGGCCGATCCCGTGATGGTGACCGGGATCGTGACGCGGCGATCCTGCTGCGTGTACCGCACGAGGTCGCGGCCCGCCTGCTGTGTCAGGGCCTCGGACAACTGCACGCGTCCGGCCAGATCGACGTGCGTGCCATCGAGCCCGAGCTGGCCGGCGCCGTCGAGTGACACATCGTTCGATTCGAACCGCAGATCGGTCGTGCGCGCCAGGCCCTGCCCGATCGTGAACGAGGCGCCCATCCGGGAGAACGCTTCGCCGTTGCCGTCGTCCGGGGCCGCTGGCGTCGCACCCGCGCGCATCGAGGACGCCACGACGACGGTGCGCACGAGGGCGAGCCCGGTAATCGTGCCCTGTGTGACGTCGACGCGCGCGGTGCCTGTCGTGCTCCCGATGACGGCGTCGGGCGTCGTGCCGGCTCCCGTGACGTCCACCGCGCCGGAGAGCCGGCCGGTCATCGCGCCCGGACGGCCGGCCCACGTCATCAGGTCCGCCATGCTGATGTCGCGCAGCGTGCCGTCGAGCTGGAAGGTCGGCGTGTCGGCGAGACCGAGGGCGATCGCCCCGGCGTAGTGCCCGTCGAACAGATCGAAGGTCAGCGTGTCGATCGCGAGGCGTCCGCTCGTGAGGCGCGCGGCGCCGGCCAGCGTTTCGAGCGTCAGTGTGCCGAACGTGGCGCGGTCGGTTGTGAGATCGAGGCGCAGGTCCATCGTGCTGTCGCCGGCCGCGGCCTGTGGTGCGGGGGCAGAGGCGGGATCGCCCAGTCCCGCGCCCGCCGCGAAATCCGTGGCGAAGGCCTGGAGCGCCAGCATGTCGATCGAGGCGGCCCGCAACGCAAGCGTGCCGACGGGGCCCTCGAGGTTCGTGATCGTGCCGGTGACATCGACAGGCGTCTCGTCGAGCCGCAACGCCATGCGATCGATCCGCAGGCCGGCGCCCTCGGGCACGATCCGCACGTCGCCGCGCAGCGTGCGTCCGCCGCTCGTGACCGTCACGTCGTCGAGCACGATCTCGTCAATCGAGCCGAGCGTGATCGGCGCCTCGTCGGCGTCCGCCGGCGTCGGTGTCGTGTCGGTGCCGAGGGCGAACGCCGGCAGGGGCAGCGCAATCGTCGCCCCGTCGACGCGCAGCGAGGCGTCGTCGATCCGCCGGGAGAGCAGGGCGCGGGCCGAGGCGCCCACATCGAGTCGTGCGAGCGTGATCGCCGCCGGCTCGCCGATGCGGACGTCGGACAGCACCATCGTGACGCGCGGGAAGATCGCGGCGCTGATTGCGCCGACCTCGACTGGCTGCCCGAGCGCGCGCGACAACTGGGCCGCGACGGTCGTGCGGACGAGATCGCTCGAGAAGATGGCCTGCGCCCGCCAGGAGAGCAGGGCCCCGGCCACGATCACCAGCGCCACGACGCCAATCACCAGCTTCTTCAGCATCCGTCTGCCCTCCGGCGGGGAAGACTGTACCATCAGCCCGCCGACGCGCAGCGCTTCGGCGCCCCGCGGCTCAGCGCGCGTTTCAAGAGTCCGTCCTTCGCGCCCTGGCGTCCCGCAGGGCTGAAGCCCCTGCGCTCCATCGGAGAGTCTTGAAACGCGCTCTCAGCCTCTTCGGTGCCCCGCGGCTTCCGCTCTTCGGAGCCCGAAGCTTCAGCCCTGCGGAGCCCCCCGAGGCTTCAGCCTCGGGGAACCCGCCAGCGATCCGATGGCCGGCGTTCCCGGCGGACTCGCCGATGCAACCCGCGGCGGGTACGTCGAGCGTCCGTTTCACCCACAGCCACTGGTCGTCGAACCCGCGGTGTCACTGCGCGGAGGTCACACCCCGCATGTGCGGCGGTCACGTCGACGGGTCGCAGAACCCGCAGCGACGACCCTCGGAGATGGCCGGCAGCACCTGCGGGGGTCAGTGTGACGAGTCGGGGCGACAGGGACGAGCAGGTGGCGAACCAGCGGTGACGAGTCGGGGAGGGACCTGATCGGCGCGACCCGTGTCTCCGACCGCGGCCACCCGTTCCAAGCGTCGGCGCGATCGGTTTGTGTGGTGGCGGCGACCGGTCGCACCATCCTGCGCGCGTCGTTCACCCTCCTCACGTGATCTGGCCTCCCGACGACGAGTGGGGATGGCGCATCAGCACTTCCGGAGGGGCACGGCGGGCGCGAATCGCGGGAAGGCGCGGGTCGCGGGTAACATGAGAGGGCTCCCGACACCGCCTGTCGGACGCCGTGCGCGCATCGGGCGCGCGTGGCAGTCCTGGAGAAGGAAACACGATGTCACGCTATTTGTCTGCTGTCCTCGGCCTTGCCGCTGTTGCCTCCACCGTTGCGTGTGGCAGCCCGTCCACCAATCAGGTCGCCGAAGCGCCCGCGGTCCCGGCCTCGTCGGCGATCGCGCTGCCGGCCTCGATCGCGTTTCCGGAAGGGATTGCGTACGATGCGTCGGCCGACGCGATCTACACGGCCAGTGCGCAGGACGGGGCCGTCGTGCGCGTGGCCGCCGCCACGGGTGACGCCCAGGTCGTGGTGCCGGGCGGCACCCTCGTCCCCGCGGACGCGACGACGTTCCCCGGTCCGCTGGGACTGGCGCTCGACGCGAATGGTCGCCTGTGGATCGCGGGCGGCCTGACGGGCAAGGCGTGGGTGGTCAACACGACCGACGGCAGCGTCGCGAAGGACGTCACGGTGCCGACCGCCCCGAAGAGCCTGCTCAACGACGTGGCCATCGTCGGGACGACCGGGTACTTCACTGACACGCTCGTGCCGACGCTGTGGCGCCTGTCGGAGACCGATGGGGCATTCGGCGAGATCGAGCCGTGGCTCGACCTGACCGGCACCGCCATCGACTACACCGGCGACGGACCGAAGCTCAACGGCATTGCCGTCACACCCGACGGGCAGACGCTCGTCGTCGTGCACATGGGCAAGGGGCAGTTGTTCACGATTGACGTGGCCACGAAGGCCGTGGCGCCCATCGACACCGGCGACGCGGATCTGACGACGGCCGACGGCCTGGCGCTCGATGGCGACACGCTCTACGTCGTCCGTCAGGGTGCGCAGGAAATCGTGACGCTGCAGCTGAACGCCGATCGCACGTCGGCCACCGTGGTGTCGCGCCACACCGACGGCCTGTCCTGGCCCGCCACGGCCGCGCGCGTCGGCGACGATCTCGTGGTCGTCAACACGCAGTTCAACACCCGCGATCAGCAGAACACCGTGCGTCCGTTCACGCTGCTGCGCGTGCCGGTGGCGAGACTGAGGTAAGAGCCAGACAGAAGTTAGAAGTCGGAAGTGAGAAGTTAGAGGTGTGACGAAGTTGGAATTTCGAAGTTTGAACTTCGAACGCCTTCTCACTTCCGACTTCGAAGTTCTCCGTTCTCCGTCTTTCTAACTTCTGATTTCAAACTTCTCACTTGATCAGATCTTCACCAACTCCCCAATCCGCACCGGCGTCCCGCCCCTGTCCGAGCTGTGGCGGGCGGCGATGCCGGTCAGGCACGACATGGCGCCCGCGCGCGATCCCGGCAGCGCGAGGTGGGCGGGAACCGAGGCGTTCCTGAAGACGATGTTCCGCAGGATGTCGTCGCCGCCGCCGTGCCCGCCCGTCGCTTCCGGCACCTCGATGATCGCCCGCCTGCCGAAATTCCGCGTGAGATGGATCTCGGTGGGACTGTCCACGGTCCACGGCTGCCGCTCGTAGTCGCGGACCTCGAGCCGGCCCTTCGTGCCGTTGAACGCGAGCCTGAAGCCCTCGAACGGCATGAAGGCGTTCAGCGAATAGCTCATGGTGACGCCGTTCGAGTAGGTCACGACGGCGTTCATCGTGTCGAAGATGTCGATGTCTTCCTTGAAGACGCAGCCGTCGCGCGTGTAGCCGTCGGCCGATTCGGCGTTCACGTACAGCGCGACGAGCTCCGGATCGCGCGTGACGTCCCAGCGGTAGTCGCACTGATCGCTGTGCGGACATCCGCGGCACGTCGTGTGCCGGAACGGGCCGTTCCTGCCGTAGTTCGACAGGTGCGCCGACGCGGTGACCGTCACGGGGTCGGCGTCGAGCCACCAGTTGATCAGATCGAAGTGGTGCGTGGCCTTGTGTACCCACAACGATCCGCTGCGATTGCGGAGCCGGTGCCACCGGCGGAAATAGTCCGCGCCGTGGCTCGTGTCGAGATACCAGGAAAAGTCGACCGACGTGACCGTGCCGATCTCGCCGGCCATCAGCAGTTCCTTCACCCGCTGGTGCTTGGGCGCGTACCGATAGTTGAACGTCACCACGATCTGCCTGCCGTTCCGACGCTCGGCATCCAGCACGGCCTGGCACTGCGTCTCGTCGATCACCATCGGCTTCTCGGTGGCCACGTCGATGCCGCGATCGAGCGCCTTGACGATGAACTCGGTGTGCGTGGCGTCGACGGTGGTGACCATCAGCAGATCGGGCCGCGCACGGTCGAACATTTCGTCGACGCTCGTGAACGTCGGACAGTCGACGCCGATCAGCCGCTTCGCGGCATCGAGCCGCAGCGGGTTGATGTCGGCCAGGCCGACGAACTGCGCCGCGTCCTGGAACCCGCGCGCCACCGGACGGCCCCACATGCCGACCGCGCGCACGCCCGTGCCGACGATGGCGTAGCGTCGCTGACGCACGGCGGTCGAGCCGCCCTGGAAGGCCGGCATCGCGATGGCGCCGAGCGCGGCACCACCTGTGGTCTTCACGAACTCGCGCCGGGTGACACCAGTCGTCGACATTTCGCCTCCTGACGGACGAGGCACGACCGCCTCGACCCGAGGCGCGCGCGTCGTCATCCTGTGTGTGATTGAGACGCGGCCATTATACGGACGCCGCAGGGCACGTTGGGGAAAAACGTGCGCGTGTCGACCTGTGAAATCCGACCGGCGTGCTCGGCGTTCGTGCGGGTTTCAGACGATCGACAACAGGCGGGCCGAGGGGTTCTGCCGCTCGGTGTACTCGATCGCCCACGTCGAGGGGAAGAGCAGGGCCGTGCGGCCCGCGCGATCGGTCGTGAGCATCACGCTCGACGGCACGTCGGTGAGCGTGGCGCGATCGGTGTCGAGCCAGCGCGCGGCCACGAACGACAGCGGGTCCACGCGGCTGTCCACGTTGTACTCGCTCCTGAGCCGCGCCACGATGACGTCGAACTGCAGCACACCCGCCACGCCGACGATCGGATCGCGTCCGCCGGACTGGGAGAAGTAGACCTGCATGAGGCCCTCTTCCTCGAGTTGCCGGATGCCGTCATCGAACTGCTTGTGGCGGGTGTTCTCGAGCCGGACGCGGCCGAAGTGCTCGGCCGGGAACCGTTCGATCGGCGGATAGACCACGCGGGGACCGGCATACAGCGTGTCGCCGATGCCCAGCCGGCCGGGATTGACCAGGCCGACGATGTCGCCGGCGCAGGCCTCGACGGCCGTGGTGCGATCGCGCCCGAACATGCGGTACGGGCGCGAGACGCGAATCGGGGCGTCGAGCCGCGCGTTGGTGACGAGCATGTCCTTGACGAGCCGGCCGGCGCAGACGCGCACGAACGCGACGCGGTCGCGGTGCCGCGGATCCATGTTCGCCTGGATCTTGAAGACGAAGCCGCTGAAGTGCGGGGACGCCGGTTCGATCGCGACCCCGTCGGCGATGCGGGCGCGCGGCGCCGGGGCCAGGTCGGTCAGGGCGCGCAGGAACGGCTCGAGGCCGAAGTTCGTGAGGGCGCTGCCGAAGAACACGCCCGTCTGCTGGCCGGCGAGATACGCCGCGTGCGAGAACGTCGTGCCGGCCGTCGTGACGAGGTCCATGCCTTCGAGGAATTCGTCGTACACGTAGTCGTCGACCAGGTCGCGCACGCGCGGGTCGGTGTAGTGCGCCACGTCGACGGGCGCGGGGCGCTGGCCCTGGGCGCGCTTCTCGTAGAGCAGCAGCGTGCGATCGGTCAGGTCGTACACGCCGCGGAAGCGATCGGCGCGGCCGATCGGCCAGTTGAGCGGGGCGGCGGCAATCCCGAGGACGCTCTCGATTTCGTCGAGCAGTTCGAGCGGATCGCGTC
Source organism: Acidobacteria bacterium SCN 69-37 (assembly GCA_001724025.1). Taxonomy (GTDB): domain Bacteria; phylum Acidobacteriota; class Vicinamibacteria; order Vicinamibacterales; family SCN-69-37; genus SCN-69-37. Next base: position 3,129 of record MEDJ01000016.1, on the reverse strand, counting down.
CCGGGTGATCGAGCTTGTTGACGAAGGTGAGGATGGGCAGCCGGTGGCGGCGGCAGACCTCGTAGAGCTTGCGCGTCTGGGCCTCGATGCCCTTGGCCGCGTCGATCACCATCACGGCGCTGTCGGCGGCGATCAGGGAGCGGTACGTGTCTTCGCTGAAGTCCTTGTGGCCCGGCGTATCGAGCAGCGTCATGTGCCGCCCGTGCAGATCGAACTCGAGCGCGGTCGAGGTCAGCGAGATCCCGCGCTCCTGCTCCATCGCCATCCAGTCCGAGACGACGTGCTTGCGCGTCTTGGCGCCGCGGACGGCGCCGGCCAGTTCGATCGCGCCGGCGTAGAGCAGCAGCTTCTCGGTGAGCGTGCTCTTGCCCGCGTCGGGGTGGGAAATGATGGCGAACGTCCGTCGGCTGGCCACCTGCGTGGCGAGATCGTCGGCAACGGGAGCGTGTGACATGGGACGGGCAGGCGAGGCGATGGCAGTCGCCCAGGCGACCGCCTCATTCTGTCATACCGCACGGCGTGGATCCGGCCGCGTGCCCGTCGCGCGTCGTCGTCGCGGGAGAGAAACTGATCCGGGAGACGCGCCGTAACAGGTGTAACATTCTGTGCGTTTCTTCATCCAATCGGCGCCGCGGATCGGTCGACACAGGGGGATAGTACCCCGTCGGACGATGGGCGAGCGTGCGAGGCACAGGAAGTCAGCTCTGTTGAAGTTGAAAAGGATGCTCATGTCGAAGCGAGAGCAAAAGCGACGAAGCAGGCAGGTGGGAGCCGTGCTGGCCGCGGCGTTCGTAGGGGTGGCCGGTCTCTCCCTGTTCGCGCAGGGGCCGGGCAGCAACCCGCCGCCACCCGCACCTGCGGCCCAGGGCCCCCGCGGGGGAGGGCCGGGCGGACCGATGGGGCCAGGCGGCCGCGGCGGACCGGGGAATCTTGGCGCCGACTGGGAGCCGAAGGATCCGATCCAGCCGAAGCGTCCCGAGCAGGAGGCCAACACCTTCCTGTTGCCGACGGGCTACCGGATGGAGATCGTGGCCTCCGATCCCGACATCATCATGCCGACCGCGATGGAGTGGGACGGCAACGGCCGCATGTACGTCGTCGAGATGCGCACGTACATGCTGGATGCCGACGGGCGTGACAAGTACCAGCCCATCAGCCGCATCAGCCGCTGGGAAGACACCAACGGCGACGGCACGTACGACAAGCACACGGTCTTCGTCGACAATCTGGTCCTGCCGCGCATGGTCCTGCCGCTCGACGGCGACAGCATCCTGACGAACGAGACCGAGACCCAGGACGTCGTGAAGTGGACCGACACGAACGGTGACGGCGTCGCCGACAAGCGCGAGCTCTGGTACACCGGCGTCGGTCGTCCGGGCAACAACCTCGAGCACCAGCAGTCCGGCTTCGTCTGGGGCATGGACAACTGGATTTACAGCACCTACAACGCGTTCCGGTTCCGCTGGACGCCGACGGGCATGCTGCGCGAGTCGACGGGCGCCAACGGCGGCCAGTGGGGCCTGACGCAGGACGCCGACGGCAAGATGTGGTTCGTTGACGCCGGCGGCGAGCGCGGCCCGATGAACTTCCAGGTGCCGATCCACTACGGTGCGTTCACGGTGCCGGATCAGTTCGAGCCCGGGTTCGAGGTGGTGTGGCCCGCGCCGGGGATCGGCGACATGCAGGGCGGCATGGGCCGCATTCGCATGCCGCTGGCCAACCTCAATCACTTCACCGCGGCCACCGGGCCGGAGATCGTCCACGGTCACCGCATGCCCGAGGATCTGCAGGGCGACCTGCTCTTCACCGAGCCGGTGGGCCGGCTGATCCGCCAGGCGAAGATCGTCAGGAGCGAGGGGCTCACGCAGCTCCGCAACGCGTATCCGGGCACCGAGTTCCTGCTCGGGACCGATCCGTTGTTCCGGCCGGTCAACATCAAGACGGGGCCCGACGGCACGATCTACATCGCGGACATGTACCAGGGGATCATCCAGGAATCGCAGTGGACGCCGCGCGGGTCGTACCTGCGCGCGAAGATCGAGCAGTACCAGCTCGACAAGGTCAACAAGTACGGCCGCATCTGGCGCCTGCGCTACGACGGCTACCCGGCCGGCGGGCCCAACACCCCGGCATCGGCGGCGATCGCCCCCGACCTCACGCAGCCGCGGATGCTCCAGGAAACGGCGGCGCAGCTCATCACGCACTTCACGCACCCGAACGGCTGGTGGCGCAACAGTGCGCAGCGGCTGGTGGTCCTGAAGCAGGACAAGTCCGTGGTGCCGGCGCTACAGCAGATGGCGCAGACGTCGGACAATCTGCTCGCGCGCTTCCACGCGGTGTGGTCGCTCGAGGGGCTGAATGCGCTCGATGCCAGCCTGGTCCGCACGCTGCTGAAGGATCCGAACCCGCGCATGCGCATCCAGGCGATCCGCGCGAGCGAGACGCTCTACAAGGCCGGCGACAAGTCGCTCGAGGAAGACTACCGGGCCGCGCTCAAGGATGCCGACGCCGACGTGATCATCCAGGCGATGATGACGCTCAACGTCCTGAAGGTGCCGGGTGCCATCACGGCGATCCGGCCCGTGGTGGAAGCCAGCGCGTTCAAGGGCGTGAAGGAACTGGGCGGCCAGCTCGTCCAGCGTGCCGAGACCGCTGTCGGTCGCGCCGGTGCGGGCCTCGCGCCTGCAGCCGTGGCGTCCATCGAGCGCGGCGAGACGGTCTACAACGAGCTCTGCTTCTCGTGCCACGGCGACGACGGCCGCGGCGCGCGGCTCGAAGGGGCGGGCGTCGGCGTAACGCGTGCGCCGAGCCTCGAGGGGAACCCGCGTGTCGTCGGGCATCGCGATCACGTCATTCGCGTGCTGCTGAACGGTCTGACCGGTCCGATCGAGGGCCAGACCTACACCGAGGTCATGATCCCGATGGGCCAGAACACGGACCAGTGGATTGCGGACGTGGCGTCGTTCGTGCGCAACAGCTGGGGCAATGCCGGGTCGGTCGTGACGCCGGAGGAAGTGGCGCGCGTCCGTGCGGCCACGGCGAACCGGTCGTCGATGTGGACCGCGCCGGAACTGGCGGCGGCCGTGCCGACGCTGGTCGAGGCGACGCCCGAGTGGACGGTGACGGCGA
>MEDJ01000015.1 GCA_001724025.1 Acidobacteria bacterium SCN 69-37 | reverse complement strand
CGCTGCAACCGCCCCCTGCTCGGCGCGCCACGCGCGGATGAATTCCGTCACCCGAGCGTAGCTGCCGCCGAAGCCCTGCTCGCGGAGTTGCGCATAGAGCTTGCCGGCCGTGCGGCGCTCGCGGCGCGGCCGGCGCGCATCGGCCTCCAACGCCTGGCGCAGCGCCGCGGCGAACGGGCCGATTTTCCGGGGCCCGGGGCGCCGCCGGTACTGCATCTCGCTCCGGACCGGCCCGCGGAGCCACGCTTTGATGGTGTTTCTCGACAGACTTGTCCGTCGCGCGATCTCGGTGATCGACAGCCCCTCCCGCAGGCGCATCCTGCGGACCTTCGCGTACATCGCCATGGTGTGCACCTCGGCATCCCAACAGGCCTCACCCCTGTCGGAACGCTCAGAACACCCTGGTCAATTTTCAGCGAGCAGAACCGCGACTTCCTGGTCAGTTTTCAACGAGCGGCAACAGGGCGTGATTTTCGATCCGTTCTGCGGCTGCGGGACCACGATCTACGCCACACAGGAAGTGGGAGACCGCACGTGGATCGGCTGCGACGTGGCGATCTTGGCAATCAAGATCATCCGTGAGTCCCTGGCTGAGAAGTATCGTCTGGCTGAGGGCACAGATTTCAACATCGACGGCATCCCCTCCAGCGTGGAAGCGGCGGAACTACTGTTCCTAAAGGACGCGCACCAGTTTCAGCACTGGGCGGTCGAGCGCGTTGGCGGGTTCCCGCTGAAGAAGCGCGGCGCGGACCGAGGGATTGACGGACGGATCTACTACGAGTCCAAACCCGGCCTGAAGGGCATGGTCATTTCAGTGAAGGGCGGGAAGACCGGCCCCACGCATGTACGCGACCTAATCGGCGTCATGGAGTCTGAGCCAGATACCGAAATGGCCGGGTTCATCTGCCTTCAGGAACCGACCAAACTCATGATGGCGGCTGCGAACGCAGCCGGGACACTCACTTATAACGATGTGTCGTATCCGAAAGTGCAGATCCTCAGTATCCGAGCGATTCTGGAGGACAAGCGGGAATTTGTGACGCCATCGAAAATCGGGTCTCGCATTGCGACGGGCCAGTCAGCCTTGCCGCTCTAGCGTTTCTTCGCGCCCTTCTTCTCTGGCGGTTTCACCTTCAACACCCGTCGCACGGTTTCCTCGAAATCGAACGGGCTGGCAGGCACGACCGGTCCGGTCGGCTGTCGCTTCTGTCGCTTCGATGCGCGCTTCTTCATGGCATCCGATCATACGTCGTCAAACGGCAGCTTCGGTTGCCGATGACGCGGGTAGGGGGATGGCTGGTCCCGGTCCGGGCAGATGGAGCCTTCTGACTGCGGGGTTCGAGTCCCCGATCCTCCAGAGGGGCCACGTCGCCACCGTCGCCCCTTGAACAGCACCCGGTTAATTCGCGCGAGTGCTTGATGGCTGCTTGTAGGTCAGCCGCTTGCCTTCCGCGCCGAGCACCAGCATCGCGGCGCGGTCGGTATCGTTGTAGCCGAGCGCCACGCGGGTCGAGTAGCGGAACGCGAACTCGTCACAGTAGCGGTGCAAGTGCCCCTTCGACACGTGGTGGAACGTGCCCACGATGCCCCGCTTGAGCAGCGAGAAGAACCCTTCCACGGTGTTCGTGTGGACGTTCTCGCGGACGTATTCGCCGCGCGAGTGCTTGATCGTCTCGTGCCCCGCGAAGCCCATCACCAGCCCGTCGTAGGCGTGCAGTTCGTCGGACATCATGAACGTGGCCTTCGGGCGGGTGCGCGTGCGAATCGCTTCCTGCAGCGTCCGACCGTCGACACGGGCCACCGGGAAGGCCACCGCGCGGCCCTTGCGTTCCACGAGGGCGACGACAGCGGACTTGGTCTTGTCCTGCGGGCCGGGGCGTCCGGTCAACGTCGTGCGGCCGTCCTTGCGGCTGCCCGCGCGGCGCTTGCCGCCGACGTAGGTTTCGTCGACCTCCACGGTCCCGGACATCAGGAACGTGTCGGCCTGCATGGCGTAGCGCAGACGATGGGCCATGAACCACGCGGCCCGGTAGGTCAGGCCCAACATCCGCTGAAGCTGAAGGGCCGAAATGCCCTTCTTGGAGGCGGAGATCAGGTGGAGGGCCATGAGCCACTTCGACACGGGGATGTGCGAGGCCTCGAAAATCGTGCCCACCTTCACGGTGAACTTCTTCCGGCACTGCGAGCACTTCCACAGACCCTTCTGCGTCCGGGTCTTCGTCGTCGCCTTGGGGGTCAGCCGGTAGGGGTCGACGCCGCCGCAGTGCGGGCAGGCCACGCCGTTCGGCCAGCGCAGGCGTTCGAGCATGGCAATTGCCTCATCCTCCGACTTGAACGCGGTGAACTTGGTCAGGTTGCACGTCGTCGCCATGAACCCAGTATCGGGGCGACCAGTGACAGGACAGGACACACATGCAGACCCAAAAACGAAGGGCCGGAACCCCATCGCTGAAGTTCCGGCCTTCGCCCTAGTTTTGCTTGTACATCGTGACCAAGCGTGCTAGTGTTCGCCTTGTTAGGCGGCCTTCCGCTTATCAGGGACCTTGAGCTTCCACGCCTTCTGGCCCTTTGGCGGATAGACCAGGACGCCCTTGCGAGTGATCCACTTCACGAAAATGAAGTGGAAGCCCGCAGGGGCTTTTTCGTTCTTATCCTGCTCGCTCACGCATACCACCTCCTTGGCTGACGGACAGTTTCCGCCGCCCGCGTTGCGGTCACTGTTGCCGTTTGGAGGCCAGAGGTGTCTGCGCTATAGAGAGCCGCGCAACCTGCGACGTGTCAGAATCTTAACGTACCGGCTCGATCCCGTGCCGCACACGGTCTCCGGACCTGTGGGTCTGCGAAAGGCCTGATTCCCAGGGGCGAGAGACGTGGGGCTTGACGCGAACACGTCGCTCACTCGCCGGTCACAGCTGGCTCGCCGGCGCGAGGCCTCGCAGCCCTCGACGCCACATGGCGACGGCGAACACGAGGAGGGCGATGCCGATCCAGACTTCCCACCAGATGACGCCGTCGCGCCACGATGTGGCTTCCACGAAGCGCTCGTGTCTGTTGAGGTTGTAGCCGGCAACGCCCGCGCCCAGGAACAGCATCGACGCGAACGTGCCTGAAAAGGCGGGCCAGAGCGGGCCGCGACGCACCCCGAACGCGCCATATTGCGAGTACCAGGAAACAGCGATCACGACGACGAGCACGGCGAAGACGGTGAGAACAGTCACGATGGGTCGCCCTCCCTTGTAGCGCCGAGTCTATCCTGCATAGCAACCAAGGCTGCGATCGTCATACCGCCAGACAGAACGGATCCCCGGGGCTTCAGCCCCGGGGGATTGAAAGACGCAGCGCGTCCTTTGCGCCTGCCGCTCGACTCAGGCGTTCAGCACGGCAGTGGGAAGTCGATCAGCAGTTCACGAATCTCGGCCGCGATCCGGTCCAGAGACGTCTCGTCGTCGCGGCGGCGGGCGGCGATCGCCTCGTCCATCCAGCGCGCAATGTCCGGCATGTGTGATTCGCGCAGGCCGCGTGTGGTCAGCGCGGCCGTCCCGAGCCGGATGCCGGAGGGATCGAACGGCTTGCGCGTGTCGTAAGGCACGGTGTTGTAGTTCAACTCGATACCGGCACGATCGAGCGCGGCCGCCGCGGGCTTGCCGCCCAGGCCCTTGTTCGTCAGGTCGATCAGGATCAGGTGATTGTCCGTGCCGCCCGAGATCAGGTCGAACCCGCGCGCGAGCAGCGCCTCGGCCAGCGCCTGCGCGTTCGCGACGATCTGGCGCGCGTAGTCGCGGAACGACGGCTGCGCGGCTTCGTGCAGCGCGACGGCAATCGCCGCCGTCGTGTGGTTGTGCGGACCGCCCTGAAGGCCGGGGAACACCGCCTTGTCGATGGCTCTGGCATGCGCGGCCGTGCACATCAGCATGGCGCCCCGCGGTCCCCTCAGCGTCTTGTGTGTCGTCGTCGAGATGACGTCGGCGTGTCCGACGGGCGAGGGGTGTGCGCCGCCGGCCACCAGACCCGCGATGTGTGCGATATCAGCCACGAGCACAGCGCCGACGTCGCGCGCAATCGAAGCAAAGGCGGGGAAGTCGATCGTGCGCGGCATGGCGGTGCCGCCGCAGAAGATCAGCTTCGGGCGCTCGCGGCGGGCGAGATCGCGCATCTCGTCCAGATCGACACGCCCGGTGTCGCGCCGCACGCCGTACTGCACGGCGCGGAACCAGCGCCCGGTGGCCGACACGGACCAGCCGTGCGTGAGGTGACCGCCCATGGGGAGTGCCATGCCCATCACGGTGTCGCCGGGCTCGAGAAACGCCAGGTAGACCGCCAGGTTCGCCGGTGAGCCGGAATAGGGCTGGACGTTGACGTGATCGACGCCGAACAGCGTCCGCGCGCGATCGATGGCCAGGGTCTCGATGGGATCGATGAACCGTTGCCCCTCGTAGTAGCGCCTGCCCGGATACCCCTCCGAATACTTGTTCGTGAGGATCGTGCCGGTGGCGTCGAGTACGGCGGCCGACACGTAGTTCTCCGACGCGATCATGCGCAGGGTCTCGTGCTGCCGAGTCGCTTCGGCCCGCACGAGCGCGGCCAGTTGGGGATCGACGATAGTCAGGGCAGGAAGTGCGGGTACGTGCACGGGCGTCCTCCTCGATGCCACTACACCCAGGCGCACGGCGTAGTGAGGGACGCTTCCCGGTGGTCGGTTCCACCTCTGCAGTCGTGCAGCGCCAGTTACGTGGGCCGGATTATAGCAGGCGCCACAGCGGGCAGGAGCCGGGCCGTGCGATGGTCGAGGGTGGCGTCACGCGTGGATGTGTAGGGACGACGGGCGGGTATACTGGCGCGGCCGTTCGACGCGGCCGATCCCTATGATCATCACTCCCAAGATTCGCGGCTTCATCTGCACCACCGCGCACCCGACCGGGTGCCGGCAACTCGTCACCGAACAAATCGCCCGTACCCAGGCACGGCCCGTCGATCGGACCGGGACGCCGAAATCCGTGCTCGTCGTCGGCGGATCGGCCGGCTACGGCCTCGCGTCCCGCATCACGGCGGCCTTCGGGGGCGGCGCCAGGACGCTGTCGCTGTCGTTCGAGAAGGAGCCGACTGCCGAAGCCACGGCATCGGCCGGCTGGTACAACAGCCGCGCCTTCGACGACCTGGCGCGCGACGCCGGGCTCTACGCGCGGTCGGTGAGCGCCGACGCGTTCTCGGACGAGACAAAGGCGGAAATCGCCGACATCATCGCGGCGGATCTCGGCGGCATCGACCTGCTCGTCTACAGCCTGGCGTCGCCGGTGCGGCGCGATCCCGACACCGGCACGCTGTATCGCAGTGCCATCAAGGCCGTGGGCGAACCCGCCCGGCTCAAGACGCTGCACGTCGAGCGGGGCGTGGTGCAGGACATCGACGTGCCCGTGGCCACCGACGAGGAGATTCGCGCGACGGTCAAGGTGATGGGCGGCGAAGACTGGGAGCGCTGGATCGCGCGGCTGCAGGCGCGCGGCCTGCTGAATCCCGGGTTCCGGACCGTGGCCTACACCTACATCGGCAGTGAGCTGACGTGGCCCGTCTACTGGGCCGGGACGCTGGGCCGGGCGAAAGAGGATCTCGACCGCGCGGGCAAGGCCATCAGGACGGCGCTGGCGCCGCTGTCGGGTGACGCGCGCGTGGCCGTGCTCAAGGCAGTGGTCACGCAAGCCAGTTCCGCAATTCCCGCGATCCCGCTGTATCTGTCGCTGCTCTTCAAGGTAATGAAGGAGCAGGGGCTGCACGAGGACTGCCAGGACCAGATCGACAGACTGTTTCGTGCCGCCGTGTTCGGCGATCGCCGGATCCTCACCGACGAGGTCGGCCGCTGGCGCGTCGACGATTGGGAAATGCGTCCGGACGTGCAGGCCGAAGTGCGTCGTCGCTGGGAGGCGGTGACGACGGAAAACCTGATGGACCTGTCGGATCTGACCGGCTATCGCGAGGAATTCCTGCGCATCTTCGGCTTCGGCGTCGACGGTGTCGACTACGACCGCGACGTTTCGCCGCTCGACGGGGCCGACAGCGCGAGGTAGGGCACGCGAGAACCGCGGGGAAGCCGACGACGCTGAGACGGTTCTCGAGCCGAAGACTCCGGAGGCTCGCGACGCCTGGCCGGTCCCGGGTGTCCACGCGGAAGGGATCGCGTCGCACGCCTCGGTATATCCGGCGTCGTGCGCAGCGCTGCGCGACGCGGTTGAACTCGCGCAGCAGATCGCGCCGACTCGATCGGCGGCGCACCGCCTGGGGCCGAAGTCCAGGGCGCCGAAGACCGTGCCGGGCTGCCAGTCGTAGCGCGGCTGCGCAGCCGTGCCGCCGGTCAATCCATCGAGAGCACGGACGCGAGCGTGTCGATCAACGTCTCGATCGCCGCGTCTGTCGTCTCGTCGCTGTGGAACTCGAATCCCGAGATGTAGGTAAACTGGCCGTCGGCGCCCGCGCTGGCCAGTCGGCAGTGGACCGCCGTGGCCACGAGCGTCACTTCCTGCGCCATTGCCGTCGTGAATCGGAAATGATGGTGCGTGCCCGGCGGAAACGGGACGGCACTCTCGGCCGAGAATCCGCCCTGACTGAGGTCACGGACGGTCAGCGGCACATCGAGCGGCACCCGATGGCCGTCGATGACGCCCAGCACCTCGATGCGCGGATACCGCCGACGTGAGCGGAACGGCCGGGGCGAAGGGGGCAGACGCATGGCGATCGGCGGCACTCCTGGCAGGGAACAGCGGCAAAAATGAGCAAACGACGTACCAGTGGCGCTCGATTCGTTCCCAGTGACTCCGGACGACGGCGGGACGGCCACCCTGTCGATTTCCGCATCCGGGATCACAGAACTGTGGCCGGAGTACCGGAATGGTGCGTCGACGATCGCCCGCGCTGATTCGTCGATCCCTCGAGCCTCTGCCATGCGCCTGCCGTTGACGCTCCCGCCGCCGACACGAGCAATCGATCTCGTCACGCTCGGCGAGAACAGTCTGGACCTCGTCGCCGTGGTCGAGCCGGGCGTTGCGACCGCGAGCAAGCAGCCGCTCCGGGATTTCCGTCTCGAGCCGGGAGGGCAGATGGCCACGGCGGCACTCGGCAGCGCCCGGCTGGGTCTGCGCACACGCTACATCGGCGTGTTCGGGACCGACGAGTGGTCCACGCGCGCTCGCGCGCCGCTCGACGCCGCCGGCGTGGAGGTGGTGGCGACGATCCGGCGCGGCATCCCGGGACGGATGGCCGTGATCCTCGTCGATGCCGCCGGCGAACGCACGGTGCTCGAACGACGCGATCTGGCGCTGGTGCTGGCCGCCGTCGATGTGCCGGACGCCGCGATCGTGGACGCGCGGATCCTGCTCGTCGACGCGACGCAGCCGGCCGCGGCCCTGCGCGCGCTCGATCGGGCTCGGGCCGCGGGCGTGGTCAGCATCAGTGATGTGGACCAGGTCACGCCAGATGTCGACGCGATCCTCTCGCGCGTGGACGTCGCGATCGTGCCCGAGCCGTTCGTCGCGACCCGGACAGCGACGACGGACCTGGAGACCGGCCTTGCGCGGCTGACCGTCCACTGCCGGCACGCTGCCGTTATCGTCGCGACACGCGGGGCCGCCGGCTCGCTGGCCTGGTGCAACGGCCAGACGATCGCGACATCAGGCGTGCCTGTCGACGTGGTCGATACCACGGGTGCCGGCGACGCGTTCAGGGCCGGATTTGCGACGGCGCTCATCCACCTGGGCTCCGAGGCACCGCTCGAGGACATCCTCCGATTTGCCAACGTCACCGGGGCTCTCAATTGCCGCGCGGTCGGCGCGCAGGCTGGCCTGCCCACCCTGGCCGAGGTGATGGCCCGGCTGTGAGAAGGCGAACGGACCGCCGGCCGTCCCCTGCGATGCGTGCCCGCCGCCGTGCCGCCGTACAATAGCGCCATGCGAGTCGTACCGTGGGCGATGGCCAGTGTCGTGCTCCTGGCGGGCAGTGCCGCGGCGCCGGCCCAGGATGCGGCGGCCCGCGCCGATGCCGCGAGCATGCAGCGCAAGATCATCGCGATCGTCACGCGCGGCGAACTGCCGGCCTCGAAGGTCCCGATGCCGATCCAGCGGACGTCGTTCACCGAACGCGAGGTGAATGCGTACTTTCGTGTCAACGGTCCGGAGTTCCTGCCGGCCGGCGTCGTCGATCCGCGGGTGACGATCGATCGCGCCGGCCAGGTGCGTGCGCGGGCCATCGTCGATCTCGACCTGGCGCTGAAGCCGAAGGAGCGCGGCTGGCTCGATCCACTCGCCTACCTCGGGGGCAAGACAGAGGTCACGGCTGTCGGCACGCTCGAGGCCGCGAGCGGTCGCGGCGTCTTCCGGCTGGCCAATGCGACGCTCGGCGGGGTCACCATCCCGAAGGCCGTCCTGCAGGAGATCCTGGCGTTCTACACGCGCAGCGAAGACTATCCGCGCGGCTTCCAGCTCGACGAGCCGTTCACCCTCCCCTCGGCCATCCGATCCGTGGAAACGATGCCCGGCCGCGCGACGGTGGTGCAATAACCCACGTGCCGGCTGTCACCGATCCCCTGGCCACGCCGCTGCAGTTCCTGAAAGGCGTGGGCCCACGCCGTGCCGCGGACTTCGAGCGGATTGGCGTCCACACGGTCGAAGATCTGCTGCTGCGTCTGCCGCGCCGCTACGAGAACCGCGCCGACGTCGTCCCGATCGCCCGGATGCGGCCGGGGCAGACGACCACGATCATCGGCGAGGTCGTGACGTCCGGCATCCGCCCCACGCGCCGGCCCGGCTTCCGCCTGTTCGAACTGGCCGTACGGGACGCGAGCGGCGTGACGCGCGCGGTGTTCCCGAACCAGGCGTTCCTGCGCGATGTCTTCCAGCCGGGTCAGCACGTCGTGCTGTTCGGGCCCGTCGAGTTCCGCCAGGGACTCCAGATCAGCAACCCCGACTACGAGATCCTGCGCGACGACGGCGAGGAGCCGGAGGCGACGATTCACACGGGCCGGATCGTGCCCGTGTACGAGAAGGCCGGCACGCTGACGCCGCGCATCCAGCGCAGCCTCGTGCACCGCGTGCTCGCGGAACTGCCGGCGGATCTGCCCGATCCGCTGCCGGCCACGGTGCGCAGGGCCCGCCAACTGATGTCGCGGCGCGAGGCGCTGCACCTGGCGCACTTCCCGGAGGCCGGCGCCGACGTCGAACAGTTGAACGCGTGTGCCACCGACGCACAGCAGCGCCTGATTTTCGAGGAGTTCTTCCTGTTCCAGGCGGGCGTCCTGTTGCGTCGCGCCCGGCAGCGCGGCGACCGGAAACCGAAGCCCGTCACCATCGACGATCGCGTCCGCGAGTCGGCGCGCCGGGTGCTGCCGTTCAAGCTGACGGACGGGCAGCGCGAGGCGCTGCGCGCCATCGTGGCCGACATGCAGAAGCCCGAACCGATGAACCGGCTGCTGCAGGGCGACGTCGGTGCGGGCAAGACCATCGTCGCGCTGATCGCGGCCATCGTCGCGATGGAGAACGGCCTGCAGGTGGCGTTCATGGCGCCGACCGAGATCCTGGCCGATCAGCACTACGTCACGATTCGCCGGCTGCTCGATGCGTCGCGGTTCCGGATTGCGCGGCTGACGGGCAGCGTGCCGGCAGCGAAACGGCGGGCCACGCTGGCCGAGATCGCGAGTGGGGCCGTCAACCTGGTCGTGGGCACGCACGCGCTGGCCGAGAAGGGCGTCGCGTTCGCTGCCCTCGGTCTGGTCATCATCGACGAGCAGCACCGGTTCGGCGTGATCCAGCGCGCCGCGCTGCGCGAGAAGGGGACGAATCCGGACGTGCTGGTCATGACGGCCACGCCGATTCCGCGCACGCTGGCGCTCACCACCTTCGGCGATCTCGACGTCTCGACGATTCGCGGCCTGCCGCCCGGTCGCACGCCGATCCGGACGATCGCGCGGAGCGAGACCCGGCGCGACGAGGTCTACGCCCTGGTGCGCGAAGCCGTCGAGGCCGGACGCCAGGCGTACGTGATTTATCCGCTCGTCGAGGATTCGGAAAAGGTCGACCTGAAGGCCGCCACGGCCATGGCCGAGCATCTCCAGGCGGAGGTCTTTCCCCAGTACCACGTCGCCCTGCTGCACGGACGGCTCAAGGCGGACGAGAAGGAACGCGTGATGGCGGCATTCGCACGCGGCGACGTGCACATCCTGGTGGCCACCACCGTCGTAGAGGTCGGCGTCGACGTGCCGAACGCGACGGTGATGGTGGTGGAGCACGCCGAGCGATTCGGTCTGTCACAACTGCACCAGTTGCGCGGCCGTGTGGGGCGGGGCGCTGCGGCCTCGACGTGCGTCCTGGTGTCGCCGCCGCGGATGGGCGAAACGAGCCAGGCGCGCATCGATGCGCTGGTGGCGAGTACTGATGGCTTCGAGATTGCCGAGCGCGATCTCGAACTGCGCGGCCCGGGCGACTTCTTCGGCACCCGTCAGTCAGGCCTGCCGTCGCTGCGCGTGGGCGACCTGATGCGCGACCGCCGGCTGATGGATCTCGCGCGCGTCGAAGCCGAACGCTGGATGGCCGAGGAGAGCGCGACCAGCCCGCTGACGTCGTATCTGACCGCGAACTGGGCAGGTCGGTTCGGACTCGTCGGCGTGGGGTAGCCTTCTTTTTCCATGCGCATCATCGCGGGTGAATTCAAGGGACGAAAGCTGACCGGCCCGGTGGCGCCGGGGGTACGGCCGACCTCCGATCGCCTGCGCGAGACGCTGTTCAACCTCGTCGATGTCGAGGCGCCTGGTTGTCGCGTGCTCGACGGCTTTGCGGGCACGGGCGCCGTGGGACTCGAGGCGCTGAGCCGCGGTGCGGCGCACGTGACGTTCGTCGAACGCGACCCGCGTGCGCTGTCCGTCATCTCGCGGAACGTGGCGGTCTGTGGCGCAACCGACCGATGTATCATCGTCCGCGGCGACCTCGCGAGCGTGGCTCGACGTCTGGCCCGCGACACGCCGTTCGATCTGGTGCTGCTCGATCCGCCCTACGATTACCCTGACATGGAGACCGTGCTGACCGAGGTCAGCCGCTGCCTGCGGCCGGGTGGGGTCCTGGTGCTCGAGCATGCCCGCCGCCGCGAGGCGCCGACGCACCTGCCGTCGCTCGTGCGGCGACGCGACGTGACGGCCGGCGACAGTCAGTTGACGTTTTATGCGGTCGCGGCGGCCGCCGCCGACGCGGCAGCGGCCGGTCGCGCCGACTAGGCGCCGGACTTCCGGCTTCGAACTCGAGGTGGCCGGCTGTGTCAGCCATCTCCTGGAGGCATATGACGCACACCCAGGGACTGGCGGTGGTCGCCGGATCGTTCGATCCGTTCACGAACGGACATGTGGACATGGTCGAACGCGCCTGCGCGCTCTTCGATCGCGTCGTCGTTGCTGTCCTCGTGAACCCGGCCAAGCAGCCGCTGTTCGACCTCGAGGAGCGGCTGACGATGATCCGCGAGGTCGCCGACGCGCGGCACTGGACAATCGACGTCGACGCGTTCGAGGGGCTGCTGGCCGACTACGTCCGTCGGCGCGGCGCGCGCGCCATCGTGCGCGGCCTGCGGACCGCGGCCGAGTTCTCGCACGAACTGCCCGTGGCGCTCATGAACCGCCATCTCGAGTCGTCGTGTGAAACCGTTTTCGTGGTGCCGGGCGCGGACGTCGCCCACATCAGCTCGAGCCTCGTGCGCGAGATCGCGTCGCTCGGCGGACCGGTCGATGCGCTGGTGCCGGCCGGCGTGGCGGCGCGTCTCGCGCGCCGCTTCGAGGTTGCGTGACGTGATCGATCCCGGGATCATCGATCGCCTGCGCGCCCTGGTCGGCGCCGCCTACGTGCGCACCGACGAGGCCTCGCGCCTCGAGTACGGCGCCGACGCGCTGAAGCGCGGCCGGCCGGCTGATGTCGTGGTGCTGCCGGCCGACACGGCCGAGGTGTCGGCGGTCGCGCGCCTCTGCAGCGAAACCGGGACGCCGCTCGTGCCGCGTGGCGCCGGTACCGGATATTCGGGCGGCGCCGTGCCCGCGCATGGCGGCGTCGTGCTCAGCCTGGAGCGGCTCGACCGCATCCTCGAGATCGACGAGGCGAGCCTGCTCGTTGTCACTCAGCCCTGCGTAATCACCGGCGACCTCCAGGATGCGGTGGAAGCGCGCGGCCTGTTCTATCCGCCGGATCCGGCCAGCCTCCGGCGCTCGTCGATTGGCGGCAACGTGGCCGAGTGCGCCGGCGGTCCGCGCGCTTTCAAGTACGGAGTCACGCGCCACTACGTACTCGGACTCGAGGCCGTGCTGATGAACGGCGACATCATCCGCACGGGTGGACGGGTCGTGAAGAACGTCGTCGGCTACGACCTGACGCAGTTGCTCGTTGGCTCCGAGGGCACCCTGGCCATCATCACCGCGATCACGCTTCGCCTGATCCCGAAGCCGCTGACGGTGACGACGCTGCGCGCGACGTTTGCGACGGTCCGCGCGGCCGTCGACGCGGTCGCGAAGCTCGTGGCTGCGCGCGTGGTGCCCTCGACGATGGAGATCGTCGATCGGTCGACGCTCGAGGCCGTTGCCGCGTCGATCGGCGACCACACGCTGGCCCCGGCCGGCACGGGCGCGATGCTGATCCTCGAGGTGGACGGCCTGCCCGAGCAGGTGGAGGCCGAAGCGCGCCGGGTGGCCGACGCGTGCCGCGAGGCACAGGCCCTCGAAGTCCTGCGGGCCGATGACGAGGCGGAGCGGGAGCGGCTGTGGCGGGTGCGTCGCGGCATCTCGCACGCGCTGATGGTGGTGGCCGACCTCAAGATCAACAACGACATCGTCGTGCCGAAGGGCCGCGTGCCGGAGTGCTTCGATCTCGTGGAGCGGCTGAAGGCGAAGTACGGGCTGCCGATCCCCAGTTTCGGTCATGTCGGTGACGGCAACATCCACGTCAACATCATGGTGACGGCCGGCGACCCGGAAGCGGTGACGCGGGCGCGGGCGGCGGAGGCGGAACTGTTCGAGGGCGTGGTGGCGCTCGGCGGCGCGATCAGCGGCGAGCACGGCATCGGACTGACGAAGGCCCCCTACCTGGGGCTGGGCGTCGAGCCGGCGACGATCGCGCTGATGCAGCGCGTGAAGGCGGCGTTCGATCCAGCGGGGCTGCTCAATCCCGGGAAGATTTTTCCGCAGGACGTTGTTCCCCTTCGAGCGGACGTGCTTCGGATCCCCGAGGCTTCAGCCTCGGGGAACAACACGACGTCCGGATGTTACGATCGCCCCATGCCGGTCATTGCCGTCGTCGGGGCCTCGCGCGATCGTCAGAAGTTCGGGAACAGGGCCGTCCGGGCCTTTCGCGAGCAGGGATACACGGTGGTGCCGATCAACCCGCGCGAGACAGAGATCGAGGGGGAGCGCACC
The DNA here is from genome assembly GCA_001724025.1 of Acidobacteria bacterium SCN 69-37. Classification (GTDB taxonomy): domain Bacteria; phylum Acidobacteriota; class Vicinamibacteria; order Vicinamibacterales; family SCN-69-37; genus SCN-69-37. Next base: position 45,957 of record MEDJ01000015.1, on the reverse strand, counting down.
TGGCCGAGCGTGCTGGCGTATCCAGGCCCGATTGACGAGGCGACGATCTACGTGCCGGAAGCCGCGGCCCTGCGCGTGGTCGACGAACTGGCAGCCAAAGGGATCCGGCGTGTATGGTTCAACCCGGGGGCCGACGCGCCGGCCGTGGTCGCCCGCGCCCGCGAAATCGGGCTCGAGCCGGTGGTGGCCTGTTCCATCATGGCGCTGGGTGAGTGAAGGCCGATGGGCCGGCCCTTGCGTCGGCCCTGATGTGATATAGTTCCAACCGTTAGTTTCCTGCGCGGGTGTCCAGTCTCGCGCGTCCCGTAACAACTCCAACCAACAACCGCATAACTTGTCACGTTCCAACCGCTATGGCGAATCATCAGAAGCGCTCCGCAGGGCGGCAGCCTGCCGAATCTCCCGTCACTGAACTTCCGCTCGACCAGGGAGAGAATGGCGTCCCCGAGGCCTCCCCGGCCCCGGACGCCGCGCCCCGTCAGCCAGGCAAGGGCAATACCCTCAACATCAACGACCTGAAGGACATGAGCATCCAGAAGCTCACCCAGGTCGCGAAGGACCTGAACGTGGCCGGCGCCACGGGCATGCGCAAGCAGGATCTGATTTTCCAGATCCTCAAGGCGCAGACCGAGCAGAGCGGGTTCATGTTCTCGGAGGGGGTGCTCGAGGTGCTGCCCGACGGCTTCGGCTTCCTGCGCGCGCCCGACTACAACTACCTGCCCGGTCCGGACGACATCTACGTCTCGCCGTCCCAGATCCGCAAGTTCGACCTGCAGACGGGCGACACGGTCAGCGGCCAGGTGCGGCCGCCCAAGGACGGGGAGCGCTACTTCGCGCTCATCAAGGTAGAGGCGGTCAACTTCGAGTCGCCCGACCAGGCGCGCAACAAGCTGTTCTTCGAGAACCTGACGCCGCTCTATCCGCAGGAGCGCCTGCGGCTCGAGACGACGCCCGACAACCTGTCGGCGCGCGTCATGGATCTGATGACGCCGATCGGCAAGGGCCAGCGCGGCCTGATCGTCGCGCCGCCGCGCACGGGCAAGACGATGCTGCTGCAGAGCATCGCGCAGTCGATCACGACCAATCACCCCGAGGTCTACCTGATCGTCCTGCTCATCGACGAGCGGCCCGAAGAAGTGACCGACATGCAGCGGTCGGTGCGCGGCGAGGTCATCTCGTCGACGTTCGACGAGCCGGCGCAGCGGCACGTGCAGGTGGCCGAGATGGTCATCGAGAAGGCCAAGCGCCTCGTCGAACACAAGAAGGACGTGGTCATCCTGCTCGACTCGATCACGCGTCTCGCGCGCGCCTACAACACGGTGGCGCCGCCCTCGGGCAAGGTGCTCTCGGGCGGTCTCGACTCGAACGCGCTCCAGAAGCCGAAGCGCTTCTTCGGCGCGGCGCGCAACATTGAGGAGGGCGGCTCGGTGACGATCATGGCCACCGCGCTCATCGATACGGGCTCGCGCATGGACGACGTCATCTTCGAGGAGTTCAAGGGCACGGGCAACATGGAAATCCACCTCGACCGCAAGCTGGTCGACAAGCGGGTGTTCCCGGCCATCGATATCATCAAGAGCGGCACGCGCAAGGAAGAGCTGCTCATCCCGAAGGAAGACCTCAACCGCATCTGGGTGCTGCGCAAGGTCCTCACGCCACTCTCGCCCGTCGAAGCGATGGAACTGCTGCTCGACAAGATGGGCAAGACGAAGAACAACGCCGAGTTCCTCAACGCCATGCAGAAGATGGGGTAGGGCGGCTAGTCGGGCTGGGCGGTGACAATCGCCGGGCCTTCTGACGGGGGCGGCGCGTCGGTCGTGGGCATGCCCATGCGGCGCCGCACCTCGTCACCCTCGAGCACTTCCCTGTCGAGCAGCAGATCGGTCAACCCGTCGAGCACCTGGCGGCGGGCCGTCAGGATGTCGTAGGCGGTGCGCCCGGCCTGCTCGATCAGCCCCTTGACCTCACCGTCGATCAGCCGCGCCGTTTCCTCGGCGTAGACGCCCCGCTCGGGGCCCAGGTCGACGTCCAGAAACGAGGGCCGGCTGCGTCCCTCGTGATTGACGGGACCGACGCTCTCACTCATGCCGTATTCGGTCACCATCGCGCGTGCGATGTCCGTGGCCCGCATCAGATCGTTCTGCGCGCCCGTCGTCATCTCGCCGAAGACGATCTGCTCGGCCGTCCGGCCGCCCAGCAGCACGGCGAGTTCGTGCTGGAGTTCGGTCTTCGTCCGCAGGTAGCGATCCTCGGTCGGCAGTTGCATCGTGTAGCCGAGTGCGCCGAATCCGCGGCCGACGATCGACACCTTGTGGACCGGGTCGAGCCCGGGCAGATCGGTGGCCACGATGGCGTGGCCCATCTCGTGGACCGCGATGACGCGCCGGATGTGCGGGTTCATCGCCCGCTTCTTCTCGAGCCCCGCCACCACGCGATCGATCGCTTCGTCGAAATCCGCGTTGTCGACGGCCGTCTTGTCACGGCGGGCCGCGAGCAGCGCCGCCTCGTTGACGAGATTGGCCAGATCCGCGCCGGCAAACCCGCCGGTGCGCGCCGCAATCAGGCCCAGGTCGACGCCGGCCGCCAGCTTCACGGTCTTCGCGTGGATGCGGAGAATCGCTTCGCGTCCCTTCACGTCGGGCCGATCGACGAGCACGCGCCTGTCGAAACGGCCCGGGCGGAGCAGGGCCGGATCGAGTACCTCGGGCCGGTTGGTGGCGGCCATCACGATGACGCCCTTCTTGGCGTCGAAGCCGTCCATCTCGGAGAGGAGCTGGTTGAGCGTCTGCTCACGTTCCTCGTGCCCGCCCATCGGTGACTGCTGGCGCGCCTTGCCCAGCGCGTCGAGTTCGTCGATGAACACGATGCAGGGTGCCTTGGCGTCGGCCTGCTTGAACAGGTCGCGCACGCGGGCCGCACCCACGCCGACGAACATTTCCACGAACTCCGACCCGCTGAGGCTGAAGAAGGGGACCTTGGCCTCGCCGGCCACCGCCCGGGCGAGCAGGGTCTTGCCCGTGCCGGGCGGGCCGACGAGCATGACACCGCGTGGAATGCGGCCGCCGAGCGTCGTGTATTTCGTCGGCGTTTTCAGGAACTCGACGATCTCGCGCAGTTCCTCGGTCGCCTCGTCGGCGCCCGCCACATCCGCGAAGCTCACCTTGACGTCGTCTTCGGAGTAGATCTTCGCGCGGCTGCGGGCGAACGACATGATGCCGCCCTCCGCGCCGCTCATCCGCCGGAAGAAGAACACCCACAGACCGATGATGAGCAGGACGGGGAAGATCCAGCCGAGCAGCTGCCCGAGCCACTCGCTGCGGATTTCACCCGCGTACCGCACCTTGTGCTCGTCGAGCTGCTCGGCGAGCTTTGGATCCTCGACGCGGATCGCGGTGAAGTCGCGCTGCGTGCCGTCGGCATCCTGGTAGCGGCCGCGGATCACGTCCGTGCTGATCTGCACCTCGGCGACGCGCCCCTGCGCGAGCAGGGACTTGAACGCCGAGTAGTCGAGCGATTCGGCGCGTGAGAGTGACGTCGACAGGGCGTTGGCCAGGAGCAGCAGGCCGAACAGCACCGCGCCGAACCACAAGGGGGAGATCGGTCCCCGAAGGCCCCCCATGGGGCGACGCGATGGCTGTTTCTGGTTCGAGTCTCGAGTCATCAGGTCCTGTTGGCGTCCACGGCCGGAGCGGTATCGGTCCCCCTATTTAACACCAGCCCATCCTCTCCGTTGTCCACCATGACGACGTCGCCCTCGTGGAAGCGGCCGTCGAGCACGGCCAGCGCCAGGGGATCGAGCAGCCGGCGCTGGAGCACGCGCCGCAGCGGCCGCGCACCGTAGATCGGATCGTAGCCCTCGGCCACGAGCCGGTCACGCGCCGCATCGGTCAGGTCGAGCCGCAGCTTGCGGTCGTCGAGCCGACGCAGCAGCGACGCGAGCTGGATGTCGATGATGTGCCGGATATCGGCCTGCCGCAGCGCGTGGAAGAAGATGATGTCGTCCACGCGGTTGAGGAACTCCGGCCGGAAGTGCTGCCGCAGCGCCTCGGTGAGCTGCCGACGCATGCCCTCGTCGATGTCCGTCTCGCCGCGCGCGGCCCGCTCGGCAATCAGGTGGCTGCCGACGTTCGACGTCATGATGATCACGGTGTTCTTGAAGTCCACCGTCCGACCCTTGCCGTCGGTCAGCCGCCCGTCGTCGAGCAGCTGGAGCATGACGTTGAGCACCTCGGGGTGCGCCTTCTCGATCTCGTCGAACAGCACGACGGCATACGGCCGTCGCCGCACGGCCTCGGTGAGCTGGCCGGCTTCCTCGTACCCGACGTAGCCGGGAGGCGCGCCGATCAGCCGCGAGACCGTGTGCTTCTCCTGGTATTCGGACATGTCGATGCGCACCATCGCCTGCTCGTCGTCGAACAGGAACGACGCGAGCGAGCGGGCCAGTTCCGTCTTGCCGACGCCGGTCGGGCCCAGGAAGATGAAGCTGCCGAGCGGACGCTGCGGATCCTGCAGCCCGGCCCGTGCGCGGCGGATGGCGTTGGCCACCGCTTCGACGGCCTCGTCCTGGCCGACCAGCCGCTGGTGCAGCCGCTCCTCCATGTGGACGAGCTTCTGCATTTCCCCTTCCATCAGGCGGCTGAGCGGAATCTTCGTCCAGCGCGAGACCACCTCGGCGATGTCCTCCTCGTCGACCTCTTCCTTCAGCATGCGCGGACCGGCGGCCGTGGCGGCCGGGGCCTGCTCGTGGGCCTCGATCTTCCGCTCGAGATCGGGAATCCGGCCATACCGCAGCTCGGACGCCTTGCCATAGTCTCCGGCGCGCTCGGCCCTGTCGGCCTCGAGACGGAGTTGTTCCAGCTCTTCCTTCTGGACGCGCACGTCCTGGATCGCAGCCTTCTCCTGCGTCCACTGCGCGGTCAGGCGCGTGCTCGTCTCCTTCAGGTCCGCCAGTTCCTTCTCCAGCTTCGCCAGACGATCGCGCGAGGCCGCGTCCGACTCCTTGCGCAGCGCCTCGCGTTCGATCTCGAGCTGCGTGACGCGCCGGCTCACCTCGTCGAGCTCGGCGGGCATCGAGTCGATCTCCATCCGCAGCCGGGACGCCGCCTCGTCGACCAGGTCGATGGCCTTGTCGGGGAGGAAGCGATCCGCGATGTAGCGATTCGACAGCACGGCGGCCGAGACGAGCGCCGAGTCCTTGATCTTCACACCGTGATGGATCTCGTACCTGTCGCGCAGGCCGCGCAGGATGCTGATCGTGTCGTCGACCGTCGGCTCGCCCACGAGCACGGGCTGGAACCGGCGCTCGAGCGCGGCGTCCTTCTCGATGTACTTCCGGTATTCGTCGAGCGTCGTCGCGCCGATCGTGTGCAGTTCCCCGCGCGCGAGCATCGGCTTGAGCAGGTTCGACGCGTCGATCGACCCCTCGGCCGCCCCGGCGCCGACCACCGTGTGCAGTTCGTCGATGAACAGCACGACCTGGCCCTGGGCGTCCGTGACTTCCTTCAGCACGGCCTTGAGCCGTTCCTCGAACTCGCCGCGATACTTGGCGCCGGCCACGAGCGCACCCATGTCGAGCGCCACGATCCGCTTGTCGCGCAGGCCTTCGGGCACGTCGCCGCGCACGATGCGCTGGGCGAGCCCCTCGACGATGGCCGTCTTGCCGACGCCCGGCTCCCCGATCAGCACGGGGTTGTTCTTGGTGCGACGCGCCAGGACCTGGATCACACGCCGGATCTCGTCGTCGCGGCCCACGACCGGATCGAGCGTGCCCTTGCGCGCCACCGCCGTGAGATCGCGGCCGTAACGTTCGAGCGCCTGGTACTTGCCCTCGGGATTCTGATCAGTCACGCGTTGCGATCCACGGATCGACGTCAGCGCCGCCAGCACGGCATCAGCCGTCACGCCGAGCTTCGCCAGCGCCGCGGCCGCCGGTGCACGGCCCTGCTCGGCGGCCAGCGCCAGCAGCAGGTGCTCGGTGCTGGTGAACTCGTCCTTCAGTTGCGCGGCACGATCCTCGGCGGCCGCGGCCACGGCGCGGAAACGTGCCGATGGTCCGGGCTGCGCGCCGCCGTGCGCACGGGGCAGGGCCGCCAGCGCCGCCTGCGCGGCCGACGTCGCCGCCCCGAGGTTCACCTGCATCTTGCCGAGCACCGCCGGGACGATGCCGTCGGCCTGCTGGAGCAGGGCCAGCAGCAGGTGCTCGGGCGTGATGTCCGGATGACCGGCACGCTCAGCCAGCTGCTGGCTCGTGACGACCGCTTCCTGGGCCTTCTCGGTGTACTTGTTCAGGTTCATACGACCTCCACACGCGTCAGTGCGCCTGGTTCTCGAGATCTCTCAGGGCCAGGTAGTGGGCCCGGGCTTCGTCGGACACGACCGACGGAATCTGCACCTGCGCGGTGACGTACATGTCCCCGCGCTCGTCGGGCTTTCCCACGGTCGGCATGCCGTGGCCGCGCAACCGGAACGTGCGTCCCTGCGCGGTCACGGCCGGCACCTTCAGCCGGACCGTCGTACCGGCCAGCGTGGGCACGCTCACTTCGCCACCCAGCACCGCCGTCGTCACCGGTATGTCGACCTTCTGATACAGGTCCTGGCCGCGCCGCTCGACGCGGGAGTGGGGCAGCAGCCGCACCACGAGGAACAGGTCGCCGGCCGCGCCGCCGCGCGCGCCCTGGCCGCCCTCGCCGGCCGCGCGAATCCGCGCACCGTCCTTGACGCCGGCCGGGATCCGCACCTCGAAGGACCGCTCGCCCTGCTCGCGCGCGGCCACGACCCGACGGGACGTGCCGGCATAGGCCTCCTCGAGGGTGAGATCCACGAGCTGCTCGACATCCTGGCCGCGCTGGCTGCGGCTGCTGCGTCGGCGACCGCCGCCCGTCGCGCCGCCGGCCGAGAACCCGCCGCCGGAGAAGAACGTGTGGAAGAAGTCCGAGAACGGATCCTGACCGCCGAACGCGGCGTTCATCTCCTCGGGCGTCATCGTGCGGTAGCCGCCGCTGCCGCCCGTGGACCAGCGCGCCCCGCCGCCGAATCCGCCGGCGCCTGACTCGGCCGCGCGCTCGTAGTCGCGCCAGTTCGCGCCCAATTCGTCGTACTTCTTGCGCTTCTCGGGATCGCCCAGGACTTCGTTCGCCTCGTTGATCTCCTTGAAGCGGGCCTCGGCCTTCTTGTCGCCCGGGTTCAGGTCGGGGTGATGCTCACGCGCCAGCTTGCGGTACGCGCGCTTGATGTCGGCCTCCGACGCGGTCTTGCTCAGCCCGAGGGTGGCGTAATAGTCCTTGAACTCCATCGTCCTCACTCACTCGCCCGGCTCGTCGAGCCCGAGCAGACGGAACAGCGCGGCGACCTCGTCCTCGAGGCGCCTGTGCACCTCGGCACGGGGCGACGTGCGCGCGGTCTCGCGCACCAGCGGGTGCAGCCGCCGCGCCACGTCGACGATCGACAGGAGGCGCTGCACGCCGGCAAGGTTGATGCCCTCGCGATCGACGAGCGTCTTGATCAGGCGGATCCGGTCGAGCTCGTCCTGCGTGTAGACACGCATGCTGCCGAGCGTGCGGTGCGGCTGCACCAGGCCGAGCCGCTCATATTTCCTGAGCGTCTGCGGGTGCATGTCGAGCCGCTCGGCGGCCATGCTGATCAGGAAGAAGTCCGGGCGCTTGGCCATGTCACGCACCGAGTATAGAGATTGACATGGATCGTGTCAACTTTAGTCTGCGCAGACGACGCGATAGCATCGAACGGCTTTTCCGGAGGACCGCAGCCGCACCGTGCCCATCCACATCGAGATCGCCGACTTCCTCACCATCGGCATGCTGGTCCTGCTCGAGGGCCTGCTCAGTGCCGACAACGCCTTGGTGCTCGCCATCCTGGTGCTCGGCCTGCCGCGCGAGCAGCAGGCGCGGGCGCTGCGGTACGGCATCGGTGGCGCGTTCGCCTTCCGGATCACGGCGATCATGCTCGCGTCGTTCCTGATGCAGGTCGCCTGGATCAAGCTGGTGGGCGGGCTCTACCTCGGCTATCTCACGTGGGCGCACTTCGCGCGGCCGGATGGGGAGAGCCGTACGGACGTCCCGAAAGCCACGGCCGCCTTCGGCCTGTCGGCCTTCTGGGCGACGGTCGTCCGGGTGGAGGTCGTGGACGTCGCCTTCTCGGTCGACTCGATTCTCGTGGCCGTGGCGCTCTCGCCCAAGCTCTGGGTGGTGGTCTCCGGCGGCCTGCTGGGGATCGTGATGATGCGGCTGGTGGCGGGGCGGATGATCGAGCTGATCCGGCACTACCCGGCGCTCGTCGACGGCGCGTTCATCATCATCGGGTGGGTCGCCGTGAAGCTGGGGGTCGAGTACGCGCACGACATCCACCTGATCGGCTGGCAGATTCCGAAGCCGCTGTCGCTCGGGTTGATTGCCGTCATCTTCGCCATCTCGTATTTCTACGCCCGGCGGCATCCGGCCGAGCTCACCGACGAGCCGGCCCATCCGGCGACCGATTCGACGGAGCCGCGGGCCTAGCGCGCAGGGCCGCGGCGACAGGGGGAGTCATGCGAAAGGCCGGTTTCATCGTGTGCGCGTTGGCCATCGGGATCGTCGGCTGCGGTCGCGCGCCCGCACCGGCCGAGTCGCCGGCCGTCACGCCGGTCTACAACGCCGACACCGGTCGTCTCGAGGAAATCCTGTCGGACCGCGACGGCGACGGCCGGAACGAGACGCGGGCCTTCATGGACGGTACGCGACTCGACCGCATCGAAATCGACCGCAACGGAGACGGCGTCGTCGATCGCTGGGAGCACTACGCGATGGCGGCCGATCCGCCGGCGGCCGTTATCACGCGGGCCGAAGAGGCCGGCGGAGCCGGGCCCGATGTCACGCGGTGGGAGTACTACGAGGATGGCCACCTGACGCGCGTGGAGGAAGACACCTCCCTCGATGGCCGGGTCGACAAGTGGGAGATCTACGAAGGCGGCCGGCTGGTGCGCGTGGACCTCGACCTGGCCGGGACGGGCCGACCGACGCGCCGGTTGATCTACGCCGCCGACGGCAGCGTGGCGGCCGCCGAGTTCGTGCACGACGGCACGTTCGAGCCAGCCCCACCCGCGGCGACCGGGCGTTGAGCGACCGGCGCCCGTCGCGCGCCGATCCGCCGGATATCTTGACAGGGTGAGGCGCTTCCACCGACGATAGGCACCATGGCTTTCTCCCGATTCTGCGCATCGGCCCTGATTCTGACGTTGACTGCCGGTGTCTCGCCCATCGTCGCCGCCGGCCAGCAGGCGCCGCCCACGACGGGCACCATCGCAGGACGGGCCACGGACGAAGCCCGGAAGCCGTACGCGAACTACGTCGTGCAGTTGCGCGACGTCGACACGGGCCAGATTGTCACGACCGTCCCCCTCGATACGCAGGGCCGGTACCGCTTCACGGACGTGCCACTCACGCGACACTTCATCATCGAGCTCTACAATGTGAAGGATCGCGAGATGATCTGCACGGAAGGCCCCCAGACGCTCACGGCCGACAAGGACGAGCGTAACGACCTGAACATCGACTGCGGCGCTACGCCGGCGGCCCTGTGGCTGCTGATGGCGGCCACCGGCGCGGTGGCGGCCACCGGTATTGTCACGCAGAGCGCCAGCGAGTAGGCGGACGCCCGCGCCGCGCGTCCTCGTCCTTCTGCTCGCGCTGCTGCTGCCGGGCCGGGCCGCGGCGCAGCCGGCGACCGAGGCCGCATCCGACGCTCGACTCCACGTCGGGCCGCTGACGTTCGATCCGCGGCTCGCCATCCGTAACGTTGGGATCGATACCAACGTCTTCAACGACGCCGAGGCCCCGGTGCGCGACTTCACGGCCACCATCGGGCCGGAGCTCGACTCGTGGCTGCGCATCGGTCGCCTGCACTGGGCCGGCACGTCGACGGTCGGCTGGAACTACTTCCGCACCGCCCGCACGCAACGCTCGTTCGACCTGGGCCAGAACGGCCGTGTCAGCCTCGATCTGGGCCGGCTCGTCCCGTTTGCCCGGGGCAGCGTGCTGCGTGCGCGCCAGCGGCCGAACCTCGAAATCGACGCCCGGGTCCGTCGCGAGATGACCGAGGTCGGTGGGGGAGTTGAACTCCTGCTCGGCGCGCAGACGCGCCTCACGGCCGAGCACGCCGTGCGCGATCTGCGATTCGACGACGGCACGGCGGCCGGGGAATCGCTGGCGTCGGCGCTCGACAGGCGCGAGACGACCAATGCCCTGGGCGGTCGACTGGTCCTGACCCCACTGACAACGCTCGTCGTCGAGGCCGAGGCCCGGGCCGACAGGTTCCGCCATGAAACGACGCGCAACAGTGACAGCGTCCGCCTGACGGGCGGACTCGAGCTGCGACCGCTGGCCCTGATTTCGGGGCGCGCGCTCGTCGGAGCCCGGCGGCTGCGACCGGCCTCGGCCGTCATGCCGGCCTTCACGGGCGCGGTGGCCGACGTGGAACTGGCGTATCAGATCCGGGACCTGACGCGCCTCACCGGCCTGGTGCAGCGGGATATCGACTATTCGTTCGAACTGGCCCAAGCGTACTATGTGTCGACGGGCTGGCGGTTCTCGCTCGTCCAGATGGTCGGCGGCGGCTTCGACGTCGTGGCCCACACGGGCCGGACGACGCTGGCGTACCGGGCACGCCTCGACAGCGATCCGGACGAGGCGCATCGGCGCGATCGGGTCGAGGTCTACGGGCTGGGGATCGGGCGGCGGTTCGTCTCGGGCGTCCGCTTCGGCGTCGATCTCGAGCACGTGACGCGCAGGTCGAGCGTCCGGACGCGGACGTACGAGGGGCTGCGCGGCGGAGGAACGATAACGTATGGCTTCTAGAACAGGCGCGGGCATCGTGGCCGGTGCGATCGTCGCGGTCGTGCTGGCCCTGTCGCACCTGCTGGCCCAGGGCGCGACGGTCATTTCCGCGCGGGACCAGGTGCGGGTGGTCGTGGTCGGCACGGAATTGCCGGCAGGGCCGTTCACGGTCGACGAGGACGGGACGATTGACTATCCGTATCTCGGCCGCGTGACGGCCGGGGGCCTGACGCCGCGCGCGCTCGGTGACACGATCGCCAGGCGGCTGGTCGAGGCGCAGCTGCTCGTCGGCTCGCCCCAGGTCACCGTAGAGTTGCAGCAGACGCCCAACAAGACGGTCACCGTGTCGGGCGCCGTGAGCTCCCGCGGGGAATATCGGTTCGCTGGCGAAATGACGGTGTTCGACGCGCTCGTCAAGGCGGGTGGGGCCTCGGCCGACGCCGGAGACGAAGTGCTGCTGATTCGCGCGCCGAAAGCCGGCGCCGACGGCACGCCAGCCGAGGACGCCGACGCCGAGGACGACGTGATCACGCTGAGCCGGCGCGAGATCGAGCGCGGCGAGTTCGCGCGGGCCCACCTGATCGAGGACGGCGATCGCATCATCGTCAACCGAGCGCGGCAGGTGTACATCGACGGGTACGTGAACCGGCCCGGCGGCTACACGATCGAGGCGGGCTCCACGCTGCGGCAGGTGCTCTCGCTGGCCGGTGGGGTGACCGAGCTCGGGGCGGTCAACCGGGTGCGGGTGCTCCGCAACGGGACGCGCGTCGACGACGTCGACCTGGATACGACGATCGTCCAGCCGGGCGACACGATCACGGTGCCGAAACGGTTCATGTAGGCACGAGGATTTTCGGGCATGGCACATCTACCGAACGCAGGCGGACGGCAGGCGAGCGCGAAGGGCGGCGGCTGGCACCCGACCGACTACCTGCGGGTGCTCTACAAGCGGCGCTGGGTCGCGATTCCCGGGTTCCTGCTGGTGTTCGTGTCCGGCGCCATCGGATCGATCCGGACCGTGCCCGTGTACGAAGCCCGGACGCAAATCATCATCGAGAAGGACGCGCGGCGGAATACGTCGATCAATACGGTGCTCGAGGAACGGGAGTCGTGGTACCAGGACGACTTCTATCCCACGCAGTACCGGGTCCTGCAGAGCCGGACGCTCGCGCAGCGGACCGCACGCGTCCTGGCGCGCGAGCCGGCCGAGCGTGTCCCCGCCGCGAGCACCTGGTCGTTCAGCCCGAGCGCGGTCGTCGGGACGACGATTGCGGCCGTCCGTCACTGGTTCGGTCCGGCACCCGTCCTGCCGGCCGCGTCTGACGGTGCTGATCCGGCCCCGGGCGCTGTCTCGCCGCAGGAAGCGGCGCTGACCTCGCGCGTGCAGGCCGGGGTGTCGGTGGTGCCCGTGCGCAACTCGCGGCTGGTCGATCTGCGGTTCCGATCGCCCGATCCCGAGTTCGCCGCGCGGGTCGTCAACCAGCACGCCGCGCAGTACATCGAGCAGAGCCTGGAGTTCCGGCTCGCGGCCACCACGCAGACCAACGCCTGGCTCACCAGCCAGCTCGAAGAGCAGCGGCGGCTCGTCGAGGAGAGCGAACGACGGCTCCAGGACTACAAGGAGCAGAACAACGCGACGTCGGTCGACGACAAGCAGAACATCATCGTGCAGAAGCTCAACGCGCTGAACGAGCAGTTCGTGCAGGCGCGGATCGCACGGATGAACGCCGAGGTCCAGGTCAACGCGATGGCCGAACGACGCGCGCGCGGGGAATCGCTCGAATCGTTCCCGCCCGTGCTGGCCAGCCCCGTCGTGCAGAAGCTGCGCGCCGACATCGTGGCGAAGGAAAGCGAGCGTGCCCGGCTCGGCACGCAGTACGGCCCGGCCTACCCGGCGATGCGCGATCTGGCCAGCCAGATCGAGGCAGCCAATCGCGATCTGGACCTGGAGATCGACAAGGTGGCCGCGGCGCTCCAGGCGGAGTTCCAGACAGCGCGGGCGCGCGAAGCCGCGCTGCAGCAGAGCCTGGCCGGTCAGCAGCGCGAGTCGCTGGGCCTCGACCGCCAGATGCTCGATTACTCCGCGCTCGAGCGCGAGGCGCAGAGCAACCGCCAGCTGTACGAAAACCTGCTGGCGCGCGCCAAGGAAACCGGCGCGGCCGGCGAATACCGCGGCACCGCCATCCAGGTCCTGGATCCGGCCACGGTACCGTCGGCGCCGGTACTGCCGCGCACGCCGCGCGATCTGCTGCTGGCCGCGCTGGCCGGCGGCCTGCTGGCGCTGGGGCTGGCCTTCGGGTTCGAGTATTTCGACAGCCGGATCAAGCTGCCCGAGGAAATCAAGACCCACCTGAACCTGCCGTTCCTCGGCATGATTCCGGTCTTCCCCGACGCGGGACGCGACGGCGAGGCGCCGCTGCTGCAGCCCGACGCCCCGGCGGCGTTCTCCGAAGCGATCCGGGCCGTGCGCACGGCCGTACTGTTCTCGAGCGCCGAGGACGGGGCGCGCTCGGTCGTCGTGACCAGCACCGGCCCGCACGAGGGCAAGACGGTCGTGTCGAGCAGCCTGGCGATCACGCTGGCGCAGGCCGGGCAGCGGACGATTGTGGTGGATGCCGACATGCGGCGGCCGCGCATGCACGAGGCCCTCGATCGATCGCAGGAGCCGGGGTTGTCGAACGTGCTGGTGGGCGAAGCGTCGCTGGCCGATGCCGCGCGTACCACGGCCGTGCCGAACCTGACGCTGCTGGCCGCGGGACACATTCCGCCCAACCCGGCCGAGCTGCTGTCGTCGCCCCGATACGCGGAACTGATTGCGGAACTGAAGCGCCGGTACGACTGGGTCGTGATCGATGCGCCGCCCGTCATGCCGGTCACCGACGCCGCCGTCGTCGCTCATGGATCGAGCGGGGTGCTGTTCGTGGTCGGGGCCGAAATGACGCCGCGCCAGACGGCCATTGCGGCGGTGGAGCAGTTGCGGAGCGCCAACGCCCGCTTCATCGGCGCCGTGCTCAACCGCGTCAACATCCAGCGACACGCGTATTACTACTCGCCGTACTACCGGAAGGAGTACGGCAAGTACTACCAGCGTTCCCCCAACCGTGCCTGACGGCACCCGCGACGTCCCGGTCCATCACATCGCGCCGGCGGGCGGATGGATCCCGATCCGGCTGTCGGAACTCTGGGAGTTCCGGGAACTGCTGTACGCCTTCGTCTGGCGCGAGGTGCGCGTCCGCTACAAGCAGACGGCGCTCGGCGTCGGCTGGGCCGTGGCGCAGCCGCTGCTGACGATGGTGGTCTTCAGTGTGTTCTTCGGGAAACTGGCGGGCGTGGAGTCGGATGGGATCCCGTATCCCGTCTTCACATACTGCGCGCTGCTGCCGTGGCAGTTGTTCGCGTTTGCGCTCGTGGAGTCGAGCAACAGCGTGGTGACGAACCAGCGGCTGCTCACGAAGGTCTACTTCCCGAAGCTGCTGCTGCCGCTCTCGGCCGTGGCCGTCGCATTGGTCGATTTCACCGTGTCGTTCGGCGTGCTGCTGCTCCTGATGGCCTGGTTCGGGATGACGCCCGGCCCCGCGGCCCTCACGGTGCCGCTCTGGGCGCTGTTTGCCGCGATGACCGCCACCGCCGCGAGCCTGTGGCTGTCGGCCCTCAACGTCCGGTATCGTGACATCCGCTACACGGTGCCGTTCCTGACGCAGATCTGGCTCTTCGTGACACCGGTGGCCTATCCCACCTCGCTCGTGCCCGAGATCTGGCGGCCGCTCTATGCGCTCAACCCGATGGTCGGCGTGGTGGACGGGTTCCGCTGGGCGCTCGTCGGCGGGGACTGGCCCGGCATCACGGTGCTCGTGTCGGCGGCCGTGGTCGTCGTGTGCCTGGTCGGCGGCCTGATCTATTTCCGGCGAACGGAGCGGACGTTCGCCGACCTGGTCTGATCGCGGATGATGGGCAGCCTCCCGGCAATCAGCGCGCGCGGCCTCGGCAAGCAGTACCGGCTCGGTGAACGTGAGCCGTACGGCACGCTGCGCGATACCCTCGTGCGCGCGGTGCGGGCCCCGGCCCGCTGGCGCCGGGCGGATCGGAGCGGTGCGGCCCCGACGGTCTGGGCGCTGGACGACGTGTCGTTCGATATCGGCGAAGGCGACGTCGTCGGCATCATCGGGCGGAACGGATCGGGGAAGAGCACGCTGCTGCGGATCCTGTCGCGCATCACCGAGCCGACACGCGGTACGGCCACCGTCCGGGGCCGCGTGGGATCGCTGCTCGAGGTGGGGACCGGCTTCCACCCGGAACTGACGGGCCGCGAGAACGTGTTCGTCAACGGCGCCATGCTCGGCATGCGTCGTCACGAGATTCTCCGCCGGTTCGACGACATTGTCGGGTTCGCGGGTGTCGATCGGTTCATCGACACGCCGGTGAAGCGCTACTCGAGCGGCATGCAGATGCGCCTGGCGTTTGCCGTGGCCGCGCACCTCGAGCCGCACATCCTGCTGGTCGACGAAGTGCTCGCCGTCGGCGACGCGGAGTTCCAGCGGCGCTGCCTCGGCAAGATGCACGACGTCAGTCGCGAGGGACGCACGGTCCTGCTCGTCTCGCACCAGATGGGACAGATCCGGCGGCTGTGCCGATCGGTGCTGTGGCTCGACGGCGGGCGGCTCCGCGCCGCCGGGCCGACGGGCGAAACGATCCACGAGTACGAGGCGGCGACGCTCGCGCGCGATCTCGCGGCGGGCGGTTCGGCGTTCCTCGGCTGGGACCTCGGCGATGGCGAGCACCGCCTCGTGGACACGACGGGTCCGGTCCGGGTCCGCGTCCACCTGGCCGCGCACGTGGCCGTCACCAACGGCCACTTCGGACTCGGCCTGCTCGGCGTCGACGACGAGGTCATCGGCGGCTGGGCGTTCGAACCACTCTCGTTCCCGGCCGGCACGCGATCGCTGACAGTCGAACTGCCATCGCTGCCGATCAGACCTGGTGTCTACCGCTGGAGCATGGCGCTGTTCGACGGCGGCAACAACCTCAGCGGCGGCCGCCTGCTCGAGAAGTGGACGGCGGTCCCGGATCTCGCGCTCGAGGCCCGTCCGCTCGGACATCCCCAGGACGCGTGGGCCGGAATCCTGAACCTGCGCGGGGCGCTCACCATCGACAGGCAATCGCAGGCGCTGCCGTCGGCTGTCGAGGTGCGATGACGATCACCCCGACGATCTCCGTCGTGATCCCGTGCCGGGACGCCGAGGCCTGGCTCGCCGAGACGCTCGCGTCCGTCCGGAGCCAGGAGGATGTCGCACTCGAGGTGATTGTCGTCGACGACGGATCGACGGACGGCAGCGCGGCGGTGGCCGAGCGGTTCGGCGTGATCGTCGAACGTGGACCGGCGCGGGGCGTGAGCGCGGCGCGCAACGCGGGCACGGCGCGGGCCCGGGGGACGTTCGTGCTGTACCTCGACGCCGACGACGTCCTGCTGCCCGGCACGCTGCGTGAGCGACTGGACGCCATCGAACGTGACGAGGCCGATGTGGCGCTGTCGGCCTGGACGCGGTGGGAACGGCAGGACGATGGCGGGTTCGTCGAGACCGAGACGGTCAGGCGGCGGATGGGAGCACGGCCCGACGCCGAGTTGCTGGCCGGGGCGTGGTGGCCGCCGGGATCCCTGCTGTACCGCCGGACGATCGTCGATCTCGTCGGGGGCTGGCGGACGGACCTGCCGATCATCCAGGATGCGCGCTTCCTGCTCGATGCCGTGCTGGCCGGGGCGCGGCTGACCTACGTGGACACGGTGGCCATGCGCTATCGCGTCCACGGTGTCGGGTCGCTGTCGCGGCGCGATCCCGAAGCGTTCATCGACGATTGCTACAGGAGCGCCGCCGACCTCCACGATCGCTGGCAGCGCGACGGGACGCTCGATGCCGAGCGCCGGCGCGCGCTGCTGGTCGCGTTCGGGCACACGGCCCGCGCCTGGTTCCCGATCGATCGCGCGCGATTCGAGCAGTCGTTCAACAGGCTGATGGCGCTCGATCCGCGATACCTGCCCGATGGCCCGCCGGCTCTGCGTGCGCTGTCGCGCGCGATTGGGTACCGTCGCGCCGAACGCGTCGCGTCGTGGTGGCGGCGGATTGCCGCGGTGTGGCGGTGACGGTTCTGCACGTCACCTACACGTATCCGCCGGCCGAGGGAGGCGGCACCGAGATCTACGTCGCGGAACTCTGCCGGCACCTTCGCGATCTCGGTGTCCACAGCATCGTCGCCGCGCCTCGACGCGATCCGGGTGAGGCGGTCATCGACGGCACGCCCGTCTACTGGTTCGCTGCCGATCCGGCCACGCAGACGATCGAGACGCTCTACGGCGCCGGCGATCCCGCGGCCTCGGCCGCCTTCTCCGCGCTGCTGCACCGCATCCGGCCCGACGTGGTCCATCAGCACGCGGTGTCGCCGGCCTGTTCGGTCGATCTCGCCAGACGGGCGACCGACACGGGCGTGCCTGTCGTGTGCACGGTGCACACGCCGGCCGTGTTCTGCCAGCAGGGCAGTCTCCTGCGGTGGGGACGCGTGCCCTGCGATGTCGCCTGGGCCCCGGCTGTGTGTACCGACTGTGTGCTGCACACGCGCGGCGCACCGGCGCCGGCCCGCGCGCTGCTGCGATGGCTGCCGGCTCGCCTGACGTCGACCGTGACAGGCACGCGCCAGGGCGGGGTCTGGACGGCCGCGCGGATGCCGACACTCATGACGACGCGCCTGGGCGAAGTCGACGCGCTGTTCGGACTGGCGGCCCGGACCGTGACGCTGGGACCGTGGACCACGGCCCTGCTGCGGCGCAACGGCGTGGCGGACGAACGGATCGTCGAGGTCGCGCACGGCACCAGTACGACGCCACCGATCGGGAAGACGCGTGCGTCCAGGACAGGCCCGCGACGCTTGGTGGGTCTCGGTCGCCTCGATCGAACGAAGGGCTTCGCGACGGCCGTGGCCGTCGTGACGGCGCGGCCGGACCTGGCCGTCACGCTCGACATCTTCGGCCTGACGACCGCGGTATCGGCCGATGACGAACGCCTGGCGATCGAGCGCGCCGCGGCGGCCGACGCACGCATCCGACTGCACGCGGCCATTCCGCACAATCGTGTACGCGAGACCCTGACGGACTTCGATGCGGTGATCGTGCCGTCGCAGGCGTTCGAAACCGGACCGCTCGTCGTGCTCGAAGCCTTTGCCGCCGGCGTGCCGGTCATCGGCAGCCGGCTCGGCGGCCTGGCCGAGAAGATCCGGCACGACGTGGACGGTCTGCTCGTCGATCGCTTTGCCGACGTCGACGCGTGGGCTGCGACGATCGCGCGGTGCGTCGACGAGCCTGATCTGCTCCCGCGGCTCGCGGCCGCCGTCCGGCCACCACGGGCCATGACCGACGTCGCGCGAGAGATGCACGCGATCTACGCGGCCGTCACGCGCGGCGCCGCGCGCAAGGACCGCGGCGCATGACCGCCGCATCGCCGACAGGCGGGCCGCGCGTGCTGTTCGTGCAGCACACCCATCCAGGCGCGTATCCGCCGATCGAGCACGCGGCCCGACTGCTCGCGGCTGCCGGCGCGTCCGTGCACCTGATCGGCGTGGCCCTGCTGCGTGGAGTGGACGTGGCGCCGCACGATCGTCTCGCCATCGACCTGCTGCCCGCGCCCCGTGGAGGATGGCGCCTGCACCTCGCGTTCCTGCGCTTCATCTGGCGCGTCTGCGTGCGCGTCGTCAAAGACCGGCCGGACTGGATCTACGCGTCCGATCCGCTGTCGACCCCCGCCGTGTGGCTGGCCACGCGACTCGTGCGGAGTCGATGTGCGTATCATGAGCACGACGCGCCCGAGGGCGCGCGCGGTCGGGCCGCGGCGATCGTGCAGCGATGTCGCCAGCGGCTGGCGCGACGGGCGGATCTCTGCATCGCGCCGTCAGCGGGCCGGGCCACGATCCTGCGACAGGCGACGGGCCGATCGGACATCGAGGTGGTGTGGAACACGCCGGTGTTGGCCGAAGTGGCCGGCGCGAGAACGCCGCGCCCCGGGGGCACGCGACTGCTGTACCACGGATCGATCGTGCCCGCGCGGGTACCCGAGACGCTGTTGCACGCGCTGGCGCAGTTGCCGGCCTCGGTGTCGCTGCGGCTGACAGGCTACGATCCCTCGGGCGGCCGATACCTGGCCCGGCTCGTTGCACTCGCCGACGCGCTGGGGCTGGCGGACCGCGTGGAGGTCGTCGGCCTCGTCGCCACGCGGGCCGAGGTAATGCGGCAGTGCGCGGACGGGGATGTCGGGCTCGCGCTGCTGCCACTCGCATCGACGAGCGTGAACGAACGGACGATGCTGGGGGCCTCGAACAAGGTGTTCGACTATCTGGCCTGCGGGCTTGCGGTGGTCGTGCCCGACCTGCCTGACTGGCGGGAGACGTTCGTGACGCCCGGGTACGGCGTGGCGTGCGATCCGGCCTCGGTCGAGAGCCTGGTGGCGGCGCTCGGCAGTCTCGACGCCGATCCCGCCGCGCGACAGGCGATGGGCGAACGCGGGCGCCAGCGGATTCTGGCGGACTGGCACTACGAGCGCAGCTTCGCGGCTGTGCGCGCGCGCCTGCTGTCCGCCGAGACGGGGGCACGATGACGGGCCGGCGCGTGCTGATCGTCGGCGACTCGCGCGAGACCCATGTCGGGCATCACCTGCTCGACGCGGCCCGCACGCTCGGCATCGCCGCGCAGATCGCGGACACGAGCGCCGCATACAGGGCGTCGAACCTCCGGCGCCGGGTGTTGTGGCACCTGGCCGGACACCGGCCCGCGCGTCTCCGCCCGTTCGGCGACGAGGTCGTCGCTGCCGCGCGGGCCATGCAGGCCGACACGGTCATCGCCACCGGCATCGCCCCGCTGACGGCCGAGACCTTGAAGACGCTCGGCCGGCTGGGCATCCGCCGCATGAATTTCCTCACTGACGACCCGTGGAACCGCGCGCACCGCGCGCCCTGGTTCCTGTCGGCCCTCCCGCGCTACGATCACGTCTGGTCGCCCCGGCACGCGGTCCTGCACGACCTGCGGCGCGCAGGCGTGCGGCGCGTCGATTACCTCGCCTTCGGCTACAACCCCGCGGTCCACTATCCGGAGATCCCCGACGACGAGACACGGGCGCGGTTCGACGCGGACGTCGTGCTGGCCGGCGGCGCCGATCGCGATCGCATTCCCTGGGTGGCGCCGCTGATTGGCGCCGGGTTCCGCGTGGCGTTGTACGGCGGGTACTGGCATCGCTACGGCGTCACACGGCGACGGGCCGGGGGCGTGCTCGACGCGCAGGGGCTCCGGTTCGCCACGACGACCGCGCGCGTGTCGCTCGGGATCGTGCGGCGCGCCAACCGCGACGGGCACGCCATGCGCTCGTACGAAGTACCGGCGATGGGCGGATGCCTGCTGGCGGAGCGGACCTCCGATCACGAGCGGCTGTTCGGTCGCGACGGCGATGCCGTGCTCTACGCCGCGACGCCTGCCGAGGCCGTGACGCGCGTGCGCTGGCTGCTGGCGCATCCCGACGATCGCGATCGGATGGTGACGACCGGCCGGCACCTGATCGCCGCCGGACATCACACCTACGCCGATCGCCTCGCGGTCATGCTGGAGGCGTCGTGAGCGGTCTGCGTATCGCGATCGTCGCGCACGGCCGGTTCCACGCCTTCGATCTGGCGCGAGAGCTGGAACGGCTCGGCCACGACGTCAGCGTGTTCGGCAACTATCCGACGTGGGCCGTGGAACGCTTCGGGCTGCGGCGCAGCGGCTATCGCGGCCTGCCCGCGCACGGGGCGTTCGATCGCGCCCTGCGCCGCGCGGCGCCCGCCCTGCTGCCGGCCACCGAGGCGTTCCGGCACCGCTGGTTCGGTCAGTGGGCCGCGCGCGCGCTCGTGGGCCAGGCGTGGGACATCGTGCACGGCTGGAGCGGCGTGTCGGAGGAGTTGCTGCGACAGCCGATCGACGCGCGCAGCCGTGTACTCATGCGCGGTTCGGCGCACATTGCCGAGCAGGCCGACCTGCTGGCTGCCGAGGCGGCGCGCACAGGTGTCGCGATCGATCGGCCGAGCCCGTGGATGATCGACAGGGAAGAACGCGAGTACGCGCACGCCGATCGGATCGTCGTCCTCTCCGAGTTCGCCCGCGCGTCGTTCGAACGACGCGGCGTACCGCGGGAACGGCTGACCGTCGTCCCGCTCGGCGTGGCCGTGGATTCGTTCCGCGTGACCCCGCCGGTCGTACAGACCCGGATCGCGCGCCTGCTGGACGGACAGCCGATCCGCGTGTTGTTCGTCGGTGCACTCTCCGCCCAGAAGGGCCTGGCGGACTTCGTGACCGTGGCGCGGGCCTGTGCCGATCTGCCGATGACGTTCACGCTCGTTGGTCCCAGCCTGCCCGAGACGTCCCGTCTGCTGGCGCGCGGGGGCTCGAACATCACCGTGCTGCCGGCGCGCGATCAGGCGCATCTCCCGGCGGTGTACGACGCCGCCGACGTCTTCTTCTTCCCGACGATTCAGGACGGGTTCGGGATGGTCCTGGCACAGGCCGCGGCGGCCGGGCTCGTGCTGCTCGCCACGACCCACTGCGCGGCACCCGAGATCCTGGCCGGTGGCGCGCAGGGATGGACCGTGCCGGCCCGCGACGTGGACGCGATGACGACGCGCCTGCGGTGGTGTCACGATCATCGGTCCGCCCTGGCCGACAGGGTGCGACAGGCCGCGGTGCCCGCGCGTCTGCGCGGGTGGGACGATGTGGCGGCCGCGTTCGTCGCCGAGGCCGGCACGTGGATGCGGGCAGGGGAGGCCCGGGGGCGTGACTGAGTCGGAACTGCCCCTGTGGCTCGGACTCTGGCTGGCGACCGCGGCGTACCTGCTCGTCCGTCACTGGGCGAGCGGTCGCGGCGCCGGCCTCGTGCTCACGTACGTCCTGAGCTACGGCGCCATCCACTGGCTGGCGGCGGCCCTCTATGCGCTGCCGTGGTACAACGCCCCGGCCATCGAGGTCACGGCGATCGGCCTGCGCGTGGCGGCCCTCGGCATGGTCGCCTTCGCCCTGGGCGGGGAACTCGGATTGCTGCTGTCGCACCGCTACGGCCGACCGCCGGCTGCCGCCGACGACAGCGGCGCGAGCGTGGCACCGCGCACCGCGACGCTCTACCTGGTGATGGGGGTGCTGGCTTACGTGGTCGTCGCGCCCGTCGCCTCCTCGCTGCCGACGATCGGCGCGTTTGTCTCGACGACCTCGTCGCTGATGGTACTGGGCGTCGGGCTGAAGGCGTGGAACGGCTGGCAGGCCGGCCGGCGAACGGTGACCTGGGCCTGGCTGATCACCAGCACGACGTTTCCGGCGATGACGCTCCTCGGGCAGGGATTCCTCGGCTTCGGCTTCGCGGCCATGCTCATCGTTGTCGCGTTCGTCGCGAGCTTTTATCGCCCGCGCTGGATCGTGATCGTCGCCGGGGTGCTCGTCACGTACCTGGGCATCTCGGTCTACGTTACCTACATGCGCGATCGTCGCGACATCCGCTCGGTCGTCTGGGGCGGCGAGGCAATGTCCGCACGTCTCGAGACCCTGGCCGCGGCGTTCTCGGATTTCGAATGGTTCGATCTGACCCGGATCGAGCACCTGCGGCGGATCGATGAACGCCTGAACCAGGACGCGCTCGTGGGCGCGGCCGTGCAGGGCATCGAGTCCGAGGCTGTCCCGCTCGCGATGGGCGGCACGCTCGTCGATGCGGTCGTGGCGCTGGTGCCGCGGGCGATCTGGCCGAACAAGCCGGTCGAGGCCGGCAGCGGGAACGTCGTCTCGGATTACACGGGCCTGCGGTTCGTGGACGGGACGAGCGTCGGCATCGGCCACGTGATGGAGTGGTATATCAACTTCGCCATGCCGGGACTCTGGATCGGGCTCGCCGCCTTCGGCGCAGCAC
Organism: Acidobacteria bacterium SCN 69-37; assembly: GCA_001724025.1. Lineage (GTDB taxonomy): Bacteria > Acidobacteriota > Vicinamibacteria > Vicinamibacterales > SCN-69-37 > SCN-69-37. The sequence goes on along the minus strand of MEDJ01000015.1, from coordinate 23,186 downwards.
TCGTGTTCATCGATCGGACGGCGGCCGCGTACCTGCGCGAGGGTGACGCCGGGCGATTTGCCCTCTGGTTCCTGCCGGGAACGAGCCTGCTCGGCGTCGGCGGCTCGTTCGTCGAGACGAGTGCATCGGCGGCCGCGTCCCTGCTGCTCGCCTGGGTTCTGCTGCACGTCACGGCGCGATGGGACGACCTCGCGCGACCGGCCGACGACGACGCGTCACGGGCGTCTGGTGCGGAGCACGACTGGCGATGACCGGCGCCCACGACATCGGCCGCCCGACGCTGGCGGCCATCACGCGCAGCCCGCGCGGCGGCGGCATCGCCTCCGTCGCGCGCCTCGTCGGCCAGGTCCTGGCCGACGAGGCCGGGACCGTGCGCACCGTCACGCTCGCCGTCGGCGAGCGTGACTTCCGATCGTCGACGGCGCGCCGCGTGTGCTTCGGCCTCGACGTCGCGGCCGAGCAGGCGCTCGGCCGCTGCGACTGGATCTGCTACACGCACCTGCGCCTGGCGGCGGTACAGCGCGCCGTGCCGCGAATCCTGGCGCGGCCGTATGCGATCTTCCTCCACGACGTCGAGGCATGGACGCCACTCAGCGACCCCATGCGGCGCGTGATGGCCGGCGCCTTCCTGCGCCTGGCCAACTCGCGCCACACGGCCGACCGTGTGGCCGCGGCCAACCCCTCGGCGGGGCCGATCGTCGCGTGCCCGCTGGCCCTCCCTGCGACGACAGGCGCCACGCCGCCGGCCGTCACCATCGCCATCGACATCGGCCCGCGGCCCATCGTGATCGTCGGCCGCATGACCGCCACCGACGCCTACAAGGGCCACGATCAGCTCATCGACGCCTGGCCGCGCGTTCTCGCGCAGGTGCCCGACGCGACGCTTATCTGCGTGGGCGAGGGCGACGACGTCGAGCGCCTGCAGGCGAAAGCGGCAGGCGTCGGGGCCGGGCACGCGGTCCGATTCACCGGCTTCGTCGACGACGCCACCCGCGCGGCCATCTATGACCGCGCGGTGGCGCTGGCCATGCCGAGCCGGCGCGAGGGGTTCGGCCTCGTCTACGTCGAGGCCATGGCCGCCGGCCTGCCGTGCGTCGGATCGATTCACGACGCCGCGCGCGAAGTGATCGTCGACGGCGAGACGGGATTCCTCGTCGACCAGGCCGACACGGACGCCATCGTCGCGCGTCTCGTCGCGCTGTTGCGCGACGAGACGCTGCGGGTGCGCCTGGGGCACGCGGGCCGCGCGCGCTACCGTCAGTTGTTCACGTATGACGCGTTCCGCGCGCGTCTGGTGACGGCGATTGCCGCGGCCCTGCCGGTCCGGATCCGGACCGACAGGGCGCAGCAGGCCGGGGTGGGCGACTGATGCGCGTCCTGCACGTCATCCCGGCCGTGGCGGCCCGGTACGGCGGCCCGAGTGTCGTCGCGATCGAGAGCGTCCGCGCCCTCCGCGAGGCGGGCGTGGACGCGCTGATCGCGACCACGGACGCCGATGGCCCGACGCGCCTGCGCGTCGAGACAGGGCAGGTCCGCGACTGGCACGGCGTCCCGATGATAGTGCTGCCGCTCGGCGGCGGAGAGCGCTTCAAGTGGTCTGGCGCCCTGGCACGCTGGCTCGACGACCACGTCCGCGACTTCGACACGGTCGACATCCACGCGGTGTTCTCCCACAGTTCGCTGGCCGCGGGCCGCGCGTGCCGTCGTGTCGGTGTGCCCTATGTCATCAGGCCGCACGGCGCGCTCGATCCCTGGAGCCTGTCGCAACGGACGTGGCGTAAGCGGCTGCTGTTCTGGTCCGGTGTCCGCCGGCTGCTCACGGGTGCGGCCTGCATCCAGTACACGACCCCGGCCGAGCAGACGGGGGCCGAGCGGATGCTCCCGTGGCTGCCCGCCGGTCGGATCGTCCCGCTCGGCATCGACGACGGCGCGTTCATCGACTCGACGCCGGATCCCGTCGCGCCGTACGTGTTGACGATGTCGCGGCTCGACGCGAAGAAGAGCCTCGATCGACTGATCGCGGCGTTCCATGCAGCAACCGTCGGGCCGTTTGCCGCGTGGCGTCTCATCCTGGCGGGTGATGGCGCCCCTGACTGCGTGGCCGCACTCCGCGCCGCGGCGGCAGCCGGTCCCGCACACGATCGCATCGATTTCGTGGGTTGGGTCGAGGGCGCCACGAAACGCGATCTCATCGCCGGCGCGTCGCTGCTGGCTTCGCCGTCAGCGCAGGAGAATTTCGGCCTCTCGATTGCCGAGGCGATGGCTGCCGGCGTCCCGGTGCTCGTCACGCCCACGGTGAATCTCGCCGACGAGATCGCGGCGGCGGGAGCCGGATGGGTCGTCGCGCGCGAGATCCCGGCCCTCGTCGAGGCCCTTCGCGCGATCTGCGCCGACGGCCCGGAACGTGCCGCCCGCGGCAGGGCCGCGCGCAGCCTGGCCGATCGCTACCGCTGGCCGCACGCGACAGCCTCGCTGATCGCCTTGTACGACGATGTGTCGCGTTCCACATCGGTGGCCCGTCATGGCTGATGCGCGCGTCGGGCCGGGGATGGGCGGCCGCGTGCCGATCGCGGTCGTGATTCTGACCTTCAACGAGGCGCGCAACATCGCGGCGTGCCTGGCGGCCGTTGTCGAGTGGGCCGCCGAGGTCTTCGTGGTCGACTCGGGGAGCGACGATCAGACGGTCGCACTCGCCACCGCGGCCGGCGCGACCGTCGTCACCCACGCGTTCGAGACGCACGCGAACCAGTGGGCATGGGCGCTCGCGCACCTGCCGCTGACCACCGCGTGGGTCCTGGGCATCGATGCGGATCAGCAGGTGAGCGCTGACCTGCGCGACGCCATTCGGCAGGCCTTTGCCGGAGACGGTCCGGCGGCCGACGTGTGCGGGTTCTACGTCACCCGCCGCCAGGTGTTCCGCGGCCGGTGGATCCGGCACGGCGGCTACTACCCGAAATTCCTGCTCAAACTCTTCCGCCGCGATGCCGTGTCGGTGGACGGGCGCGAACTGGTCGATCACCACTTCCATGTCACGGGGACCGTCGCGGCGCTGCGCGGTGACCTCATCGAACAGAACCGCAACGAGGACGCCATCGCCGTGTGGATCGACAAGCACAACCGCTACGCGCGGCTCCAGGCCCGCCAGGAACTTGCCGAGCGAGCCGATCCCGATCGCGCCGACGGCCGGCTGTTCGGCCACGCCGACGAACGCGTCCGGTGGCTGAAGGCGCGGTGGCGCGGCCTGCCGCTGTACGTGCGGCCGTGCCTGTACTTCGGCTATCGGTATATCGTGCGCGCAGGCTTCCTCGACGGCCGCGAGGGCTTCGTGTTCCACGTGCTCCAGGCGTTCTGGTATCGATTGCTCGTCGACATCAACATCAGTGAACTGCAGCAGGATCGAGCGCAGCGGGCCGGGCACTCATGAACATCCTCGGGATCAATGCGTACCACGGTGACGTGGCCGCGGTACTCGTGCGGGACGGCCAACTGGTGGCCGCAGTGGAAGAGGAACGCTTCCGCCGCATCAAACACGTTGCGGGCTTTCCACGATCGGCCATCAGGGCCTGTCTGGCCATGGCCGGCATCGAAGGGCGCGACATCGACCACGTGGCCATCTCGCGCCGGCCGCGCGCGCACCTGTGGCGGAAGGCGCTCTTCGCCCTCCGCCATCGTCCGGATCCGAAGCTGGTCGCCAGCCGCCGCGCCAACTACGCGCGTGTCGACAGCGTCGGCGACGCCGTGGCCGAGGCACTCGGACTGGCCAGGGCCGACCGACGGCCGACCCTCCACCGCGTCGAGCACCACCCGGCCCACCTGGCCAGTGCGTTCTTCGTGTCGCCGTTCGACGAGGCGGCGGTCTGCGCGATCGACGGGTTCGGCGACTTCGTCAGCACGTCGTGGGGAACGGGCCGCGGACGGTCGCTCGACGTTGCGCACCGGACGTTTTTCCCGCACTCGCTCGGGCTTCTCTACCTGGCTGTCACGCAATATCTCGGATTTCCACACTTCGGTGACGAATTCAAGGTGATGGGCCTGGCGCCGTACGGCGCGCCCGATCGCGTGGCGCCGCTGCGGCATCTCCTCCATCTCGAACCGGGCGGCCGATTCACGCTCGATCTGTCGTATTTCCAGCACTGGAACGGCGGGGCGGCGATGACGTGGGACGACGGGGTGCCGACGATTGGACGGGTGTTCACGCCGAAGCTCGAGGCACTGCTCGGGCCGGCGCGGCAGCCAGACGCACCGCTCACGTCTGCGCACGAGGCCCTGGCCGCGTCGCTGCAGGTCGTGTTCGAGGAAGCCGTCTGGCACGTCCTGCGGGCGGTGGCGGCGTCCACGCGCCAGCGTGCGATCTGTCTGGCGGGCGGCTGTGCCATGAACAGCGTCGCCAACGGCCGGATTCGCGAGCAGACGCCGTTCTCGGACGTCTACATCCAGCCGGCTGCCGGCGACAACGGGACCGCCCTCGGCGCCGCGTACTGGGTGTGGCACCGGGTGCTCGGCCAGCCGCGGGCCTTCGTGATGGATCACGCGTACTGGGGCCCGTCGTTCGATGACGCGGCCATCGATGCGGCCATCGCGGCGCGGGCGGACGATCTGGCGCGCGCCGGCTGCACCGTGCAGACGTTCCCGTCTCGCGACGCGCTCAACGCCTGGACCGCCGGGCGGATCGCCAACGGCGAGGTCATCGGCTGGTTCCAGGGACGGATGGAGTGGGGGGCGCGCGCGCTGGGGAATCGCAGTATCCTGGCCGACCCGCGCCGCTCCGACATGCGCGAGATCATCAACACGAAGATCAAGTTCCGCGAACGCTTCCGGCCGTTCGCGCCCGCCGTGATCGAGGAAGCGCACGCCGACTACTTCGTCGACTCGGTGATCGATCCCTTCATGGTGCAGGTCTACCCGGTGCGGCCCGATCGCCGCACGGTGCTGCCGGCCGTGACGCACGTCGATGGATCGGGACGCCTCCAGACCGTGTCGCGCGCGGCCAACCCGGAGTTCTGGGGCTTGATCCGCGCGTTCGAGACGCTGACGGGCGTACCGGTGCTGCTCAACACGTCGTTCAACGAGAACGAGCCGATCGTGCACCAGCCGGCCGAGGCGCTCGATTGCTTCCTGCGGACGCGCATGGACGTGCTCGTGCTGGGGACGCGCGCGATCGTGAAGACGTCCGCGGCCGTCGCCTAGGGACCGCATGCACATCGTCTTCTTCAACAGGTCCTACTACCCGGATCAGACGGCCACGGGGCAGCTGCTGACAGACCTCTGCGAGGACCTGGTGGCCGTGCACGGCTGCCGCGTGACGGTCGTGACCGGGCCGCCGCTGCTGCCGTCAGCGCCGATGCAGCCCGCGCGCGGGCGCGTCGTCGAGAAGCAGACGCACCACGGCGTGCAGATGCTCCGCGCGTCGGGCACGCGGTTCGACAAGCGGCGATTTGCCGGACGCGCCGCGAACTATCTGTCGTACTTCGCCTCGGCGTGCGTGGCCGGCCTGCGGCTCGATCGCCCCGACGTGATCGTCGCGCTGACCGATCCGCCGATCATCGGCCTGACGGCGTGGATGTCATCGCGGCGCTACCGCGCGCCGCTCGTGATGGCGTTCAACGACCTGTTCCCGGAGGTCGCGGCGCTGCTGCCCGACTTCCACAGCGGATCGATCAACGCCGCGCTCCAGGCCGTCAACAGGTTCCTGGTGCAGCGCGCGGCCGTCAACATCGCGCTCGGCGAGACCATGCGGCAGCGGCTGATCGACGACAAGGGCGCGCCACCCGAGCGGACGATCATCATTCCGTCGTGGGCCGATACCTCGGCCATCGTCCCGGGTCCGCGCGAGAACGCCTTCCGCCGCGAACACGGGCTCTCTGGCCGCTTCGTGGTCATGCACTCGGGCAACCTCGGACTGGCCCAGAGCCTCGAAACCATCGTCGACGCGGCAGCCCTGCTGCGCGACGACCCGGCCATTCACGTCGTCTTCCAGGGCGAGGGCGTGAGCAAGGCCGCGCTCCAGGCGCGCGTGGCGCAGCTCGGGCTCGCGAACGTCAGCTTCCTCCCGTTCGCCCCGAAGGCGAGACTGGGGGAATCGTTCGCCGCGGCCGATGTCTTCATCGTGTCGCTGCAACAGGGCCTGGCCGGGTACATCGTGCCGAGCAAGCTGTACGGCATTCTCGCCGCGGGCCGGCCGTACGTCGCGGCGGTCGAGTCGTCCTGCGAGGTGGCGGCGTTGACGCGCACGCACGGGACGGGGCTGCTGGCGACGCCGGGGGACGCCGCGGACCTGGCCGACCGCATCAGGCAGTTCCGCGCCGATCCCGCGTTGGCGCGTCGTACCGGGGAAGCCGCGCGGACGCTGGCGCTCGCGTTCGACAGGCGGACGCAGGTGGCACGATATGCCGACGTGTGCCGGCGCGTGCGTGCGGGGCAGCGGACGTTTGCCGGCAGCGGTGACCTGACTGCTCCCCGGGAGCGAGGCCTGACGTGACGACGGCAGGTCGCGTCGTGAAGCGCGCGCTCGACGTCTCCCTGGCCGGTACCGGCCTGCTGCTGTCGATGCCCGTGTGGGTGCTGGCGGCGGTGGCGGTGAAGCTGGAGGACGGGGGCGACGTGTTCTACAGCCAGGAGCGGGCGGGGCAGGGCGGCCGGGTCTTCCGTGTCTACAAGTTCCGCTCGATGATTCCGGATGCCGAGGCGCTCGTCGGCGCTCGACAGGCGTCGGATGGCGATCCGAGAATCACCCGCGTGGGCCGGTGGCTGCGCGCTACGGCCATGGACGAGCTGCCGCAGCTCTGGAGCATCTTCGTGGGGGACATGAGTTTCGTCGGTCCGCGCGCCCTCCGGCCCGGCGAGATCGAGCTGCAGGGCGACGGCCGGGCCGAGGCCCTCGAGGACGTGCCCGGCTACGCGCTGCGATCGTCGGTCGTGCCTGGCCTGACGGGCGTTGCCCAGATCTACGCCGCGCGCGATCTGCCGCGGCGTCAGAAGTTCCGATACGATCGGGTCTACATCCGGCGACGGTCTGTCGGCCTCGACGTGCGGTTGATCGCCCTGTCGTTCTGGATCTCGCTGCGTGGCCGCTGGGAAGTCCGCGGCCGGAAGTTCTGAGGGGACAGGGTTGTCGCGTGCGTGATGTCGTTGTCATCGGGGGCGGCCCGGCCGGGTCGACGGTTGCGAAGCGGCTGGCCGAGCAGGGGCGGGACGTCGTCATGCTCGAGGAGCATGCCGAGATCGGCCAGCCGGTCCACTGCACGGGCCTGCTCGGGACGGAGGCCTTCGACGAGTTCGACCTGCCGCGATCGTTGATCCTGGCCGAGGCCGGCGTCGCCAGGTTCTGGGGCGCCACCGGCCAATCCGTGCCGCTGCGCAGCGACCGCGTCAACGCGACGGTGATCGATCGCGCGGCGCTGGATCGCCACCTGGCCGCACGCGCCGTGACAGCGGGCGTGGACCTGCGCTGCGACGTGCGGGTCGATCAGGTGACCGTGAGCGCCGACCGCGTGGTGGTGTCCGGACGCGGCCTCGCCCAGCCGATCGACGCGCGGGCCGCCGTGCTGGCGTGCGGTGCGAGCTACCGTTTCCATCGCAGCCTCGGGCTGGGACTCCCCGAGGTCTTCCTCCAGAGCGCGCAGGTCGAGAGCCCGTTCCCGGCGCATCCCGAGATCGAGGTACAGTTCGGCCGCGAGGTCGCACCGTCGGGCTTTGCGTGGATGGTGCCGTTCCGCCGGGGCGACGAGGCGTTCGCGCGCATCGGCCTGATGAGCGAGACGCGCAGTGCGGAACGCTTTGCCGCCTTCATCGCGTCGATTGGTCGACGCGCCGGCATCGATCCGGCCACGATTCCCGCGCCGCGCCGCAAGATGCTGCCGCTCGGCCCGGTGCAGCGGTCGTACGGCGACCGCGTGCTCGCCGTGGGCGACGCCGCGGGCCTCGTGAAGCCGACAACGGGCGGCGGCATCTACTACGGCATGCTGAGTGGCGTGTTTGCCGCCGAGGCGCTCGGCGAGGCGCTGGTGAAGGACCGGCTCGATGCCCGCGCGCTGCGATGCTACGAGGGGCGCTGGCGCCGCCGGCTCGGCCAGGAAATCCGCGTCGGGCTCGCGTTCCGCAGCATCGCCGCGCGCCTGAGCGACGAGTCGATCGACGAACTCATCGACCTGGCGCGCGGAGAGGCAATTGCCACGCTCATCGCCCGCACGGCCTCGTTCAACTGGCATCGGAAGGCGGCCATCGCGCTGCTCGGCCACGCCTCGGTCCGACGCATCGTGTTCCGGTCCTGGGCCCGGGGTGTCGGCGCGTTCTGACGTGTCGGGCGTCCGTGCCGCGCTGGCCGCGATCCTCCGCGGCGACGACGGGGGATGGGCGTCGCTGGCCCATGAATCCGACGACGTCGTGTGGCGGCGGGCGCTGGCCGAAGGCGTCCTGCCGATCGTGGCCGACGCGGCCGTATCGTCAACGGCCTGTCCAGCCACGCTCCGCGAGCGGCTGGCGACCGCGCGTCGGCAGGCCCTGGCCGCCGACCTCGTCCGCGAGCACGAACTGCGGCGCGTCGTCGCGGCCCTGTCGGCCGCGGGACTCCGCACGCTGATCATGAAGGGCGCGGACCTCGCGTACAGCGTGTATCCCTCGCCCGATCTCCGCCAGCGAACCGACACGGATCTCCTCGTTGCCCCCGACGATCGGGAAGCAGCCAGCCAGGTCCTGCACACGCTCGGCTACGAAGCGGTGGGGCAGAGCGGTGGACCTCTGTTGATGTATCAGCAACCGTTCCGGCTGATTCGAGACGAGGCGGTCGCCCACGTGATCGATCTGCACTGGCGCGCGTTCAACCCGCACCGGTTCGGCGATGCGCTGACCTTCGCCGAGCTCGACAGCCAGGCCGAGCCGCGGCCGCGCCTCGGCCACGGGGCCCGCGGCCTGGGAGGGCCGCACGCGCTGGCGCTGGCGTGCGTCCACCGCGTGGCGCACCACTACAACGACGATCGGCTGATCTGGCTCTACGACGTCCGCCTGATCGCCGGGCGGATGACCGAGACCGACTGGGACACGCTGGCCGCCCTTGCGCGCGCCAGCGGCATCGAGGCCGCCTGTGCGCGCACGCTCGAGGCCGCCCGCGTCTGGGTGGCGGCGCCAGTCCCCGCCGACCGGCTGGCGGCCCTGTGCGCGGCGGGGGACGACGCGGACGATGCGGCGTTCTACGATCCGCGCGCCGCACACGTGCGGCGGGTGTTGTCGGATGTCCGACACGTGAAGGGCTGGGGTTCACGCCTGCAGTTCGCGCGCGATCACCTGTTTCCCCCGGCAACCTACATGCGCACCGTCTACGCGCCCGCAAGCGGTGCCCCGCTCTGGGTGCTGTATCTGCGCCGCATCGCGCGCGGTGCTCGGCGCTGGCTGGTGCGGACGTGATGCGCCGCGGCTGGCCCCTGCTCGTCCTGCTCGCCTGGGGCGTGCTGTGCTTCGGTGCCGTCTACCCGTGGGCCTACTGGCCGCTGTTCGCAGCCGCCGCGGCCCTCGGCCTCACCGGCGTTGCCCGCGACCGCGCCTGGCGCGATCCCCGGCTGGCGCGGCTGCTGCTCGCCCTGGCCGTGCTGTGCGGCGCCATCGCGATCCAGACAGTGGCGCTGCCCTCGTGGCTCGTCACCACGCTGTCACCCGGCGTCGACAGGTTCTTCCGCGAGTTCCGGCTCGGCTATCATCCGGCCGATCTGAACGCGCTCTCGCTCGATCCGGCAGCCACGCGCGTCGTGCTGGCGGAGGTCGTGGCCTTCGGCCTCCTGCTCGTCGGCGCGGCGCGACTCGTGCGGCGCTGGTCGCTCGAGTGGCTGATCGGCCAGGTGATGATGCTGGCCGTAGCCGTCGCCGTGGTCGGGATCGTCCAGGCGGCCATCCTCGATGCCGATGTCGATCGCATCTACGGCTTCTGGACTCCACGCCAGGGCGGCGCCATCTTCGGGCCCTTCGTCAACCGCAACCACTTCGCCGGCTGGATGCTGATGCTGCTGCCCGTCGTGGCCGCGTACGGCTGGGCCCTGCTGGTCCAGGCGCCTGACGCAGCGCGACGCGGCGGCCGGGCCTGGGGACGCTGGCTCGGGAGCCCGGACGGCAATCGCGTGCTGCTCGCCCTGGCGAGCCTGCTGATCATGACGGCCGCGCTCGTCCTCACCGGCTCGCGTTCGGGAATTGCCGCCGGCGCGATCGCGATCGTCGCGTTTGCCGGCTTCCTGTGGCGCGGTCTCCGCGGCGCCCCGCGCCTCGTGGTCACGACAGCCGTTGTCGGCGTGTTCGTGGCCGCCATGCTCTGGTCGGGCCCCGGTGCCGTGGCCGCGCGGTTCGGCCGCGCCTCGGACGATGTCGGCGGCCGACTCTCGGCCTGGCGCGACACCGGCCGCATCATCAGCGACTTCCCGATCGTCGGCACCGGGCTTGGTGGCTACCGCCGGGCGATGCTCATCTACCAGACGCGCGATCGCGAGGCGTTCTACGCGCAGGCCCACAACGACTATCTGCAGCTCGTGGCCGAGGGCGGACTCCTCGTCACGATCCCGGCGGTGCTCGTCGCCGGCGTGCTGATCCTCGGCATCGGCCGCCGGCTGCGGAGCGGCGACGAGTCGCCGATGACCTACTGGATCCGCCGCGGCGCCGTGGCCGGACTGATTGGGATCGCGGCGCAGTCGGTTGTAGAGTTCAGTCTGCAGATGCCGGGCAACGCGGTGCTGGCCGTGGCACTGGCTGCGGTGGCCGTGCACCGGCCACGTGCCCCGCTTCACTCATCTCATGCGCATCGCGTTTGACCTCGACGGCGTGCTCGCCGACCTTCACACGCCGTTCGTCCGGGCGGCGATCCGCCTGTTCCCCGACCTCGAAGCCTCCGTGGTCGAGTCCGGCGATCCCGCCGGTGAGACCCCGGGCGACGAGGCCGATGATGACGACGTGCCGCCGGTGTTGCCGGGGGTGAACCTGACGAGTCGGCAGTCGGCGGCCGTGTGGCGCCACCTGGCCGGAACGGAAGACTTCTGGGAAGGCCTCGACGAGATCGAGCCGGGGGCGATCGCGCGCCTGGCGGCGCTGGCCGACGAGCGGCGCTGGGAGATCCTGTTCATCACCAGCCGGCCGACGTCGGTCGGGCGGACCGTGCAGCGCCAGACGCAGCGCTGGCTCCAGGACCGCGGCTTCCCGCTGCCGAGCGTCTACGTCGTCCACGGATCGCGCGGCCGGATCGCCGACGCGCTCGCGATCGACGTCGTGATCGACGATCGCGCCGACAACTGCCTGGACGTCGTGCTCGAGTCCCGCGCCGGCGCGCTGCTCGTCTGGCGTGGCGCGCTGACCTCGGTGCCGGCCTCCACCAAACGCCTCGGCATTGCTGTCGTCCCAACGGTGGCGCGTGTCCTCGAGGCGCTCGTCGAGGCGGAGCGGGCCGCCGATGGGGGAGACCTGCTCGATCGACTCCGGCGGCTGTTCGGCCTGAAGCCCCGCGCCTCGTCGCCGCTCGTCAGATCCTGATCGCTTACGCATTCGTGCGCCCGACGCCAGAAACGTATCGGGCCCCGATCGTCCTGCCAAAATTCGTCGAAAAACCCGCCGATTTCCGGCGACAAATCCCCTGATCCCGATCCCGGCCGGTGTGGCACATCGCTTGCCCGACTATCGACCGGCCGCCGGGCATCCTGCGCATGACGCGCACGACGTCCCCGCCCGGCGGCCCTCGGTCGATGTCGACCGGAAAGGGTGCTCATGTCACGCGGGCTCGTCGTCACGTATTCCCTGGCGCTGGCCGTGCTCGTCGGCGTCACGCCGGCGGCCGCTCAGGAGGTGCCACGGCTCGACCTGTCGGGGGCGTTCCAGGCCAGTGCCGTCGTGCCGCCGGTGCTGCTCGCGCCCGAGCAGTTGCCGCGCAGCTTCGACCCGGCCCCGCGGCGGCCCGGTCGATCGGCCCTGATGACGTCGCTCTACGCGTCGACGGCCGTGATGCAGGCGCTCGACGTCCACTCGACGCTGCTCGCGCTCGATCGCGGGGCCGTGGAAGCCAATCCGCTGATGTCGGGCCCGTCGAGGAACAAGGCGGCGTTCATCGCCATCAAGGCCGGCGTGGCGTTCAGCTCGGTGATGGCGGCGCGCAACATGTCGAAGCGAAACAAATTGGCCGCCGCCCTCACGCTGGTGGCCATCAACTCCGTCTACGCGACGATCATCAACCACAACTACGGGGTGGCCAGGAGGCAGCAGTGATGATAGAGTTCGCGCGTTCCCGGACCATGACCGCTGCCGCCACCGACGACCGCCGGCGATCGCCGCGCATCGAGCTGCTGAGCCAGATCCACGGTCACACAGTCTCGCTCGACCTGCCCGTGCGCGTCGTCCAGATCAGCCTCGGCGGCATGGCCATCGAAACGACCGTGCCGTTTCCCGTTGGCGCCGTGCACGCCTTCCGCCTGACACTCGGCGACGACTCGACGACCGAGCTGACCGGCCGAGTAATGCACTGCCGCAATGCGGCGCCGGCCGGGGCGACCCCGATCTTCACCACCGGTGTGCAGTTCGTCGACAACGAAGCAGAGGAGCCGTCAGGCGCCGTCGGCGATCTGATCAATCGCGTCCACAAGGCGTGAGACTGCCCCCGGGTCCGAACGCGGCCGCGGGCGTGTAGCGCGCGACAGCGTCGACGGACTCGGCCACCGGACGCCGATCCACTTCCACCCAGGCATGGCCTTCGAGCCCTGCCCCCGATCCCGCACGCTCGAACCCCATGACGAGCTGCGGGGCGTGCCCGGCACGCGACAGTTCCCGATAGAGCACGAGCGCAAACGGCAGGCAGTCACCACGGCCGGCCGCCGGCAGAACCCGACGCAGTCGGATCACCGTCGCGACGATGCGATCCGCACGACCGGGATCGCCAGCGGTCGCCGGCCGCCACGCCCAGCGCGCCAGCGTCCGCAGCGGCACGACGTGCACCAGCACGGCCGCCGCACCATAGGCCATCGCCAGGCGCGCCAGCAGCCACGCGGAATCGATGGGGCGCCGGGATGCAGCAGGGGACGCCGCGGGACGATCGGCCACGGGACTCACGGCCGGCGCGTATCGGCGGCGAGATCGGCGAGCGTCGAGACGAGGCGATCGAGCGCCGGGAAGTCGGGACGATAGGTGAGCCGGATCGCGCGGACCGTGTCGGCCATCGACAGGTAGTGGGTCACCATGCGCTCGACGGCTGCCCGATCGGCCTCGTCGAAACAGTGCGCGTGCGTGAGATAGATCGAGAACATCCGGACGGACGCGATCGGCTGAATCTGCGGCAGACTCGGGGCGTCCGGCTGCTGATCGAGCACCACGACGAGACGGAGCGGCACCGGCGCCGGCACTGGTGGAGTCCCGGCGGTGCCGGGTGCGGCGGCCGCGAAGTGCGCGGCGGCCGTCGGACGCAGGCGTGCGCGAAAGGGCAGCGGCACCACCTGCCAGCCCGCCTCGCCCGACCGCAGCACGACGACATCGTCAGCGAGTTGCCGATACCCGGCCACGCGCGTCATCGCATACGCGAGTGTGGATTTGCCACTGCCGCTGAGCCCGCAGAACAGCACGGCACCGTGCGCGCCGGCGGCCGCACTGGCGTGGAGCGCCGGCCACCCCTGCGCCTGCAGGATCAGTGGCTGGATCGCCCGGGCAAAAAGGGTGGTGGGAACGGGAGCGCCGGGACTGGCTGGCCGGAACAGGACCTGCGGCGACGAGCCCTCGAACTGGAATCGCCCGATGTCGCGCCAGTCGATCCAGCGCACAGGACCATCGGCCATGCCGACGGCAAACGTCTCGCCGCGATCATCCTGCCAGCGCGTCGTCACCCGCGCAGACGGACCGGCGGGCGACGCCGGCGCCGTGTCGCGGACGAGATCGAGCATTCGTCAGAGATCCGGCCCCGGAGCCTTGCCCGGTTCGGCAGGATCCCCGACGACCGTGAGCTTGTTCGAACCGGCCTTGAGGATCTGGCCGATGGCGCCTGCCGGCCGGATCACGGGCGTGATCCAGGGCCGCTTGGGCGCATCGGGAGAAGGAGGATGGGAGGCGGTACGCATCATGGTCGGCATCCTAACATCGGAATCGGCGGTTTGCGCAGGTGACATCACGCGTGACCGCGGACCCAGTATTCCATGTTGACGAGGGTCCAGGCCATGCCCACGCTGCGCGGCGACCCGCCCCATGCCTGCGTCAGGAACGTCCGGGCCGCCGCCGGCTCGACGATGCCGAGCGACGCGAGCCCGTCGAAGTCCGACACGGCCGCCGCCAGTGGGGGACCTTCGCGCCGCACCAGGTCTGCGAAGAACTGCGTGGCCGTGATCTTCCGCTGGCGCCGGAACCCGAGCGACGGGAACCGGCGGTCGACGGTCTGCCGTACCAGCGCCTTCGTGCGTGCCCCCTCGTTGAGACGGGCCGGCGACACGCGGTACATGTGCGCGACGAGGTCGGGATCCCAGTACGGGTGCACGTAGCGGATACCGCGCGGCGCACCCACGGCGAACTGCTCCTCGAAGAGCCACGACATGAGCGGGTGATCGAGGAACACGGCCGCCTCGCGCGCGTAGAAGCCGCCGGCCGGACTGGCAGCGGCAAGGCTGAGCCGCGCTCTGTCGAGCAGCGTCCGGTGCAGGCCCGCGTCGCGCGCGATGAAGGGCGGCGTCGACGCCACGGCCTTTGCCGCGCGCCTGGCATCCCACGCCTCTGGCGCCACGCGATGACACACCTGACCGGCCAGCGGCCTGAGGCCGTATTTCCACGTCACCGATCGTGCGACGGTCGCCCAGTCCTGGCGGAACGATCGCTTCCACGTACGGGCGAGCGCGACGAGTCCAGGCAGATCACCGCGGCGCCACAGGTCGGCCGCGAGAAAGGGGGTGGTGCCGAGCCACTCGTCGCCGCCCTCGCCGGTGAGGATGGTGTCGACATCTTCCGCCACGGCGGTGTCGAGCAGGGTCAGGTACGCCGGCATCCAGGTGTTGAACAGTGGCGCCCCGAGCGTCCGGTTCAGCGCGATGCCCCCCTCGAGCAGGCCCGTCGTCCCGACCGCGCTGTCGAAGTCGATCAGGTGCAGGGGCAGGCCGAGCCGTTCGGCCACCGATGCCTGCACGTGTTCCTCGTTGCACTCGAGAGCCGGAAAGGCAATCGACAGCGCTGCGGCCTGGCGCGCGCCGCGCGCGGCCGCCACGTCGTGGGCCACGGCCGCGACGCTGACCGAATCGAACCCGCCGCTCAGAAAGATGCCGGCCCGTGTCCCGGTGAACGCCCTGGCCGTTGCCAGTTCGAGCAGCGTATCGAACCGCTCCACCTCGTCATCGGCCAGGAAGGCAATGTGACCCGACGGATCGACGGGATTCCAGTAGCGCGCGGCGGAGACGCCGGTGGGTGAGACCACGACCTGCCAGCCTGGCGGGACGCGGTGAATCACCTCGAAGAACGTTTCCTGCCTGAGCGGCCAGCGCTTCGACAGGTGATCGGCAATGGCCGCGCGATTCAGCGCCCGCGATCCCCCCGGCTGCGCCAGGAGCGTCTGCGGCCTGGCGGCGAACAGCACCTCGTCGCCGCACCGTGTATAGAAGAGAGGATGCGATCCCAGCGGATCGCGCAGCACGCGCGCGGGATGTCCGGGCGGACCGCTGATGGCCAGCGCGAACTGACCGCGCAGCCGCGACAGGCCGTCGTCGCCACGACGCATCACCGCGTCGAGCACACGGTCGATGGCATGGCCGCCGTCGGGTGGCCTATCGTCGGGACCGTCGAGGCTGACGACGGTGCCGGACCCCGCGATGGCCCACCCCGGCGCGGTGGCCTGATGACCGCCCGAGGCCGTCAGTGCGCCGGTGGCCATCGACACACGGACGAGCCAGTCGAGAACCATCATGGCCGCAGCAGGCCGCGGCGCTCCAGATCCTGCAGCAGGGTGTGGACTTCGCGATGGGCCGTGTCGGGATCCACGTCGAAGCGCGCGACGAGCGCCGCGATCACGGCGTCGGGCGCGTCACCCTGGCTGAGCCGTTGCCACGCTGCCGCCGCCGTGGCGTTGAGCTCGAAGACCTGGTTCGTCGCCAGGTCCACGAGCACAGCTTCGTCGCCCAGGACGCGAAAGACGACGTCGGGAGAGATGACCACGAGGCCGGTGCCTGCCGGCTCAGAAGAACCGGACGTTGAGGCCGACCACCACGCGCCAGAAGTCGAAGTTGCTGGCAATCGGGATCACGCCGAGCGACGACTGACGTTCGAGACGCCGCATGTAGCGCAGGTCGCCGCGCAGGCCGACGTGGTCGGTGAAGTAGACGTTCACGCCGCCGCCGAGCAGAATCGCGAAGTTGTTGTAGCTCAGGTCGTCGGTGATGTCCGCGAAGGTGACGTTGGTGCGGAGCAGGCCGGCACCGGCAAGAAAGTAGGGCTTCACGCCCTTGCCGGGCAGGTCGGCGCCGCCGACGAGGCTCGCGGTGAGCAGGCTCACGTTGGCGCTGGGCTTGCCGAAGAAGTCGTTCGTGCGGGCCGCTTCGATCTCGAGGCCAATCGATCGGCCGACGAACGTGACGTTTCCGCCGAAGGTCTTCGGCTTCTCCGGCGCATCCCCCCCGAAGTGGATGCCGGCGAACGGGGACAGGACGATGTCGGCCTGTGCAGGACCGGGCAGGCCGAACATGGCGAGGGCAAGGACCAGGGGGCAGAGGCTAGGGCGCAGGCGCATGGCGTCTATTCAACCACAACCGCGCACCCGGCGGCCCCTCGTCTCCCGTGGTCGGGCCGCCG
Source organism: Acidobacteria bacterium SCN 69-37 (assembly GCA_001724025.1). Classification (GTDB taxonomy): domain Bacteria; phylum Acidobacteriota; class Vicinamibacteria; order Vicinamibacterales; family SCN-69-37; genus SCN-69-37. The sequence continues at coordinate 6,431 of MEDJ01000015.1, read as the reverse complement.
ACAGCCGGGCGACCAGTTCGTAATCGGCCGCACAACGCTGGGCGCGCCGCTGCGGGCCGTTGCGCGATTCTGCACGGCGCGCGATCGCGGGCGGCCGGGATCCGTGTGGTACGAAGGTTGCCTTGCCGGTGGCGTGATGTGGCGTTCTCCCTCCCGCGCCCGTCGAGACGCCGGGTTCTCGACGCTCGAACTGCTCGGCGTGCTCGTGATCGGCATCTGCGTGGCGTCGCTGACGCTCGGCGGCTTCACGACCGCGCTCGACACGGTCCGCGGCGACGCGAGTATGAACAAGGTGATGTGGCAGCTGAAGCTGGCACGCGAGACCGCCATCAATCAGCGCCGCCCGGTGGAAGTCCGCTTCACCGCGCCCAACTTCCTCTCGGTCGTGCGGCGCAACATCCCCTCGGGCGAAACGGTGCTCTCGACGACCGTGCTCGAGCACCAGACGAACTTTCTCCTGTTCGACGGCATCCCCGACACGCCCGACAGCTTCGGCCGCGGCGAGGCGATCGACTTCGGTGGGGCCGAGGCCATCATCTTCAACGCCGAAGGACAGGTGGTCGACGAGGACGGCGACCTGGTCAACGGCACGATTTTCATCGGCCGTCCGTCCGCGCCCATGACGGCGCGTGCGCTCACCGTCTTCGGTCCCACCTCCACCATCCGCATGTACCGGTGGAACGGCAACGCCTGGAGAAACTGAGTCATGTCACGCGGCAGTTCGCAGGACAGCGGCTTTTCGCTGATCGAAGTGATGTTCGGCATGCTCGTGCTGATGGTCGGCGTCGTCACGCTGGCGGGCGGCATCGCGGCCGGCGCGCGACGACTCACCGGCACGCAGGATCAGCTGATGGCCACCGAGCGGGCAGCCGAAGCGGCCGAGTCGGTGTTCAAGGCACGCGACAACCGGACGATCACGTGGGATCAGATTCGCAACGTTGCCGGCGTGAACGGCGACAACGGCATCTTCCTCGATGGTCCGCAGGAGATCCGCGCGCCAGGCGCCGATGGCCTGGTCAACACCGCTGACGATGGTGCCCTCGAAGAGGTGCTGCGGCCCGGGCCCGATGGGCTGCTCGGGACCGACGATGACGAACGGACGGCGCTGGTCGGGATGACCCGCGAGATCGAGATCCGTCCCGTCCTGATCAATGGCGTCCCCAGCCAGACGTTGCGGCAGTTGCGCGTGATCGTGCGCTACCGCGCGGCGGGCGGGACCGATGAGTTCGTCCTCACCACGTTCATCTCCGCCTATGCGTAACCACGCTGCGCCGCCCGACGGCGGCTTCTCGCTGGGCGAAACGATGATCGCCCTCGTCCTGACACTGGTCGTGCTGTCGACGGCCGTGGAAACGATGGCGCGATCGATGTCGCTCGCCACGACGTCGCGCGTGATTTCATCGACCAACCACGGGCTGCAGGCAGCGACGAGCTTCATGGTGCGCGACCTCATGCAGACCGGGCAGGGCATCCCGCTCGGCGGCATCCCGCTGCCGAGCGGCGCCGGCGCGACCGCGGTCAATCGTCCCGGTCCGGGCACGATGCAGTTTCCTGTCGGCCTGGCGACGCTGCCGGCCCTTTCGCCCGGCAACGGCCTGGGGCCGACGCTCCTCGGCGTGGCAACCGACGTCGTCTCCGTCCTGTACGCGGACCGGACGCTGGAACTCGGCAAGTTCCCGCTGGTGTCCATCTCGCCCGACGGGACGGAGATCACGGTCAACGCCGCGACATCGCTCACGGGGCCGAGCGGCCTCCGCGCCGGCGATCTGATCCTGTTCACGAACCCGCTCGGCAATGCGCTGCAGATGGTGACGGCCGCGCCCGTCGGGCAGACGGTGACGTTTGCCGACAACGACCCGATGGCGCTCAACCAGCGCACGGCTGCCGGCGGCACCATCCTCAACCTGCGGGCCGAGGACGGCACCTTCCCGCCGACGACGATCGCGCGGATCACGATGGTGAGCTACTACGTCGACAACGTCACGGACCCGGATCTGCCGCGGCTGATCCGGCGCGTGAACATGGGCGACCGCCTGGCCATCGCGATGGGGGTAGAGAACCTCCAGATCACGTACGACCTCGTCGACGGCGTGACCAATCCCACCAACGTCGAGAACGTACCGCTCGGCAACGGTCCGAACCAGGTGCGCAAGGCGAACATCTTCCTGCTCGCTCGATCGCAGGACCAGAACCCGCAGACGGGCGAGTTCTTCCGCAACAGCATGGCCACGCAGGTCGGGCTGCGGAGCCTCTCGTTCGTGGATCGGTATCGATGAGTCGCAACCCGATTGCGCAGGCCGCCGCCTCGGTGCGCCGGTCGCCAGGGAGAGCAGGAATGACGACGCCGCGTGAACCTCACCGGAATCGACAGGACGACAGGGAGCAGGGCGCCGCGCTGCTGAGCGCGCTGATGGTCATGCTGCTGATGGCCGGCGTCACGGCCGGCTTCACGGCGCTCGTGATCACGGACTCGCGCGTCCGCGTCATGGACAGCACGCGGACACAGGCCTTCTACGCCGTGCACGCCGGGCTCGAACAACTGACCGCGCAGCTCGGCGATCTCTTTTCCGCCAACGTGGCGCCGACGGCTGCGCAGGTCAATGCGCTGACGACCAATCCGCCCGACCTCGGGGTGACGTGGGAACGGCCCAACGGGACGAGCGGGTACCGCATTTCGTTCCCCGTCGACGGTGACGGGAACGCCGAAGCCAGCGTCATGACCGTCCAGAGTGGTCCGTTCCAGGGCCTGGTCGGGCTGGCGACGACATACGACATGGAAGTGACGGGCCGGCTCCAGCGCATCCAGGATGGCGGCGAGACCAGCCTGACGCGCCGGCTCCAGACGGTGGCGATCCCCGTGTTCCAGTTCGGGATCTTCTCGGAGAACGACCTGAGCTTCTTCGCCGGGCCGCCGTTCAACTTCGGGGGACGCGTCCACAGCAACCAGAACGTCTTCCTGGCGAGCGACGATGACGGCACCGGATCGGGGAACGGGCTGTTTCTCGCGAGTCGCGTCACGGCGGTCGGCGAGATCGTCAGGACGCATCTGTCGAACGGCTTCCAGGCAAGCGGCAACGCCTACACCGGGCTCGTGCGGGCGATTACGTCGCCCGGCAACTACCGGCTCCTGGCGGCCAACGAGGGCAGTCTCAAGGGCGACCTCGGCAGCGAGTGGAACGAGCCGAAGTGGACGAACCTGTCGACCAACACCTACAACAGCAACATCATGAACGGCCGGACCGGCGCCCGCCGGCTCGATCTGCCCGTCGCCATGTTCGCGCAGGATCTGCCCCCGGAAGACCGCGGCCCCATCGCGCTGATCCGTCGTCCGAAGGTGGGCGAGGATACGGCGCGACCGAATCTGCTCGGGGAGCGGTTCTTTTCGCTGGCGAGCCTGCGGATTCTGTTGTCGGACGATCCGGCCGACATCACGAATCTACCGACCGTCACCGCGACGGCGCCGATCAAGCTCAACTGGAAGCGGGATACCGATCTGGGCGTCAACGAGCCGCCGACGGGTTACTCGACGAGTACGAATGCCAACACCCCGCGCCCGCGATTTGGCCAGACCTCGGGCGCCAATACCCTCGCGCCTCAAGACACCCCCGTGCTGGGCGGCTACATCAAGATTGAGAAGCAAACGGCGCCCGGGACGTGGGTTGACGTCACGCGCGAGATCCTGAGCCTGGGCATCAACAGCCCCCAGCTTCACAGTGCGTCGCCGGATACGATGACGTACAACACCAGCGCCGGCGACATTGCCTGCGCCGATCTGACCCCCAATGCGATTATCCGCATGCAGCGACTGTGGGATGCCAGCAGCGTCGGCAACTGCGTCCCGAATTCATCCGCAGGTCGCAGCACGGCGATGAGCGATTCCGACACGGCCGCCCGACTCTACAGTCCGCTGGCACTCTATGACCCACGCGAAGGCCTGGTCCGCGACACGGCGCCGACATCGATGCAACTTGGTGGCATCATGCACTTCGTCGAACTGGATGCCCGCAATCTCTCCCGCTGGTTCCGCGGACAAATTCCCGCCGCCAATTGCCCGCTCGGTTGCACGGGCAGCGACGCGCTCTTCGTGAACGGCTACACGGTCTATTTCTCGGACCGTCGCGGCAACAGGAACGCCGCGGGTGACGAGACCGGGGAGTACGGTTTCGAGGATGTCGTCAATATAGGTTCGACTGGCACGCCGAACAACAGCCTGGACGCCGGCGAAGACCTCAATGGCAATGCCACTCTCGATCTGTACGGACGGACCCCTCAGTTGCCGAAGGGCGTGACGTCATGGGGCAGCATGACCAGTCCGCTCAAGAACACGGCGACACCACTAACGCAGATCGGCGGCTCGCCCGCCTCGGTGCCGATCGAGCGGGCGAGGAAGAACCCGCCGATCTTCTTCCGCCGCGCGCTCAAGCTGACGCGCGGATCCGATCTGGTCACTGCCGCGCCTGGACTCCAGGGGCTGACGATCGCGTCAGAGAATCCCGTCTACATTCAGGGCAACTGGAACTCGACGGGCAGCTTCACGGGCCCGCACGTGGCGACGGCCGTGCTGGCCGATGCCGTCACCCTGTTGTCGAACATGTGGAACGACCGGGCCAGCTTCGTGAGTCCTCACGCGCTCAGCGGCCGGAAGGGCAACACGACCTGGTACCGACTGGCGATCATTGCCGGGAAGGGCCTGTCGTTTCCTCGACCGTCCGGCACGGGCAACGACTTCGGCACAGACGGAGGAGCCCACAATTTCCTGCGGTTCATCGAAGACTGGGACGGCACCCTGAACTATCGGGGCTCGATCGCCAGCCTCTACACCAGCCGACAGGCCGTGGGGACGTACAAGTGCTGCTCGACGGTCTACGACCCGCCGACGCGCGGCTACAACTTCGACGAGGAATTCCTGATCCCCGTGAACCTGCCGCCGCGGACGCCGATGTTCCGCGACGTCAACATCACGGGCTTTGCGCAGAGCATCAGGCCTTAGGCGGCGGGGAGGCGGCGGGCGGGGAGGAGACGGGAAGGCGGGGAGGCTCGGTCCGGCTTGATAAGATCGATCCCGCATGCCACGGATTCTCGTCACCAACGATGACGGCTACTTTTCTCCCGGGATCGAGGCGCTGGCCACGGCGCTCGGGGCCGTGGGGGAGACAGTGGTCGTGGCGCCGCAGCGTGAGGCCAGCGCTGTCGGCCACGCGCTGACCCTGCGGTTGCCCCTGCGGCTCGAGCGCATCCGCGACGGTCTTTACGCGGTCGACGGCACGCCCACCGACTGCGTCAACGTCGCGCTCTCGCAACTGTTCCCCGATCCGCCGGACCTGATCGTGTCCGGCATCAACAAGGGGCTCAACATCGGCGACGACGTGACGTACTCGGGGACGGTGGCGGGCGCACTCGAGGGGGCGCTGCTGGGCTACCCGGCGATGGCGGTCTCGCTCGAGTACCTGTCGGACACCGCCGACTTCGGCCAGGCCGCCGACATCGCGGCCAGGCTCGCGGCGCAGTTGCTGGCGCACCCGCTGCCCGCCCGCACGTTCCTCAACGTCAACGTGCCGGCCGGGCCTGCACGCGGCCTGCGGGTCACGGTCCAGGCCAGGCGGAACCACATCACGAAGATCGACCGGCGCGTCGACCCGCGCGGCCACGCGTACTTCTGGATCGAGGAAGCGCAGGACGACTGGCATCCCCACGACCGATCGGATCACCAGGCCATCCGCGATGGCTACATCTCGGTGACGCCGCTCCAGCCCGACCTGACCGACCACACGGCGCTCGCCGCGACAGAAGAATTAACGCAGGACGCCCGTGATCGGGTAAGATAGTCCGGTTGTCGGGGCGTGGCTCAGCCTGGTAGAGCACTCGGTTCGGGACCGAGGGGTCGGAGGTTCGAATCCTCTCGCCCCGACCAAAATCTGCAATGAATTCGGCCCTCAATTGACCGTCATGGTCGGTTGAGGGCCATTTTTATTGGTGATGCTGACGAACGTCTATCATCTTCGTTAAGAACTCTAGAACTCATCTCATAAATCCCGAGTGTGCGAGTGAAACGTTGCGACGATCGCCGGCGTACGCGGCGACATGGACTTGACCGACGCCCAGTGGGCGGTGCTGGCGCCCCTCTTGCCGAAGCCGCGTGTGCGACGCGACCGGCGCGGCCGACCGTGGCGCGATCCGCGCGACGTGCTGAACGGCATCCTGTGGATTCTTCGCACCGGTGCCCCGTGGCACGACCTGCCCGATCGGTATCCCTCGTATCAGACGTGTCATCGTCGGTTTCAAGCGTGGCGCCGCAGCGGCGTCTACGATCGGATCCTCGAAGCCCTCGCGGCCGATCTCCGCGACCGCGGCAAGCTCGATCTCTCCGAAGGGTTCATCGACGCCAGCTTCAGCTCGGCGAAAAAAGGGGGGATCGCGTGGGCCCCACCAAG
>MEDJ01000014.1:63890-71997 GCA_001724025.1 Acidobacteria bacterium SCN 69-37 | reverse complement strand
TGCTGGTGGCAACGCCGGCGGCAGCGCAGTCGATCGACATCGATCAGATCTATCTCGGGCCGCAGCCCTGCCGCATCCTCAGCGGCAGCGGATCGCCGGAAGGCAGCGTGACTGCCTCGCCCTGCTCGATGTATTTGCGGACGTCCGACGGGCAGATCTGGCGCAAGGCGAGTGGGAGTGGGGATACCGGGTGGGTGACGGCGGGACCGTCGCTGCCCTTGACGGTGTCGGACGGTGGCACCGGCCGCACGACGCTGACCTCGAACGGCGTGCTGTACGGTCTCGGCACGTCCGCGATCGGGATGACGGCGCAGGGCGGCAGTCATACGGTCCTGACCGCGGATGGTGGCGCGCCGGCGTTCTCCGCGACGCCGACGGTGACGTCACTGACGGCGACCGATGCGGTCGTCACGCCGGCGATCCAGGCGCCTGGGCATTTGACGCTCGCGCCGGCCGGCGACGTCGTCCCGGCCGCGAACTACGCGTCGTCGATGGGCTTGGACACACGGCGATGGCTGAGCTTCCACGGCGGCGAAATGCGGGTGCAGACGCTGGTCGCGTCGGAGGAGATCGCGCGCATCGGTGGCCGAGAGCTGATCGCGGATGGCACCGCGCTGACGAGTCCAGTCGGTGCAGGCGATTCGACGATCACGACGAAGCACAACGGGCTGTCGACCGGTGACGTGCTCTACCTGCAAACCGCTGGGCAGGTCGAGTACATGCGCGTGACTGGTCTGGCCGACACGACGATCACGGCGGAAGCCTCGTCGGGAAACTACGCGGGATCGTCGCCGTCGTCGATCGCGGCCGGCGCCTACGTCGTCGGCGGCGGTCGTGCGATCGTGATGAGCATCGGATACGGCGGCGGCTGCTCGGGCACGTCCGCGATTGCGAGCGTCACCGACACAGCGGGAAACACGTACACGCGCGGCGCGCGGGCCTGCGATCCCGGTGGGGCGGCGGTCGAAGTCTGGGTCGCACTGAACGCGACGGCGACCGCCGCGAACACGACGACGGTGACGTTTGGCGCGGCGCCTGGGGCAGCCGAGATGCGCGTGCAGGTCTTCCGCAACGTGGCGACGTCCTCGGCGATCGACGCGTCCTTCGATGTCGTGGGATCGGACTCGGTGACGACGTCAGCCTTCGACCTACCGGCGTCGCAGTCGGTGATTGTCGCGGGGATGAGCGGCGGCGCGCACTGGTCGCACCCGATGTACACCTTCGTCGGGACGTCGGTGACGAACAACGCGCTGGCGTACGAGGTGATCTTTGGCGCGCAGGTCGGCCAGACGGCCGGCGTGGCGAATACCGATGGCGGCACGATTGTCTTCGCGGGCGTCGCGCTGCGGGCGGCCACGAGCGACGCGGGCTACGTGTACACCGTCGATCGGGATCTCGATGGCAGCGGCGCGAATGCGTGGCTCGCCGGCGATGCGGTGATCAACACGGGCACGACGGGCGGCGCGCTGATCGACGCGTACGCGACGAGTGGCGTGATGGGCACGACGTCTGGGCCGACGATCGCCGGGATCGTGCGCACGGGCACGGACTACGACGACCTGGCGCCGCGGTGGGCGGTCGGGAATCTCGATGGCCTCTATGGCTACAGCACGAGCACGTACGGCGCCGCCTTCGGCGTGCCATCAGGCGCGTGGCTCACGGTCGACCCGACGAATGGCGTACGGATCGGGTACGACGGCACGACGCTGACGCAGATTGACGCAAGCGGGAATGCATCGTTCTCCGGGTCGCTGACGTCGAGTGCCGGCACGATCGGGGGCTGGACGCTCGGCGCGTCGAGCCTGACGGCCACGAACATCGGCCTGTACTCGGGCGCGGCGAATACCGCGCGCGTCGAAGTTGGGTCATCCTCGAACGCGGGTGGACTGAACTCATGCGGCAGTGGCAGCGATATCGGCGTGTGGCTCGGATCAACGCACTCTGGAAGGGCGACTGCGCCGTTTCAGGTGACCTGCGCCGGGGCCGCGACGATGTCGAACGTCGACATCACGGGCGGACAGATCACGCTTGCGCCAGATCCATCGAATTCGTGGAGTGCGCCATCGGCCTACAAGTTCTCGACGGGCTTCGGCGAGTTCGGAATGAGCGGGTACAGCAACGACAGCACACGCTTGAAGGAAATCTCCATCTGGGCGCGGAATGACGACATCGCCACTCCATCCGGCTTCACGCGCGTCGACATCAGGGCCGGGGCGGATGGCCCGAACGCGGACTACCAAGCAGAACTCTCCGTGGTCGGCAACTCGTTGTACGGGTCGTTCGTTTCGATGGCAGCAGCGACTGAGATCTCGATGTCTGCCGGCGGACGGTTTGTGTATCTGAATAGTTCCGGCCTCGATCCGGTCAACAACAACCAGCTTTCGATCGGCAACAGCACGAACCGACTCGCCTCGGTCTACAGCGAGGCGTACTACTCTGGAACGACACAGGGCGTTACGACAACGTGTGCGGTGAACACGTTTAGCGTTTCGGACGGACTCGTGACGGCGTGCACCTCGGCCTCAGACGTGCGGCTCAAGCGCGACATCATGCCGTATGCGGGCGGTCTGTCGGCGATCCGGCAGCTGCGGCCGATCGGGTATCGCTATCAGCCGGCCGCGTTCCCGGATCTTGATCCCGATCAGGACGTCGTCACGCAACACTACACGGGCTTCGACGCGGCCAACCTGATGCGCGCGATCCCGGACGCGGTGACGACGCGCGATGACGGCTACCTGTCCATCCGCGACACGATGCCCATCTTCGCGGCGCTGGTCAACGCCGTGCGGGAACTGGCCGACGACGTCGACAAGCTGAAACAGGAGACGCAGAAATGATCAAAAAGGCAGTGATTATTCCGTGGGCAGCAGTCGCACTCGTGAATGCGTTGGCGGCCACGGGGACGGTTGCCCAAGCGCCCAGTGTGCCGCCTCCTGTGCTTGCGCGCGAGGATCGTCTGGATTTGGAAAATCGTCTCTTGCGCCTCGAACTCATGCGCGGACAGATGCGGGAGCTGGAGCGAGCATTTGGCGAGACACAGCGCGAGCTGTCGGATCGGGTGGCGCAGCTTCAGATCGAAGGGTTTGCGCTCGATCTGGCCACGCTGCGCTATCAGCGGACGCCGACGGAGGCGACCACGCCGTAGAGATCTCGCAGACGGATGCCCTCAGGCCGCAAGCCGAAGCCGCGTCGGGCTTGACGCGGACGCCACCTCGCAAGGGTGGCTACGAGCATCCACAGCAGAGCCAGCGAGTCACAAGCCGCTCGCACATCACGGGAACGCAGTCCCGTGGAGTGCGGCGGCTTGTGTGCTTTCTGGGCGGGCGATCAGATCGGACGGGACATCGGCAATGACGGAGTTTGGACGGGATGTGGAGATGGAACTCACCCAACGGCTGGCGTCACTCGAGGCCACACTCGCCGGCTTTGCGAAGGACGTCTCGCGGCGCTTCGACGCGGCCGACGAGAACCTGACCGAGATCAAGACGCAGGTCACGCGGACGAACGGCCGCGTGAATGACCTCGAGCGGATCAACGCCGTGCGCGAGGCGCTGGCGAAGGTCGAGTCGCCATCGCGCGCGGTCGAGGTCGGTTCGACGTCCGTGATCACGATCACGGACCTGAAGTGGTGGATCGCGATCGCGATGGGCTCGAGCACGGTGGCGGTGTCCGTCACGCTCTGGGTGCTGAAGATAGCGGGGAAGCTGTGACACGCGAGCAGATGCGAGCGGCACTCACCGATCGGCAGGCGCTGATCGCGACGCTCTACGGCGAGGCCCGTGGTGAGTCCGCGGTGTCTCAGGCGGCCGTGGCCTGCGTGATCGCGAATCGTGTGCAGGCCGATCTGCACGGCGACGGCAAGCCGGACTGGTGGGGCGAAGGCTGGAAAGACGTGTGTCTCAAGCGCTGGCAGTTCTCCTGCTGGTGGGAGGACTCGCTCAACACTGTGGCGACCTACGAGTTCGCGGAATCGCTGGTGGCGCATCGGCAGTGGGACTTCGACGGGCTGTTCGCGATTGCGGATCTCGCGATGAGCGAAGCGTTGAAGGACACAACGCATGGCGCGACGCACTACGTGACCACGGCGCTGCTGGCCAAGGCGCCGCCGGACTGGGCGCGCGGGCTCACACCTTCCGCGGTCATTGGCAGTCACGCGTTCTTCGCGGGGGTGGAGCGATGACTGAGTCGTGGTGGATCGGGCTCGACCGGCTGGCGTTCTACCGGCGCTTGCGCGAGGAGCAGGAGCGCATCGCTGCGATTGGCATTTCCGCGACGGCGCCAGATCTGGCGCTCCATCGACGCACGCGGAAGCAGTTGGCAAAGGACGCAGAACGTAGGCAGGAGGAGTAGTCACATGAAGATCAGCTTGGGCACCATTCTCACCATCGCGCAGGTCATCCCGGGGATCGTCGATAGCGTGCAGCGCATCTTCGGCAAGGGCAACGGCGCACAGAAGAAGCAGGCGGCGAAGGACGCGGCAACCGACATCATCATGGCGGTCGAGGGCGTGGCGGGGAAGGACCTCGTCGACGACCAGCGCGTGCAGAACCTGCTCGACGAGGCGATCGAACTCGGCGTGTCGCAGATGAAGATCGTCGCGCGGCTGCGGGAGATCGACGAGGACATCAAGGCGCTGCGCGCGGCGAAGGACGCGGCGTAGATGCGGCGCACCGACTATCTCGACGTCACGGATGGCGGACTCGTCGTCCGTGGCTCGTCGGTCGAAGGCGGCGGGGCGCCCACCGTGCAGTTCGGCGACGAGGCGGCTATCCGTGTGCCGGCGCATGTCCGGAACTTGGTGGCCCGTCGAGATGGATCGGCGCTCGCATACAAGGGGCAGGACGGCATTGGCTACGAGGTGACGCGCGATGGCGGCATCACGTCGCTCGGGCCGATCTACGGCGACGAGGCGCTGGCCTACGCGCCGGATGGTCGGCTGGCGTACATCATCAGTCGCACGCGGTGGGCGATCGACGGCGTGGCGCGCGATCTGCCACCGACTCGTCAGGGCACGTCGCAGGGCATCCGTGAGTTTCGCGGCGACGGGTCGATCCGCTGGAGCGACGAGGACTACGAGACGCCGCGCGCGTCGCGCACGTGGGCGGGCATCGAGTTCGTGACCTGGCGTGTGATCGGGGATTGGATCGTCGGCAATTCGCAGGTCGGCTGCGCGGCGGTCAATCTCGCGCTCGATCTGGCGTACCGGCTGCCGCAGTGCGAGGGCACGCCGTGGAGTCTGCGCGGCGCGCTCGTCGACGGGGAGCTGTGGGTCGCGTCGTCGATGCCGGCGGCCGTCGTGCGCGCGGGGGACGTTCTGCCGTACGTCGCACCGATACATCGCTATGCGCCGGTCGTCGCCATCAACCGCCCGTTGTGGTTCGGGTGGTTCTTCGGGACGGGCGTCGAGCCGAGCAACTGCGCCTTCGTCGACGGCCATGCATGCGTTCGCGGTCCTCAGTGGCGCTATGTGGCCGGGAATCCCGATGGTGACGTGGCTGCGATCGCGTGGGCCATCGCTGATGCACATCACGATCACGCGCGCGAGGTGCTCGCCTATGTACCACGCCGCGCCCAGTTCGCATTGCCGACGGCGGCCGAGGTGCAAGGCGTCGAAGCGTATCTCGGAGCCGACGAGACGGACGACGCGTTCGTGGCGCGCCTCTCGGCAAGTCTGTGGAAGTGCCCGCGTGCGGTCCTCATCGCGCAGTGCTACACGAGCAACGCCACGCTGACGAGTGACCTGCGCCGTGTGCCCGGCCTGGTGTCGCGCCTTGCGCGTGACCACGCGAACGTCGAGGGCATCCTCGTGTTCTCCGGCGCCGGTCGCGCGACGGGCTGGGGAGACCATCCCGAGGTGCATGACGCGTGGCGCGAGGTCTTCGCTGGCATCACCGGTGTACCGGCTGTGCTCCCGCCGTTGCCTCCTGAGCCCGATCCAGAGCACACCGGGGGCACAGACACGCCGGCGCCGCCCGTGGTAGAGCCGGAGCCCGAGCCCGAGCCTGTACCCGAACCGGAAACACCCGCACCGGCGCCCGAGCCTGCGCCGCTGCCGCCGCCGATTGCCGTGCGGCCGGACAAGCCGATCGGCGGGTCGCTCTGGTGGGACCTCTGGCGCTGGGTGACGAAGACGAATTTCCGAAAGATCGATTTCCGATTCTGGCGAAAGTGGTGACGAGATGAGTGAGCCGATTCTGCAGTTCTTCGAATACAAGCACCTGCCGCCCCATCTGCGGGTCATCAGCAAGCCGTTCTGCGATCTCGCGCATGCGATTGTGCACGGCGACAACGTCGCCGCGGCCGGCACCGTGTCGTCTGGGCCGCCGGTGCCGCGGAATCCCGAGCGCACAGCCGGCCTGCGCGATCTGCTCAAGGCCAAGGACGCGATCGTCCGGGCCGTGCTCTACAAGGATGAGGTCGGCCGAGACGGCAGCTACGTCGCCACTGTCGGGGGCGCGCAGTGAGGGCACGGTCGCTGCCGCTGCTCCTCGTCTTGGCGCTGCTCGGCAGCGCCTGTAATCCGTGGGTGTCGCCGAGGATGCGCGCGCCGTTCACGCCTGGGCCTGGTCCGGCTGATCCCTCGATCGTTGTCCCGGTCGAGCCGACGCCGTCGGAAGCGCCGCGTCGACCGACGCCGGAGGAGGTGCGCGCGTATCGCGGTCTGCTCGGCGGACAGATCGACGACGCCGGCCGACGCATCTGGACGCCGGCCCTTCCCGGCGCGCCGCTCGAGGTGCGCCATGCGTGGCTCGCCCAACTCGCGGCGGCGGGCGCCACGCACGTGCCGATCGGGCCGTTCGATCGCGGCGACGTGTATCCCGGGGTGATGTGGGGGAATCCCGACTGGACGACGGACGCGGCCGCGATTCGTCAACTCGTGCTCGATATTCTCGACACCCCGACGCGCCGCGGTCACGGCATGGTGCCCGTGATCTTCGTCGACGGGGGCGGCCGCGATCCACGGCCGCGTCTCGCGCGTGTGCTGCCGACGATTCAGGCGGCGATCGGCGATCTCCAGGCGTTCGTGATCGGCGTGCCGTGTGGATGGGAGCCGTACGAGTGGTCCGCCCGCGAGTGTCACGACGCTGCGTGGGACACGCACCGCCTGCTGCCTGACCTGCTTCTGGCCTGGCACGGCTGGGTCGGCCGAAGCAACGGCGCGAGCAATCCGCCGCAGGCAGACGATCCCTTCCGCAATCCGACGACGGGCTACGGCGACTGGAGCCTGTTCTGGGACGCGCGTCTGTCGCCGTTCTCGATGCTGCTCTATCAGGCCGATCCGCCGCGAACGCAGCGAGACGTCGAGTGCGGCGGCCTGCGCCCGGGCCTACCGCGCTGGTCGTCTGACGCGCTGCGCACCGTGCGCTCGGGCGACGGATGGGTCTTCGCCGAGGACTGCTGGATGAATCGCGCATCGGATGCGATCGCGCGCGTCGGGGCGGGCGTCTGCACGGACGGCTTCGGCCACGGACCCGCATGTGGGCCGGGTCGCAAGACGTTCGTCTTCTTCGAGGCGGCGACCTACCACTGGTGGTGGGACCGCATGGAGACGGCCGATCCCAGTTTCTTCACGCAGATGGCGAGCTACGCGCAGAGCGAGTGCCGCAAGTACGGCGTCGCCTGTGGGTTCGGAGACGGCCTGCCGGCCGAGGAGTGACACTGATCATGCGACGACTGCTACTCATCATCCTGCTGGCGCTGCTACCGGCGACCGTGTCGGCGCAGACGCTACCGACGCGACTGATCCAGGCGCCCGACATCACGCGCGTCGGGACGTTCAAGATCCCGACGATGCAGGACGCCGTCGCGATGTCGGACGGCAATCGACCGTACTGCGAGTACACGCAGGGCGTCATCGGCTTCAATCCGGTCAACAATTCGCTGTTTCTCGTCTGCCACGACTGGTCGCAGAGTGTCGCGGAGATCAAGATCCCCGCGGTCGGCGGGACCGCCACACAGGTGCAGGCGCCGCGGCAGGTCGCGAATCTCAGCCTCACGAATCCATCCGATCCGAACAGCAAGAAGATCGGCGGGTTGCTGGTCGTCGGCAATCGGCTGCTGGTCAACGGCTACAGCTACTACGACGGCGCCGGCTCGGCGACGGCGA
>MEDJ01000014.1:0-63871 GCA_001724025.1 Acidobacteria bacterium SCN 69-37 | reverse complement strand
GGAGCCTCTTCTCGCGCTCGACGAATCTCGCGTCGAGCGACGTGAGCGGCCCACAGCGCATCGGCGTGAATGCTTCCTTCACGGCCGGCTATCTCGGCGAGGTGCCGGCCGAGTGGCAGGCCGCGCTCGGCGGCTCGCACGTCGCGGGGCTCTGCTGCCTCAGCATCATCTCGCGCACCAGCTTCGGGCCGGCGCTGACGGCCTTCAATCCGTCGTCGCCGGCAAGCGGCACGCAGTTGATGGCGTATCCGATGGGGCACGAGACGCTCGGTGGCTGCGAGGACGTCGGCAAACTCTTCAATTGCGCGACGGGCGTGCGTGGCGTGGTCTTCGTCCCCGGCACGCGCAGTGTGCTCGTCATCGGGACGCTTGGCCTCGATGGTATCTGCTACAAGTCGGAGCGCGGTCCGTCCGCATGCCGAGGGACGGGCGGATATGCGGCGGTGCGCTATGCGGCGACGGTCTGGGCCTACGATGCCGCGGATCTCGCGCTCGTCGCGCAGGGCCAGCGGCAGCCGTGGGACGTCGTGCCGTACGCCACGTGGACGCTGCCGGGCCTCTCCGCGTCGTCGGCCGAGACGGTCGGTGGTGCGGCCTACGATCCGACGACCTCGCGTCTGTACGTCACGCAGAACGGGGGCGATGGGTCGAAGCCGCTGATCCATGTCTACACGATCAGCGGCGCGACCGCGCCGCCACCGACACCTGACCCTGAGCCCGAGCCGACACCTGTGCCGACGGATGCCGTTGTGTCGGCGTGGTCCGCATGGACGCCGACGGGCGACTGGTCGATCTGTGTCGCGCCCGGTGTGCAGACGCGCAGCGAGGAGCGCACGCGGACGGTCGTCACGCCCGCGGCGAACGGCGGCGATACGCCGGCCCTGCGCGAGACGCGCGTGGCCTCGCAGTCGTGCACACTGCCGACGCCTGCGCCCGATCCTGATCCGGTCGTCATCGCGCCCGAACTGCACGCGCTGATCGTCGCGGAGATCGATCGGGTCCTCGCCACGTGGCCGCGGCCGAAGGACGGTACGCCCGGCGCGGCTGGTCCAGTGGGTCCGATGGGGCCGCGCGGCGAGACGGGTGCGACGGGGCCGGCGGGTCGTGATGGCGCGAGTGTCAGCGTCGACCAGGTGCGGGCGCTGATCGATCAGCTGATCGCGACGCTGCGGGTGGTGCGGGAGTAGCGACCGATGGCCGCGCCGACCATCGTAGCGCATAGCTACGACACCTCCGGGACGGGATATCCGCATCTCCTGAAGCCGGACGGCACGGTCGAGGGTGACGTGCTCTATTGCGTCATCCAGGGGGAACCGTCGACGGTGTCAGTCACGCCGCCGGCGGGCTGGACGCTGATCGGCGAGACCGACTCGGTCAATACCCCCGAAGGCGACAAGATGCGCCTGCGCCGCTGGTGGAAGCGCGCCGGCGCGAGCGAGCCGAGTTTCTACGACTGGTCGATCGGCGGCAGTGTCTGGACGTGGGGCGTCATGTGGCGCATCACCGGATGCGTGGCCGACGGCGATCCGGTCGACGTCGCGGGTGTGGGCGGCACGGCGGCGAGCAGCAGCCCCGTCGCGCCCGGTGTCACCACTGTCACGGCGGACACGCTGCTGATCTACTCGCGCGTCGACTACGACGGCATGGCCGCGAGCGCGGCGCCGTCGGGCATGACGGGCGTGCTCAGCGGCGGCGGCCCGCAGTACGTGCAGACCGCGATCGAGACGCGCGCGAGTGCCGGCGCGACCGGCACTCGAGGTGCGGCGCTGCCGTCGTCGTCGACGTGGATCGCGGTGCTCGATGCGTTCCGATCGACGGCCGGCGGGGGAGCGCCGGTTGAGCTCGAAGGGCGGTCAGCGAGCAGCTCGCGCACGTCGGGCACGCTGTCGACGGTGGTCGCGCTCGCGGGCCGCACGGTGTCGACGGGCCGTACCACGGCCGCGCCGGGCACGGTCGTGTCGATTGCGGGCCGGTCCGCCTCGAGTACGCGCTCGCGCGGGGATCTCACCGCGACGCCAGCGGCCCTCAGCGGGCGGTCGGCCAGTGCCGGCCGGAGTGCCGGCGAGGTCTCGACGCCGACCGCACTGGGCGGTCGTTCGGCCGCGCCGACGCGGACGACGGGTGCGCTGACGACGCCGCCGGCCGCGCTCGGTGGTCGCTCGTCGTCCGCGAGCCGGACCACGGGGGCCGTCGACACGCCGGTGTCGGTCGACGGCCGCTCCACGAGCGCGTCGTCGACGACGGGCGCGGTCGAGGCCCCGACGGCCCTGGGCGGTCGTTCGAGCGGCGACAGCCGCACCGGGGCGGACGGCACGACCGCCGTGGCGCTGGCGGGCCGGTCCGCATCGGACAGCCGCACGGCCGGCACGATCGGGCTCGTGGCCGATCTGGCCGGCCGCTCGACGTCGACCAGTCGCACGACCGGCGCGCTCACGAGCACCCCGACACCGCTGGCCGGCCGCAGTACCAGCGTCACCCGCACGACAGGGGATGCCGAGGCCCCCACCGCGATCGCCGGCCGGTCGGCGTCCAGCGCGCGCACCGACGGCACGCTGGCCGCGTCCCCGGTCGCCCTGGCGGGGCGTTCGGCCTCGGACAGCCGCACGACCGGCGACCTCGATGTCGACGGCACCGTCTCACTCGCGGGCCGGTCCGTCTCGGCCACACGCACGACGGGAGACCTCACGAGCCCTCCCGTCTCATTGACCGGCCGATCCGTCTCGGCCAGCCGCACCGACGGCGCCGCGTCGACCGCCGTGACGCCCGAGGGGCGCTCGCGCAGCGGATCGCGCACGACGGGCGCCGTCGACGTGCCCGCCGTGGCCCTGGCGGGCCGATCGGCGAGCCCCACGGCCACACGTGGTGACGTCGCCACGCCCGTCGCCCTCGCGGGGCGTACGACCGCGGCCGCGCGCACGGTCGGCGCGATCGACGTCGCGACCGTCGCGCTGGCCGGTCGGTCCGTCAGCGCGAGTCGCACGACCGGCGATCTCACCGTCGACGAGACGACGATCCCGGTCGACCAGGTGATCGTCTACGTCATCGCCGCGGAATCCCGTACCTACGTCATTCCTGCCGAGAGCCGCACCGTGGTGGTGCCGGCCCGTCCGCAGGTCGCCTAAAGGAGTCCACCATGTCTCTGTCCGCTCACGCCGCCGATGCCAGTCTCGCCGCCCTCACAGGCTGCTACCTCGTCCTGCACACCGGGGATCCGGGTGCCAATGGGACCGCCAATGTGGCGGTCAAGGCGAACGACGACCCGATGGCGCCAAAGGCCGTCAGCTTCGCCGCGGTGAGCAATCATCCGAGCAACACCGAGCGCCGCCGGCTCAGCGACGGCGCCGTGTCCTTCGACGGCACCGAACTCAAGCCGGGCCAGACGCTGACGCATTTCTCGTTCTGGGACGGCGCGGCGGGGCCTGGCACCGACGACCCGCTGCACATCGCGGCGCTGTCGGCCTCGAAGCTGACGGGCTCGGACGGCGCCGCGTTCGCGATCGGCGCGCTCGAAGCGGCGCTGGCCGTCTACGCCAAGCCGTAGGCGATCACATCGCGATGGAGCGGCCCGCCGCGATGGCGGCGGGGCGCACGCCCTGACGAGGAGAGCCCGTGGCCACGCCCCTGCACAGCACGACGTTTCCGCCGATGCCGGACAAAGATCCGGATGCGGTGTTGTTCTATCTCTTCGACTGGCGAAAGTGGCTCGCTGGCACGGCCGTCATCCAGAGCTACGAGATCCTGATCGATCGCGTGACCGATCCGCCGCTCGTCCAGGAGTACGCCACCGTCGTGCAGGACGGCACCGGCGTGCGCGTGCGGATCACCGGCGGGCAGCTCGGGCAGACGTACACGATCACGTGCCGCATCACGACGAACGAATCGCCGGCGCAGACCGACGATCGCTCGGCGATACTGCGCGTACGGCAGCGATGAACGTCGAGGAGATCACTGTGACGGGATCAGGTGACGTGGGGCGCACGCCGCGCGGGGCCGCGCGGCTCGTCATACGGCCAACCAAGGGCTCGTCGCGCCATGGGTCTACTGCTCGTCGCGGATCTCGGACCGGATCTGCTCGAAGACCGGATCAGGGGCTCCGCCCTCTTGGATGTGGCGGTGGTACCACGCCGCAAAGAGCGCAGCGATATTGTCTTCCGGGGCCTGCCAGAATATCGCGCTGTCGATGCCGCTCGCGTGGCAGATCAGCTCGACGACGCTCCGGTCGAACTCGAGATCGAGGGTGATAGGGTCGCGCGTCAGGCGCAGGTCGGCGAACTCCATCCCGTCTGGGATGGTGACAGTCAAGGGGCGAGTGTCGGCCATCGGGCGCGCTCCAAGCGAAGGGGAAGCACGGCGTTTCGTAGCCGTCCCGGTGGCCAACCGGACGCCCCGCCTCTGGACAGAGTCAGGAGCAGGGCTCGTGCTACACCAGCTCGACGACGGGATCGCCCGTGCCGCTGGTGTGGAGTCCGTAGAGATCGCCGCGCAGGATAGCCGGTACGGCCTCGCCTTTGATGTAGACCGTGATGCGCTGGCCGTCGTAGGCGCGCTGATCCCGGTCGACGCGTGGATGGTATTCGGCCTTGCGTATATCGCCCACGATGTGCGCGAGAGGCCACTGGCCGACGTGCCGGCTTCCCACGCTCTTGATGCCAGCGTCGGCCCATTCCGCCTCCGTAGGCCGACGCTCCATCATCGACACGATGTAGTCGCAGTCCTCAGCAGTGAGCGAGTAGGTGTCGCCGCCAAAGCCCTGCTGGCGCGCCCCGGACTCGCACGAATCCGCGAGCACCGCGATGGTGATGACGTCGAGCTGTGCCTCGTCGATGTCCTCGTAGCGACCCCACAGGCCGCGGCGCGAGTCCAGCGAAGCGCGGACGGCGTCGACGTCGATCTGGGTCGTATCAGCGATGTGGGCGGCGAGATCGGTAATCGTCGTGAATCGGGTCATGGTCTCTGTCTCCTAGCCGGCTGGCGACCGGCGGTGTCAGCCCCGGGGGAGTCCGTGACTGACATGAATAATTGTATCTACAATAAATCTAGGTGTCAAGCCGTTTTCTCTCGGCGGGCCTGGCGCTTGGCGGCCCGGTCGAGATCGTCGCTCATGCGAGCCTGCCAGCCGCGGCCGGTGGCCCGGTACGCGTCGAGCGTCGCGCGCTCAAGGCGCAGGCTGACCAGCTCCTTCGTGACGGCCTTCTTCGGCCGGCCACGGCGCTTCGCCGCGGCGGCAAGGAAGGCGGCGGGCATCACCTCGACGGCGGGCCGCATGGTCGCCAGCTCCTCGTCGGTCAGAATCACGTCGTCGTCGTCAAGTGGTCGTGGTCGTCGTGGCATCGGTGTGCTCCTGGTCTATTTGATCGCGGCCAGCGCCTGTCGCTCCTTGCGGCTGGCCGGCCGCAGGCTGATGGCCCGCACGTCGCTCGTGTCGCGCTCGGTCGTCACCGCGGTGAATGCGCGTCCATCGATCGTGCCGATGAGGACGGTGCGCCATTCGCCGTTCCGGAAAACGCGCGTGGCGATCGATCGCGTCAGGTCCATGTCCAGCATGCGCCACAAGGAGATCTTGTGGTTCTTGCGGTTCAAGGCTTCCTTGACGGCCGGCACGATGAACATGGATTAATTGTAGCTACAGAAATACGGGTTGTCAACGATAAATTGTAGATACAAAAAATCATTCGTGGCTCGCGAGCCGTACGAATATCCAGCGAAAGTGCTACCCTGACCGTCATGCCTCCGAAGCGGTGCCGCGTCGTCTATCGGGACCCCGACGGCGTCGAGCACGTGGTGCAGGTGGAAGCGGAATCGGTCTACGAGGCTGGCATCCGCGCTGTGGCGGCCCTCCGCGATCACGAGTGGGTCGGGACCGTGCCGCCCCTGGCGCCGCTGACCGTCGAGGTGCTGGAGCCCGTGCTGACGCACACGGTGCGCGTCAGCCAGCTCCACGCGTGGCTGACGCGTCAGCCACGTGGCCCGGCGGATGTCGTCAAACAGCAGGCGCTGCGCGCCCTGCTCGATCCGCCGGCTGCCAGCGATACGTAGGGCGGGTGCCGGCGTCCGCGTTAAATTTTTCGCGGTATCACGGACGGTATGGCGTCATCGCCGCACTGAGATAAGGCCCGTAAATCGGGCCGATCGTGGCCAGAATGCGATCCCCGTCGCTCGCCCCATCTAATTGCGGACGTCCTGTCGGACGGGGCACATCCCTGGAGCTGAAGCTCCAGGGCTCCGAGTGAGGGCCTTCTTCCGCCTTCCAGCCTCCTCCCCGCCTGTCGCCTCCCAGCCTTCTTCAGTTCACGCGATACAGCCGATGCCCCTGCGTATCGGTCGCAACGAGCGAGAGCCTCGTCTGTTCGCGCAGCGCGCGCTCGAGCGCCGGGCGTTCGTGAGGTGGCCAGCGTTCGATGTGGATCATCACGTGCGTCACGCCGTCGACGGCCAGCCTGTCGAGCGCCCGGGCTTCGGGGAAATACCAGTAGAACGGCGCGCGGTCGCGGTACGACTGCGGGAGGAAGCCGCTGTAGCCGTTGGCGAGCGGCCGCCAGTGTGCCGTCGCATTGATCACGTACTCGCCGTTTTCGAAGAACGCCTCCGGCGGCCAGAACGGCACCTCCACGAGCAGGACGCGACCGGGAGCGTCGCGGACGTGTCGGTAGATGGGCGGAACGCCGTCGAACGGACGGGTCAGGATCGGGGCCGACCAGGCCTCGATCGTCACGAGCGCCAGTGCCGCCGCGACGATCGCGGCGCGGCGCCGCGGCGACCGGACGCGGTCGAGGAGCCACGCCAGGCCGCACGACGCGGCCAGCGCCACGGCCAGCAGGTAGAGATAGCCGAACCGTGCCGCCGCACGCAGGCCGCGCAGCGGCAGGATCCAGTCGTAGAGGACGCCATAAACAGGGGTCGTTGGCCCGAGCGAGAGCACGACGCCCGTTACCGCCGCGATGACGAGCAGCCATCGTCGTCGGCCGTGCGCCTCGCCGCGCCAGCAGGCGAGGCCCACGAGCGCCAGCGCGATCGCGGTGACGCCGGCGAAGAACACGCTGACGTCCCTGTCGAAGAACGCCGCACTCCAGCCGGCGTGGACGAGACTCGGCGAGTGCAGGTAGCCGGCCAGCGTGGCCGAGAACTGTGCCACCGATTCGAGCGGCCGCGACACGCCCGTGCGCGCGAACTGCACGTACGGGACGAGGACGGGCGCGGCCATCGCGAGCCCGGCGGCCGACGCGGCGATCACCCGCAGCGCCCCGCGCCATTGCCGCTGCACGATCGCGATCGCGACGACGAGCCCGCACAGCGTGCCGACGAAGGCGAGGGTGTAGATCGAGGTGGCGATGGTGGCCGCGATCGTCAACGCCAGGCCGATCGCCGTGCGACGTGACGACGTCGCGGCCAGGCGATCGGCCAGATACAGGCTGAGCGGCATCGTCCACATCCAGCTGGCGGCCGTGTGGGGCAGTCGTGTCAGCAGGTGGGGATTGAATGCGGCCAATGACCCGGCCACCAGCGCGGCGCCGGCCGATCCGGTCCATCGCCACGCGCACAGCCAGGCAGCCCAGCCCGTCAAGGCCAGGCCGATCAGGAGCGAGACGTTGAAGGCGAGCACCGGCGATCCCGTCAGCCACCACGCGGGAGCGGCGGCCACGGCGGGCACGATCAGCGGATCGGTGTAGGCGAGCGTGTGTGGTTCTGGCGCGAAGATGTTGCCGTCGAACAGGTGGACGGGATCGCGCGGCAGCGTGTGCGCGATCCAGCTCAGCATCCAGGCGTTCAGTTCGGCGTCGGCATTGTGGTTGAGCGACAGCCGCCAGGGCGCCGACGCCAGCGGCCAGGTGTGGAACGCGGCCAGGACGAGAAAGACCACGAACGCGGCGCGACGGGACACGGGGAAGAGTACAACGCTCAACTTTGAAGTTAGAAGTCAGAAGTTGGAATTCGCTGAAACTTCGAAGTTCGAAGTTCGAACTTTACGAAATTTCTGACTTCTCACTTCTAACTTCGAAGTTGAGCACGAGAAGTTGTGCAGCTTCTTCCCGTCCTGCCGATTGACCGATCCGTCGTATGTCGATCCCGGCTCCTGTCTCCACCCGCGTGCTCGTGGCGCGTCAACCCATCCTGGATCGGAGCGGACGCGTGTTCGCGTACGAGCTCCGGCACCGCGAGCCGACCTTCGCGGTGACGCGTGAGGTCGTACCCGACGACCGCGCTACCGCCCGCGTGCTGACCGACGGCCTGCTGGCCATCGGCTTCGAGGCGCTCACGGGCGGGCGCCAGGCCTTCATCAACGTCAGCCGGCAGTTCCTCCTCGATGGCATCCCCGCGGGCCTGCCCCCTGGCGCGGTCGTCTTCGGTGTGGGCGCGGACGTCGAGGCCGACGCGACCGTCGTCTCGGCCTGCCGGGCGTTGTACGACGCCGGGTACGGCTTCGCCGTCGATCCGTTCCTCGTCGCCACCGCGCAGACGGATCTCGTGCAGTTGGCCAGCTACGTGCGGGTCGACTTCACGGACGCGGCGACGACCGCCGATCGGACCCGCGCGCTGGGCGGCAACGTGCCGCCCGGTCTCGCGCCCGTGGCCACGCGGGTCGAGACCGCCGAGCAGTTCCAGCAGGCGGTGACCGAGGGCTATCAATACTTCCAGGGCCGATTCTTCGGTCAGCCTGCCGTCAAGGAAGGCCGGTCGCTGCCGGCGCAGCAGATGGCGCAATTGCGCCTGCTGCGTGCGCTGAACAACCCGAACCTGGGGGCGCACCAGTTCGCGGATCTGATCAAACCGGACCCGGCGATGTGTTACCGCGTGCTGCGCGCGGTCAATTCCGCGCAGTTCGCGCAGCAGAAGACGGTGTCGTCCATTCCCGAGGCGCTCGTGCTGCTTGGCCGCGACACGGTGCGGCGCTGGGTCTCGCTCTGGTCGCTTGCCGGCCTGGGCCAGGGCGCCAGCCCGGCGCTGCTCACCACGGCCACGCTCCGCGGCCGGTTCTGCGAACTGCTGGCCGAGCACTCCGGGCGCGACGACGCGGGGGAAGGGTTCCTGCTCGGGCTCTGCTCGCTGCTCGACGCGATCCTCGGGCAGCCGATGGCTTCCATCGTGCCCGACCTGCCGCTGCCGTCCGGCATGAAGGCCGCGCTGCTCGGCGAGGACAACAGCGACGGCCGCCTGCTCCGCTGTGCGGCGGCCTGGGAGCAGGGGCAGTGGGACGATGCGATCGAACTGGCCGAGGCCGCGGGGCTGGACGCGCATGCGCTGGCCGGCACCTACGCGACGGCCGTGCGCTGGGCCACCGATCTCGAGCGGCTCTCGGAAGGCGGATCAGCGGCCTGACCCGGCCTCGATCGCGCGCTGCGCGGCCGCGTACCACTCCAGCAGCTGCTCCTGCGAGTCGATCGGGACCTGATCGGATTCGGGCTCGATCCGCACGTACGATCCGTCCGCGCGCAGGCCGTGCGCGCGCGTGGCATCGCCGAGCAGCGCCGGCAGCACGAGCGTGGCCAGGTGATCGGCCAGTTCCCGATCGTGGATCGGGCACAGGACCTCGACACGGCGATCGAGGTTGCGCTCCATCAGGTCCGCGCTGCCGATGAACACCTTCGGGGCGCCGCCGTTCTGGAACCAGTAGATGCGCGAGTGCTCGAGGAAACGGCCGACGATCGATCGCACCGTAATCGTCTCGCTGATGCCGGGAACGCCGGGCCGCAGGCAGCAGACGCCGCGGACGACGAGGTCGATCGTCACGCCGGCCTGCGAGGCGCGGTACAGCGCGCGGATCATCTCCACATCGGTCAGCGCGTTGATCTTGATGATGAGGCGGGCGGGCCGGCCGGCGGCCGCCTCGGCGGCCTCGTGCTCGATGAGCGCCAGGATCTGGCTGCGCAGGCCCACGGGCGCGACGAGCAGCTCGCGGTAGTCACGCCGGCTCGAATAGCCCGTCAGGTAATTGAACACGTCCGACACGTCTTCGACGATGGTGCTGCGGGCCGTGAACAGGCCGATGTCGGTGTAGATGCGCGCGGTCTGCGCGTTGTAGTTGCCGGTCCCGATGTGCACGTAGCGCCGGATGCCGTCGGCCTCCTGCCGCACCACGAGCAGCAGCTTCGCGTGCGTCTTCAGGTTCACCAGGCCATAGGCCACGTGTGCCCCGGCCGCCTCGAGGCGCGTGGCCCACTTGATGTTGTTGCGCTCGTCGAACCGCGCCTTCAGCTCGACCAGCACCGCGACCTGCTTGCCGGCCTCGGCCGCCTCCACCAGGCGATCGACGAGCGGCGAGTTGGTGCCGATGCGATAGAGCGTCATCTTGATCGCGATGACGTGCGGGTCGTCGATGGCCGCATCGAGGAAGGCCTCGACCGCGCCGAACGACTGGAACGGGTGATGGACCAGTCGATCCTGCCGCCGCAGATCGCTGAACACCTCCTCCGGTGTCTCGCGCGCCCACATCTCGGCGGGCGCGAACGGCGGATATTTCAGCTCGGGACGCGCCAGGGCCGCCAGTTCCATCCAGTCGCCGAACCCGAGCCGCGATCGCAGGCGATAGACGTTCTCGTCCTCGATCTCGAAGTTCTCGACGAGAATCTCCAGCACCTTCTTCGGCGTCGTCGCCTCGACCTGGAGCATCGCGAGGGCGCCGCGCCGGCTCTCCTTCAGACCCTGGTCGACCGACTCGAGCAGATCGTCGGCTTCGTCTTCCTGGATGACCAGATCGGCGTCGCGGACCACGCGGAACAGGTGCGCGCCGCGGACCTGCGTGCCGGGAAAGAGCACCGCGAGGTTCGCACGCACCACGTCCTCGAGATACGCGAACGTGCGGCCGCCGTGACGCGAGAACTGCGCAGGCAGCGGCACGAACCGCGGCAGCACGTCCGGAATCTTGACGCGCGCGAAACGGGTCTTGCCCGCGTGCTTGACGACCACCGCGAGGTTCTGGCTGAGGTTCGAGATGAACGGAAACGGGTGCCCGGGGTCGAACGCCAGCGGCGTGAGCGCGGGGGAGATCTCCCGCATGAAGTAGTGCTGCAGCCACTCGTCGGCGCCGGCCGGATACTCGGTCGGATCGAGCAGGTGCATGCCGTGCTCGCGCAGCAGCGGCTTCAGCACGTCGTCCCAGCAGTTGGCCTGCCGGCGGAGCATGTCGACGGCCCGCTTGCGGACCAGCGCGAGGACGGTCGACGTGGCCAGACCATCGGGCGACACGTCGTCGAGGCCGCTGCGCGACTTCCGCAGCAGCGAGGCCACGCGCACCATGAAGAATTCCTCGAGGTTGGTGGCCACGATGGCGAGGAACTTCACGCGCTCGAGCGGCGGGTGTTCGCCCCCGGTCGCCTGGAGCAACACGCGGTCGTTGAAATCGAGCCAGCTGAGCTCGCGGTTGATCAGCAAGGCCGGTTCGGTCACGGACGGGTCGACAGCCGGCCGGCTCGGAGAATGCACCCTGGCATTTTAGCGGGCCAGTATGCCGGCGCGATGTAACAGGAAAGTAACGGGGAGGGCGACGAGGCCACGAGGCTACGAGGCGAGGGGACGGCTCGAACCCGAGCGCGTCGCGCGGCTTGCCCCGCCGTAGCCTTGGCGGAGGCGGGAGCGGTTAGGATGGGTCGGTGTCGGCGTCTGCGTCTGCTCCCGCGTCCACTCGTGTGCCGATGTTCGAGATTCAGGGCCTGTCGAAGATCTACGCGATGGGCGAGGTCGAGGTCCACGCGCTGCGGCGCGTCGATCTGACGCTCTTCGAACGCGACCTGGTGGTGCTGCTCGGCCCGTCGGGGTCGGGCAAGTCGACGCTGCTCAACATCCTCGGCGGCCTGGACGTGGCCACGCACGGCACCGTGCGGTACCGCAGCCAGGACCTGACGGCGGCCTCCGAGGAGGCGCTGACCGCGTACAGGCGGCATCACGTCGGGTTCGTCTTCCAGTTCTACAACCTGATCCCGAGCCTGACGGCGCGCGAGAACGTGGCGCTCGTCACCGAGATCGTCGAGCGGCCCATGACCCCGGAGGAGGCGCTCGGGCTGGTGAACCTGACGCCGCGCCTGGATCATTTCCCGGCGCAGCTCTCGGGCGGCGAGCAGCAGCGCGTGGCCATCGCCCGCGCCATCGCGAAGCGGCCGTCGGTACTGCTCTGCGACGAGCCGACGGGCGCGCTCGACCTGGCCACGGGTGTGGTGGTGCTGGAGGCGATCGCCCGCGTCAACGCCGAACTCGGCACCACGACGATCGTCATCACGCACAATGCCTCGATCGCGAGCATGGCCGACGTCGTCATCCGCCTCGCCGACGGGCAGGTGGCCGAGACGACGCGGAACACCACGAAACGCCAGCCGCGGGAGTTGGAGTGGTGAACCGGTTGCACGGCGGCGGGTGGCGCGGCGGCGGGACGGCGGGCGACGTGAGGCCCGGACAGCCCGAACCCGAGCGCGTCGCGCGAGCGGTGAGGGCTCGGCGTCAGTTCCGGACGAGAGCGTGGGGGGGGGCCCCACGCCGTTGAGTAAGAAAGCCGCATGCTCTCCGCCCTGAACCGCAAGCTGTTCCGCGATCTGGTGGCCATGCGCACGCAGGCGCTGGCGATTGCCTTCGTGATCGCGGCCGGCATTGCGATGTTCGTGGCCTACCTGTCGAACTTCGCCTCGCTCGAACGCGCCCGCGACGACTACTACCGCACGCAGCGCTTCGCCGACGTCTTCGCGAACGTGCCGCGTGCGCCCGATCAGCTCGAGGCGCGCATTCGCGCGCTGCCCGGCGTCCAGGACGTCGAGACGCGCGTGGTGGCCGAGGTCGTCCTCGACGTCCCCGGCCTGGATGAACCGGCCACGGGCCGGCTCGTCTCGATTCCCGTCACCGATCGGCCGCGGCTCAACGATCTGTTCCTGCGGCGCGGGACGTGGATCTCGCCAGGCCGATCGGACGAGGTCCTGGTGAGTGAAGCGTTCGCCGACGCGCACGGGTTCCGGCCCGGCGACCGTGTGGGCGCCATCATCAACGGCCGGCGCCGCGACCTGGTGATGGCCGGCGTCGTGCTGTCGCCCGAGTACGTCTACGGCATCAAGCCGGGCGAGCTCGTACCGGATCCGAAGCGTTACGGGATCCTGTGGATGGGACACGAGGCGCTCGCCACGGCGTTCGAGATGGACGGCGCGTTCAACGACGTGGTGCTGTCGCTCGGACAGGGCGCGGTGCCCGAGGCGGTCGTGGCCGATCTCGATCGCCTGCTGGCGCCCTACGGCGGTCGCGGCGCGATGGTGCGGGCGCTCCAGCCCTCGAACTGGATGCTCAACAGCGAACTCGGTCAGCTGCAGAGTTTCGGTTTCTTCATTCCGCTGATCTTCCTGCTCGTCGCGGCATTCGTGCTCAACATCGCCCTCACGCGTGCGCTGGCGCTGCAGCGGCCGCAGCTGGCAGCGCTCAAGGCGCTCGGGTACACGAACCGCGAGCTGGTGTGGCACTACCTGAAGTGGGGGCTCGTCATCGCGCTGGCCGGCGCGATCGTCGGCGTGGCCGGCGGCGTGTGGATGGGCACGGCCATGCTGGGGATGTACCAGGACTACTTCACCTTCCCCGTGCTCGCCTATCACCTCGGCGGCAGCGTGGTCCTGCAGGCGCTCGTCATCGCCGTGATCGCGGCGCTGGCCGGAGCGTACGCGTCGGTGCGGCGCGCCGTGGCGATTGCGCCGGCCGAGGCGATGCAGCCCGAGGCCCCTGCCCGCTATCGCCCGAGCGCCATCGAGCACGCGCTGCTCGCGCCCTGGCTCGGCGTCACCAGCCGCATGCTCGCGCGCAACCTGCAGCGCCAGCCGATTCGTGCCCTGACGACGATCGTCGGCATCGCGATGGCGGGGGCGATCCTGCAGGTGGGCTTCGGCATGGCTCGATCGGTCGAGGCGCTGATTCACAGCGAGTTCGAAGTGGCCGAGCGGCAGAACATGACGGTGACCTTCGTCGAACCGCTGGCGGCCGATGCGCGGTACGCGCTGGCGCGGCTGCCCGGCGTGCTCCAGGTCGAGCCGCAGCGCGTCGTCGCCGTGCGCCTGCGCGCCGGGCACGTCCAGCGGACGCTGGCGCTGACGGGCCTGCCGGCCATCCCCGGCCTGAAGCGGCCGATGGATCGGCACGGCCGGCCGGTGCAGCCGCACGGTGACGGCATCGTGCTGTCGGCGATTCTGGGCAACGTGCTCGGCGTGGGGCCGGGCGACGAGGTGACCGTCGAGGTCCTCGAGGGCCGTCAGTCCGTGCGCCGCGTCATCGTCGACGGGCTCGTCGACGACGTGCTCGGGACGTCGGCGTACATGGAGCTGCCGGCCCTGCGGCGTCTGCTGCGCGAGAGCGACACGCTGTCGGGGGCCGCGCTCGTCATCGACACGGCGCACGAGGCGGAGCTGACGGCGGCGCTCAAGCAGGTGCCGGCGGTGGCCGGCGTGGCCTCGAAGCGCGTGATGCTCGGGAATTTCCGGCAGATGATGGACGAGAACATGGGCGTCATGCTCACGTTCAACCTGCTGTTTGCCGGCATCATCGCGTTCGGGGTGGTCTACAACGCGGCGCGCGTGTCGCTCTCGGAACGCAGCCGCGAACTGGCCAGCCTGCGCGTGCTCGGCTTCACACGCGCCGAGATCTCGGTCATCCTGCTCGGCGAGCTGGCCGTGCTGACCGTGTGTGCGCTGCCGCTCGGCGCCCTCTTCGGGCACTGGCTGACGACGATGCTCGTGGAATCGATCGAGAGCGAGATGTTCCGGTTCCCGGCGGTCTTCGATCTGCAGGCCATGGCCACGGCGGCGCTGACCGTGACGGTGGCCTCGATGTTGTCGGGCCTGCTGGTCCGTCGCCGGCTCGATCGTCTCGATCTCGTCGGTGTCCTCAAGCTCCGGGAGTAGTCCGTGATGAAGTCGTTGTTCCGCCCGCGCGTCGTGATCGTGATCCTGATTGTCGGGACGCTCCTCGTGCTCGCGCTGCGCCCGCGGACGATGGACGTGTCGGCGGCGACGGTGACCCGCGGGCCGCTGACGGTGACGATCGACGAGGATGGCCGCACGCGCGTCCGCGACCGGTTCGTCGTGACGTCACCGGTCGCGGGCGAGCTGATGCGCCTGACGCTGGAGCCGGGCGATGCCGTCACCGCGGGGCGCACCGTGGTGGCCACNCCTCGGCGCGGCCGAGGCGGCCGCCGGCCGCGCCGAGGCCGAGGCCGAGCGCGCGCGCACGGCGCGCGCGCTCGGCGACAGGCAGCTCGCGCGCACGGAGGCGCTGGCCGCGGCCGGCGCCCTGGCGCGCGAGACGCTGGAGGTGCAGCAGGCCGATCAGCGCACGGCGGTCGAGGCCGTGCGCGCGGCCGAGTTCGCCGTCGCGCAGGCGGCGCAGGAGGTGGCGGCCCTGCGCGCCCGGCTCGGCGCCGCCGGCGCCGTGCCGGGCGGGGGGCGCGTCACGATCACCGCGCCGGTCGACGGCGTGGTGCTCGCGCGGCACGGCGAGAGCCAGCGGGTCGTCGCTCCCGGCGAGCCGCTGCTCGAGCTGGGCGATCGGGCGGCGCTCGAGATCGTGGCCGACCTGCTCTCGGCCGACGCCGTCCGCGTGCGGCCCGGTGCGCACGTGTTCATCGATCAGTGGGGCGGCGACCACGCGATCGCGGGCCGCGTGCGCCGCGTCGAGCCGTCGGGCTTCACCAAGATCTCGGCACTCGGTGTCGAGGAGCAGCGCGTCAATGTCCTCATCGATCCGGTCGAGACCGACGCCGACACGCGCGACGCACTCGCGCGCCTCGGCGACGGGTATCGGGTCGAGGTCCGCATCGTGATCTGGGACTCGCCCGCCGTGCTCCAGGTGCCGTCGTCCACGCTGTTCCGCGTCGGGAGCGACTGGGGCGTGTACGGCATCGACAACGGCCGGGCCGTGCGGCGCCGCGTGACCATCGGGCAGCGCGGCGCGCGCGACGTCGAGATCGTCGACGGCCTGGAGGAGGGCACGCGGCTCGTGGCGTATCCCCCCGATACGCTCACCGACGGGACGCGCGTGCGCGTCTCGGAGTGAGTGTGTGGCCGATACGCGTCGACGAGGACGATTTCGCCTTCCATCCGTCGCACGGGTGAGCCAGAATACGGGGATGGCATGCCTGCCTGAAGCCGGGCGTGCAGGAGAAGCGACGCGATGGGTGATGCCGGGGAAGGCCTGATCGACGCCGAGTCGAGGATTGCGGAACGGATGGAGGAACTGGAGCGCGAGCGGTCCGAGCGCCGTGTCGGTGATCTCCGCGATCCCGAGGCGCAGCGTCAGGTCGAATCGCTCAAGCTGGCGCGCAAGGAGTTCGAGCGCCAGCTCGCCTCGACCACCCACGAGCACCGGCGGGCTCAGCTGACGCAGGCGCTGGCCGAGGTGGAGCGTCGTCTCGCCGAGGCCATGGCCCAGCTGGGGTGAGGGCCGTGTCAGGCGGGTGAATGTTCACGCGCCTGGATGAACTCGACTTCCTGTTCGAGAAACTGGACGGCCAGGCGCGTTTCGCGCGCCATCACGACGCCGCCAATCACCAGGCCCGCCACTCCGACCGCCCCGGCCAGCAGTCCGAGCGCCGCCAGGATCTGGAAGATCGGATCGGCCATCGACGAGGCCAGGACCGAGCCGACCACGGAGATGAGGGCGGCGGCCGCGAACGCGCCAATCGACGTGTAGAACCAGCGCAGCGCCCGCAACAGCAGGTGGGCGCGCAGTTTCAGGCGTTCGAGGTGGGCGCGGTACGCCGCGGCGCGCGGGCTGGCCGGATCGATGGCGGCCAGCCCGGCCGCAAGCACGCGCGTGCGATCGACCACGCGCGCGATGCGGTTGCCGGTTCCGAGCGACAGCACCGACGAGGCATTCGTCAGGATGGCGGGCGCCACGATGACGGTCAGCGCCGCGAAGGGACTCTCGGTGAACGTGGCCACGGCAGGATGTCGAACTCAGTCGACCTTGCGCTTGCTGGCGCGCGCGCTGCGGGTGCGGCCCGTCCGGCTCCGGACGCGGGCGCGTTCATCCGTCGTCTTCGTCCGATCGGCCGCGGCCTGGGCGGCCTTCCGCCGCTTCCACGCCTCGCGCAGCTTCGCGCGGGTTTCCTCGGACATCTTCATGCCCTTGGGCCGACCGCCCTTGCGCTTGCGCGGGACTGCCGCCGCACGAGCGGCCGCGGGCGTCGTCGTTCCGCGGAGATCGTGCACGAACTCCAGCGCGACGTTGGCCAGCCGTTCACCTTCTTCGATCAGATCGTCACGCTGACGCTTCCATGCGTCGATCCGGTTCGCGAGTTGTCCGAGTGCCGCGCCGATGTTCTCCGGGCTGAGTCTCTTTGCCACGATAAGGGATCCTTTCTCTCTGGCCGCCGGAGGCGGGCCAGGGTCAGCGTATCACCGGCCGGACCGAACACGACCAGACAATCAGGCACGCCGTCGCCCTGCCGCGGGACGCCTGACGGCATCGCGTCGTCGTCGATTGAAGCGGATTGAAGAGGGACGAAGTACCAGTATCGTGGTATGACGGTAAGCGGCACCCGTGGCAGTTCAAGCGTCAGGGGAGGCTGGTTCGTGGCGATGTCGAGAAACATTGGTTCCCGGCGCGGAGTAGTTACGCTGGTGTGTCCTGATGGACACCGCTCGGGACGATCGTGAGGGAACTGGAGTGAACCGCAACGTTCGAGCGGAGCCCGACCCGCCGGACGGTCGGCCCAGTCACGCACCATGTGTGCATCGTCGGCGCAACGGCCGGGATCGTCGGAGGCGCGCGGAGCAGCGGTATGACCGAGACGACCAAGCTCGGACCACGCAAGGCCACGAGCCCTGTCGTGGCAGTGCCACGGCGGTGGCTGATTGGATTGATGGCCTGTGTCGTGGTGCCATGGCTGGTCGTTGGAGGCTGGTGGTGGATCACGTCGGAGCCCTCCGACGATCTGGCGCCGCCCGCGGCCGTCGAAGCGGGCGTGTCGCCGGCGGTCGGGCCCTGGGGCGAACTGTCGGTCACGCCCATCGTCATTTCGCCGCCGATGGAGTACGTGTCGCGCGTCTGGGGCGAACTGCAGCCATCGGTCTGGCACTTCCCGCCGATGACGGGCGACGAACTCGAGACGCTGCTGCGGTCGTTCGGGCTCGCGGCCGCCGACGCGGCGCGCCTGCGAACCGGTGCGCGGGCTGCCGATCCGGTGCCCGGCGTGTTCGTCACGCCGGAGGCCGACCTGGTGGCGCGCATGAGCCACGAGGTGCGGGGGAACGTGTACCTGTGGCTCGCGAAGAGCGCGCTCAGCGGGTATACGGACCGGCCGATCAATTTCGATCAGGTGTCGTCGTACCGGTTCTACGGCCAGTCGATCGACGAGTGGCTCGGCGCGCCGGTCTCGGCCGAGACGCGGAAGCTCGTCGAGCCGTACGTGTATCGCCGCGACGGGTTCATGTTCTTCGCCGACATCGAGCAGGTCCGGTCGCGCATCACGAATGCCGACGAACTGCAGCGGCTGGCGAAGCAGTTGCTGCGGCACGCTACCGTGCTCGTGCACCTGCGCGTGCCGCCGTCGGTGTCGCTTGACGACGTGGCGGAATACTGGGGCCGAGGGGGACGACGGACCGACCTGCGGCCGCTGCTCGAGTCGGCCGTGCGTGCCAATGGCGGCGCCGGCCTGATCGACATCAGCCACCTGCTGCCGACGGTTGCGCGCGATCACCTCTATCGGTATCCGCGGCCCACGGTCGAGGATCTCTCACGGCCGCTCCTGGCCAACTGTCTCTGGACGGCGTTGAACTTCTTCAATCCGACGCCCGACGATCGCTTTCTCGATCCGGAGATCGCGCTCGCGACGCTCAAGTCCGACTACTACGTCGTCCAGGACAATTTCCAGCTGGGCGATGTCGTGGCGTTCGCGGATCGGCACGGCAATCTCGTCCACGTGGCGGTCCATCTGGCCGGTGATCTGGTGTTCAGCAAGAACGGCACGTCGGCCCTCGCGCCCTGGAGCATCCTGCCGCTCAGCCGGCTTCGCGGCCACTACGCCGAATACGCCGACGACTGGCAGATCACCTACCACCGGCGCAAGGACATGTAGCGGGCGAATGGCGCGCCCGGCAGGACTCGAACCTGCGACCCTCGGCTTAGAAGGCCGATGCTCTATCCACCTGAGCTACGGGCGCGTGCCGGGTCATTGTACCCGGAGGCCTGGAGGCGGTTCTCGCCCCGGCATTCGTCGCGACGAGGGCGCCGGCCATTCTTGCGACCGGCATGTCGTTGCTGGTGCGCGTGGCCGTGGAGGCGTTCAGCCGAGACGTGAGCCGGGCCCGTCGGGTGGTACGCTCGTGTGATGCGTCGACTCGCGCGCCTGCTGCTGTGCGTGCCCATCGTGACGTTGGCCCAGGCTCCGCCTGCGTCGCCCCGGCCGGCGGCACCAGCCGCGCGCCCGGCGTCGCCAGCGCGTCCGGCCGCGGCTCCAGCGCCGCGCCCGTCCACGCAAGCGGCGGCTGCCGCTGCGCCCGCGCCGCTGACCGACGAAGAGAAGGTCATTTACGCACTGGGCCTCGTGATGCAGCAGTCGATTGCCGAGTTCGACCTGAGTGCCGGTGAACTCGACATCGTCAAGCAGGCATTGACGGACGGGACGGCCGGCACGCCCGCCATCGATGTCGATGAATTCGGGCCGCAGATTCAGCCCCTGGCGACCGCGCGCCGCGAGCGCGCCCTGCGGCGCGAGCAGGCCGCGTCGCTCGCCTACCTGACCACCGCCGCTGCCGAGCCCGGGGCCGTGAAGACAACATCAGGCTTGATCTATCGCGAGGTGCAGGCCGGGACCGGCGTGTCGCCGTCGGCGTCGGACTTCGTCCGCGTCCACTATCGCGGCACGCTCGTCAACGGCCGGGAGTTCGACAGCTCCTACAGCCGCGACGAACCCGTCGACCTGTCGCTGCGGACCGTGATCCCCTGCTGGACGGAGGGCATGCAGCGCATGCGCGTCGGCGGCAAGGCGCAGCTCGTGTGCCCGGCGGATCTGGCATACGGCGATGCCGGCACGCCGAACATCCCCGGCGGCGCCACGACCATCTTCGACGTGGAACTGCTGTCGATCATCGGACGGCGATAGCCGGTGCGATCGAGCGCTGACTCTGTCAGCCACTCCGCTGGGGATGTCTGTGTGTTCCCGGAGCGGCATCTGTCTGTGTCTATAATCGCGGCGTGAGTGTTCCGGCTTCGCGTCGCGCCCGGTTGTCGCTGGATACCGACCGGGACATTGAAGACCTGCAGATTGCCGCGTGGCGCGTTTCGTCGACGATCGACATCGCACGCGTCGTCGCCGGGGCGTCGGCCGCAGCCAGACAGCTCGCACTCGCCGGCCTGCGAACGCGGTATCCGGATGCAGACGAGCGCGAGATCATCGCACGGTTTGCAGGACTCACGCTGGGCCATGACGTGGCGCGTCGCGCCTACCCTGAACTCGACCACCTCGACCCATGAGCGACATGGTCGTCGTCGCCTCGGCCGTGATCGACGCCCTCGAAGGACTCGGGGTCCGTTATTCGGTCGGCGGGTCGATGGCCAGTTCCTTCGGCGGTGAGCCCCGGGCGTCCATCGACGTCGATATCGTCGTCGCGATGACACGGGCGCACGCGGAGCCGTTCGTCAACGCGCTGGGGCCGGCGTTCTATGCCGACGTCGACGCAGTCACGCGCGCCATTGCCAGTGGTTCGTCGGTCAACGTCATTCATCGCAACTCGGGCATCAAGGTGGACCTGTTCGTTGCCCGGTCAACACTCGATCGCCGTCAACTCGAACGTCGTCGGTCTGTCGTCGTGAGCGACGATCCTCTTCGCCGATGGTTCGTGCACTCGCCGGAAGACATCCTGATCCAGAAGTTGTTGTGGTACCGCGACGGTGGCGAAGTGTCGGACCGACAGTGGCGCGACGTGCTCTCGATCCTGCTGGTGCAGGGGGGGCGGCTCGACGACGCCTACGTGACGTTGCTGGCGATCGAACACGGGCTGCTCGATCTGCTCGAACGCGCGCGTCGAGAAGCGATCGGTTAGCGTGTTGTACGTGGGGGCGCTCATTGTCGGCCGTCGGCCGCGGTGCCCGTGTGAAACCCAGCGTGTCCATCGCGACTCGTCGATGCCACAAACCTCGTCCCTCGCGCGTTCTTGTGGTGTGAACGCACGGACCGCGACCGGGACGGCCACCGCTGCCGGCGACTCGACCGAACATCTGGGTCTCGTCTTCCGCGCGCACTATGCGCGCATTGCCCGCGTCATCGGCCGCGTCATCCATGACCAGGCCCGCGCGGAGGAACTGGCGGTCGACGTCTTCCTGAAATGGTGGCGCACGGCGTCCGCACACGGCGATCGGGCCGAGGGGTGGCTGGTGCGCACGGCCGTCCGGCAGGCGCTCGATGAGCTGCGTCGTGTGCATCGTCGTCGTCGCCTCGATTACGCGCTGCAGCTCATGCGGCTCGCGCCGCCGACACCCGCAGAAATCTTCGACGCACGTAGCGATCGACAGCGGACGCGCATCGTGCTGGCAGCGTTGAGCCGGCGGCACGCCGCGTTGCTCGTGCTGCGCAGCGAGGGCCTGAGCTATCAGCAACTGGCCGCGGGACTCAACCTCAATCCCTCCTACGTGGGAAGCCTGCTGGTCCGTGCCCAGACGGCCTTCCGCCGGGAGTACGAGAAACGATATGGACCCACAGACACACGATGACCCGTTCGTGGCGCGTCAACTGGATGCGCTGATGCCGACATGGACAGCTGACGTCGTACACGCACGCGCGCGCCTGGACGCGACGATCGACACGCCTCGGATGTCGCGCGGACTCGTCGCGGCCGGTGTCATGGC
Organism: Acidobacteria bacterium SCN 69-37; assembly: GCA_001724025.1. Classification (GTDB taxonomy): domain Bacteria; phylum Acidobacteriota; class Vicinamibacteria; order Vicinamibacterales; family SCN-69-37; genus SCN-69-37. The sequence continues at coordinate 42,079 of MEDJ01000014.1, read as the reverse complement.
GATGGGGCTCGTGGTCGTGGCGCTGACGCCACAGGTCCGCACGTACGCGCAGGACGTGTGGGCGCGGTGGACGATGGCGCGTGTGGACGTGGTGGCTACGGCGGCCGAATGGCCGCTGACGCGGCACATTGCCACCGAGGGACTCGAGCGCGTGACGGCGCAGGCCGAGGCCGAAGAGACGGCGGGCTTCCGACTGCATCTGCCCCCGCAGGATCTGGCGGGCGTGCCGCAGGACTTCATGGTGATCGGTCCTCAGGTCGTCGAAGACGTGATTGACGTCCGCAAGCTCGAAGCCGCGCTCGCGCGGGCCGGCGCGACGGCCGACACTGTGCCGGCTGCGTGGGAAGGCGCCCGTATCCGGACACAGGTATCGAAGTCGGTGTTCGCCTGGTACGGCGACTTCCTGACTGTCTATCAGAGTCCGCTGCCGACGCTCGACGTGCCGGTCGGCATTCCGCTGAACGATCTGGCGGCCAAGGTCTTCCTCGCGCTTGGCGTGCCTGCCGATCAGGCCGACGCCGTCGGGCTGGCATATGCGATCAATCCGGCGTATCTGCTGCACGAGCAGGTCGATGAGCGCGAGTCGGTCGAACGTGTACAGCTGCGGACGGGCGACGCGTGGATCAGGACGCACACGACCGCCCGTGGGACAGTCGAACTGGCTTCCATTGCCCGTGCGTCCGGCGATCGCTTCTATGTCGTCGGCAGCCGGAGCCGCGAACACGCCATCGCCGTGGCCGAGAGCCTGCCGTGAGTCAGGCGATGTGGAGCCCGCCTGTATCCATGCCCATGATCGCGACGTGCGAGCCTGTTGTGCATCGCACCCGGTTGTCGCTGGACGTGGACCGCGACAGCGAAGACCGTCAGATCGCGCCGCGGACCTCGTTCCAGAGGCGGCGCTGTGCTGGTGGCAGGACGTCGAGGCGCGGTTCGAACGTGTTCACGTCAGGTGTCGCGTCGGCAGGGGACCCGCGTCGCCGAGATCGAGACGGAGATGCCAGTAGTGCCACGAACGGGCGTCGAAGATACCGGGAGACGCCGATTGCAGGGCCTGGCGCAGCCGGCTCGCCCCGTAGAACGCCTCGATGGCGTTGACGTCATCCCACGTGCCCAGCGTCATGACGCGCGCGAGGAAGTGGTCCAACCGGGATACGGTGTGTGCCGGCGTGTCCCACCAGGCAACGCGCGCCGCGAGGCGGTGGAGATCGGGACGCACGCGCTCAGCTTATCGCACCACGGAGCCGACCTGGTGACGCCCGGGTTGCCAGATCGGTATCCATACAGGTAGATTAAGTGATGTGAAAGACGCCTCCGCCTGTTACAGGCTCCTGGGAGACGAGGCCCGGCTCCGGCTGCTGCGGCTGCTGAGCCTGGAGCGACTGAACGTCACGGAACTCACGGCGGTGCTCGGCCTGGCACAGTCCGGCGTGTCGCGACACCTCAAGCTCCTCAAGGACGTCGGGCTCGTCGAGGAGCAGAAGGCCGGCGGCTTCACGTACCACAGGCTGACCGACTTCCAGCAGCGGGGCTTCGGCGCGCTGGGTGACGCGCTGCTGGAGCAGTTCGTGCGCGCCAGCGACCAGCCGGCCGTCAAGGCCGACGATGCGCGGCTCCAGGAAGTGCTGCGCCAGCGGAAGGAGAGCTTCCTCGACCACAGCGCCGCAGGCCGCGACACCCGCCAGCTCGTGCCCGGACGGAGCTGGGCTGCCTGGTCGCGCGCACTCGGGCTGCTGCTGCCGCCGCTGCGCGTGGCGGACCTGGGCTGCGGCGAGGGCTACCTGACGATCGAAACCTCGCGCTGGGCATCGCACGTCGTGGGCGTCGATCGATCGCCGGCCGTGCTGGCCAGGGCGCGGGCGCTCGCGCAGCGTCGTCGCGCGGCCAACATCACGTGGAAGCGCGGCGATCTGGAACACCTGCCGCTCGAGTCGTCGGCGTTCGATCTCGCGCTGCTGTCCCAGGCGCTCCACCATGCGGCCGATCCGGCCCGTGCCGTGGCCGAGGCCGCGCGGATTCTCGTCCCCGGCGGCCGCGTGCTGATTCTCGATCTGCGCGAGCACGACGAAACGTGGGTACGCGAGACGCTCGGCGATCGCACGCTCGGATTCCGCGAGTCGACGCTGCAGCAGCTCCTCGCCGACGCCGGCCTGCTCCATGTCCGGACGCGCGCAGGCGCCCGCAAGTCCCGTGATCCGTTCGCCGTCGTCCTGGCGATCGGCAGCAAGCCCGAGGCGGTCCGGACGACCGCCAGAACGAGGAAGCGACAGCCGTGAGTACCGACAGCCCCGTGATTTCCGTTCACCGCCACCCGATCGAGGAGGTGCTCGCGCAGCGGATCGCGATCATCGACGGCGCGATGGGCACGACGATCCGGACGTACGGCATGGGAGAAGCCGACATCCGGGGCGAGCGCTTCCGCGACGCGCCCAAGGATCTGCTGAACAACGGCGACCTGTTCTCGCTCACGCAGCCGGCGATGATCGGCGACATCCACCGGCGCTTCCTCGAGGCCGGAGCGGACATCATCGAGACGAACACGTTCGGGGCGACGACGATCAGCCAGAGCGAATTCTTTGTCGACGATCCGCGCGAGCACGGCGGCCGGAAGGATCCGGCGTTCTACCAGCGCATCATCGAGGATCCGTTCCTGCAGGGGCTCGCGTGGGAGATCAACGAGCAGTCGGCCCGGCAATGCCGTGAGTGGGCCGATCGCGTGGCGGATGCGACGGGCCGCCGCCGCTTCGTCGCCGGTGCCATCGGGCCGCTGACCGTCTCGCTCTCGAACTCGCCGGACGCCGACGATCCCGGCTTCCGCGTCGTCACCTTCGATCAGGTCCGGACCGCGTACGCGGAACAGGTTCGCGCACTCATCGCCGGCGGCGTCGATCTGCTGCTGGTCGAGACGATCTTCGATTCGCTGAACGCCAAGGCCGCGCTCGTTGCGATTCAGGACGTGTTCGCGGCCGACCACGTGCGGCCGCCGATCATGATCTCGGCGGCCGTGGGCCGCGGCGGCGAGACGATGATCTCGGCGCAGACGGTCGAGGCCTTCTGGACGGCCGTTGCGCACGTGCGGCCGCTGTCGGTCGGGCTCAACTGCTCGCTCGGCCCGGACCTGATGTATCCGTTCCTCGAGACGCTGGCGGCGAAATCGTCGGCCGCCATCTCCTGCTACCCGAACGCGGGCCTGCCGAATCCGTTGTCGCCCACCGGCTTCGATCTCGAGCCGGCCGACATGGCGCGGCACCTCGGCCACTTCGCGAAGGACGGGTTGATCAACATCGCGGGCGGCTGCTGCGGGAACACGCCCGACCACATCGCGGCGATCGCGCGGGCGCTCGAGACCGAGCCGGGCCGCCCCGTGCCGGCGCGCGCGGTGGCGGGGGACGAGGTGCGGCGACGCTCGGTGAGCGTCCCGCAGCCGCTGCAGCTGTCCGGGTCGCAGCCGTTCGTCCAGCAGCCGGGCGTGTTCATGATGATCGGCGAGCGGACGAACGTGGCCGGCTCGCCGAAGTTCGCGAAGCTGATCAAGAACGGCCAGTACGACGAGGCCGTGAGCGTGGCGCGCCAGCAGGTCGAGAACGGCGCCAACGTCATCGACATCTGCATGGACGAGGGGATGATCGATGGCGTGGCCGCGATGACGCGTTTCCTCCATCTGCTCGGCAGCGAGCCGGAGGTGGCGAAGGTCCCGTTCATGATCGACTCCTCCAAGTGGGAGGTGATCGAGGCCGGGCTCAAATGCCTGCAGGGCAAGGGCATCGTCAATTCGATCTCGCTGAAGGAAGGCGAGGCAGTGTTCCGGCAGCACGCGACCACCGTCCGCGAGTACGGCGCCGCCGTTGTCGTGATGGCGTTCGACGAGCAGGGCCAGGCCGCGACGTTCGTGGACAAGATCCGGATCTGCGAACGCGCGTACCGCATCCTGGTCGACGACATCGGCTTCGCACCGGAAGACGTGATCTTCGATCCGAACATCCTCACCGTGGCCACGGGGATGGAGGAGCACAACAACTACGCGGTCGATTTCATCGAGGCCACGCGCTGGATCAAGACGCACCTGCCGCACGCGAAGGTCAGCGGCGGGGTCTCGAACATCTCCTTCAGCTTCCGCGGCAACAACGTCGTGCGCGAGGCGATGCACGCGGCGTTCCTCTATCACGCGATTGCCGCCGGGATGGACATGGGCATCGTCAACGCCGGCATGCTCGAGGTCTACGAGGAGATCGCGCCGGAACTGAAGACGCTCGTCGAGGACGTGCTCCTCAACCGGCGGCCCGATGCCACCGAGCGGCTCGTGGAGTTCGGTGAAGCGCTGAAGGCGGCAGGGACCGGCGCGGCCGTCGACGAGAAGAAGGCCGAGGAGTGGCGTCTCGGTCCCGTCGAGGCGCGTCTGTCGCACGCGCTCGTCAAGGGCATCGACGCCTACATCGAGCAGGACACCGAGGAAGCGCGCGTGAAGTGCGGCCGTCCGCTCGCCGTCATCGAGGGGCCGCTGATGGACGGCATGGGCGTGGTGGGCGACCTGTTCGGCTCGGGCAAGATGTTCCTGCCGCAGGTGGTGAAGTCCGCGCGCGTCATGAAGAAGGCCGTGGCCTACCTGTTCCCGTTCATGGAAGAGGAGAAGGCGGCGCTGGCCGCGGCGGGTCAGGCGGTCCGCACGCAGGGCAAGATCGTGCTCGCCACCGTGAAGGGCGACGTCCACGACATCGGCAAGAACATCGTCGGCGTCGTGCTGGCGTGCAACAACTACGAGGTGATCGACATGGGCGTGATGGTGCCCTGCGAGAAGATCCTCGAGCGGGCCAGGACCGAGCAGGCCGACATCATCGGGCTCAGTGGGCTCATCACCCCGTCGCTCGACGAGATGGTCCACGTGGCGCGCGAGATGCAGCGCCAGGGCTTCACGCTGCCGCTGCTCATCGGCGGCGCCACGACGAGCCGCGCACACACGGCCATCAAGATCGCGCCGCACTATCAGCAGCCCGTGGTCCACGTGCTCGACGCCAGCCGCGCCGTGCCCGTCACCACCAGCCTGCTCAGCGAGGACAGCCGCGACGCGTTCATCGCCAAGCACCAGGCCGAGTACGCCGCGCTCCGGCGCAGTCACGGCGCCACGCGGCAGCCGATCGTCGACCTCGAGACCGCACGCGCCCGCCGCACCCCGGTCACCTGGCGCGCCGAGGACATTCCGCAGCCGGAGGTCGAGGGCGTACACGTGCTCGACGACTTCCCGCTGGCGACGCTCCGCGAGTACATCGACTGGACGCCGTTCTTCCACACCTGGGAGCTCAAGGGCATCTATCCGCGCATCCTCGACGACGAGAAATACGGCGCGCAGGCGCGGCAGATCTTCGCCGAGGCCAACGCGCTGCTGGATCGCATCATCGAGGAGCGGCTCCTGCGCGCGAACGGCGTCTACGGGTTCTTCCCGGCCAACGCCGTGGGCGACGACGTCGATATCTACGAAGACGAGCAGCGCGCGCGGGTCCTCACGCGTTTTCATTTCCTGCGACAGCAGAGCGATCGCGGCGTCGAACAGCCCTGCCGGTCGCTGGCCGACTTCATCGCGCCGAAGGACACGGGGCTGGCCGATCACCTCGGGGCGTTTGCGGTGACCTCGGGGATCGGCCTGAAGGAGCTCTGCGAACACTTCCGCGCGCAGCACGACGACTACAACGCCATCATGGCCGAGGCCGTGGCGGATCGGCTGGCCGAAGCGTTTGCCGAGTACCTCCACAAGCGCGTGCGCGACGAGTGGGGGTACGGCCGGGCCGAGACCTTCACGCCGGCGGATCTGATTCAGGAGCGCTATCGCGGGATCCGGCCGGCCGCCGGGTACCCGGCGTGCCCCGATCACACGGAGAAGGCCGCGCTGTGGCGCCTGCTCGACGTCGAGACCCGCACCGGGATCCAGATCACCGAGTCGTTTGCGATGTGGCCGGGATCGAGCGTGAGCGGCCTGTACTTCGCGCACCCGGAATCGCGATACTTCACCGTCGGCCGGATTGGCAGGGACCAGGTGCTGGAGTACAGCCGCCGCAAGGGCCTGTCCGTCGAGGAGGTCGAGCGCTGGCTCGGGTCGAACCTGAACTACGACCCGTCCGAAACACGGGCCGCCTGAGCGTGATATTCTCGCGCTTCCACATGTCGTCGCCCATCCTTCGCGTCGTCGTTGCCGTCGTCCTTACGGGGACGAGCGGGGCCGTCGACGTGTAGGCAGACGCGACGGACCCCGGCTCGACGAGCCGCGGGTTCATCGGGAATCCTCGGCTGTCCGGCCACACGAGGAGGAGACCGATGGATCCCGTCATCTACTTCAAGCGCGCGTTCCGGCCCGAGCCCGAGGCCACCATTTCCGTCCGATCGCGCGCGCTGAACTACGGACTCGGCTGTTTTGGCGGCATCCGCGCGTACCGCACGGACGAGGGGACACAGGTCCACGTGTTTCGTCTCGATCGTCACGTGCGGCGGCTCGAGCAGTCGGCGCACATCCTGCGGCTCCGGCTGCCGGGCTCCGTCGAGACGATGGCCGGCATCATCGTCGAACTGCTGCGGCGGAACGAGATGCGCGGGGACGCGTATGTGCGGCCGATCGTGTTCGCCAATTCCAACGAGCTGTCCCCGATCCTCGATCCGGAGACGAGCGAGACGGCCATCTTCTGCGCGCCGCTGGGCCGGTACCTGTCGTCCGGGGCCATCGATGTCTGCGTGTCGAGCTGGCGTCGCGTGCGCGAGAACGCGCTGCCGGCCCGCGCGAAGGCCACGGGCGGGTATCTCAACAGCGCGCTCGCCCGGCGCGAGGCGATCGATCACGGGTACACCGAAGCGATCCTCCTCACCGAGGATGGCCACGTCTCGGAAGGATCGGCCGAGCATGTGTTCATCGTGCGCGAAGGGCGCTTGATCTCGCCGCCGAGCACCGAGGACAACCTGGACGGCATCACGCGGCAGAGCCTCATCGCGCTGGCGCAGGAGGATCTCGGCATCCCGTTCGTCGAGCGGCCGATTGGCCGGACGGAACTCTACGTCGCCGATGAAATGTTCCTGTGCGGCACGGGCGCCGAGATCACGCCGGTCCGATCCGTCGATCGACGGACGATTGGCGACGGCCAGGTCGGCCCGGTCACGACGCGGTTGTCGGCCCATTTCGAGGCCGTCGTGCGAGGGCGTGTGCAGGCGCGTCACGCCTGGCTCACGCCGGTATGGTGAGGCACGAAGCGACGGCTATAATCCGTGCCCATGTTCCAGCATCGCTTCTGTACCGCGTGGCGCGGGCCTGTGGGCTGCCTGTTGACCGCCGGGGTCGTGGCCGCGGCGTCGTGGGGTGTGTCGGCTCAGGGACCGGGCCGCGGGACGATCACGCCCGACGGCGCGCCGACCGGCAATCCGAACGTCGGCGCCGACTTCTCGCCGAAGCCGCCGATCCGGCCGCGAACGCCGCAGGAGGAAGCCGCGACGTTCCTGCTGCCCGCGGGCTATCGCCTCGAACTCGTGGCTGCCGATCCCGATATCAACAATCCGGCGGTCATCGACTGGGACGGCAACGGCCGGATGTACGTCTCGGAGTTCCGCAGCTACATGATCGACGCGGACGCGACGCGCGAGCACGATCCGATCAATCGCATCAGTCGATGGGAGGACACCAACGGCGACGGGACCTACGACAGGCACACCGTGTTCGCCGACGGCCTCGTCTGGCCGCGGATGATCCTGACGATCGACAACGACTGCCTCCTCACCAACGAGACGCACTCGGACGACGTGATCAAGCTGTGCGATACGAACGGTGACGGCGTGGCCGACACGAAGACCGTGTGGTACACGGGCGTCGGGCGCGGTCGCGACGGCAACGTCGAGCACGAGCAGGCCGGGTTCGTCTGGGCGCTCGACAACTGGATTTACAGCACGTACAACGCGTTCCGGTTCCGCTGGACGCCCGGCGGCATCCTGCGCGAGCCGACGGCGCCCAACGGCGCATCGTTCGGCCTGACGCAGGACGATGACGGCAAGCCGTGGTTCATCAACGCGGGCGCCGAGCGCGGACCGGTGAACTTCCAGTTCCCGATCCACTACGGCGCGCTCACGCTCGACGACGGCTTCGAGCCCGAGTTCCAGACGGTGTGGCCCGCGCCGGGCATCGGCGACATGCAGGGGGGCATGCGCCGCATCCGCCAGCCGCTCGGCTCGCTCAATCACTTCACCGCGACGTCGGGTGCCGATGTCGTCCGGTCGCATCGCCTGCCCGCGGATCTCGTCGGCGATCTGTTGATCACCGAGCCGGTCGGGCGCCTCGTACGGCGTGCCACGATCGTGAAGCGTGATGGCCTGACGCAACTGCAGAACGCGCACCCGGGATCCGAGTTCCTGCTCGGCACCGATCCGCTGTTCCGGCCGGTCAACATCAAGACGGGACCGGATGGCGCCGTCTACATCGCGGACATGTACCACGGCATCATCCAGGAAGCGCAGTGGGTGCCGCGCGGCTCGTACCTACGGGCGAAGGTCGAGCAGTATCAACTCGACAAGGTGACGCAGTACGGCCGGATCTGGCGGCTGCGGTACGACGGAACGGCAGCGGGACCGACGTCGATGGACATGCCGGTGCCGGCCACGGACGGGATCGATCTCGACCGTACGCAGCCTCGCATGTTGCACGAGTCGGCCGCGCAACTGGTGGCGCACCTGAGCCACCCGAACGGCTGGTGGCGCGACACGGCGCAGCGGCTGATCATCCTGAAGCAGGATCGATCCGTCGTCCCGGCCCTGCAGCAACTGGCGCGCACGTCCACGAACCTGCTCGCGCGGTTCCACTCGCTGTGGACGCTCGAGGGGCTCGACGCGCTCGATGCGGCGCTCGTGCGCGGGGTGCTGGCGGATCCGAACCCGCGGATGCGCGTGCAGGCTCTGCGTGCCAGCGAGACGCTCTACAAGGCAGGCGACCGATCGTTTGCCGCCGACTACGCCGCGGCCGCGAAAGACGCGGACATCGACGTGACTGTACAGGCTCTCCTCACGCTGAACGTGCTGAAGGCGGCCGACGCGAAGGCGGTGATTGCCGCGGCGATGGCGTCGAACCAGGCCCGCGGTGTGCAGGAGATCGGGCGGTTCCTGCTCGATCCGCCGCCGAGCGCGGTCACGGCGCCGGCCGCGCTCAGCCCGGAGCACCAGCAGCAGATCGCGCGGGGCGAGGCGATCTACGGTGAGCTCTGCTTCGAGTGCCACGGCGAGGACGGCCGTGGCGCGCCGATGGCCGGCGGCCCGTCTGGCGCCACCATGGCGCCCGCACTCGCGGGATCGCCACGCGTGCAGGCGCATCGCGATTACGTGATCAAGACGTTGCTGCACGGACTGACGGGACCGGTCGCCGGCCGCGACTACGTGCAGGTCATGATTCCGATGGGCCAGCAGACCGACGGATGGATGGCCGACGTCGGTTCGTACATCAGGAACGCGTTCGGCAACACGGGCACGTTCATCACGCCGGCCGACGTCGCGCGCGTGCGCGCGGCGTCGGCGGATCGCGCGTCGATGTGGACCGCCGACGAGATCGAGCGCGCGCTGCCCGTCGATCTGCAGCCGCAGCCGACGTGGACGGTGACGGCCAGTCACAACAGCGATGCGGCGGCGTCCGGACTCACGTTGCGCGGCTGGACCTCCGGCACGCCGCAGCAGGCCGGGATGTGGTTCCAGGTGGCCCTGCCCGAACCCGTGCTGCTGACCGAGGTGCAGTTCGACGCGGCGGGCGGTGGACCGCTCGGCAGTGTGGGCCGCGGCGGCGGGCGCGGCGGCCGAGGCGGCGCGGCCCCGGCCGCCGAACCACCGACGCCGGGCTATCCGCGCGCGTACCAGGTGCAGGTCTCGATGGACGGCACCACGTGGTCGAGTCCTGTCGCGAGCGGCCAGGGCCTGCCGCTGACAGTGGCGTCGTTCGCCCCGGTCCGCGCGAGGTTCGTACGGATCACGCAGACCGGATCGGACGCCGGCGCGCCGGCCTGGGTCGTCCAGAACCTGCGGCTCTTCCGCGCGCCGTAGCGGATCGAGTGGAGACGCCGATGCCCGATGCCCACGCGGGGCCCGACACCGGGGCCGCGCCCGATCCCACGCGTTGTCCGCTCTGCGGAGCGGACAACGCGTGCGGGCTCGTCAGCGGCGCGGGCACGTGCTGGTGCGTCGCGGTCCGGATCCCGGACACGGTGCTGGCACAGATCCCCCCGGCGCTCCGCGACGTCGTCTGTGTGTGCCCGCGCTGCGCCGCGGGCCGGGCCGGGACGCCGGCCTGAGCCGGCGTCCCGGCGCGCCCCGCGGGCGCGCCCCGCGGGCGCGCCGCAATCACGACAGGCTGTCGCCCGCTTCGATCGTCGCCACCCGCGGCGCGGTCTCCCGACCGCGCGCCCGTGGCCGCGTCACGAGCGCGGCCACGGGCGCGGCCACGAACACCGTCGACCACGTGCCCATGATGATGCCGACGATGACGGTGAAGGCGAAGCCGGCAAGCACCGTCCCCCCGAACAGATACAGCGCGATCACCGCCGCGAGCGTCGTGCCCGACGTGATGATCGTGCGGCCGAGCGTGTCGATGACCGCCTGACTGATCGCGGTGTCGAGCGTGACCCGCGCCGACGCTCGCAGTCGCTCACGCACGCGATCGAAGATGACGATGGTGTCGTTGACGGAGTAGCCGGCCACCGTCAGCAGCGCGGCCACGATGTTGAGGTCGAGGTCGTAGCCCGCCATGCCGAGCACGGCCATCGTCACCACCAGGTCGTGCACGGTCGCGACTGTGGCGCCGACGGCGAAGCCCGGACGGAAGCGCATGGCGACGTACGCCGCGATGCCGAGCAGCGCCCCGACCAGTGCGTACGTCCCCTTCTGCTGGAGATCGCGGCCGAAGGTCGGTCCGATCGTCGTGGTCCGATCGATGTGCGACGGCGGCAGCGACGGAGCGGACAGCGCCGTGGTGATCGCGTGGACGTGGGCCTGGTCGTCGCCATCGGTGACGGTCGGGGCCTGCGGCACGCGGATCTGGAGCGTGCGATCCGGCGTGGCGCCGTAGCGCTGCACCGTGGATCCCTCGGGCAGAACGTGGCGGATCACCTCTTCGTCGATCGGCGCGTCGAACGTGGCGACGACAGCGGTGCCGCCGGTGAAGTCGAGGCCCAGCGACACGCCGTGCACCATCGTCGCGGTGACGCTCGCGGCTATGACGGCGGCCGAGAACCACACGGCCGCATGTCGGAAGTGGATGGCCGTGTAGATCGCCCGCTGCAGCCAGGGTTCCTCGCCCGTCGTCGTGCCGATCCCGAGCCAGCGCTCGATCCACAGCGCCCCGAACGTCAGCGGCCGGCGGTTCGTGATCGTGATCTCGAACATCGTGCGCGAGACGACGACGGCGGTGAAGACGTTGGTGAGCAGACCGAGGCTGAGGGCCGTGGCGAAGCCGCGGACCGCGCCGTCGCCGAACTGGAACAGGCAGGCGGCGGCAATCAGCGACGCGACGTGCGTGTCGAGGATCGTCAGGAACACTCGATCGAAGCCGGCCGAAATGGCGCGCCGCATCGGCTGAGCGGCCTTCAGCTCCTCCTTGATGCGTTCGAAGATCAGCACGTTCGAATCGACGCCCATGCCGATCGTCAGGATCAGGCCGGCGATGCCCGGCAGCGTGATGGCCGCGCCGAGCGACGCCATCACGCCGAGGAGCATCGCGACGTTGGCGACCACCGAGACGACGGCGTTCATGCCCGCGCGCCTGTAGTAGGCCAGCACGAAGATGATGACCAGCGCCAGGCCGCGCCGAGCGACGCGATCACGCCGGCGCGCACGGAACTGGCGCCGAGCGTCGGGCCCACGTACTCGCCACCGAGGAACGTCATCGAGACGGGCAGGGCGCCGGACTGGAGGAGCAGCGCGAGATCCGTGGCTTCGGCCCGCGAGAAGCTGCCACGGATGACGCCCTCGCCGCCCGTGATGGGCGTCTCGATCACGGGCGACGACTGCACCTGGTCGTCGAGCACGATCGCGATCTGGCGGCCGATGTGGTGGGACGTCAGGTCGGCGAACCGGCGCGCGCCGTCGGCCGTCAGGGCAAAGCCGATGGCCGGCCGGCCGAAGTCGTCGCGCGCGACCCAGGCACGCCGGACGTCGCGGCCGGTGACCGCGGCGTCACCGAGGTGGTCGCCCTCGACGAGCCGCCACTCGAGCCGGGCCGTCGCGCCCACGACCTCGCGCGCACGGGCCACGTCCGTGAAGCCCGGTAACTGAATCAGCAGTTCGTCGCGGTGGTCGCCCTGCACGGCAATCACCGACTCGACGACGCCCAGTGCGTTGATGCGGCGATCGACGGCCTGCCGGGCCTGGCGGACCACCTCGTCCCGCGTGGCCGTGGGATCGAGGGCCAGCACCTCCTGCGCGTTGACCCGCAGGACGAACTGGACGCCGCCCTTCAAGTCGAGCCCGAGGCGCAGGCCCCGGGCGGCGATGGCATCGGGAATCGGCAGGCCCAGGCGCGCGGCCACGGGCGGCAGCCACGCCAGGGCCGAGGTACCGACGATGATGATGAGAACGGTGATGAGCTTCCAGCGCAGACGACGATTCATGGACCCCTCCCAGGGCGGCAAACGGACACACCACGACTGACAACGGCGTGCGGCGGAGGGGACGAATCAGATCAGGAGGGGGAACGTGAGCGGACCCGCGGCGTCGGGCACCGGGCGTGCGGCGGCGTGGCTGACGATGATGGCCGTGTCGGCCGGTCGCAGGTGGCGGGCCCAGCCCGACGCGATCGGCGTCGGCGCGGTCGGCGCGACGACCGTGGCGTCGGTGATGACGGCTGCCAGCGCCGGATCGGGCTGGATCTGCGCCGTTGCCAGGCGATCGGCCCTGTCGGCGTGCCGATCGGCCGGTCGATCGGAGGACGCGTGGTGCCACCCGGCCAGCGCCAGGACGACCAGCGCACACGCGAGGAACAGCAGACGACGCGGCACCGCGTGATTGTGGCGCGGACCGCCCCGTGCGCGTCAAGTTGGACCCGTCTCGCGATTTCTGCTTTCCTGGACCTGACCGCGGGTGTCTAATCGAGGCCGATGATTCGCCGGGACGATCTGGCCGCCGCCTGGCGTCGTTCGAAGGCCGCGCCGCTCTTCACGATCTTCAGCATCGTCACGATCGCGTTCGGGGTGGCGGCCGTCATGGTCACGTGCGCACTCGTGCGCGCCGTGGCCGCGCCGCCGCCGGGCGTGGCCGACGTGCACGATCTGCTCACGCTGTCGCACACGAAAACCGGCGGGCCCGCGATGTTCGGGTTCTCGCTCGAAGACTTCCACGATCTGCAACGCCGGCAGACGACGATGCGCGACGTGATCGCGTTCGCGTCGATGACCCACGTGATCGTCGCCGACGGCCAGAGCCGGACGGGCATCGGTGAGCTCGTCAGCGGCGGCTATTTCCCGCTGCTCGGGGTGTCGGCTTCCCTCGGCCGGTTGATCCAGCCGCACGACGATCAGCCCGGCGCGCCGCCTGTCGTCGTCATTGGCGATGACGTGTGGCGGGGGATGTTCGGGGGGCGGCCGGACATCGTGGGACGACAGGTGACGCTCGGGGGCCACGCGTTCGAGGTGATTGGCGTGGCCCCGCGATCGTTCGTCGGGTTGTTCTCCAATGGCCGCTTCCCGGCCACGGTGTGGGTGCCGCTGTCGACCGCACCACTCTTCGAACGGATCGATTTCGAGCGACGCCGCGCGAATCGCGATGCCCGCTGGCTGTACCTGCGCGCCCGCCCGGTGCCCGGCGTGACGATCGGGCAGGTGGCCGTCGACCTGACGGCCATCGGCCGGCAACTCGATGCCGAGTTCCCGATCGGCCGCGATCTGTCGCCCGCGTTCACGCCGCTGCCGTACCAGGTCTCGCGCCCGTGGGTCGTCCGTCGCAGTCAGGACCTGATGATGGACGAGAGCGCGACGGAGTTCGGTCCGCCGATTGCCGCACTGCTGATCGCGGCCGTCAGCCTCGTGCTGCTCGTCGCGTGTACCAACCTGGCGAACCTGATCGTCGCGCGTGGGGTGACGCGCCGGCAGGAACTGGCGATCCGCATGGCGCTCGGCGCCTCGCGCGCACGTCTTGTATTTGGCACGACGCTGGATGTGCTGGTGATGAGCGCGATCGGCGGCGGTCTCGGGTTCGCGATCAGCGCCCTGCTGATGCGCGGTCTCTCGCATCCGGTGACGGCGGGCGGAGGCGTGTCGCTGCTGCTGCAACCGAGGCTCGATCCCGTGGTGTGGATCGCGGGGATCGGGGCGATGGTGGCCGCGGCCGTCGTTGCCGGCGTGGTGCCGGGCTGGTGGTTGTCGCGTCAGGGACACCGTGCGGCGCTCGATGCGTCCGGCTCGCCCACCGTGGTCCCGCGCTGGCGGGGACGACGCGCACTGATCGCGGGGCAGGTGGCGGTATCCATGGCGCTGCTCGCCACGGCGTCCGTGTTCATCGGCGAGATAACGGCGGCCGGGCGCTTCACGGGCGGCACCGATCTCGATAGCCTCGCCGTGGCGGCCGTCGACCTGCCGCTCCAGGGGATTGATGCGGCCAGGACGACGCGACTCGTCGAAGGCGTCATCGATCGGCTGACGCGGCATCCGGCCATCGCGTCGGCGGCGGTGTCTGCCGGCTTCCCGTTCCGTCGACCCGGCTGGGTCGGTACGGTCGTGCGCCAGGGGCCCCCGATTCCCGTGCAGGTGATTGCCGTGTCCGGGCCGTTCTTCCGCACGGCGGGCATCGATCTCGTGGCCGGCACGGGACTCGACGGGCGCGACACCGACAACACGGCCGTAGTCATCGATGTCGCGCTCGCGCGACTCGTTTTCGGACGAGACGACGTGGTGGGGCAGCCGATCACGATCGTGCGGAACGGGCAGGGCGCCACTCCGGCAGGAGAGTCACGCACGATCGTGGGACTCGCCGCCTCGACGGCGGGTCATGTCCGTCAGCCGATGCTGGCGATCTACGAACCGCTGATCGGGCGTCCCGACGTGCCGCTGTTCTTCATCGCACGCGCCAAGGACGATCCCGTGCGCCGTCTCGAGGACGTGCGTGCGGCGCTCGTGACCATCGAGCCGGCGATCGGCCTGGCCAATCTCCACACGGGGCGCGAGATGTTCGGGCCGGTCACCGACGTCAGTGTGGCGGCCGGCAGCATTGCGACGCTGCTCGGCATGGCCGGACTCGCGATCGTCCTGTCCGGACTCTACGGCGTGCTCTCGCACCTGGTCACGATCCGGACGCGCGAGATCGGCATGCGGCTCGCGCTGGGCGCGACGCCGCGACACGTGCTGCTGATGGTGATCCGGCAGGGGGTCGCGCCTGTCCTCGTCGGAGCCGTGGCCGGCGGCATCGTGGCCATGCTCCTGCGCCAGGTGATCACGAGCACGCTGTTCCTGCCGGACTCGGCCGGTGGCGGGGTGATCGCGATCCTCGTTGTACCGGTCACCATCCTCCTGGCAACGGTGATGGCCTGCTACGTGCCCGCGCGCCGCGCGGCCCGGATCGATCCGACCGCCGCGCTGAAGCAGTGAGTGACCTCAGGGCACCGTGCCGGCCTGCTCGATGGTCACCACGCGGTCCTGGACGACGATCGTCGCGGCCCTGGCCTGGGCGGTCGTGTTGGGCGCCACGGTGAGCGCCACGGACGCGTCCCCCCGCTTCGGCATCGTGGAGGTGATGGTGATCCACGAGGCGCCCGTCGTGGCCGACCAGACGCAGGCATCCTGCAGCGGCCCGCCGCAGGAGTTGGGCATGGCCTGCTGGAGGACGTCGAACGTCAGCGCGCCTCCGGCCGCGGCCACGGCCATGGTCGAGGCGCTCGTGGCGTACAGGCAGCCGGCCTGGGCCACGCGCACGTTCTGGCCCGCGGTCGTCGTTGGCCAGCGGATCTCGATCACGCCCTCGCGCGGGGCGGCGTAGTTGGACGGGAACGTCATGCGCACGTCGCCGGCGCCGGTGCGCGCGGCCGCGCCGTCGATCGACAGCCACGGCGCTGTCGACGTCACGGTCCACGGACAGTTCGCCGTGGTCTGCACCTGTGTGGTGACCGATCCCGCGAGCAGGCACGGATCGAACGTGACGGGCGACACGCTGTAGCTGCACGTCGACGTGTCGATGCCGTCCTGCGTCAGCGTGAACGTCCGGCCGGCAATGGTCATCGTCCCCGTGCGCCGCGTCGTGCCGTCGTACGCCGCGGCGCGATACCGGACGACGCCCGGGCCGCTGCCTGTTGAGCCGTCCTCGATCGCCAGCCATGTGTCGCTCGACAGGGCCGTCCACGCACAGCCGCTGGCGGTGCCGACCTGTACCGCGCCGGTTCCGCCCGCGGCACCCACGGTCGCGTCGTCAGGCGTCAGGGTGTAGCTGCAGACCGGCGGCGGAGGCGGATCGGCGTCGCGTCCCGCCTGCGTCACGGTGTGCGTCTGCTCGCCGATCAGGATCGTGGCCGAGCGTTGAGTTGTCTCGGGGGTGGCCGCCACGGTGTAATCGAAGCTGCCGGACCCCGTGCCGCTGCTGGTCGGCGTCAGCCCGATCCACCCGGCAGCCGTGGTGGCGGTCCAGGCACAACTGGCCGACGAGGCCGTCACGGTGACGGTGCGCGTGCCGCCATCTGCCGGCAGCGCGTGACTGGCCGGCGCAATCGTGAGGGTGCAGACAGGCGTAGGCGCTGGCGATCTGGCGCACCCGGCGCCCGTGGCGATCAGGAGAACGATCAGGACCGGGGCGGCGAAGTGTCGGCAGCGCATGGCCGGACGATCAGCAAGATTGCGACCAATGGCGGCCGGCGATCCGTCTGCCTCGGTGGCAGCGCCGGTGCCAGGCTGCGCCGCGGGCGGCGGGAAATTCGCGCTGTCAGCACACACGCGCCAGGCGCGCGTCGAGGCCGTGCTGTCCGAGGCTCAGCGCGGTGCCGGTTCCTGCTGCGTGAGACAGTGCAGCGTCCCGAGGCCGAGCACCAGATCGACGGCGTGCAGGCCGATCACCTCGCGGTCCGGGAAGAGGCCCGCGAGGATGTCGAGTGCCACGCGATCGTTCGGATCGTTGAACGTCGGCACGATCACGACGCCGTTGGCGATGTAGAAGTTCGCGTAGCTGGCCGGCAGCCGATCGCCGTGCCAGAAGACCGGCTCGGGAAACGGCAGATGGACGAGCCGTAGTGGACCGACGCGCGGATCGCGCGCGGCCAGTTCGAGCCGGCGGACGTTGTCCTGCGACCGCGCGTGGTTGTCGTCGGCCGGGTCGGCTTCCACCGCCAGGACCACGGTGTCTGGCGTCACGAACCGCGCGATGTCGTCGATGTGACCGTGGGTATCGTCGCCCACGCAGCCCTCGCCGAGCCAGATCGTCCGCGTGGCGCCGAGCCAGCGATCGAAGATCGCCTCGTAGGCATCACGTCCGAGGCCGGGATTGCGGACCTGGATATCGGACAGCAGCCACTCCTCGGTGACGAGGAGCAGGCCGCGGCCGTTGGTCTCGATGCCGCCGCCCTCGAGGACCAGGCGATCGGACGAGGATGGCCGTTTCGGCTCGATGCGGGGCAGGCCGGTGATGCGCTCGATGGCCGGGCCCACGCCGAGGTCCTGTCGCCAGTTGTCGTACTTCGACCAGCCGTCGAACGCCCAGTTGACGAGCGCGACCCGGCCGGCCGCGTCGTGGACGGCGGTCGGGGCACTGTCGCGCAGCCACACCCGATCGGTCGGCACCGCGTGCAGGCGGACGCGATCGAACGGCACGCGGTGCGCGGCGAGCGCTTCGCGCGTGCCCTCGCACGCCTCGTCGGACGCGCAGAGAATCTCGACGGGCTCGTGGCGCGCGATCAGGCGGGCGATCTCGGCGTAGACCCACGGGATGGCCTCGAGCTTGCCGGGCCAGTCGGGCTCGTGGTGCGGCCAGGCGATCCAGGTGGCGCGGTGCGGTTCCCACTCGGCCGGCATCCGCAGCGGCGCGATCGGCCCGGTCATGCGCCGATGTACCGCCGGAGGATTGGTCCGTACGCGTCGATGCGGCGATCGCGGAGGAACGGCCAGTTGCGCCGCGTCGACTCGATCAGCGCCGGATCGCAGGTGGCCACGAGCACGGCTTCTTCCTCGCCCGCCGATGCCACGACGCGGCCGAACGGATCGGCGATGAACGAGTGACCGAAGAAGGTGATGCCGTCCGTGCCGGCTTCGTCTTCGTGTCCGATGCGGTTGGGCGAGGCCACGTACACGCCGTTCGCGATCGCGTGCGCACGCTGCGTCGTCTGCCACGCCTCGATCTGCGCCTGGCCCCACTCGGCCTTCTCGGCAGGGTGCCAGCCGATGGCCGTCGGGTAGAAGAGGACCTCGGCACCCATCAGCGCGGTGATGCGCGCGGCCTCGGGATACCACTGGTCCCAGCAGATGAGGACGCCGATCGTGGCATACCGTGTGTGCCACACGCGGAAGCCCGGGACGTTCGCCTCGCCGGCGCGGCCGTCGATGGGACCGTCGCCCGGCGTGAAGTAGAACTTCTCGTTGAAGAGCGGATCGTCCGGAATGTGCATCTTGCGGTACGCGCCGAGCAGGCGTCCATCCGCGTCGATGACGGCGGCCGAGTTGCGATAGACGCCCGCCGCCTCGCGTTCGAAGATCGGCACCACGAGGACGACGGCCAGTTCGGCAGCCAGTCGTTGGAGCCGCTCGACGGTCGGGCCGGGGATCGGTTCGGCCAGGTCGAAGCGATCGTGATCCTGCTTCTTGCAGAAGTACGGCGCGTCGAACAATTCCTTCAGGCACACGATCTGCGCCCCGCGCGCGGCGGCCGTGCGCACGAGCGCTTCGGCGCGCGCCACGTTCTGCGCCACGTCCGCGGTGGCGTGATCCTGAATGATCCCGATGGTGAACGGCGATCCAGACATGAGGATCGACGGTAGCACAAAGCGTCGGGCGGGCACGGGCGCCCGCCCCCGGCATCCGCCTGATCAGCCGGGCACGAGATGGAAGTCGTACTCGAGCCGCACGTTGTCTTCGACGCTGAGGAGCCGGAAGCTCGTCGGGACCGGCATGCCGAAGTCGCCGAACGTGAACGACGTCGACGCGCGCCCGGCCAGGCCGCCGGCCCTGGGGGTGGCGGTCACCTGCCACGTCCTGGACTTCGTCACGCCGTGCACCGTCATGTCGGTCACGAGTTCGAACGTGAGATCGCCCGAGGCCGGCAGCGGCCACGCCAGGCCGCGCAACGCCGTCACCGCCAGCTCGAGCGTGGGAAACTGCTCGGTTTCGAGGATGCGACCCTGCACGATGCGGTCGCGATTTTCCGAATCGCTCTTCAGGCCGCGGAGATCGACGACGAACGTCGACGCCCCGGCAACGACGGCGCCGGTGGCATCGAGCACGATCGCGCCGGTGACGGCCGATGTCGTGCCCACTGCATCGTTGGGCAGGTTGACGCCGACGAACTGTTCGCGGACGCGATAGCGCGCCTCGTTGCCCGACGCGGCCGGCACGTAGCGCGTCTGGTTCTGTGGTTCGGCGCGGAGCGCGCCCTCGGACAGGCCGACGAGACAGACCGTCGCGCACGCGACGGCCAGGGAATGAAGACGAAAGCGAGCGACAAAACCGTGATGATTCATGAGAACTCCAGGGATCGAACGCCTCCCGATGTCTACGGCGCGGCGTGGCCCGATGTTACGTATGGCGCCGCTGACCTCCGGAGTGGGCGAAAACACCGGGGAAACACGTGGATTTCGGGTGTGGAATGGCGGAAACCAGAGTAAACTGAGCGCCGCTGTTCCGGTCGGCACGACGCTGACGCGGCAAAATCAGCCTGATCACTACGGATCACAGGGACCCTCACATGGCAAAGACCGCTAAGAAGAAACCGTTCAAGGCCACCCCGGCGTCGTCGCGTCGCTCCAAGGGCGATCTCGTCAAGGAGATTGCGGCGGCGACCGAGCTGAAGACGACCAAGGTCAAGGAAGTCTTCGATGTGCTGACCGCGATCATCGCGGCCGACCTCGGCAAGAAGGGCTCGGGCGAATTCAACTTCAACGGCCTGATGAAGCTGAAGACGGTCAACAAGCCCGCCACGAAGTCGCGCAAGGGCCGCAACCCGTTCACGGGCGAGGAGATCACGATCAAGGCCAAGCCGGCCAGCCGCAAGGTGCGCGTGCGTGCCCTGCGCTCGCTGAACGGCCTGATCTAGCTCCGTTCGCGGACGCAGGATCCCGCGTCGATCGTCGGAATCCGGAACCAGAAGGCGACCTGGCCGCACGGCCGGGTCGCTTTCGCGTCATCGCCGTCCGTTTCTGCCGCTTACCCTTTCCGCCATTCGTTTTCCCGTCATTTCGCTGCCAGCGTCAACCCGTCGTCGTCGGCCACGACGATGAACTGGTGGCCGTGCGCGCACGTGAGTGCGGTGCCCGCGGCTGTCGGGGCCAGGTCGGTCACGGTCATCGCCGCGCCGCAGGTGTGATCGCGACACGTGAAGAACGTCAGTTCGCCGACCACGTCCGGCGTCAGGCGCCCGCCGAGGCGCTGCTTCCACGCGCGCCCGCAGGGAAAGCACACGTAGTGCGTCGTGTCCGGCGTCGTGTTGAAGGCGTCGCCGCGCTTGTGGGCGCCCACGCCGCTCGTCGATCCGAAGGCGAAGGCGACGGGCTCGTCGCAGTCGGGGCAGGTGAGATCCGGTTGCTCGTCGGTCATGGGGTCACGTGTGCTCTGTCGGGGCGTGCGGCGGCACGCAGATGGGCGAGCAGCGCCTGCGCCGTCCGCGTGACGATGTCGAGTACCGTCGTGAAGCCGTCGGCATCGCCGTAGTACGGATCGGGGACGTCGGCGCCGGGCGCGTCCGGATCGAAGTCGCGGAATTTCCGGATCTTGTGATGGTGGCTCGGGTGCGCCAGGCGCCGCAGGTGCTGCAGGTTCGACGCGTCCATCGCGAGGATCCAGTCGAAGTCCTCGAAGTCGCTCGGGACGACCTGCCTGGCGATGCTGGAGAGGCGGAGGCCCCGCTGCGCAGCCGCGGCCTGCATGCGGCGATCGGGTGGTTCCCCCGCGTGCCACGCCCCGGTGCCTGCCGAATCGACAACGAAGGCCTCGCGCAGCCCGGTGTCTTCGACCAGGTGCCGAAACACGCCCTCGGCCGCCGGCGATCGGCAGATGTTGCCCAGGCAGACGAACAGGACGCGGGTCGGCATGGCGAAAATTCTTTCATGTTTTTCGCGTCGGGGCCTCGCCGCCCGTCCTGAGGGCCGCCAGCGAGGCGATATACTCCTCTGACTTCCGGCGTGCGCGAGCGGCGTGGAAGGGGGAGGCGGGGAATGCAGATGTTCCGTGGTGTGTGTGTCCTGCGTCGGACGACGGGTCTGGCCGTTGTCGTCGCGTGTGTCCTGGCCCTCGTGGCGTGCGGCCGTCCGGCCGAGGCTCCGGAGCCGGCACCGGTGATCGCGACCACGCCCCTGCTGAAGAACCCGGTGGCCCTCCAGTTGTGGAGCGTCAACGCGCTGTTTGCCGCCGAGGGCGTACCCGCCACGCTCGCGAAGGTGAAGGCGATGGGGTTCAGTCACGTCGAACTGGCCGGCACCGCCGGCCTGTCGCGTGAGGCCTTCAAGTCCGAGCTCGACAAGGCGGGCCTCACCCCGATCTCGATGCACATCGATCTCGACGCGCTGCTGAAGGATCCGGCGCGGTTCATCGACGACGCGAAGTTCTTCGGGATCCAGTACGTGGGGAACGCCTGGTTCACGCACGACGCACCGTTCGACGCGGCCGACGCTGACAGGGCCGTCGAGGCGTTCAACAGGGCCGGTCGGCTGCTGAAGGACGCCGGGCTGACGTTCTTCTATCACACGCACGGCTTCGAGTTCGTCCCCACCGGATCGGGTGAGGACACGCTGTTCGACACGATCGTGGCGCGGACCGATGCCGACAACGTCAAGTTCCAGCTCGACGTGATGTGGGCGTTTCTCGGCGGTGCCGATCCCGCCGCGCTGCTGCGTCGCTATCCGACGCGCTTCGTCTCGACGCACCTGAAGGATGCGCGCGAGGGGACGCCGCGCGATGCCACGGGCACCGCGCCGGCCGACACGAGCGTCCCGCTCGGCACCGGCATGGTCGATATCAAGGCCGTGCTCGAGGCCGCGCGCGGCACGTCGGTCGAGTGGCACATCATCGAAGAAGAATCGTCGACGCCGGAAGTCAACATCCCCGCGGGCCTCGCCTACATCCGGCAACTCGAGGCCGGACAATAGACGGCGGCGGCGAGGCGATCGGAGCCCCGACGCGTCAGCCTCGGGGCATCATGCCCCCTCGCGTTCGTAGCAGATGCTCCGAATCATGCCGGCCTGACGCACGTCGACGGCCACGGGGACGAAACCCGCGGCGGTGATGATGGCTTCCGACGCCGGCAGGCGTGACACCGCGAGATCGGCACGCCAGCGGAAGAACCAGTACAGACACGCAATCCACACCCGCGCGCGCAGCCGACGCCATCCGCGCTCGGGAATCGCGAAGTCGGCAAACAGCCAGCGTCCGCCCGGACGCAGGCCGCCGGCCAGCGTCGTCACCACGCGCCGCACCTCGTCCTCGGTCAGGCAGTCGAGCACGAACATCGTCAGCACCGCATCCCAGGCGTGGTGGCCCGGATCGAACGTCCGGACATCGGCGCGCGCGAACGTGACGCGATCGCGCGCGGCGGCCGGCAGGCGCTGTGCGGCCTCGCGCAGCATGGCGTCGCTCATGTCGATGCTGTGGATCCGCGCGTGCGCCGCGACGACGGCCAGTTGCGCGATGGCGCGGCCGTCGCCGTCGCCGATGACGAGGATGTCGCGACAGTCAGCGAGCGCCGGCAGGTGCGCGGTGCGGGCGCGCTGCAGCGACGACCCGAACGCCACGTATTCGAGCCAGCGATAGATGCGCGCGACGCGGTCGAAGCCGCTCACGTGAGCACCAGCGCGACGATCGGCGTCAACAGGGCCGCGTCGGAGCAGACGCGCGCGAGCGGCCAGTCGATGCGCGGCTCGACCAGATCGACGGCGCCCAGGATCAGCGCGCTCGCCAGCGCGCAGGCGCCGACGATCTGCGCCGACGGACCGCCGGTGCCGGCCACGACGACAGCGGTCAGCGCGGTCACCCACGGGAGCCCGGTGATCCAGCGCCGCGCCCGGCCCGATCCGAGTGCCAGCGACGATTGCCCCTGCCGGCGATCGATCTCGATCTCCCATCGCGAGATGAGGCTGGTGTTCGTCAGGCACAGCAGGGCGAACAGGCCGAGGGTGGGCCACAGCACGGCCGGCGTCCCCGCGCGCACGAACAGCCACACGCCCGCCGCGAGCAGCAGCGCGATCACCAGTTCCTTCGGGGCGCGCCACGGCGCGTGCCGGTGCAGCCACTGGTGCGAGACGACGTATGCGCCGGCAGCCAGCGCCAGCCACAGTCCCGCGATCACGTCGTCGGCATCGAGCGCGACGACGGCCGTGACGATGTCGGCGACGAAGGCGGCTGCGGCCACCGTGGCGATGGGCCAGCGCCAGCGCTGGTGGAATCGGTGGCGCGGCGTGGCCACGGCGGACGCCGGCAGGCGCCACGCTTCGATCCAGCGGTCGGCCATGTACGCCAGCCACACGGACACGGCAAGGACGACGCGCGGGGCCCAGCCGAGCGGCACGCCCGTCGCGTGGGCGGCCAGGGCCTGCCAGGCCAGCAGGATGACCGGTGCATCGAGCGACAGGATCGTGGGCCACTGCCACCAGCGCGGGCGATCGGGACGGGGGATGTGCATGACGAACGGCCCGGGCCGGCAGGATATCGCAGACGGGCACCGGACGGGGGGATGACTCGCGCCGGTGCCGGACGTCGTCGGGATCGCCGACCCTCGTCCGGGCGGACGACCGATTCATGTCACCACGTCACGTCCCTGCGTCTTTGTGTGTGCCCCGCTGCTGCGATCGGGCACGTCGTTGCCCCCGTGTGGCAGGGGCGCCCGCCGATGGGCGGGCAAGTGTCTTGCACCACTGTCCGCCGTGCATCCTCTCCCCACCGCGATGTCTCGAGGAGGGACGATCATGCATCGACTGCTTGGTATCGCGTTGCTGGTCTCGGCGTGTGCCGTGGGTGCCGCCTGCGACGATTCACCGACGGAGCCCGGCAAGGACACCGTGCACTTCACCGCGCAGCTGCTGCCGGCCAATGAGGTGCCGCCGGTCGCCAATGCCGAGGCGAGCGGGACGGGGACCGCGGCCATCGACCTGGCCATCGAGCGCAGCGGCAGCGGGACGATCACGGCGGCGAGGGCCGACTTCCAGGTCGCGCTGACCGGATTCCCGGCCGGCACGCCGATCACGATGGCCCACATCCACAGCGGCGTCACGGGCGCGTCTGGCGGCATCGTCGTCGACACCGGGCTCGAGGCGGGCGAGATCGCGCTCGATGGGGGGACCGGCAGCATCACGAAGCGCAGTGTGGTCGTCGAGCCGTCTGTGGCGCAGCAGATCCTCGACAACCCGGGCAGCTTCTACTTCAACGTGCACACCGTGCTCAATCCCACGGGCGTGGCGCGCGGGCAGCTCGTGCGGCAGTAGTCGGCCGCGTCAGGCGCGTGCTGCCGCGCTGAGGGCGAGGCCGGTGGCCACCGACGTCAGTTCGTCGCCGCCGGTCATCCGATCAGGGCCGAAGCGGTCGAGGAAGATCCGGCGCACGGCCGGGACGAACGACGAGCCGCCGGTGAGGAACACGCGATCGACCCGTGAGGCGGGCAGCCCCGTGCTCCGCATCAGTTCGTCGACCGACGCGGCGATCGCCGCCAGATCCTCGGCGATCCAGGCGGTGAACTCGGCGCGCGTCACCTGGCGCGTGAGCGTCGTGCTGCCGAGGCGGAAGACGAACGTCGTCGTTTCGTCGGTCGACAGCGCCTGCTTGGTCGCCTGGACGGCGCGGTGCAGTTCGAACCCGAGGTCGTCCTCGAT
Organism: Acidobacteria bacterium SCN 69-37; assembly: GCA_001724025.1. Taxonomy (GTDB): domain Bacteria; phylum Acidobacteriota; class Vicinamibacteria; order Vicinamibacterales; family SCN-69-37; genus SCN-69-37. Next base: position 17,124 of record MEDJ01000014.1, on the reverse strand, counting down.
CAGCTCGATGAAGCGATCCACGCGACCGGCCGGTTCGGCGGTGGTGGCGATGCGCTCGAGCATCTCGATCGTGTCGGGCGAGCGCAGAAACGACAGGTGATGCCAGCGTTCGAGGTGCGCGTACGGCCAGGCCGGCACCGGCAGCGTCTTGCCGAGCGACGAGGTGTAGTGGGCATCGACGCCGAGATCGGGGGCGACCACGTGCCTGACGATCTGGCGATCGAACGCGTCGCCGGCCAGGGCCACGCCGGACGTGCCGATCACGTCGCGCTGGCGGCGTGCCCGCGGTCCGGGACCGACCTCGATGAGTGTGAAGTCGCTGGTGCCGCCGCCGAAGTCGGCGACGAGCACGATCTCGTCGCGATCGATGCGCTGCTCGTACGCGTGCGCCGCGGCGACCGGCTCGTACTCGAACGTGACGTCGTCGAATCCCGCCACGGTCAGTGCGCGGCGGAGCCGATCGACGGCAAACGCGTCATCGTCGGCCGAATCGGCCAGCGCGAATCGGACCGGACGCCCGGCGATGACGCGCGGTGGCAGCGGCCCGAGGGTCGCCGCCGCGTCCTCGCGCAGCGACGCGGCGATCAGGCCGATCAGCGCTTCGAGCGAGTGCTTCCGCCGGCCGACGATCGTGCCGTCGAATCCCTGATCCGCCAGGTAGCTCTTGAGCGACTGGATGAAGCGACCCTTCGTGTCGGCCTCGAGATAGGCACCGACCGCGTGGTGCCCGGCGTATGAGCGGCTGCTGCCCGGCGCCCGGCCGGGCGGGTCGAAGTAGAGCACCGAGGGGGCGGTCGTGCGCCAGCCGGCGCGGCTTTCGAAGCGCGCCAGGCGCGCGGTGCCCTGGGCATCGAGGACGCTGACGGCGCTGTTACTGGTACCGAAGTCGAGGCCAAGTGCGGCGATCACAACAGGCCATCATAGCGGGGGAGGTGGGGCGGCTGCAGCCCGTTGGCGGCGCGGCGGCGTACGGGTCGTACCCACCCGTCGTCCCTGAGAGAGAAGGGCCTGAGGGTTGCACGGCCCCACCGATCGCCCGTCGTCCCTGTCGTACCTGAGAATTGCAACCCCCCTATAATCACCGTGTCCCCGAAGATTTTGGAGGTTTCGAGATGAGAGTTGCTGTGTTGTGTACTGTCGTGGCCCTGGCTGGCGTGGCGTGTGCGCCAGCGGCGCCGCCACCGGCGCCCGCCGCGCCGCCGTCGACCGCTGTGCGGGATTCGATCAGGAGTGCCTCGGACATGATCCTGGGCAACGTGACGCGTGCCGCCGAGCAGGTGCCCGAGAAGCTGTATACGTTCAAGGCGACGCCCGATGTGCGGAGCCTCGGACAACTGTTTGCGCATGTCGCCGACGCCAGCTTTGCCGTCTGTGGCACGGTGAGCGGTGAGGCGGTGCCGGAGGGATCGGTTGAGCAGACGAAGACCGCGAAGGCCGACATCCAGCAGGCCCTGGCTGATGCCGTGGCGTTCTGCGGCCGCACGTTCGACGCCATCGACGATGCGACAGGGGCCGAGGCGGTGACACTGTTCGGATCGATCCCGTCGACGAAGCTCGGTGGCCTGGCGTTCAACAACGCCCACAACAACGAGCACTACGGCAACATCGTCACCTACATGCGGCTCAACAAGCTCGTCCCGCCCTCGAGTCAGCAGTAGATCAGAGGTGCGGCTGCGCCACGGCGGGCCGCGGGTGCGGGTTGCCCGGCCACGGTCAGCGCACCACCTGTCGCACGTCCCCGTTGTACCTGAGGATCCGGAGTTCCCGTGGCGTCGGCCTCGGGGACTCCGGCGGTGATTCACCGGGGCCTCAGCCGCGGCGTGCGGTTATCACGCCGCGATCGGCGGCGGTGTCGTGGTAGGTGACGTCCGTGAACCCGGCGTCGCGCAGCCGCGGCGCGTATTCGGACGTCGCGTAGCACTTGCCCTGTGTCGAGTGCATCAGCACGGCGGAATAGTCGGCCACGGCCCGGGGCCCTGTCTTGTCGGCGTTGATGAACGCCTCGTGGATGACGATCAGGCCGCCGGGCGCGATCGTCTCCGCCGATCGCCGGATCAGTCGCTCGACGTCGACCGCGCCCCAGTCGTGCAGCACGTTGGAGAACAGGTGCACGTCGCAGTCGGCCGGCCACGGATCGGTGAAAAAGTTACCCGCCTGCACGCCGACCTGCGCGCTGCACTCGCGCTCGTCGATCAGGCGTGCGGCAATGCGATCGATCGGCGCCTGATCGAAGACGATGGCCTGGAGCGCGGGATGGTGCGCGGCCAGCACGCACGCGTAGATGCCCGATCCGCCGCCGATGTCGAGCAGCCGGCGGCGTCCCGCAAGATCGAGGCGATCGACGAGCGCCTGCGACAGGAACAGTCCGCGGCAGTCCATGGCGTCGGTGAACGTCTGCGCGAAGGCCTCGTTTTCCATCGCCTTGTGCCAGTCGAGCCCGTCGTCGACCGCGCCCCAGTGCGCCGGCTGGCCCGAGCGCAGCACGCGCACGAAGTCGGCGACGACCGGACGCTCCTTGAGAGATGCGAAATACGGCGCGAGGTAGAACGGGGATCCCATCACCAGGTGCTCGCGCGTCGTGTCGGTGATCGTGAACACGCCGTCGATGCAGCGCACGAGCCCGTTGGCCGCGGCGAGCGTCAGCAGCACATCGGCCGGCCGGGGCGCGAAGTCCAGGCCGGTACAGAACGCTTCGAACGTCGATGGTGAGGCGGCGAGCCAGCTGAAGACGTCGTAATGGACGATGGCGGCCGTGAGCAGGTCGGCGGCGTACAGGCCGTCACGGTAGCGATAGATCGAGACAGGATCCGTTGTCGCGCGTGTGGTCAGGGCAGCGATAGGCATGCCGCCGGAGTGTACCTCGGGCCAGAGTCCGGGCTGCGCAGACGGCGCGCGGCCGACCTACCTGTCGGCCTGATGGTCGCGCACTCGGTGCAGCGTCGGGGGAGGAGGTGGGTCCGACGGATCGCCGTCGTCGTCGGAGGCCGGCGCGTCCCCGGTGAGCACGGTGTCGACCGCGTGTGTGGCAATGGGGCACGACTCCGCGTGCGCATCGACGATCTGGACGATCTCGCCGGACCGCGTCTCGTACACTCCCGCCGAGCATCCGCACGGCAGCATCCTGCCACGCAGCATGCGCCGGAGCGCCGGGGTCCATCCAAAGAGGGAGAACATCGATACCTCGATCCGGGCCGGATGAAAAGTGACCGACCAGGGATGACGGGCTCAAAGCAAAGTCCGGACCACGGGACGAGGGACGTCGGCACTTGGCCTTGCTGCCATCGGCCGGCTGTCAGTGCCACATGCAAGGGACACTGTGTATGGCGTGTCCCCCGGGCGGGACACGGAGCGAACGACCGGCTGCCACGCGTCCGGCACGGAAACGTCACATCGCGCCTGTAGAAACAGAGCACGTTCCGGAGGCGCTCATGGCGATGCCTGTCGATCCCGTTCTGTTCCATCGATCCACCCACGCGCGGCTCACGCGTCGTCAGTTGCTCGACATTGCCTGGAAGGCCGGCGTGGCCGCCGCTGCGGCACCCGTGGTGTCGTCACGCGTCTTTGCCCAGATGGCGTTCCAGGCCTATCCGTTCACTCTCGGTGTGGCGTCGGGCGATCCGTGGCCTGACGGTGTGGTGTTGTGGACCCGGCTCGCGCCCGAACCGCTCGGCGATGGCGGTATGCCGATGGCGGCCGTCGAGGTGGGCTGGCAGGTGGCGGCCGATCGGGCGTTCAGGACCATCGTGCAGCAGGGGACGACGGTGGCGAGGCCGGAACTGGGGCACAGTGTGCACGTCGAGGTGGACGGCCTCGCGCCCGGACGGGAATACTTCTACCGCTTTCGGGCGGGCCGCGAGCTCAGCCAGGTCGGACGCACGGTCATGGCACCGGCACTCGGCACGGCCGTTGATCGGTTGCGGTTCGGGGTGTGCGGGTGCAGCCACTACGAGCACGGGCTGTTCACCGCGTATCGGCACATCGCGCGCCAGCAGTTCGACTTCGTGTTCCACACCGGCGACTACATCTACGAGGGACGTGCGAACAACGGGCAGAACGACCCGCGCGTGCGCGAACACGCCGGCCACGAGATCTACTCGCTCGTCGACTACCGCCGACGGTATGCGCAGTACAGGATGGACGCGGATCTGCGCGCGGCGCACGCGTCGGCGCCGTTCATCGTGACGTGGGACGATCACGAGGTCGACAACGACTACGCGGGCGATCGCGACGAGAGCGACGACACCCCGCCCGCGCTCTTCCTGCTGCGTCGCGCCGCCGCGTACCAGGCCTACTACGAGGCGATGCCGATGCGCGCCACGAGCCTGCCATCGGGCCCCGACATGCGGCTGTACCGATCCTTCGCGTTCGGATCGCTCCTCGATCTCAGCGCGCTGGACACGCGGCAGTACCGATCCGATCAGGCGTGCGGCGGCGGATCCGCCACCGCGTGCGCGGCCGCCACCGACCCGGCGCGGACCATGCTCGGATCCGACCAGGAGGCGTGGCTGTTCGATCGTCTTGGCCAGGCCCGTGCGACGTGGACCGTGCTCGGCCAGCAGGTCCCGACGTTCGCCCGCGACTACGTGGGCACGGCGCCCGACGGCCGCTTCCAGATGGACAAGTGGGATGGCTACACGGCGGCGCGCGACAGGCTCTTTGCGCGCATCGTCGAGACGCGGGCGGCCAACCCCGTGATCCTGTCCGGCGACGTCCACGTGCACTACGCGGCCGACCTCCGGCGCGACTTCACGCGGCCCGAGTCACCGGTCATCGGCGTCGAACTCACCAACTCGTCGATCACGTCGAATGGCGACGGGGCCGAGCATGCGGCGGACTGGGCGACGCTCCAGCAGCACAATCCTCACCTCCGGTTCCACAGCGCCCGCCGCGGGTACATCGCGTGTACGGTCACACCGTCGGAACTGCGAGCCGACTTCCAGGTCGTCGATCGCGTCACGACACCCGGGGCGCCCGAGCGGACCGCGGGCCGCTGGGTGGTCGAAGCGGGCCGGCCGGGGCTGGTGGCGGGCTGAGGCCGCGCGATAGACTGGCAGCCTCATTCGATGTCCGGGGGAGGAACGTGCTGATGGCTGTCCAGGTGCGTCCAGTAGGCCGCAATGAACCGTGTCCGTGTGGCAGCGGCAGGAAATACAAACACTGCCATGCCGTGGCGGCGCGCCGCATGACGACGAAGCAGATCGTGGTCCTGGTGGCCGTCAGCGTCGTGCTGATCGGCGGCCTGCTGATGGCCGTGGCGGCGCGTCGGGAGCCCACAGGGCAGCCGATGGGCGTCTGGTCCGAGGAACACGGCCACTATCACTGACGCCGGGATGTCCGGCCGGGGCACGGAGCTGTCGGACAGGTCGGTCCGGACACGGCTGGCTGGCGGATCGATATAATCCCGTCACACGAGCAGGGAGCGGACCGCCCGCGCGCCGCGTGGCCGTGTTCCCGGGAGCAGGGCGATGGCAACGGATCGGGTCGATCGGCGAACGTTCATCAGGAACATGTCCGGCACGGCAGCGATGTCGGTGCTGCCGGCCGTCCCGGCGGTGGCGCAGATGTCGGGGGTCGATACCGTCGAGCCGCGCAGGCAGGCGGTGGGCCCGCGGTCGCCGGCGCGCATCCGGTTCTCGGTCATCGGGCTCAACCATGGCCACATCACCGGCATGACGAACGCGGTGATCCGGGGCGGCGGCGAACTCGCGTTCGTCTACGCGGCCGAACCCGAGCTCGTCGCGCAGTTCACGAAGCAGTTTCCGTCGGCGCGCGTCGCCCGCAGCGAGGCCGAGGTCCTCGAGGATCCGTCCACGCAGGCCGTGCTGAGCGCGGCCATCCCCGACGAGCGGGCGCCCATCGGTCTGCGCGTCATGCGCGCCGGCAAGGACTACATCGCCGACAAGCCGGGCATCACCACGCGGGCACAACTGGCCGAGGTGCGGCGCGTGCAGGCCGACACGGGGCGGATCTATTCGATCGTCTACAGCGAGCGATTCGAGAACCGCGCCACCGTCCGCGCCGGTGATCTGGTGAAGGCCGGGGCCATCGGGCGCGTGGTCCAGACGATTGGCCTGGGCCCGCATCGCATGAGCCTCCCGTCGCGGCCGTCGTGGTTCTTCGACAAGGCACGGTACGGCGGGATCCTGTGCGATATCGCCTCGCACCAGGCCGATCAGTTTCTCTTCTTTACCGGATCGACGACGGCCGAGGTGGTGGCCGCGCAGGTGGGCAACGTCCACTACGCGCAGTACCCGGACTTCGAGGACTTCGGCGACATGCTCGTGCGCGGCGACGGCGGCACGGGCTACATCCGCGTGGACTGGTTCACGCCAGACGGCCTGCCGACGTGGGGCGATGGGCGCCTCACGATCCTCGGGACCGACGGGTTCATCGAGATCCGCAAGAACGTCGACATCGCCGGACGTCCCGGCGGCAGCCATCTGTTCCTCTCGGATCAGAAGACGACGACCTACATCGACTGCCAGTCCGTCGATCTGCCGTACGGCCGCCAGGTCGTCGACGACGTCCTCAATCGCACGGAAACCGCGATGCCGCAGGCTCATTGTTTCCTGGCCACCGAACTGGTGCTCGAGGCGCAGGCGCAGGCCGAACGGCTGCGCCTGCGCGTCTGATCCGATCCCACGGGAGTTTCGTCACATGTCCAGACCGACCCTCCGTCGTTTCGCGGCCGCTGCGCTGGCCATCGGCGCCGCGCTCTGCCTGTCCACGGCATCGGGCGCCCAGGCGCCGGCACTCGCGCCCCCGTCGCCGCTCGAGGTGATGACCTACAACATCCGCCTCGGCACGGCCAACGACGGCGACGATCACTGGACGCGGCGCCGAGAGATGCTGTTCGAGCTGTTGCGCGAGGAGCATCCCGATCTCGTCGGCCTGCAGGAGGCCTTCCGGTTCCAGATCGACGAGATTCTCGCGGCCGTCCCCGGATACGGCGTCGTCGGCGTCGGTCGGGACGACGGGCTGGCCGGGGGCGAGACGTCGGCGATCCTCTTCCGGACCTCGCGACTGCACGTGGCCGAGGCCGGCACGTTCTGGTTCTCGGATACGCCGGAGACGCCGGGCACGCGGACGTGGGGCAATCGCTACAACCGCGTCTCGAGCTGGGCGCGATTCATCGATCGCGATGGCCGCGGGTTCTACCACTACAATCTGCACCTCGATCACGAGTCGCAGCCGTCACGCGAGAAGAGCACCGTGCTGCTGCTCGATCGGATCCGCGCGCGGGCGTACGCGGACGAGCCCGTGGTCGTGACGGGGGACTTCAATTCAGGTGAAAACAACCCGGCCCTGCACCATCTGATCGACGCGCAGGCCCCGGGCGCGGCCCCCGCGTTCGTCGATACGTTCCGGGTGCTGCACCCGCAGGACACCGAGGTCGGCACGTTCACGGCGTTCAAGTTCGGCGAGACGAAGGGCGACAAGATCGACTACGTGCTCGTGCCGCCCGGTACGCAGGTGCTCGACGCGCGGATCATCCGGACCAGCCGTGACGGCCGGTATCCGTCCGATCATTTTCCGGTGACCGCGCGCATCATGTGGCCGGCGAAGTAGCCGTGGGGCCCGAGGCCCGCAGCCGCAGCGGGCCGCCGTCGACGTGCGGAACCAGGATCTGGAGCGCGGCGGGGTTCATCAGCACCTCGAGCCGGACCAGGCCGTCGCGCGACCACGCCGTTCCGTTCGAGGCGTCACGTTCGTCGGGCCACACCTCATCGTCGACGTGGACGCGCGAGCCGTGCCACGTCAGCTCGACGTGCCGTCCCCGGTGGACCGGCGGATCGAACGTCGCGGCGGTCCCGTCGAGCCGTGCGGTCAGGTACTCGCGCAGCGCGACGCGATCCGCGTCGGTCAGCAGCACGAGATCGAAGAGACCGTCCGAGACGCTCGCCTGCGGCGCGAGCGTGACGTTGGGCCCCACCGATCGCACGTTCATCACCTCGACGAGGATGTAGTCGCCCGATCGATCCTCGCCGTCGATCGCGATCTGGCAGGCGTGCACAGGATAGTCGGCCAGCACCTCGCGCAGCACCTTCAGGTCGCGCCGGACCTCGGCGGCCGTCCAGGCGGCGTGCGCCTCGGCGGCCGTCAGCGACGACAGTGCGGCGATGGTGACCGCAATCGGGCCGAATCCCATGCCCTCGATCAGAGGTGCGGGCGTGCGCGCGCCGCGGACAATGCCGGTGTCGAACGGCACGAGTGTCGCCGACGACCAGGCATCGATGAGGGCGAGCGTCTCGCCGGTGATCCCGAGACTGCGACCGACGTTGTTCGCCGTGCCGGCCGGCAGCAGCGTGAGGGGCACGCCGCGGCCGATAAGACGTGTGGCGACGTTTCGCAGCGTGCCGTCCCCGCCGACGATCGCCACGAGATCGCCCGGATCGGCAAGGCGCGCGGCCACGGCGGCCGGGTCCGTGGTCGCGGCGTAGGCCGGCTGGTGCCCGGCACGACGGACGGCGGCGATGAGATCGGATGCCTGCAGCGCCTGATCGCCCGACGCCGGGTTCTGGATGATCGTCACGCGCATCGGCGGCGTCCTGGTGCAAAAAGGGGAGGCTCGCCTTGCGGCGGGCCTCCCCGCGAGTACCCTGGCTCCCCAGCTCGCGATGCGTTATGCATCACACAAGGCACTCGCCATCCTCAGAGAGCAAACGGCGTGCCGTCGCGTTGTCGGGCGAACTCGTTACGCAGCAGCCGATGTCGCGCGTCGTGTGCGGCCCGTGCGCCACCGATGGGTAACGCGAGCGCCCACGATCGGCCGGCCGCTACCCAGTCCTGGGGACGCCGCTGCGCGCGTCGATCTGGCCATGAGGTTGCAGGGGAGGAAGGCCGGGAGGCAGGCGTGTTGAATCCTCGATACCTCAGGACGGGCCCGGGGGCGCTGCACGCCGGACTGCTGCACGAACTGCGGGCGCCGCTGAAGTGATTCTGGCGTGGACGCACCTGCTGGGCGGTCAGACGCCCGCCGAGACCGACCTGCGGACGGGACTCGAGATCATCGCGCGGAACGCGCGTCGGCAGGCCGATCTGCTCGATCGCCTGTCGACCCGTGCACCGCGCGTCGCACGCGGACCGGCGTCGGCCGGACGCGACGTCCTGCCCGACATCACGGGACTGCGCGTCCTGCTCGTCGATGATGACGACGACACGCGCGTGGCGATGCGGCAGATCGTGGCGCGTGCGGGTGCGATCGTCGATGACGTGTCCTCGGCGGTGGCGGCCATGGCGCGCCTCGAGCGCGATCGCGTCGACGTGCTCGTGAGCGACATCGACATGCCGGGAATGGACGGCTACGCGTTGCTGCGCACGGTACGCGGTACCCCATCGCGACGCGTGCGGCGGACACCCGCCATCGCCCTGACCTCGCACGCCTCGCCGACGGCCCGGCGCGCGGCCCTGGCCGCCGGCTTCCAGGCCCATCTTGCCAAGCCCGTCGATGCCATCGATCTCTGCCTCGTGATGGCCAGCCTCGCCCGCCTCGGACCGCGGTCGTGAGGGCCGGCCGGCAGACGACGTCGTCTGCCGGCAATCGGCGTATCGGTATCAGACGCGGGTGTCGTCGAGCGTGGAATGGCGGAGGAGGAAGCGGTCCACTTCGTCCTGCGCCCGTTCCTTTGCGTACCCGTAGCGCTCCTGGACGAGACCGACGAGCCGTTCGGCATTCCCCTCGACCTGAAGGAGCTCGTCGTCGGTCAGGCGGCCCCACTGCGCCTTGGCGGCGCCCGCCAACTGTCGCCACTGGCCTTTGAGCTGGTCCGTATTCATCGTGATGTCCTTCCCGAGCGCCCGGCGTGGCCGCCGGTGCGGTCCCGCGAGCTGCAGCCGCGGGGCACCGGCGAGCGGTGCAGGAACCACGCCACCGACATGCCGCTGCTCATTTCGCCGGCCGCGGGCGTGTGGCCAGCGCGGCACCAGGAATGGGTATCCCGGCACCACGTCCGGGACTCCTCGCAATCGTGTAGTAACAAAACGTATTGACACTATTTCGCGGCGCCGTATGCTCTGTGCCATGCCAATCACCGGGAGTATCCCGGCGGGGCGCCCCGAGGCCCCGCGCCGGGACTCGTGTCGGCCCCTCGTGTGGGCGGGCCGTCGATGAGCGGACGTCGCGAGATCGAGATGGCGGGGCCCGACGTGCCGCTCGCGGGCGTCCCCCTGCGGACCGCCCTGCTGGTGGCGTTCGGCCTGACCGTCGCCGTCTGGGCGGCCGCGGGCGTGCACTTCAGCCGCCACATGGCCGACCTCGATGTGCGGACGTCAGAGGTGCGCGAACGGTACCTGCTCGCTCAGCGCCAGCTGATGACGGCCCGCACGCAGGTCCTGCTCAGTTCGGTCCTGCTGCGCGACGCCGTCCTCGATCGCGACCGGGTGTCGGCCGAGACGGCGCGAGCCGCCGTCGAGCGGGCCCTCGACGGCGCGGCGGCAAGCCTGAACGCGTACGATCCGAATCTCGAGTCGCCGGCCGAGGTGACGCGCCTCGAGCGGCTCCGGACCGAAATTGGGCAGCTGCGGCGTACCATGCACGGCGTACTCGCGTCGGACGCGACCGAGTGGTCGGCGCGTGCCACGCCGCTCCTGCGTGGGCAGCTGGCGGCCGGACGCCAGGCGTTCATGGTGGTGGCCGGAGAACTCGGTTCGCTGAACCGGGCGTCGTTCGTCGATCACAACACGCGGATCAGCGGGCTCTACCGCCGGGCCCAGCGGCGGACCTGGGAAGTCTTCGGCGGCGCGCTCCTGCTCAGCCTGGCCATTGTGCTGCTCGCCGTCCGTCACGTCGGCCGGCTGGAGCGAGAGGTCGCCGGACAGAACCGGCGCGGCTTGGAACTGCAGCAGGGGCTGCAGCGGCTGTCGTCGGAACTCATTCGCGTGCGCGAGGAAGAGCGACGCACGATCGCGCGGGAGCTGCACGACGAGGTGGGGCAGTCGCTGACCGCCATCAAGTTCGAGATTGCCGCGGCGCAGCACGTGCTGGACGAGACGGCCGGCCCCGCGGGGCTGCTCGACGACGTACGGCCGATCGTGGAGCGCACGCTGCAGACCGTGCGCGATCTGTCGCACATGCTGCACCCGGCCGTCCTCGACGACATCGGCCTCTCGGCGGCTGTCGATCTCCACATCAAGGAATTCCGCCGGCGACACGACATCGGCGTCGAGTACGCCGAGACCGGACTCGACGAGCGGCTGCCGCGCGAGGTCGAGACCGTCGCGTACCGGATTGTGCAGGAAGCGCTGACGAACGTCGCCAAACATTCCCGCGCCGCAACGTGCGTGGTCAGTCTGGTCCGGCTCGCGCACAGCCTGGTCGTGGTGGTGGGTGACGACGGCGCCGGCTTCGAGTGCGCCCGGCGCCCGGCGATGGCACGGCGGGGGCTCGGCCTGGTGAGCATGCAGGAACGGGCGATGCAGCTTGGCGGCAGCCTCGTCGTGGAGAGTGCACCCGGCGAGGGGACACGGATCGTGGCAGAGTTGCCCCTGCCGGAGACGATGGCGCCGGTGCCGGTGGCCGAGGACCAGCAGGGGCCGGTCGTCGGATCCGTCGCCTGAGAGAGGGATATATGAACAAGGTCAGGATCGTGCTCGGGGACGACCACACGCTCGTTCGCCAGGGGGTCCGCAAGATCCTCGAGGACCAGCCGGAGTGGACCGTGGTCGACGAGGCGAGCGATGGCCGCGAGGCCGTCCGCAAGACGCTCGAGGCCAAACCGGATGTGGCGATCTTCGATATCGCGATGCCGTTGCTCAACGGCATCGAGGCCACCAGGCAGGTGGTGAGGCGGACGCCCGACGTCCGCGTGCTGATCCTGAGCATGCATGCCGACGAAGCCTATGTCGTGCAGGGCCTGCAGGCTGGCGCCCGGGGCTACATCCTGAAAGACTCGGCCGACGCCGATCTCGTCGACGCGGTGACGGCCGTGGCGTCGGGCAAGTCGTTCTTCAGCCCCACGGTCGCGAGCGTCATGCTCGATGACTACGTCAGGCACCTGGCCGAGAAGGGCGTCGTCGATCGGTATCAACTCCTGTCGGAACGCGAGCGGGAAGTCCTGCAACTGGTGGTCGAAGGCCACAGCAACAAGGCGGCCGCCGAGCTGCTCTGCCTGAGCCCGGCCACCGTCGAGACCCACAGGTCGAACATCCTGCAGAAGCTCGACGTGCACAACACCGCGGAACTGGTGCTCTTCGCGGTCAGACGTGGCGTGATCTCGTAGCGCGGCGCAGCCACGGCGGCCCGTATCCGACGGGCGACAGGGCGGCACGTCCCGTGCGGGACGGCCGCCCTGTGTCGTTTGTGGCGTTGGCATCCGGCAGGGGAAGCCGTGCGGCGCTGTGGCGCCGCGCGGACCTGTCGGATAAGGTTGAGACCCCTCGCCGGAGGGAGACGGAGGCAGGTGTCGATGCAGGGGTGGTCGGGAACGCGGGTCGTGGGCATCATCGTGATTCTGGGGTGGCTGGCGGTGCCGGCCGCGTTCGCGCAGATCACGACGGGGACCCTGGCGGGAACGGTCCAGGATGCCCAGGGTGGCGTCATCCCGGGTGCGACGGTCGTGGTGGTCAGTGAATCGCGCGGTACGCGCGGCGTTCCCGGCGTGACCGGCGCCACCGGGGACTTCGTCGTCCCCAATCTGGCGCCCGACACCTACACCGTGGAAGTGACGAGGGCCGGCTTTCGTGCCGTGCAGCAGCGGGGCGTGGCCGTTGGTGGTGGCGATCGCGTCATCCTGCCCACGCTGGTGATGGCCCTTGCCGGCGCATCGGACGCGATCGAGGTGACGGCCGGAATGCTGCGTCTCCAGGCGCAGAGCGGCGAGCGTTCGTTCACGGTGTCGTCGGCGCAGGTCGACGGCCTGCCGATTGGCGGTGGCCGGAACTTCACCGACCTGACCCGGATCGTGCCGGGCGTGATCCCGGGCGCCGCGGGCACCGGCGGCGCACGTCTCGGCGGGGCGAGCCAGAACAACATCATGATGGACGGCACCCCGCTGATGGACACGGGCAGCAACAGCCAGATGCTCGCCATGAACATCGAATCGGTGGCCGCCGTCACGGTGCTGACGTCGGGCTACCAGGCCGAGTACGGCCGGTCGTCCGGGCTGCAGATCACGGCAGTGACGAAGAGCGGCACGAACCGGTTTGCCGGATCGCTGTACGACATCGAGGACAACTCGGACTGGAACACGAACGCCTGGCATCACACGGAGAACGGTGTGGCCAAGCCGGTCAGCCGGCAGCGGACGTGGGGCTACTCGGTGGGCGGACCGGTGGGGCGTCCGGGCGGCGACAACAGGCTGTTCTTCTTCTACGGTCACGAATACCGGCCGACCTCGTCGGGTGGGACCGTCGATCGCTTCCGGTTGCCGACGGCGCTCGAGCGCCGGGGCGACTTTTCGCAGTCGCTCGACAATCTCGGCCGCCCGATCCCGGCCATCAGGAATCCGCTGACGGGGCAGCCGTATCCGGGCAACGTGATCCCGGCCCGTGACCTCTACGCGCCGGGCCTGGCGATCCTCGACATCTACCCGATGCCCACGGGACCGCAGGTGGCACCGAACGGCTACAACTACGAGTCCGTGCGCCCGCTCGACCGGAATCTGCTGCAGCAGCCGGTCGTGCGTCTGGACTATCAGTTTTCGCCGGCGCTGCGTGTCACGGCCCGGTACTCCGGCCAGCGCGAGCGGCAGCGCATCGTCCCGGGCACGATGCCGGGCGTCAACGACGCGCTGGTGCCCTGGCCGTACATCTCGAACTATGGCGTGACGGTCAACTACGCGCTGGGGGCGACGACGTTTCTCGAGGGGACGTACGGGACGGTCGCGAGCGCGGTGGCCGGCGGCGGCCTGCTCGCGGGCCCGACGGCCGGCAGCCTGCCGGCCCTGCCGTTGATCTACCCGGACGCCGGGATCGTCGATCCGCGGTCGTATCAGTACGAGGCGCTGCAGCGGGCGGCGGCGCAGGGGGCGGCCTCGTTCTTCGATGGCACGCGCGTGAACCTGCCGCCGAACCTCGTGTGGGGCGGTCTGGTGGCTAATCCGCCGACGAATTTCAGCTACCCGGCCTGGTTGAACACGCACAGGGTCCAGGATGTCGCGATGGCGCTGACGAAGGTGGCCGGCGGGCATACGCTGAAGGTGGGCATCTACAACAACCACAGCTTCAGGGCGCAGAACGTCGGCGCTGCCGGCGGGGCCTCGTTCCAGGGCACGATCAGCTTTGCCAACGACACGAACAACCCGTTCGATACCGGATTCGGCTTCGCCAATGCCGCGACGGGCGTGTTCGCGATCTACGCGCAGGCCTCGAAGCTGGTCGAGGGCGCGATGGTCTACGACAACACGGAGGTCTACGCGCAGGATACGTGGAAGGTGAATCGCCGGCTGACGCTCGAGTACGGCGTGCGGTTCACGCGGCAGCAACCGCAGCACGATCGCTTCGGGCAGATGTCGAACTTCTTCCCGGACCTCTGGACGGAGGCGGCGGCGCCGCTGCTGTACGTGCCGGGCTGCAGCGGGGGCGTGACGATCTGTCCCGGGGGCAGCGGGCGGGTGGCCGTCCACCCGATCACGGGCGTGTCGATGGGGGAGCGATCGGCAGCGGCCATCGGCACTGTCGTGCGCGATTCGGGGGATCTGCTCAACGGCATTCGGCGGGCCGGTGACGGCATCTCGTCGTACGGCTACGTGTGGCCTTCGGTCATCTATGCCCCACGTGTCGGGATGGCATACGACGTCACCGGGGCGCAGCGCGTCGTCGTCCGCGCCAGCGGCGGGCTGTTCTACGACAGGCCGGATGGCAACACGGTGGTCTCGGTTCCCGGCAACCCGCCGATGGCCGAGTCGCAGACGCTGACCTCCGGGCGGCTGCAGACACTCGGCAGCGGGCCCTCGATGGTCGGGGCGTCGAATCTGATCGTGTTCCAGTACGACGCGAAGGTGCCCTCGTCGGTGCAGTGGCACGCCGGGGTGCAGATGGCGCTGCCGGGAGCGTCGATGCTCGACGTCAGCTATGTCGGCCAGTACGGCTATAACAAGCTGAGCGCCTTCCAGGGTGGCTCGCAGATCAACCTGAATCAGGTGGATCTCGGGACCGCGTACCGGCCGGCGTTCCAGGATCCGACGCTCGGGACCAGCGCCGTCCCCGGCGCCACCGCGTACCCGGCCACGCTGCTGCGCCCGTATCGCGGATTCGGCACGATCGGGCAGCAGGCGACGGCGTTTTCCGACAGATACCACGCGGTGCAGGCGTCGCTCGCCCGGCGCTTCAGGGGAGGGCTCTCGTTCGGGATCAACTACACCTGGAGCCTGCAGCTCCAGGGAACGACCGGGCTGACCTGGCGCCTGGAACATGGTCCTGACGGCCGGTTCGGGATCCGCGAGGATCAGGCACAGTACGAGGCGCTGAACAGGCGACTGGCGAGTCTGCCGCACGTCCTGCGGGCCGATCTCGTGTGGGCGGTGCCGGGCGTGGCGGCCGGCAGCGGGGTGCGTCGCGTGCTGGGGGCGGTGTTCAACGACTGGCGGATCGGGGCGCTGGCGGGCCTGAGTTCGGGCGCGAACTACGATCTGGCGTTCGACTATCGGAGCGGTGGCCAGCCGGTGAACCTGACGGGATCGCCCGACTACCTGAACAACGGGACCGGCGCGCGGGTGGTGTTCCTGGGCGACGCGGGGAGCGGCTGCTCGTCGAACCGGTATCGGCAGTTCGACACGGCGGCCGTGACCGGCCCTGATTACGGCAGTGTCGGCCTGGAGTCGGGCCGGAACATGATGCGCGGCTGTCCGCAGCGCGAGCTCGACCTCTCGCTGGCGCGCCACGTCCGCCTGGGCGGCGGCCGGACGCTGCAGGTCCGGCTCGATGCCTTCAACGTCCTCGGCCTGGTCAATTACACGGGCCGGCAGGCCACGGTGCAGTTGTCGGATCCGATCGGCAAGACGGTCCTGAATGCGCAGTATTCGGACGGGGTGCTCGAAGAGCTGCGCCGGCGGCCGCTGGCTGCCGGCTTCGGGGCTGTGACGACCGCGCAGTCGCAGGGGCCGGGGAACAACTACCTGCGGGTGATCCGTCTCACAGCTCGCTTCGCGTTCTAGGCGGTACGGCCGCACGCCTCGTCCTTAATCCTCAATCAGGACGGGGCGCGTGGCGAATGTTCGGCGAAAATTCCCGCCGAAGACGCATCGGGGCCTGGAATGTTGCCGAAAACCAGTAGCCACAAGGCTGCAAGTGTCTGTGCTGAGGGTATTTTGGAGGCACTTCTACCGTGTGGTTTACCGCGTCGATACCGTTTTGTGCGCAAAAAGTTTCTTGACTACGCTGTTTCTAGTGGCGTGTCTACCTGACTTCTGGTATCGTGTCGTCACTGGCAAGGCTCTACAGTAAAACACCTACGATCATGCCACGTAGCGCATTGGTTCGTGACCAATGCGGCTGGGCTTACCTGCGTGCGGAGTCGATCCCGGCGTGGGCCTGTAGTGTGTGACCCGGCGAGCGTGGCTGGTTATGGATGGAGGCAGTTGTATGCAGTTGACTGGCAAGGCTCGGGTGGTGCTGATGGCACTACTCGTGGCGTGTCTGGCGGCGCCGGCGGCGTTCGCACAGATCACGACCGGAACCATCGCCGGCACGGTCCAGGACTCCCAGGGTGGTGTCATCCCGGGAGCGACGATCGTGTTGATCAGCGAATCGCGCGGCACGCGCAGCGTCCCTGGTGTGACGAACGCCACGGGCGACTTCGTGTTCCCGAACATGACGCCCGACACCTACACGGTGGAAGTGACGATGCCCGGCTTCAGCACGGTGCAGCGGCGGGGCGTGGCGGTCAGCGGCGGTGACCGTGTGACGTTGCCCCCGTTGACGATCGCGCCTGGTGGCGCATCGGAAACGATCGAGGTGACGGCCGAGGCGCCGCTCATCCAGGCGCAGAGCGGCGAGCGCTCGTTCACGGTCTCGTCGGCGCAGGTCGACAGCCTGCCGCTTGGCGGCGGCCGCAACTTCACGGCTCTGACGTCACTCACCCCCGGTGTCTCGGGGACGACGCGTCTGGGCGGCGTGGGCCAGAACAACATCATGATGGACGGCATCTCGGCCATGGACACGGGCAACAACGGCCAGATGCTGAGCATG
>MEDJ01000013.1 GCA_001724025.1 Acidobacteria bacterium SCN 69-37 | reverse complement strand
GTATCTACAACGGCAACGTGAAGGACATCGGCGATCCGAGCCTGCCGCGCGTCATTGGCGCGCCGTCGCTGGTGACCTTCCAGTATGACGCGGACGTGCCGTCGTCGTGGCAGTGGAACGCGGGTCTCCAGATGGCGCTGCCGTGGGCTTCGTCGCTCGACTTGAGCTACGTTGGCAACTACGGGTACAACCGCCTGGGCGCGCTCCAGGGCGGCACGCAGCAGAACATGAACCAGATTCCGCTGGGGACGGCGTATCTGCCGGGCACGACGACGCTCGGCCCGTATGCGAACTACCCGACGCTGCTGCGGCCCCTCCAGGGCTTCAACAGCATCAACGAGAACGCGACGGAGTTCTACGACAAGTTCCACTCGATTCAGGCGTCGTTCAACCGCCGGTTCCGAGGCGGGCTGTCGTTCGGCGCGAACTACACGTGGAGCATCCTGCTTCAGGGCAACACGGGGCTGTTCAAGCGGCTCAACGCCGACGGCAGCACGCGCAGCGACTGGGATGCGTACCAGAAGCTGAACAAGGATCTCGGCGGACAGCCGCACGTGTTCCGGGCCAACGTGGTGTGGGATCTGCCGGACCTCGTGGCGGACGGCGGGGCGAAGCGGGCGCTCGGCTACGTGCTGAACGACTGGCAGCTGTCGAGCCTGCTGAACCTGAGCTCGGGCACGAACTACAACGTGACCTTCGCGTATCAGAGTGCGGGGGGCGCGGTGAACCTGACGGGGTCGCCCGACTACACGAACAACAACAGCGGCGCGCGCGTGGTGTTCAACGGCGATCCGGGGTCGGGCTGCTCGTCGAACCAGTACCAGCAGTTCAACACGAGCGTCGTGTCGGGGCCGCTGCCGGGAAGTGTCGGCATGGAGTCGGCGCGCAACATGATGCGGGGCTGCGCGCAGCGTGACATCGACATGTCGCTGTCGCGGAACATCCGCCTCGGGGGCGGCCGGGCGCTGCAGCTGCGGTTCGACGTGTTCAACCCGTTCGGCATCGTGTACTACACGGGTCGGCAGGCGGAGGCGCAGTTCGTCAGCCCGACGAACCAGAGCCTCCGGAACGACCAGACCGTGGGCAGCCGCACGACGCCGCAGACGGCGGGGTTCGGCGCGGTCACGCAGTCCAACGGCTACAACGCCGGGGGCACGTCGACGGGGAACAACGCGAACTACCTGCGGGTGGTCCGCTTCACGGCGCGCTTCTCGTTCTAGGACGGGGGCGGTACAGCCCCGGGCCGCATGGCGGCCCGGGGGACTCACGGACGGCCGGAGGGCATTGCCCTCCGGCCGTTTTTCGTTTCCCCCGCGGCTGAAGCCTCGGGGCTCCGAGACACGTCGGAGCCCTGGGGCTTCAGCCCCAGGGGCACGTCTTCACCTGGTATCAGCCCAGGGGAAAGAACTCGCCGGGTCTGGCGTACGATGTCTGCATGCGCAAGCTGGCCGTCGTTCTCGTCCTGCTCCTGATTGTCGCCGCCGGGGTGTTCATCTACGCCGGCAGGCTGCCCGGTCCCACCATCGACATCACGAGTCCCACCGCGTTCGTCGGCCGCTCCACGCCGCTCGACGTGGCGATCGACGCCGGCGGCACTCCGCTGACTGTCATCGATGTCACCTTCGAACAGAACGGGACCAGGACACCGATCCTGAGGCGCGAGGCCGGCACGACCGACAGCCATGTGTCTGACGATGGTCCCGGCCGGGCGCGGATCACGCACCTCATCGGTCGTGACAACGTGCCGGAACTCGCCTCCGGTCCCGCGCGTGTCATCGTGCGGGCGTCACGGCCAGTTCTGTTCGGCCTGCGCGAGGTCTCGACCACGGCCGCGCGCGACGTGACCGTGCGCCTGGAACCGCCCCGCGTTTCCGTGCAGTCGACGCACCACTACGTCAACCAGGGCGGCGCGGAAATGGTCGTCTACCGGGTCTCGCCGTCCGACGTCGCCTCGGGCGTCCGCGTCGGCGACATCGAGTACCCCGGGTACCCGGCGACGGGCGCGCGCGCGGAAGGCGTCGAGATCACGGATCCTGATCTGCGGATCGCGTTCTTTGCCGTCCTGCACGATCAGCCCGTGTCGGTGCCCATCCAGCTCTACGCCCGCGACGAGGCCGGCAACCAGGCCACGGCTGCCTTCGACACGCGCGTCTTTCCGAAGCCCTTCAAACAGAGCCGTATCCCGCTCGACGATCGCCTGCTCGACCGCGTGGTACCGGCGATCCTCGCGGGGACGGACGAGGTGGCGCCGTCGGGCTCGACGATCGAGCAGTTCGTCGTGATCAACAGCGAGCTGCGGCGTCGCAACGCCGAGACGATCGCCTCGTTTGCGTCGAAGACCGCACCCGAAATGCTCTTCCGCGGCGTGGTCTTCCACCCGTTTACGAACACGGCGGTCCAGTCCGCCTTCGCCGATCGCCGGACCTACCTCTACGAAGGGCGGGAGGTCGACAGGCAGGTGCACCTCGGGTTCGATCTCGCCTCGGTGGTCAACGCGCCGGTGCCGGCCGCCAACCGCGGCGTCGTCCTGATGGCGCGCGAGCTCGGCATCTACGGCAACTGCGTGATCATCGATCACGGCTTCGGCGTGCAGTCACTCTACGGGCACCTCTCGCAGATTGGCGTGCAGGAAGGCGCCACGGTGGAGAAGGGCCAGGAGATCGGCCGCACGGGGATCACGGGCCTCGCCGGCGGCGATCACCTGCACTTCACGATGCTCGTCGACGGGCAGATGGTGAACCCGATCGAGTGGTGGGATCCGAAGTGGTTCGAGGATCGGATCGTCCGGAAGCTCCGCGAGGCCTCGGCGCACTGAGCCGATCGGGCGGCTCGGGTCAGCGCACAGGGGCTGACGACGGGATCGGACCCTGGTAGGTCGGGACGAGGGCCTGGAGCGCGTCGAGCGTACGCGGGGCGTCCTCGTCGGCCGCGGCCCGCTCCAGGCGATCGACGAGCGTCCACAGGTCGGCAGGCGGTGGCGGGCCCTCGATCACGCGGATGGCACCGCCCGCCTCGACCGTGACGCGTTCGTCGGTCGTGACGAGCTCCTCGTGCAGTTTCTCGCCCGGGCGCAGGCCGGTCACGACGATCGGGATGTCGGTTTCCGGAACGAGGCCGGCCATCGCGATCATCTGCCTGGCCAGGTCGGCGATCCGGATCGGCTCGCCCATGTTCAGGACGCAGAGATCGCCGTACCTGCCGTACGCGGCTTTGAGCACCAGGCCCACGGCCTCCGGGATGGTCATGAAATAGCGCGTGACGTCCGGGTGCGTGATGGTGACGGGGCCGCCGTGCTCGATCTGCTGGCGGAACAGCGGGACGACCGACCCGTCCGATCCGAGGACGTTGCCGAAGCGCACGGCGCAGCCGCGCAGGGACGATCGCCCGGCGACGGCCCGCGTCATCACCTCACCGACCCGCTTGGTCGCGCCCATGATGCTCGTCGGTGCGACGGCCTTGTCCGTGGAGATGAAGACGAGGCATTCGACGCCGGCCCGTTCGACGGCCTCGAGCAGGTGTCGCGTACCGGTGATGTTGTTCTTGATGGCCTCGCACGGCGAGGCTTCCATCAGCGGCACATGCTTGTGCGCGGCCGCGTGGAAGACGTCCTGCGGCCGGAAGCGGGCGACGAGCGCCTCGATGCGCCGCCTGTCACGGATGTCGGCCACCTGTGGCACGAATCGATCGCCTCGACCGTCCTGCCGCGTGCGCTGCTCGAGCAGGTACAGGCCGTTCTCGTTGATGTCGACGGCCACGATCTGGCTGGCGCCGAGATCGAGCAGTTGCCGGCAGATCTCGCTGCCGATCGAGCCGGCGGCGCCCGTTACCATGACGCGGCGTCCGGCGAACGATTCGCGCTCGTGCGTGGCAAAGGTGACGCGCCGGCGCGAGAGCAGGTCGTCGGGGGCCAGATCGCGGAGCATGTCGGCGGCGCCGCGATCCTGGAAGTAGACGAACGAGACGGGCAGCGCCTTGATCTGGATCCGCAGGCCCGCGCAGCACTCGACGACGTCGCGGACGACCTCGTGCGATTCGCGGGGAATGGCGATGAAGACGTGGCCGATCCGCTGGGCGATGACCGTCTCGCGCAGGGCCGTCAGGCCCCCGAACACGCGCTTGCCGCTGATCAGGCTGCTCCACTTCGTCTCATCGTCATCGATGAAGCCGATGACGTCGTGCGTGTGGGCTCCCGAGCGCGCGAGATCGCGGAACAGCATTTCACCCGCCGCGCCGGCGCCGACGATCAGCGTCCGCTGGGGGCCGCTGCGCGATCGGCGGAAGCGATGCCAGTAGACCAGGGCCAGTCGAGGACCGAACCGCGCGACCAGCATCAGGGCCGCCGTCAGCAGGAGTTCCAGTGCGATGACCGACCGCGGCGGCGGCCAGCGCCCCTGGAGCACGACCGCCACGACGAACAGGCCGCTGCCGATGACGGCCGCGGCCACGACACGGACGGCGTCCTGGAGGCCCGGCACGCTGAACGACCATCGGTGCAGCTGCAACAGGTAGTTCGTGACGAGGCGGGCGACCGTGAGCGTGACGAGATAGCGCGGGAACAGCGCGGCGTAGGGCGCGACGCTGGCACCCTCGAATCGGAGGCGCATGGCGACCCACAGGCTGGCTGCGGTCACCATCGCGTCGACGCCGAAGACGACGGCGAATCTGACGGCCGGTGACCTGAGGAAGGGGAGCCATCCGGGTCGGCGTCGGGGATGCATCTGTTCGTGCACGACGGCCGCCGCGAGTATAGTCCAAACGCCGGGCCGGGTGGATGATCGTGTGCCGGTTGCCGCGGCGCGACCACCGGGCGCCTTGAACGGTTCGTATAGACTGATCCCACTGTGCCGGCATGGGTCCCGCGGCGTGCCGCATCGACGGCGTCGGCCGCTGTGGGTGCGATCTTCCTCCTGCCACTGATCGCCGCGCTTGCGCACCCGGGGCTCGTGCTCCCGTTCAAGCTGGGTGCGGCCGCCCTGGTCGTGACCAGTGCGCTGGCCCCGCGTCCCGGCCTGTACGCGCTCGCCCTGCTGCTGCCTTTTTCTGCGTCGATGGAGCGGTGGTTCGGCGGCATGCCGGGCGCTGCGGGCGTGACGGACGCCTTGCTGCTGGCGTTCCTGGCAGGCGCCTCGTGGCGGCTGGCCTGGCCACGCGACGTGCGGCCCTCGCACCTGGCCGCGCCGGCTCTGGTGCTCCTGGCCGCGGTGTTGACGTCGACGATTGTCGAGATCCGCCTGCTCCAGCGCGTGACGCCCGGCGTGCCGCTGCTGCCCGAACTCTGGCGTTATCTCACGAGCGAGTACTGGACCACGGCGCGGGAGTTTCCCGTCCTGCACCAGGCCGTGCGCTGGACCTGCTGGCTGGTATTGGCCGTGTACGTCGAAGGGATCGTGGCAGCGACCGACAGCCGGGCGCGGGACGTCTCTGTGTGGGTGCTGGCCGGCATGGCTGGTGCGGCGCTGACAGTGACGAGCGTGGTCGGCTTCGTTCTGGGCAGCGAGGCGCCGGCGGCCGTCGCGATGGACGTGATCGTGCGGGGACGGGTGTCGGTGCTGCAGCCGGATGTGAATGCGGCCGGGTCGTATTTCGCGCTGTTCCTGCTGCCGGCTGTCGTGCTCGGTATCAGGCGCGGGGCGCGGTGGCTGCCGGCCGTCGCGGTACCGATCGTCGGGTTCGCGTTTCTGGCGGCGCGATCGCGTGCCGCCTTCGCGGCGGTCGTGTGTGTCTCGTGCGTTGCGGCGCTGGCACACCTGCGTCGCGTGACCCCGATCGCCGCGGGGCCCTCGAGAGCGGTCCGCACGGCGCTCATCCTGACCGTCGTGGCCGTCGTCGGGGGGGGCGGCCTGTTCCTCGTCACCAGCCGATCGAACGTCGGGCCGGGGGCCGCTGTCGAGTTCCGCATCGAGACGACGCGGATTGCCGTCGAGGCCATGCGGCGGTATCCGGCGTTCGGCGTCGGCCTGGGTGACTACGTGCGCAGCACCCGTCGGTTCATCACGGAGGACTTCCCGTCGATGCGGGTGCATGCGCCGAACGGCGAGAACGCGCACAACAACTTCCTCCAGATTGCCGTGGAACTCGGCGTGCCGGCACTGGTGGTCTTCCTCTGGCTCGTCGGGCCCGTCATCGTCACCGGGATCCGCGGGACGCCCGGGACGGTGCCGTCACCCGAACTCGAGGGCATGGCGTGCGGACTGGCCGCGTTCCTCGCGAGCGCGCTGCTGGGGCATCCGCTGCTGATTCCCCAGGTCGGCGTGGCGTTCTTTGCGGCCCTGGGGATGACCGCCGGGCTGCTGCCGCGGCGGCCGCCGTCCGAGCGCACACGGCTCGTGGCGCTGCTGGCCGCGGCCGGCTACGTGGCCTCGCTGGTCTGGCGGCTTACCTGAGATGGCCCCGGGTCAGCGCCAGGAACATCGCCGGCGATGCGGCGCTCCGACTACAATGAATTGCCCGTTCGCATCCTTCGCATCCATCAGGGGACAGCTTCTTATGAATCGACTGACGATTGTTCGCGCCGCCGTCGTGGCGGCTGGTCTCGTGGCGATGAGCGCCGTCGCGTTCGCCCAGAACACGCCGTTCGAGCCGACGGTCGGCCAGGGAGGCAAGGACGTGGTGTGGGTGCCCACGCCCGACACGCTCGTCGAGAAGATGCTCGACCTGGCGAAGGTGACGCC
Organism: Acidobacteria bacterium SCN 69-37; assembly: GCA_001724025.1. Classification (GTDB taxonomy): domain Bacteria; phylum Acidobacteriota; class Vicinamibacteria; order Vicinamibacterales; family SCN-69-37; genus SCN-69-37. The sequence continues at coordinate 90,453 of MEDJ01000013.1, read as the reverse complement.
GGCCGACTCTCTCATCGATCTCGGATCGGGTGACGGCAAGACCGTCATCGCGGCGGCCAAGCGCGGGGTGAAGGCCAAGGGCATCGAGTACAACCCGGATATGGTCGCGCTGTCACAGCGTCGCGCGCGCGAGGCGGGTGTCACGAACCTCGCCTCGTTCGAGCGCGCCGATTTGTTCGAGACGGACCTGTCGACGGCGACGGTCATCACGATGTTCCTGCTGCCGGACATCAACCTGAAGCTGCGGCCGAAGATTCTCGATCTCAAGCCGGGGACGCGCATCGTGTCGAACTCGTTCACGATGGGCGAGTGGGAGGAAGACGCGTCGGCGCGCGTGACGGAGGACTGCTCGAGCTGGTGCACGGCGCTGCTCTGGATCGTGCCGGCGAAAGTACAGGGCACGTGGCAGGTCGGCAACGAAACGCTGACGCTGGCGCAGACCTTCCAGATGGTGTCCGGGACGCTCGGCTCGACGTCGGTGAGCGGCCGGATGAACGGCGAGGAGATCACGTTCACGGCCGGTAACCGCACCTACACGGGCCGCGTCGACGGTGGCTCGATCACCGGCACCATCTCCGGCGGCGGCTCGTTCACAGCGACCAGACGGTGAAGAGAGGCGGGGAGGCAACAGGCTGGAAGGAGGCCGGAAGGCTTCCTGTCTCCTCCCAGCCTGTTGCCTCCCAGCCTATCGTCGCCTGACGGCAATTCCCGCCGGCGCGCCGTTGATCGGAACCGTGCCGGCAGGCGTCAGCGCCCGGCCATCGAAGCGGAACACCTGGATTTCTCGCTCGGTCATGCACTGCGCGAGGACCGCTGTCGTGCTCGGCCACGTGACGCCCTGACACCAGTTGCCGATCCGCGCTTCCGTCACTGGTGTCAGCGTGCGGTCGGCGATTGCGTAGACGCGGAGCCGGCCGAAGTCGTGATGGCTCGGCGAACCGGGGACGGCGTTCGTGCCGTTCATCACGGTGATGGCCGCGTACCGCCCGTCTGGTGAGATGCTGACCGCCTCGGGCACCATGCCCACCGTGACGTAGTCCACCGTGCGCGGCGAATCGATCGTGAGATCGATCACTGCGACCGTATCCACGCTGCCTGTCGATCCACTCCCCGTACTGCCCACCAGCGCGAGTCGCCCGTCCGGCGTGATGTCGATCGCATACGGCTTCAGCCCGGCCACGATGTCGTGCTTCGTGTCGCGGACCGTGGTGCCCTCGATCGCGAGCACCGACACAAGGTGATCGTTGTTGCGCGTGACGAGCGCGCGCCGGCCGTCCGGCGTGAACGCCACGTGACTCGGGCCCGACCCCGGCGCCCCGAAATCGACGCGGCCGGCAGGCGTCAGGACGCCGTTGGCCACCGTGAACACCGAGACCGTGCCGTCCCCGCGGTTGGCGACGAGCAGGAGCCGGCCGTCGGGGCTGAACGACGTACCGGACGCCATGTCACCGGCCTGGAGCGTGGCCGTCACCGCCGCCGGCGTGCGACGCAGATCGATCACCGTCAGCGTGTGGTCGTTGACCGTGCGCGTGCGATCGGCCGGATCCAGCTTCGTCGACGAGGCGATCACCGCGATCGATCCGTCGGGCGCAATCGCCACGTTCTGCGGCGGCCCGATCACCGAGTTCGGCACCGGCAGTTCAGCGATCACACGGGGTGGCGTCACGCTGGCGTCGAGCAGGGTGACGGTGTCGGGCACCGACGGTGACGGCACGGTGTTGACGCCGTCGACGAGCACGGCCTTGCCGTCGTTGGCCGAGATGACGAGTTGCGCCTCGGCCGGGAGCGCCGGCGCACTCACGAGGGCCGCGACGAGGATCACGGACGGAAGTCGAGTCATGGTGTTGCGATTCTATGTCCGGGTGCGTCGCCTGTCGTCCGGTGACCGGCCGCACACGCCGCCGCGGTGTGTCCGGCGGCCGAGCCGCGCAGGCCTTCTCTGCAGTCGGAGGCCAGGGGCTTCAGCTCCTGGCGTGCCCGCACGGGCTGAAGCCCGTGCGCTCCGTTCGGGGGGATCCGGCCGTTCGTCGTCTACGCGTGACAGGCGACCGCGCTAGTCGGCAAACGCCTGATAGACCATCGTGCCGAACTTCTGCCGCAGGTCCGTGCTGTTGCGCGGCAGGAGCTGGAACATCAGCACCATGACGATCTTCGAAGACGGATCGACGCGATAGATCGATCCGTATGCGCCGCCCCAGCCGAAGGCGCCGACAGGCTCGAACTCGTTCGCACCGAAGCGGTCGGTGGTCTCGAACCCGTATCCGTAGCCGAGCCCGTTGGTCGCACGGATGTCGCCGATCTGGTTCGTCGTCATCAGGCCGACGGCCCGCGAGCCGAGCAGGCGCTGGCCGTTCGACACGCCCCGGCGCCGGATCATCTCGAGGAAACGTGCGTAATCGTGTGCGGTGGCCAGCAGGCCCGCACCGCCGGAGAAGCTCGTCCGCGGCCCGTCGACATACGTGCCCTGTCCCGTGGCGCCGTCGTCGGAGCGCGTGGCGCGACCGTCGGCGTCGTTCGTGTAGACCACGGCCAGCCGCGCGCGCTTGGCTTCGGGCAGGTAGAAGTGCGTGTCCGTCATGCCCAACGGGCCGGTGATGCGACGCTCGATGAACGCGTCGAGCGTGAGGCCCGATGCGCGTTCGACGACGCAACCGAGCACGTCGGTGCTGTAGCCGTAGACGTAAGCCTGGCCCGGGTGCGAGACGAAGGGCAGCGTGGCGAGCGTCTCGATCGACGTGCAGATCGGTTCCGTCTTGTCGGCGAAGTACCAGCCCAACCCGGCGGCCGGGCCCAGGCCCTTGGCCTGGTACTGCTTCGCGATGTGCGCCTCGGTGCCGTAGGAGATGCCCGAGGTGTGCGTCAGCAGGTCGCGAATCTGGATGGGGCGGCGTGCCGGCACGATCGACACGCCCGTCTCCGTCCGCTCGGCTACGGTCGTTGCCGCGAACGCCGGGATGAACCGGCTGACCGGATCGGCCAGCCTGACGCGTCCCTCCTCGACGAGCATCATGATGGCCGCACTCGTGATGGCCTTCGACTGCGAGGCGATGCGGAAGATCGTGTCCAGGCGCATCGGGTCGCGGGCCTCGCGGTCCCGCCAGCCGAGCGCGCGCTCATAGACCGGTTGCCCGTCCTGGAGCACGACGGCGACCAGGCCGCCTACGCGGCCTTCGTCGATGTACGCCTGGAGGAAGCGATCGAGTCGATCGATGCGATCGGCCCGGCTGCCGACGGTCGTCGATGGGGACGCGGACTGCGCGGACGGATGCGGGCCCGACAGCAGCAGGACAGCCGCGGCCGCGACCGCGGCCACACGGCGGACGATCGTGTGAGCAATTCGAAAGGACATCAGATCTCCAGTCGCCTGACGGCGTCGCGTGCTTCGTCGTAGTGCCGCACCATCAGGCGTCGGGCGGCGGCCGGCTGCCTGGCGGCAATGGCGTCGACGATCTGGCTGTGGCGACGCACGACATCCTCCAGTTCGGCCGCTGATCGGCGTGCCGCCAGGCTCGTCCGGATCGACGTGCCCATGGCCTGCCGCAGGCCCGAGCTCACGAGGGTGATGAGCAGGTTCCCCGAGGCGCGTCCGATCGTCTCGTGAAACGCGATGTCCGCCTTCACGTACGCTGCAACCCGGAACCCGGCCTTCGTCATGGCCGTCACCGATCGCCGAAGTGCGGTCACGTCGTCGGCGGTTCGACGGGTTGCCGCCAGTTCCGCGGCGCGCTCGTCGATGGCGCTCCGCAGATCGAGGATGTCCTCGGACGAGACCTGCTGCGTCCAGAGCGCGTGCTGCACGAGCTGGAGCAGCGCGCGGTTGCTGATCAGCCCTACGCGGGGGGCGCGCCCGTTCGCGATGTCCACGAGTCCTGTCTGGCCCAGCGATCGATAGGCTTCGCGCACGGCGCCGCGACTGACATCGAGATCGCGGCTCATCTGCAGCTCGGACGGCAGCCGCGACCCGGGCGGGAGACTGTGCCGGCGGATATGATCGACGAGGACCTGCACCACGCGATCGACGGTCGTCCCCTTCGCCGCCCGCGAGTTCGGCAGCCGGGTGACCTGCCGCGTGGGGGCTCGACGAGTGGCCGGAGAGGCTGTGGGATCGGTCATGCGCCTGCGCTCCAGGCCGGAACCCTATCAGGAAACCGGGTACGCGTCGATCCGTTCGTCGCGTGTTTGCCAGCGGCCGTGCGAGCGTCTATGCTCGCCACGTCCCAACCGGGCCCTCCCGATGATCCTCGTCGTGACCACCGCACCGTTGTCGATGCCGTCCCGGGCCGTGTGGCTTCTTGCCCATGGATCCGCGGTGCCTGGGCCCGATCAGGCAGGAGCCGTACACCGATGAGGCGCAGAGACGTGCCATTCTTCCGGCCGGCGATCGGCGATGGCGAGATTGCGGCGGTGGTCGAGTGCCTGCGATCGGGCTGGCTGACGACGGGTCCGCGCGTCCACGCCTTCGAGGCGGCGTTTGCCGGGGCGATTGGCGGCGGTGTGTCCGCGGTGGCCGTGACATCGGCTACGGCGGCCCTGCACCTGGGGCTCGAGGCAATGGGCATCGGCCCGGGCGACGAGGTGGTCGTGCCGACGTTGACCTTCACCGCCACGGCCGAGGTGGTCCGATACGTCGGCGCGCGGCCGGTGTTCGTCGACATCGATCCCGAGACCCTGGGCGTGGGACCGGCGCAGATCGCCCCGGCGCTCACGGAACGCACGCGCGCGATCATGCCGGTCCATTTCGGCGGTCGCAGTTGTGACATGACCGCGTTGCGCGCGCTGGCCGATCGCACAGGTCTCCGCATCCTCGGCGACGCGGCGCACGCCTTTCCTGCGGGCCATCGCGGGCGCCCCATCGGCCGGTGCGGCGCCGACGCGACGGCCTTCAGTTTCTACGCCAACAAGACGATGACGACAGGCGAGGGCGGCATGCTGGTGACGGCCGATCCGGCGATTGCGACGCGCGCGCGCACGATGCGTCTGCACGGGATCGATCGTGACGTCTTCGACAGGTTCCATCGCCCCCAGGGAGGCTGGGGCTACGACGTCGTCGCGCCGGGCTTCAAATACAACATGACCGACATCGCGGCCGCGCTCGGCCTCGTGCAACTCGAGCGTGCCGCGGCGTTCCTCGCCGATCGCGCGCGGCTCGCGCGGCTGTACGACGAGGCGCTGCGCGATCTGCCGGTCGCACTCCCGCCCGGGCCATCCCCCGGCGACGACCACGCCTGGCATCTCTACGTGATCCGACTCACCGACGACGCCCGGATGTCGCGTGATGCGTTCATGGAGGCGATGCGTGCGCGGGGGGTGGCGTGCTCGATGCACTATCGTCCGCTGCACCAGATGACCGTCTGGCAGCCGTTCTGCGCGGGCCGCCACTTCCCACACGCCGACGACTACGCGGCACGAGGCGTCTCGCTGCCGCTGTTCATGGGCATGACCGATGACGAGCAGGCCTACGTGGTCGACGTCGTACGCGACGTGTTGACGCGTTGACGTCGTCATCGTCGCAGCGAGCGTTCATTTCTCATCCTCAGCCACGCGCTCGAGTACGGCGATGACCCCGGCGGCGCTGGCGGCCAGAGCCGGCCAGGCCGCGCGAGCGTCGTCAATTTGTCCCACGCGGCCGAATCCCTCGATCGTCTGGGCCCGCAGACAGAGCGCGTCAGCGGCCAGATAGCCCGCGGCGGTCTTGAGCGCGTGGGCCGCATCGCCGATCGCGGCCCCGTCGCCTGCGTTGACGGCGGCGTCGATCGCCGCCAGCGTGACGGGGGCCTCCTCGAGGAACTGTCGAATCATGTTCGCGAGCAGATCGGGATCGTGGTCCAGTCTGTCGAGGGCGGCCGCGCGATCGAAGTGCCAGGGGGGAGAAGCCTCGTTCATGCGAGCGGTCGATCGCAAGCCGGGTGCCACGATCCGCGGAACACCCTCGGGCAGATCCGACGGCATCCCGCGGCGGGAACGGTGCGGCACCTCACGATGACGGCAGGACGCGGGACATCCTGTGGTGCGTGCCGGCGGCCGGAATGTCTACTGACCGGCGGCGGGCTTCATTGGAAAAATGTTGCTGACCGGTGCGCGGGGGCGCCGCGGACGTCGTGCCGTGGGCGCCGCGTGCTTCGCCATGACGATCTGCCGCTGCTGTTCGAGCGCCACGCGTCGCCGCTTCTCGAACTGGTACCGTTCCTCGTCGCGTGACGAGTCCCAGGTGCGCGTGGCGAGCGGCATCGCGGCCATGATCGGCTCGCGCCAGCCGCAGGACTGACAGACCACGTGTGCCGGCATGCCGTCCCGCTTCGGCGTGACGGTCGTGTGCGTATGCCTGCACCACAGGTATTTGATTGACTGCCAGACGCCGCTTGAGACTGCCGTCTCGTCGATGACGCTGGCGTCGGGGGAGGTGGAAGGATCGGACGTGAAAATGACGTTCCTGAAAGACAAGGACATGTCCTCGAGTGGGGCAACTTCGATACCAGGCCTGATTGGGGAGCGTCTGGCGTCACCCGGGCATCCGCGGACCGCGCCGCGCGTGGAGTCTGCCTCTGGGGAGAATTTTGGTGACTGAACCTGGGGAACGTGCGACCCCGCGTGCGTTCCTGGACCGATTGCGGCGACAATGTCGGCACCGCCGCGCCAGAAAGGCTCACGGGATCGCCGCGCACGGTGCCGGCGATCGAGGGAGAGACGTCCATGAGTGATCGTGTCAAGTTCCTGCTCGACGAAGCCCGGCTGCCCACGCACTGGTACAACATCGCCGCCGACCTGCCCGAACCGCTGCCGCCCGTGCTGCACCCGGGGACGAAGCAGCCGATCGGGCCTGACGATCTGGCGCCGTTGTTCCCGATGTCGCTGATCCTGCAGGAGGTCTCGACCGAGCGCGAGATCGAGATTCCCGAGCCCGTGCGCGACGTCTATCGCCAGTGGCGGCCGAGTCCGCTGTATCGCGCCCGGCGGCTCGAGCAGGCACTCGGCACGCCGGCGCGCATCTACTACAAGTACGAGGGTGTCAGCCCTTCCGGCAGTCACAAGCCGAACACGGCCGTGCCGCAGGCCTTTTACAACAAGGAAGCGGGCGTCCGGAAAATCGCCACGGAGACCGGCGCGGGCCAGTGGGGATCGTCGCTCGCGTTTGCCGGGTCGGTGTTCGGTCTCGAGGTTCAGGTCTTCATGGTGCGCGTGTCGTACGATCAGAAGCCGTACCGCCGCGCGTTCATGGAGACGTTCGGCGCCCGCTGCGTGTCGAGCCCGTCACTCGAGACCAGTTTCGGCCGTCAGGTGCTGGCGGCCACGCCCGACAGTAACGGCAGCCTCGGCATCGCGATTTCGGAGGCCGTCGAGGTGGCGGCGGGCAGCGACGAGACGAAATACGCGCTCGGGTCCGTGCTCAATCACGTGCTGCTGCACCAGACGGTCTGCGGCCGGGAAGCGCTGGCGCAGTTCGATCTGGCCGACGACTATCCCGACGTGGTGATCGCCTGCACCGGCGGCGGCTCGAATTTCGCGGGGCTCGCGTTCCCGTTCATCGGCGAGAACCTGCGGCACGGGCGCGGCACCCGGATCGTGGCCGTCGAGCCGGTGGCGTGTCCGACCCTGACGCGTGGCCGCTACGCGTACGACTTCGGCGACACCGGGCACATGACACCGCTGGTCAAGATGCACACGCTCGGCTCGACGTTCATGCCGCCGGGGTTCCATGCGGGCGGCCTGCGCTATCACGGGATGGCGCCGCTCGTGTCGCACGTCCGCGCGCTGGGCCTGATCGACGCGGTCGCGCATCCGCAGCTAGCCTGCTTCGAGGCCGGAATCCTGTTCGCCCGGCACGAGGGCATCGTCCCCGCCCCCGAAGCGAACCACGCGGTCCGCGAGGCCATCGACGAGGCGATCCGCTGCCGCGAGGAGGGCGTCTCGCGTGCGATCCTCTTCAACCTCTCGGGGCACGGCTACTTCGACATGCAGGCCTACACCGACTACTTTGCCGGCAAGCTCACCGACCAGTCCTACGACGAACAGGAACTGGCCACGGCGCTGGCCGGTCTCCCGGCCGTGTAGAGATCTCAGGTACGACGGGTACGACGGGCGATTGGGGCCCCGGGCCTTCGCCCGGGGGACTGGTTTTCAGGTACGACAGGTACGACCGGCGACAGCGGGCCCGGGCTTTGCCTGGAGGGACTGGTTTTCGGGGGCAGTGAGAACAAAAAGGAGTCCCGGGCGAAAGCCCGGGACCCCCTGTCGCCCGTCGTACCTGTCGTACCTGAGATCTAAAGTTCCTTGATCCCGATGTTGCGCCAGCGCCAGAAGCCGCCGGGCACCCAGCGACCGGCGCCGTGAACCTGGATGGCGATTGGGCCTTCCGTGATGCCGCCGACAGCGCTGTTGGCGGTGTCCTGGAAGTCGGTGATCTGCACGTCATTGATCCACACCGTCACGCGCGGCACTTCGCCCACCATGCGCACGCGGACCGCGTTCCAGTCGTCGCGCTTCCAGGCCTTGAACCAGGCGGCCGTGGCCTGGTTGCCTTCGCCGAGTCCCGGCGGCGGTCCGGCCGGCGCACCGCCCTGCCGCGCCGCGCCGCCCTGGCGTCCCGCGCCGCCCTGGCGTGCGGCCTGGCCCTGGCGGCCGGCCCCGCCGGCGCGCGCGGCCAACTGCATGCCGCCCTCGGCAATCACCGCGCCCATGCTGCCGTTCGACAGGAAGTCCATCGTGACCTGATAGGCCGCACCCGACTCCGTGCTGCGCAGGAAGATTCCGCTGTCGTTGCCCCAGTCGGGCTTGACCTCCATGTACAGCTCGAAGTCGCGGTAGGACTTGTCCGTCAGCAGGATGCCCCCGCCGCCGAGCGGATTCTGCGTGGCGAGGATGATGCCGTGCTGGACGAAGAAGTCCGGCGTGCGGCCATGATGGTTCGTCCGACTGATGTGCCAGCCCGACAGATTGCGGCCATTGAAGATCGGCGTGAAGCCGTCAGGCACCGTCACCGGCGGGGCCGGCAGTTCCCAGCCGATGTAGTTGGGCGGGAAGAAGGTCGGTGGCGTGCGCGTGTCCGGCGCCGGCTGGGCACCGGGCGCCTGCTGGCCGATGAGCCCTGTCGACGCGCCCAGGCCGACGGCCATCGTGGCTGCGAGAACGATCGTACGTGCGTGCATGATCTGCTCCTGCGTGTACCGGCTGCGAAAGACCGGTCTGTCTGGTGTCGAAGGCGGCAGTATACGTGAGATTGACGGCGCCCGCGGCGCCTACCGTGCCATCGCGCGCCGCAGGAACGCGAACGCCTCGGGACTCGAGGTGAGCGGCATCACCTCGCTCCGCTCGCCGATGGCCATCGTCGTCGCATTGTCGGGGCCGACTGGACGCCAGGGCCCCGGCTGCGTGAGGTTCGGATCGCCGCTCGTCGCGAAATTCACGATGTACGTCGAGAAGAGATCGGCGAGGCGATGATCGAGCGCCGTGAAGGGACGCGGCGACATCGAGAGCGTGTTCAGCAGATACGGCACCTCGGAGGTGTGGAACGCGCCGTACTGATCTCCACCGGGGCCGGGCAGCGGATGCGTCCAGTAGTACGTGTAGACGGGCGTCTGCGCCGTCTTCGCGCGCTCGATCGCCCACAGGTACATGCTCACCCGCGCGAGGTCGCGCGCACTCGTATTGGCCGCGAGCCTGGCCGCTTCGTCCGTCTTTGCAGGGTAGAGCGCCAGGAACGCCGCCGCCTCGTCGCCCCAGCGATCGCGCGCCTGCGCGGTGAACGACGCCACGGTTGCCGTTGGCTGTGGTGAGGCGCCGTACTCGTCGGCGTTGGTCCCCGTCAGCGTCACGACGTCGTTCTGCTGACCTGCGGCGAAGATGTCGCGGACGGATGCCGGCAGCGCGTACCCGTCGACGACCGGCGTCCAGCGGAACGGCGCGGGGGCCTCGGCGCCGGCGGCAGGCACGGGGATCGCGGCCGACACCTGCCCGGCGCTCATCGCGCGGAGCGCGGCCAGTGACGACGCGCCTTTCGCCGCGGCGAAGCGGACGCCGTCGGCTTCCTGATCGGCCAGCGCGCGGCCCGGTCCGAACGTCGTGAGCGATGAGCCGCTCTGCGCAATCGCGCGCGTGAAGAGTCCGCGGGCGAGAGGCGACGCCGTCAGGTTGTGCACGGCCGAGGCGCCTGCCGACTGGCCGGCCACGGTGACGCGCTCCGGATCGCCACCGAAGGCCGCGATGTTCGCCTTCACCCACCGCACCGCGGCAATCTGATCGAGCAGCCCGTAGTTGCCCGAGGCATGGTCCGGCGATTCGGCCGTCAGCTCGGGGTGCGCGAGAAAGCCGAAGACGCCGAGCCGGTAGTTGATCGTCACGACGACGAGCCCGCGCGACGCGAGCCCTTCGCCGTCATACACGGGGACGGATCCCGATCCTTCCGTGTTGGCGCCGCCGTGGAGATACACGAACACCGGACGACGTTCGATGGTGAGACGCGCGGGCGTCCAGATGTTGAGGTACAGGCAATCTTCGCTGATGGCCCCGTGCGCCATGAACTCGGCGGTCCACGGCGCGCGGCTGTCGACGATCTGCTGGATACACGACGGCGAGAAGTCTGCTGCCGTGCGCACGCCCTGCCACGCGGGCGCCGGCTGCGGCGCGCGCCAGCGCCGATCGCCCACGGGCGGCGCGGCAAACGGGACGCCGCGGAACACGGTGATCGCGGGATTGCGCCCGGGCACCCCGGCGAGACGTCCCTGCGCGACGGTCACGTCGCCTGTCAGCGCCACGGCGGCCTGGGCCTGCGCCGGAGTCCGGGGACGCAGCACGAACACGGCCGCGAGGGCGCCGACGACCACGAGCGCCACGATCAGTCTGGGCATGACGCGCATGATAGTCGCAATCGCCCGGGACCACGCCCGTCTCGTCACGGGCGTGCGAGCCGGGAACCTGAAGGGCCCGCCCGGCCGCCCGGTCCGCATCGTCGCGTCCGTCGTGCCGGCGCTCGCCTCGGCACGGCCGACCCATGGCGCAGGACGTCGTGCGTGTCTGGCGGCGCCCCTGGACGCGTGGGCGGGGTGACAGGTCAGTCCTCACCGGGGCCGGACCGCCACTGGCCGATTCGTCGGTGAGCCGGGAAGGGATGACAGGCGAGACTACGCGTATGTCCGAATCTCCGCGCGCCGCCATCAACTACGTCAACGTGGCCACGGGCCTCTGTGTGGCCGGCCTGGGCGGGCTGCTGCTGGTGCAGCGGGCTGGCCTCATCGACGCCCGGCAGGTCGTGGCGCTCTGGCCGCTCGCCCTCGTCGTCATCGGCCTTGCGGTCGTCTGGCAGGCCAGTCGCGATGGGAGCGTGCGGGGCAGCGGGGCCTGCGCCGGCTGGCTGTTCTGGCTGATCGTCATCGGCCTGCTGGTCAGCCACGCCTACGACAGGCGTGCGGCCGCCGAGGCACGGCCGGAAGCCGGAATGGTCAACACCTTTGCGGTCATGGGCGGCGACGAGCGCCGGGCTGAGGGTGACCCGTTCCGCGGGGGATCGGTCACCGCCGTCTTCGGTGGCAGCCGTCTCGACCTGACCCACGCCACGATCGGCGCCGGCGAGACGGCCGTGATCGACGTCTTCACCGTGATGGGCGGCACCGAGATCCGCGTGCCGGCCGGGTGGAGCGTCGAATTCCGCACGACGGTCGTGGCCGGTGGCGTCAACGATCAGCGGCCACGTCCCGCCGCCGATCCCGGGACCGCGGCCACCGCCGCGCCTGACGGCCCGGACGCGCCGCCCCGGCTGGTTGTCCAGGGCAGCGTGTTCCTTGGGGGGGTGACGGTCAAGTAGTCGATCGTCCTCGCGTCGAACGGTGCCGGTTGGGGGACAATACGGATCATGAAAATCGAACACGTCGCCTTTCAGGTGTCCGACCCGGCGGCCCAGGCCGACTGGTACGTGGAGCACCTGGGCCTGCGCGTGAAGCGATCGACCGACGGCCCGGCGCACGCGCGGTTTCTGGCCGACCATGGTGACGCGGTGATGGTGGAGGTGTATCGCAACCCGCGCGTGGGCGTACCCGACTACCGGGCGATCGATCCGATGCATCTGCATCTGGCCTTCCGGGTCGAGGACGTGGCGGCGGTTCGCGAGCGGCTGCTGGCGGTCGGAGCCACCCCCGAAGGGGAGGTCTGGGTGTCGGAGGCCGGCGATCACCTGGCCATGCTGCGCGATCCGTGGGGGCTCACGATTCAGCTCGTGCGGCGTCGCGATCCGATGATCCCATGATGACCGCCCTCCTCGATCGCGTCCGCGGCCGTACGTTCGACGACTTCCTGCTCGCGCCTCAGCTCGGCGAGATCCCGAGCCGCAATCCCGATGTCATCGACCTGACCTCGCCGTTCACCGCCACCATCCCGCTGCGCCGCCCGCTCGTGTCGGCCAACATGGACACGGTCACGCGTGCCCCGATGGCCATCGTGATGGCCGAGGAAGGCGGGATCGGTGTGATCGATCGCGGGTATCGTCCCGGCGACGTCGGGCCGCAGGTGGCCGAGGTCGCGGCTGTGAAGCGCACGCAGCACGGCATCGTCACGGATCCGCGCGGCATCGCGGCGTCCGCGACGGTGGCGGACGCGCGCGAGATCATGCGCGGCACCGGCGTGGGCACGCTGGTGGTCATCGACGAGGCCGGACGGCTGTCGGGTCTGTTGACCGATCGCGACATCCGGTTCGTGGCCGGCACCGTCCTTGTCGGCGCGCGCATGACGCGGCGCGATCGGCTCGTCGTGCACCAGGGCCCCATGGCCTGGCCCGAGGCCGAGCGCGTCATGGTCGAGGCCAAGGTGAAGAAGCTGCCGCTCGTCGACGCGGACGATCGCGTCATCGGGCTGATCACGGCGCGCGATCTCGTGAAGCACCGCGAGCACCCGCACGCCACGCGCGATGCACAGGGCCGGCTGCGTGTCGCCGCGGCCATCGGTGCGACGGGCGACTTCCTCGAGCGCGCGGCCGAACTGCTGCGCGTGGGGGCCGACGCGCTGGTCATCGACATCGCACACGGACACTCCCGCGTGATGGAGCGCGCCCTGACGGCCGTGCGCGCGCGGTTCGGCGACGTGCCGCTGGTTGCGGGCAACGTGGCCACCGCGGAGGGCGTGACGTTCCTCGTCGATCGCGGCGCCGACGCGGTGAAGGTCGGGATCGGGCCCGGTGGCGGCTGCACCACGCGACTGACGACGAACTTCGGCGTACCGCAGGCCGAGGCCCTCGTGCGCTGTCACGTTGCGGCGGTGGGGCGCGTACCGCTCATCGCCGACGGCGGCGTGGCGCGCGATGGCGCGCTCGTGCTGGCCCTTCTGTTCGGCGGCGCCACGGTGATGCTCGGCAGCGCGTTTGCGGGGACGGCCGAAACGCCGGGCGAGACGGTCATGAAAGCCGTCGTGATGCCCGAGTCGCAGAAGATCGTGCAGGTCCCGTTCAAGGTGTTCCGCGGCATGGCCTCTGTCGGCGCGGTACGCGACAGGCTCGATCTCGAGGAGGCCGATACCGAGGAACTCGATGCGATGGGGGCCGAGGGGCTCGAGGTCAGTGTGCCGGCCCGCGGGTCGGCGCGGCTCGTCATCCGGAACATGCTGAAGCACCTGTGCTCGGCCATCAGCTACGGGGGCGCGATGTCACTCGACGGGCTGCGGCAGGCGTTGACCGCGGATCCGGATCGGTTCCTGATCCCGCTCTCGGCGGCCGCACGGACCGAGTCGTTTCGACGGTAAGATCGGCAGGCGTGGGAACCTGATCGCCGTGGACCTGAATCGTATGGACCTGACCGCTGAAATCCAGATTGCCGCCGACCCGGCCGACATCGCCGCGGTCATGTTCGATCCGGCCCGGACGCCCGAGTGGATGTCGGCCGTCACGCGCGTCGAGATTCTCGATCGCGCGCTGGCCCCCGGCGCACGCGTGCGCATGATCGGGGCCGTGCTGAGCCGCGAGCTCACGTGGACGACGGAGGTCGCGACCGTGCACTTCCCGCACCTGCTGACCCTGCGCATGGCCGACGGCCCGGTGGTCGGGATGACGCGGTTCGACGTCCAGCGGTCGGGACCGGGGTCGCGCGTGCGCATCCGGTATGCGGGGGAACTCGGGCCGGCGCTGGCGGCGGTGCCCGATGCGCTCGTCACAGGGCCGCTGCACGCGATGCTGACAGCGGATCTCGATCGGCTCAAGCAACTGGTGCAGGGCCAGGCCTGATCGGCCGGGCGACGGGGAACTCGATGCGCGTACTCGTCCGCGTGTTGCTCAATGCGATGGCCATCATGGTGGCCGCGTGGCTCGTGCCCGGCGTCGTCGTGAGCGGGACCGGCGCCGCGGTGCTGGCCGGGGCGCTGCTCGGACTCGTCAATGCCGCGGTCCGGCCGATCCTGATCATCCTGACGCTGCCGTTCACGCTGATCACGCTCGGCCTGTTCATCCTCGTGGTGAACGCGATCTGCCTGGGGTTGACGGCGGCCCTGCTGCCCGGCCTCTCGATCGCGAGCTACGGGGCGGCGTTTCTCGGGGCGCTGGTGATCAGCGTGGTGAGCTGGATTCTCAACGGCGTGCTGCTCGCGCCCGCCCGCGGGCGCTGAGCGTCAGGAGCGCTCGAGCCACACGCCCGCCGCCAGCAGGACGACGGCCGCCAGCATCGCGATGCCGAACGACCAGGCGATCGTGGCGCTGATCAGGCCTGCGAGGCCGTGACGTGTCGTTTCGATGTGGGCGGTCTGCGCGTGTTCGATCGGCGGCATAGGGCTCGCCCGGCGGGATTGCAGCTTGCGTACCAGTGCACACGGTTGCCGCGATCGCGCCTCCGTTGTTCGCCGTATCGACACGACCGTCGTCGGCGTGTAGAAACGACAGTGTGTCCCCGCGCCGTGGCCGCCCACCGCCCGTCGGAGTCCTGGGGCTTCAGCCCCAGGGAGTGATCCCCGAGGCTGAAGCCTCGGGGATCCGTGCCGCCCGCCGCCGTGCTGCCGCGCCGCCCTGCCGCCCGCCGCCCTGCCGCCCGCAGCCAGTACAATGTCCCGCCTCATGCGTCTGCTCCTCGCCCAGATCAATTTCACCGTCGGTGCGTTCGACCAGAACGTCGCGAGGATGGCCGAGGCCATTGCGCACGGCCGCACGCAGGGCGCTGACCTCGTCGTCTTTTCCGAACTGGCGACGACCGGCTATCCGCCTCGAGATCTGCTGCGCCACGCCGGCTTCATCGACCGGAACCTCGAGGCGCTCGAGCGCGTGGCCTCGCTGACGGCCGGTGGGCCGGCCGCGCTGGTGGGATTCGTCGATCGCAATCCGCTGTCGACGGGCAAGCCGCTGCACAACGCGGTGGCGCTGTGCGCCGGCGGGCGTGTCGTCGACAGGCGCGCCAAGACGCTGCTGCCGACCTACGACGTGTTCGACGAAGACCGGTATTTCGAGCCTGCGCGCGTGGTCGAGCCCATGCAGTTGGGGGATGTCCGGCTGGGCGTGACCATCTGCGAGGACGTCTGGAACGACAGAGACTTCTGGCCGACGCGGCTCTATCACCGCGATCCGGTGGAGGATCTGGCCGCGCAGCAGGTGGATCTGTTCATCAACATCTCGGCCAGTCCGTTCAGCGTGACCAAGTCCGATTTGCGGCGCCGGCTGATCCGCCAGCAGGCGGTGACGCACGGCCGCTACTTCGTCTACCTGAACCAGGTGGGGGGCAACGACGAGCTCGTCTTCGATGGACACTCGATCGGCATCGCGCCCTCCGGCGACGAGATCCTCCGCGGCCGGTCCTTCGACGAGGATTCGATTGCCTGTGAGATCCCGATCCGCGGATCGGCGGCGCCCGCACCTCGAGCCCTGGCGCCGTACGACGTGTCGGTCGAGGAAGAGGCGTACGCCGCGCTCGTGCTGGGGCTGCGCGACTACGCGCACAAGTGCGGCTTCTCCTCGGCGGTGCTCGGCCTGTCGGGCGGCATCGACTCGGCATTGACGGCGTGTCTGGCCGCCGATGCCCTGGGCGCCGATCGGGTGACGGGCGTGGCGATGCCGACGCGGTATTCCTCGGACGGGAGTGTGGCCGACGCCGAGGCACTGGCCACGAACCTGGGCATCCGCTGTCACCTGGTCCCGATCGATGCGATCTACCAGTCGTACCTCGACGTCGTCACGCCGCTGTTCGAGGGGCGCGCACCGGACGCGACGGAGGAGAACCTGCAGGCGCGCGTCCGCGGCGCGGCGCTGATGGCGCTCTCGAACAAGTTCGGTGCGCTGCTGCTGACGACAGGGAACAAGTCGGAGCTGGCGGTGGGCTACTGCACGCTGTACGGCGATATGGCCGGTGGCCTGGCCGTCATCAGCGACGTGCCGAAAACGCTCGTCTATCGGCTGTCGCGCTACGTGAACCGGACGCGCGAGATCATCCCCGCGTCCACGATCACGAAGCCGCCGAGCGCCGAGCTGCGGCCCGATCAGCGCGACGAGGACAGCCTTCCGCCGTACGACGTGCTCGATCCGATCGTGCAGGCCTACGTCGAGGAGCACCTCGACGCGGACGCGATCGTGGCGCGCGGCTTCGATCGGGCCACTGTGCGCGACGTCCTGCGGCTGATCGATCGCAGCGAATACAAGCGTCGTCAGGCCGCACCGGGACTCAAGATTTCGTCGACCGCGTTCGGCGTCGGTCGCCGGTTCCCCATCGCCGCGAAGTACTGAGAGCTCCGGGGTAACGACTTGGGCCGACACAGGGGGCAGCCCCTGCGCAGATGCGCGTGTGGGAGCGGTCCCGACGTGGATGCGCGTGTGGGAATGGCGCCCGACGCAAATGCGTGCAGGGGGCCGGTGCCAGTCGTACCTGAAATGGATGGCCCCAGGAATTGCGGGCCTACCTGTCGCCCGTCGTCCCCGTCGTACCTGTCGTACCCGATCGATTCATCACCTCGAACAGGGCCATCCCGTCCCTGTCGAGGATGAGGCGCAGGCGGATGCCAACCTCGGCGTAGACGCGATCGTGCATGCCGGGATCGTGGCCGTACGACTCCCAGTGCACGACCACGTAACGGGCGCCGCGCCGGCGCAGCACCGCCCGGGCCTCCTCGCTCGGATATCCGGCCAGGACGAGCGCGTCGGCGGCGGCCTCCGGCGGGACGTGGTCGCTGTAGCCGTTGATCAGCGGCTGCCAGTGGTGCAGCGACTCGAACATGTACTCAGTGTGCCGATGCCGGTCCGTGCGATCGATGAAGTACGGGAACTCGGCGACGGCGCCTCGCGGCATCTGCGCGAGGCGGCTGTAGACCGGGTGCAGCGGCCGGCGATCCACCATCGGGAGCGCCCCCACGGTCGAGCCCGCCAGCGTGGCGACGGTCAGGACCGCGATGGCCACGCGCCGGGGCATCCCGTCGAGGCGTCGCAACGTGGCGGCCAGCCCGAGGGCCGCGAGCGCACACACGCCCAGGGTGACCATCACCCCGAAGCGGCCCGGGGCGCGAATCATGTCGAAGAACGGCAGCGTGGAGAAGAGCACCGTGTAGAGTCCGGCCGCGGGCCCGAACGACGCCCACGCTGCCAGCAGTGTCATGGTCAGGTAGAACCCGACGACGGTGCGCGAGGGCGCCTGGTCGTCGCCGCGCCTGGACCACACGACGGCCACGAGCGCAAAGACGAGCGGCAGGATCCCGGGAAACAGCACCTCGTTCCACGAGTCGAGCCGCGCGAGCAGCCACGCGTGGACCAGCTCGGCCGACGCAAGATAGGCCTGCCAGTTCGCGCTGAACAGCCGGGCGTCGTCGAGCGATCGCGCGAAGCCCTCGCGCCGCATGGCCGCGTACGGCAGCATGAACGGCACGGTCAGCACCGCGGCGGTCAGCGGGGCGACAGCGGCGACGAGCCACGCGCGCGGCGAGCGCCAGGTTCCGCGCGCGACGCTGAACCACACCAGGCCCCAGCCCACGGTGAGGCCGATGAAGATGCCGTAGTAGCCGCAGGCCAGCGCCGTCAGCGCCATCGACGCACCGACGAGCACCGCGCGGCGCGCGATCGGCCGATCGAGGAAGTGGTGCAGCGCGAGCAGCGTCAGCGGCAGCGGGAACGTCATCAGCAATTGCACGTGCGCCAGCCGCGCGAATGCGAACGGCGAGTACGCGAAGCCCAGTGCGGCCAGCGCCGAGGCCGGCACGTGGCCACCTGTCAGGCGCAGCGCGAGCGCGAACATCGTCAACGCCGAGAGCACGAACGACAGCAGGACCACCGAGTTGGCCGCAGCCAGCCCGTCGCCCGTCGCGAGCCAGACGGGGATGGCCAGGACGCCGGCAACCAGATTGGCTTCCGAGAACGTGAGCGCTCCGGGGTGTGGATAGAAGATGTTCGCGTCGTAGAGGGCGGCGGGATCGGAGGTGAGCGCACGTGCCACCCAGGCCACGTTCCAGATGCCGTAGCGGCCATCGCCGCTGTCGACGCGGCCGGCCGTGGCCAGGCGCGGCACGAGCGGCCAGGTGAACACGATGGCCAGCAGTGCCGCGATCGGCACGGCCATCAGCCGGGTGCGAGTGGCGCGTGACATCGGGATCCCGGCGATCACGCGAGCGGTTCGATCACGACGGTGGCGTTGTAGTCGGGCTCGAGCGATTCCGGATCGCGGAGCGTGCCCGACAGCAGCGTGTTGCCCTCGGGCCAGTGCACTTCGAGGTTGCCGTCGCGGATCGGGCCCGGACGGAGCGTGCCGTCGAACGTGCCGCAGGACGACCGCAGGCGCACGCGCACGCCGGTGGCCAGGCCCAGGCGATCGAGATCGGCCGGGCTGATGAGGATGTCTTCCCGCGCCAATCCGGTGAGCGGATCGATCGCGCGCTGGACCATCGAGTTGAACTGCTTGCCGCGGCGGGTCGAGACGACGAACGTCCCGGGATCGAGCGGCCGGCCGCGCAGCGGTACGGGCGCGAAGTGCGCGCGGCCATCGCTCGTCGCGAATCGGCCGTCGGCGTACAGGACGGGGCCGCCCCACTGCACGGCATCGCCGGTCTTCGACAACCGCTCGATGCCCGCGTAGAGCGGAATCGCGGCCGCAATCTCGCGCCTGATGGCGGCCGCGTCCTCGAGCCCGACCCTGTGCGCGTCGCCGGGACGCGCGCGGCGCATCACCTCGCGGAACACCCACCACTCGGGCTGCGCCGACCCGATGCGGCGCCCGCGCACTTCGGGTGAGTAGATCACGCGACGTTCGGTGGACGTTTCGGTCCCGCCACCCGGCGACTCGTAGCGCGTGGCGGCCGGCAGCAGCAGGACGTCGCCATCGTGATCGGCAAGCATGGCCGACGACAGCACGATGTCCTGGTGCACACGCAGCCGCGGACGCGCCAGCGCGCGGCGCGACAGCGCCTCGTCGCCGAGCGTCTCGAGGAAGTTGCCGCCCACCATCCAGAACAGATCGACATCGCCCTCGGCGGCCGCCGCGATCATCTCGGTGGTGGTCCATCCCGGCTGTGTGGGCACGGGGAAGCCCCACACCTGTGCCCAGTGCGCCCGCGTCTCGGCGGGGACGGATGGCACGCAGCCCATCTCGGCGCCGCCCTGCACGCCCGAGTGGCCGCGAATCGGTACGAGGCCGCGATTGGGACGGCCCGGCAGGCCGCGGGCGAGTCCGACGTTGATCAGCGCCTTGACCGTGTCGACGCCGTGCGTGTGCTGCGTCAGGCCCATCGACCAGATGAACACCGCGTTGGGGCGATCGACGAGCTGGCGTGCGAATGCCTCGATCCGATCGCGCGTAAGGCCGCTCTGCCGCGTGATGTCGTCCCAGTTCGCCGCCTCTGCGTCGGCGCGCACGCGATCGAACCCCGACGTCCGCTCGTGCACGAACGCCCAGTCGATGCCGTCGCTCATCGTGAGCAGCGCCTTGAGCGTGCCGACGAGGAACGCGAGATCGCCTCCCGTGGTGACGTCGAACCAGTCGTCGGCGATTGCCGTGCCGTGCAGCGCGCTGCCGGGCAGCGAGGGAATCCAGTACCGTTTCAGCCCCGGCTCGCGGTACGGGTTCACCACGATCACGCGCGCGCCGTTGGCCTTGGCGTAGTGCAGGTACTTCGTGCTCACCGGCTGGTTGTTGGCCACGTTCGATCCGAACAGCACGATGAGATCGCTGCCGATCCAGTCCGCGTAGCTGCAGGTGGACGCGCCGTGACCGACGGTGGCCTTGAGCGCCACGGTCGAGGCGGCGTGACAGAGCCGCGCGGCGTTGTCGACGTGGTTGGTCCCGAGGAAGCGGGCGGCCTTCTGCGCCGCGTAGTAGTTCTCGTTCGTGATCCCGCGCGAAGTCAGGAACAGTGCCAGGCGATCGGGCGGCGTCACGCGCGCGGCCGTCGCCAGCCTGTCGAGCGCCTCGTCCCAGCCGATGACGCGGAAGCCGCGATCGCCGGATGTCCGCAGCATCGGCTCCGGCAGCCGGCCGAGCGCACGGAGATCGCGCGATGTGCGTCCGGCCAGTGACGACACGTCGGCCAGGATCGCGGGATCGAGGGCCGGCGACGTGTTGATCCGCAGGAGCTCGAGCCGGATCATGCACAGGTGCGGACCGGGCAGCGTCCAGTCCGTCAGTCCCTTGGTGCCGAGCGCGCAGCCATCGCAGCAGCCCTGGCTCAGCAGCCGCCACGCGAACGGCAACTGGTCACGGTTCTCCCACGCGATCGTGAGCATCTCGCGGAAGTGTCGCGGCTTCTGCTGATCGAGTCCGAAGAGGGCCATGCCGGGCGTCAATGTTATCCTGCCGGCCCGTGGACACGAACGCGTCCGTGCGGTCCGTTCCCGTTACCCGCGTCACGGTCGACGCGCGGACCGAGGTGTCCGACAGGGTGGCCGTGGAGCAGCCGCTCCAGGTGCGGCTCGACGGCCACCCGTTCTCCGTGATCATGCGGACGCCGGGCGACGATCCACACCTCGCAATCGGGTTCCTCTTCTCCGAAGGTGTGGTGCGATCCGCGGCCGACGTGCGCGCCATCGAGACCGAGGAGGCGGATGTCGTCGACGTGCGGCTGTCGTCCGCCCGCGCGCCGGCACTCGTCGATCTGCTCGGCGATCGGCGCGAGGTGGCCATGAATTCGTCGTGCGGGCTGTGCGGCCGGCGTACGCTCGAATCGCTCGTGGTGCCCGGCGATCCGCTGCCCGTGACGTGGACCCTCCCCGCGCGTGTGGTCGCCGGGCTGCCCGATCGCCTGGTCCCCGCGCAGGCGGCGTTTGCCGAGACCGGCGGCCTGCACGCGGCCGGACTCGTCTGGCACGACGGTCCGCTGGAACGCAGCGCCGAGGACGTCGGCCGGCACAATGCCATCGACAAGCTCGTCGGCCGGATGGTCATGAGCGGCCGCGTACCGCTCGCCGATCACGCGCTCGTGGTCAGCGGCCGCCTGTCGTTCGAGATCGTCCAGAAGGCGTTCCTGGCCGGGCTCCCGATGATCGTGGCCGTGTCGGCCCCTTCGTCGCTGGCCATCGATCTCGCCGCGCGCGCCGGTCTGACGCTCGTCGGCTTCACCCGCGCCGGGCGGTTCAACGTCTACACGGGCGGCGCGCGAATCCGGTGACGACGAAGCGGCGGCCGGCGCCGATCGTCATCGTCGTTCACCGTGGCCGTCGGTGACGACGGGGTCGCTGGCCGCCAGCGCCAGGTAGTGATCGACGAGGGCGGTCATCGCCCGGGACGTATCCGGGTCGCCCAACGCTTCCCATCCGGCGATGAACTGATCCTCGCTGTTGCGCCGCGCGTGGCAGTAAGCCGTCCGGGCACGCACGCGCACGGCGCCGTGACCGCCAGTCAGCGTCAGCTGCAGGCTGTAGATCTCCCCCGGCGCAAAGCGCAGCGGGGCCTCGACGGCGAGCCCGCCCACGCTGATGTCCCTGACGGGCATCACCAGGTCGAGCTCGGCAATCTCCGCCGACAGTGTGCCGTGGACTTCCAGGCGCGGCCAGCGTCGGCGCAGGAGCGCCCGCGAGCTGGCCGGGGCGGAGGCACGGATCGTCATTCCGAACGACACGTGTTCGAGCAGGGCAAGCCCCGTACCGGGCCCGTAGGCCTGTCGGTCGGGTGGTCAGGCCACGAAATCGCCGGATCGCCCGCGGGAGGGGTGACGAACTTGTGCGTGGTGGGACGAAACGGGAGGGTTGGAGTAACATCGACGCTCGGATGTTTTCTGACATCACCGGTTTGCGCCGGAGGGCCCCGGGCACGGTCCTCGTAGTCGACGACCTCGAGGCCAACGTGTCGGCGCTCATGGGCGTCCTTCGCCTCGAAGGGTACGAGGTCCTGACCGCCCCCAACGGCCGTCGCGCTCTCGACATGGTCATGGCCGACAAGCCCGATGTGGTCGTGTCGGACGTGCGCATGCCCGTGATGGACGGGTTCGCGCTGTGCCGGGCCATGAAGGCCGACCCGGTCACCTGCCTGATCCCGGTCGTCCTGCTGACCGGGGCCACCGAGGCGCAGGATCGGCTCCGCGCCATCGAGGCGGGCGCCAACGACTTCCTCACCAAGCCGATCGATCAGTCCGAACTCAAGGCGCGCGTGCGGTCGCTGATGCAGATCAAGCACGTCACCGACGAACTCGACTCGGCCGAGGCCGTGCTGCGCAGCCTGGCGCTGATGATCGAGGTCCGCGACGCGTACACGGAAGGGCACTGCCAGCGGCTCGCCGAATACGCCACCGAGATGGGCACGCTGCTCGGCCTGCCCGACGACGACCTGCAGGCGCTGGCGCGGGGCGGCTATTTCCACGACATCGGGAAGATCGCGCTGCCCGACGCAATTCTCCTCAAGCCCGACGCGTTGACTGACGACGAGTTCGAGCGCGTCAAGGAACATCCGGTCGTCGGCGATCGGTTGTGCGGCGATCTGCGCGCGCTCCACCGCGTGCGGAGCATCGTCCGCCACCATCACGAGCGGCTCGATGGCAGCGGCTATCCGGACGGGTTGAAGGGCGACGAGATTCCGCTGCTCGCCCAGATCATCGGGATTGTGGACGTGTACGACGCGATGACGACCACGCGGCCGTACCGCGCGGCTCGGTCGTCCGAAGAGGCGCTGGCCGCGCTGGCCGACGAAGTATCGCGGGGCTGGCGTCGGGCCGATCTGGTCGCGGTCTTCGCCCAGTCACGTCGCGCGGCGGTCGTCACGGCCGGCTGACCACGCGCGGCGGTCGTCAGGACTCCGACTTCAGCAACTCGAGCAGCTTGCCGTGCTGCACCACGGCCGCGGGCAGATCCTGCAGCGACCGCTGATATTCGCGACCGGTCGGTGTCTCGGCCGACGACTGCAGAAGCTGGCGCGTCTCCTGACGGAACGCCTGGACCTCGGCCTCGGTGATCGATCGGTCGTCGGCCAGCCGCTCGTCGATCTGCACGACCAGCACGAGCATCGGCCGCAGCCACTGGAACCACGGATCGTCACTGAGGAGCTTCAGCGCGTGGTGCGGCCCGCCGACGGGGCCGTGCGCGGCGGCGTAACGCGCCAGTTCGTTGTCGACGAGCGTCTTGTGCAGGGCGAGCAGCGCCGTGCGCCAGGCCCGCAGGCGCGCGGCGGCCATGGCGTGGCCGAGAGTCTGATGGCGTGAGGATTCGTTCACGGCAGGCACTCCGTTGTGTGGCACTCGGATCTCAGGGCAGGAAACCCGTCGCCACGACCGCATCGTCGGGCTGGCCGCTGACGTCGACGAGCGACAGGGGATCGACGCGGGTCCCGGCGAGCCGGACCGTCCAGTGCAGGTGCGGGCCCGTCACCCGGCCCGTGGCGCCCACGCGGCCGACCACATCGCCCGAGGCGACCGATGTGCCGACCGTGGCGTCGATGGCTGACAGGTGGGCGAACAGCGACACCAGCCCGAGCCCGTGATCGATGACGACGGTGCCGCCCGTGTAATAGAGATCCTCGGCAAGGACGATCCGTCCGGCATTGGGCGCCGCGATCGGCCGGCCGGTGGGACTCAGGAAGTCTGCGCCGCCGTGCGGACTGCGCGGCTGGCCGTTGAACACGCTCCGCGATCCGAAGGCACTGTTGGCCCGATCGGGGACCGGCGCGGTGAACGGGCCGGACCAGAGCCGTTCGGGCGTGCGCGCCGCCCAGATGGCATTGAGCCGTTCGGCCTCGCGCAGGATCCGCGCGGTGACAGCGGCTGGTGGCTCGACATATTTTGGTTCGACTGTCAGTCGCCGGGTGGGGAACGCCTTCCGGCTGACGACGAGCGTGCGGCTGGAGATGTGGGTGCGGGTGCCGTCGGTCGCGGTGATCGTCACGGCATGACGCCCCGGTGCGACGTCCAGGTCCACGCCGACGAGCGCCTGCCAGGTCGTGTCCGTCGTGCGATAGGACTCGAAGGTCGTCTCGAACGCCTGCACGGTCAGCGAGGTCATCGGTGAAGCGGTCGTGATCGTGAGGCGCACGACCTCGCCCGGTTGGACCGCCCGCGCCGCTGCCTCCACCGTGAGGGCCGGCTGGCTGGCTACGAGCATGGCCGGCAGCAACAGGAGCAGGGCCAGCAGCACGCGCATGCCGCACTGTACGGCTCGCCGGCCGGCAGTGCAAGGGCAGGGGCGGATTCGCCTGCGGGCGCACGTCGCGTCGCCGATCGCCGAGGGCACCGATCGAGGTGCGAGCCCTCAGCCGGCTGGCGCCAGCGCGGGACCGAGCAGGGCGCTGATCAGGAACGCCCCGGCCAGCGCCAGGCCGGCGGCCACGGCGCAGACGGCCAGCGTGCGCGCCGTGCTCGTGAAGTCCAGGGCCTGACGGACGGCCACTACCGTGGCCACGAACATCCAGAGCCACGAGACGGCGAAGACCAGGACGGTGACGCGTGGAAAGGCGGCAAAGGCCTGCAACAGGCCCGGCGAGGCCGCGAACCCGATGGTGCGCATCAGTTCGGCCTGGCTCGTCCGCGTGTCCGACGTGCGCAGCAGGCGCCCGCCGATCTGGAGCATCAGCGTGGCCCAGGCCACCCAGGTCACCAGCGCCAGCGCCGTAATCGTGACGATGCCGCCGAGCGTTGGCCCATGCCAGCCGGACGTGCCGATGCCTGCCGCCAGGCTCGAGAGCAGGACCACGAGCAGCGCCTGGCCGGACGCCCGGCTGTCGGCCTCGATCCCCTCGTAAATCGAACGGTCGAGCAGCGCTGCTCCCATCACGCGATAGCCGAACATGCCCATGGTGGACTCCTTGCCGTTGGGGCGATCTTATCGCGGAGATGGCCAGTGGTCGGCGGCGGACTGCGGAGTCCCTCCCTGGGGCTGAAGCCCCAGGGCTCCGGTTCGCCTGCGGCGGGAATCCGTTTCGGAGCCCCGAGGCTTCAGCCTCGGGGGACAGGCGTTGCGTCATTGGTCCACCCCTGGGGCTGAAGCCCCAGGGCTCCGGTCGTCGGCGGTCGGTGGGCGCCCGCCCGCCGCCGGTAGCCCGCTGTCTGCAGCCGGCATATGATCGCCCGATGCCGCGCCTTGCCCGTATTCTCTGTCCCGTCGATTTGTCGGAGGCTTCGCGCCGGGCGCTCATGTATGCGCTCGGTCTGGGACGTGAGCACGGGGCGGCCGTGCGCGTCGTGCAGGTGATTGACGTACGCGGCTGGGCCGGCGCGGCGCTGGTGGACGTCGGGGCCATCCTCGACGAGGCACGGACCACGGCCGAGGAACAGCTCGGCTGGTGGGTCGCGAAGGCCGTGGGCACTGGCGGGGGCGCCTCCACGGAGCTGCGCGAGGGCGCCGTGGTTCCCGGCATCCTGGCGGCGGCCGACGAGTTCGACGCCGATCTCCTCGTACTCGGGACGCACGGACGCAGCGGGTTCGAGCGGCTCGCGCTCGGCTCGGTGGCGGAGAAGACGGTGCGCAGATCGACGCGGCCGGTGTGCGTCGTCCCGTCGCGCGAGGATGCGGTCGTGCGAACGGGGACGCCGAGCCGCGTCGTGTGTGCCACGGACTTTTCGGAATCGTCCGTGCACGCCGTCTCGTACGGCCAACTGCTGACGACCGCGGCACCGGCGGCGCTGTCGCTGGTGACGGTCATCGACTGGCCGTTCGGCGAGACGCGCGGCAACGACCCGGTCACGCAACTGCGCCAGAGCCTCACGGAAGAGGCGACGGCGCAGTTGCGTCGTGTGGCGGACGCGGCCGGCGTGGGCGAGTCGGCCACGCTGGCCGTGCGGCAGGGCCGGGCCGGCCGGGAGATCCTGAAGTACGCACGCGAGCATCACGCCGAGATCGTGGTCGTCGGCGTGTCGGGCCGCGGCGCCATCGATCGCGCGCTGCTCGGATCGACGGCCCAGCAGGTCCTGCGTGACGCACCGTGCCCGGTGCTGGCCGTGCCCGCGATCGCCGTTCCGGCCGGCGGCGTCGATCGCCAGACCGCGCGTTGATCGCGCACGTGGCGGAGCGGCCGTGACCGGCCGGCAGAGAGGAGGAAACGTGAGGAGGATGCGCGTACGCCAGTGGGTGCTGGCGGGCCTGTTCGGGATGGTGGCGTCGGCGGCCGCCGCGCAGACGCCTGCGGTGGCGCCGTTCGAGCCGAAGGTGGGGCAGCCGGGCAAGGACGTGGTCTGGGTGCCCACGCCGCAGGAACTGGTAGACCGGATGCTCGAGCTGGCGAACGCGACGCCGGCCGATTTCCTCATCGATCTCGGATCGGGCGATGGCCGGACGGTGATCACGGCCGCGCGACGCGGCCTGCGTGCGCACGGCATCGAGTACAACCCCGACATGGTCGCGCTCGCCCAGCGACGGGCGCGCGAGGCCGGGGTGTCCGATCGCGCGACGTTCGAGCAGGCGGATCTCTTCACGCGGATCGACGAACTGCGCAAGGCGGACGTCATCACGATGTTCCTGCTGTCATCGATCAACCTGCGGTTGCGGCCCGCCCTGCTCGAACTCGAGCCAGGCACGCGGATCGTGTCGAACACGTTCAGGATGGCCGACTGGGAGCCCGATCAGGAGAGCCGGGTCGAGGGGGCGTGCGCGAGCTGGTGCGAGGCGCTGCTCTGGATCGTGCCGGCGAAGGTGGAGGGGACGTGGCAGCTCGGCGACGAGACGCTGGCGCTGGCCCAGGCGTTCCAGCGCGTGAGCGGGACGCTCGGGACGCGCGAGGTGACCGGCGGCCGACTCGACGGCCGGACGATCACGTTCACGGTGGAAGGCACGACGTACACGGGCACGGTCGACGGCGACACGATGACCGGCGCCACGTGGACGGCAACGAAGCGGCCGTAACGCGCGCGGATCACGCCAGGCCGTGGGGCCCTGGCGTGATCCGCGCGCGTGGCTACAGCAGCGAGTAGCCGGCGCGGTATTCCCGCGTCAGGAACTCGTTGGCCGCCGCGTGATTGGTCACACGCATCGCCGCGCCATCGTAGTGCAGCTTGGCATTGGCGCGCAGGGCCACGACGCCGAGCAGCATGATCTCGGTCAGGTGCGCGGCGTACGAGAACGGACACGACGCGTCCTCGCGACCGCGGATCGCGTTCACCCAGTTCATCTCGTGTGCCTGGTTCGGAATCCGCGGCGTCTGCTCGCGCGGCGCACCATGTGAGTTGTGCAGATCCACCGGCAGCAGCCGCGGATTGGCCCCGTAGGTGTCCTGCAGCATCTTGCCCTTGGTCCCGATATAGAGCACCCCGCCACCAGGATCGAGCCTCGCCTCGCCCATCTCCTCGGGCCTGGGCGGCAGCAGGCCGCCGTCGTACCAGATCATCTTCAGCGGCGGCATGCCGGGCCGGGCGGCGAACTCGTAGTAGGTCGTGGTGGCGCTCGGATACGACGCGCCATTGAACGGCGTCGACAGCGTCTCGATCGTGGTCGGCAGGCCGAGCTTCAGGCCCCAGACCGGGTGATCGATCAGGTGCGCGCCCATGTCGCCGAGTGCGCCCTGGCCCCAGTCGACCCAGCCGCGCCAGTTGAACGGGTGATAGACCGGGTGGTAATCGACGAACGGCGCCACGCCGAGGAACAGGTCCCACGACAGCGTGTCGGGCACGGGATGGTTGCCCGCGGCCATCGCGTTGGCGAGGCGGGCCGTCAGACCCGGGTTGTTCCAGGCCTGGGGCCCGGGCGCAGCCGACGGTCGCGGAACGCCCTGCGGCCAGTAGGCGTACGGGCGGTTCGTCCAGATGTGCACCTCGCGGATGTCGCCCAGCACCCCTGACGCCAGGTAATCCTGCCCGCGCCGCGCCCCGTCCTGCGAATGTCCCTGGTTGCCCATCTGCGTGACGAGCTTCGTGTCCGCGGCCTTCTTCGCCAGGTGTCGTGCTTCGTGCACCGACCAGCAGAGCGGCTTCTCCACGTACACGTGCTTGCCGAGTGCCATCGCGGCCGAGGCAATGGGCGCGTGCATGTGATCGGGCGTGGCGACCATCACCGCGTCGATGTCCTTCTGCTTCTCGAGCATCTCGCGGTAGTCGCGGTAGCGGGCCATCCGCGGTACCTGATCGGTGATGAAGCGCCGGAGGACCTCGGCGTTCGGCTGCGGTTTCCACTTGGCGTCCGCAGCCTGCTGGAGCTTCGACGGCCCGAAGTTCTGCCAGGTCGGACCGGCCGACGCGCCCTGCCCGCGCCCGCCCCCCGTGCTGCCCGTCGATGGTCGTGGACCCGCAATCGGGAACGCGCTGTCGCGCCAGGTGGCCAGCCGCGTGTCGAGCAACCCGAAGTCCACGTCGCACACGGCGACGATGTTCTGGCTCATCACCGCCTGGGTGATCGACGCGCCGCGGCCCGTGACCCCGACGCTGGCGATGTTGACGAGATCGCTCGGCGGCGTCATGCCCTGGCCGAGCACGTGGCGCGGCACGATCATGAACGACGCGCCCGTCGCGGCGGCCGTGGCCGCCGTCCGCATGAATCGGCGACGCGACACGCCCGCGTCCGGGCCCTTCGGGGGTGTGGAATCCTGGCTGGCCATATCCGCTCCTCGTCCCGGCGCGGCCTGCGACCGTCCGGGTCCAATGTCAAGGTGATGGTGCGGCACCACCCTGCCACGGACGGGCGGGGAGATCAAGAGAGACGGAGACGTTGCGCGGCGTGACGCGCGCGGCAGGCGCGATCAGGCGGCGCCCGTGCCCAGCACGAACCGCTCGACGGCCACGGCAAAGCCGTCGTCCGCATTCGACGGCGCCACGAACGACGCCGCACCCCGGACCTCGGCGCTCGCCTGACCCATGGCCACGCTCACGCCACTCGCCTCGAACATCGGCACGTCCACCGCGCTGGCGCCAATCGTGGCCACCTGCTCGACGGGCACGTCGAACGCATCGGCCAGCGCCATCAGGACTTCGCCGGTGTTGGCGAGCGGATCGGTGATCTCGACAGCGGTATACGGCGGCTCGCTCGTCACCAGCACGCGACGGCCGCACCGGCGACGGGCCTCGGCCGTCATGCGCACCACGGCCAGCGGATCGTCGCTGACGCCCACGATCTTCACCACGCGCGACAGCACGGCGTCGAAGTTCTCGACGACGGTCGGGTGAAATCCGACGATCGCAGCCTCGCGATCGACGCGCGGACCCGGCGCGCCGCGAACCAGCCATTGATCGGCCGTGTAGACCCAGATGTCGAACGCGCCACCGGTCAGCACGGCCACGGCCGTCTCGGCGGCGGAAAACTCCATCCGGTGCTCGATGATGACATCCAGGTCGGGCCGCACGATGACCCCGCCGCTCAGCGCGGCGAGTGGATCCGTCAGGTCGAGCGCACGGATGAGCGACGTCAAGCCCTGCGGCGGGCGTCCGGTCGTCAGCGTGACGGCGATGTCGGCATCGCGCAGGCGCTGCACGGCGGCGACCGTCTGCGGGGTCGGTGTGTGGTCCGGGGTGAGGATCGTGCCGTCGACGTCGGCGAGCAGGAGGCGGATAGCGTGCGGGGTCTCTGTCATCTCACTCGAGCCGGCGCGAGGTGTGCGCGTCCGTCGTTCACTCTATCGGCCCCTCGGCGCGTCCGCGCACGGACGCCTGCCCGTGCCGGCCCGGTCGGCGGCCGCCGGCCGCGCGATTACGTCAGGTGCGACAGCACCCGATCGACTTCGTCGGGTGATCCGAGGACGACGCTGGTGCGCTGGTGGATGCCAGTGGGAACGATTTCGACCAGGCGTCCGGCGGGATTGTCGGTCGAGCCAATCACGGCCTTGCCGCCGGCCTGCTCGATGATCATCGCCATCGGATTCGCTTCGTACATCAGCCGAAGCTTGCCGCCCGGGTTCTTCTGCGTCGGCGGATAGAGGAACACGCCGCCCTTCAGCAGGATGCGGTGCACGTCGGACACCATCGAACCGATGTAGCGGCTCGAGTAGTCGTGCGCGTGGGCCCAATCGAGATACTGCCGGAAGCCGTCGGGAAACGAGTGTCGATACGCCTCGTTCACCGAGTAGCTCCGGCCGCTGGCCGGGATCCGCAGCCGGTCGCCGACACGCACGAACGATCCGAGGGCGGGATCGAGGACGAACATGTACACGCCGGTCCCGGTCGTCAACACGAACACCGTCGACGAACCGTAGAGGATGTAGCCGGCCGCCACCTGTTTGATGCCAGGTTGCTGCAGCGTCTCGGCCGCGCCGGGAATGTTCGGGTCGTTGCGGAGGATCGAGAAGATGGTACCGACGCTCACGCAGACGTCCAGGTTCGACGAACCGTCGAGCGGATCGAAGATGACGCAGTACTTGCCCCCCTGGTTGCCGCGCCGCAGGATGGTCGGCTGTTCGTCTTCCTCGGACGCGACCACGGCCACGCTCGGCCGGTTGCCGAGGCAGGTCATCAGGATGTCGTTCGCGATGACGTCGAGCTTCTGCTGCGTCTCGCCGTGCACGTTGGCCGCTCCGCCCTGATCGCCGAGCACGTCCTCGATGCGCGCGGTGCGGACCTTGTGCGCGATGGACTTGGCCGCCAGCGACAGCGCCGACAGGATCCACGTGAAATCACCGCCGGCCGTGGGGAACTGTTCCTCTTCCTTGAGGATGTGTGACTGCAGCGAGGTGAGGTTCGGGCAATGCGCCCGACGAGCTGGCGAATTCGACATAATCATCACAAGACGTCCACGACGCTGGACGTTCCCGGGTACCAACCGCCTGACCGGTAAGCATACCATCCCCATGGCCTCCTGGATCTTCTTCGACAACGACGGCGTGCTGGTTGAAACGGAGCCGCTGTACCGCGACGCCACCCGTGCGGTGCTGGCCGAGCACGGCCTCACGCTGTCCGACGCCGAGTACGTGGAGTGGTTCATGCGCCAGAACCAGGGGTTGCTGCACGTCGGCCGCACGCAGGGGTGGACGGCGGAGACGCTCGCGGACATGCGCGCGCGCCGCAACGCGCTCTACGCCCGGATGCTGGCGCGCGCGCCGCTGGCGATTGACGGCGTGGCCGAGATGCTCGAGGCCTTGCACGGCCGGGCGCGCCTGGCCATCGTGACGAGTTCGCGCCGCGATCACTTCGACATCATCCACGGCCGGACGGGCTGGCTGCGCTACTTCGATTTCGTGCTCGCGAGCGGGGACTATACGGCCTCGAAGCCCGATCCGGCACCGTATCTCGCCGCCGTCGCCCGATCCGGTGCCGATCCGGCCGCGTGCGTCGTCATCGAGGATTCCGAGCGCGGCCTGGCTGCCGCCGTCGCCGCCGGCCTGCGCTGCGTCATCGTGCCGAGCCGGCTCACGCGTGGTTCGCGGTTCGAGGGCGCGTGGCGTGTGCTGGAGGGCGTGCGGGAAGTGGTGGATGTCGCCGGGCTGTGAAACGCGAAGCGCACGGAGAGACGAGAAACGCGGAGGCGCGGAGCGACGCGGAGGGTCTGCGGGGAAGCGAATGTCTGACACGGATCGGGGAAAGCGGGCATGCCAACGCGCGACGAGCGCCGGACGGCATGACGCGGGACCGGAAACGAGAGCCTCGTTCGGAATGGTCGCCCGCCGCGTTGCGGCCGCTCGTCGCGCTCCCCGGTGACTCAGCGACACGGTTCACACGAGTCTGACGCCCTCCACACCGTGTTTCATTCTCCGCGTCCTCCGTGCCTCCGCGTTTCATCCATCGCCAACCGAGAACATGCGCGCCGGGCCCTCGGTGAACCGGCGCAGGTAATCGGGCACGCGGTTCTCGAGGACGCGAGTCGACGCGCGCCCCGCGAGCCAGGCGACCGTGGCGAGCACTGCGGTCGCCGCAGCGATACGTCCGTAATGAGGAAAGACCCAGATCGCCTGGATGGCGCCGAGGACGAGCGCGACCACGAGAATGCCCATCATCGCCGTCATGTGCGACGCGGCGCGTGTGGGATCCGGTGGACGCGTGAACGGCAGGCCGGCCTGCATCCACGCGAACGCACCAATGTAGAACGCCAGCACGGCTGCGCTGTACGCGCCGAATACCGTGGCGTCGGCAACGGTCCACAGCGCCGACGTCGCGCCGAAGAGCACGAGAGACGGCACGATCACGCCCATCAGCCCGAGCGCCGCCATCGTGCCGCGCACGACGCCACGCAGTCCTGACGCCGGCACCGTGAGCAGGATCCAGCGCGCCTTGTAGTGATCGCTGAACGGCAGGAAGTCGGCCGCCGTGATCGCCGCCGCGCCAAGGACGTGCGGGAGCAGGTGTGCGGTCGAAAATCCCGGCGCGTCGCTGAAGGGCGATCGGAGGCCGCGCCCGAGTGCGAACAGCGCGAGCATGGCCATCGGCACCGCGCCGCGCGCGTCCCGTGCGACGCGAACGGACGATGGTCGACACACGCGTCATGTAGCCCTGGCTCAAGGCGCGGAACCCGGCGGCCACGAGCGCCACCGAGACGATCATCGCCGGGATGGCCACCGTCGGGACCAGCCGCTGACCGCCGGACTGTCCGGCCAGTCCCAGCGCCGCGAACCATGCCATCGGCACGGCCGACCAGTACGTCGCATCGAAGTCCGGGCGGACGTCATGGTTGTTGTAATTGTATCGTTAGCACGATATATCGTTTGAGCGATGAATAGCCGGGACCGATCCTCGACCCTGCTCTGGGACGCGCTGGCGGACTTCCGTCGCCGTGTGCTCAGTCACATGCAGCCGGGGCTCGCGCAGCTCGACGGCCTCGACCTGACGATGGCGCAGTCACTGGCGCTCCAGCAGATTGCCAGCGCGGGACCGCTGACGATTGCGGGTCTGCAGGCGCGTCTGTCGCGCGCGCAGGCCACCACCAGCCAACTCGTTTCCCAACTCGAGCGGCGCGGACTCGTGGAGCGGCGCGCCGACGCGGCGGATGGCCGGCGCACGCTCGTCGCGCTCTCGCGGCGCGGCCGCCGCCAGATGGATCGCCTCGAAGCGATCCGCCGCCGCGGCTTCGCGGACGTGGTGGGCGCGCTGCCGCCGCGTGTGCAGCGGCAGCTGCTCGACGCGCTGCGCGCGACCGTTGCCGCGCTCGAGGCGCGCGGCCCTGGAAAGGACACACCATGATGTTCCTCCGCTTCGGCGTGCCGGCGTTCGTGTTCCTCGCGATTCTCTTCACGGCAGCCGGGCGACTCGACGTCTGGCCCTTCTGGGCGTACGTCGGCGTGATGTACGTCATCGCCGCAACCGTCTACACGCTGCTCGTGCGCTGGAGTCCGGCGCTGGTCGCCGAGCGTTTACGTCCCCCGTCCGATCGCGACCGCGCGACGCGGCGGCTGGTGGTCCTGCCGTTTGCCGCGCACCTCATCGTGGCAGGACTCGACGCGCGGTTCGGCTGGAGTGCCCTGCCGGTTCCGGTGATTGTCGCCGGTCTCGCCATGGTGGCGGCCGGGTTCCTGCTCGTCGGCTGGACGCTTGCCACCAACCCCTTCGCTTCGTCGGCGGTCCGCGTGCAGCACGAACGCGAGCATCAGGTCATCTCACACGGTCCCTACGCCATCGTGCGGCATCCCATGTACCTGGCCGTATTGCTCGTCTGTCTCGGGGCCGGGCCTGCACTCGCGTCGTGGTGGGCTGGACTCGCGCTCCTGCCCGTCGTGCCGGTCTTCGTCCGTCGAACGCTCATCGAGGACGCGATGCTCCAGCGCGACCTGCCGGGCTACACCGAGTACGCGAGCCGCGTGCGGTGGCGTGCGGTGCCGGGAATCTTCTGAAAGGCTGGGAGGCGGCAGGCTGGGAGGAGGCTGGGAGGCGTGGGAGGAAATCGGAAACGTAGGGGCCGGGCTTGCCCGGCCCGGGGCGCCCCTACAACTCGTCGACCGACACGAGGCGACGTCGCAGAGCTTCGACGATGGCCTGGGCGCGGTTGTCGACGTGGAGTTTGGCGAGGACGCGCGAGACGTGCGTCTTGATCGTCTCCTCGCCCACGCCGAGTGCGGCCGCAATGTCGCGATTCGACTGGCCCAGCGCGAGCAGACGCAGGACGTCGATCTCGCGCGGCGTGAGTGATTCGGACGGCGTGTCCGTGGCCTCGGCGAGCGCACGCGCGGCAGCTGGATCGATGACCGTCCGTCCCTTCGCCACGGCGCGGACCGCGTCCACCAGCGCCTCCGGTTCCGCGTTCTTCCGCACGTAGCCCGAGGCGCCGGCGCGCAGCACGCCGGTCATGCGCGGCTCGTCGATGGATGCCGTGAGCGCGATCACGCGCGTCGACGGACACAATTGCCGGATACGTTTCGTTGTCTCGATGCCATCGATGCCGCCCGGCATCAGCAGATCCTGCAGCACGACATCGGGTGACCACTCGACGATCCGGTCGATCGCGGATTCACCATTGGCTGCGACACCGACCACGCGAATGTCGGGAAACGACTCCAGCCACGCCTTCAGGCTCTGCGTGACGACGCGGTGATCGTCGACGAGGACGACGCGAATGGGCGTCATGACGCGACCGTCTGCAGGCGCCTTGCGCGTCGCCAGGCGGCGACGTAGCGCGCGCTGTCGAGTGCCATCAACACGGCAAAGGGCAGGTAGGACGTACGGGAGGCGTCGAAAGCGAGAAGGATCAACAGCGCGGTGCCTGTCGCGCCCGGCCAGAACGCACGCTTCAGATAGACCGCGGGCTCCTCCACGAGCAACGGCACCCACGCCGTCACTGTCGTGCCCTGGCCTGGATGGCTCGTGGTCTGCAGGCTGCCGCCGAGTGCCCGTATCCGCTCGCGCATGTTCTCGCTGCCCATCCCGTGACGGACGTCGTCCTTCTCGAAGCCGCGACCGTTGTCGACGATGGTCAGATCGAGCGTGCGCGCGGCAGGCGCGAGCGTTACCTGCACCTCGGTCGCCCGCGCGTGACGTGCGACGTTCGACAGCGCCTCCTGAGCGACACGCAGGAGCGCCTGATGCGTGCCTGTCGGCAGCGCATCGACGCCGGGCAGCGGTGCCGCGTGGAAGTCGACGCGCGCGCCCGTGCGGAACGAGAGCGCCTCGCACTGTCGTTTCAGGGCATCGATCAGGCCCGCGTTTTCCACGACCGTCGTGCGGAGGTGATCGAGCATCGCGTCCATCTCGGCCATCGACTCACGCGCGCTGGTGCGCACCTGTGCCAGCGCCTGACGTACACCTGCCTGGTCGTCGTCGAGTCTGGCCTCGGCCGTCGCGGCCGCTGTCTGAATCGCGAAGATCTGCTGCTTGACGGAATCGTGCAGATCGCGCGCGAGCCGGTGGCGTTCTTCCTGGGCACCGGCCTCACGCATCTGCTCCTGGTAGGCCGTCTCGAGGAGCGTCGACGCGCCTGGAGGCGGCGCGCCGAGCCAGCCCCAGTAGTGGGAGAGCGGGGCAGGATCTCCACCGTGACGAATCCAGCCGCCGTACAGGCCGGCCGTCACGAAGAAGAGCCCGATGAACGCCCAGCGTACCTCGATCGGGGCGGCATCGTCCCACACGGCGTGTATCTGCACGTAGGTGATCGCCAGGACGATCGCGTGTGCGATCAGGAACCAGCCGAGCCAGCGACGACGGTCGAGGGGATTCTCGACGAGGCTCGACGCGTGCGCGCACAGGGCCGACGCGATGGCGCACGCACCTGCCAGGCGCGTGAGCGCATTCACGCCCCACGGCTGTCCGTTCAGGGGCCCGCCCAGCCACATGGGTCCCCACGCCAGAATGGCGAAGCCGATGGGACCGACAACGAGCGCGTAGAGACGAAGGACCGTTCGCGAATCGATGGCGTCGAGCGGGAGGCCGCGCGTCATGCGGGCGAGTCTACGCCGATGTCGCGCGCGCCCGCGTCACTCGGGCGGGGGAGGGACGGGAGGCGGGGAGGCTGCAGGCTGGGAGGAGGCTGGAAGGCCGGAAGGCTGGAGGGCTGGAAGGCTTTCGGAGCCCCGAGGCTTCAGCCTCGGGGACGAGGCTGTGTGGCCACAAGGCCACAAGGCTACGCGTCACGAGGAGGTCCGGAGCCCCGGGGCTTCAGCCCCGGGGGACGGTTGGCGACGGCCCGCCGCGCCGCCCGCGGCCGTGCCGCCAGTCTTCTGTAGAATGCCCCATGCCGCTGCACAGCAGGATGCTCGTCGGCTTCGTATTCGGGCTCGTGGCCGGCTTGCTCGTCCACTGGCTGGCGCCCGGGGCGCCGTGGGTCGAGTGGCTGACGACGTACGTCACGCAGCCGGCGGGACAGATCTTCCTGCGCCTGCTGTTCATGCTCGTCATCCCGCTGCTGTTCTCGGCGCTCGTCATGGGCGTGTCCGAGATGGGCGACATCCGCGCACTCGGGCGCGTCGGGTGGAAGACGCTGGCCTATACCGTCGTGGTGTCGGCCATCGCTGTGGGCATCGGGCTCGCGCTCGTCAACCTGATCCGCCCGGGTGACGGCATCGATCCGGCCGTGGCCCGGCAACTGCTGGCCGACGGTGCCGATCGGGCACAGGCGATCGTGAGCGGGAATGCCTCGCAGGCGCAGGGCCTGTCGATGGTCGTGCAGATCGTGCCCGACAACGTCATCAGGGCCGCGGCCAGCAACGACATCCTGGCTGTGATGTTCTTTGCCGTGCTGTTCGGTGTGGGCATGGTGCTGACGCCCACGGCCGGCGCCGGGCGTCTGCGCGAGGCGATCGAGGGGCTGTTCGATATCTCGATGACCCTGATCGATCTGGTCATCCGGCTCGCGCCGTACGCGGTGGCCTGTCTCGTCTTCAATCTCGCCGCGCAGTTCGGGTGGGAACTGCTCGGACGGCTGGCCATCTACGTGGTCGTGGTCGTGACCGCGCTCGCGATCCACGGCATCGTCGTCTACAGCCTGGCGGTGAAAGTGCTGGGCGGGATGTCGCCCGTCGCGTTCTTCCGCGCCTCGCAGGAAGCCATCGTCCTCGCGTTCTCGACCGCATCGAGCAACGCGACCCTGCCGACCGCGCTCCGCGTCGCCGACGAGCAGCTGCGGCTGCCTCGCCACGTGGCGCGGTTCGTGCTGACGGTGGGGGCCACGGCCAACCAGAACGGGACCGCGCTGTTCGAGGGCGTCACCGTCCTGTTCCTCGCGCAGTTCTTCGGCGTGGATCTGACGATTGGGCAGCAACTGCTGGTGATGATGGTGTGCATCCTCGGCGGGATCGGTACGGCCGGCGTGCCGGCGGGGTCGCTGCCCGTGGTTGCACTGATTCTCGGGATGGTCGGCGTGCCCCCCGAAGGCATCGGCCTGATCCTCGGAGTCGATCGGTTCCTCGACATGTGCCGGACGACGCTGAACGTGACCGGCGACCTGGCGGCAGCCGTCGTCGTCGCGCGGGGCGAGGCCGCGTAGGGCCGGGCGGCGGGCGGTGCGACCGCCGGGGGGGACAATTCAGAAGATGGAGGCCCAGATCGGGGAAATCCCCCCGAGGCTGAAGCCTCGGGGCGCCGAAAGTCTTCCGGCCTTCTCCCCGCCTGCAGCCTCTCCCCGCCTCCTACGTCAGCATCTCCTCCAGCACGCGCCGGACGGCTTCGATGGCCTCGCCCTCGGAGTGGGCGGACCGGGCGATCTGCGCGAGCCGCTCGGCCACACCCGGGTGGCTGCCGGCCGTCTGCTCCGCCAGTGGCGCGGCGATCATGCCGGCGCCCGCGGTGAAGTTCGTCGTCGGCTCGATCAGGATGAAGGCGCCGGTGCCGCGCTGCTCGCTGTACCGGTCGAAGATGATCGCGCGCGACGTCTCGACCGTGATGCGGCCGACGTCGTTGAGCAGCAGGCGCGTATCGACCTGCGCGGTCGTCGTGCCCGACGCGTGCTTGAGCACGTAGAGACGATTGGGTTCGAGCGGCCGCTCGTCCATCCAGACGACGTCGGCCTCGAAGCGGCGGCCCATGTGGATGGGGCCGTCGACGAACACGTCGCCGCGGCTGATGTCGAGCTCCTGCTCGAGCACCAGTGTCACCGACATGGGCGCGAACGCCTCGTCGAGATCGCCGCCCCACGTCACGATGCGCTTCACCCGGCTCGACCGGACCGACGGCCACGTGGTGATCGTGTCGCCGACGCGGACCGTGCCGGACAGGATCTGTCCCGCATATCCGCGGAAATCCTGGTTGGGACGGATCACCAGCTGCACGGGCATGCGGAAGGGGCCGCGCGGCGCCTGCTGGTCCACGTCGACCGTCTCGAGGTATTCGAGCAGGCTCGGGCCCTCGAACCAGGGCGTGCGATCGCTCCGCGTGATGACGTTGTCGCCGTGCAGCGCGCTGATCGGAATCGGGTGCAGCGCCGCCCCGCCGAGCAGTTTCGCGAAGCCCGACGTGATGTCCTCGAAGACCTCGCGATCGAAGTCGATGAGGTCCATCTTGTTGACCGCCAGGACGAAGTGCCGGATGCCGAGCAGCGACGCGATGCGTGCGTGCCGGCGCGACTGGTCGAGCAGACCGTGCCGCGCATCGACGAGCAGGATCGCCACGTCGGCCGTCGAGGCGCCCGTCGCCATGTTGCGCGTGTACTGTTCGTGGCCCGGCGTGTCGGCCAGGATGAACTTGCGCCGGCTCGTGGCGAAGTACCGGTAGGCGACGTCGATCGTGATCCCCTGCTCGCGCTCGGCGCGCAGGCCGTCAGTGAACAGGGAGAAGTCGATCGGCCCGGCCGTCCGGTTCTTCGAGGCCTTCTCGACCGACAGCAGCTGGTCCTCGTAGACCGACTGCGAGTCGTACAGCAGCCGGCCGATCAGCGTGCTCTTGCCGTCGTCGACGCTGCCGGCCGTGCAGATGCGGAGGAGGGTCGACTCGGTGGCGCCCGTCCCGACCATCAGAAGTACCCTTCCCGCTTCTTGATTTCCATCGAGCCGTCCTGGTCGTGATCGATCACGCGCAGCTGCCGTTCGGACTGGCGCACGCTGACCAGTTCCTCGATGATCTGCGGGACCGTGGTCGCCTCCGAGCGGATCGCCCCGGTGCAGGGCGAGCAGCCGAGCGAGCGCATGCGGCACATCACCAGCTGCGGCCGCTCGCCGGGCAGCAGCGGCACGAACGGCTGCTCGACGGGAATCAGCGAGGTGCCGCGCACCACGACCTCGCGCGGTTCGGCGAAGTAGAGCGGCACCACCGGGATCTGTTCCTCGTGGATGTACTGCCACACGTCGATCTCGGTCCAGTTCGAGAGCGGGAACACGCGGATGCTCTCGCCCTTGCGCACGCGCCCGTTCAGCAGGTGCCAGAGTTCGGGCCGCTGGCGCTTCGGATCCCACTGCCCCTTCTCGTCGCGCAGCGAGAAGACCCGCTCCTTGGCGCGCGATCGTTCCTCGTCGCGCCGCGCGCCGCCGAACGCGGCGTCGTAGCCGCCGGCCTCGAGTCCGTCGAGCAGTGCCCGCGTCTTCAACAGCCCGCAGCACCGCTGCGTGCCGACGGCGAACGGCTGCGTGCCGGCCGCGATCGCGTCCGTGTTCGTGTGGACGATGAGCCGCGCGCCGATCTCCCGCGTGTAGCGATCGCGGAACTCGATCATCTCGCGGAACTTGTACGTCGTGTCGATGTGGAGCAGCGGGAACGGAATCGGTCCGGGATGGAACGCCTTCTGGGCCAGGCGCAGCAGGACCGACGAGTCCTTGCCGATCGAGTAGAGCATGACGGGCCGTTCGAACTCGGCCACGACCTCGCGCATGATGGCGATACTCTCGGCCTCGAGCGCGCGCAGGTGATCGAGACGCGGCACGGGCGCCGAGCGGGGACGTGCGGATTCAGCGGTGTACATGATGATGCGTCACTAGCAGACGAACTCTTCGTCGAACGCGGACCTGTCGGCCTTCAAGCGCCACGACCGCGCTTCCTTCGGCTGACCCTGCCGGACCGACACGATCAGATAGCTGAGGTTCGGCCAGGCGTGATCGAGGTCGAACTGCGACGGCTCGGCCGGGTGATCCGGGTGCGAGTGATAGAAACCGAGCAACTGGAGGCCCGTGTCGGCCGCGCGCGCCTCGGCACGCCGGTATTCGTCGGGGCCCACGAGGAACCGACGCCGGCGGCCGTCGGGGAAGGTGTTGTCGAGCGCGTAGGCCTCGGTGACCTCGCCGGCCTTGGGGCCGAGCAGCGCGCCGCAGCACTCGTCGGGATAAATGCGGGCGCCGTGCCGGCGGATCGCCGTCAGCTGGTCTTCTGTGATCTTCACGTGCACGGGGGCATCGGCCACGCTCGTCTCCTCGTCGTCCCTGGACTGATCCCACAGTGCATCCGAGAGATACCGGTCGCCGCCGTCCGGGAAAATCGCGACGATGACGGCGTCGGTCAGGCCGGCCGCCAGCCGGATGGCTGCCGACAGTGCGGCGCCACTCGAGGGACCGACGAACAGGCCCTCCTCGTGCGCCAGCCGCCGGATCAGGTGATGCGCGTCTTCGGTATCGACGCGCAGATCCTCGTCGGCCAGCGTCGGGTCGTAGATGGCCGGCACGATGGCCGACTCCATGTGCTTGAGTCCTTCGAGCCCGTGCAGCGGCGTGTCGGGCTGGACCGAGATCAGCCGGACGTCCGGCTTGTCCTGCCGCAGCCGCCGGCCCGTGCCCATGAACGTCCCGCTCGTGCCGAGGCCCGCCACGAAGTGCGTGACGCGTCCCTGCGTCTGCTCCAGGATCTCGACGCCCGTACCGTTGAAGTGCGCCTGCCAGTTGGCCGGGTTGCTGTACTGGTCGGGGTAGTAGTACCGGTGCGGATCGCGCTCGAAGATGGCCCGCACCTGCCGGATCGCGCCGTCCGATCCTTCCATCGGATCGGTGAACACGAGGTCCGCGCCGTAGACGCGCAGGAGCCGCTTGCGTTCGGGCGTGACGTTGGCCGGCACGCAGAGCCGCACGCGGTGTCCGCGCGCCGCACCGAGCATGGCGTAGGCGATGCCGGTGTTGCCCGACGTCGCATCGAGCAGGATCCGGCCCGGGCCGAGCCGGCCCAGCCGCTCGCCCTCGAGCATCATCGCCAGCGCGGCCCGATCCTTGACCGAGCCGCCCGGATTGCGCATCTCGAGCTTCGCGTAGATCTCGACCCCGGGCCGCGGCTCGAAGCGTGGCAGGCGGACGAGCGGCGTGTGGCCGATCTGATCGAGGAGCGACGATCCGCGTACCGACGGTGAGGCGAGTGTCGAATGAGCCATGCAGGAGTGTCGAGTGCGCGTGCCAACAAAAAAGCCCGGAACCTGACGAGGTTCCGGGCCTGCGATGGGCGCCGTTGGGCGACCGGATCTTCGGTGTCAGAACATCGTGGTCGCGTGCGCCATCGGGTCAGGCCCGTCTTGACAGGACCGACAACAGGGACACCCGCTGGCTGTGCTCCATTCGAACGACACGACCCCTCTTTGATAACCCACGGCGGCAGACAGTGTCAACCTGACGTACCCTCGTCTGGGCGTGCATCGCGCCCTTGTCCGAACGGGTGGAAGTTCGCATAATCGCTTCGAGCTTCCCGACACCTTTAGCGCATGAAGATAGTGAAGAGGAAGGATGTGGTCGTGCCGAAGGAACGTTCCCAGGCATCCAGTGTCGAGAGCGTAACCATTCGCGTCACTCTGTCCCGGCAGTCGCTGGACATCCTCGAACTCCTCGCGACCGAGGGGATCTATGGGCGGACGCCCTCCGCTGTCGCGGGCCGATTCATCGACCTGGCCCTGCAGCAGTTCGTCGAGATCCCCAAGGTTTCGCTGGTCAACGGCCGCCGCGAG
This sequence comes from Acidobacteria bacterium SCN 69-37, assembly GCA_001724025.1. Classification (GTDB taxonomy): domain Bacteria; phylum Acidobacteriota; class Vicinamibacteria; order Vicinamibacterales; family SCN-69-37; genus SCN-69-37. The sequence goes on along the minus strand of MEDJ01000013.1, from coordinate 48,518 downwards.
TCCTCGTCGAAGCCCTGACCCCGGCCGCGTCCCCGCGCGGCATCACTCCTACCCGTCCTTATCAGCAGTCTCGTCAGGTCGACGGCGCCCGTCGCGAGGGGACCGATCCCTGTCGCGCCAGGGGACGTGGTGTCGGCCGTCCGGACTGCCGGGTGTCGGCGCGCCTGACACGTCGCGGCGTCTGACATGCCGGCCGTGGGGCTGCCGGTTCAGGCGAGTGAGCAGGTCCAGGGCCCGGCACAGGATCGTCTGGGACAGGGGGACGATCAGGCCCGTCTCTTCGGCAATCGGGACGAACTCGTCGGGCGGAATCGGACCGAGGTCGGGGGTGATCCCAGCGGGCCAGCGCCTCGAACGACGCGACGGCGCCCGTCCGGACGTCGACGATCGGCTGATAGACCGACGTGATCCGATCGGTCTCGATGGCCTGCCGCAGGTCGACCTCGAGCCGGAGACGACGGTGCATCCGGCGGTGGTGGATGGCGGTGAGCCTGATGGACGGGGCGGGCAACGCCGCAAGGTCGGCGGTGGGGCGCGGGGGCAGGGGCTGGGGCGTCGACACGGGGCTGTGGGGGTAATCGACCGCCGCCCGGCGCGCTTCACGCGAAGGCGTGACGGTGCCGCGCCGCCGCCCGCGCGCCCGGGCTTGTCTGCCGGAAGCGTCCGTGCTACCGTTCGTGAGTTCATGATTCGCCCGTCCCTTGCGTGCTGTTGTCTCCCCTGTTGTCCGATGGACGACGCGGATACCGGTTCGCACGGGAGTTGACCAGCACGGTCGAGACGAAGAGTGTTCTCCTGAAACCCGCGAGCCGCATGCCGGCACGCGGGTTTTGTTGTTTCTGGGAGCAGGACCGATCGCACGTGGAGAACGAGATGTTGTTCCCGGTGTTCCTCAAGCTGGCGGGTCGCGCCGTCCTCGTGGTCGGGGCCGGACCCGTGGCGGCGAGCAAGCTCGAGGGGCTGATCGCCGTGGGGGCTGACGTGACCGTCGTGGCGCCCGACGTCTGCGAGGCCGTCAGGGCCGCTGGCGTGCGCGTCCACCAGCGGCCGTTCGAGCCGCGCGATCTCGACGGCGTCTGGTACGTGGTGGCGGCGGCCACGCCGGCGGTGAATGCCGCGGTGGCGCAGGAGGCGTCGGCCCGTCGCGTGTTCGTCAATGCCGTCGACGATCCGGCCAATGCGACGGCGTATCTCGGCGGCGTGATCCGGCGCGGCGATGCGGCCGTGGCCATTTCCACGGCCGGTCGTGCCCCGGCGCTCGCGGGCCTGCTCCGCGAAGGGATCGACGCCCTGCTGCCGGACGCCACGACGATCGACGGCTGGCTGCGCGAGGGCGACAGTCTGCGCGACGTCTGGCGATCGACGGGCGTGTCGATGGCCGATCGGCGTGTGCGGATGGCCGAGGTCATTGCGGGGCGCTACTGCGGGCGCATGCCCGGGTGTGCGCACCGGATCGCGGCGCTGGAGGGCGACCGTGCCTGAGGCGCGGCCGGCGGTGCGCGGCTGGGTTTCGCTCGTCGGCGCCGGCCCCGGCGATCCCGACCTGCTCACGCGGCGGGCCATCGATCGGCTGGAGCGCGCCGATCTCGTGCTCTACGACGGGCTCGTCCCGGCGGCCGTGCTGGCGCTGGCCACGCGGGCGGAGCTGGTGTCGGTGGCGAGACGCAAGGGCGAGAAGACGCTCACCCAGTCGGGCGTCAACGAGCTGCTGATTGCCGCCGCCCGTCTCGGCCAGCGCGTGGTGCGGCTCAAGTCCGGCGATCCGTTCGTCTTCGGCCGTGGCGGCGAGGAGGCCCTGGCCCTGTCGGCCGCCGGTGTGCCGTTCGAAGTCGTGCCGGGCCTGTCGAGTGCGATTGCCGCGCCCGGTCTGGCCGGGATTCCGGTGACGCACAGGGGCGTGGCGTCGGGATTCGTCGTGGTCAGCGGGCACGGCCCCGACGCATACGAGCCGCTGCTCGGCGGGCTGGCGCCCGGCGCGGCGACGCTGGTGGTGCTGATGGGGATGGGGCATCGTCTCGAGATCGCCGGGTTCCTGGTGGGAGCCGGGTGGGACGCCGGGACCCCCGCGGCAATCGTGGTGAGTGCGTCGCGGCCGGGCCAGCGGGTCTGGCTCGGGACGATCGGGACCCTGGGTCACGCGCGATGGGATGACGTCGACGCCCCGGATCTGCCGGGCGTGATCGTCATCGGGGATGTGGTGACGACGGCGGCCGGTGTGGCGTCCGTGGCCACCGGGACATTGGTAGAGGAGTACACATGGCAGTCCAGGACGATCTGAAGACCGTGGGCCGCGCGCGCTCGTCGTTCGCGAAGGGTACCGACATCGACGAGTTCGCCACCATGCTCGACAAGTTCGAGCGGGGTGAAATCACGCCGGACCAGTGGCGCGGATTCCGCCTGCTGCGCGGCACCTACGGCCAGCGCCAGGACGACGTCCACATGTTGCGGATCAAGAATCCGCAGGGTGTGGTGACCGTCGATCAGTGGCGCGCGATGGCCGACGTCGCCGATCGCTACTCGCGCGGGTTCGGGCACATCACCACGCGGCAGAACATGCAGTACCACTTCGTGAAGGTGCACGACGTCGAGCCTGCGATGCGGCGCCTGGCCGAGGCCGGCATGACGTCGCGCGAAGCCTGCGGCGGGGCTGTGCGCAACATCACGTCGAGCGTGTTCTCCGGCGTGGCGCTCGACGAACCGTTCGACGTCACGCCGTACTCCGAGATCATGACGCGCTATTTCCTGCGTCACCGGCTCTCGGGCATCCTGCCGCGCAAGTTCAAGATCTCGTTCGAGGGCGGCCCGACCGACACGATCAAGGTGGCCATCAACGACATCGGCCTGGTCGGCCTGATCGTCGACGGCCGGCGCGGCTTCCGCGTGTTCGTCGGCGGCAGCACCTCGATCATGCCCGTCAGCGGCTACCGGCTCTACGAGTTCCTGCCGGCCGAGGAGATGCTCGAGGTGGCCGAGGCGATCGTCCGCGTGTTCCACGCGCTCGGCGACTTCAAGAACAAGCACAAGAACCGGCTCAAGTTCCTGATCAAGAAGCTCGGGTGGGAGACGTTCGTCGCCGAGTTCGAGCAGCGGCGGGCCGAGATCCGGGCCGAGGGCGGCGTGGCGCTGCCTGTCGATCCGGCCACGCTGCCCGACGAGGAGGCGCCGTCGTGGCCGCGGCCCGAGGCGCCGTCGGTGGCCGACATCGCCACGCGCGTGACGGCCGGCGAAGTGCGCGGTCCCGGTATCCATCCCGAACCCGCCCCGGTCTTCGACGTGACCGACGCGCAGTACGCGGAGTGGGCGGCCACAAACGTGCGGCCGCAGAAGCAGTCGGGCTACGTGACCGTCATTGCCACGGTGCCGCTCGGCGACCTGTCGAGCGAGCAGATGCGCGTGCTGGCCGATCTGTCGCTGGCCTACGGTGACGGGCAGACGCGCGTGACCCCGGGACAGAACGTCGTCTTCCGCTGGGTCCGGCAGGAGGAGACGCGGGCGCTGTACGAGCGGCTGTGCGCGATGGGGCTGCCGCTCGGCGACGCCGACACGATTGCGGACGTGACGAGCTGCCCGGGCGCCGAGTCGTGCAAACTGGCCGTGACGCAGTCGCGCGGGCTCGGCCGATACGTCGAGGAGCACATCCGCGCCAATAGGCGGCTGATCGCGCTCGCGCCCTCGCTCGACATCAAGGTGAGCGGATGCCCGAACGGCTGCGGCCAGCACCACATCGCGGCCGTGGGGTTCCAGGGCAGCCTGCGCAAGGTCGACGGCCGTCCGGCCCCCCAGTACTTCGTGATGGTCGGGGGCGGCGCCGGCGTCGAGGGGGCGACGTTCGGCCGGCTCGTGGCGAAGATTCCCGCGCGCCGCGGGCCGCAGGCCGCCGAGCGGCTGGCCGAGCTGTTCGCGGCCGAGCGGCAGGACGGCGAGTCGGCAGCGGCGTTCTTCAACCGCGTCGATCTCAAGGCCGTCAAGACGCTCCTGGCCGATCTCGAACCGCTCGCGCCCGAGGACGCCAGACCCGAGGACTTCATCGACCTGGCGGAGGATCACGCCTTCGCCCCGGAGACGTCCGAAGGCGAGTGCGCGTTGTAGGATAGCGCGGGGTGACCCGCGCGATGTCCACGTTCCTTTCCAATCGTTTCCTGCTGCACAGCGATGCGGCGTGGGGCCTGTACCGGGACCACGCCGCACCGCAGCCGATCGTCGACTATCACTGCCACCTGTCACCGCAGGACATCGCGGCGAACCGGCGCTTCTCGACCCTCACCGAGGCCTGGCTCGAGGGTGATCACTACAAATGGCGCGCGATGCGGGCCAACGGTGTGCCCGAGCGGTTCTGCACCGGCGACGCCGACCCGTACGACAAGTTCCTCGCCTGGGCCGACACGGTCCCGAAGACGCTGCGCAATCCGCTCTATCACTGGACGCACCTCGAGCTGCAGCGCTACTTCGGCATTGCCGATCGGCTCAATCGCGAGTCGGCACCGTCGATCTGGGCGCGCGCGAACGAGCGGCTGGCGACCGACGCGCTGAGTGTCCACGGCATGCTCGACACGTTCCGCGTCCAGGTCGTCTGCACGACCGACGACCCGGCCGACAGCCTCGACGCACACCAGGCCATCAGGGCGTCCGGCCTGCGCACGCGTGTCTACCCGACGTTCAGACCCGATCGTGCGCTCGACGTCCATCAGCCCAACGTCTTCAATCCCTGGGTCGATCGGCTGGCCGCGACGGCCAACTTCGACATCGTCCGCTTTGCCGACTTCCTCCAGGTGCTGCGGCGTCGTCACCAGGACTTCCACGACGTCGGCGGCCGGCTGTCGGATCACGGGCTGAACCGGTGTCCTATGGACCCGTGTGACGAGGCCGAGGCCGGGGCGACGTTCGACGCCGCACGCTCCGGACGCGTCGTCGACGGCGCGGCGGCCGAGCGGTTCGCCGCGCACATGATGGCGTTCTTCGGCCGGCTCGACGCCGAGAAGGGCTGGACGATGCAGCTGCACCTCGGGGCGCGGCGCAACGCGAGCACGCGCGCGATGCGCGGCATGGGGCGCGACACCGGCTATGACTCGATTGGCGATGACGTGCAGGCCGACGCGCTCGGGACGTTCCTCGATCGGCTCGACCGGGAGGGCGCGCTGCCGAAGACGATCGTCTACAACGTCAACCCCGCGTACAACTACGTGTTCGCGACGATGATCGGCAACTTCCAGGACGGATCGGTGCCCGGCAAGGTGCAGTTCGGCAGCGGCTGGTGGTTCCTCGATCAGAAGGAAGGCATGCAGTGGCAGATGAACGCGCTGTCGAACGTCGGGCTGCTCAGCCGGTTCGTCGGCATGACGACCGACTCGCGGTCGTTCCTCTCGTTCCCGCGCCACGAGTACTTCCGCCGCGTGCTCTGCAACCTGCTCGGGGACGACATCGTGCACGGCGAACTGCCCGACGATGGCACGCTGGTCGGCGGTCTCGTGGAAGACGTCTGCTTCGGCAACGCGGCGCGGTACTTCGGCTTCGAATTGCCGGCGTGAGCGACGACCGTCGCGTCGTCTCGTCGCGTCAGACATCTCCTTACTGGTATGATGTCTGTCATGACACGCAGGCCGATGGTCGCGGCCAGTGCGGCCACGGCGCTCGTCGCCGATCACGTGAGGCAGCTGATCCTCAAGGGCGAACTGCAGCGCGGACAGAAACTGCCTCCTGAGCGGGAGATGGTCCAGCGCCTCGGCGTCAGCCGGACGAGCGTCCGCGCCGGCCTGCAGCTGCTCGCCAACAAGGGCATCCTCGTCATCCGTCACGGGACCGGCACGTTCGTCGCCGACGGCCCGCTCGTACTCGACAGCGAGCAGTTCCATTTCCTCTCGGCGCTCCACGGTGTCTCGCGGAGCGACATGTTCGAAGCCCGCCGGTCGCTCGAGAGTACGGTGGCCGGGCTGGCCGCGCAGCGGGCCACGGGCGACGACCTGGCGGCCATCTCCGACGCGGTCACGGGCATGTTCGTATCGCTGGGCGATGCGATCGCGTTTCTCCGCTACGACGTCGCGTTTCACCGGGCCGTCGCTGCCGCGTCGAAGAATCCGATCATGGCGTCGCTGGTCGAGATGGTGTCGGGCATGTTCTTCGAGGCGCGCAAGGGAACGGCGCATCGCGGCCGCGACCTGCAGCCGGTGGCCGAGCGCCACCGGCTCGTCTATCTCGCGATCCGGGATCGCGATCCGGCGGCGGCCTCGCGTTGCATGATCGAGCACCTCGTCGACGCCGAGCGGCTGCAGCGAGTCGAGTTCGGCGAGGCGCTGGTCGGTGCCGGGGCGCCCGAGCCGGCCGTCGCCAGCGAATCCTGACAACAGACACGCGCGGGCCCCGCGGCCCGCATCGGCCCGCACGCCCCGGCCGGATTCGGCGCTGTCTGTCCGGCGTCGGCCGGCGGATCGGGTGCCTGTCTCCGCGCGTAACCTCCGGTGTTTTTCTTTATGATTTCGAGAGGTCATACCTCGAACAGGTCTGTCGGCGTGGGGTAACTGCCGGCACACCGCGAGGCGGTTTCTTTTTTGGGGTCCAGATGCACTGATTTCGGTGTCATATCCGGACGTCACGAGATCGACAAATCTTTGTTGACAAGTCTCATGGCGTATCTGTATAAACTTCCTCATTCCAAGTGGTCTGATGTCTGTCTGTTCGGTCGTTAGTTGTGGGCCGACAACAGAAGAAGATCGGCAGGTGCCAGTCCGTGCCTGCAGACCTTGGTGAGGGGGTGAGGGCATGAGCGGAGTACTTCCGGGGTTTGGGGCGTTGGCGTTGGTGGGCGCGATGATGCTGCCGCCCGTCGCCGCCGCCCAGGTGACGACCGGCGTGGTGACCGGCGTTGTCCAGGACGAGCAGGGGGGCGTCATTCCCGGCGCCACCGTCGTGTTGGTAAGCGAGACACGAGACACACGTTCGGTGCCGGCAGTGACCGGCGCCGATGGCGGGTATGCCTTTCCGAACGTCGCGCCCGACCGGTACGCCCTTGAGGTTTCGATGAGTGGCTTCCGGACGTCACGCCGAGCCGGGCTGCAGGTGAGCCCCGGCGATCGTATCGGGATTCCACCCATCATGATTTCGGTTGGCACCTCTGAGGTCGTGGAGGTCACGGCCGAGGCACCTGCGGTGCAGTCGCAGTCGGGCGAGCGCTCGTTCACCATCGCCACGGATGCCGTGGTGAACCTGCCGATGACCACGCGGAATTTCGCGGACCTGGCCGCGCTCGCGCCGGGCGTGTCGGGCACGAGCCGCGTGGGCGGCGGCGGGCAGACGAACTTCATGATGGACGGCGTCGGCACGATGGACACGGGCAGCAACCGTCTGCTCATGGCCGTCAACACGGAGTCGATTGCCGAGGTCAAGATCCTCACGTCCGGCTACCAGGCCGAGTACGGACGATCGAGCGGCCTGCAGATCACGGCCGTCACGCGTGGCGGGACGAATCGTTTCCACGGGTCGCTCTACGACGTCGAACGCAACTCGAAGTGGAACGCCAACAGCCGGGTCAACGAGCTCAACGGGGACGCGAAGGCCCGCAGCCAGCAGCGCGACTGGGGCTTCTCGGTCGGCGGGCCCATCGGCCGGCCCGGCGGGAACAACCGCCTGTTCTTCTTCTACGCGCAGGAGTTCCAGCCGCGGACATCGGGCAACAACGTCGTGCGTCTCCGCGTGCCGACGATGATCGAGCGCGCGGGGGACTTCTCCCAGTCCACCGACAACAACGGCAGCATCTTCAACCTGATCCGCGATCCGCAGTCGAACCTGCCGTGTACCGCGGCCAATACGGCCGGGTGCTTCCAGGCGGACGGGGTCATCGGCCGGATTCCGTCCGACCGGCTCTATCAGCCGGGCGTCAACGTGCTCAGCCGCTATCCGGAGCCGAACATCGCGGCGTCGGAGCGCCTGCCCTACAACTATCAGGCAACGACGCCCGTCGAGAATCTGACCTCGTTCCAGCCGGCCATCCGCGCCGACTGGCAGGCGCTGCCGGCGCTGCGCATGACCTACAAGTTCTCGGCCTGGCACCAGCCGCGGAAGGTCATTCTCGGCAATCTCCCGGGGTTCAACGACACGATCATGCAGCGGCCGTTCGTGGCGACCAATTCCGTGTCGATCAACTACACGTTGAACCCGTCGACGTTCCTGGAAGCGACCTGGGGACGCAGCAGCAATGAACAGGCAGGCTGTGCGCTCAACGGCAACGGGGCCAACTTCTGCCGTGGCGCCCTTCCGGTCAACGACGTCAGCAACCGGCTGAACGCCGGGCTCGGGGACATCCCGTACCTGTTTCCGGATGCGACCATCCTGAATCCCGCGTACTACGCGTTTTCGGTCATGCAGGACGTGCAGCCGAGCATCTGGGACGGCACGCGGATCCAGATGGCGCCGGGGTTCCAGTGGGGCAACCGCGTGGCCTCGGCCAACACGCCGCCGAACACGCCGTTCCCCGGATTCCTGAACGTGAACCGGACGTGGGATCTGTCGTTGAGCGTCACGAAGGTGGCCGGGCGCCACACCCTGAAGGCGGGCTTCTTCAACACGCAGAGCTACAAGGCCCAGCAGCGCGCCAACTGGAACGGCACCATCAATTTCGGGAACGACTCGAACAATCCGATCGACTCGGGATTCGGGTACGCCAACGCCGTCCTGGGGATCTTCTCGTCGTACTCGCAGGCCTCGAACTACGTCGAAGGGAACTTCGTGTACCGGAACACCGAGGGCTACGTCCAGGACAACTGGAAGGTGAGCAACCGGCTGACGTTCGATTACGGGCTGCGGTTCGTGCAGCAGGGACCGCAGTACGACGAACTCGGCCAGGCGTCGAACTTCCTGCCCGAGCGATGGAACTCGGCCGAGGCGCCTCTGCTCTACGTGGCCGCGTGCGCGAACGGCGCCGGCACGTGCACGGGCGCGAACCGGCAGGCACAGAATCCGGCGACCGGGCAACTGCTCGGCCCGAATTCGTCGCTCGCCATCGGCACGCTCGTGCCCGGCTCCGGCAATTTCACCAACGGCCTGTTCCTGTCGGGACAGGGCATCACGAAGACGACCTACAACTACCCCGCGCTCGGTGTGAACCCGCGTTTCGGCATGGCCTATGACGCCACGGGCAACCAGAACATCGTCGTGCGGGGCAGCGTGGGGCTCTTCTTCGACCGGCCCGACGGCAACGCGATCATGCCGCAGGTCGAGAATCCGCCTGCCTACACCCTGATCACGGCCCGCTACGGACAGCTGCAGTCGATCGGCAGCGCCGGACTGTCGACCCAGGGCGCCCCGGCGCTGTCGGTGTACGAATACGACAGCAAGCTGCCCTCGTCGACGCAGTGGAACACGGGCGTGCAGATGGCGCTGCCCTGGAGTTCGACGCTCGATGTGGCCTACGTCGGCCAGCACGGGTTCAACCTGCTGCAGTCGGTCAACATCAATGCCGTGGACTTCGGCGCCGCGTACCTGCCGGAGAACCAGGATCCGACGCTGGCGGCGAGCGCGACGCCCGGGGCCAGCGCCATCCACGAGGATCGCCTCCGTGCGTATCGCGGCTACGGCAACATCACGCAGCAGTGGAGCCGCGGCTGGCGGACGTACCACTCGATTCAGGCGTCGTTCAACCGGCGCTTCTCGAACGGACTCTCGTTCGGATTCAACGACACGATCAGCCTCTCGGATCGGCAGAACACGACCGCCCGGCTCGAACATGCGGCCGACGGGTCATATCGTCTCCGCGCCGACCAGGGACAGGCCGACGATCTGCTGGGGAACGCGCTGGGATCGCGGCACCTGCTCAAGGGCAACTTCGTGTGGGACCTGCCCGACCTCGCCGCGGACGGCGGCGTGGCCAGGGTGCTGGCCGTGATCGTCAACGACTGGCAGGTGTCGGGCGTCTGGACGGGATCCACGGGCGCGCCGTACACGGTCGGCTACAGCTACAGCAGCGGCGGCAGCAGCATCAACCTCACCGGCTCGCCCAACTACGCCGCACGTATCCGGGTCGTGGGCGATCCCGGCGCCGGCTGCAGTGCCGACCCCCATCGGCAGTTCAACACGGCGGCCTTTGCCGGTCCGTTGCCCAACAGTCTCGGGCTCGAATCGGCGAACGACTACCTGCGCGGCTGTTTCACGAGCACGCTCGATCTGGCGTTGGCGCGCAACATCCGTCTCGGTGGCGGACGGTCGGTGCAACTGCGACTGGACATCTTCAATGCGCCCAACTCGGCGATCGTCACCGGCCGTCAGACCACGATGAACCTGGCCTCGCCCAACGCGCCGGACGTGGCAACGAACGCCGCGTTCGACGCCAGCGGGAACCTGGTCGACTCGCGGTCCCGGCCGAGCGGGGCCGGCTTCGGCGTGGCGAACAACTATCAGGCGCCGCGTACGGTACAACTCCAGCTCCGCTTTTCGTTCTAGCGGCGGCTCGACGCCGCACGGCCGTCTGGCGACGGCCGTGCCCTTCCGCCCCTGGAGCCGACGGCCTGCCGTCGGTTCCGGGGGCGACCCTGTCGCCGCCCTGGCCGATGCGGCCGGCGTGGGTGTTCCGTGTGAGGTGTCCCATGTCATGTGCCACCCTGCGTCAGAGTCTGAGCGTCTGCGTCATCGCGGCCGTGGCGGGGATCGTCCTGCTGGCCGATCAGTCCGGCGGGCGCCTGTGGCCGCCGGCGCTCAGCCCGGTCCCCGAAGACGCGCCGGCCCCGGTGCGGTCGCCGGAGGACGAGATGGGGACGTTCGTGCTGCCGCCCGGCTATCGCGTCGAACTGGTGGCGAGCGAGCCGCTGGTGCAGGATCCCGTGGTCATGGATTTCGACGAGGCCGGCCGGATGTGGCTCATCGAGATGCCGGGCTACATGCGCGACGTCCGCGCGTCGGACGAGTTGGATCCGACAGGGCGGGTCGTCGTGCTCGAGGACCGCGACGGGGACGGACGTCTGGACACGCGCACGGTGTTCGCCGACGGCCTGGTGCTGCCGCGTGCCATCAAGGTCGTCGACGGCGGCGTCCTGGTCGCCGAGCCGCCGACGCTGTGGTTCATGGCCGATGCGGACGGTGATCTCGTGATGGATCGCAAGGAGATCGTGGGACAGTTCGGCCGGCGCGAGGCCAACGTCGAGCACAACGCGAACAGCCTGACCTGGGCGATCGACAACTGGCTGCACACCTCGGAAACCGACGTGTTCTTCCGGTGGAAGCAGGGCCGGCTCGAGACCCGGCCCACGCTGTCGCGCGGCCAGTGGGGCAATTCGCAGGACGACGCCGGTCGCCTGTATCGCAACAGCAACTCGGCCGTGTTGTACGTGGACACGGTGCCGACGCCGTACTACGCGCGGCACTCGAACCTCGTCCGTACGCGGGGCAGCTACGAGTCGTTGCTCGGGCCGAACGGGGAGGTCAACGCGGTGTGGCCCGTACGGCCGACCCCCGGGGTCAATCGCGGCTACCAGACCGGCGTGCTGCGCGACGACAAGACGCTGGCGTCCTATACGGCGGTGCACTCGCCGACGGTCTATCGCGGAGACCGGCTGCCGGAGGACCTGCGCGGCAACGTGTTCGTGGCCGAACCGTCAGCCAACGTTCTCGGCCGCATCCGCGTGACCGATACGGGGCGCGGCCTGGCCGCGGCCCGGGTGTACGAGACGGCGGAATTCCTGGCGTCGACCGACGAACGGTTCCGGCCGGTGCACCTCGCCAGCGCCCCGGACGGCACGCTCTACGTGGTTGACATGTACCGGGGGATCATCCAGCATCGCGGGTACATCACGGAGTACCTGTACGAACAGATCAAGCAACGGCAGCTCGAGCCGCCGACGCGACTGGGCCGCATCTTCCGCATCGTGCACGAGACGACCAGCCGCGACACGCGCACGACGCTCGCCGGCGCCACGTCCGAGCAGCTGGTGGCGGCTCTGGCGCATCCAAACGGGTGGTGGCGCGACACGGCGCAGCGGCTGCTCGTCGAGCGGCGCGACGCCGCGGCCACGCCGCGGCTCGTGGCGCTCGCCGGCGCCGCACCCGACCCGCGCACGCGCCTGCACGCGCTGTGGACGCTGGACGGCATGGACACGGTGTCGCCCGACGTCGTCCTGGCCCGGCTGGCCGATGAGGACCGCGACGTGCGCGCGGGCGCGCTGCGCGTCGCGGAACGGTTTCTCGCCACGAACGCCGACGTGCGGGCCGCCGTGATCGCACGGGTCACCGATCCCGACTGGGCGGTTCGGCAGCAACTGGCCGCGACGGTGGGGGCGATGCCCGCACCGGCGCGTGTGGACGCGGCCGTGCGTGTGCTCGTGACAGATGGCGCCGATCCGGTCGTGATGGACGCCGTGTTGAGCGGGCTCGCAGGCGTCGAGCCCGACGTCCTGGCGCGTCTGCTCGATGGGCCCGAGGCGTCGACGCGCGTCGACGCGGTCACGATGCTCGCGGCCACGATCGTGCGCGGCAACAATGCGGCGCAGGCCGGGACGGTGCTCGCGCAGATCGCGGATCCGGGCCGTTCGCGCTGGCAGCAACTCGCCTTGCTCGGCGGCGCGGAAGTCGCCGTGCTCGATGCGCCGGCGCCCGGCAGCCCTGCGGCCGGTCGCGGCCGCGGGGCGGGCCCCGCAGCCGCGGAAGAGCCCTGCCCGACCTGTCCCGGCGCGCGCGGGGGACCCGGTGGGGCGCGTGCCATTCCCGATCCGGCCCCGGCCGGGGCCGGGCGCGCGGGTCGCGCGAACGCCCCGGCCGACGCACCCGCGGCCGCGCGCGGCGGGGGCGGCCGCGGGCGTGCCGGCGGGCCGGCCCTGAGGCTCGCCGCCGCGCCGGCCGTGGCCGTGGCCCGATCGGGCGGGACCGACGACATTGCGAGGCGCCTGTCTGCGGTGCTGGGACGAGTCGAATGGCCGGGCAAGCCCGGCAGCACCGTCGTCCGGCCGCTCACGACTGCCGAGCAGCAGCGATTCGAGGCCGGGCGGGAAATCTATGGGAACCTGTGCATCGCCTGCCATCAGGCAACGGGGCTGGGCGAAGACAAGGTGGCGCCGCCCCTGGCCGGTTCCGTGATGCTCGAGGGCGGCGTCGGGCGTGCGGTCCGGATTCTCGTGGACGGCAAGGAGGGGCCTGTGGGGCTGATGCCGCCCCTGGGCCAGGTGTTCAGTGACGAGCAGATCGCGCAGGTGCTGACCTATGTCCGCCGGTCGTGGGGGAATGTCGCCGATCCGGTGGCGCCTGCCGAGATCCAGCGGATCCGGGGCCAGTTGCCGCCGCGGGCCCGGCCCTGGACGAACCAGGAACTTGCCGCTTTGCCGGCGGCCGCACAGTAGGTGAGGACTCCCGCTCGCACGCGAGGCCGCCAATGAGCGGGGGCTCGTCGGGATCGCCACGAAACGGAAAGTCAGGGGACCAATGCACGTGAACGTCGATGGGCAGAACCGGGTTGCCACCGGGAGCATATTCGCGGGCGTGACGCCCTATCACTGGCTGGTCGTCATCATCGCGTCGATGGGCTGGTTGTTCGACTGCATGGACCAGCGGTTGTTCGTGCTGGCCAGACAACCGGCGCTGGCCGACCTGCTCGGCGCGGCGGCCTCGTCCGACGCGACGGCGACCTACGGGGGCTATGCCACGACGTCGATGATTCTCGGCTGGGCGACCGGCGGCATCATCTTCGGCCTGCTCAGCGACCGCGTCGGGCGTGTGAAGACGATGACGCTGACGCTGCTGGTTTATTCGGGCTTCACCGGCCTGTCGGGCTTCGCGCACGGGTGGCTCGACTTCACGATCTATCGCTTCCTGGCCGGCATCGGCATTGGCGGGATGTTCGGTGCGGCGACCACGCTGGTGGCCGAGAGCGTGCCCGGGCAGTTCCGGGTCCTGGCGCTCGGCGCGCTGCAGGCGCTGTCGGCGACGGGCAACATCCTCGGGTCGATCGTCAGTTTCTGGATCCCACCGGGCGGGATGACGTGGGGCGTGCCGGGGTGGCGTCTGTTGTTCCTGATCGGCATCGTCCCGTCGCTGCTGGCCGTGCCCATCGTGTTCCTCCTGAAGGAACCGCAGGCCTGGCTCGACGCGCGCGCGCTGGCGCAGCAGGGGGGCGGCGCCCGAACGGGTTCGCTCAGCGAGCTGTTCGGGCATCCCCGGTGGCGTCATCACGCGATCATCGGCCTGATGCTCGGCGTGTCCGGCATGGTCGGGCTCTGGGGGATCGGGTTCTTCTCGCCGGAACTCATCTCGACGGCGCTGCAGGGCGAACCGCAGCCCGTCATCGATCGCGTCCGGGCCCTCGGCACGGCGTTCCAGGACGTGGGCGCGTTCCTCGGCATGCTCGCGTTCACGTTCGTCGCGGCCTTCCTCAGCCGGCGCGCGGCGTTCTTCGGCGCGCTCGTCATCAGCATGGCGGCCACGATGTTCGTGTTCCGCTCGCTGCAGTCGGCCTCGGATGCGTACTGGATGCTCCCGATGATGGGCTTTGCGCAGATGTCCGTGTTCGCGGGGTACTCGATCTATTTCCCGGAGTTGTTTCCCACGCGGCTGCGCGGAACCGGCGTCGGCTTCTGCTACAACACGGTCCGGTACCTGGCCGCGCCCGCGCCCATTCTCCTGGGATATCTGGCGTCTCTCCTGTCGTTCCGGACCGCGGCCGTGGCGATGAGCGCCGTGTACCTGGTCGGCATGGTCGCGTTGCTGTGGGCGCCCGAGACCAAGGGCGAGACCCTGCCGGAGTAGCGGAGCGGTCGATGACGCGCGACGAGCGGAACGGGACCGTGATGCCGGTCATCGACCTGGCGGACCGCGTCGCGGTCGTGGTCGGCGGCACGTCCGGCCTGGGACGGGCGATTGCACTCGGACTGGCACGCAGCGGCGCCGACGTCGTGGCGACGGGACGACGGAAGGACCTGGGCGCCGCCGTCGGAGCCGACATCACGCGGCTTGGCCGCCGCACCGTGACGGTCGCCGCCGATGTGGGCGACCGGCGTTCGCTCCAGGCCATGCACGACCGCGTCGTCGCGGAACTCGGACAGGTCGATATCCTCGTCAATGCCGCCGGTACCATCGCACGTCGGCCGACGCTGGAGGTCGGCGACGACGAGTGGGCACGCACGATGGATGTCAATGCCACGGGTGCGCTGCGGGCATGTCAGGTGTTTCACGGGAGGCTGGCGGCCCGGCAGCGCGGCCGGATCGTGAACGTCGTGTCGCTGAACTCGTTCGTCAGTTTCCGTGACGTGGCGCCCTATGCCGCGTCGAAGGCCGCGTTGATGGCCCTGACGCGGTCGCTGGCCGTCGAGTGGGCGCGCGACGGGGTGAACGTGAACGCGGTGGCACCCGGCGTGTTCCGGACGGCACTCAACGCGTCGCTGCTCGACGACACGCCGCGGGGCCACGAACTGCTGATGCGGACGCCGATGCAGCGCTTCGGCACGCTCGACGAGATTGCCGGCGCCGCCGTGTTCCTGGCCTCGGATGCCGCCAGTTTCGTGACGGGGCAGTGCATTGTCGTGGACGGCGGGTTCCTGGCGTCGGGCGTGAACAGTTGACGGGGTGTGTCCATGCCGTGATGGCCTCCGCGCTCGAGGCGGGACGATCCGGCAGTCGAGAAGGAGCAGGTGATGGCGTATACGAGACGGGAATTCGGAAAACTGGCGTTGACGGCGGTACCCGCCGCGGGAATCGTGCTGCACACGAGCGGGATCGACGCGGCGATGCAGGCGGCCGTGCAGCCGATGTCGCGTTGGGCAGGCGTGCAGGTGGGCCTGAACGTGCCGTACAGCTTCGGCGGGGGCAGTAATGTCTCGGCCGAGGACCTGCTGGCGCGCGTGAAGGAGGTCGGGATCGGAGGGCTCGAACTGCGCGCACAGCCGGTGGAGCACTTTCTCGGATCGCCGACGGTCCGCGCCGCGGCGGCGGCTGCGGCGGAGGCCGCGGCGGCTCGCGGCGCCGGCGGTGGCGGTGGTCGTGGTCGCGGTGGCGCGCCGGCGGGCGGGACTCGTGGCGGTGGGCGCGGTGCCCCGACGCCCGAGCAGGTCGAGGCGGCGAAGCGGGAGGCCGCCGAGGTCCGTCAATGGCGGCTGGCGGCGCCGACGAGCCGGCTGAAGGACCTGCGGCAGATGTACGAGAATGCGGGCGTGGTCATCGAGGTCCTGAAGGTCGACGGGCTGTACACGATCTCGGACGAGGAACTCGACTACTTCTTCCAGATGGCGCGCGATCTCGGCGCACGGGCCGTGTCGGCCGAACTCCCGGATCCCATCGACGACACCCGGCGCATCGGGGCGTTCGCCGACAAGCACCGGATCATCATGGCGTACCATCACCACGCGCAGGGCGAGCCGGCCCTCTACGAGCGCGTCTTCGCGGAGGCGCGTTACAACGGGGCGAACATCGACATCGGCCACTGGACGGCCGCGCACAACAGTTCGCCGCTGCCGTTCATCACCGCGCACCACGAGCGCATTCCGCACATCCACGTGAAGGATCGCCGGTTCGGGAGCAACGGCGGGCAGAACGTGCCGTTCGGCGAGGGCGACACGCAGATCCGCGAGATCCTGCAGGCCATCCGCGACAACAAGTGGAACATGCAGGCCACGATCGAGTTCGAGTATGCGGTGCCCGAAGGATCGGACCGCGTCACCGAGATCCGCAAGAGCGTCGACTACTGCCGGCGCGTCCTGCTGGCCTGAATCCGGAGCCGAAAAGGACTGAGGGGAAGTACTCGCAGGAGGCGTGCGAGGACTTCCCCCCGGTGGCTGATCGACGCGGCCGCGGGGCCGCCATCGGGCCGATCAGCGAAGACTCACCAGTTCCACATCGTGCCGTCGAGGCGCCGGTTGATCGGCAGGTACGCGCGTTCGTAGGGATACCGGGCGGCCAGCGCCTCGTCGAAGTCGACGCCGTGACCGGGCGCCTGGCCTGGGTGCAGCATCCCGCGTTCGAACGTATACGCGTGCGGGAACACCGCGTCGGTCTCCGGTGTGTGCCGCATGTACTCCTGGATGCCGAAGTTCGGGATCGCGAGATCGACGTGCAGGGCGGTCCCCATCGTGACCGGTGACAGGTCGGTCGCGCCGTGGAAGCCGGTCTGCACATGGTGCATCGCGGCGAACGCGGCTGCCTTGACGATGGGCGTGATGCCGCCGCCGTGGACGACGGTCATGCGCAGGTAGTCGATGAGCTGTTCGGCGATGAGCGTCCTGGCGTCCCACACCGAATCGAAGATTTCGCCGACGGCCAGCGGCGTGGTCGTGTGCTGGCGGATGATGCGGAATCCTTCCTGCAGCTCGGCCGGCGTCGCATCTTCCAGCCAGAAAAGGTGATAGGGCTCGAGTGCCCTGCCGAGCCGGGCGGCCTCGATCGGCTTCAGGCGATGGTGGGCATCGTGCAGCAGGTGGAGGTCGTCGCCGCACGTGAGCCGGAGGCGTTCGAACAGTTTCGGCACCTGCAGCAGGTACTTCTCCGACGACCACACGTTTTCCGGCGGCAGGCCTCTGGCAGCCGGCTCGTAGAAGAGCTTGTCGCCCGACACGCCGTAGGTCGATGGCAGACCGGGCACGCCGCTCTGTGCCCGGACCGCCAGATACCCGTCCGCCTGGTACCTGGCGACCTCGTCCACCGTTTCGGCGATGTCGCGGCCGTTGGCGTGTCCGTAGACCATCACGCCCGAGCGCGAAGGGCCGCCGAGGAGGTTGTAGATCGGCGTATCGAGCGCCTTGCCCTTGATGTCCCACAGCGCCATGTCGACGGCGGCGATGGCCGTCATCGTGACCGGCCCCTTGCGCCAGTACGCGCCGCGGTAGAGGTACTGCCAGATGTCCTCGGTCTGGAACGGATCGCGACCGATCAGGCACGGCACGACGTGGTCGGAGAGATAGCTGGCCACCGCCAGTTCGCGGCCGTTGAGCGTCGCGTCGCCGATGCCGTAGATCCCCTCATCGGTCCGGATCTTCAGCGTCACGAAGTTGCGGCCGGGGGAGCAGACGAATACCTGTGCGTCTCGGATCGTCATCGCCATCACGCTCGTTGCCGCGCCGCCCGTACCGCGGCGCTGAAGGCCTGTGCCCGCGCGGTGATCTCGTCGGCCTGACCGGTGGCCAGCAGGCGCGGGTTCACGACGTCGCCGCCGACGCCGATGGCCACGGCGCCGGCGGCGAAGAAGGCGGGCACGCTGTCGAGGGTCACGCCGCCGGTCGGGACGAGGCGGATCTGCGGCAGGGGGCCGAGGACCGCCCGCAGGTACGCGGGGCCGCCGACCGCATGGGCCGGGAACACCTTGACCAGATCCGCACCGAGCCGCCAGGCCGTCAGGATCTCCGACGGCGTGAGCGCACCCATGATGACCGGGACATCGCGCGCCCGGCAGACGTCGATGACGTCGGGGACCAGCACCGGCGTCACGATGAACCGGGCTCCTGCGTCCAGGCACGCCTCGGCCTGCGCTCCGCTGAGCACCGTGCCCGCGCCGACCAGCACGCGGCCGGCCCGCGCGACGGCCGCAATGGCCTCGGGAGCCGACGGGACGGTCATCGTGATCTCGACGACCGGCACGCCGCCGGCCTCGACGAGCGAGGCGGCCTGGACGGCCTCGTCGAGGGTCGGCACCCTGACGACAGGGATGATTCCGACATCGAGCAGGTGCGCGAGCACATCGTCGCGGGAGTTCAGGGGCATCGTCATGCGTGTCGTCCTCAGCGCGCCACGCGCACGCTCGCGCCGCTCATGGTCCGAAAGACCTCGGCGGCCGTGGCCATCGACGTGTCGCCCGGCGTGGTCATGGCCAGCGCGCCGTGCGCGGCGCCGCATTCCACCGCCCACTGGGGCCCTTTGCCCGTCATCAGCCCGTAGATGACGCCCGACGCGAACGAGTCGCCGCCGCCGACACGGTCATAGATCTCGAGGTCGTTGCGGATGATCGACTGGTACAGGCGCCCGCCAGCCCAGAGAATCGCCGCCCAGTCGTTGCGGCTGGCACTCGTGGCGCCACGCAGCGTCGTGGCGATGACCTTCAGGCGCGGGTAGGCCGTCTGCACGCGTTCGAACATGTGCCGGAAGCCCTCGAGATCGAACTGTGTGAGGTTGTCGTCGAGGCCTTCCACTTCGAAGCCCAGGGCGGCGGTGAAATCCTCTTCATTGCCGAACAGGACGTCGACCTGTTCGACGAGTGCCCGGTTGAGCTGGGCCGCACGATCGCGGCCCAGGGCATGCCAGAGCGACGGGCGGTAGTTGAGATCGTAGGACACGACAGTGCCGGCGTCGTGGGCGGCGGACATGGCCTCGAGCGCCACGTCCGGCGTCGAGTCCGACAACGCGGCAAAGATGCCGCCGGTGTGGAACCAGCGTGCCCCCTCGCGTCCGAAGATCCGACTCCAGTCGATGGTGCCGGCCGTCAGTTGCGACACCGCGGTATTGGCGCGATCCGAACAGCCGAGCGCGGGCCGGACCCCGAAACCGCGTTCGGTGAAATTGAGGCCGTTTCTCGCCGTGCGCCCGATGCCATCGAACGCCACCCAGCGGATGTGGCTCGAGTCGACGCCGCCCTGGTTGATCAGGTCCTGCACGAGTTGACCGACCGGATTGTCGACCAGGGCCGTGACCACGGCCGTGGGCAGGCCGAAGCACCGGTGCAGGCCGCGCGCGACGTTGTACTCGCCGCCCCCTTCCCAGGCGCGGAACTGCCTGGTCGTCGAGATACGCGTATCGCCGGGATCGAGCCGGAGCATCACTTCGCCCAGGGCGACGAGGCCCCACCGTGTGGCGTCGGGCTCCCGCAGGGCCAGTTGAATGATGTCTGATTCGTCTTGTGGAGTAACCACAATCGGATGGTAGTTTGTCTAAAGGTATGATGTCAAGCGTGCTTGTGGGAATAAGATAGCGATATTGAATCAATTATTACGCTTGAAATTATTTTAAGGTATTATCACTTGGAATATCGTCAATCTAGTGGTATATCGTGTGTCGTCCAGCAAGCAGGAATTCATGACATTCGGCCTGGCGCGCCAGGCCCTTCAGGAGTGACCGGCGGATGACACGCTCTCGATGGCTGCTCGTCTCGTGGCTCGTGTGTGCGGGGGGCGCGCTGGCGGCCTGGCAGGACGCCAGGCCATGGCCGCCGCCCGTCGCACCGGTGTCGCTCGATTCGGAACCGAAATCGCCCGAGGCGTCGATGCGCACCTTCGTGGTTCCGCCGGGCTACCGGGTCGAACTGGTCGCGGCCGAGCCGCTCATCCAGGATCCGATCGTTACGGAGTTCGATGCCGACGGCCGGCTCTGGGTGCTGGAGATGCCGGCCTTCATGCCGGTGGCCAATCCGTCGAACGAGCAGGAGCGCGCGTCCACCGGGCGCGTCGTGGTGCTCGAAGACACCGACGACGACGGACGGATGGACACGCGCCGTGTCTTCCTCGATGGCCTGGTCCTGCCGCGTGCCATGAAGGTGCTGGCCGATGGGATCCTGGTGGCCGAGCCGCCCGACCTCTGGTTCGTGGCATTCGAGCCGGACGGCCGCGCGGGGGCGAAGACGCGCGTCACCGGCACCTATGGCCGTCGCGACGCCGGCATCGAGCACAACGAGAACAGTCTCTGGTGGGGCTTCGACAACTGGCTGTACACCTCGGAAGGGACGACGCTCCTGCGTCGTCGGGCCGATGGAACGTTCGAGGTGCGTCGGACGCTGTCGCGCGGGCAATGGGGCGCGACGCACGACGATCAGGCGCGCATCTATCGCAATACCAATGAATCGTCCCTGCACGTGGACCTCGTGCCGACGCCGTACTACGAGCGCAACCCCAGCCTGCTGCGCACGCGCGGCAGCTACGAGTCGCTCGAAGGACCGGACCGCGAGCTCAATCACGTGTGGCCGGCGCACGCCACGCCAGGGGTCAATCGCGGGTACGTGGCTGGCGTGCTCGGCCCCGACGGCGGGCTGGTGAACTTCACGTCCGTGTCGGCGCCGGTGATCTTCCGGGGTGATCATCTGCCCGCCGACGTGTATGGCAACGCGTTCGTGGCCGAGCCGGCGGCCAACCTCGTCAGCCGGATCGTCCTGCACGACGAAGGGCCGGATGTGGTGGCACGCAAGGCGTACGAGGGCGCCGAGTTCCTCGCGTCGACCGACGAGCGGTTCCGTCCCGTGTATCTCTCGCCCGGCCCGGACGGCACGCTCTACGTGCTCGACATGTACCGCGGCATCATCCAGCACCGTGATTACGTGACCGAGTACCTGCGCGACCAGATCCTGTCGAGGCAGCTCGCGGAGCCGACCGGCTACGGCCGCCTCTACCGCGTGGTCCACGAGACGACGGGCCGCGGCCCGGCGCCGCATCTGTCGTCGGCGACGACCGCGCAACTCGTCGATGGGCTGTCGCACCCGAACGGCTGGTGGAGAGACATGGCGCACCAGCTGCTCGTCCAGCGCGCCGACATGTCGGCCGTACCCGCGCTCACGGCGCTGGCCGTCAGCGACGGCACTCCGCGCACGCAGCTCCACGCGCTCTGGATTCTCGACGGGCTCGATCGCATCGACGTGGCGACGGTCCGGCACGCGCTGTCGGCCCCCGATCGAGCGGTGCGCATTGCCGCCGTGCGGATTGCCGAACGCTGGATGACGGAGGCGACCCACCCGATCGTGGCCGATGTCCGGGCGCGCATCCAGGATGCCGATCTGGCCGTCCGCCGGCAGGTGGCGGCCTCGCTCGGCCAGTTGCCGGACGAGGCGCGTGTCCCGGCGGTGGCCGCGCTGCTCGATCGCGATGGCGACGATCCGATTGCCATGGACGCGGCGCTCAGTGGGCTGCGCGGCGCGGAAGTCGCGGTGCTCCAGCAACTGCTGGCATCGGCGCAGGCGTCCCCGGCGCGCGAAGCGGCCGTCACGATGCTGGCCGCCACCGTGGTGCGATCGGCCGACGACGTCGCGATTGGCCAGCTGTTCACGTGGATCGGCGAGCCGTCCCGTCCAGACTGGCAGCGGTCGGCGGTGCTCGGCGGGGTGGAGGCGGCCTGGCTCAATGCCCGGCTGCCCGGCACGCCGGCGCCGCGGCCCGTCGCGGCACAGACCACCGAGGAACCGTGTCCGACGTGTCCTGGCGGACGCGGTGGGCCAGGTGGGCGATCGGCATTCATGCAGCCCCAGGCCGGCGGCGGGCGTGGCGGCGGGCGCGGTGGGCGCGGCGGAGGCCCGGCGCCGGTCCGGGTCGGACGCGAGCCGGTCTCGCTGTCGGCGCTGGCGGCCGGCGGGGGGCCGCTGGCCGAACGCGCAACCCGCGTCCTGGCGCGCCTCGAGTGGCCGGGCAAGCCCGGGGCCACGCCCATCACCCCGCTGACGCCCGGCGAGTTCGCGCGCTTCGAGGCGGGCCGTACGGTATTCGCCAATCTCTGCGTGGCGTGTCATCAGTCCGACGGGCGTGGCCGTGACGGCGTCGCGCCGACGCTCGTCGGTTCCGATCTGGCCCTGGCGGCGTCGGGCGTGACGGCGCGGATCGTCCTGAACGGCAAGGAGGGATCTGTCGGCCTGATGCCGCCGCTCGGCCAGTCCCTCAGCGACGACCAGATTGCCGAGGTGCTCACCTACGTCCGCCGCCAGTGGGGCAACGTCGCGTCGCCTGTCGATCCGGCGGCCGTACGCGAGGCCCGGGCGGCCACGGCGGGACGCACGCGTCCGTGGAGCCAGGACGAGATCGCGGCCCTGGCGGCCGCAGCCGCGCCGTAAGGGCGCATCGACACGACGCAGGGGCGCGCCGTACGCGGCGTCCAGTTCGGAGGGGACCAGTGAGAGTGGGAATCGTGGGCACCGGCGCCATCGCGCGTCTGCACGCCCGTGCGTATCGGAATCTCGGCTTCAGCGTCCGCGCGGTCACGGACGTCAACGCCGCGGCAGCGCAGCACTTCGTTGCCGAGCACGGCGGGGAAGTCGTGGCGGACGTCGACGCCCTGTGTGCGCGGGCCGACGTCGACTACGTCGATGTCTGCACGTTGCCCAACGTCCGTCTCCAGATCGTCGAGATCTGCGCGACATACCGCAAGCACGTCCAGGTCCAGAAGCCGATCGCGACGACGGTCGAGCGGGCCCGTCGCATGATCGACGTCGCGACGGCCGCCGGCATCGTGCTCGGCGTCGTCAGTCAGCACCGGTTCGACGAGTCGAGCCGGTTCCTCGAACAGGCGATCGAGGCCGGGCGGCTGGGGCGGATCCTCCAATGCGACGCGTACGTGAAGTGGCATCGTACCGACGAGTACTACGGCCGACCGGGCAAGGGATCGTGGGAGGTGGAGGGCGGCGGCGCGCTGATCAATCAGGCCATCCACCAGGTGGATCTCGTCCGCTGGCTCATCGGCCCGGTGGCGGAGGTGTGGGGGACGTGGCAACTCGGCGCGGCTCACCGGATTGAGTCCGAGGACAATCTCAGCGCCCTGCTGCGTTTCGCCAATGGCGCCACCGGCGTCATTCAGGCGTCGACGGCGTTCTGGCCCGGCTATCCGGAGCGCATCGAGATTCACGGCACGAAGGGCACCGCCGTGGTCACCGGCGATCGGCTCACCACGTGGGATGTGCAGGACGACAGCGGCAGCACGCCCCCCATCGCGCAGCAGGCCGCGTCGGGCGCGTCCGATCCGATGGCGATTTCGCTGGAGCCGTTCGAACGCCAGTTCACGGACTTTGCCGAGGCGATCCGCACGGGGCGCACGCCGGCGGTCGGCGGGCGCGAGGGGCTCGTGGCGCTCGAGATCGTCGAGGCCATCTATCAGGCGTGCCGGACGGGCGAGCGGCAGGCGGTGGTCGAGCAATGAGCATGGCGCGTCCCAGGCTCGCGGCCATCACCGACGAATTTTCGCCGGACCTCGACACAGCGCTCGAGGCCATGGCCTCTGTCGGTCTGGCCGGCGTCGAACTCCGCACGATCGACGGGCGCAACATCATCGATCTGGACGACGACGCGATCGATCGGATCCGGGAACGGGTGGAGGCGCGGGGCATGACCGTGCTGTCGATTGCGTCGCCCCTCCTGAAGTGCGTGCTGCCGGGCGGGCGGCCGCTCGATATGCGCTTTCAGCAGGACGCGTTTGCCGCACGCCACACGTTCCAGGACCAGCCGCGGCTGAGCGAGCGGGCGTTCCGGATTGCGGAGCGGACCGGCGCGGGCATCCTCCGCGTCTTCTCCTACTGGCGGACCGTCGAGCCGGCGCGTGTGTTCGACGACGTCGTGGTCGCGCTCCGTCGTCTGACCGACGCCGTGCCCGACGGCATCGTGATCGGGCTGGAGAACGAGCACGCCTGCAACGTGGGGACGGCGACCGAAGCGGCGACGGTCATGGCGGCCGTCGATCATCCGGCGCTCGGGCTGATCTGGGATCCGGCCAATGCCCTGGTCGCCGGCGAAACCCCGTATCCGGACGGTTACCGGGTCCTCGACCCCCGGCGGGTGATCCATGTCCACGCCAAGGACTGCGACGTGCACGACCATACGCCGACGTGGGGACCGGTTGGCGCGATGAGCGTCGACTGGCCGGGGCAGATCGCGGCGCTGATCCGTGACGGATATCCAGGCTGGATCAGCCTCGAGACGCACTGGCCCGGCCCGGACGGCGACAAGGCGGCGGCCAGCCTGATCTGCGCCCGCAATCTGCGGCGATTGATCGACGCCCACGCCTGAGGGCCCGCTGGAGAGGGCCCGATCGAGACCTCAGGACGAGGCGTTGCGCGCCATCGGGCGTATGGATGTCAGCACGATCCGCTCGGCCAGGACGTAGGATCCGATCACGATCGTCGCGGCCAGGGCCTGCGCCATACGGGCACGGCGCAGATTGCCCTCGGCCTGCTGGCGGTGGTGCTCGTGCTGGTGTTGATCGAACGATGGGCACGGCGCCACCGGCGCTACGCGAACGACGCCCAGCACCCGAGTAACGGGCGTGCTGGCGCAGCGGCGCTATTCGGCCGGCACCGCGAAGTAGTAGTGGTGGTGGGAACGACAGCGCGGGTTGAACCCCGCGCCGCAGACGGGACAGGCGGGCGTCCCGTTCAGGTAGGTCGCGATCGTCAGCGTCGAAGCGCAGGCGCCGCAGCGGATCGCGCGCTCGTCCCAGCGGTCCGAGGGCCAGACCTGCGCCGGGTGATCGGCCACGGCCGCGTGGCAGTCCGTGCACGCGTAGTAGACGCCGCAGCACATGAACTTGATGGCGACGATGTCCGCGGCGCCGTGGTAGTGCGCGCACCGGCTCTGCGCGTCGAGGTCGACACCGCGGACCGCGTCCACGCCGGGCCTCACGTCGTCCTGCTGCGGCATGCTCGTCGCCTCCTCGATCTGTCGTCACGGTCCGCGCGGGAAGTGCCGGTGTCCGGCAGGCAGTCGCGCTGATTGTCACATGGACGCGCCGGGGACGCGGGGACGGGAAGGACGGCCCGCTTGCGGTATCATCGCCCCCTGCGTATGACGATTGCGATCGCTTCCGATCACGCCGGTTTCCGGTACAAGACCGCCATTGTCCGTCATCTCGCGGCGCTCGGGCACGAGACGATCGACTTCGGGACGTCGTCGACGGAAGCCGTCGACTATCCGGACTTCATCCATCTCGCGGCGGCGGCCGTGGCCGACGGCCGGTGCGAGCGGGGCATCGTGCTGGGCGGATCGGGCAACGGCGAGGCGATGGCCGCCAACAGGCATCGCGGCGTGCGGTGCGCGCTCTGCTGGAGCGAAGACATCGCACGGCTCGCCCGTGCGCACAACGACGCGAACATGATCGCGATGGGCGAGCGCACGATTGCCGAGGATCTGGCGATCCGGATCGTCGACGCCTGGCTGACGACGCCGTTCGAAGGTGGACGGCACGTCGCGCGGATCCGGAAACTCGACGAATAGGGAGAATACCATGTGCGATCAGGATCACTTCGACGACGATCGGCAGCAGTTCGAGGCGCGCGGACTGGTGACGCGGCGGCAGTTCGGCGTCATGCTCGGCGCGGGCGTGGCCATGGCGCTGCCCGCGGTCGTCGGGGCCGTTGACGTGACCGAGGCCGAGGTCACGATCACCACGCCCGACGGCTCGGCCGATGCGTACTTCGTCCACCCGGTGGCCGGCACGGCCCCGGGCGTGCTGATCTGGCCCGACATCTTCGGCCTGCGGCCGGCCTTCCGGCAGATGGGCAAGCGGCTCGCCGAATCCGGCTACGCCGTGCTCGTCGTCAATCCGTTCTACCGGGTCCAGAAGGCGCCGACGGCGCCGCAGGGATCGGCCACGCCGATCGCAGAGATGCGACCGCTGGCGGGCGCGCTCAACGAGACGACGCACATGACCGATGCGCGGGCGTTCATCGGGTGGCTCGACGCGCAGCGGTCCGTGGCGACGAATCGGAAGATCGGCACACAGGGCTATTGCATGGGCGGACCGATGGCGTTCCGCACGGCCGCCGCCGTGCCCGGACGTGTCGGGGCCGTGGCGTCGTTCCACGGTGGCGGCCTGGTGACGACGGCCCCCACGAGTCCGCACCTGCAGGCGGCGAAGACGCAGGCACAATTCCTCGTGGCCATTGCGGCCAATGACGATGCGCGGGCGCCGGAGGAGAAGACGGTGCTGCGCGACACGTTCACGGCCGCGGGCCGGCCGGCCGAAATCGAGGTGTACGCGGGCGCGCACGGCTGGTGCCCGCCGGACTCGGCGGTCTACAGCGAACCGCTGGCCGAGAAGGCCTGGAGCCGGTTGCTCGATCTGTACGGGCGCGCGCTCGCGTAGCGATCGCGTAGGTTCCCTGGGGCTGAAGCCCCAGGGCTCCGAATTCTGAGGCCCGGGCCGCCGGCTCGCGCGCATGGACCGTCCGTGAACTCTTCGGAGCCCCGGGGAAAACTGATCGCGATCGCGCCTTGACCGGTCTCGTACACGCGGCGTAATGTCACAGGCACATCCGTGCGCCATACACGCCTCCTCGTCCTGTTCACGTTCCTCGTGTCGGCCGGCGTGATGCTGGTGCCTGTCGACGCCCTCTCGCCTCAGGTTCCCGCGTCTGCCGACTCCGCGCCGCCCGCGTCCGCCGACCCCGCGCGTCGGCCGTGGCCGCCGCCTGTCGTGCCCGTGTCGACGGACTCGACGCCGAAGTCGCCCGAGGACTCGATGGCCACGTTCACCGTGCCGCCGGGCTACCGGGTGGAACTGGTGGCCGCCGAACCGCTGCTCCAGGATCCGATCGCCATGGAGTTCGATGCCGACGGCCGCCTGTGGGTGATCGAGATGCCCGCGTTCATGCCGGAGCTCAATCCGTCGAACGAGCGCGAGCGCCAGCCGGACGGGCGCATCGTCGTGCTCGAGGACAGCGACGGTGATGGGCGCATGGATCGCCGGCGTGTCTTTCTCGACGGTCTCGTGCTGCCGCGGGCGCTGAAGGTGCTCACGGGCGGCGTGCTGGTGGCCGAGCCGCCGGATCTCTGGTTCGTGGCGTTCGATGCCGAGGGGCACGCGGGGACGAAGACGCGCGTCACCACGACCTACGGCCGCCGCGAGGCCGGCATCGAGCACAACGAGAACAGTCTCTGGTGGGGCTTCGACAACTGGCTGCACACGTCGGAGGGCACGACGCTCCTGCGCTGGCGGCCGGGGAACACCTTCGAGGTGCAGCACACGCTCTCGCGCGGCCAGTGGGGCGTGACGCACGACGACGCGGGCCGGATCTTCCGCAACACGAACGAGTCGGTGCTGCACGTCGACTATGTGCCAACACCCTACTACGCGCGCAATCCCAACCTGCTGCGGACGCGGGGCGCGTACGAGTCGCTCGCCGGGCCCGACCGCGAGGTCAACCGCGTGTGGCCCGCGCACGCCACGCCGGGCGTCAACCGCGGGTACATCTTCAACGTCCTCGGCCCGAACGGCGCGCTGGCCAACTTCACGTCGGTATCGGCGCCCGTCATCTTCCGCGGCGATCGCCTGCCAGCCGATGTCTACGGCAACGCGTTCGTCGTCGAGCCGGCCGCGAACCTGGTCAGCCGGATCGTGCTGCGCGAGGACGGACCGGACCTGGTGGCGCGCAAGGCCTACGAGGGCGCCGAGTTCCTCGTCTCGACCGACGAGCGGTTCCGCCCGGTGTACCTCGCGCCCGGCCCGGACGGCGTGCTCTACATCCTGGACATGTATCGCGGCATCATCCAGCACCGCGACTACGTGACGGAGTACCTGCGCGATCAGATCGTGTCGCGCGATTTGACGTTGCCGCCCGGGTTCGGCCGCCTGTATCGCGTGGTACACGACACCCTGCCGCGCGGGCCGCAGCCGCACATCTCGACCGCATCGTCGGCGGCACTCGTCGGATTCCTGTCGCACCCGAACGGCTGGTGGCGTGACAGGGCGCAGCAAGTGCTCGTGCAGCGGGGCGACATGAGCGTCGTGCCGCGACTGCGGACGCTGGCCGGCGACGACGGTCATCCGCGTGAACAGCTGCACGCGCTGTGGATTCTCGACGGTCTCGGGGCGATCGACGAGGCCACGGTGCAACGCGCGCTCACGGCACCGGCGCGCGCCACCCGCATGGCGGCCGTGCGCATGGCCGAGCGATGGATCACCGACCCGGGCGCCTCGATCGTCGAGGCGGTGCTCGACCGGATCGAGGATGAGGACGCTGGTGTGCGACGCCAACTGGCGGCCACGCTCGGCGTGCTGCCGGATCAGGACGATCGCCGCGTGCGTGCGATGGCCCGGCTGCTCGCGCGTGATGGCGGCGATCCGGTCCTGGTGGACGCGGCGCTGAGCGGCCTGCGCGGCGTGGAAACACGCGTGCTGGACCAGTTGCTGGCATCGACAGACGCGTCGCCGGCGCGCGAGGCGGCCATCACCATGCTGGCGGCCACGGCCCTGCGATCGGCCGACGAGGCTGCTGTCGATCAGCTGCTCGCGTGGAGCGGTGATGGCGGCAGGCCCGACTGGCAGCGTGCGGCCGTGCTGGCCGGATTCGAGGCGGCGTGGCTGAATGCGCGGTTGCCCGGCACGCCTGACCCGCGGCCGACGGTGGCGACGACCACGCCGGTCCCGTGCCCGACCTGTCCCGGTGGCCGTGGCGGTCCCGGTGGCGCGTCGGCGTTCATGCCGGCCGCAGCCGCACCCGGCCGCAGCGGTGGGCCGGCGCCGATTCGTCTCGGCCAGGAGCCGCGCGCGTTGACGACGCTGGCCAGCGCCGGTGGGGCGCTGGGCGATCGCGCCACGCGGCTGCTCGATCGCGTGGAGTGGCCCGGCAAGCCCGGCGCCACGCCGATTGTGCCCCTGACGCCTGCCGAGCGCGCGCGCTTCGAGGCCGGCCGCGTCGTGTTCGCGAATCTCTGCGTGGCGTGCCACCAGGTCGATGGTCGCGGACTCGAGCGCATCGCACCGTCGCTCGTGGGATCGACGCTCGCGCTGGCTCCGCCCGAGGTGACGGCGCGCATCGTGGTCGGCGGGAAGGAAGGCTCGATCGGGCTGATGCCGCCGCTCGGCCAGTCGCTCTCCGACGAAGAGATTGCGGGCGTGCTGACGTACGTTCGGCGGCAGTGGGGCAACGCGGGATCGCCTATCGACGCGGCCGCGGTGGCCGCGGCGCGCGCGGCCACGACGGGGCGCACCACGCCCTGGACGCACGACGAGCTCATGGCGCTCGTACCGCCGGCGCCCTGACGCCGGCAACGGAGGAACGTGTGAGAGTGGGAATCGTGGGGACCGGCGCCATCGCGCGCCTGCACGCCCGTGCGTACCGTCGCATCGGGTTCAGCGTGCGCGGGGCCGTGGACGTCAACGCGGCGGCAGCGCGCGCGTTCGTGGCCGAGCATGGCGGCGAGGTGTTTGCCGATGCCGAGGCCCTGTGCCGGCATTCGGAGATCGATTACGTCGACGTGTGCACGCTGCCGAACGTGCGGCTGGGCATCGTCGAGTTGTGCGCGGCGCACGGCACGCCCGTCCAGGTCCAGAAGCCGATCGCGACCTCGCTGGCACAGGCGCGTCGGATGAACGAGGTGGCCGACGCCGCCGGCATTCCGCTCGGCGTCGTCAGTCAGCACCGGTTCGACGAATCGAGCGTGTTCCTCGACGCGGCGATCAAGGCAGGACGTCTCGGGCGTCTCCTGCAGTGCGACGCGTACGTGAAATGGCACCGGTCCGACGAGTACTACGGCAGGCCCGGCAAGGGGACGTGGGACGTCGAGGGCGGCGGGGCGCTGATCAACCAGGCGATCCACCAGGTGGATCTCCTCCGCTGGCTCATGGGGCCCGTGCGTGACGTGTCGGCCGTCTGGCAACTCGGCGGCGCGCACACGATCGAGTCCGAGGACAACGTCAGCGCGCTGCTGCGGTTCGCCAGCGGCGCCACCGGCGTGATTCAGGCATCCACGGCGTTCTGGCCAGGCTACCCGGAACGAATCGAGATTCACGGTACGAAGGGCACGGCCATCGTCACCGGCGATCGCCTCACGACGTGGGACGTGCAGGACGACGTCGGCAGCACGCCGCCCGTGGCGCAGGAGGCGGCGTCAGGCGCGTCCGACCCGATGGCCATTGCCATCGAGCCGTTCGAGCGGCAGTTCCTGGATTTTGCCGACGCCATCCGCACCGGTCGCACGCCGGCCGTCGGCGGGCGCGATGGCCTTCGGGCGCTCGAGGTGGTCGACGCGATCTATCGCGCCGGCCGCACGGGCGAGCGCCAGATGCTCGCGGATGTCTGACGTGGCGATCATGCGGCTGGCGGCCATTACCGACGAGTTCTCGCGAGATCTCGACGTCGCGCTCGACGCCATGGCGTCCGTCGGCATGGCCGGTGCCGAACTGCGAATGATAGGGGATCGCAACATCATCGACCTCGATGACGACGCGATCGATCGCGTGCGCGATCGGGTCGAGGCGCGCGGCATGACGATCGTGTCCGTTGCCTCGCCGCTGCTCAAGTGCGTTCTGCCCGGCGGCCCGGCGCTCGACACGAGGTTTCAGCAGGATGCGTTCGCCTCGACGCACACGTTCGACGATCAGCCGCGATTGACAGACAGGGCCTTCGCGATTGCCGAGCGGACGGGGGCGCGTGTCGTCCGCGTCTTTTCCTATTGGCGGACCGTCGATCCCGGTCGCGTCTTCGACGACGTGGTCGTGGCCCTGCGTGGGCTGGCCGATGCCGCGCCGCGCGGCGTGACGATCGGGCTCGAGAACGAGCATGCCTGCAACGTGGCCACGGGTGCGGAGACTGCCGCGGTAATGGCGGCCGTCGATCATCCGGCGCTCGGGATCATCTGGGATCCCGCCAATGCCCTGGTGGCCGGTGACGTGCCGTATCCCGACGGATACCGTGCGCTGCCCGCGGCGCGCGTGGTGCACGTCCATGCGAAGGACTGCCACGTCAACGGACACACGCCGACCTGGGGCCCGCTCGGGGAGATGGGCGTCGATTGGGTGGGGCAGATCGCGGCGTTGAAGCGTGAGGGGTACGACGGCTGGATCAGCCTCGAGACGCACTGGTCGGGTGCGGGCGGCGACAAGCGCGAGGCCAGCCTGATCTGCGGACGCAATCTGCGGCGGTTGATCGACGGGTAAAGGATGGTGCGGGCGGGCACCGGGGCCCGCCCCTAGCGCGTCCCGCAGCGGGGGAACATCACGTCCAGTGTGACCGCGTGGCCGGCCTCGCGGCGAATGGCGAACTGGCCGCCGCAGCGCGCAGCCACCACGTCCAGCGTCGGCAGGGCGCCCGGCGCCAGCACGCCGTAGCCGGACGCTGTGGCCGAGACCAGCGGCCCAGGCACGTCGCGCGCGTCCTGGCGCACCGAGAACGCAATCGTGCCGCCGGCAGGAAGAAGATCACGACACGATGTCACCAGCGATGTCAGTAACTGCTGGACGTCGTCGGTGTGTGCCTCGAGCGGCGTTGTCGGTCCAATGTCCATCGTGAATCCGACGTAGGGGCCCGCCAGCCGCGCGAGCATCGGCTCGGCCTCGCGTACGAGCCGTCCCAGGTCGAGCGGCGCGGCGTCACGCTGCTGTCGCCGGCTGAACCGCGCCAGTTGGCTGACGAGGGCTGCGAGGCGAACGGTAGCGGCGCGCAGGTCGGCCGTCTCTGCCGTGAGGAAGTTCCGGCGCCCGGCCTGCTGCGCCAGCTCGACGCTGCAGTCGTGCGCGGCTGCGGCCAGGGGCTCCAGTTCGGCCACCATCGACGCGGCCAGCGTGCCCACTTCCTCGAGACGACGCCGCTGGAGTTCGTCGGCAGTGGGACCGGATGGCCCGGCGACGATGATGTGTTCGACGCAAGGCTGGTCATCGTCGTGCAGGACCGTGGCTGTCTCGATGATCCGGACCGCGTGGCCATCGACGCGTTCCACGCACGAGGCCACGCGCGTCACCTGTCCTTCGGCTGCCAGTCGGGCCGAGATTTCGGGACGACGGGCGAGCGGCGGAAAAGACTGACGGGCGGTCCGGGTGCGGGCGTCCGCGGCGTCGAGGTAGCCGAACATCCGCGCGAAGGCATCGTTGCACCGGAGGAGCTCGCCGTCCATCGTCGTCACCGCGTACCCGAAGGCCTCGGCGGCCACGAGACGCGCCTGGGCGTTGGCGGTGCGCGCGGCGTCGGCGGTCAATCGTGCCTGCAGTCGTTCCGCCTCGTCGAGCGTGATGGCGAGCTGCGTCTCCAGTTGATGACGTGCCTCTTCGAGTGCCCGTGCGCGAGCCGTGTGGTGCGCCGCGGCGTTGGTGAGGCGTTCGTCGGCCTCGCGCGAGACACGGGCGATCTCGGCTTCGATGGCATCCCTGTGCGCCTCGCTCTCGGCGAGCGCGGCGCGTACCGTGTCGAGCTCGTCGCGCAGTCGATCCTGGTCGGCGCGTTCACCGGCCAGCGCACCGCTGAGGGCTGCGCACTCGGACTGCAGGGATCCGATGGTACTCGTCAGGAACTGCTGTTCGCGGATCAGCCGAGACGCGTCGGTCAGCTCCGCTTCGAGGCCCGCACGCAGGTCGGCCCAGGCCTGGCGGTCGACGCGATAGCGGGTGTCCAGATCGCGAAGATCGCGCTCGAGCGTCTCCTGGCGCTGCCGCCACGCGTCGCGTTCGGCGTGGTGCGTGGCGTCCGTGTGCCGCAGCTCGTTGCGCGTGGCCTCGAGCGCCTCGCCTAGGATCTCGTGTTCCGCGATCGTGGCGCGTGCGGTCTCGAGATCCTGCTCGAGGTGCGCGAGGCGGCCCTGCAGTTGGGCGCCGTCCTGGCGCGCCGTGTCGAGCGCGGTCTGCAGCGGCTCCAGTTCGGCGATCCGCCGGTGCGCGTCAGCCAGGTTGGTGTCGAGCATGTGCGCGCGCGCGGTCAATCGGTCGTGCGCCGCCTCGATGGCCGCGAGCGCCCGGTGCGCGTCGGCGAGCCCGTCGATCTGCCGGCGCGCGTCGGCCAGGTCGGCCTCGAGCGCGGCGATCTGCTGCAGGGCCCGATCGTGTTCGTGCCGTGCCGTGTCGAGCGTTTCGCGCAGCGAGTCGGCATCGTCGAGGAGACGCTTCGCCTCGTCGCGCTCCGCCGCAATCGTCTCGACGCGCGTGCGTTCGGTATCGAGGAGGATCTCGGCCGCCTGCGCGCGCTCGCTGGCTGCCTGGCGCTCGGCGTGCGTCGTGGCCAGCGCGGCCCGGAGTTCGTCGATGTCCGTCAGCTGCGCGCGCGTGGCCTCGAGGGCGGTCTCGAGCAGGGACAGCCTGTCGATGGCGTGATCGCGTTCGGCCCGGGCCTGATCGACGGCCTGACGCCACTCTTCGGATTCGCGGGTGTGGAGCGAGACCAGGTGGCCGCGTTCCTGATCGGCCGCGGTCCGGGTCTCGACGGCGGACTGGATGAGCGAGGCACGCTCCTGCTGCCAGGTGGCCTCCTGTTCGGTGTGGGCCGTCGCGGCCGCCGACGCATCGGCCAGCGCGGTCTCGAGGGCAGCGAGCCGCGCTTCCCACGCCTCGCGGTCGTCGCGCACGGACGCCCGTGCCTGGACGAGTTCGGTCTCAGTGGTCGTCAGCCGATCGCGGATCGCCTCGGCACCCGTCCGGGCGTCGTCGCGTTCCTGCTCGAGCCGCGCACGCGTGGCGTCGTATTCGTCGGTCAGTGCGCGCAAGGCTTCGTCGATGCGCTCGACCTGTTCGCGTGTCGCCGCGAGATCCGCGGTGATTGCGTCACGCTCGGCCGTCCACGCAGTGCGCGCGGCCTCGAACTCGGCTGCCAGGCGATGGCGCTCCTCGGCCAGTCCGCCGAGCTCGGCGGACTGCTCGATCAGGCTCTGTCGTTCGTGCTCGAACGCCGTGCGCTGCGCCTGCCACTCGGTACGTTCGTGCGCGAGCGCGGCCTCGATCTGACGTCGGGCCTCGTCGAGTGTCCGCTCTGTAGCCTGCCAGTCGCGGCGCTCGGCCTCGAGGGCCGCCCGCGCGTCGTGGAGTTGCTGCGTGAGGTCGGCCTGGAGCCGATCGCGATCGGCGGCGCCGGTCTCCTGGGCCGCGCGAGCGGCGGCGAGATCGGCGGCGATCGCGTCACGCTCGGCCGTCCACGCGGCGCGTGCGGCGCCGAACTCGGCCGCCAGGCGATGGCGTTCCTCGGCCAGTCCGCCGAGCTCGGTGCCGTGATCGATCAGGCTCTGTCGCTCATGCTCGAACGCCGTGCGCTGCTCCTGCCACTCGGCGCGTTCGTGCACGAGCGCGGCCTCGATCTGACGTCGGGCGTCGTCGAGCGTCTGCTGCGTCGCCTGCCAGTCGCGGCGCTCGGCCTCGAGGGCGGCGTGCGCGTCGTGGAGTTGCTGTGTGAGGTCGGCCTGGAGGTGATCGCGATCGGCGGCGCCGGTCTCCTGGGCGGCGCGAGCGGCGGCAAGATCGGCGGTGATCGCGTCACGCTCGGCCGTCCAGGCGGCGCGTGCGGCGTCGAACTCGGCCGCGAGGCGATGGCGTTCCTCGGCCAGTCCGCCGAGCTCGGTGCCGTGATCGATCAGGCTCTGTCGCTCATGTTCGAGCGCTGCACGCTGCTCCTGCCACTCGGCACGTTCGGTGTCGAGTGTCGTGCGAAGTTCGGCGACCTGGGCGTCGAAGGCGGCGCGCGCCGTATCGCGTTCAGTGTGCTCGGCCCACAAGGCCTCGCGCGCGTGACGCAGTTCGGCGTCGAGCTGATCGTGCGTGGCGGTCCAGCGGACCTGTTCGTCGGCGAGCGTCTGCTCGAGCCGCTGCACCTCGGTGCGCAGCGAGGCGACGAGCGTGTCGTGCTCGGTCTGGTGCAGGTCGTCGAGCTGGCGCACGCGCGCCTCGAGTTCGGTGCGGATGTCCTGCCAGCCTGTGCGTTCGAGCGCATGCGCCGCAATTGCCTGGCGCTGCTCCTCGCGCACGGCCGCGAGCGCCGTTTCGAGATCGGCCTGCGATGCTCCGGCGGCTGCGGCCTCACGTGCCGCGTCTTCCAGCTCGACGAGTCGGCGCTCGAGCGACAGCCGTTCGGCGGTGAACGCCTGGCTCGTGCGGGCCAGCTCGGCCGTCACCTCGTCGAGCCGATCCTGGAGCGTCTGCCGCTCGGCGGCCATCCGTTCGGCGGTTTCCAGGCGCGCACCGAGATCCTGGCGTTCCGTGTCCCACGCGGCACGTTCGCGGGCGCGCGCGTCTTCGAGTTCCGCGTAGTGCCGCTCGAGCGTCTGTAGCGCGTCGCGGAGCGTCGCGAGTTCCTCCGCGGACGGGCCATCGGCGCCGGTTTCGACGTGAGGCGCGACGGCGCGCGCGATGCTGGCGACGATGCCGCGCCCACCGCGTGCGTCGCGTTCGAGCATCACGGCGTCGATGCGGGCCGCGGCCTGCTGGCCGTCGAGCGTCAGGGCATCGAACGTCAGGCCCGCGGCGTCGCCCTTCGTCACCTGGCGGATCAGGGTGGTCACCGCCTCGCGATCGGGCCCGTGGACCAGATCGCGGAAGTCGCGGCCGACGACGTCCCGCGGCTTCGACGCGCCGAACACCTGCAGCGCCGCGGCGTTCATCGCCAGGACGCGTGCATCGCCGGCCACCACCATGATGCCGGTGGGCACGTGCTCGACGATCTGGCGCAGCCGTTCCTCGCGCGTACGCGTCTCGTGCTGCTGCGCCGACAGCTCCAGCCGCTGGTGCACGCGACGGAGCGTGGCGATGAGACGACGACGGAAGATGCCGGTCTTGAGGACCGTGTCGTCAGCGCCGAGCTCCAGGGCCGCCGTGGCGATGTCGGCCGCGCCGGCCGATGTCAGCACGATGACCGGAAGATCCGAGGCCTGCGCCTTGACCGACTTCAGGACCTGCAGCGGATGCGCGTCGCCGGGCGCCTCGTCGATGATGACCGCGTCGGCGCGCAGGCTGTCGTCGCCGGCGCCTGGGCGTCGTACCGAGCAGGTGCCATCGATCCCTGTGGTCACCCGTCCGGCCCTGACGAACGGGACCTGGTCGAGCAGGTTCCACACGAGCGGATCGCGTCCCGCATAGAGCACCGCGATCCGGCGGCGCTGCTCGGCGGGAAACAGGTGCGGACTCTGCCGGATGCGGGTCAGCGTCTCGTTGATGTTGACCAGCGTGTCGCCGCGCCGCACCAGCACGTCGTCGGCGCCGGTGGCAACGGCCGACGCGAACAGGTCCTGGTGCGTATCGTCGAGAATCGGCACGATCGCGATCGGGATGCGATCGCGGCGCAGGCTCGCGACGAGCGCGAGGACCTCGTTCTGCGGCAGCGACGACGAGACGAGCAGTGCCTGCCAGCCAGGGGTGCGGCGCAACTCCGCCAGCGCGGCTGCCGATCCGGCAATCGTCGTGATCTGCAGTTCGGCCGAGGCCCGGCGGAGCTGGTCGATCGCCGCGCGATCGGCCTCGGCGGCGGGGCCCTGGACGTACAGGACTTTCAGCGAGACATCGAGGGTGGCCGACATCACGCCCGCTCCGCTGCGGCACGCCTACCAGTCGTTGCCATTGAACATGTCATGGAGCTGCTCGGAGGTGGTATCGACAGTGGCCGTCACTGTCATCATGGTCGGCGCCAACTCGGCTGTGGCTTCGAAGGCCAGCGCTTCTTCGGCCGTGATGTCCGCGGCCGGTTCCGTGGCGATCACCGCGTCGTCCGTAGCCGTCGGCACGGAAGCAACAGGTGGCACATCGACAGTCTCGAGCGCCTGCGCATCTGGCGCCTCGTGTCGGAAGGGCGCCGCCGCGTGATCGTCCTCGCCGGGATCGGTCGGCAGCAGGTTGCTGAAGGCCACGCCCACCGTGTAGCCGAGACCGCCCGAAGCCAGCCGCACGATGCGCGATCGGACGACGCGTCCGGTGACGGGAACCTCGCCATCGCGCGTGCGCAGGCGCAGGGACACGCTGGCGTTGGGCAGGAACCGTCGCTCGCACTCGAATTGCGCACCGCCACGCGACAGATCGATCAAGCGGACCTGGGATCCGCTCGTCAGCGACGCGGCGAGCTGGTTCCGATCGTCGGGACGGACACGGGCGTACTCGCGGCGGTTGGTCGCGGTGGCCGCTGTCGATCCCATGTCGTCACGGGTGAGCGGGGAGTCGGACGAATCGTCCTGATAGGTGGCGGCCACGGCAAGTCCTTCTGCACACGCGTCGAGACGGGTCGCCGCCCTGCGCGACATCGGCATCGGCGACGGAGATACGGCCCGGGTTGAAGGCAAGAGGAATGCCACGTACCCGGACCCCTGACAGAACCGTGTTCGAACCGACAGGATGGGCAGCCGTTCCAGGGGCGGTGTCGTCAGGCCGACATGCACGCGCCCGTTGTGTCAGCGCGCCGACGCCTCATCCAGTCCGTGCGTGACGACGGCTCCGATTATAGGAGCGGCGGCAGGATCCCGCGCCGCGGAGGCTACGGTGCGTCGGCGGATCGCGGGGCAGCCGGCGTCGTGGCTGCGGTCCCTTCCGGATGCCAGGTCGAGATCAGCCGCCGGGTCAGCGTCCGCGCGAAGGCGAACGCCAGGCCCAGCGCGATGATCACAATGAGCAGTGTCTGCAGCATCGCGCGTCGCCTGCCGGGCCTCGATGAATCGTCCGTTGTCACGGACCGATCATCTTACGCCTCCCGCTGTCTGTCGCGGAGCCGCACCGCCCGCCGCCCAACGCTATGCCGCTGCGTCCACGTGCTGAAGCCCCGGGCTCCGAAGAGTCCCGCCTCCCCCGGTAGTCTCGTCGCCGTCGCCTTGTAGGCTCGTCGCCTTCCGCTGTATCATTCCATCCGGATTTACGGATTGACTCCAGTCGCCGACCTGCCGCTGCTCGACTCGTTCTCGGCCCTCGCCGACGCCACGCGCTGCCGCCTCCTCTGGCTGCTGGAGCAGCAGGAGCTGACGGTGTCGGAGATCTGCGGCGTGCTGCAGTTGCCGCAGTCGACAGTCAGTCGTCACCTGAAAACGCTGGCCGATGCCGGCTGGGTCAGCTCGCGCCGCGATGGCACCAGTCGCTACTACGCGCTGGCGTCGGCCGGCGACGAGGCACGCCGCCAGATCTGGGCCCTGACGCGCGCGCACCTGGCCGGCCGGCCGGGCATCGAACAGGACGCGCGGCGGTTGTCGCAGGTGCTGGCCGGTCGCGGCCGCACCTCGCAGGCGTTCTTCGCCAGCGCCGCGGGCGAGTGGGATCACCTGCGCGAGGACCTGTTCGGCGGGCAGTTCGCCGCGCAGGCACTCGTCGGCCTGCTGCCCGACGACTGGGTCGTGGGCGATCTCGGCTGCGGCACCGGGCCGGTGCTGCCGCTGCTCGCCTCGTCCGTGCGGCGCGTGATTGGCGTGGACGGATCCGACGAGATGCTCGCGGCCGCGCGCGGTCGCACGGCGCACCTGGCGAACGTCGATCTGCGTCGCGGCTCGCTCGAGGCGCTGCCGATCGACGACCACGCGCTCGACGCCGTCGTCATGATGCTCGTGCTGCACCATCTGCCGTCGCCGGCCGCCGCGCTGACCGAGGCCGCCCGCGTGCTGAAGCCCGGCGGGCGCCTGCTGCTCGTCGACATGACGCCGCACGAACGCGAGGCGTATCGTCAGCAGATGGGCCACGTGTGGCTCGGCTTCGATGCCGATCAGGTGCGGCGCCTGTGCGATCAGAGCGGCCTGGTTCTGCGTCGCCTCACCGAGATCGTGCCGAATGC
The DNA here is from genome assembly GCA_001724025.1 of Acidobacteria bacterium SCN 69-37. GTDB lineage: Bacteria > Acidobacteriota > Vicinamibacteria > Vicinamibacterales > SCN-69-37 > SCN-69-37. Next base: position 9,487 of record MEDJ01000013.1, on the reverse strand, counting down.
CGACGCGAAAGGCCCCACGTTGTTTGCCGCCACGGCCGTCAAACCCGCGGCGGATTCGTTCGCATCATCCGTAGTGCTGTAACCGCAACCATTCGAGGAGTCACTGATGTCGACTGCGACTGCAACCGAACACGCTTTTGACCTGGCCCGCAAGGCCGGCCGCGAACCATTCAAGGTGGCCGATCTGCACCTGGCCGACTGGGGCCGCAAGGAGCTCCGGCTGGCCGAGCAGGAAATGCCGGGGCTGATGGCTCTGCGTGAGCGGTATGCCGGCAAGAAGCCGCTGGCCGGGGCGCGCATCATGGGATCGCTCCACATGACGATCCAGACGGCCGTGCTGATCGAGACGCTCGATCTGCTGGGCGCCGACGTGCGCTGGGTGTCGTGCAACATCTTCTCGACACAGGATCACGCGGCCGCGGCCGTGGTGGTCGGTCGTCCCGGGACGGGCGGCACGCCGGAGTCGCCGAAGGGCATTCCGGTCTTCGCGTGGAAGGGCGAGACGCTCGAGGAATACTGGTGGTGCACGGTCGAGGCGCTGCGCTGGCCTGACGGCAGCGGCCCGACGCTCATCGTCGACGACGGTGGCGACGCGACGCTGTTCGTGCACAAGGCGCACGAGTTCGAGAAGGCGGGCCAGGTGCCGGCGTTCGATGCGGCCAACGATCCCGAAGAGTGGGGCGTCATCCTCGAGACGCTGCGCCGCGAACTGAAGGCGCATCCCGGCGTGTGGACGACGGTCGCCACGGGGATCCGAGGCGTCTCCGAGGAGACGACGACGGGCGTGCACCGGCTGTACGAGATGCACAGGGCGGGGGCGCTGCTGTTCCCGGCCATCAACGTCAACGACTCGGTCACGAAGAGCAAGTTCGACAACATCTACGGCTGCCGGCACTCGCTGACCGACGGACTCGCGCGCGCGACCGACGTCATGCTCGGCGGCAAGATGGCCGTGGTCTTCGGCTTCGGCGAGGTCGGCAAGGGCTGCGCGCAGGCGCTGCGCGGCCAGGGCTGCCGGGTCGTCGTCACGGAGATCGATCCGATCTGCGCGCTGCAGGCGGCCATGGAAGGTTACGAGGTCGTCCGCATCGAGGACGTCATCGACAAGGCCGATATCTTCGTCACGGCGACCGGCAACTTCAACATCCTCACCGCCGATCACATGGCGCGGATGAAGGACAAGGCGATCGTCGGCAACATCGGCCACTTCGACAACGAGATCGACATGGCCGGGCTGAAGAAGATTCCCGGCATCGTCAAGAACAACATCAAGCCGCAGTACGACGAGTGGGTGTTCCCTGACGGCCACAGCGTGCTCGTGCTGGCCGAGGGCCGCCTGCTGAACCTCGGCTGCGCCACCGGCCACCCGTCGTTCGTCATGTCGGCGTCGTTCACCAACCAGGTGCTCGCGCAGCTCGAACTGCATGAGAACGCCGAGAAGATCGGCGTGCAGGTGCTGATGCTGCCGAAGAAGCTCGACGAGGAAGTGGCGCGCCTGCACCTCGACAAGCTCGGCGTGCGCCTGACGACCTTGAGCGACGAACAGGCAAAGTACATCGGCGTGCCTGTCGAGGGACCGTACAAGGCGGAACACTATCGGTACTGACGCGGGTCACGACGTAGGGGCGACGCATGCGTCGCCCCTACGACATGCGTCGCCCTACGAGCTGATCTTCTTCACTCCCCGCGCTGTCAGCAGCCCGGGCAGCCGCTTGCGGTGATCGCCCTGCAGCACGATCGAGGCCCCCTCGATCGCTCCGCCACAACCCAGTGACGCCTTCAGCGCTTTCAACCAGCGCTCGAGGTCCTGCGCCTCCAGATTGAGATGATCGATCACGGTCACCTCCTTGCCGCTGCGTCCGCTGCGCTCCAGACGGACGACGGCGCGGGCCACGCGTGGCGTGGACGCGGGAGGATCCGGCGGGGCAGGTGGCGGTTCGGCGGGTGCCTGTGGTTCCGGCATCGTGTCGCGCAGCGGTTTCAGTGCCGCGAATGGATTGTGGAACGGGTGATCGGCCATGGGACTGATTTGGGTTGAGGCGCAGGGGCGACGCATGTCTGGGTGAAGGTGCATGGGCGACGCATGCGTCGCCCCTACGACGTGGTTGTCGCAGCCGTCATGCGCTGCGTCAATTCCGCGTACAACCGCTTCGCCTCGGCGGTCGGCATGTAGGGGATCCGCAGCACGCCGTCACCAGCTGACGCGCCAGCCGTGTCGAGCCAGAGCGTGGCCATGCCGAGCCGGCGATCGAAGGGCGAGGCGGTGACGCGCAACGTCTGCAGCTTGCGGATCTCCGCCAGGCCCCACGAGCGATGCCACCATCCGCCGCGCACAGCGATCGTCCGATCCGTCACGGCGTACCCTGCGAAACGCGCCAGGGCCCTCGCGCGCATCCAAAGCAGCGGGACTACTACGATCGTCAACAGCCCCACGGGGCCTTCCACCCAGGTCAGGATGGCCGTAGCGATAATGGTCATCACGGCCGGTGCGATGAAGTACCGGCGCCACGCGCGCGGGTGGATCGACTGCCATGCGGCCGGCGGCCAGACGTCGTCCGTTCGCAGGTGCCCGACGATGCCGTTCACCGTGACGGGCGTGGCCACCGGCGCGAGATATCGCACCGCGTGTTCGTCGTCGCCGCTCCCGGCGGCGCTGTCGACGCGAAGCGCCTGGCGGCCGAACCAGCGATGGAGCAGAGTCTCGTCGATCCGCCAGACCTGAATCCGGCGTTTCGGCACCTGGTTGCGCACCCGGCTGAGCAGGCCGCGTTCGACGCGCAGCTGCCTGCCGGTCTCGCTCAGCGTGAACCCGTGATACTGGAGCAGCGCGAGCAGGACCGACAGCGCGCGTACGAGGATCAGCGCGGGCACCAGGATCAGGATCGCCACGATGGCCATCGTCATCGCGTCGTGCGTGTAGGTCGACGCGACGTCGCGCACCAGGCGGAACCAGTCGCGCGCCAGCCCCGGCACGTCGTCGCGCGCGACGCCGACGTCGTCGGCGAACTGCCACGACGCCCCGGCCACGGCGGCGACGACCACCATGCCGCGATTCGAGATCAGGCCCAGGCGGACGACGTCCATCGTGCCGAGGGCGAGCAGCCGTGTGTCGGCCGGATCGAGTGTCGCGGCCGCGGTCTCCGTGACCTCGTCTCGACACGCGGCGCCTCGTTCGCGCACGAGCTGCTCGAGCGCGCGAGCGTCGGCCATCGAGAGCACGCGCATCACCGCTTCGGCTTCCTTGCCCCCGGCCGACTCGAGCCGCACCTCGGTCACGTCGAAGATCCGGTGCAGCAGCGATTGGTGCAGGTTCACCGTGTGGATGCGCTCGTACGGAATGTCGCGGCGCGTGCGCTGGAGCACGCCGCTCGTGATGACGAAGCCGTCGACACCGGCGCGGTAGCGGTAGCTGACGTACTGGATCAGGGAGACCACGACGAGACCGGCAACGCCCACGAGTGGCAGCCCGAGTGCCGGGCCGCCGCGACCGGTGGCGACCAGCACGACGAGTGGTACCGCAAACGACCGCAGCTGCTGGAGCAGCACGAACAGCCACGAGAGCGGGTGCAGGCGGCGATCGTCGCCCGCGGCGTCGGCGCCGGGGACGATCGGATCAGAGGGCGTCGACATGCTGCGTGGCGTCGGGGATCAGCGCGTCGCGCAGCGCGACGGCATCATGGTCGTCGAGTCCGGACAGGCGGAGAGCCGCTGTCTGCGTGCCGGCGGTGTGGACCACGAGCGTGGCCAGCGCGAACTGGCGCTCGAGCGGCCCGCGCTCCACGTCCAGGTGCTGCACACGCGAGCGCGGCACCAGCACCTCGACGTGCCACAGCAGGCCGCGCCGCACGTGCAACCCGACGGCATCGAGCTGCCAGCGCGTGCGGCGCCAGCGGAGATAGCCGAGCCAGGCTCCGCATGCCGCTCCCACGATCGGGCACGTCACGACGACCGCAGGCCCGCCGATCAGTGCGGGCACGCCGAGGCGGCCGACGAGCAGCCCGGCCAGGGCCGCGGCAACCGGCATCGACAGCACGGCGCCGCCGATCGCGCCCGCGATGGCGCGCACGGTGGCCGCAGCGGGCGCCAGCGGACGCCAGGGGCCGGCTGGATCCGCCACGGCGCCGGCGTCGGCGAGTCGTGGGACAGGGGAGAGATCCACGGCGCCATCGTAGCAGCCCGGTGGTGTGCCGTCCTGATCGACCCCTGTCGGCCATTCTCGATGTCATACTTCAGCCCCTGGCGCATCCGCACGGGCTGAAGTCCGTGCGCTCCGTTCGGAACAATCCGGCTGTTCGCGGTCGACGCGCGACAAACAATCGTCACTGCGGTGTGTAAAGCGGACAGGTCCGGTGCGCGTCAGTGCAGCGTGAAGTTCACGGTCACGGTCATGATGACGGGCACGGGCACGCCGTTCATCAGCGTCGGTACGTACTCCCACTGGCGCACGGCCTCGAGCGCGGCCTGGTCGAGCATGGGGATCGAGCGCAGGATCTTCGTGTCCGCAACGTGACCGGACTCGTCGACCGTCGCTTCGATGATGACGACGCCCGAGACCTTCGACGCGTAGGCGAGTTTCGGATAGGCCGGGTTGACGTGGCGGATCTTGGCCGGTTCCTTGATGTTGCCACCGATGCGCAGCGGCACGCCGGGCGTGTACGAGCCAGACGCCGCGGCTACGCCCGCTGATGAGGCGCGCGCGGCTGTGGCCGATGGGCCGCTTGCGGCCCGCGCCGCTGCCATTTGCGCTTCGAGGCGCCGTTGCGCGATCTGCATCTCGCGGTACCGTTCTCGAAGTTCGTCCGACGGGCTGTTCAGGAGTTCCCGCTGCAGCTCGGCATAGCGGCGTTCGAGCGCGGCAAGCTCGTCCGCGGATAGTTGCGACGTGAAGTTGACCGCGATGGTCATGATGACCGGCCAGGGCTCACCGTTCAGCAGCGTCGGGACGTAGCGCCACTGACGGACGGCATTGATGGCCGCCTGGTCCAGATCCGGAATCGAGCGCAGCACCCGCATGAACGACACCGATCCGTCCGTGTCGATGGTGGCCTCGAGAATGACGACGCCGCTGATGCCTGCCGCGCGGGCGGCTTCCGGATAGATCGGATTGACGTGGTGAATTTTTTCCGGGGCCTTGATGTCGCCGCCAATGCGCAGCGCGCGCGGGGCAGTCCGGTCCTCGGTGACCGGCGTCGGGGCTGGTCCCTGCGGTTGCGGGGCGGCGGCCGAGACACGCGGCTGGGCGCCCGCGACGCCGAGCGTGAGCGTCGCGAGAATCACCGCCGTGCACGCCGCAATCGGCAGCGAGGGCGTGCGCCTGTCGTCGTGCACGGGACCCATCAGGCGACGCACGCGTTGAACGAGTGATCCATCCGTGGCGGCGAGCGCGAATGCTGCGTCGTGCTGGCGTGATTCCTCGAGCGCCGCCAGCGCCCGGGCATACAGCAGCGGACTCCCGCACACCTCCACCGCCACGTCGTCGCAGCAGTGCTCGCGCTCGATGCGGATCTGCTTCGACAGCCACCACACTGCGGGGTGATAGAAGAAGAGCGTCTCGGCGAAGCTCTGGAGCATGTTGATCAGGTAGTCGTGCCGCCTGATGTGGGCGAGTTCGTGCGAGAGCACCGCCTCGATGTGCTGCACGGACAGGCCGGTGAGCGCGCCGATCGGCAGGAGGATCGTCGGCCGGATCCAGCCGATGACCGTCGGGACGTCGATCCACGGGGACTCGACGAGCGAGACGGCACGCCGGACGCCAAGGTCGCGGGCGAGCCGGTGCAGGGCTCGCGTCAGCCCGTCACCGACAGGGTATACGTCCCGTCGCCGGATCCGCTCGGTGCGCAGCCAGGCCACCACGAGGCGCGTCGTGAGCGCCAGGACGCCGAGCGCCCAGAGGATCACGACCATCGGCAGCCACGCGCGGAGGGCTGCGCTGAGCGTGGCCGGGGTGCCGCCGACGTCTGCGGTGGCGGCGGTTGCGAAGGTGGGCAGTCCCGCGGTCATCGCCGGTGCGGTCTGCCAGACGAGCCCGAGTGTCACCAGCGGCGCGATCGTCATCGCGGCCAGACCGGCACCGGCGATGCCATGGCGCGTGCGGGCCATCGCACGCGGGCAGGTGGCGAGCACCGCGGCCGTGACGAGGCCGACGATGGCGCCCTGCCAGAGCGAATGGACGAGGGTGATGCCGACGGCCGAAACGACGTGCGTCGTGACGAGATCCATGGTCCTACTCCTCTTCGGTGTCCTTGCCGTACGTGTCGAGCAGCCGACGGATCTCGTCGAGCTCCCCGGGTGAGGTCCTGCGACTGGCCAGCGCCTGCAGGACGAACTGCGATGTCGAGCCGCCGAACGCGCGATCGACGAGATCCCGCACGAGCCGCCGCTGCATCAGCTGCTCGCTGTGCCGCGCGCGGTAGATGTGCTGCGGGCCGCGCGCCTCGCGCGTGACCAGCCCCTTGGCGGTCATCACCTGCAGCAGCTTCAGCGTGGTGGTGTAGGCCACGGTGCGCGTGTCGGCCATGTCCGTGTGGACTTCCCGCACGGTGGAGGGGCCGCGGGCCCAGAGCACCCGGAGGATGGCGAGTTCGGCGTCGGTCGGGCGGGGAATCGGGGGCATGGCGGCAGTCTACATACGAAGAATATCGTAAGTCAACGACGATCTTCGTAGGGTGGGCGGCCGACGCGCTTCCCGCCTCCTTCCCGCCTGTCGCCTCCCCGCCTTATAGTAGAAGCCTTCCCACGAGTTCCACAGAGAGGTGGCTTCATGGATCGTTTCGAACAGCTCAAACAGAAATACGCGGCGGCGCTCAGCACCATCACGGCAACCGGCGTCAGCCTGTCGAACCTGCACGTGCAGGACGACAAGCTCTTCATCAAGGGGCGCGCGCCATCCGAGCAGGCGAAGAACGAGGTCTGGACGGCCATCAAGCAGATCGATCCGACATATGCGGACCTGCACGCCGATCTCACGATCGATTCGTCGCTGCCGACGCCACCCAGGGCGCAGGCCTACACGGTGAAGAGCGGCGATACGCTTTCGAAGATTGCGAAGGAGTTCTACGGCGACGCGACGAAGTACCCGAAGATCTTCGAGGCCAATCGCGATCAGTTGAGCGATCCGGACAAGATCAAGGTCGGACAGGTCCTGCAGATTCCGCCGGCCTGAGGACAGGCGGGAAGGCGACGGGCTGGGAGGAGGCCGGAAGGCTTCCAGCCTCCTTCCAGCCCGCCGCCTCCCAGCCGTCCCTCAATCCTCTATCACAATCGTCCCGCCGGCGTGTCGCTGGACCGTGGCTGTCGGGTCGTTGTCCGGATCGGTGTTGCCGACGGGCCGGCTGTAGGCGATGGCGGCGTGAAAGCGTTCGCGTGCGGTGGCATGGCCGTCGCATGCCATCGCGCGATCCAGCGTCGACTGCATGAGATCGCCGGGCTCGTTCGTGTGGAAGAGCCCGAGCGCATGTCCCAGTTCGTGCCGCACGATGCCGGACCCCACGCGTGAGCCCCCGCACGCACACGCCTGGTTGCGGTAGTTCAACTCGATCCAGCCGCCATCGACACCGACCTGTGCGCGGCCGCAGTTGTTCCCCGGGTTGGCCGGGTTCGGCCACTTGACGGTGATCCAGCCGCTCTGTCCCTCGCGCGTCTCCGTGCCGCGTACCACCTCCATCACGCCGAAACGTCCGCCCGTCCAGGCCGCGGCATCGTCGGTCAGGGCGGCTTCCGTGGACTGCAGCGTGGCCGCGTCGATCGGCTCGCCGGCCTGATCGACGGTCCGCAGGTAGACGCGTGGGGCCTGCGTCCAGCGCTGGAGGGATCGCAGTGTCCCGGGCGCGTCGGTCGCGTTGCGCACGATCTTCCTGTAGTACTCGAGGTCGAATCCGCTGTCGAGCGCAATGGCGTCGATCGTGATCTCGCGCGAGGTGGACGTCTGGATCGTGCTGGTGCGCGAGAGGATCGTCGGGCCGCTGATCGCGAGCCGGCTGCTGCGCGGGTGCGTGCCCGACCAGGTGAAGGCGAACGCCCCGGCGGCATCGGCACTGACCTGGCTGCCGCCCAGTTCGATCGCCACGTGCGGCAACGATTCGCCGGTCACGGTAGCGACGACGTGGCCCTGCACGGTGACCGATTCGCCTGTCGTTGGTGGTGCACCTGGCACCACGGCGCTCGGCGCCACGCCGCCACCTCCGCTGCAGCCCGCGAGGGTGGCGACGAGCAGCACGATCAGCCCGGGCACGCGCACTGCAGGAGCATACCAAAGCGACGATGATTGACCGTGGCCGATCCGCCCGGTACGATGGCGCCTTCCGGACAGCCGTTCATCTGCCCCAGAGGAGATCGTCATGCGGATTCTCGCGTCCCTGCTCGTCGTCCTGGCCCTGTCGATCGCGCCGGCGGCGCGCGCGCCCCAGGCGTCGTCGACCGTCGAGCCGGGCTTCACATCACTGTTCAACGGCCAGGACTTCACGGGCTGGCGCCTGGCCAACCCCGGGGCGTTTTCCATCAAGGACGGTGCGATTGTCGCCAACGGCACGCCGGGGCACGCCTACTACGATGGCCCCGTCGGCAACCACGCCTTCCGCAACTTCGAATTGAAGGTCGACGTGATGACCATGCCCAATTCGAACGGCGGCATTTTCATCATGACGGAATACCAGGACTCCGGCTGGCCGGCGAAGGGATTCGAGGTGCAGGTGAACAACTCCTTCGATCGCGATCCGATCCGGACGGGCAGCCTGTACCAGATCGTCAATATCACGGAGGCACCGGCGAAGGATCACGAGTGGTTCACCGAGACGATCACGGTCCAGGGAGACATGGTGATGATACAGGTGAACGACAAGCACCTGGTGCACTGGATGCAGCCGGCCAACTGGGATGGCGGCGGCCCCAACAATCCCGATCGCCGGATCCGCACGGGCACCATTGCGCTCCAGGCGCACGACCCGGGCAGCACGGTGCACTATCGGAACATCCGGATCCGGCAGCTGAACTGACGGAAGGCGGGAGGCGGCAGGCGGGAAGGAGGCCGGGAGGCCGTCGCCCAGCACACCGATCGCCGGTCGTACACCGGTCGCCTGTCGTCCCCGTCGTACCTGAGATCACGCTCTCTCACATCCTTCTCATCCACCCCTGATACACACCACCCTCATGCCGTGGGCACGAGGGTGGTGTGTATCAGGCGCGTTACTGGTGGTGGCCGCGACGTCGGTGTCGGCGCAGGCGCCGCTGACGCTGGCAGACGCGCTGGCGCGCGCCCGTGACGTGGCGCCGGAACTGGCGGCCGCCGAGGCCCGCGTCGAGGCCGCGGGCCTCGGCCTGACTCACGCCGGCGCCCTGCCGAATCCGTCCATCGAACTGCGGTCCGAGAACTGGGCCGCCGGCGCGCGCGCCCGCGGACTCGAGCCCGACACGTTCGCCGTGGTATCGCAGGCCATCGAACTGGGCGGCAAGCGCGAGGCCCGCCGCGGCCTGGCCGCGGCGGGCCTCGACG
>MEDJ01000012.1 GCA_001724025.1 Acidobacteria bacterium SCN 69-37 | reverse complement strand
CGCGGCGCGGCCGGCGCGCATCGGCCTCCAACGCCTGGCGCAGCGCCGCGGCGAACGGGCCGATTTTCCGGGGCCCGGGGCGCCGCCGGTACTGCATCTCGCTCCGGACCGGCCCGCGGAGCCACGCTTTGATGGTGTTTCTCGACAGACTTGTCCGTCGCGCGATCTCGGTGATCGACAGCCCCTCCCGCAGGCGCATCCTGCGGACCTTCGCGTACATCGCCATGGTGTGCACCTCGGCATCCCAACAGGCCTCACCCCTGTCGGAACGCTCAGAACACCCTGGTCAATTTTCAGCGAGCAGAACCGCGACTTCCTGGTCAGTTTTCAACGAGCGGCAACAGCATCATTGATGCCTTTCGCCCTGAGGAAGTCGCCCCAGACCTCGTGGAGCTTGTGAGACGTCTAGATGCGTTCCGCGCGAGTCCTGCTGTCTAGCGGGGGGCTGACCGGTGTGCTATCTGGTCACGCCGAGCTGGTGGTCGACGCAGCATCTCAGCGACGTGTCCATCAACAGAGTTCGCTCCCGTCCGCGCCGCGGAGGAGATCAATTGGGTGGATTCGCGAGCGGCGTGGCGAGTGATGGGCGGCGCTGGGGGGCCACGGGAAGTGCCGGTGACACCGTGTGGCGCCAGGAAGAAGGCGATCCCCCGTCAGGGGTTTAGCACTGTGGATAGACGGCGCGCAAGTGTGGCGGCGTGCTTGGGATTCGTCATCTTCATGTGTGCGATACGGCCTTCCGCAGAACGACGCAGGCGGGTGACGTCCAGGCCGCGTGTCAGTCTGGCTTCAAGCTCGTGGACGGCGCATCGCGCTTTGTCCCGCTTTGCCCTTGGGACGCTGGGCCGGCTACGGTCGACGTTATACCCAGTGATGACTTGGGGTGCACCGCGTCGGGCGATCTGGGTCTTGTCGCGGCGGATGCTGAATCCCGCGTGGCTCATCGCCTTCGCCACGGCTTCGATGACCACCGAGGGCGGAGCAGTGCTCGAAATCGTGACGTCATCAACGTAGAAGGTCACGCGGCCAAGGCCCAACGACTCGATCTCCGCAAGGGCAGGGAGAATCGCGATGTTCGCTAGGAAGCCTGATGTCGCGACGCCCTGCGGTAGGCAGCCATTGCGTGTCGTCAACCTCGTCAGCATGCCCGTGATTGGCGAACCCAAATGGAAGTTGTCACGCCAGATGCGGTGGACACGGCGGAACGTCACGCTGGGATAGAAGGAGCGGACATCGAGGCAGATGAGGGTCTCTTGTCCCGTATGCTGCAGTGCGTTGGTGAGGGGAGAGCGCGAACGCACACAGCCGTGCATTGCCGAAGCGTAGTCGTAGCTGCGGAGGAACACGGCAGCAATCCGGCCTTGCAAGAAGGCTAGCTCTTCTACGGTTCGGTCAATGCGCCGAGGTTCTCCGTTCGGCTTGAGGCGTTGGAACGACCTATAGAACGAGTCCACCCGGTCGACGACGAATCGTAGCAGCTCGACATCGACTGACAAGGCGGCTGCCAGCCAGCGGGGAGAATGGTGCGCGTTCATGTCATTCGTCCTTCGTGATCGGCAACGTCGCCTGATGCGGTTCGCTCGGCCGGCCGGAGGTGAGCACGCGCAGCAGCGCCGTCGCCATTTCGGCTACCTGGGGCGAACTCCCCGGGTCTTGCAGGTCTTGCGGCTCGGATGCCAGCAGCGTGAGCAAGTGGACCGGGACCTGAAGGACAGCTGCAACTTCGTGCAGTACGTCGAGGCTCGGGTTGCGCTTCTTGCTCTCGATCAACGAGAGCTGACTGGCGCCGATAGAGAGGCGGTCAGCCAACTCGGCCTGGCTCATGCCATAGGCCGTCCGTACGACGCGAATAGCTCTTCCGTAGTCCATGGAGATCCACTAGAAATCAAAAAGCAATGACTAAGCCACCTGTCTCCACCATGCGCGCTGTCTACCTGAGGTGCGATTCAACGAGCACCGCTGCCATCAAGATGACAATTCGTTCCAATCGTCGCTCCTGCCGCTTTCCTCCTTTTCGATAAGCCGTGAGCTCACGATCAATCATGCGGATGTGCTTCGCGTAGACCGACTCCAACCCCCTGCGCTTCAGTTCCGCCTCAAGCTTGGCGCGAACCGAGTCCAGTTCTTTGACCTTCATTCTGAAACTCCCGCTTCCGTAACGCGGCGAAATTGCCGGTTCCGTCCATGACCGACGGGACGCACGCGTCAGGAGGGGTTGAGTCGGTGGCTTAGTCTGCTGGTGCCCGGAGGGGCAGCATCCCGTCCAAAGTGTGGACTTGTGGCGTGGTGAGGATGAGCGAGACCGACAAAGGAAGAGAATCCTCCGGATCTGGCAACACCGACCCCAGCCCCTTGCCCAGCTCTGAACGACAGCGGAACGTTCAGCTTGCGGACGTTCCAGCGGCGGCGGTGTTCTGCCGCACTAAGTGCTGGCTACCCGACGTAGCCAGCTCATGCGTCGTGCGCGGTCGTGGTTGAGAAGCGATAGCAATCAGACGTTCAAAGAACGGTTCCGTGGGATTCCCACGGCCTGTGTGAAGAATCGTATTCACTCAGCGCGCCGATGTCAATAGGCATGACTATAAGTCACTAAGAGTGACGCATTGACAACTTCATTCGCGTCAGCCGATCGAGCGCGGCCAAGTGTTTGCGCGGCCGTTGGGGCTGCATCGCTTGACCTGGGCGGTGGGTGCCTGCGGCGCCTCAGACAAACCACGACGCCTCATCGAACGGACCGCGGATCCCGCGCTCCTCCTGGGTGTGACCTGCCCCGTCACAGGCGCCGGGCACACTGAAGTCGGAGGGATAAATGGCGCAGACGATTGATGACGGAACGAAGGTGCGTTTGAAATCGGGCGGACCCACGATGACGGTCGTGGATTTCGGGCAATATGGCTACGGCAGCAGGGAGTCCTACAAGTGTCGGTGGTTCGACGACAAGCACAAGCTGACGGAGGCGACGTTCACGGAGGCCGAACTTGAGGTAGTTCCGCCGAACGGATCGATGTCGATCAAGTTGGAGAGGGCCTAGTCGTGGGCGCAGTGATCTTCTATGAAGAAGTAGCTCCCGACTTGGACCAGAAGGACGGCCGCGTTCGGCTTGAGGTTGCTGAGCTTGGCGGCCGAATCGTAATTGGCCTAGGGGATGAGGACGACGTGAGTCAGCGCCGGCGGTGTTCACTCGACAAGGCCGAGGCCAGGAAAGTCCTCGAGGCTCTCGATGGCGCGATCTCACGAATCGCGTATCTGCCCTGAAATAACGAGACTCGACGATCCTTCGAATCAGCGTCGGGCAGGAGTGGCGAAGTTGTCGATACTGTCGGACGTCCGGGGCGGGCGCACCACGGTTGGGCTGTGACCCCGGTGTGACCCCGAAACAGATCGCGGTCGCCGGCGAAGCTGTCTGTTGAGTTTTTCTTAGGGAAACTGGAGCCGGCGATCAGACTTGAACTGATGACCTGCTGATTACGAATCAGCTGCTCTACCAACTGAGCTACGCCGGCCCTGGCGAGGAAGAACCGGGCCCGCCTGCGCGAGGCAGCGAGCGCGGTGCAACCAAGGGATGGTAGCACAGGACTGCCGCCGCCCGAAGCAACATCTGCGGCCCCGAGGCGACCGGCGGCCCCCTCCCGATCCCGCAGCCGGCCGTCGCCGGTTCGGGTATGCTTCCGGCATCTATGTCGACAACAGCATCTGCGCTCGCATGGTGGCGGGATCGGCTGCAGGTGACGGCGCGCGATGCCTGGCGCGCGCTCCGGCGACGACCACGCCTGTTCGCGATCATGGCAACGACGGCCGCGCTGGGCGTGGGCGGCGTGGCCGCGGTCCTGGGCGCCGCCGATCAGGTGCTGTTCCGCCCGATCGCCGTGGACGAGGGGCACCGGGTCGTGGCCCTCTACGGCTTCGACACCCGGAACGGACGCTACGCCTCGACGAGCTACGTCGACTATCTCGACGTCGCGCAGCGGACCACGACCATCGAACACGTATCGGCCTACCTGCGTCTGCCGTTCCGGGTGACGGGCCACGATGGCGTGCGGCGGATCGGCGGAGAGGCCGTCACGGCGACGTACTTCGAGATGCTCCGGGTAGTCCCGCGGCTCGGGACGGTCCTCGGCGAAGCGCGCGCCGACGCGTGGCCGATGGTCGCCACGATCAGCGAGCGGCTCTGGCGGAGTCGCTTTGCCGGTGATCCAGCGGTCATCGGACAGACGATCACGGCCGAGGGGCACACGCTCACCATCGTCGGCGTGGCGCCCGACACGTTCTCGAGCCCCAACCTGGGGTGGGGCGCGCGGCCGGATATCTGGGTCCCGATGGAAGCGGTCGAGACGCTGTTGCCGCCGTTTCGCGAGGCCGGCGTCTTCACCGAGCGCGGCATCCCCTCGGTCCTGATGATCGGACGACTCGCCGCAGGCGTGCCGCTCGCGCGTGCCCAGGCGGAGGTCGACGTCATCGCCCGCACGATCGCGGCGGCATCGCCGGAGACGAACGCGGATCTCGGCGTGCGGCTGCTCGAGTCAGGCCGCGCGCAGTTCTGGCCCGCGTATCGCGATACCGTGATCCGATCGTTCGGCGCGCTGGGCCTGGCGGCACTGCTCCTGCTCGGCCTGACCTTCGCCAATCTGACGACCCTGCTGACGCAGCAGGTCCTGAGCCGCCGGTCGGAGATCGGCGTGCGCCTGGCGCTGGGTGCCACGCGCGGCGGATTGATACGCCAGGTGGTGGCCGAAGCCGGTGTGCTGGGCCTTGCGAGTGCGGTGCTGTCGATTGGCGTGGCCAGCGGCGTCCAGCACCTGCTGATGGCGTCGCCCGGCGTGCTCGGCATCGGACTGTCGCTCGACCTCGGCCTCGATGGGCGGGTCGTGGGCACCTGTGTGCTGCTGTCGTTCGGGGCGACGCTGCTGGCAGCGGCCCTGCCGTTCGCGGCCGTCGTGCGTCGCCGCATTGTCGGGGAGATCGGGACGGGACAGCGGACGGTGACGACGCCGATGACCTGGGCACGCCATGCGCTGGTCGGCGGGCAGATCGCGGCGTCTGCCGTGCTCGTGGCCAGTGCGTTGGTCGTCGCGGGCAGCGCCGTGAACGCCGCCAGGGTCGATCTCGGATTCTCGACGGCCGACCTGCTCGTCGTGTCGCTCGACACCACGTCGAGTCAAGCCCCGCAAGAGGACGTGCGCGACGCCCTGTCGCCCACACGTTCTGCGCTGGCCGATCTGCCGGGCGTCACCTCGGTGGCCCTGTCGTCGCGCGCGCCGTTCGATCCGGTTGCCGGCGTGGCGACGGTCAGCATCCCGACGGATGGTGGCGCGTCCACGAGCGTGCGCGTGCAGCAGGTGACGGGGAACTACTTCTCGACGCTCGACATCCCGCTGCGGCAGGGCCGGACGTTCACGGTGACCGACGAGGCGCAGCGTCTGCCCGTGGCGATCGTCAGCGAAGCGCTCGCGCGCCGGTTGTGGCCGGACGGCGGCGGCGTCGGGACCCGTCTGCTGATCCAGCAGGGACCGGGCGATCCGGAGACGCTCGAGGTCGTCGGCGTGGCGGCCGACGCGCGATACGGGCAGGTCTGGGACACCGACGGTGCCACCCTTTACACCACCCGCTGGTCCCCGACGACAGTGCCGCACGTGCTGGTGAAGGCACCGGGCGCTCTCGAGGCCATCGCGATGCGTGTGCCCGGCACCCTGTCCCTGCTGCCCGCGTCGGTGTCGCTGGCACGGGTGGAGAGGGGCACCGATCGCGTGGAGGCCGCGCTGGCGCCGTTCCACGCGGCGAGCCGGCTCTTCAGCGCGCTCGCGGTTCTTGCCGTTCTCGTGGCGATGGTGGGGATGTATGCGACGCTCGCGTACCTCGTCGAGCAGCGGACGCGCGAGATCGCGCTGCGCCTGGCGCTCGGCGGCCGCACCGTGCGCGTGGCCATGACCGCCGTGCGCGGCCCCGTGGCCGTCGCGTGCGGCGCGGTGGCCGCGGGCCTGTGGGGCGCCACCGCCATGGCGCCGCTGCTGGCCGGGCAGACGCGCGGACTCGCCTGGGACGGCTGGGCGGTCCTCGTCGCGACGGCCGGCCTCGTCATCGGCGGTTGCCTCGTGTCGGCCATCGTACCGGCACGGCGGGCCACACGCGTCTCCCCGATGATCGTGCTTCGCGAGGGCTGAGTGACATGCCGGCGGTCCCGCACGGGCCGCGAGGCCCGTCGCCTTTATCCTGCGAAGCGCTTTGACATCGCGGCCGAGGCGCGCTAGCCTGCGCGGATGTCGAGCTCGCGCGATCCGCGGACGACGCCGGCGTCGTTCAGCGACCACGCCGAGGCCAACCTGCGGTTCATCCGCCAGGCCATGGAACGCAGTTCGGCGTTCACCGCCGTTCCCGGACTCGGGGGCGTGGGGATGGGCGTCGTCGGTCTGGCCGCCGCCCCTGTGGCGGCCCATCAGCCGTCTGATGAACGATGGCTCGTCACCTGGCTGGTGGCGGCGGTCATCGCGCTGGCCGTGGGGGCCACGGCCATCAGGCGCAAGGCCGCGCGCAACGGCGCGCCGCTGACCGGACCGATCGGCCGCCGCTTCGGGCTGGGGCTGGCGGCGCCACTCGTCGTCGGGGCTGCCATGACCTACGCGCTCTGGCGCATCGACGCCTATGCGGTCATGGCGCCCATGTGGCTGCTGCTGTACGGCGCCGGCGTGATCGTCGGCGGCCTGTTCAGTGCGCCGGTCGTGCGGATCGCGGGCGCGTGCTACATGGCGGCGGGCCTGGCGGCGATCGTGACGCCGTCCGGCTGGGGCACGCTGTGGCTGGCCCTGGGATTCGGCGGTCTGCAGATCGGGTTCGGTCTCTACATCGCGCGTCGTCTCGGCGGATAGGAGGGAGAAAGGATGAGGGCGAGAAGTTCGGCCCGGCGTGCAGCGTCGATGCGGGAGGAGACGGCACCGCCCGCGTCCGTCAGGCGGCCGAAGGCGCCGGTGAGTGCGACGGCCGTCGACCGGCTGCTGCACGATCCGATGCGGCTCGGGATTGCCAGTGCGCTGGCGGCCGGTGGCGAGCTGTCGTTCACCGCGCTGAAGACGGCGCTGGAGGCGACGGACGGCAACCTGAGCGTGCACGCCCGCAAGCTCGAGGATGCAGGGTACGTCGCCTGTGAAAAGGGATTCGAGGGCCGCGTGCCGCGCACGACCTTCAGGCTGACCCCGGCCGGACGTCGGGCGTTCGAGAAATATCTCGATCACATGGCGGCGATCATCGACGCCGCGCGCCGCCGATAGCCTTTTGCGTCGATCATCGCCATCGCAGGCGCCTCGATCGGACGCCGTACACGCTGACGGCCCCGCGAAGGGGCCGTCAGTGTGTGAGATTGCGGGACCGCGAGCTAGCCGAGCACGCGGATCACGACGCGGCGGTTGGCCGCGCGGCCGTCACGCGTGTTGTTCGGACCCGCCGGCTTCTCCTCGCCGTAGCTGATCACGTTCATCCGGTGCAGCGGAATCTGGTGCTGCGTGTAGAGATACGCCTTCACCGCCTCGGCACGCTCGAGGCCGATGCGCTTGTTGACCTCCGACGGGCCGACGTTGTCCGTGTGTCCCTCGATCTCGAAGTACGCGCCCTTCGGATCCGCCTTGATCTGCGAGATCAGCTCGTCGATCCGCGCCTTGGCTGCGTCGGGCAGATCCGTGCCGCCGAAGCGGAAGTTGCCCTGGCTCTCGTTGAGGACGACCTCGTACACGACGCGGTTGACCTGCTTCTCGACCGACTCGGCCCGCTGGCCGGCCGCCTGCGCGGTCTGCGCCGCCTGGCCCGCTGCCGAGTTCGCCCCGGCCGCGGCCGTGCCCGCCGCGTCAGCCGCCGTCTGGGCCGCACCCGCGCGCGTGTCGACTTGCGTGATCCGCTGTTCGTTGGCGGTCGTGCGCTGCTGCGTGTCCTCGAGGGACTGGCCGAGCGTATCGACCTTCTCGTTGACCTGACCCACCTGCGTGCGGACGTATCCCTTTGTCGCGCAGGCCGACGTGCCCGCCACCGCGAACGCGGTGATTGCCATAGCTACCAGTGCCTTCTGCATGATGTCTCCTCCTCAGAGAACCTCTCCACCTACGACGAAACCGGTTCAGTCCCGTACGAAGTAGCCGCTGCGCGTCCGCACGACGAGCCGATCGCGCGTCGTGCGCAGCTCGATGGGGTGCCAGCCGGGACTCTCGTCCGGTTCGAACGCAATCAAGTACTGCTGCCGCAGTTCGTTCACCAGCTCGCGCGCCGTGCGCGCCGCCTGTGCCGGCCCGAGGCTGGTGTAGATGTCGCCGCCCGTCCAGCGGGCCAGGTCGCCCAGCTGGCCGCTCACCATCTGACCGAGATTCAGGCTCGGGTGCGGCTCCTTGCCATCGGCGTCGTAGGGCGAGACGACGATGATGATGTAGACCGGGACGTCGATGCTGCTCGCCAGCCCGGAGACCTCGGCGGCCGTCAGCGTGCTGGCGTTGTCCACCCCGTCCGTCAGCACGACGACGGCGCGACGCGGGCCCGACCCAGCCGCCAGCGTCCGACCCGTTTCGGCGATGGCATCGAACAGGGACGTGACCCCGAACGGCCGATCGAGACGGTCGAGCTGCGCCAGGATGTTGCCCGGCACAGGGGCGATCGGCTGCAGGGCCGTCAGCGTCTTGTCGAAGACGAACAGGCCGGCGTGATCGATGGCCGGCCGGAGCAGCTCGAGGATGTGCGCGACGTTCTCGCGGGCCGCGGCGCGGCGTGCACCGACGCCCATGCTGCCGCTGAAGTCGACGAGGAAGCCGAGGCTGACCTCGGTATCGTCGCGCCGGAAGTTCGTGATGGCGCGCCGTTGTCCCGACGAGGTGAGGATGAAATCCTGTTCGGTGAGATCCGTCACGGGCCGCCCGCGCGACGTGCGCACGGTCACCGACAACGTCACCCGATCGACCGCCGCCGAGAACACCGGCTGGGTGTCCTGGGCATACACGGGCGACATCACCGAGATCGCGGTGACGAGCACCAACGGGAGGGAGAGGGTGCCTCGCATCCTGTCGCTGGACTGTTTCAACTTCCTTGCCAACCTCGGGGAACGGCAGAATCCTTCCACTTCAGGCCGGAACGCCGGCGTCGGCGCGTGGCTGTGTAGAAGTTACACGCACGCACAGGGTGAACTTTTGACGCACCGCGCTACACTGCTTCTCTGACGATGACGATGCTCAGAGCGCTGGTCGTGGCCAGCTTGTCGCTCTCCCTGATGGCCCAGTCGAAGGCGCCCGACGCGCTCGCTCAGGCCCGTGACCTCTACAACGCGCAGCGGTACGACGACGCGATCCGGACGGCGGGCGAAGCGCAGGCGATTCCCGCGTTCGCGCCGGCTGCCACCGTCGTGCTGGCGCGTGCGCTCCTCGAGCGCTATCGGCAGACGTCGCAGGCGACCGATCTGGATCTGGCGCGCAGCGCCCTGAAGACCGTTGATGCCTCGGCACTCGATGCGCACGATCGCGTGGAACTGACGATTGCGATCGGCACGTCGCTCTATCTCGATCAGACCTACAACCTCGACGATCGTTTCAGCGCGGCGGCCGAGCAGTTCGAACTCGCGCTGGCGCGTGCGGATCTGCTCGACGCCCACGCGCGCGATGAGCTCTTCGACTGGTGGGCGGTCTCGCTCGATCGGCAGGCGCAGCAGGGGCCCGAGTCGGCGCGTCGTCTGGTCTACGAGCGGGTTCTGGCGCGTGCCGAACAGGAACTCGCGCACAACGATGCGTCGGCGGCCGGGGCGTACTGGCTGGCCGCTGCCGCGCGTGGCGTCGGCGATCTCACGCGGGCCATCGGCGCGTCGGTGGCCGGCTGGGTCCGCGCGGCCACGCTCGGCGATCGCGGTGACGGCCTGCGCCTCGATCTGGATCGGCTGATGCGACAGGTCATCCTGCCGGAGCGTGCCCACGAACTCGTGCCGACGGGCGATGCCCATCCCACGCTCGCGCTGCTCGAGCAGCAGTGGATGCAGGTGACGGGGCAGTGGGCGCGCTGAGGCGCCCGGACGTCGTCAGCTGCGCGTGAGCAGGCCGGCGACGGTGTTGGCCTTGGTGGCCAGTTGCTCGGCGTACACGTAGTTCCGGATGCGCAGGTTGTCGTTGGCCATGCGGATGAAGTCGCGCACCTGGTTGTAGTGCGCGAGCCGCTGCGGATCGAGTTCCCGATAATTCAGGACCTTCAGCTTTTCCTCGGCTGACGCGAGCAGTCCGCGCACGCGCTGTTCGAGGGCGCTCGGGGCCGTGGCCGTGGTCGTGGCCTGCAGGACCGGTGGTGGCGTCCGCACCTGCGGCGGTGCGGCGGGCGGTTTCTCGGTGTTGCGTGCGGTCGACGGGGGCCTCGACGGCGCCGGGGCCGGGGTCTCTTCGACGACGGGCTCGGGAGCGGGTTCGACGTACTCGGGCAGCTCGACGGGAATCAGCGTCCTCGCCGGCGGTGTCGGGACGGCCAGGGCAGTGACGAGCGGAAGGGCCGGGGCCTTTCTGGCGCACGCGGACGCGCCACACGAGACGACTGCGGTCAACGCCAGGAGCAAGGCGCGGTTCACCCGGTCATTATGACGCAGAAAACGACCGCGGCGGGTGTGGGACATCGGGGGCGAGGCCGAGAATGCCGCGGGACGGGGTCAGCCGCAGATCGACCAGCGGCGCCTCCCGCAGCAGCACGCGGAACGTGGTCCCGCGTCCGGGGACGGACTGGACCTCGATCTCGCCGTCGTGCAACTGCACCGTGCGGTAGACGAGCGACAGGCCGATGCCGCTGCCGTGTTCCTTCGTCGTGAAGTAGAGGTCGAAAATCCGCGAGAGATCCTCGGGCGTGATGCCGACGCCGGTGTCCTCGAACGTCACGGCGATCTGCCGCGCCGCGGTCAGCGCCCCCGCGATGCGCAGGCGGCCGCCGGTCGCCATAGCCTGGCAGGCGTTGAGCGCCAGGTTCAGGAACGCCTGCTGCAGCATGCCGGGATCGGCGTAGGCCTTCGGGAGATCGGCGGGGAACTCGATTCGTACGTCCACGCGGTGCTTGCCGGCCTCGGCCGTGACGATGGGCATCAGGTCGGCGACGAGCTGCTCGATGTCGACCGGCTGCAATTGCAGATCCTCGGGACGCGTGAATTTCAGGAAGCCCTGCACGACCTCGTCGAGCCGCCGCACCTGCGAGACGATCGTGGCCACGTGATCGAGCGCCGCGGCGTTGCCTGCCACCTGCATCTTGAGCAGTTCGAGGTGGATCATCGTCGCGTTGAGCGGGTTCTTGACCTCGTGCGCGATGCCGGCCGACAGGCGGCCGAGGGCCGCGAGCTTGCGGGAATAGCTCAGCGTCGATTCCACCTGCGAGAGATACGTGAGGTTGCGCGCCACGAGCATCACGCCGAGCAGCCGGCGTTCGGGGCCCTCGACCGGGTGCGCCTGGACGAGCCGCTCGCCCCCGCCGGGCATCTGCACGCGCGTGGGCCGCTGGGGCGTGTCGGGCTGGGCCAGCACGTGCTCGACCACGGCGCGGTACGGGTGCGTGCGGGGCAGGAGCTGATCGAGCTGGCCGGTCGGCACGACGAAGGTGCTCTCCATCGCGGGGTTGGCGAAGAGCAGCGCGCCCGCGGGACTGAAGAGCGCGACGGCGTCCTCGAGGTTGTCGACCACCGACTCGAGCGTGGCGCGCTGGCCGTCGATGGCGCTGCGGTCGGCAGCCAGCCGCGCGGTCACCGCCTTGAACGAGTCGCCGAGCGCCGCCAGTTCCGCATCGTCCGGGAGATCGACGTCGACGTCGGTCTCGCCGCGTCCGAGGCGCGCGAGGCCCGTGCGGATCACGTGGATCGGCCGGAGCGTGAGCTGCGCGAGGAGCATTCCCACGAACGACGTGAGCAGGATCGCGATGCCCGTCGTGATCGCCACGTCGCGCAGCTGTGCCTCGATGTTGCCGCGCAGGACCAGGAGCGACACGCCGACGAGCACCGTGCCGAGCGCCTTGTCGTCGAGCAGGAGCGGCTCGCGGTACTCGTAGTACGCGTTCGACTCCCACAACGCGCGCGCCCGCTCGATCGGGCTGGCCGCGACGAGCGTCGACAGGTCGAGCGTGGCCGTGTTCATGCCCGTGTCGACGCGGGCCCTGTCCGTGTGGTTGATGATCAGGCCGCGCGTGTCGACGATGGCGGCATACATCACGTTCTCGGAGTAGATGCTCGCCTGCAGGATCGACGTCAGCCCGTCGTCGGTGCGCAGCGCCTCGATCGGATCGTCACCCGTGCGCACCACGTCGTTCATGCGGTGCTGGATGGCGCTGCCGATCAGCTTCGCGCGCGCCTGCGTCTCGGCGAGCCAGAAACCGGCCAGCGACGAGACGTACCATACGCTGACGAGCACCACCGCCAGTCCGACGATGGCGGTGACCGCGGCGACCTGTTTCGTCTTGATGCTGAGGGGCATGCGGGTGTCGGCGTCAGGCGTCCTGGCCGGCGCTGTCTTCCTTCATCCGGTTCAGCTTGTTGTGCAGCGTCTTGAGGCTGATGCCGAGCATCTCGGCGGCCCGCGTCTTGTTCCCGCCGGTGTGCGTGAGCGTGATCTCGATGAGCTGCCGCTCGGCCTCGTCCACCGTGGTGCCGGCCGTCAGCACGGGGCCCTCGGCCGCCGGCGCCGGTGGCGTCACGGGCATCAGCTGCGGCAGATCGCCGGGCTCGATCATGTCGCCCCGCGAGACGATGACGGCACGCTCCATCACGTTGCGCAGTTCGCGGACGTTGCCCGGCCAGTGATACTGATCGAGCATCCGGAGCGCGCGATCGGACACGCCGACCACGGGCCTGTTGTTGCGCTGCGCGAACTCGCGCACGAAGGCCTGCGTCAGCAGCGGGATATCTTCCTTGCGATCGCGCAGGGGCGGCAGCTCGATCGCGAAGACGTTGAGGCGATAGAACAGATCCTCGCGCAGCTTGCCCTGGCGCACCGCCTCGGGCGGATCGACGTTCGTCGCCGCGACGACGCGGATGTCGACCGACTGCTCGCGCTGGCCGCCCAGCGTCCGGAACGTCCGCTCCTGGAGCACGCGCAGCAGCTTGGCCTGCGTGGCCGGCGTCATCTCCGCCACCTCGTCGAGGAAGAGCGTGCCGCGATTGGCGAGTTCGAACGCGCCCTGCCGCCTGGTGAGGGCGCCGGTGAACGCACCCTTCTCGTGGCCGAACAGCTCGGACTCGAGCAGCGTGTCGGGAATCGCCGCGCAGTTGAGCGCCACGAACGGCTGACCGTTGCGGGGGCTGAGCTGGTGGACGGTCTGGGCCACCAGTTCCTTGCCCGTGCCCGAGTCGCCGGTCACGAGGATCGACGCGCTCGTCGGTGCTGCCTGCTCGACCAGCTGGTAGACCTTGCGCATCTCGGGACTGGCCCCGATCATCCGCCCGAAGGTGCCGCGATCCTGGAGCTGCCGGCGCAAGGCCCGCACCTCGCGCTGCGTGTCGTGCCGGCGGACGATCTGATCGAGCAGGATCTTCAGCCGCTGCGGATCGACAGGTTTCGAGAGGTAGTCGTAGGCCCCCTGCTTGATGGCGGAGACCGCGGTCTCGACGGTGCCCTGGGCCGTCATCAGGACCATGGTGACGTCGGGCGCCTCCTGCATGAGCGCCGTCAGCAGTTCGAGGCCGCTCATGCGCGGCATCACGAGATCGCTCAGGACAATCGTCGGCCGCACCGCCGGCAGCTTGTCGAGCGCATCGCGGCCGTCGACGGCAATGTCGGCCGTGAAGCCCCAGCCCCGCAGCAGCTGCTGCAGCCCCACGCGCTGCGCGGCGTCGTCTTCGACGATGAGGATGCGATCCGAGTCCGATCCCCCCGGACGCTGTGTCAGTTCCATGCCACTGCGATGATAGCGCGGGCGGCGGGCGGCGGGCGGCGGGCGGCGGGCGGCGGGCGGCGGGCAGCAGGCAGCGGGCGATCGATTGTCGCGGGGCGATCCGCGCTCGGAGCCCCGGGGCTTCAGCTGTAGGCGCTCGGAGCCCTGGGGCTTCCGATGCGGGCGCTCGGAGCCCTGGGGCTTCAGCCCCAGGGATGAAGCCATGACTCGTCCCCCGAGGCTGAAGCCTCGGGGCTCCGAGAATGCCGCCCGCGGCCCGCGTCAGCGATGGACCCGGTCGCTGCGGGCGGCCGATTGTCGCGGGGCGATCCGCGTTCGGAGCCCTGGGGGCTTCCGATGTAGGCGCCCGGAGCCCTGGGGCTTCCGATGCGGGCGCTCGGAGCCCTGGGGCTTCAGCCCCAGGGATGGATCGATGACTCGTCCCCCGAGGCTGAAACCTCGGGGCTCCGAGAATGCCGCCCGCGGCCCGCGTCAGCGATGGACCCGGTCGCTGAGCACCTCGTCGTAGAACCGCTCGTACTGCGGCACGACGATGTCCGTGCAGAAGCGCCGGCCGACGTCGGCGGCCGCGGCGCGGCCGATGTGCTGGCGCAGGGCCGGGTTCCGCAGCAGTTCGACGCTGCGGGCGGCCATGCCGGCGATGTCGTCCGGATCGCAGACGAAGCCGGTGACGCCGTCGCGGATCACCTCCGGCAGCCCGCCGACGCGCGAGGCGACGACAGGCACCTCGCACGACATCGCCTCGAGCGCGGCCAGGCCGAAGCTCTCCTGCGCCGACGGCAGCAGGAACAGATCGGCGGCCGAGAGCCAGGCCACCACATCGTGCTGCTCCCCGACGAAGTCCACGGCGTCGGCCAGGCCGTAGTCGGCCACCTGGCGTTCGGCGGCCTGCCGGTCGGGCCCGTCGCCCACCATGACGAGGCGCGCCCGGCACTGCGCCTGGATGCGGCGGAAGATCTCGATGACGACACCGATGCGTTTCACCGACCGGAAGTTCGAGATGTGCGTAATCAGCGCCTCGCACTCGCCGGCCGGGCAGAGCCGCTGCCGCAGTTCCGCATCCTGGAGCCGCCGGTACTCGCCGCACTCGAGGAAGTTCGGGATGACGGCGATGTCGCGCCTGACGCCGAGCGCCTGCGCGGTATCGTGCTTCAGGCTCTCGGAGACGGCCGTGACGCCATCCGACGCCTCGATCGAAAAGCCGACGACACTCGCGTACGAGGGATCGCTGCCGACCAGCGTGATGTCGGTCCCGTGCAGCGTCGTGACGGTCTTCGGCGTCGGGCCGGGATCGGCCGACAGGATGGCGTGCGCGAGGTACGCCGCGGTGGCGTGCGGCACCGCGTAGTGCGCGTGGATGATGTCGAGCTGGTGCTGGCGCGAGACGCGCACGAGCGTGTTGGTGAGCGCCAGCAGGTACTGCGGTTCGTTGAACAGCGGATAGCTCGGCGTGTCGACCCGTTCGAACGCGAGGCCCGGCGTGCCCCAGCGCCACCGGAACGGCAGGTCCGCGCTGATCAGGTGGATGTCGTGCCCGCGGAAGGCGAGCGCGTGCGCCAGTTCGGTCGCCACCACGCCGCTGCCGCCGACGCTGGCGTAACAGACGATGCCGATTCTCACGATGGCGTCCGGAAGAGCGATCGCCGCTCGATCGGTTCGCGCACGATGACGCCCTCGGCGAACGAGGCGCCGATCTGCGCGCCGAACTGGCTGTCGCGGCTCTCGATGAGCTGCTGGAACGACGAGGCCGTCAGCCGTGTCGGCACGGCATCCGGACCCGCAGGCGCGAACTGCGACCGGTGGCAGGCCAGGGCCGCCCGCTTGGTCGCGTAGTGATCCGACACGTCGATCACGAACGAGGGCGTCGTCGCGTTGTTGATGAAGTAGTAGCAGATCCAGTCGACCCGCCAGGCGTCACCCGCGGCCGCGTAGCGGCGCAGTCCACTGCGGAACACGCCCTCCTGCAGCACGCGGCTGGCGGCGACGTGATCGGGATGGCGATCGTCCCAGTAGGGCACCGCCACCACCGATGGCCTGTGGCGCCTGATGAGTTCCGCCGCAGGCCGCACGTGGTCGGGCGTGATGCCGCCGTCGGGCCAGCCGAGGTTCTCGCGCCAGACGGCGCCGAGCACGGCCGCGGCCTCGAGTGCCTCGGCGCGCCGCGTCTCCGGCGTACCGTTGCTGCCGAGTTCGCCGGCCGTCAGATCGCACAGGCCGACACGATGGCCGTCGGCCACGTGACGCGCGATGGTACCTGCCAGGCCAATCTCGAGATCGTCGGGGTGGGGTCCGATGACGAGCAGGTCGATGGACATCGGAGAAGCAGTCTAGCAGCAGGGAGGACGGGCGGCGGTACCCGGAGCCGGTAAGATGCCCGCATGCGGGCGGTGCGTGCGACGGCTCTGATCGTGGGGATGCTCCTGGCGGCCGGTGCGCTCGGCCTGGCCCAGCGGGCGCGCATCGATGCGACAGCGCTCGTCGACGATCTGCGTCAGCTGTCGGCCGACGCCATGGAGGGACGACGGGTGGGGACGGCTGGCGGGGCGCGCGCCAGGGCCCTGCTGGTGGATCGATTCCGGGCAGCCGGCCTGCGGCCGTTTGCCGGCACCTTCGAACAGCCGTTCCGCGGGGCCACCGGCGTGGCAGGCGTGAACGTCGTCGGCTACGTCCCCGGGCGCGTCCGGCCCGATCGCTATCTGGTCATCGGCGCGCACTATGACCATCTCGGGATCCGCGACGGCCGGGTCTTCAACGGCGCCAACGACAACGCCTCGGGCGCGGCCGCGCTGGCGGTCCTGGCCGCGTATTTCGTGCAGCATCGTCCCGCGACGTCGCTCGTGTTCGCCGCGTTCGATGGGGAAGAAGCGGGGCTCGTCGGGTCACGGGCGTTCGTCGCGCGGCCGCCCGTGCCGCGCGCGGCCATCCTCATCGCCCTCAACATGGACATGATCGGCCGCGACCCGGCCAACACGCTGTGGGTCGTGGGCACGCACCAGCAGCCGGCACTGGTCCCGCTCGTCGACCAGGCGGCGGCACGGGCGTCCGTCGTGCTGCGGCGGGGCTACGACAACCCGGCAGACGGCCGGTCGCGCGACTGGACGCGCGATTCCGACCACTGGGCGTTTCTCGAGGCCGGCCTGCCGGCGCTCTACTTCGGCGTCGAGGATTTCGCGCTGCACCACGATCCCGACGACGACTTCGATCGGATGACGCTGGATTTCTATGTCCGCGCAGTGGAATCGATGGTCGACGTCGTCGAGGTGATGGATGCCGGGGCCGGGACGCTGGAACGGCTGACGCCGGCCCGACCGCGCGCACGCTGAACCGCGGGAACGCCGTTGGCGGATGCCTCGCGGCTCATGCCCTCGGCGGTTCGTCTTCGGATGCGGATGGGGCGTCCGGGGCGGTCGCGGGCGGCGCAGGGGATTCGGGCGGCTCGAACCAGGGCTCGAAGCGTTCGCTGAGCAGGACCCACAGGACGTAGGCGCCGAGAAACGTGCCGACAGGCACCTGGACGATGGCCAGCGCGCCCAGAAAGATGCCGAGCCACCGGGCCCAGTTGCGTCGGCGCCGCAGCCCCCACGCACAGAGCAGGCTCGGTGGCGCCAGGATCGCTGCGGTAATCGCGAGCGCCCGGCCGGTCCACGCGATCAATTCGGCACCGAGATCGGCGCCGTCTTCGCCCGAGGTGGCCAGGGTTGCCGCGGCGGTCGCCGACAGCCGCGGCGCCACGATCGCCGTGACGATGGCCAGGGCGCCGAACAGGACGAACAGGAAGATGGTGACCCGGATGTGCGCCTGCATGAGCGCCGGTCACACGTATCGGGACGCTGGCCCTGGCTCCCGCGCGGGGAGCCGGGCCGGCGTCCCGGCTGGACGGTCAGTTTTCGTCGTCGTCGGCCCTCGACGCGACATCATCGAAATCGTCCACCTCGTCCGCGACATCGTCGCCCGGGTCGTCGTACAGGCCGCCGAGACGACCGGTGTACCGTTCCTTGATCGGCCCCTTCGGGCCACGGTCCTTGGCTTCCCAGCGCTTGTCGTTCGAGCCGCCCTTCTTCTTCGGGGGCCCGAAGTTGCGGTTGCCCGCCGGGGCCTGGCTCGAGCCGGCACCTCCCGACGAGAAGCCGCCGGGGCCGCCCGGTCGGGGACCACCGAAGCCGCCACCCGGTCCAGCGGGCCGCGGACCGCTGAACCCGCCGCCGGGCCGCGGCCCGCCGCTGAACCCGCCCGGTCGCTCCTCGCGCGGCCGCGCTTCGCTCACCGACAGGCTGCGGCCCATGAACGGCTGCTGGTTGAATCGCGTGATCGCCTGTTCCGCAAGGCCACGGTCGAGGAACTCGACGAAGGCAAACCCGCGCGGACGGCCAGTCTCGCGATCGACGGGAATGACGATGTGGGACGGGTTGCCGACGGTCGCGAAATGCGACCGCAGGTCCGCCTCGGTTGCCCCATACGGCATGTTGCCAACGAACAGACGTACAGCCACTGAAACTATCCTCGTATCTGGAATTGAGCTCTGGATTGACCCTGGGTCAAATGCTCACGCCGCTCGTCTGCGATGGTCACTGGGATGTGCGGGGGGAATATGCGTCGGAACGATGAGCGTTTGACTTGGACCTTCGGGGGAGGATAGCACGCCCGGCCCGGGAGGCCAAGACCCGCCCGGCGGTGGTGTTACGATCGAGATTTGGGACGAACACCAGTGCAGCCGCCGCCTCACCTCCGTACCGATACCGACGGGCCCGCGCCGACCGACAGGGCGCGCGGGCAGCTGATCGTCCGCGGGGCGCGCACGCACAACCTGAAGGGCGTCGACCTCGCCCTGCCGCACCGGCGGCTGATCGTCTTCACGGGCGTGAGCGGCTCGGGCAAGTCGTCGCTGGCGTTCGACACCATCTACGCCGAAGGGCAGCGGCGCTACGTCGAGTCCCTGTCGGCCTACGCGCGCCAGTTCCTGGAGCGGATGCAGAAGCCGGACGTCGATCGGATCGACGGCATCAGCCCGGCCATTGCCATCCGGCAGAAGAACTCGACGCGCAATCCCCGGTCGACCGTCGGGACGACCACCGAGATCCACGATTACCTGCGGCTGCTGTGGGCCCGTGTGGGACGCACGATCTGCCGGCAGTGCGGCCGCGAGGTCGAACGCGAATCGCCCGAGGCCGCCGCGGGCGCCCTGCTCCGCCTGCCCGTCGGCACCCGGCTACTGATCGGGTTCGATCGGCCGCTCGTGGCGGCGTCGGGGCCGCGTCTGACGATGGCCGACCTCGACGACGACGCGGGCGACGATGAGGCCGACGACGCCCGGCCTGTCGACGCGTCG
The DNA here is from genome assembly GCA_001724025.1 of Acidobacteria bacterium SCN 69-37. Taxonomy (GTDB): domain Bacteria; phylum Acidobacteriota; class Vicinamibacteria; order Vicinamibacterales; family SCN-69-37; genus SCN-69-37. The sequence continues at coordinate 51,203 of MEDJ01000012.1, read as the reverse complement.
GCCGAGACGGGGACAGACGCGCAACGGGCCGCGGCCGCCGCGGCCATCGAAACCCTGCGCCGCCGCGGATTCGGCCGCGCGCTCGTCGGCGGCCGGACCCGGACGTTCGACGACCTGCTCGCCGACCCTGCGGCGCTCGACGGGCTCGACTCGCTGGCGGTCGTCGTCGATCGCGTGAAGGTCGATGCGGAGGGGCGCGGCCGGCTCACCGACTCGATCGAGGTGTCGTTCGGGGAAGGCGAGGGCGCGGCGTTTGCCATCGAGGTCGATGCCACGGGAACCCCGGGCACGACGCACCGTTTCAGCGAGGTGTTCGAGTGCCGGACGTGCGGCATCGCGTACGAGCGACCGCAGCCGCGCCTGTTCTCCTTCAATAACCCCTTCGGCGCCTGTCCCACGTGTCATGGTTTCGGGAACGTCGTCGAACTGGATCTGGCGCTCGTGGTACCCGATCCTGCGAAGACGCTGGCCGACGGCGCGATCGAGCCGTGGACCAAGCCGCACTACCGGACGTACCTCACGCAGTTGCGGCGGGTAGCCAAAGAGCGCGGCATTCCGGTCGACGTCCCCTGGGCGGACCTGCCGGAGGCGACGCGGCACCTGATTGTCGACGGCGACGCGGCGTGGCCGGGCATTCGCGGCTTCTTCGACGCGCTCGAGAAGAAGAAATACAAGGTGCACGTGCGCGTGTTCCTGAGCCGGTACCGCGGCTACCAGACGTGCACGGCGTGCGGCGGCACGCGGCTGCGGCGCGAGGCGCGCGACGTCCGCGTGGGCGACGCGACCATCGACCAGGTGTGCGCATTCACCGTCCGCGAGGCGCTCGCGTTCTTCGAGGCGCTGTCACTCGGCGCCCGCGACGCGACGGTGGCCGAGAAGCTGCTGCGCGAGATCCGCCGCCGGCTCGGGTTCCTGATCGACGTGGGACTCGACTACGTGACGCTCGATCGACTGTCGTCGACGTTGTCGGGCGGCGAGGCGCAGCGGATCAGTCTCGCCACGTCGCTCGGCTCGGCGCTCGTCGACACCCTCTACGTGCTCGACGAGCCGTCGATCGGCCTGCACCCGCGCGACAACGAGCGTCTCATCCGCATCCTGCGGCAGCTCCGCGATCAGGGCAACACCGTAATCGTGGTCGAGCACGACGCCGACATGATTCGCGTGGCGGACGAAGTCGTCGACCTCGGGCTCGGCGCGGGCGAGCAGGGCGGACGCATCATCTACGCCGGGTCGTTTGCCGGTCTGCTCGAGGACCCGAAGTCACTCACCGCGCGGTACCTGCGCGAGGAGCTGACGATTACCAGCCCGGGGCCGCGTCGTCGGCCGGGGCCGCAGCGCCTGCGGGTGACAGGGGCGTCGGCGCACAACCTGAAGGGCATCACCGTCGAGATCCCGCTCGGCCTGCTGACGTGCATCACGGGCGTGAGCGGATCGGGCAAGTCCACGCTCGTGCACGACGTGATCTACGCCGCGATCAAGCGCGCGAAGGGCGAGTGGGACCGCCCGGTCGGCTCGTACGAGACGATCGATGGCACCGAATACATCACGGACGCGGTGCTCGTCGACCAGCAGCCGATCGGCCGGACGCCTCGCTCGAACCCGGTGACCTATCTCAAGGCGTTCGATCCGATCCGGGAGCTGTTCGCGTCCACGAAGGAAGCGCGGGCCAACGGGCTGACGCCGAGTCATTTCTCGTTCAACGTGGCCGGCGGCCGCTGCGAGGCGTGCGAGGGCGAGGGCGTCGTCCGCGTCGAGATGCAGTTCCTGGCCGATGTGTTCGTCCCCTGCGATCAGTGCGAGGGCAAGCGCTTCCGGCCGCAGGTCCTCGAGGTCAAGTACAAGGGGAAGAACATCGACCAGGTGCTGTCGCTGACCGTGCGCGAGGCGCTGACGTTCTTCGCGGGTGCGACGAAGGTCACGCGCCGGCTCCAGGTGCTCGACGAGATCGGCCTCGGCTACCTGCACCTCGGCCAGCCCGCGACGACGCTCTCGGGCGGCGAGGCCCAGCGGATCAAGATTGCGGCACACCTGGGATCGCAGAGCGGCGAGCGCATGCTCTACGTGCTCGACGAGCCGACGACGGGGCTGCACTTCGACGACATCGCCAAGCTCGTCGCGGCGTTCCGGCGGCTGCTGGCGGCCGGACACAGCCTGCTCGTGATCGAGCACAACCTCGACGTCCTGAAGACTGCGGACTGGATCGTCGACCTGGGACCCGACGGCGGCGCGGCTGGCGGCGAGGTGGTGGCCGCCGGCACACCCGAGCAGGTGGCCGAGATCGCCGGGTCGTACACGGGGACCTATCTGCGCCGCGCGCTCGAGGCCTCGCGCGAGCGCGAGCTCGCGGATCAGTCGTGACGCGCCATGCGCTCCCCGTCGCGTTCTACGATCGCCCCACGCTCGACGTCCTGGCCGACCTGATCGGCAAGGTCCTGGTGCGCGATCACCCGGACGGGCCGACGGCGGGGATCATCGTGGAGGCCGAAGCCTATATCGGCGAGGACGATCCGGCCTGCCATGCGGCTCCCGGCCTGACGCCGCGGAACGCACCCCTGTACGGGCCGCCCGGCCGCGCGTACGTCTATCTCAATTACGGCATCCACGAACTCGTCAACGCGGTGACCGAGGCCGAGGGCCATCCTGCCGCCATCCTCATCCGCGCGCTGGCGCCCGTCGAGGGGATCGAGCTGATGCGTGCCCGTCGCCAGCAGCGCCGGCGACGCGATGCCGGCGCGATTGCCGAGCCGGCGCTCTGTCGCGGGCCGGGCAACCTGACCGTGGCGATGGCGATCGATCGCACGCTGAACGGCACCGATCTCGTGGCCGGGCCGATGCGGATCGAGGAGAGCGGGGTGAGTCCCGTCGCGCTTGTCTATTCGGGACGCATCGGCATCCGCCAGGCCGTGGATCGGCCGTGGCGCTGCCACTGGAAGGGACACCCGGCGGTCAGCGGACCACGGTAGGAGCGTGTTGAGCGCAGGCTCCCACGCCAGAAGTATCCACGCCAGGAAGCGGAGTTGGGGACGCGTCTGACTGCTGCGAGACGACGCGCCTGCGCGTCAGCGCGCGGCGCCGCGGGCGACAACCGGCACGGCGATGTCGACCGTGCGGCCCGTCTCGCCCTTGACGACCTGCAGGGTGGCGGTCGACCCGACCTTCATCCTGACGACCTGGCGGGTGAGCTGATCGGCCGACGTCACGGGCTGGCCGTTCACGGCGACGACGAGATCGCCGGGCTCGAGACCGGCGCGGTGCGCGGGATCGTTGCGGTAGATCTCGCGGACGTAGGCGCCGGCCGAGGGCAGGCCGTTCCGGCGCGCGAGGCGCTCGTCGACCGTGACGAAGCTGACGCGTCCGATCGAGCCCCACGACACGACGCCGTTCTCGATGAGCTCGCTCATGATCGACCGCGCGGCGTTCGAGGGGATGGCGAAGCCGATGCCCTGATAGCCGCCGGTCTCGGTGTAGATCATCGTGTTGATACCCACCAGCTCGCCGCGCGCGTTGATGAGCGCGCCGCCGGAATTGCCAGGGTTGATCGCGGCGTCGGTCTGGATGAAGTCCTGGACCGATCCGACCTGATCGCCCGATCGCGTCACCGTGGAGATGATGCCCAGCGTGACCGTGCCGCTCAACTGGAACGGGTTGCCGATGGCCAGGACCCACTCGGCCACCCGGAGCCTGCCCGAGTCGCCCCACGGCAGCGGCTTGAAGGTCGTGCCCTCGATCTTCACCACCGCCAGGTCGCTGACGCGATCGATGCCGATGAGCTTCGCTGCCTGCGGCGGACCGTCGCCTGTCGTCACGCGGATGGTGTCGGCCTGATTCCCGATCACGTGCGTGTTCGTCAGGATGTAACCGTCGGCCGAGACGATGACGCCCGAGCCGAGGCTCTGCGACTGCTGGACGCGGTTGCCGAAAAACGTCCCGAAGAACGGATCGACGGGGACCTGGACGAGGTTGGTCGACGAAATGTTGACCGAGGCTTCGAGGGCACGCTCGGCGATGGTCGACAGATCGGGCAGGACCGCGGCCGTGGCCGGGGCCGGGGTGTCGACGGCCGGCGCCGGATCGGTGGCCTGGGCGGCCTGCGGATCCGGGGCCGCGGCCGAGCGCGGCGCCAGGTCGAGCCGTCCCGAGACCACGAGACCGACGACGAAACCGGCGCCGAGAATCGACGCCACGAACGCCGCGAGGCGGCCGCGTGAGAACGACATGGATCAGCTCACTTCGATATGGTGGACGGTGGTCGCGACCTTCGGCACCGTGATCGTCAGGATGCCGTCGCGCATGTCCGCAACGACGGCGGTCGCGTCGACGGCCGCGGCGAACCGGAACGCGCGGGAGAACTGACCCTGGCCGCGCTCGAGCTGCTGATACCGTTCCGGCTCGCAGGTTTCACCGGGCCGCGCTCCCCGGATCGTCAGCACCTGATCGCCGAACTCCAGGGTGACATCCTCGCGGGCGAGTCCCGGCAGTTCGACGGTCAGCACGTAGCGGTTGCGGCACTCGACGAGATCGACAGGCGGCACCCAGCCGGGCGTCGCCTGGCCGAACAGGCTTTCGAGACGGCCCTGCATGGTGAGCAGGTCCCGGACCGGATCCCAGGGCATACCTCCTCATCGTAACCGAGCCGGTGCCGTGCGGGCTGATAGAATACGGGTTTCACGTCCCGGCCCCTTCAGACACCTATGAGTTCAGTTCAAGCGACCCGACTCCGCAAAGGCATGCTGATCAAGTACGAGAGCGCGCTCTGCCGCGTGATCGAACTGCACCACATCACCCCGGGCAACAAGCGCGGCCACGTCCAGTGCCGCATGCGCGACATCCGGTCGGGCCGGCTGCTCGACAACAAGTTCCGGGCGGAAGACGACGTCGAGCGCGCGACGCTGGACGAGCACGAGATGCAGTTCCTCTATCGCGACGGCGACCTGTTCCACTTCATGAACACCGCGACGTACGACCAGATCCACCTCGGGCTCGACGTGCTGGGGGACAACGCGCTCTACCTGCTGCCGGACGCGACGATCAACGTCGAGTTCTACGAGGAGGAGCCTGTCGGCATCCACCTGCCGGTGACCGTGGACTTGAAGGTGACCGACACCGTTCCCGGCATCAAGGGCGCGACGGCGTCGGCGCAGATCAAGCCTGCGACGCTCGAAACCGGTCTCGTGGTCAACGTGCCGTCGTTCATCGAGACGGGCGACGCCATCCGCGTCAACACCGAGACCGGGGAGTACCTCGGCCGCGTGTAGGCCTGTGAGGGAGGCCGGCAGGGGAGCCGCCCGCGGCCCTTCCCGCCTCCTCCCCGCCTGCCGCCTTCCCGCCTCCCATGGATCATCGCCCGTCGCGCGCCGGCTGGATCGAAGTCATTGCCGGCAGCATGTTCAGCGGCAAGAGCGAGGAACTGATCCGCCGGCTGCGTCGCGCGCAGATTGCCCGGCAGCGTGTGCAGATCTTCAAGCCCGCGGTCGACGATCGCTATGACGAGATGGCGATCGTGTCGCACAGCGAGATGAAGCTGCCGTCGGTCGACGTGGCTACGTCGACGGAACTGCTGGCGCAGGTGCGGCCATCGACCGAAGTCGTGGGGATCGACGAGGGACAGTTCTTCGACAACGGTCTCCCGGACGTCTGCGCCAGGCTGGCCGCGGCAGGGAAGCGCGTGATTGTCGCGGGGCTCGATCTCGATTATCGCGGCGTGCCGTTCGAACCGATGCCGCAACTGCTCGCCTCGGCCGAGTACATCACGAAGACGCTGGCCATCTGCATGGTCTGCGGCGGGCCCGCGAACCGGACGCAGCGGCTCGTGCCTTCACACGACCGCGTGCTCGTCGGCGCGTCCGGCACCTACGAAGCCCGCTGCCGGCACTGCTACGAGCCGCCTGATGAAACCGCGAGGGGGTAGGGGCGACGCGCGCCAATTGCACGAACGACGCATGCCGATCATCGTAGGGGCGACGCATGCCGATGGTAGGGGCGACGCATGCGTCGCCCCTACAGGTCAAACAGCCACTGCAGCAGGCCCTGTCCCCCGACAGCGGTCGGATCCCCGAGCCATCCGGGCGGCGTGAGCCAGACGAAGGCGAGGATGGCGATGACCCACACGTCGTAGGCCAGCGTGGCGCGGTCGTCGGTCCAGTAGAAGGCGCGGACGAACCAGCCGAACGGGCCCGTGCGGCTCGGCTGCGGTTTGCCCTCGAGTTCGAAGTAGGTGAGCTGGATGCGGTTGATCGCCGTCACGATCGACAGCACGCCGATCACCCACATGACGGCCGCCATCCGGTTCGTGAACGCCCCGATCATGAAGAGCACGATGCGCTCGGGCCGTTCCATGAACCCGACCTTGCACTTCGGGATCAGCGATTCGGCGCGCGCCCGTGCGTAGCTCGTCATGGTCGCGAACACCATGGCGACGGCCGTGATCATCACGTAGTCCGTGCGGCCGAGCGAGGCGTAGAGGTAGATCAGCCCGACCCACAGCGCGAAGTCCGAGAAACGGTCGATGACCGAGTCCCAGAAGCCGCCGAAGCGGGTGGTCTGGCCGCTGTCGGTCGCCACCTTCCCGTCGATGAAGTCGAAGATGTTGGCGACCACCATGATGACGCCGGCCGTCAGGAATTCCCCGAGCGCCAGGGCCCAGCCGGCGGCGATGTTGATGAGCACGCCGGTGAACGTGAGAACATTCGGGTGGATGCCCAGCCGGACGCATGCAGAGATGATGAGCCGCAGTGGATAGGAACACACCCGGCCGATGGCGCCTGTGAATGTCACAGTGGAGAGTAAACCCGCGAGGGACCGTCGTGGTCGCGCGCCCAGTTGCGCACAACGCCACTCGAAGCAACGGTCGTCGCGCATCGTAGCCTATGGCGATTGAGGATCTCAAGGGGCAGATGGCCCGGCTGCCCGAGCAGCCGGGGGTCTACCTCTATCTGGGGGCGTCCGGCGAGACGCTCTACGTCGGCAAGGCCCGGGTCCTGCGCGACAGGGTCCGGAGCTACCTGGCCGCCCGGGGGACCAGTCCCCGCATCGATGCGCTGCTGCGCGACGCCGTCGCCCTCGAGGTCATCGTCACCGACTCGGTGGTCGAGGCGCTGGCGCTCGAGAACCGGCTGATCAAGCAGCGCAACCCCCGGTTCAACATCCTCCTGCGCGACGACAAGACCTATCCGTACCTGCAGTTGACGACGACCGAACCGGCCCCGCGACTGCTGGTGGCCCGGCGGGTCGAGCGCGACGGGAACGTGTACGCCGGCCCGTTCATGCCCGCCTCGGTGGCCCGGCGGACGATGTCGCTGGCGCACAGGCTGTTCGGGATCCGGTCCTGCAACGAGGTCATCGACGGCCGCCGCGGCCGGCCGTGCCTCGAGTACGACATCAAGCGCTGCCTGGCGCCGTGCGTGGCCTCGATCTGTTCGCTCGAGGCGTACGGTCATGCCGTCGACCAGGCGCGGCTGCTGATCGAGGGCCGCCAGGACGAACTCCTCGACACCCTCCACACCGAAATGATGGCGGCCGCCGACGACGAGCGGTACGAGCAGGCCGCGCACCTGCGCGATGCCATCCGGACCATCGAGACGCTGCGCGACCGCCGGAACACGATCGAGACGCCGTCGATGGGCGACCGCGACGCGTTCGGCGCGAAGGTCGGGCCGGCCGGCGCCGTGGTCCACGTCTTCCAGGTGCGACACGGTCGGGTGGTCGATCGCGTGGAACTGCTGGCCGACGAGCGCGAGCGGGCGGGCGGACCGGCGACCGACGCGGCGGTACGGGCCGATGCCGATCTGCGGGACGTGGTCGCGACCGCGCTTCAGGAGTTCTATGGCGAACGGCCTGCGCCGCCCGAGGTCCATCTGCCCGTCGAGCTCGAGGCCGAGGATCGCGAGGCCATCGAGGATTGGCTCTCGGGCGTGGCCGGCCGGCGCGTGCGTCTGATGGTCCCGCGCCGCGGCGACAAGCGGAGCCTGCTCGACCTGGCGATGCGCAATGCCACGGTCGCCTACCAGTCGCACTTTTCCGATGGGGAAACGTCCGCGTTCGAGGCGCTCGACACGCTGCGGGGCGTGCTGGGGCTGCCCGGCCTGCCCAAGCGCATCGAGTGCTTCGACATCTCGACGCTCCAGGGGCGCGAGACCGTGGCCTCGATGGTCGTGGCCGTCGACGGCCGGATGCGGCGCAGCGACTATCGCAAGTTCCGCGTGCGCGGCACGCACATGACCGTGGCCGGCCCCGACGCGCCGCTGCTCGACGACTTCGCCGCGATGCGCGAGGTGGTGCTGCGCCGGTATCGTCGTCTGATCGACCAGGGCGGGCCGTTTCCCGATCTCATCGTGATCGACGGCGGCAAGGGCCAGCTCGGTGCGGCCTATGCATCGCTGGCGGAACTGGGGCTCGAGCGGCTGGTGGCCATCGGGCTGGCCAAGCAGGAGGAGCTGATCTTCACGCGCGATCGGATCGAGGGGATCGCGCTGCCGCACGAGGGCGCGGCGCTGCGGCTGCTGCAGCGCATCAGGGACGAGGCGCACCGCTTTGCCGTGACCTTCCATCGCCAGGCACGCGGGAAGCGCGACCTGCGCTCGGACGTCGACGCCATCGTCGGCGTGGGGCCGCGACGCCGGAAGCAGCTGCTGACGACCTTCGGATCGGTCGCGGGCATCCGCCGCGCGAGCCGCGAGGAACTGGAGGCCGTGGTGGGGGCGCGCGTGGCGGAAGCCGTGATCCGGCATTTTGCCGACGCGCGGTAGACGGCCGCGTCGTTTCCGTCCCGTGCTACAGTCAATCCCCGCTTGGAAGGAATCCTCGGCGTCGTCGTTCCCCTGTTCGTGATTCTGATCGTCTCGCTGTCGGTACACGAGGCCGCGCACGCGTGGGCCGCCGATCGGCTCGGTGACCCGACGGCGCGCCTGCTGGGCCGGCTGACGCTCAACCCGCTGGCGCACATCGACTGGATCGGGACCGTGCTGTTCCCGCTGATCGCGATCGTGTCCGGGTTTCCGTTGATCGGGTGGGCGAAGCCGGTGCCGGTCAATTGGGGACACCTGCGATCGCCGCGGCGCGACTTCGCGCTCGTGGCCCTGGCGGGCCCGGTCAGCAACGTCCTGCTGGCCGTCGCGGGCGCCGTCGTGCTGCAGGGGATCCGGATCGGCGAGGCCCCCGGGGCGTTTGCGCCGTTGTCGCTGTCGGTGCTGCTCGTCGCCCAGTTCATCCAGCTGAACCTGTTCCTGGCGGTCTTCAACATGCTGCCGGTACCGCCGCTCGATGGTGGCAACGTCCTGGCCGGGCTGGTCCCGGAAGGCGTGGCGCGGCTGATCGACCGCATCAGGCCGTTCGGCATCCTCATCCTGTACGCGCTGATGTTCAGCGGCGTGCTCAGCGTGCTCTACCGGCCGATCAGCGCCATCGTGACGAGGCTCCTGGCATGAGCGATCCGCGAATCCCGGCGGCTGGCGCGCAGGGCGCGGGGAAGCTGCGATACTGAGGCCCGCATGACCGACCCGTACCAGCAGCTCGGCTTCGAGTCGATCCTCGGGGACTATCCCGTCCGGTTGCAGAATTTCGAGGGACCGCTCGATCTGCTCCTGCACCTGATCCGGAAGCACGAAGTCGACATCTACGACATCCCGATCGCCCTCATCACGCAGCAGTACCTCGAGTACCTCGACCTGATGACGGAGATGGACCTCGACCTGGCGGGCGAGTTCCTCGTGATGGCGGCCACGCTGATCCACATCAAGTCGAAGACGCTGCTGCCGCGCCCGGACCCGAAGCAGGACGAGCCCGAGGAGGATCCGCGCGAAGCCCTCGTGCGCCGGCTGCTCGAACACCAGCGGTTCAAGGCCGCGGCCGAGCTGCTGCACGAGAAGGAAATCCAGCGGAGCGCGCAGTGGGCCCGGCCCGACGAGCGCGTGGCCAGCCTCGTGGGCGAGGCGCCGGAGCCCGAGCTCGAGGTCGATCTCTTCAGCCTGATGACGGCGTTCAAGCAGGTGCTCGATCGGGCGCGCAGGCGTCCGCGCGTGCTGCTGCCGCCCGAGCAGATCTCCATCGAGGACCGCATCGCCCAGCTCGAGGCGCTGCTGACCGAGCAGGAGGCCTGCGGCTTCGAGGAGCTCTTTGCCGACGTCAATACGCGTGCGGGTATGATCGTGACCTTCCTGGCGGTACTGGAGATGATCCGCCTCAAGCGGATCCGGGTCTTCCAGCAGGCACAGGGCGGGGCGATCCGGGTCTATCGCCGCGATCGGCCGACAGGCGCGCCATTTGCCGGCGCCGCCGCGGCCGGCGCCGGAACGGGAGAGGACGGGCAGTGAGCGACGAGGCAGTGGCATCGACAGACGAGCGCGATCTCAGCGATCTGAAGGCGATCGTCGAGGCCCTGATCTTCGCGTCGCCCGAGCCGATTTCCATCCGCGCGCTGGCGAAGCTGCTCGAGCCGGAGACAACGGAGATCGTGGCCGCGGTCGTCGAAGCGCTCAGGACCGACTACCAGCGCCCCGGCGGCCTCCAGCTCGTCGAGGTGGCGGGCGGCTTCCAGATCGTGACGCGGCCGGAACTGCACGAGTGGGTGCGGCGCCTCTTCCACGAGCACACGACGAAGAAGCTGTCGGTGTCGGCGCTCGAGACGCTGGCCGTCATCGCGTACAAACAGCCGATCACCGCCCCGGAAATCACCGAGATCCGCGGCGTCAATGCCGCCGGCGTCGTCGGCACGCTGATGGAACGGAAGCTGATCAAGATCGTGGGCCGCAAGCAGGTGGTGGGGCGGCCGTTCCTGTATGGCACGACGCGCGAGTTCCTCGAGCGGTTCGGCCTGAACGATCTCTCGGATCTGCCGAAGGTCGAGGACATGTCCGAGCTGCTCGGCTTCGATCTCCCCTCGTCCGTGTCCGAGCCGGCGCCGCAGACCGCGCTGCCGTTCGATGGCGCCAGCGGGGACGGTGGGGAGGCCGACGGTGAGGGCAGTGGCGAGGTCGTGCATTAGTCTCCTGTCCCCCGGGGCTGAAGCCCCGGGGGGCCGGGCGCTCGCGCGCTCGCGAGCGGAGCCCGTCGCCTCGTCGTCTTGTAGCCTTCTTCCCAGAGTCTTCCCGCCTCCTCCCAGCCTGCAGCCTCCCAGCCTTCATGTCTGTCATCCGCCTCAACAAGCTGCTGTCCCAGGCCGGTGTCGCGTCGCGTCGCCTGGCCGACGAACTCATCGCGCAGGGGCGCGTGTCGATCAACGGCCGCGTCGTGCAGGAGCTCGGTGAAAAGGCCGATCCCGACGCGGACGACATCCGCGTCGACGGCCGGCGCATCAAGACCGACACCCCGCGTCGCTATCTGCTGATGAACAAGCCGCGCGGCGTGATGAGCACGCGGTCTGATCCACATCAGCGCCGCACGGTCATCGATCTGCTGGCGGCGGCCGGGGTGCGCGGGTACTTCTATCCGGTCGGTCGGCTCGACTACGACTCCGAGGGGCTGATCCTGCTCACCAACGACGGGACGTTCGCCGAGCGCGTGACCCATCCGCGGTACGAGCTCGAACGCACCTACGAGGCGCTCGTGCTCGGGGTGCCCGACGATCGATCGCTCGAGCGGCTCCGTCGCGGCGTCGTGATCGAGGGGCGTCGGACGCTGCCGGCCGACGTGCGGCTGGTGCGCGTGCTCGAGGGCCGCGAGGGCGCGAACGCCATGATCGAACTGACCCTGCGCGAGGGGCGGAACCGGCAGGTGCGCGAGATGTGCCGGTCCATCGCGCACCCGGTCGAGCGCCTGCGGCGCACCCGGATTGGCGGCGTGACCGATCGGCACCTGCGGCCTGGCGCGATCCGCGATCTGACGCCGGCCGAGATCAAGGCGCTCACCGGAACGTCCGTGCCGCGATCGACGCGCGAACGGCCGGCCGCGTCACGTCCGTCACGCCAGCCGCGCCGTCCCGGGCGCCCACCTCGCTGATCCGCCTCGACGCTGTCGCCTCGCGGCCGGCGTCGCCTCGCGTCGTCCGTGCGGGCAGGTCGCGATCCGCTCGAGATCCGATAAGGTGAACAGGGGGAGGCTTCATGACGCACAAGGAACGGATCTGTCTCGGCGGCGCGTTGGCCGGTGCGGTGGCGGGCGCGGCCGTGGCGTACCTCTATGGCACCGATGACGGCGCCCGTCGTCGTCTCGAGATCGGACGGACGATCGATCGGCTCACCATCGACGCCGAGGAAGCGAAGCGACTGTGGCAGAGCCTGAAGGAGGCCTGGGCCCGGTTCGAGCGCGAGCGGCCGCGCGCGGCCCTGGGGGCGCGCACGTGGCCGCCCGGCGGCGCCGCCTGACACTGGATCAGCGACCGGTGTCTGCGGCTTGGCGCACGTCCCGCCAGAAGCGGATCAGCGCCCAGATGTCGGCGGGCGGCGCCTGCGCGACGAAATGCGCGTGGGTCAGCAGCGGCGTCAGCAGGATCTCGACGCGGGCCGGGCTGCGTGCGGCGAAGTCGGCCGCGAGCCTGGGCGTTTCTGTCGAGGGGATCACCGTGTCGTCCTCGCCGTGGAGCAGGAACACCGGCGCTGTCGGCAGCGGCGATCGCGACGGCGACAGGCCGGGATCGTCGGCAAGCGTGCCGATGAACGGCGCCACGAGCCGACCCGTCGTGACCACGTCGCGATCGACGATGGCGCGCAGCAGCGTGCGGGAGGGTTCGGGGCGGGACGGCACCTCGGCCCGCAGCCGTTCGATGATCGGGATGCCGTGCGCGAAGCCGTTGCCGTCGTCGAGTGAGGCGTCGAGAAAAGCGCGGATGCGCGCCTCGGTGTCGGCCAGCTGGTCGGCAGGCACGAGCCGCGGCGCCACCGTCAGCGCCACGATGGCCAGCGGATAGTCGTGCGGCGTCCGCTGCACGCCATCCGATCGCACGCCGGTGGTGAGGAACCGCAGCGTCTCGTGCAGATCGTGCTGGCCGCCGATCGCCACGACCGCGGCGAGTCGATCCTGCAATGTGTCGCGCCCTGCCGCCACGACGGCGAGTCCGCCCGCGAAACTGACTCCCACCAGCGTGACGCGCGACGAGGGTGCGAGGTCGGGCTGCCGGCTGACCCAGCCCGTGATGTCCTCGATCATGTCGGTCGACCGCGCCGTGATCACGAACTGCCGCAGGTCGGGCAGCGGGGCGCACGCCACGCGCAGGCCGCTCGACGCCAACCGGCCGCAGAGGCGCACGAGGCGCGGCGCGTCGACGCCGCCGCCGTGCACGCCGGGGAACACGACCACGGTGGGGACCGGGTCCGTCTGCGGTTCATAGATGCGCACCGGCACGGCGCCGTCGCGCGTGGGCACGTCCACGTCGCGCTGGTCGACGGGCACGGGCGCGATCGGAATCCACCGGCGCACGCCGCCGTCGACGCCGGCCAGATCGAGCAGGAACGCGGCGGTCCGGACATACGGGACGGCTGTCACGCCCGTCGCGACGATCAGGCCTGCCAGGATGGCGATGAGTGTCCTTCCGGCAACTCGCATTCCCGGGAATAATAGTGGACGTGCATTCGTCGCCGGCTCTCGTCATTGCCATCGACGGCCCCTCCGGCGCGGGAAAAGGTACCGTGTCGCGGGTCGTCGCCGAACGCCTGGCCTATCGGCATGTCGATACCGGCGCCATGTATCGTGCCGTGGCCTGGCTCGCCCTCCAGCGCGGCACGGACCTGGCCGACGCCGGGGCGGTGGCGTCGCTGGCCGGCGCCGCCACCTTCGCGTTCGACGCGGGCAGCGTGACGCTCGAGGGGCACGACGTCACCGCGGCGATCAGGACGCCCGAGATCGACAGGGCCGCCGCGGTCGTGGCGCAGCATGCCCCGGTGCGCGAGGTGCTCGTCGAGCGCCAGCGCGGATACGGGCGTCACGGCGGCGTGGTCATGGAAGGCCGCGATATCGGCACCGTCGTGTTTCCCGGGGCCGATGTGAAGATCTACCTCGACGCCTCGGCGAGCGAGCGTGCCAGGCGCCGGGCCACCGATACGGGCCACGCGGCCGGCCGGGCGTCGGGCGGCGTGACGCAGGTGGCGCGTGCGCTCGAAGAGCGCGATCGCGCGGATCGCACGCGCGCGGCCTCGCCTCTGACGCTCGCGTCCGATGCCTTGTATATCGATACGACCGACCTGGCCGTGCCCGCCGTCGTCGCGCGCGTGATGGCGGCCGTCGAGGCGGCGCTCACTCGTTCGGCGCGCTGATCCCGCACTCCTTCATCTTGTTCAGCAGCGTTTTGTAGCTCACGCCGAGCTGCTGCGCGGCCTTGCGGCGGTTCCAGCGGAAGTGGTCGAGCGCCTGCTGGATGGCGTCGCGCTCGGCACTGAGCGCCGCGCGTCTGGCCAGGTCCGGCAGGCGTGCCGGACCGCCGCTGGCCTCGTCGTGGAAATCCGGGACCGGTGCCGACGGGGGCGCGGACACGACCGGGGGCGGAGACGCCACGACGACGGGCGGTGCTGTCGCGACAGGGGCGAGCGGTGCCGGCGCGGGCGTGGCCATCGGCGGCGCCACGTCGATCGGTCGCTGCCGCTCGAGTTCGGCCAGCACCAGGCTCTCGTCCTGGAGAATCACGAACCGCTTGATGACGTTCTCGAGTTCCCGCACGTTGCCGGGCCAGCTGTGGGTGAGGAACGCATCGCGCAGCCGCGCCGACGGGCGCACGGCCGGGCGTCCGTAGCGTGCCGTGTAGCGCAGCAGGAAGAATTCGGCGAGCGGGATGATCTCGTCGCGGCGCTCCCGCAGCGACGGGACGCGCAGCTCGATGACCTGCAGCCGGTAATACAGATCCTCGCGGAACTGGCCCGCGCGGATCATCAGTTCGAGATCGCGATTGGTGGCGGCCACGACCCGGACGTCGGTATCGACGGGCCTGTTGCTGCCGAGCCGCGTGAAGTGCCGATCCTGCAGCACGTGCAGCAGCTTGGCCTGCAGCGCGAGCGGCATCTCGCCGATCTCGTCGAGCATGATCGTGCCGCCGTGCGCGAACTCGAACTTGCCCACGCGCGAGGCCTGCGCGCCGGTGAACGCACCGCGCTCGTGGCCGAACAGCTCGCTCTCGAGCAGCTCGGCCGGCAGGGCCGCGCAGTTGACCTTGACGAACGGGCGGGTCCGCCGGGGCGAGCGGCGGTGCAGTTCGTGCGCAATGACCTCCTTGCCCACGCCGCTTTCCCCGGTGATCAGCACGGTCACGTCCGAATCGGCCACGCGCTCGACCATCGTCAGCACGCGGCGCATCTCCGCGCCCGATCCCCAGCAGGGCTGCGCACCCTCGGGATCGTCGACGACCTGCGCGCGCAGGCGTGCGACCTCGCTCGTCAACGTCTGCTTTTCGACGGCGTTGCGGATGGCGGCCTCGAGCGCGGCTTCGCCGAGCCCCTCGGGATCGTCGGGTTTGACGACGTAGTCGACGGCGCCCAGGCGCACGGCGTCGACGATCGTCGCGGGTACCTGGGTGCCGGAGAGCATCACGACCTGCAGGGCCGGCTGGTTCGCGCGGACCATCCGCAGTGTCTCGAGCCCATCCATCCCGGGCATCAAGACGTCGAGCAGGACGACGTCCGGCACGCGATCGGCCTCGAGTGCGCCGAGCAGATCCGCGCCACTCCTGTAGGTGACGACTTCGTAGCCGCGCGATCCCAGCAGCACCGCCAGGTACTGCGAGAAGGCCGGATCATCATCGACGATGGCGATGCGGGCTGGAGTCGTCACTGGATACCTCCTGTGTGCGGAAACGTGATGGTGAGATCGTCGCCTGCGGCTGGTTCGACGATCGCCCCGTGTGCCGTGAGCACGTGCGAGGCGGTGACCAGCGCCAGGCCGGATCCGCCGCGCTCGAACGAGAACGGGCGCGCGTGGCCCTGTCCGTGCGCCTGCAGGCGGACCGTCACGGCGCCGGTGGCCTCGGGATCGGCAAGTGCGATCTCGACAGGCGCGCCTCCGGCCTCGCGGTGCAGGGCGTTGACGACGGCCGACAGGGCGTCGACGAGGGCAGGCGGGTCGCATCGCAACAGTTGATCCCCGACGGCCGCCGACACCGGATGCACGGTCGCGGCGATCGGGCTGTCGGCGCCGAACCGTCCGGCGAGCCGTGCCGCAACCTCGGACACCCGGTGCGCCGGCAGCGGGGCGGCACCGGGCCCTGTCAGCCATGCCCCGAGATCGGACGCCTGGCGCGCGATGCCCGTCAGACGTCCCGTGGCGTCGAGCATGGCGTCGAGCATGGCCGCCTCCGGGTGTCCGGCGTCACGCTGTCGCTGCAACAGGCGGATGTAGCCCTGGATGACGCTCAGCGGACTCCGCAGCTCATGCGCCAGTACTGCACACATTGTGGGTAGTGGGACAGGCATGTCCTGTTTCTCCGGCAACCTTCTTGCCAACGGAGAGAACGTCGCGCCTTGGCACGCACGTTGAAGGTCCGGTGCGCTGACAGACGTCGGTGCGTAGTTCTTACACGGATGGAGCGGACTGATGGCGCGAATTCTCCTCGTCGACGACTATCCCGACGGTCTGGAAGTCTGGAGCCTCTATCTCCGGATGTGCGGTTTCGAGGTGAGCACGGCGGCCGACGGCGCCACCGCGCTGGCGTCGGCCACGGCGCAGCCGCCGGATCTCGCGATCCTCGACCTGGAGATGCCGGGCGTCTCCGGGTATGAACTCGCCAGGCGCCTGCGCGCCGATCCGTCCACCCGCCACATCCCGCTGATTGCCGTCTCGGGGCATTCGCAGGCGGCGCCGATCCAGGAGGCGCTCGACGCCGGCTGCGACCGCGTGCTGACCAAGCCGTGCGATCCGGAGTCCCTCCGTCTCGAAGTCCAGCGTCTGCTCGGTCCGGTATCGGCTGCCGATGTGTCGTCGGCTGCCGTGGATGGGTATGACGCTTCTCAACAGCCGTGAACGAGGCCGGCAGGCGGCGTCGAGACGACGCGGCACGGAGCCTGCACATGCCCGGGACGCGGCCCGCGTCGCGGTCGCACCGCTGGAGGCGAGATCATGCTCATGACGATTTTCGTGCTGCTCATCGTGTTGTGGCTCCTGGGGCTCGTCAGCAGCTACACGCTCGGGGGATTCATCCACATCCTGCTGCTCCTGGCGATTGCTGTCGTCCTCATTCGCATCATCCAGGGACGACGGCCCGTGTAATCCCGGTGCCGGGTGCACCGGGATCCGTCCGGGCACACGCCGCAACTGTCGAGACGGCTGCCGAGGCTTTCCGGCCCGGCGGAGGTCTCGCGCACATCCACGAGGAGGGACACCATGCACAACCACCACATGTCGGTTCGTGAATCGGCTGGCTACGACTTCCTTTCAGGTCTGTTGTGTGGCGCCGTCGTCGGCGCTGCCGCCGGCCTGCTGCTGGCGCCCAGGTCGGGGACGGAGATCCGCGGGCAGATGGCCCGTTCAGCCGGCCAGCTGCGCCGGCAGGCCGAACGGACCTACGATCGGGCCTCGTCTGTCGTGCACGACGCCGTCGATCGCGGACGCGAGGCGTGGCAGCGTGGGCGCGAGCGCTTCGAGGAGACCCGCGAGGCGTTCAATCACGAGATGTCCGACGCCGACGACGAGTCGCGCACCACGATGTAGAGACACCCGGCGTCGCCGTGCGGCGCACCGACCGCCCGCCAGGCGCGGTCAGTCGTCCGCCTTGTGCGGCCAGTCGTCCGACGACGCCGGGTCGAGTTCCCACCGGTGACGGTCGCGCTCGAGAATCTTCTCGTTGCCGCGCAGTTCTTCATTGTCCTGATAGTTGACTCCCAACGCCCGACCGATGTCGTCGACTCGATCCTGATCGGGCGTCGGGTTGTCGCCGCCGGGCGCTTCATCGCCCACCGCGTAGGCGTCGTCCCACCGGGCGTCGATATCGCCGGCGGTCAAGACCGGACTGGTCTCGGTGTGCTGTTCCAGGAGCTGCTTCAATTCATCGGCGCCGGTCCGGACCGACGCCATCAGGCGTTCCGGACTGTCGGACGTGACGGTGGGACGTCGGCCGGCGTCCGCGGGGCGGCGACGGGCCGCGCTGGTCGCTCTGGCTGCCGGCGTCCGCCGGCGCGTCGTGGCCGAGGAGGGCGTCGGCTTTGATGTGGGCCGGGCCTTCGGCGTCTGCGTCTTCTTTTTCTTTGTTCTGAGCGGGCTGGACGGGCTGGACGTCGCCTTCACCTTCGCCTGCGGCCGCTTCGCGATCGATTTCTTCTGCGCCGGGCGCTTCTTCGGGGCGGCCGGCCGTGCGGTGCGCGACGCCGGTCGTGGCCTGGCACCGGGGCGGGTCCGGCGTGTCGTGGACGCGGCCGTTCTGGTGGTCCGGGCCGCGGGGGCGGGCGTGCGCCGACGTTTCCTGGCCGCCGCGGCCGGACGCTTGGCCGTGGTGGTCTTCCTGGTGGTTTTCGCCCGGCGGACCGGCCGGCGGGCACGGGCCGGGGCGGCGGACCGCGTCCGGGGCCTGGTGGTTTTTCGCGCCTTACGAGCGCGTGGCGTGGTGCGAGAGCGGGTCTTCGGCTTGCTGGCTGCCATGACGCTTCCCCCTGCCCGGTTGACCCGGACCCCCTAAGTGTCGGATCATATTGTGCTTATCGCTCCAAAGGCGACGAGAACCGACAGCCCGTCGAAGCTGCGATTCGACACATCCGAGACGTGAGGAGACCAGGACCGCAATGGGCAACGCTGAACTGACCAAGAAAGACAAGACACAAGGAGGAGTAAAGATTCCACCTGGTTTCTCGACATTCTCCTCATCGCAGGACGGTGAGACCGACCCGCAGGAATATGCGCGCTTGCTGGAGTTTTACGATACCAGCTTCCGCAACCTGGCGGAAGGTGAAGTCGTCAAGGGCACCGTCGTCAAGGTGACGCCGACCGAGGTCGTCGTCGACGTCGGCTTCAAGTCCGAAGGCATCATCGCCATCGAAGAGTTCATCGACGAGACCGGACAGGTCACCGCGCAGCCGGGTGACACGGTCGACGTCCTTCTCGAGCGCACCGAGGATCGCGACGGCTACGTCGTCCTCTCGCGCGAGAAGGCCGAGAAGATGAAGATCTGGGACGAGGTCGAGAAGGCCTACCAGGAAAAGAAGGTCGTCATCGGCCGCGTCATCGAGCGCATCAAGGGCGGCCTGGCGGTCGACATCGGCGTGCGCGCGTTCCTGCCCGGTTCGCAGATCGACGTGCGGCCGGTGCGCAACCTGGATGGCCTGCGCGGGCAGGAACTGCGCATGCGCGTCATCAAGGTCAACAAGAAGCGCGGCAACATCGTGCTCTCGCGCAAGGTCCTCCTCGAGGAGGAGAACGCCGAGAAGAAGAAGATCACGCTCGACACGCTGGCCGAGGGCAAGGTGCTGCGTGGCACGGTGAAGAACCTCACCGACTACGGCGCGTTCATCGACCTGGGCGGGATCGACGGTCTGCTGCACATCACGGACATGTCGTGGGGGCGCGTGACGCACCCGTCGGAAGTCGTCAAGGTCGGCGATGACATCGACGTCATCGTGCTGAAGTACGACGCGGCGACCGAGCGCGTCTCGCTCGGCCACAAGCAGCTCGTGCCCGATCCGTGGAGCAACTCGATCGAGCGCTACCCGGTGGGCATCCGCGTGTCGGGCAAGGTGGTGAGCCTCACCGACTACGGCGCGTTCATCGAGCTCGAGCCGGGCGTCGAGGGGCTGATCCACGTCTCCGAGATGTCGTGGAGCAAGCGCGTCAAGCACCCGTCGAAGATTCTCAACGTCGGCGACATGGTCGAGGCCATGGTGCTCGGCGTGGATCCGGGCGCGCGGCGCATCTCGCTCGGCCTGAAGCAGGTCGAGAGCAACCCGTGGCACGAGCTGGCCGGCAAGTATCCGATCGGCACGACGATCAACGGCAAGGTGCGCAACCTGACCGAGTTCGGCGCGTTTGTCGAGGTGGAGGAGGGCATCGACGGCCTCATCCACATCTCGGACATGTCGTGGAGCAAGGTCAAGCACCCGTCGGAAGTGCTCAAGAAGGGCGACGCGGTCGAGGCGCAGGTGCTCAGCATCGACGCCGAGAACCAGCGGCTCTCGCTCGGGCTGAAGCAGCTGCAGACGGGCATCTGGAAGGAGTTCTTCGAGACGCACCAAGTCGGCGGCGTGGTCGACGGCAAGGTCGTGCGGCTGACCAACTTCGGCGCGTTCGTCGAACTGGCCGACGGCATCGAGGGGCTCATCCACGTCTCCGAGTTCGACTCGGCGCAGGGCGCCGAGAAGCTCGAGCTGAAGGCCGGTGAAACCTACCAGATGAAGATCATCCGGCTCGTGCCGGAGGAGCGGAAGATCGGCCTGAGCATCCGCGCGCTCAAGGACGCCGAGTTCCGTGCCGACTGGGAGGCCTATGCCGAGTCGACGGGCCGTCCGGAAGTGACCCTGGGCGACCACTTCAAGCACTTGAAGTAGGGACCGAGGGGCCTGCGGACGCCCGCAGGTCTCCGCCTCGCACGCGAGAAAGCCAGACGGGTCGGCCTCACGGCCGGCCCGTTGATGTCCTCCTCCCATGACCAAAGCCGAACTCGTCGAAGAAGTGGCCCAGGTGGCGACCCTGACCAAGAAACATGCGGAGGTCATCGTCGACACGGTGTTCCAGAGCATCGTCGAGGCCCTGCAGCGGGGCGAGAAGATCGAACTGCGCGGGTTCGGCAGCTTCCGCCTGCGTCGCCGCGAGTCGCGCAAGGGGCGCAATCCGAAGACCGGCGATCGGGTGGACGTGCCCCCGAAGCAGGTGCCCTACTTCAAGCCGGGCAAGGAACTGAAAGATCTCATCAACAAGGCGGATGCGGAGGCCGAGGCCCTCGATCAGGCAGGCGCCCGGCCTGTCTAGCGGCGCCGTATGTACCGGCTCTGGACGCCCTGGAGACTGTCG
Organism: Acidobacteria bacterium SCN 69-37; assembly: GCA_001724025.1. Classification (GTDB taxonomy): domain Bacteria; phylum Acidobacteriota; class Vicinamibacteria; order Vicinamibacterales; family SCN-69-37; genus SCN-69-37. The sequence goes on along the minus strand of MEDJ01000012.1, from coordinate 30,365 downwards.
TACGTGACCACGGCCGGCGCCCCGCGTCCCGCGTGCGTGTTCTGCGACGCCCTGGCCCGCGGCGACGAGCCGCTCGTGGCGTGGGTGGCCGCGCGCGCGTTCATCATCCTCAACAAGTTTCCCTACAACAACGGCCACGTGATGATCGTGCCGAAACGGCACGTGGCGCGCTTGGCGGATCTCGACGCCGACGAACTGCTCGAGATCATGGCGCTCGGCCAGGCGGCCGAACAGGCCCTCGGCGCTGTCTACGCCCCGCACGGCTTCAACCTCGGCATGAACCTCGGCCGATCCGCCGGGGCCGGCATTGCCGAGCACCTGCACATGCACGTCGTTCCGCGCTGGGACGGCGACACGAGCTTCATGACCGTGTTCGGCGAGACGCGCGTGCTGCCCGAAGAACTGCCGGTGACGGCGGCGCGGATTCGCGAGGCGCTGGCGGCGATTCTGACGCCCGGCGCCTGACACCGCACGAGGCGGCCAGGCGCCGGGCGCGTCGTGTAAGAACGTCGCTGCCTACTGCGGCGGAGGTGCGTATTCAATCGGTGGCGCGGGCTCCAGACGGCCAAAGACTCCCATTGTTCCGCGCGGACTGGGCGGGGACTTGGCGACGACAGCCAGGAGAAAACGGGACTTTGCCGGCAGAATGATGCCGGTTTCGTCCGCACCGCGCTCGGACTCCAGGACTTCCGGATACCTGACTGGCGCCCAGAGCCGCTCCTCTTCACCGCGTGTCTTGTAGTCGCGGATGAGCAGCGGCTCGTCCCGAAGGAGCTCGATCACGTAGCCGGCTCTCGCGAGCTTGAAGCGGTGTTCTCTCGGAGCTGTTTCCTCGACCGCGACCGGGGCAGACATGAGCATGTGCTCGTCGTATGTGGCATCGATCAGGCCGAGGAAGATCCAGCCGGTTCGATGCTCCAGGTCATCGAACGTGCGAACCTGCTGGACAACGGGGACAATCGTCCACGCGACGAGGCTTGCTGCGACAAGAACAAATTTGAGCATGCCCGTTTCCTCTCATTGATGGCAACCGTAGACCGTGACGTACTCGCGATGCGGGCCCGCAACGAGCGGATCGTCCCCGTCGTTCCAGGTGCCGAGATAAGTGTATCGGCGAACAGCGCCGCAGGAGTTACTGACCCACCAGGGTTTTCCGGCTCCGTAGGGCGGACGTGGAGCCCCCGTGCATCCGACCTTGGCGCAGAGCATGTCGGCGCTGCTCATGCCATCGTTACCCCACTTTCCGTGTGTGTGGTACGGACCGACAGGTGTCTGCCCGACGTCACAGAGGGTGACTATGACGGTGTCAGCGTACGGACTTTGTTCCGGCACGGTGCCGATATACCGATCATCGACCTTGCAGATTGATCCACCGAACTCTTTGTCGAGTTTGTATGAGGTATCGAAGTAGAAACGGAGAGTCGCGCCAGCAGCGATATCCGCGGTGTCGTACTGGCTGATCTGGTGCCTTTGCGCAGGTGGGCCTTGAGTCGCGTACTCGAATTCAGTCCGCATTGCCTCCGGACCAACGACTGTCACGAGATCGTACCGTTCTTCGATTTCGTTGTACTGAACGCCAGTCCAACGTCCAAGCGCCACCAGCGAAGCGGGTCTTTCAATCTCGAGCGGAATTGGTGAGGCGGCGTTTCCGAGATTGTCGTACACCGTCATGGCCAATCCGTCATAGGTCACGACTCCTCCGTCGCCCATGGACTGAATCGGCATGGCTTCCGTGGAGTCGGACCACAGTGCCTGACCCGCCGCGTTGACGGCATTCATCGTCGAGCCGCCGTCGGTGGCGAATATGGTCCCATGGTTGTCCACGAGTACAGGAACCATGGCTCCGATGGCTGTCAGAGACGATGCCGAGCCGCCGGAAACCAGGAGGGTCTCCCGTGACGAGCCCGATGTTCCGCTGATCCTCAGCGTTGTGGCGATTTCGCCTGATGGGAGAGGTAGGGTGAATTCCGGGTTGGCAACCTCGGTGGGCGTTCCGCCGGGACCGCTCGTACTGAAATTCCACAGCGTCGTCTCCGTGCTGCTACCCGTGGCTGTGATGCGAAAGAGCCTCAGATTACTTGTGTGCGATACTGCGCCTATCCCACACGGGAAGTAATCCTGGGTCGAGTCAGTCGTTGCGACCTGAATATACGCGGCACCGCCTTGGCCAACCACGGGATCTGACACTTGGGGGCGCATGGCGCCGGCATTGTTTCGGTCTGTATGGCAATCGCTGTTGAAGGTCGCGTAGTGGCTTGTCGGAAGTTCACGCCGGAATATGACCTGACCCGTACTGCCGTCTACGCCAATGACATAACGCACGTCGGAGCTAGTCTGGCTGTCTTCGATACCAAATAGCACGCCGTCCGCGTTCTGCGCCCATCGGTCTGCGCCGGCCGTCAATTCCCAATCCGCCACGCCAGACGGCCCCGCGATGCGCCGGAGTGTCCCGGTCGATGTGTTCACAAGCAGCCCTCCGAAGGTATCGGTCATCAGTGGCCAGTTCCACCCGATGTGTTGACGCCAGCTTTCAGTGCCCTGAGTCCCGAGTGCCTTGATCACATAGCCGTCCGGATCTTGTTCGAATGAGAAAATGGCCGGGTCGTTGGGGCCTGTGTACTGTGGGTAGTGGGGCCACCATGTGTCGTCAGCCTCGGGCGTAGAGCGCCACACGACATCGCCAGTTGTGCGGGTAGCCACTACCGTGATTTCAACGGTCGCTGTGAGAGTGCCTGACGTTGCAGTCAAGATGGTCGAGCCAATGCCGGTCGCCTCGACCCGGTTCTCCCCGTTGACGACTCCGATCTCGGCAACGTCGTCGGCATCCGTCGTCCACGTCGCATCGGTGACAGCTTGCCCGAAGTCGTCGACCACACGCAGGAGGTGCGTCTCGCCGACCAGCATGATTCGCGTCGTTGGTGTTGCCCGAATGGATGACGGCGTGCCTGTTCTCGTTAGGCGAATCGATCGGGAGGAGCTATTGCCTGCTCGATCGATGGCGGTCACTATGACAGCATTCCTGCCTTTGGCGAGATCAACTGTACATTCAACCACGCCATCGTCAAGAGTCGCCTCTTTCACCGTTGCAGTAGACCGCATCGACACCAGAACGGCTGTCCGAGACGATGGCCTCGATCGCGGCACTCGAGGCATTCGTGGTGCCAGACGACGGAGACGTGATTGTCACGACGGGCGGCGTGACGTCAATACTGACGAACACGCTCGTCTGTGCCTCGGTGACGCCGTCGTTGCCATAGCCGAAGACCTCAAAGGCGGTCGTTTCGTTGGCGATTGGCGCCGGCGCGCTGCAACTGACGGGTGCGTCCTCGCATTCGAACGAGACCACGACCGAGGCGTTGTTCCAGCCGTTGTCGTTGGGTAGGGGCCGGACATTGGCACTGACGGACGGCACAAGCAAGGCGGGCCCTGGTGCCGCCATGATCGGCGGTGATACGGGCGATGTCACGGCAAGGCAGGCGAGGATTCCGAAGAAGAGCAGGAGCTTTCTGGCGCGTCTGGCAGCAGGAAACCGCATAGGAACCTCCAGGCAGCGGGGAGTTCGCTGATGCTGACATAACCCGGCCGACATGGGAAGCTGAATTACAGGTGTATTCGCAACATGATGTACCTCTATTCGACTATGGGGGAATTTGACGGCCGACGGGCGAGGCGAAGGAGGGCGGCCCCGCGGCCCGCCGTGGCACGGTCCGCCGTGTATTCCGCTTACAGAACTGTCGGTGGCGGCCGCACGGAGCTCTCGACGCGCTCGAGTGGATTCCTGCGACAGGGGAGGCTGGCCTGACCAGTCGTAGGCGCGCGTGGCCCCGGGAGCGTGCCGGAGGATTCGGTTGTCGCGGATTGGACGCCGTGACGGGGGCGGAGGCCAGTCGTCTCCGGCGCCGGTCACAGGCCGGGTGGTATCATGGCGCCGTCCCCGTTCAGTCGTGTGGTCGCAGGTGTTCATGCCGCCGGTGTCGCGTCGTTTCCGTCCCGTTCGCGTCGGCCTCGTGCTGGCGGCCGTGTCGTTGTGCCTGGCGTGGCCGGCCGCGCAGGGCCCTGACGACGGGGGACAGGAGGCACCGCCGACGTTCCGTGGTGGTGTCGATGCGGTCAGCGTCGATGTCATCGTGACGGACAGGAACGGGCAGCCGGTGCGCGACCTCACCGCCGCGGACTTCGAGGTGCGCGAAGAAGGGGATCCGCAGACGGTCACCTCGTTCCGCCTCGTGGAGACGGGGAACGGCCTCGACGATCCCGGGGCGGCCAGCGAGATCCTGTCGCTCGAGCAGGAACGACGCGAGGCCGCCCGCCTCGAGAACCGGCTCTTCGTCGTCTTTCTCGACGACTATCACGTCAGGCGCGGCAACAGCATGCGGTCGCGCCAGCAGCTCGCCGATTTCCTGCGCGGCCTCTCCCGCAACGATCTCGTCGCCATCGCGACTCCGCTCTCGGGTGTGGCAGGTATGACCTTCTCGCGCAACCACGCCCTGACCTCGAACGAGGTGATGGCGTTCGAGGGGCGCAAGTACGACTACACGCCGAAAGCGCCGATCGAGTACCGCTACCAGACGCTGCCCGTCGAGCAGCAGGAGCAGTTGCGCAACTCGCTCACGATGACGGCGCTGCAGAACATCAGCGAATACCTCGGCACGCTGCGCGAGGGGCGCAAGGCGATCATCTACGTGAGCGAGGGGATGAGCGGCGCGGTGCCGTCCGGCGTGCGCGTCTCCGGTTCCTGGCAGGGATCGCAGCCGATCGGGCGCGTCGAGAACTCCCGGACGCAGGCGCAGGATTTCTTCGAGGATGCCGGGTTGCTCTCGGAGCTCGAGGCCCGCGTGTTTCGCGCGGCGACGCGGAACAACGTGTCGTTCTATCCGCTCGATCCGCGCGGGCTCGCGAACTTCGAGTTCGGTGTCGACGAGGACGTGTCGAACGAGAACGATCGCCGGATTCTCCGGGAGTCGACCGATCTGCTGCGCGTGATGGCCGACCGCACGGAAGGTCGCGCGATCGTCGGGCGCAACGATCCGCTGCCGGCCCTGCGGCAGATGGTGCAGGACAGCAGCGCGTACTACCTGCTGGGCTACACCTCGTCGCGGTCGCCGCGCGATGGCAAGTTCCACGAGATCCGCGTGCGGGTGAACCGGCGGGACGTGGAGGTGCGCGCGCGCCGCGGCTACTGGGCCTTCACGGCCGAGGACGTCATGCGCGCGACGACCCCGACGCGGCCCGAATCGCCGGCCGAGGTCACGGCGGCGCTCGATGCGATGCGGTCGGCAACAGCGAACCGCAGCCGGCAGGTGTCGGTGTGGATGGGCGCCGAGCGCGCGGAGGCGCGGCCGGGCGCGGCGGTCACGTTTGCGTGGGAGGTGCGATCCGGCGCGCCGACCGATGCGTCGGACGCGGTCGATCGCGTGGCGATCGTGGCCACCACGCTGTCCGGCACCGAGGTCTACAGCGGCACGGTCGCGCCGGCCTCACCGGGGACGGGCCGACCGGCCGGGCACGTCACGTTCGAGGCGCCCCCGGGGCCGCTGCGCGTGCGCGTCACGCCCGAGAACGCGCGCGGCCTGCGGCTCGACGCGGACGAGGCCGCATTCGACGTGCCCGACTTCACCACGACCGGCCCCCAGCTGACCACCCCGTTCCTGTTTCGCGGCCGGACCGCGCGCGATCTGCAGGCGATCCGGCAGACGGCCTCGCCCGCGCCCGTCGTGAACGCGGTCTTCGGACGGGCCGAGCGGATGTTGATCCGGTTCGGAGCCTACGGCCCGGGCGGCACGGCCCCATCCCTGACCATGCGGCTGCTGAATCAGAACGGCGATCAACTGGCCGCGCTGCCGCCACCCGCGCCGCGCGGTAACGCGTCGCCTGGCCTCTTCGAGAGCGAACTGGCCCTCGGATCGTTCCCCCCCGGCGAGTATCTCGTCGAGATTGCGGCCGAGCAGGCGGGCGAGCGCGTGAAGCAACTGGTGGCCCTGCGTGTCACGGGATGACGAGGCCCGCGGTGCGTCGATGACCCGTGCCGAGTGGACCGCCAGCGTCCTGACGCCGGCACGCACGCGTGCCCCTGAACGCGCGCCGGTATTCCTCACGCCGTCGGGGCGGGTCGTCGACGTGATCGCCACCCCCGACGATCTCGCGAATGTCGCCGGCGGCGACGATGGCGGGGCGCGCGACAGCCGACTGGCCGACGAGCCCCCGCGACAGTGGATCGTCCACGCGCCAGGCGGCGCGGGGATCCCCGCGACCGTCAACGTGTGGTATCGCCAGATGGTAGAGGCCGGAGCCTCCGGCCTCGGGGTCGTCGGTGACGAGGCCACGCGTGCCGGCCGCGATCCGGACGCGACGCCGAACGCCGGTGACGTCGGGATCTCTGGCGTGTCGCTCGCCTCGACGGCGGACGTGCTCGAACTGTTCGACGGGATCGATCTGCGCGCGGTATCGGTGTCGCTGGCCGTCGATGCGCCCGCGCCCATGCTCTTCGCGCTCGTGCTGGCCGCAGCCGAGCGCCGGCAGGTGCGCTGGGATGCGCTGCGCGGCACCCTGCAGCACGATATTCTCGGCGCCGGTATCCTGGGCGACAGGGGACTGTTTCCGGTCGCGCCGGCTCAGCGTCTCGTCTGCGACACGATGGCGTTCTGTCTCGATCACGTGCCGCAGTGGTCGGCGGTTTCCGTGAACGGGCAGCGGACCCGCGCGCGCGGGGCCACCGTCCCGCAGGAGTTGTCGTACGTGCTGGCGCTGGCGACGACGTACATCGACGCGGCGGTCGCGGCGGGGATCGATGCCACCCGGGCAGCCGCGTGCATGGCGGGCCTCTTCGGCGTGGAGGACGGCGTCTTCGAGGAACTGGCCCGGTTCCGCGCCGTCCGGCCCGTGTGGGCGCGGGTGATGCGGGACCGCTTCGGCGTCGCGGCCGATCAGGCACCGGCGCTGCGGATCCACGCGCACATGGCCGATGCCGGGATCGACGCTGATCCATCGGACCACCTGGTGCGCACGGTGTACCGCGCGCTGTCGGCCGCACTTGGCGGCGTGGACGGACTCCAGGCGACGTCGGCTGACGCGGCCGCGGCCGCGTCGGCGATCGAGGCCGCCACGCTCGGCCTGCGCACGCAGCAGGTGCTCGCCTTCGAGAACGGCCTGGCCGGCTGTGCCGATCCGCTGGGCGGGGCGTGGTTCGTCGAGCAGGTGACGAAGGATCTGGCCGATGGCGCGCGCGCCGATCTCGACGCGCTCGATCGCCTCGGCGGGGTGACGACCGCAGACGGGCGGGCCGCGCTGCTGGCACGACTCGAGCCGCCGCCAGGGACGGGCTCCTCGCGCGTCGTCGCCAGCATGGCTGGTCAGGCGAGCAGGGCAGGCCAGGCCCTGGCGCGCGAGCGCGCCGGTCGCGTGGCGGCTGTCCGTCGCTCGCGTGACGGCCGCGCGGCCACGGCCGCCATCGCCGCGTTGCAGACCACCGCGCGCGGCCACGGGAATACGATGGCCGCGCTCGTGGCGTGCGCCAGGGCCGACGTCACCCTCGGTGAAATGTGCACGGCACTGCAGGACGTCTGGGGCCGTGATGACGAGGCGGATCGGGACGAGCCGGGTGCGCAACGCGCGGGTGCGTGTACAGTTCCGTAACCGATCGACGCCTCCCGGTCCTCGGCTCGGACCGCGTGGCGGCAGGCACCGCGTGGGGTACGTCCCTTGCAATAGAATGGCGACTCCGGCGATGGACGTCGGGCGGAATGGAGCGGATGCGGAACACCCGCGTGGTCATTGCCAAGCCGGGACTCGACGGGCACGATCGGGGCGCCAAGGTGATTGCGAGGGCGCTGCGTGACGCGGGGATGGAAGTGATCTATACGGGCCTGCGACAGACGCCCGAGCAGATTGCGGCCACCGCCCTCCAGGAGGATGCCGACGTCGTCGGGCTCTCGATTCTGAGCGGGGCGCACATGCACGTGTGTCCCAGGCTGATGGACGAATTGCGGACCCGGGGACTCGACCACGTCGCGGTGCTCGTCGGGGGCATCATCCCCGACGTCGACGTGCCGAAACTGCAGGCAATGGGCGTGAAGGGCGTCTTTCAACCCGGCACGCCGATGCAGGCCATCGTGGATTTCATCAACCGGACGGTCCAGCCGCCCGCTGAGGCCGTGTGACGGACAGGATGCCCAAGAAGACGCTTCTCCTCGCCGATGACAGTGTGACGATCCAGCGCGTCATCGAACTGACGTTCGCCAACGAAGACGTGCGCGTCGTGTCGGTCGGTGATGGCCGGCGCGCCGTCGAGTGGTGCGAAGGCGAGACGGCGGACGTGATCCTGGCGGACGTCAACGTTCCGCAGGTCGACGGGTATGCCCTCGCCGAGTTCGTCAAGCAGTCGCCGCGGCTGCGTCACGTGCCGGTCCTGCTGCTGGCGGGCGCGTTCGAGCCGATCGACCAGGAGCGCGTGCGCGTGGCCGGGGCCGATGGCGTGCTCGTCAAGCCGTTCGAGCCGCAGCAGCTCGTCTCGCGCGTGCGTGAGCTGCTCGAGCGCGTGCCCGAGCCGGCCCTGGCGGCCGTCGCGGTCGAGCCGTCGGCGGTCGTCGGAGCCGATCACGCCGCCACCGTGCACCTGGCGTCGCAGGCGCCGACGTCGACGCTCGTCGACCATGCCGGGCCGGCCTTTGGTCAGCCCGCGACGTTCGCGAGCCCCGAGCCGCTCGAGGCGCCCGATCGGCCCGTGTGGGAGCTCGGCCTGCCGGAGCCCATCCACCAGACACCGCGGCCGATCGACCCGGTGCACGCTGCCGCCGCTGCGCCGCCGAAGGTGTCGCTGGTCAGTGCGTTCTCGGCGCTGCTGGCGGCCGAGCAGTCCAGCACGCCGGCCCCGGTCGCGGCCGCACCGGTGACGGAGGCCACGGTGGAAGACGCCGTCCGCCGCGTGCTCACGAAGATGACCGACGACCTGGTCCGGCGCATCGTGCTCGAGACGGCCGAGCGGCTGATCAAGGAAGAGATCGAGAAGATCAAGGCGAATCCGGAGTAAAGTCTAATGGCGCCGGCCCGCGCGGCCGGCCCATCGACCTGCGCCGGATTCATGTCACTCATCCCAGAAAAGCCCGCCCTCGAAGGACTCGAAGACAAATGGATGTCCCGGTGGGACGCCGACGGCGTCTACCGGTTCGATCAGTCGTCGCCGCGTGACGCGGTCTACGCGATCGATACGCCACCGCCCACGGTCAGCGGATCGCTGCACGTGGGCCACGTCTTTTCGTACACCCACACCGACGTCATCGCGCGGTTCCAGCGCATGCGCGGCCGGGCCGTGTTCTACCCGATGGGCTGGGACGACAACGGGCTGCCGACCGAGCGGCGCGTGCAGAACTACTACGGCGTGCGCTGCGATCCGTCGCTGCCGTACGACCCGTTGTTCACGCCGCCCTTCGACGCATCGCAGGGACGGCCGGCGAAGTCGGGAACGACGCCGGTGTCGATCTCGCGACCGAACTTCGTCGCGCTCTGCGAACGGCTGACCGTCGACGACGAACGCGCGTTCGAGCGGCTGTGGCGGCACCTCGGCCTGTCGGTGGACTGGTCGCGCACGTACACGACGATTGGACGCGACGCGCAGCGCGTGTCGCAGCGTTCGTTCCTGCGCCTGCTGGCGAAGGATGCTGCCTATCAGCTCGAGGCGCCCACGCTCTGGGACGTGGACTTCCGCACGGCCGTGGCGCAGGCCGAGCTCGAAGATCGCGAGATGGCCGGGGCGTACCATCGCCTGCGGTTCGCACGCACCGACGGCCAGGGCGACGTCATCATCGACACCACGCGGCCGGAACTGCTGCCCGCGTGCGTGGCGCTCGTGGCGCACCCCGACGACGCCCGCTATCAGCCGCTGTTCGGGTCGACGGTGCTGACCCCGTTGTTCTCGGTGCCGGTGCCGGTGCTGCCGCATCAGCTGGCTGATCCCGACAAGGGCACCGGCATCGCGATGATCTGCACCTTCGGTGACGTGACCGACGTGGTCTGGTGGCGCGAGTTGTCGCTGCCCGTCCGCGCGGTGATCCAGACGAACGGCACACTGCGGCCGATCACGTGGGGCAGTGAGGGCTGGGAGTCGACCGATCCCGAGGCGGCCGCCCGCGCGTATGCGTCGCTGGCCGGCCTGTCGGCCAGCAAGGCGCAGGCGCGCATCGTCGAACTGCTGCGCGAGACGGGAGCGCTGGTCGGGGATCCGCGGCCGATCACGCACAACGTGAAGTTCTTCGAGAAGGGCGATCGGCCGCTCGAGATCGTCACGAGCCGCCAGTGGTTCGTGCACACCATGAATCTGAAGTCGACCCTGCTCGAGCGCGGTCGCCAGCTGCGCTGGGTGCCGGCGCACATGGTGTCGCGCTACGAGAACTGGGTGAACGGCCTCAACGGCGACTGGTGCGTGAGCCGTCAGCGCTTCTTCGGCGTGCCGTTCCCCGTCTGGTACAAGGTCCGCGAGGACGGCACGATCGACCATGCCGCGCGGCTGCTGCCGTCCGAGGATCGGTTGCCGATCGATCCGTCGACCGACCTGCCCGACGGCTACACGGCGGATCAGCGTGGTGTCCCCGGCGGGTTCGTCGGCGATCCCGACGTGATGGACACGTGGGCGACCTCGTCGCTCACGCCGCTGATCGTGTGCGGCTGGGACCGCGACCCGGATCTGTTCCAGCGCACGTATCCGATGCACCTGCGGCCGCAGGGGCACGACATCATCCGCACGTGGCTGTTTGCCACGGTGGTGCGGTCGCACCTCGAGACGGACGCCCTGCCGTGGGAGACCGCGGCCATCTCGGGCTGGGTGCTCGATCCCGATCGCAAGAAGATGTCGAAGTCCAAGGGCAACGTCGTCACGCCGATGGGGCTGCTCGAGGAGCACGGGTCTGACGCGGTGCGGTACTGGGCTGCGCGCGGCGGGCCGGGCGTCGACACGGCGTTCGAGCCGGGGCAGATGAAGGTGGGGCGGCGGCTGGCAATCAAGCTGCTCAACGCCTCGCGGTTCGTGCTGACGAAGACGACGCCGGCCGGCGAGGTCACCGAGGCGATCGATCGCGGGATGCTGCAGCGGCTGGCAGGCGTGATCGCGTCGGTCACGCGTCACCTCGAGGCGTATGACTACGCCGCGGCGCTCCGCGAAACCGAAGAGTTCTTCTGGTGGTTCTGCGACGACTACATCGAGCTGGTGAAGCGGCGCCGTGCCGGCGAGGGCCCCGGCGCCGCATCGGCCGTGACCGCCGCATCCGCGGCCCTGTCGGTCGTCCTGCGGCTCTTCGCGCCGTTCCTCCCGTTCGTCACCGAGGACGTGTGGTCGTGGTGGCAGACCGGATCGATTCATCGCGCGCCCTGGCCTGTGCGCGCCGATCTGCCGATCGCCGCCGACGATCCGATCGCCGCCGAGGCCGTCAGTGCCGCGTCGGCGAACACGGCCGCGATCCGGCACGCGCGATCGAACCAGAAGCTCGGGTTCGGGATCCCGGTCCGGCTCACGCTGTCGACGCCGGCGTCTGCGGCAATCTGGGCGTTGATTGCTGACGACGTGATCAAGGGCAACAACGTCAGCGTGCCCGTCGTTACGTGTGGCGCCGCGGACTTGACGGTCGCGATTGCGCCGGATACCGCTGATGCGTGAGCCGCTGGCCGTGTCGGCCTATCGTGACCTCGTGCGCCTGGCGCTGGCCGAGGACGTCGGCCCGGGCGACGTGACCTCGTGTGCCATCGTGCCGGAGCGTCGGCAGGCCGAGGGGGTTCTCGTGGCCAAGTCGTCGCTCGTGCTGGCCGGCCTCGAGGTGGCCCAGGAAGTGTTTGCCGCCCTCGATGCGAACGTCGTGTGGGACCCCGTGCGTCGCGATGGCGATCGCTGCGAGCCCGGCGATCGGGTGGCCGTGATCCGCGGGCAGGCGCGTGCGCTGCTCACCGCGGAACGGACGGCGTTGAACCTGCTGCAGATGCTCTCGGGAATTGCCACGATCACGCGCACGTTCGTCGAGGCGGCGGCCCCGGTGCAGGTGCTCGACACGCGCAAGATCGTGCCGGGCATGCGCGCGCTCGCGAAATACGCGGTGGCGTGCGGCGGTGGACGCAATCACCGCGCCGGGCTCTACGATGCCGTCCTGATCAAGGACAATCACATCCGCGTGGCTGGCGGCATCGGCGAGGCCGTGCGGCGGGCGCGCGCGGCGGGCGCACCGGCGCCCATCGAGGTCGAGACGCAGTCGCTCGATCAGGTCGACGATGCGGTGCGCGCCGGAGCCGACATCATCATGCTCGACAACCTCGATGACGAGACCACGACGCTGGCGATCGCGCGCGTGGCGGGCCGCGCGAAGATCGAGTTGTCCGGGAACATGACGCTCGATCGTGTACGTCGCCTCGCGTCGTCGGGCGCCGACTACGTGTCGGTGGGCGCGCTCACGCACTCGGCCCCCGCGGCGGACATCAGCCTCGAAATCGATCTCTGATCGGCCGTGTCGTTCGAACCGCTGCCTGACGATCTGGCCGCTGCACTCGCAGCCAACGCGTCATCGCTTGGCGCGTTTGCCGACGTCCGCTACGTCGCCGAGGTCGATTCCACGAACGACGTCGCCCTGGCGCTCGCGGCGGCAGGCGCGTCGGAAGGCACGTCGGTGCTGGCCGATCACCAGCGCCGTGGACGCGGGCGACGCGGGCACGAGTGGTTCTCGCCGCCCGGCGCCGGTCTGTATCTCTCGGTCATCGTGCGGCCCGACATGCCGCGGGGCACGTCGCTGCTGACGCTGGCGGCCGGCATGGCGATGGCCGAGGCGGTGCTTGGCGACACGGGGTTGCCGGTGGAATTGAAGTGGCCGAACGATCTCGTGATTGGGCGGCCCTGGCGCAAGCTCGGCGGCGTCCTGGCCGAGACCGTGAGCGCGGGCGGACGGAGCGACGCCGTCATCATCGGACTGGGATTGAACGTGCGGCACGTGGTTTTGCCGCCGGATCTCGCGCACCGCGCGTCGTCGCTCGAAACCGAACTCGGACGCGAGATCGATCGCGCGAACCTGGCTGTCGGACTGCTGGACCAGCTGCGCGGGGCGATGCACCTGCTGCGGCACGATCTGCGCGACGCCGTGATCGCGCGGTGGCGCGGCCTGGCGCGCGCGGGACTTGGCGGCATGGTCCGATGGACGGATACGACAGGTGAACGACAGGGCAGGGCGATGGATATCGATGGCGAGGGCGCGCTGATCGTGCAGACGAGCGCGGGCGTCGAGCGCGTGATCGCGGGCGACGTGATCTGGGAGGCGCCGATCGGTGGCTGATCCACGCGATGAACGCGCGGCCGATAACGCGGTAGACCTCGGGGAATACTGCCGCCGCGTCGAAGCCCACCTCGCGCGCGTGAACGAGGGCCACCTCATCCGCATCGCCGGCACGGCGTTCGAACTCGTGCGTACCTGGGCGCTCGCCGGCATTCCGCTGAGCATCGTCTATCGGGGCATCGATCAGAAGGTGGAGCGGCATCGTGCCGGCCGATCGAAGCGTCCGCTGCGTCTCGAGTTCTGCGACGCCGACGTGCGTGCGCTGTTCGACGACTGGCGACGGGCCGTCGGGGCCTGGGGACAGGCCGAGGCGGTGGACGCGCGCGACCTGCCGCCGGCGATCGAGGAGCGACGCCGGCCGTCGATGACGCGCCAGCTCGATCGCGCGATCGACAGGCTGGTGGCGGCATCGGGGCGACTCGATCTGCCGGCGGGCCTGCCGGAGGCCCTGACGACGATCCTCGACGATCTGGTGCTGCTGCGCGACGAGTTGCGTCGCGCGCGTGGAACGGCACGCGAAGCGCTGATCGCGCGTGTGGCCGCGATCGATCGATCCGTCGCCGGGGCTGCGCGAAACGCGGCGGGGGCGGCACTCGCGGCCGTCGAAGCCGAGGCGCGCGGCGAGCTCGCGCCGTTCCGTGGTCGGATGCCGGCCGAGGCCTGGGATCGTGCGGTGGCCGCCAGCACCGATCGCCTGCTGCGCGAGCAGTACGGCCTGCCGGTACTCGAGGCCTCGACGCTGGGACACGCGGCCGATGGTGACGGAGCCTGATGTGGAACGACGCCTGACGCTCACGATCGAACGACCCGTGGCCGGCGGCCGGATGCTGGCCCGCGACGAGGGGCGCGTCGTGCTCGTCTCCGGCGCGATTCCCGGCGAACGCGTTGTTGTGCGGGTCGAACACGTGTCGAAGAAGGTGGTGCTGGCGTCGACGATCGACGTCCTGGACGCCAGTCCGGATCGCCGGACGCCCCTCTGCGATCCGGCCTGTGGCGGCGCCGCTTATGCACATGTCGCCCTCGAGCGGCAACGCGCGCTGAAGGCCGAGGTGGTGGCCGACGCGTTCCGGCGCATCGGCCGGATGGCGCTCGACGCACCCGTGCGCGTGATGGCCTCGCCCGACCGCGGCTATCGCCTGCGTGGGCGGCTGCACGTGCAGGGGCGGCGTGCCGGATTCTTCGTCGAGCGGACGCACAGGCTGTGCGACGCCGCGCCGACGGCGCAGTTCCGTGACGACACCCTCGCGGCCGTGGCCGATCTGATCGACTGGCTTGGCGACGATGCCGGGGCGTGTGCGTCGATTGTCGTGGGAGAGAACGTCGAGGCGACCGAGCGCGTGCTGCACCTCGAGCCGCAGGAGGGGCGCGGCCGGTTGCTCGCGCGGCGCGTCGAGTCAGCACCGACGCTGACGGGCGCGACGGGCGTGACCACGATCGATCGCGGACGGTTGGTGCGGATCGCCGGTGACGGACGCGTGGTCGACACGACGACGACGCTCTGCGGGCCGACCGATCGGCTGCCGCCCGACGTCCGCTGGGCGCGCACTGCGTCGTCGTTCTTCCAGGGCAATCGGTATCTCACGGGCGCGCTGTTGCAGCAGGTGCTGCGTCACGTGCGTGGACCGCGCGTGCTCGATCTCTACGCGGGCGTCGGGCTGTTCTCGGTGGGCCTGGCGGCACGCGGCATGACGGTGACAGCTGTCGAGGGAGACGAGACGAGCATGGCCGACTTGGAACTGAACGCCGAGCCATGGACGTCGACGTTGACGACATGGCAGGCACCGGTCGAGGTGGCCGTGGCGACCACGCAGCCGGGCGCGTTCGAGACGGTGGTGCTCGATCCGCCGCGGACCGGGGCGTCGGCCGAGGCCGTGGCCGGCGTGATCGCCCTCGCACCCTCGCGCCTCGTCTATGTGTCGTGCGACCCGGCGACGCTCGCCCGCGACGCGGCGCTGCTGGGCGCTGGCGGCTACAGACTCGAGTCCGTCGAGGCGTTCGATCTCTTTCCGAACACCGCGCACGTCGAAACACTGGCGGTGTTCGACAAGACGGTGGACCGCTGAGCGACCGTCGGCTGCCGACCGCCGACTACCGTCTGCCGACTACCGACTACCGACCGTGCTGGTCTTCGGAGCCCTGGGGCTTCAGCCCCAGGGAGATGTGTTCTGGTGCTTCGAAGGTCTGGTAGACGGTAGCCGCGCTCGTGCTTCCCGCGTTTTCCTCTTGCTGTATAGTGAACTGTATGGTTCAGTGTATGGCGAGCCGCCTCGACGACTCGTTTTCCGCGTTATCGGACGCCACCAGGCGCGGCGTTCTCGAGCAGCTTGGCCGGTCAGACGCGTCGATCTCGGAACTTGCCGAGAAGTTCCAGATGACCCTGACCGGCATGAAGAAGCACGTCGGTGTCCTGGAGAAGGCTGGGCTCGTCACCACGGAAAAGGTCGGACGTGTGCGGACGTGCAGGCTTGGCCGGCGCGAACTGGAAGAAGAAGCGGCGTGGATCGAGAGATACCGCCGGATCTGGGACGCGCGCTTCGACGCGTTGGACACGGTCGTCGAAGCGTTGAAACAGCAGGAGAAGATCCATGGACGGAGGAAGAGAGGCTGAGGCTGCTCCCGTGAACAATCGTACGACTGTGGAACGGACGTCCGATCGTGAGGTCGTCGTGACTCGAACGTTCGACGCTCCGGCACGTCTGGTGTTCGAGGCGTGGACGAGGGCCGAGCTGTTCGCGCGGTGGTGGGTGCCGAAATCGATGGGCATGTCCCTGCTTGCCTGTGACCTGGACGTGCGCGTCGGCGGCAGATACCGTCTGGCCTTCGCGCAGGAAGCTTCGGCGCCGGCAGAGTTCTTCGGTCGCTACATCGAGGTGACACCGCACTCGCGCCTGGCGTGGACGAACGAGGAAGGCGGCAGCGACGGGTCCGTCACCACCGTGACCTTCGAGGAACAGGACGGCAAGACGCTGCTGACGGTGCACGAGCTCTACGCTTCGAAGGGGGCGCTCGACGCTGCCGGTACCGGAGCGGCGGATGCGATGGTCGAGACGTTCGCGCAACTGGACGAGCTTCTGCTCACGCTGGACGCGGACGAACGACGGTCGTGATGTTGTCTGTCTTTCTTCGATCGGTCGCTCGCTCGTGCGTCTTCGCGGGACCACGAGACTGAGTCGTGGGTAGACGCACGGTCGCTTGTGGGATCGCTCATGGCGAGTCGCGGGACTCCTTGCTGTAAGTCGCGCCCTTGCTCAGGCAGCTCCGGACATCGGTACATATGAGGTGAGGGGCGAAGGCACGTCCAGGGGCCGGCGTCGCAACTCGCGGGATCGCCGACGGCAGGTCGCGGGTATCGACACAGCCACTCGGGACCGGGCTCGATGTGGTTCATGGCCCCGCTCGCAGCGGTTCGGGGGCGGCGGTGGTGCGACCAGCCGTGGCTTGGCGGCGTTGCCGACGGCGGCTGGCGCTTGTTGGTCAGAGGACGAAGGCGTAGGATCGTCGCATGTCTCGAGCTGCCGCCGACGTTTTGGCCGACGCCCTGCGCCTCGAGCCCGACTCGCGCGCCGAGGTCGCGGCCGAACTGCTCGCCAGCCTCGATGGTCCTCGCGATCCTGACGCCGAGGCCGCGTGGAATGTCGAGATCGAGCGGCGGATTGCGGCCGTCGAGGCCGGCACGGTTCGGCTCGAATCGTGGGCAGAGCTGAAACACCGAATCGAACGGGACATTCTCGGACGGTGACGCCGTTGAACGTCAGCGAGCCTGCGTCGCTGGAACTGACTGAGGCCGTTCGCTGGTACGAAGAACGCCGGCCGGGGTGGGGAAGCCGCCTGTTCGATTCCGTGACCGATGCTCTGACGCTGATCGAGGCCTACTCCGAGATTGGTTCCGTCAGGCAGGGACCGTTCTCTGCGCGCCAGTTCCGCGTGCGTGGATTTCCTTATGTGATCGTCTATCGAGTTCGATCAGACGACATCTACGTCGTGGCGGTGGCGCACACGAGCCGGCGCCCCGGCTATTGGTCGCATCGGGATTGACATTCTGCGGTGGAGGCTGCGGCGGCTGGCCATCAATTCACGTGTGCGAGCACACACGTGTGGGGCGTGCAGGCAGCACGTGCCTCCCAGAGGCTGAGGCCTCGGGCTCCGAAGAGAGGAGTCTGGCGCGGCTCGCGGTGTTTGTCGGCCAACACTGTACTGCCCACCGTCGTACCGGGGGACCGATGAAAAGAATTTCGCCTCGTTCCGCATCATCATGGATAGGCTGCGTCGGCTGAACCCCGACGCACGCATCGTCCTCATCACGCCCATGCCGCGCGTGGACTTCGTGTATCTGGCGAACATGACGAACAACGCGTGGGGCTCGTACCGCGACTTTGCCGCAGCACGGCCGACGGTCCATCCCGTGGCAGGCGTGCGAGCGTGCGGCCGCAGGTCGGCGCGGACGACACACGGCCGAACCGTATGCCGGCGCCTCGACCCGCCGTTTCGGCTCAATACGCGAAGATCGGCTGTGTGGACGCCGGGTAGAGCCCGCCCTGCTCGCCCAGCGACACAAGATGCTCGACAGCGGCGGGATCGAGGTCGAGCGTGTAGTCGTTGACGTACAGCGCGATGTGCTGAGCGACGACGTCGGACGCCATTTCCTGGGCATGGCGCCGGACGAAGTCGGCACAACCGTCGGGATCCGACCACGCCCGTCGTACGCTCGCGCGAATCTCATCGTCGATCTCGCGCGCGACGTCCGGACCCAATTCGCGGCGGATGGCAATGGCGCCGAGAGGCAGCGGGCACTGCATCCGCGCCTCCCAGACTTCGCCGAGATCCGCGAGCTTCACCAGGCCCTTCTGCGCGTAGGTGAAGCGCCCCTCGTGGATCAGCAGGCCACACTCGACGACGCCGTCGAGCACGGCGCGCTCGATCAGGTCGAAGCGCATCGGCACGGTTTCGAACGCACCGAGCATTCGCAGGAGCAGTGCGGCTGTCGTCCGTTCACCCGGGATGGCGATGCGTCCGCCCGGCGCACGATCGGTCGCGGCGACCAGGAGCGGACCGACACCGAAGCCGGCCGCGCCGCCGGCACGCAGCAGCGCATAGCGTTCGCGGATGCGCCCGTATGCCGCCACCGAGATTTTCGTGACGTCGAGTTCACCGCGCTCGGCGCGCACGTTGAGCGCCTCGACGTCGTCCAGCACCAGGCCGTAGCGATCGACCAGGGCATGGAACGCAAACGTATCGTTCGGACACGGTGAAATTCCGAGCGTCAGCATCGTCGGTCCTCGATGGCGGCCATCGCGGCCGTGCGCGCCGCAGCGATAGCCTCGCGCAGCTTCCAGCTCGATCGATCGCGTCGTGCGGCGATGTTCGAGATTCCCCTGATTTCCGCGACCGCGACGTGCGCCAGGCGGGCGACGTGCACGATGGCCGCGCCTTCCATGGACTCGACGGCGCCGCCAGTCCGTGCGGCGACGCGCGCCGCCGTGTCATCGGTGCCCGTGCACATCGTGCACGTCACGAAGGGCACAGCACGCGAGAGCGGCTGCACATCCACGGACAGACGATTAAAGAGCGGCACGTCGCCGGCGATGACGGGGAACCCGAGAGTCTGCATGTCGAGAAACCCGTCAGGCGACTCGGCCCCAAGGTCGCCGTAGGTCTCGCTGCTGGCGCACGCGACGTCTCCAGGCGCCAGACCTGAACCGGGATAGGCGCCGCCGACGCCAAGCGAGATGACCACGCGCGGCCGCATCCTCGCCAGTGCCCGCGTCAGGGCGAATGCCGCGTTGACCGGCCCCACGCCGGTCTCGACGACAGCGATCGTCTGCCCGGCGATCTCTCGCGGAATGTCCTGGCCCTCCAGCGAGGTGGCCACGCAGATGAGAATGTCGCTGCCGGCAGGAGAAGGCTCTGCAGTTGTGCCCATCGATCAGCAAGTGTACGTCGTCGCGGGGCGGCGACAGCCGCGCCGCCTGAAGTCCCCTCGTCGTCCCGCCTGCACCAGCACTCCCCGAGGCTGAAGCCTCGGGGCTCCGGAGAGAAGGAGCGTCACTGAAGCCTCGGGGTACCGAGAAGAAGGAGCGCCGCTGAAGTGTCGGGGCTCCGAAGAGAGCAAGGAGCGCCGGGCCACGCCCGCGGGCCCCGCGGCCGCGCTGCCCGCCGCCGTGCCGCCGGCTGCCGTGCAGCCCGCCGCCGCGCAGCCGCGCAGCCCGTGCCTACATCCTTCCAGGCACCACGCAACCCATCATCTCGAGCGCGGCCGTGAGCTGGCGACCGACGTAAAGCACTGCCGCGGCGCGCCAGAGTCGTGCGGCCTCGTCCTCTTCCTTCAGGATCGGTTGCCGGTGGTAGAACGCGTTGAACGCCTGGGCCAGGCCGAACGCGTACTTGGCGAGCAGCGAGAGCTCGAGCGATCGAATCGCGGCGTCGACCACTTCGTCCAGGCGCGCGGCTTCGAGGATGACGTTCCAGAGCTCGTCGGCCGCCTCGCCCTCGTCGAGCGGACCGCGCGCGAGTCCGGTGAGCCTGCCCGGAATCTCCCTGGCCGACACGTGGAAGCGCTCCTCCAGCTTGGCCAGGATGTTCGCCCCGCGCACCGTCGCGTACTGGAGATACGGCCCCGTCTCGCCCTCGAAACTCAGCGCCTCGTCGATGTCGAACGCGATGATCTTCGTCCGCGTGAACTTGACGAGGAAGTAGCGCACGGCGGCCGTGGCAATGGCCTCGGCCGTCTGCCGGCTCTCGGCCGCGGGCATTGCCGGGTTGCGCGCCACGACCTCCTTGTGGGCCGTCTCGATCAGGCGATCGATCAGATCGTCGGCCTTCACGCCGAGCCCCTTGCGGCCCGACACTTCGACGAACGGCTTCGTGTCGTCCGCGCTGACCTCGTAGCCGAGCGCGCGGGCGGTCGCGTGCGAGAGCGCCACCATCTCGTACGAGAAGTGCGTCGACCGCTCCGATTCCTTCTCGAAGCCCATGGCCGACAGGGCCTGCTTCAGCAGCTGCTGCAGGTACGACTGCCGCGTGTCGATCACGTTGTAGACCGCCGAGGCGCGGCCGAACGCCGGCGCCGCTGGATCGGTCGACGGCGTCGTCGTGGCCCAGAGTGGGCGACCATCGGGACGCGTCGTGAATATGCGGTAGTTGAAGTCGCGGCCGAGCAGGCCGAACTTCCAGAACTGGTTCGCGATGTCCTTGCCGACGTAGGTCACCGTGCCGTTCGAACGCACGATGACCTTCTCGCGCTGCTCGGCCTCCTCGTCGGTCTCCGCGTCGGCGGCGTCCTCGGTGGCCGGCGTCGAGCCGTCCTCGATGGTCATGACCCAGCAGCCGGCCAGCCGGCCCTCGGTCTGGAGGAACACCGAGCCGCGCGCCTTGAGCTGCTCGAACGCCGTAGCCCAGAACTGGAGGCGCAGGATGTCGCCCTCCCAGGTGAGCAGGTCGTAGTCCACGTTCAGCCGCGCCATCGTCTTCAGGTGGCAGTGCACGATGCGGTCGGCGATGAACGCCGCCATCTCCGCGCGCGGGTTGCCGCCGTGCTCGACGTCGTGCAGCACCTGCTGGCGAACGGCCAACCGCTCCTTGTCACCCGCGTACCACTCGGTGACCTTCGCGTACAGATCCCAGCAGTAATAGTCGAACGACGGGGTGGCGGTGTCCGCCAGTTCACGCACCGAGGCGAGATCGCGGGCTTCGAGCACGGTGAAGCCGACCACCACGTCGGCCACCTGGACGCCGGTGTCGTCGATGTAGTTCTGCACCTCGACCGGCCGGCCCTGGAAGCGCAGCAGGCGCACGAGCGTGTCGCCGAGCGCGGCGTTGCGCAGGTGCCCGATGTGCGCGGCCTTGTTCGGATTGATCGCCGTGTGTTCGACGATGACCTTGCCGGGGTCGGCCGCCTCCGGCCGCGCACCCGGCACGAGCCAGACCGACAGGGCGCCGGCTCGATCGAGGTACAAGTTCAGGTAGCCGTTGGGCGCCGCCTCGACGCGCGAGATGCCCGCAATCGGCCCGAGTGCCGCGGCCACGTCCTGCGCGATGGCGCGGGGCGCCTTGCGCAGCCGGCGTGCGAGCTCGAACGCCACGGGCACGGCGATGTCGCCGAAGGCCCGCCGCGGCGGGGTCTCGATGACGATGGACGGTTGCTCGGCAACGGGAATGTCGAACCGATCGGCGAGGACGTGGGTCAGGGCGGCGCGGACCGCGCGATGGACGGGCAGGATCATGCGGGGTCGTATTGTACTCGGGCGTAGTCGTCGGGCGTGTTGACGTTGGCCAGGAGCCTGTCGGGCGCACCGAAGCGATCGAGGTCGGGCGACGCGAGTTCCGCCATCCGCAGCACGGTGTCGAGCGCCGACGCGCGACGGCCTCCGGCGGCAATGAAGGCGGCGATGCGGTCGCGGGCTGCCGTGGCGTAGCAGGCCACGAGCGGCTCGACGCCGCGGTCCGTGCGCACCCAGGCGCCGTCCCGATCGCGACCAAGGTCCAAGAGGTGCGTCAGCAGATCGCTCGTGAGGAAGGGCATGTCGCACGCGATGACGACGACGTGCGTGCCGGGGGCGGCGTGGACCGCGGTGTCGATGCCGCCGATGGCGCCCAGGTCCGGCTGGCGGTCACGGACGACGCGGACGGGCAGATCGGTGTAGCGGGCCGGATCGCCGGCGATGACGAGGAGATCGGAGGCGACCCGTTGCAGGATCTCCACCTGTCGAACGATGATGGAGCGGCCATGGACGATCAGGCGACCCTTGTCCTGCCCGCCGAAGCGGCGCGCACGTCCGCCCGCCACGATGGCGGCGGCCGTCCTCGTTCCTGACATGCAGGCATCATGACAGAGGGACACATTGGCCGTCTCGTGGCCGCCAGTCTGCACCAGGCGATCAGCGAGGCACTGCCGCAGCGGCTCGATTTCTACGAAAACTGGCTCCACTCCGAGGGGCTGCGTGACGGCAGCATCGGGCGGGCGCCGATGATGGCCGTGCTCGGCTTCCTCCGCACGGAGGACGACGACGGCTACGACCGCGTGGTGGCGCGTGCCGGCGCACTGGCGGCCGAGTGGGCGCTGATGACGCTGCCGGCCTATCGCCGGCGGATGGTCACCTGGATGCCGGGGCGGTTCCGCATCGGGGCGGCGCTGCGCGTGGCTGCGGCGATTGCCGAGATTGTCGACAGCGGCAGCCGCCTGCGCGTGCGGTCGCGCGGCGTGGGTGCTGAGGTCGAGGTCATCTCATCGGTCTTCTGCTCGGTGCGTGGGGTGCAGCCGGCGCCACTGTGCGGGTTCTACCGCGCGCTGGCGGTCACGACGCTGGCACATTTCGGGCTGCCGTCGACTGCGCAGGTCGATCGCTGCCGCGCGATGGGCGCCGGATCCTGCCTGATCACGGTGACGCTGGAGATGACGCGACCGATCGAAACAACGGCCGCCGCTGCATGACGAACGTCTTCTTTCCTGTCGTGCGTGCCTGGATCGTCTCGGTGCTGGTTGTGAGTGTGTGCGTCGTGCTGGCGCCGCGGGCGTGGGCCCAGGCTGCGCCCGGCTCCCGCGTGCTCGTGATGCCGTTCACCACGCAGATCGATGCGGCGGCGCCCGGTGGAGAAGGGACGGCGCTGTGGCTGGGCGAAGCGGCGTCGACACTGATTGCCGACGGCCTCGAGGCGCGGGGCGTGGGCGCCCTGTCACGCGACCAGCGGCTGGCGGCGTTCGCGCGGCTGAATCTGCCGATGACGTCGGCGCTGACGCGGGCGACCACGTTGCGTGTCGGCGAGATCCTCGGGGCCTCGGAGGTCGTCTTCGGCGAGGTGCGGCTTGGCGATCGGCTCGAGGTCCGCGCGCGCATGGTGCGGCTGGCCACGGGCACCGAGGTGACGCCGATCGAGCACCAGGGCGACCTGCCCGACATCTTCGCGGTGTTCGACGAGGTGACCGAGCGCCTCGCCAGCGGCACGGCCCGCGTCCGGCCGGCCCGGGCCGCGCTGCCGCCGCTGGCCCTCGAGACCTTCGAGAGTTACCTGAAGGGGCTGGTGGCGACCACGCCCGCGGCGCAGCAGCGGTTTCTCGAATCGGCCGTGCGGCAGGCGTCGGCCGATCCGCGGATTCTCCTGGCCCTCTGGGATCTCTACACGACGCAGGGCGAGCACGAACGGGCGCTGGCGTCGGCCAACGCCGTGGGGCCGGACGCGGCTGCGTACAGGCGCGCGCGGTTCGCCGTGGCGCTGTCGATGCTCGAACTGCGGCGGTACGACGGGGCGTGGCAGGCGCTGACGGCGATCTACGAGGACGAGCCGGCCGCGGCCATTTCCAGCCTGCTCGGTGTCGTCCAGTTGCGGCGCGGCACGACGGCAGGCGGGCAGACGCCGGCGGCGTACTTCGAGCGCGCGGTGGGCGAGCACCCGGAGCACACGGACTATCTCTTCAATCTCGGCTACGCGCACGCCCGGGCCGGCGAGGTAGCCGAGGCACTGAAGTGGCTGCGCGAGGTCGTGCGGTTCAACGCGGCCGATGGCGACGCACACAGGGTCATGGGCGCGGTCCTGGCGGCGTCGGGACGGACGACCGAAGCGCAACGGGAACTCGAACTCGCCCGACTGCTCGGCAGCGGTGTCGAGAATCCCGCGCTCGCCGCGCAGGTGCCGCCGGGGCTCGCGCGGATTCCCTCACCTGCCGATCTGTCCAACGCCGTGGAGCTTCGTACGACACTGCTCGGTCCGGCCCAGCGCGATCAGCGGGCCACAGCCTATTTCCACCTCGACAACGCCCGCACGCTGGTGGCGGGTGGGCGCGACCGCGAGGCCGTCGATGAGCTGCGGCGGGCGATCTACCTGTCCCCCTACGAGGAGGAGCCACATCGGCTGCTGGGCGGAGTCCACCAGCGGGCCGGCCGGCTGACGGCCGCCATCGAGGAATACACCGTGGCGCTCTGGTGCCGCGAGACGGCCGCGGGACGCGTCGCGCTCGGAGAGGCGCTGCTCGAGAGCGGGCAGCGGGACGCCGCGCGGCGCGAGGTCGACCGCGCACTGGTCCTCGATCCCGCCTCGGCCGAGGCGCGCGCATTGCGCGACCGTGTCGGCCCCTGACGCGTGTTACCATCTCGCAGATCGATCATGGCCGAGCCGCAATTCCGGGAAATTCAGCTGAGCGGGAAGCAGCTGGTCTTTCTGTTCATGACGTCGGTGGCCGTGGCCGTCGGAGTCTTCCTGCTCGGCGTATCCGTCGGCCGGGGTATCGGGAGCAGCGGCGAGGCCGTGCCCGAGGCCATCGAGTCGGCGACCCACGTGGCGCCGCCCGCCGAGATGCCGCCGCCGACCGAGTTGTCGCCGGCCGATACGGCGTATCACAACAGTCTCCAGGGCACGAGTACGCCGGCCGCTGAGCCCGAGCCCGTGTCCGAACCGCTCACTGACGACGCGGCGGAACCGCCCGCGGCAACGACGCCGCCCGCGTCGTCGACGCCTGCGCCGCCGGCAGCGGCGGCCACGCCGGCACCGCCGACGGCACGTCCGGAACCGCGGCCCGCGACGCCGCCGCCTGCGGCAGCACCGACACCGGCTGCCACGGCCAAGCCGGCGTCGTCGAACAGCTGGTTCCTGCAGGTTGGCGCCTACCGATCACGCGAGAATGCGGATCGCCAGGCGCGTCAGCTCGCTGCGAAGGGATTCACGGCCACGGTGGCGCCACCGGCTGCCGGGGGCTTGTTCCGCGTGCGCGTGGGCCCGTTCGCCGATCGTCCCGAGGCCGTGCGTGTGCAGTCCCGGCTGCGGACCGAGGAAGGACTGTCGTCGTCGCTTACCCGCTAGCCCTCCTGTCCGGGGCGCTGTGCGTTTTCAGCTTCCCCCGGTTCGGTCATCCTGCGTTTGCCTGGCTGGCCGTGGCCCCGCTCATCCTGGCCGTCACGGGGACAGGCCGGGGCGTGCTGGCGGGGCGCGCCTTCCTGCTCGGCGTCACCACCGGACTCGTCTATTTCGCGGGAACCCTGTACTGGCTGGTCGACACGATGCGCCTGCACGGCGGCCTGCCGTGGCTCGCGAGCGTGCCGATCACCGGCCTCCTCGTCGCGTATCTGGCCATCTATCCGGGGCTGTTCGCCGTGCTGCTGGCCGGGGCCGTCCGTCGGATCGGACCGGGTGGCATCTGGCTGGCGCCGGCACTCTGGGTGGCCACCGAGTGGCTCCGGACGTCGCTCGGTCCTGGATTCCCGTGGGTGCAGCTTGGCGCATCGCAGGCCACGGTGCTGCCCGTGGTCCAGATCGCCAGCCTGGCGGGCGTGCCCGGACTGTCGGCCCTGCTCGCGTTGATCGCCACCGCGGCCGTGGCGCTGACGATTGGACGGACGCGCGCCATGCGCGCCGGCGCGGTGGCCTCGCTCGTGTTGATGGTGAGCCTCACCGTCTGGGGCGCCATCCGCGTGGCTGGTGGCGATCTCCTCGAGGCCGGGGCGCCCGTGCGCGTGGGACTGGTGCAGGGAGCCATTCCGCAGGATCAGAAGTGGGATCCGCGCTACAGCCAGGACATTGTCACGCGCTACCTCACGCTGAGCCGCGAGGCGATTGCTGCGGGAGCCGACCTGGTCATCTGGCCCGAGGCCTCGACGCCGTTCCCGCTCGACACGTCGGGTCCGATGGCCGCGCCGATTCGCGCCCTGGCGGCCGGGACGTCGACGCCGTTCATCATCGGATCCGATCAGATCGAGCCGGGCGGCGTGGGCGATCCGGGCCGGTACTACAACGCGGCGGTGCTCATCGGGCCCGATGGACACTCGCGACAGTGGTATCGGAAGATGCGGCTGGCGCCGTTCGGCGAGTACGTGCCACTGAAGTCGCTGCTGTTTTTCGTCGGCCCGCTCGTCGACAAGGTCAGTGACTTCACACCCGGAACCGAAGCCGTCGTGTTCGACGCCGAGGGGCGACGGGTGAGTGTCGCCATCTGCTACGAATCGGTGTATGCCTCGCTCGCGCAGCAGTTCGTCGAGAACGGCAGTGCGCTGCTGGCGACGATCACGAACGATGCCTGGTTCGGCCGGACCTCGGCCCCATATCAGCACTTCGAGCAGGGGGCGATCCGCGCGGTGGAGCAGGGCCGGTTCGTCGTGCGCGCGGCGAACACGGGCATCAGCGGGGCCGTCGATCCGTACGGCCGCGTGCTGGCCACGTCGCCGCTGTTCGAGCCGGCCGTGCTGACTGTTGACGTCCGCCTGCTGACTGCGCGTACGATCTACAGTCGCATCGGCGACGTGAGCGTCTGGGCCTCGCTGGTCGTCACGCTGTGGCTGGCGGCCGGGATGGTGACCGCCCGTCGCGCGGGCCGCTGACCGACGTTCCGACAATAGATTCCGACATACGAGATTCCGACGCCATGACACTCGACGAACTCACGCGCGCGTACACCGAACTCTCCGCCCGGGCCTCCGACCTGCGGAGGGGCCTTTGACGACGCACGCCTGCAGCGGGAACTGAGCGAGGTCGAGGCCCAGGCCGCCGCGCCGGATTTCTGGAAGGACCAGGCCGTCGCCCAGAAAATCCTTCAGAAGCGGCGGCGGCTCGACGACGATCTGACGCTGTCGACCGCGCTGCGGCGCCAGGCCGACGACCTCGGCGTGCTGTTCGAGTGGCAACGCTCGGGCGAGGACGTGCTGGCCGATCTCGAGCGCGGGATCGAGGCGTTCTCGCGGGAAGTGGAGGCTGGCGAGATCCGGACGATGCTCGCCGGCGAGATGGACAGGAAGAACGCCATCATCACCATTCATCCCGGCGCGGGCGGCACCGAGTCGCAGGACTGGGCCGAGATGCTGCTGCGCATGTACATGCGCTGGATCGAGCGGCGCGGCTTCAAGCGCGAGGTGGTCGATACGCAGCCGGGCGACGAGGCGGGCATCAAGAGCGTGACGCTCGTCGTGTCGGGCGACTACGCGTACGGGCTGCTCGCGGCCGAGGCCGGCGTCCATCGTCTCGTCCGTATTTCCCCCTTCGACCAGGCTGCCCGTCGTCACACGTCGTTTGCGTCGCTCTACGTCTGGCCGGAATTGCCCGATGACGTGGAGGTCGAGATCGACGAGAAGGACCTGCGCGTCGACACGTTCCGATCGAGCGGAGCCGGGGGCCAGCACGTCAACGTGACGGATTCGGCCATCCGCATCACGCACTTGCCGACGGGCATCGTGGTCTCGTGTCAGAACGAGCGGTCACAGCACAAGAACCGGGCGTCGGCGATGAAGGTGCTCAAGGCGCGGCTCTACGATCTGCGGCAGAAGGAGCAGCAGGCGAAGCTCGACGAGATTGGCGGCGAGAAGAAGGACATCGCCTTCGGCAGCCAGATTCGCAGCTACGTCCTGCACCCGTACCAGATGGTCAAGGACCATCGCACGAAGTATCAGGTCAGCGACGTCGACCGCGTCCTCGATGGCGACATCGACGAATTCATCAAGGCCTACCTGATGAAGCGCGCCCTCGGCAAGCTCGAGACGACAATGGAAGACGAGGCGTGATCGTTCGCCAGCATCACTGCGGTTCCGTGCCCGCGATGAAGACTTCGGGGCCGGTGGCGGTTTCGACGGTGACGATGTTGCCGGGGCGCTCGAAGACCGGAGGGTCGCCGGCTTCGCGGCGATGCGCGATCCACTCGGACATGATCTGGCGCCAGATCGGGAGCGCGGCCACCGTGCCGGTCTGGTTCGTCCCGATCGGACGCTTCTGGTCCATGCCGATCCATACGCCGACGGTGATCTCCGGATCGAATCCGACGAACCACGCGTCGGTGTAGTCGTCGGTCGTGCCGGTCTTGCCGCCGAGCGGCCAGTTGAGCGACGCCGCCGACGCGGCCGTACCGCGCTGGACGACGCTCTCGAGCAGGTTCGTCATGATGTACGCCGTGTCGGCCCGCAGCGCCTCGTGCGCCTCGGGCCGATGCTGCTCGAGGACGGTGCCGTCGCGATCGACGACCTCCAGCATGGTCAGCGGCTCCATGCGGACGCCCTGGTTCGGGAAGGCCGAGTAGGCCGACACGATCTCCTGCAGCGTCGCCTCGGAGGCGCCGATGGCCACTGACAGGACCTCCGGAATCGGTGACGACATGCCCATGCGCCGCGCGTAGCCGATCACCTGACGCGGTCCCAAGGCTTCCATCAGGCGGATGACCGGGACGTTGCGCGACTGCGCGAGGGCGAGGCGGAGCGGGATCGGCCCGCGGAACGTGCGGTCGTAGTTGCGCGGTTCGTACGGCGGCTGGTTCGGGCCGACGTTGAAGCTGGCGGGCGAGTCGTCGAGGATCGATGCGGCGGTGTAGCCCCTGTCGATGGCCGCGGCGTAGACGAACGGCTTGAAGAGCGAGCCGACCTGGCGCTTCGCCTGCGTGGCACGGTTGAACTGGCTGCGCACGAAGTTGGCGCCGCCGACCATGGCCATGATCTGGCCCGTCCGGTTGTCGAGCGCCAGCACGGCGCCCTCGACCTCGGGTGTCTGCTCGAGGTCGGCCGTGAACCGGGCGGCCTCGTGATCGATGGTGCGGACGCGCGCTTCGATGACGTCACCCGGACGCACGAGATCGCGGGGCTGGCGCCGCGTCCACTGGTAGCCGGCCCGTTCGATGAGCCCGGTCATCGTCCCGATCCGGATGGTGATGGCGGTCTGGCTGACGTCCATGACGAGCGCGGGCAGGACGGTGCCCTCGTCGAGATCGCGCGGCCACTGCGGGTGACGCCATGTGTCGAGCGACGCGCCGTCCCCGGCGTCGATGATGTTCCGGGCAGGTCGCCTGAAGCCGCGAAGCCGGTCGATCCGGCGCAGGCCGTCGTCGAGCGCCGTGTTGGCCGCGCGCTGCAGCAGGGGATCGAGGCCGGTCCTGACGATCAGGCCGTCCTCGTAGACGGCCTTCGTGCCGTACTTGGCCTCGAGATCCGTACGGATGATCTCGGCGAAATACCGCGACAGGGCCGGGGGCTGCGACGGTTCTCCCCGGGTGACGATCGGGTGTCCCTTGGCCTCGCTGGCCGCGGTGGCCGTGATGTAGCCCTCGCGGACCATACGATCGAGCACGTAGGCGCGCCGGCGCGAGGCCGCCTCGAGGCTGCTGTAAGGGTTGAGCCGCTGCGGGGCCGGCAGCATGCCGGCAATGGTGGCCGCTTCCTCGAGCGTCAGGTCGCGCGCCGACTTCCCGAAGTACAGCTGCGAGGCCGCTTCGACCCCATAGGTGCGGTTCCCCCACGGCACCTTGTTGCAGTACATCGTGAAGATCTCTTCCTTCGTGTACCGCTTCTCGATCTGGATGGCGACGAGGGCTTCCTTGATCTTCCTGATCCAGGCCCGCTCGAACCCGAGCGACTCGGGGAAGAGCTGGCGCGCGAGTTGTTGCGTGATGGTGCTGCGCCCCGGCGTGCGGCCGGATCGGACGACGTCGTTGACGGCGGCGTAGGCCATCAGGAGCGGGTGGAACCCGCCGTGAGTCATGAAGTCCTGATCTTCGGCCGACATGATGGCCTGTCGCAGGACCTCGGGAATCTGGTCGTAGCCGATGACCTGCCGGCGTTCGGTGGCGAATTCGGCTACCGTCGACCCGTCGCGGCCCAGGACGCGCGTGATGACGCCGGGAGAGTAGTCGTCGAGCGCCTCGATCTCGGGGAGGTCGCCGGCGAAGGCAAAGAGGACGCCGCCGGCCGTGCCGGCGGCCGCCGCGCCGACGAACAGGGCGACGAGCCCGAAGCTGCGGATCAGGCTGCGGGAAGCGCGCATGATCTGGACACTGTACCAAGGAATGACGGCGTCACGGTGCCGGGATTCGCGCCGGTCACCTCCCGCCCCGGGTGTCCGTCGTGGTCACGACGGGCCCGGGACGGGAGGTGGGTGATCAGCGCCGCGGCCGAGCCGTGGCCCGGCTGCCGCTCTCGCGCGCCGGTGCCGGACGCTCGGCCGATCGCGACGCGCTCGGGGCCTGGACGCGGGGCGCGGGCGCCTGTCGCGTCGTGGCCTGGCGATCACCGCCTGTCGGGGGCCGCCCGCGATCGACGCGGCCGGCCCCCGATGCCGGTGCGGATTCGCGCGCCGGGACGCGTGTGGGGCGTGCCGACGGGCGCGCGGCGTCAGGCGCCGTGCCTG